>NZ_JBHEBG010000002.1:169559-731880 GCF_046557915.1 Spongiimicrobium sp. 3-5
TGCCCATTCTATAAAATTGAAAAAGCCCGATATCCTTATCGGATATCGAGCTTTGCGCTAAGCGGAGAAAGAGGGATTCGAACCCCCGGAGGTGTGACCCTCAACAGTTTTCAAGACTGCCGCATTCGACCACTCTGCCATTTCTCCTAATGCGGGTGCAAATATAGAAAGCTTTTTCTATTCTATGAAGGGTTTTGAAGATTTTTATTTTAACCATAAACGCTTAATTATTCGTTTTAAGAAGCTATTTTTGTGTGATGGAAGAATGGTACCATTATGTACTTTTGGTGGGAGTAGGTTTTGCCGTAGGGTTCATAAATACCATTGCCGGTGGCGGGTCTTTATTATCCCTTCCGGTACTTATATTTCTTGGACTGCCACCCAGTGTGGCCAATGGTACCAATAGGGTGGCCATTGTAATCCAGACCGCCTTGGCAACTGCTGGTTTTAAAAGTAAGGGCGTATCCACTTTTCCCTTTAATATTTACTTGGGTATTTCTGCCCTGCTGGGTGCCATCCTGGGTGCAACCATTGCCGTAGATATAAAAGGGGAGACCTTTAATAAGATTCTGGCGGTTATTATGATCGTGGTGGTACTCATCATTATCTTTAAACCCAAAATTGATGTTAGGGAACTCCAAGAGCGTTTAACGGGCAAATATCTGTGGATTGGGATCATCGCTTTTTTCTTTTTCGGAATTTACGGCGGGTTTATAAACGCAGGACTCGGGTTTATCATCATTCTATTTCTACATTATGTAAATCATATGACCTTGGTCCGGGTAAATGCCACCAAAGTTGCCGTTGTTTTTATCTATACCTTGGCCGCCTTGGCCGTGTTTGTTTTTAATGATAAGGTAGATTGGAAAGTAGGTCTTATATTGGCCATTGGCAATGGTAGCGGTGCATGGTTCTCCAGTAGGTTTTCCGTAAAAAAAGGAGATGGTTTTATAAAGACGTTTTTGGTGGTTATGGTAGTGGCCATGGCTATTAAGCTTTGGTTCTTTAATTGAAACTATTATAGAAATTATATAAAAAACAAAGGCGGTATACACGATATTTAAATTATAATCTTATTTTCGCCATTTGTAAACATTATCTTACAATATGCCAGGATTTGAACTTTTTGGAGCCAAGGAAAAAGCACAGGTTAACGACGTGCTAAATTCGGGAGTTTTAATGCGTTATGGCTTCAATGGAGTGCGGAAAGGACACTGGAAGGCCAAGACCTTGGAGAAGGCTTTGGAAAAGCGTATGAAGTGTGGGTATGCCCATGTGGTCAGTAGTGGTACTGCGGCCCTTACCGTGGCAATGGCCAGTGCAGGTGTCAGTACCGGAGATGAGGTAATAATGCCAACTTTTACCTTCGTGGCCACTTTTGAAGCAATTTTGGCCCTTGGAGCTGTACCCATTATGGTAGATGTGGATGATACGCTTACGTTAGACCCCACTGCGGTTGCCAAAGCCATAACCAAAAGAACCAAGGTAATAATGCCCGTGCATATGTGCGGTTCCATGGCAGATTTGGACGCCCTTAAAGTGCTTTGTAAAAAACACTCCCTATTATTGATAGAAGATGCTTGCCAAGCTATTGGAGGTAGTTACAACGGTAAACCTTTGGGTAGTTATGGAGATTTGGGATGCTTTTCGTTCGATTATGTGAAGACCATTACCTGTGGCGAAGGCGGAGCCGTTATAACCAATAACCAAGATTATTATGCGCATGCCGAACAGTATTCCGATCATGGACACGATCATATAGGTAAGGATAGGGGAGCAGAGGCACACCCCTTTTTAGGGTATAACTATAGAATTTCCGAGCTTAACGCAGCGGTAGGCGTAGCGCAACTTAAAAGGTTGGATAAATTTCTTGATATTCAGAAGTACAATTATACCGTACTTAGAAAAGCCTTGGAAAAAGTTCCTCAGATAACATTCAGACGGGTTCCAAAAGGTGGCGTAGAGAACTATTCTTTTCTTAGTTTTTACATGCCTACGGAAGATTTGGCCAAAAAGGCCACGGAAGCGCTAGCCAAAGCCGGTGTAGATGGTTGTTTCTATTGGTATGACAACAATTGGCATTATCACAGAAAATGGGAACACCTAAAAGATCTGAAATCCTTGGGTTACTTGCCCAATAAGGTTTACGATCAGTTGCCCAATTATTATAAGTCCGATTTTTCCAAATCTGATCATTGGGTAGGTAGAAATATTTCCTGTCTTATTAAATTGGGGTGGAGCAAGTCCGAAGTGCGCAAACGGGCCGAGACTATGGCCGGCGTGTTGGGAGCAATTGATCAGTAGGCTACGTAATCCACAATTTCCAAACCATATCCCACGATACCTACTCGCCTTGTCTGCAGCGTATTGGTAAGCAACCTTATTTTTGTAATATTGAGGTCGTGCAAGATTTGGGCACCCACGCCAAAATCCTTGGCATCCATGTTTATCTTCGGTGCCTTAAAAACATTATTGGCCTGTAGCTCTTTCAATTCTGCTAGCCGATTCAGCAAGTTCAGTGATTGCGACTGCTGATTGATAAAGATGATGGCACCCTTTTCTTCCTTACTGATGGCATCGAACATGGCTTCCAGTTTTTTATCCGGATTATTGGTTAGTGTCCCTAAAATATCATTGTTTACCAAAGTAGCGTTGATCCTGGTCAAGATAGGTTCACCTGCTTTCCAAGTACCTTTTACAAGGGCGATATGTATTTGGTTATTGGTGGTTTGCTTATAGGCGCGTAACCGAAACTTTCCAAACCGCGTGGTAATGTCAAAAGCTTCTTTTCTCTCGATCAGGCTGTCGTGCTCCATACGATAGGCGACCAAATCTTCTATGGAGATGACTTTTAAGTCAAACTTTTTGGCTACTTCCATAAGTTCTGGTAAGCGTGCCATAGTACCGTCTTCATTCAGTATTTCCACTAAAATTCCAGCAGGTTTTAAACCGGCAAGTCTTGCCAAATCTATAGATGCCTCTGTATGCCCTGTGCGTCTAAGTACTCCTCCGTTTCTGGCCCTCAATGGGAAAATATGTCCCGGGCGCCCCAACTCATGTGGCTTGGTATCCTCATCTACCAAAGCTAGAATGGTCTTGGATCTGTCATGCACCGAAATCCCAGTGGTACATCCATGCCCAATGAGATCCACGGACACGGTAAACTGGGTCTGATGCAATACCGTGTTGTTTTGTACCATCATCTCCAATTGAAGTTCCCTACAGCGATCTTCGGTAAGCGGTGCGCAGATAAGGCCCCTGCCATGTTTCGCCATAAAATTGATCATCTCTGGCGTAACTTTTTCCGCGGCTGCAATAAAATCGCCCTCGTTCTCCCGGTTTTCATCATCGACAACAATAATGACCTTACCATTTTTTACATCTTCAATAGCTTCTTCTATTGTATTCAATTGTATATCTTTTGTCATGCCGATCATCATGTTGTAGCAACTTCCGTTTTCTTTTTGAATAGCCCTTTTATAAAATCCACGATATTTCCAATATTGGTCAATCCACGGTCTGCCGTGGCTCTTTTCGTTAAAAATACGCTCAAAGGTAGCATTATAATGGTAGATAACCATGCCCCTAAAATAGGGTGTATGTTGCCTTCCTTGGCATAGTTGCCGGCAAAGACACCAATGAAATAATAGGTTAAAAACAAAATTATAGCGATAACCATGGGTAATCCCAACCCTCCTTTACGTATTATTGCCCCCAAGGGTGCTCCAACAAAAAACAAGATTACACAAGAAAAGGCCAGTGCAAATTTTTTATGCAAGGACAAAATATGCATATTGTAAATCTTATATCTTTTTTCTAGCTCTTCTTTTTTCCCTTTTATGGAATTTAGAATGTTTTTACTGGAGTTGGTCGCGGAATTTATGATTTGTATTTTTTGATAGTCCTTGTACAATTTTACAATATCGGTTACTTGGCCTTGGGCTTCGTTCTTGTGCTCAGTTATAATGCTGTCATTAACGGGCAGGGCAGCTAAACTATCTTTTTCTTGTGGAGGTACGGAATCTTTCGTAACAGGAAGGAACGCACCCATTCTGTTATTGATATTCTTGGAGAAAGCCTTTACTACCTTTATGTTATCTTTCTTTAGGGAGTCTATATCTTTGGTTAGGCGCGAGATGTTTTTCATCTTATCCGTATTGATATCCCTTTCTTCGTTCATATCCACATCGTTTAATCCGGAGATATCTATGTTCATGGTATAGTTCTCAAAATTGGATTTGGCAAATGGATGCTTTTTTTTGCCCTTATTGGATTTGGACCGCACATCTTCATAATAATGTCCATCATACAAAACCAATTGGATAATATCAGAGTCTTTATTGCTTTTAAGTTCTCCTGTCTTGGCCTTTATAACGGTATTATTAATGTTGGTTGCTGATTTTTTATGGATGATCACACTTTCCAAAAAACGATCGTTTTCGCCGTATTTCTTGTCTACCTTTATATTCATCCCTGTGCCTTCAAAATCGCTAAAAACCCCTTCCGCAATGGCAACCGCCGGTTTTACTTTGGCGATATTTCGTCTAAGGTTATAGATTTTCTGCTCGGATGCCGGAATAACGCTGTTAGCGAAATAAAAAGTGACGCCGCCCAAGAAAACGATAAAATAAATGAGGCTTCGCATGGATCGCTGCAAAGATATTCCCGAGGCCTTCATGGCCGCAAACTCATAATTCTCCGCAAAAGTTCCGAAAGTAAGGATCGATGACAACAACACGGTAAGCGGCAATACTTTCTCCGTAAGATTGGGCATAAGGTAAAAAAGAAACTTACCGATAATAACAATATCGAGCCCTTTGCCTGCTAAATCGTCTATAAAGAGCCAAATCGTTTGAAATATGAAAATGAACATCAATATTACAAACGAACTAACAAAATTAAAGAGGAACCTGTATAGTATATATCGGTCTAGTATTCGCAAATTCTTAGCTTCTTATGATGTAGTACCCGTCATCCTTGTACTTATTCTCATCAAAAGTAAATAAGGTTTTCGACAATGGCTGATCCGTTTTAAAAGAATTAACAGTAATGGTGGTCTTTGTACCGTTTTTACCGGTCTGGATAAGCTTATAGATATGCTTGGTCTCCACGTCTATTCCCAATAAAATTGATTTTATCTCGGAATTGGAATTAATAGGTACTAATTTTATAAACTGTATTTTCCTTCCCTGAACGTTTTGCAGTACGTCCCATTCGTAATTATGGCCCTGTCTGTAAAAGGTAAGCATTTTGGAAGGGGTAATATCATTATCGTCCTCCGTCTGGTTCTCTATGGTAACCTCTTCGTTTTCTGGCACTATGGTATATACTTTACTGCCATCGTACAATTGTTGGGAGCCCAAGTAATTAAATAGGTATTTATCGCCCTGGAGGGTAACATCGCCCCGGGTTTCCTGATTTACATTGGCTTCACTGTTGTGAAGGGCAAATTTAAAATCCACATAAATATTGTCGTAGCTCTTCACTTTGTTATATACTTCATCCAATAAGGTCTTGGCCTTTGTAGAACTTTGGCCCATGGCGGTAAATGAAGTAAACGCAATTGCTATAAGCAGTATTTTTTTCATTTTACTTTTATTTTGTCTCATTACTTAATAATTGATCTAAGGCGAACATGTCCGAAACCAATACCTGACGGGCCTTGCTTCCTTCAAAAGGACCAACGATACCAGCGGCCTCCAATTGGTCTATTATTCTACCGGCACGGTTATACCCCAGTTTTAACTTACGTTGTATCAATGAGGCAGAACCTTGTTGCGCAATTACGATAACTTCGGCGGCATCTCGGAACATGGCATCCCTTTCGGAAATATCATAATCAATACCTGTGCCAGAATCTTCCCCGGCATATTCCGGTAAAAGATGGGCATCTGGATAAGCACGCTGAGACCCTATATATTCTGCAATTTTGGCAACCTCGGGTGTGTCTACAAAAGCACATTGAATTCTCGTTACATCGTTTCCTTGTGTGAACAACATATCGCCCCTTCCTATTAATTGGTCCGCTCCCTGAGCGTCCAAAATAGTCCTGGAATCTATTTTAGAGGTTACCCTAAAGGCAATCCGAGCCGGAAAGTTGGCTTTAATAATGCCCGTTATTACATTTACCGAGGGCCTTTGTGTAGCAATGATCAAATGAATACCAATGGCACGGGCCAATTGTGCCAATCTGGCAATGGGTGTTTCTACTTCCTTGCCAGCCGTCATGATCAGATCGGCAAATTCGTCTATGACCAGCACAATATAAGGCAAGAACATATGACCATCGTTGGGGTTTAACTTACGTGTTTTAAATTTTTCATTGTACTCCTTTATATTCCTCACCATGGCCATTTTTAACAGCTCGTATCTGTTGTCCATTTCTATACACAAGGAATTAAGTGTATTGATCACCTTGGTATTGTCGGTAATAATGGCGTCCTCGGAATCGGGTAATTTGGCCAAATAATGACGCTCTATTTTATTGTAAATAGTAAGCTCTACTTTTTTAGGATCTACCAGAATAAATTTAACTTCCGCCGGATGCTTTTTGTAAAGTAAGGAGGTAAGTACCGCATTTAAACCAACAGATTTTCCCTGTCCGGTGGCACCGGCCATAAGGAGATGGGGCATCTTTGCAAGATCTACCACAAAAGTTTCATTGCTTATGGTCTTTCCGAAAGCTATGGGCAATTGCATTTCCGCTTTTTGAAATTTGCTAGATGCTATTACGGAGCGCATGGATACAATGGTTGCATTTTTGTTGGGTACTTCTATACCAATGGTACCTTTGCCCGGAATAGGGGCAATGATACGTATACCTAATGCGGCAAGGGAAAGGGCAATATCGTCTTCCAGATTCTTTATTTTGGAGATACGCACCCCAGCTTCGGGTACAATCTCATAAAGCGTTACCGTGGGGCCAATGGTAGCTTTGATCTGGGCTATACCGATCTTATAATTTTTTAGGGTATTTACAATTTTGTTCTTGTTTTCCTCTAACTCTTCCTGGTTTATGGTTATGCCCCCTGTAGTACCATGTTGATCTAGAAGTTCTATAGTAGGGAATTTATAATTGCCAAGCTCCAGGGTAGGGTCAAACTCGCCAAAGTCTGCCACAAGTTTATCGGCGGTGTTTTTGCGTTCTTCTTTTTCCTCCTTAATCTTTTCAACCTTCATTTCAATATTCTCCTTTGGCGCTTCGGGTTTGTTAACCGTCTTGAGCTCCAAAGTTTCCTTGGGATCTTTTTCCAAAACAGGAATATCTTCTTTATGGGTGTAGGTATCCAACACTATTGCGGTATCCTTCTCTTGGGACAATGAAGTTTCTGGGGTAGTATTTCCTATGTCTGCAGATTCGTAGGCAAGGGGTCTGTCTTTTTTTGCAAAATACTTAGCGAGACTTTCGGGCGTAAATTTAAACAGTCGGACCAGAATAATGACCAGTCCAAACAACAATAATAGGAACACCCCGATCTTACCGGTATAATCCTGTAAGAAATCGTTCATTTCATAGCCTATCAACCCCCCTAAAAGAGGTCTGCTAGGAGCAAAAAAGCCCAAGGCAATTGCTACCCAAATAACAAACACCAAGCCCCATATCCAGGTGCTTAGGAGGCCCTTTTTTGTTAAGCTTAGAAAGAGATATAGCCCAGAAACACAAAAAAGAAAAGGGAAAATAAGGGAGGCCAATCCAAAACCACGGTACATAAAAAAATGACTTACCGCAGCCCCAAACTTATTGAGCAAATTTTTTGCTTGTTCATTTCTATTTGCAAATTCCGTAAGCGTACTTTGGTCGTCTTGCCAGGTAAAATAAAAGGATATAAAAGAAAAGAACAGGGCCATACTGAAAAGTATGAGGAGACTTCCCAATATTATTTTGTTCTGTTTGGATAACCTAAATGAAAAACCTTTTTTGGTAGCTTTTGGCTTTGCTGTTTTTCGCTTCTTTGCCATTAAATCATCAATTATTTGGGGCTAAAATACAAATTTACTAAGGAAGCAAGCGTTAGGGATAGTTTAAAAAAGTTTTGGCAAATAGATGATCAGCCCAATAATGGAGGCCGCTATAGAGACCAGCATTACTGCGCCTGCCGAAATGTCTTTTATAAACCCAATCTTTTCATCAAACTCTGGCTGTATATAATCCGCAATTTTTTCTATTGCCGTATTTAGGCCTTCTATGCCCAATACCATGGCAATTGCGAAGATTTGTAAGATCCATTCCGTACTCGAAATTTCAAAAAAGAAGCCGGCAGCGGTCATAATCAATGCTATAACGATCTGAACTTTGATACTGCCCTCGGTACGTATAAGCAATAGTGCTCCGCGCAAGGCATAACCAACTCCTCGAATTCTATTTTTGAGAAAGGATTCCTTAGGCATCCATTAACGCTTCTAATGCGGCTTTGTAATTGGGTTCGTCCACAATTTCTGGCACCTGCTCCGCGTAGAGTACGGTACCTTCTTCGTTCAATACGATCACTGCTCTGGAATGCAACGATTGCAGGGGTCCGTCTGTAAATTCTACCTCGTAGGTCCTTCCGAAATTCCCATCCCTAAAATCAGATAGCATTTCAACGTTCGCAATACCTTCGGCACCACAAAAGCGGGCCTGGGCAAAGGGTAGGTCCTTGGAAATGCAGAGTACCTTGGTGTTATCCAATTCTGCAGCCTCCTGATTAAACTGCCGTACCGATTGTGCACAAGTACCGGTGTCAATGCTTGGGAAAATGTTCAATACTACTTTTTGTCCTTTGTAATTGGATAGGGTAGTGCCGGACAAATCTACTTTGGTAAGCGTAAAATCCTTGGCAGTACTCCCTTTTGCTGGTAGTGTGCCCAATGTATGTATGGTATTTCCTTTAAGTGTTACTGTAGCCATTTCAACGGTTTTAAGTTCGCCGTGAAATTATAAAATATCTAGGTGATATGGTAGGAAATGTCCGGAAAAATTGCCTGGGGAAATAGGAAGCAAAAAACGTTATTCCGTAGTTGTAACCAGTTGTTTTATCTTTATTTTGAATCCTGCAAAGATCAAGGTCATAATAGGGCTCAACCAGTTGAAAATGGCAAAAAACATATACTCGCCCACACCCACGCCCAAAACACTACTATGGTAAGCACCGCAGGTATTCCATGGAATCAATACGGAGGTGACGGTACCAGAATCTTCTAAAGTACGGCTTAGATTCTCCGGAGCAAGCCCTCTATCTTTATATGCTTGAGAAAACATTTTTCCTGGAACCACAATGGCCAAATACTGATCCGATGCCGTAACGTTAAGGGCCAAACAACTGCCTACTGTACTTGCAAAAAGGCCAAAAGTGGTCTTGGCCATGCCCAACAACGATTTTGTAATTCTGGCCAAGGCGCCTATACCATCCATTACCCCACCAAATACCATGGCACAAATAATAAGCCAAATGGTGCCTAACATACCTTTCATCCCTTTAGCGGAAAAGAGTTTGGTAAGTGCTTCGTTATCCGTGGCAATAGTGGTTTCCAAAGTTATGGAGTTCAAAACACCTTTGTAGGCAGATTCAAAAGTCAGGGTTTCGTTTCCTGTTATTCCGGCAACAACGCCAGGTTGGAATATCAAGGCAAACACACCTCCCAATAAGGTTCCTATCAATAGGGCAACAAGGGGAGGGGTTTTCTTAACAATCAAAAAAATCACGACCAAAGGCACTAAGAACAGCCATCCGTTGATGTTGAAGGTAGCATCGATATCATTTAAAATAGTAGCAATATCCGCGGTACCCGAGGTATCTTGGGTAAATCCGAGGATAATAAAAACAGTAAAGGTAACCAGTATGGTAGGTATTGTGGTTAGGGTCATGTATTTGATATGACCAAAAAGTTCACCTCCGGCCATGGCAGGTGCCAAATTGGTAGTATCGCTTAAAGGCGATAACTTGTCTCCAAAATAAGCTCCTGAAAGCGCGGCTCCGGCCGTCATGCCCAAAGAAACACCCAACGCATCACCAATCCCGATAAGTGCTATACCCACGGTAGCCGAAGTAGTCCAAGAACTTCCTGTGGCTATAGAAATAATGGCACAGATAACCACACAGGCTGCTAAAAATATGGTAGGGTTAAGGATTTGTAATCCATAGTAGATCATGGCGGGGATAATACCACTAATGAGCCATGTGCCAGCAAGTGCACCCACCATTAGCAGAATTATTAAAGCCCCGGTGGTAGATTTTACATTCTCTGCTACCTCGGCCAGCATTTGTTTGTAAGAAGCCTTGTTTAAAAAACCTACAACTGCGGCCACGGCACCGCCCAAAAGCAAAATAAACTGGTTGGAGCCACTAATGGCGTCCTCTCCAAAAACGTAAACATTGTAGGCAAGCATGCCTACTAGCGCAATAACGGGGATTAGGGCCTCCCAAATGCTAAGTTCCTGATTTTCAACTATATTTTCATTTTGGCGATAGGGTTTGGCTTTCTTACTTTGCATAGTTTGGTAGTTAGTTACCTTGTAATATTACGATTTTGGAAACTGTTCTGCAAGCCTGCCATTTAAATGCTTACCTCTATACTTTTAAGGATTCCTAGTGTTACCATACATTTCTTCATCATTTGATAGGTTCTGTGAATATCGTTGTCCAGCCCTACAGAGAATCGAATAAGTCCATTGGATAACCCCATTTCTTTTTGCTCTTCCAAAGGTATTTCCGAGGAGGTGGAAGTACCGGGAGCACTAAAAAGGGTTTTATAAAACCCAAGGCTCACCGCCAAATACCCAAGGTTTTTTTGTTGCATAAGTTCCATCAGGGCATTTGCATTTTCCAAAGACCCTACATCCACGGTAAGTAGGCCTCCATAACCAAAGGATGTATTCATTTGTTTTTTTATGATGGGGAATCCTGAATGTGACTTTAATCCTGGGTAAACCACACGCAAGCCATCTTTTTCGAAGTTTTCGGCTAGGTAAAGTGCATTTTCACTGTGTTTTTTTATACGGATATGTAGAGTCCTTAGATTTTTTAAGATAGAAGCCGCCCTTAAGCTGTCTAACGTACTACCCAATAACATTCCGGCGCCAGAGTTTACATCTTTTAATGCCAAACAGAAATCTTTAGGGCCGCAGACCACCCCAGCTACACAGTCGCTACTTCCGTTGATGAATTTTGTTAAGCTATGGATAACAATTTCTGCCCCCAATTTGGCAGGTGTAATGGTCAATGGAGAAAAAGTATTGTCTACTACCAAGGGTATATCATACTTCTTGGCTAGCGTTGCGAGCGACTTTATATCTGCAATTTCCAACAAAGGATTGCTAACGGCTTCGCAATAGATCATTTTGGTCTTAGGGGTTATAGCCTTTTCCACTAGGTCTATTTTCGTAGTATCCACAAAGGAGGTATCGATCTTAAACTTTTTCAAAAAGTTTTTTAGGAAGGCGTAGGTCCCTCCATAGATGGTTCTGCTACTTACAATATGATCACCGGTATCGCATAATTGCATTAGCACCGATGTAATGGCTCCCATGCCGCTAGCGTAGACATTGGCACTTTCCGTGCCTTCCAAAGCTGCTAAGGCCTCCCCTAGGTAGAGGTTGGAAGGGGAGGAGTGTCTACTATATAAATAGCATCCCTCCGTATTGCCGTCGAACGTATCGAACATGGTCTTAGCCGACAAAAAAGTATAGGTAGATGAATCCGAAATAGAGGGGTTTACACCTCCAAACTCACCAAAATATTGCAAATTCTGTATGTAATCTGAAGCTTTATAGTCCATGGATATAGTTTTTTGTACCATAAAATTATTTATAAATGGATAAAATAACAATCAAATGTTATAATTATAGAAAATAAATCTATTATAGTATTTAAACATAGAATTATATTCATTAAATTCGTAATGTTCGCTATTTTTAAAGAAAAAAAATCATGATCAATCTTGATGAAACCGATGTTGCCCTTTTAGACTTGCTACAGACCAACAGTAAAAGAACTACAAAAGAATATGCAAATCAGTTGGGGTTGTCCACCACAGCGGTGTATGAGCGAATTAAACGTTTGGAACGTACTGGAGTTGTAACAAGGTATGTAGCTCTAGTAGATCAACAAAAAGTAGACAAGGCTTTTGTGGTGCTCTGTCATATCAAGCTTTTAAAGCATAGCAAAGAATTTGTAATGCAGTTCGAAAGACAGGTAGCCAAACTTAAAGAGGTAGCGGAATGTTATCATATTAGTGGGGATTACGATTATATCCTAAAAATACACGTCGGCGGTATGCAGGCCTATCGCGATTTTATGGTGACCAAACTTACGGCCATAGACCATATTGGTAGTACACAAAGCTCTTTTGTAATCAATGAAGTAAAACATACCACGGCTATTGCCCTATAGCTGCTAAAGTGTTGTTAAACAGTGCTTAATGCTTGTGCAATATACGTACCTTATTGGTAATTGGTAATTGGTAATTGGTAATTGGTTAAAGCAGCGAGGCATGGAAGCAGGGTCTATTTTTAGAACAATTTTAGGGGTTTTATTGGGAGAACTTACACTAATAGTACTTACTACAGTTGCTCAGGAAGTAGTGGTAGATGGTGTACATGTGGCCACATCCTCAGTTTCGGAACTTGCCATAGGGGGTATTGCCACGCTTATAGCAGGTTTAATTTCTGGCTTACTGGCCACTCTTATCGGCGGAAACCATAATAAATGGCCCGTCCTGGTCATTTCACTTTTTATTGTCATAGAAACTACGTACCTCCTTTGGGCCGGATTGGCAGGTAATCCGCTGTGGTTTGCCGTACCTTCCGCTTTGGCTTTGATAGCAAGCGTTTGGGCAGGTTTTTATGGAATTGGAAAGTTAAAGACCACTACTGGCTAACACATTAATCGCCCTAACGTCCGTATTGTCTAACCACAAAACATTCGTACTTTTGTATTTCGAATTTTCGGATATTCAATACGAAACAAGCTAGCATTAACAAAACCATACTATGACTCAATACGATGTAGCCGTTATAGGCTCTGGTCCCGGAGGATACGTGGCAGCAATACGTTGCGCGCAATTAGGAATGAAAACCGCAATCATTGAAAAATATGCAACCTTGGGTGGCACCTGTCTTAATGTAGGTTGTATACCCTCCAAGGCACTTTTGGATTCGTCCCACCACTATGAAGATGCCATCAAACACTTTGAAGAACACGGTATCGAAATTCCGGGTGAGGTAAAGGTTAATCTGAAGCAAATGATTGGCCGTAAGCAGGCTGTGGTAGACCAGACTACGAAGGGGATTCAGTTTTTAATGGACAAAAACAAAATAGATGTTTACGAAGGTATTGGCAGTTTTAAAGATGCCACACATGTCAACATAAAGAAAAATGATGGCAAGACCGAGACCATTGAAGCCAAACATATTATTATAGCTACAGGCTCTAAGCCTTCTACTTTACCCTTTATAAAAATTGATAAGGAACGCATCATTACCTCTACGGAGGCACTGAAATTGACAGAAATCCCAAAACACATGATCGTAATCGGAGGCGGGGTCATAGGTTTGGAATTGGGACAGGTTTATAAGCGTTTGGGTTCTGAGGTTACCGTTATTGAATTTATGGATCGAATAATTCCTGGAATGGATGGTGCGCTTTCCAAGGAATTAATGAAGGCCATGAAAAAGCAAAAGGCAAAGTTTAACCTTTCACATAAAGTTAAATCCGTAGAGCGAAAAGGCAATGAAGTTATCGTTAAGGCAGATAACAAGAAAGGCGAAGAAGTTACCTTTACCGGTGATTACTGTCTTGTTTCTGTAGGACGAAGACCTTATACCGATGGACTGAATGCCAAGGCTGCAGGCGTAAAGATTGATGAAAGGGGCAGGGTTGAAGTCAATGGTCAGTTACAGACCACGGCTGCCAACATCTATGCTATTGGCGATGTGGTACGTGGAGCCATGTTAGCACACAAAGCGGAGGAAGAGGGTAGTATGGTTGCCGAGATATTGGCGGGTCAAAAACCACATATCGATTATAATTTAATCCCGGGCGTAGTCTACACATGGCCCGAAGTTGCTGCCGTAGGAAAAACGGAAGAAGAACTGAAAGAGGCCAAAGTAGAATATAAGGTAGGGCAGTTTCCTATGCGCGCATTGGGACGTGCCCGTGCCAGTATGGATATAGACGGTTTTGTAAAGATACTTGCTGATAAGAAAACCGATGAGGTTCTGGGTGTCCATATGATTGGAGCACGTTGTGCAGACCTCATTACAGAAGGAGTTACCGCCATGGAGTTTAGGGCTTCGGCCGAGGATATTGCAAGGATGAGCCATGCCCATCCTACCTATGCGGAAGCTGTTAAGGAAGCGGCTTTGGCAGCCACGGAAGACCGGGCGCTACATATTTAGGGCAAGGTAAATAGAATTTTAATGTTGATATCACCGCCGAAATTCTTGGAACAAGGAGTTTTGGGGTGTTAAATCTTTGTAATTTATGCAAACAAACGACAAGTCTGGTGTAAAGGAATACCGTGCCCATGAAGATAGGTACCAGTCCATGAAATATAACCGAAGCGGTAAGAGCGGTGTGCTATTGCCAGCATTATCATTGGGGTTATGGCATAATTTTGGATTTGTGGACAGCCTTCAAAATGGTAGGGATATTCTGCGAGGAGCTTTTGATCTTGGTATTACACATTTTGACCTTGCCAATAATTATGGCCCTCCATATGGTTCGGCAGAAGAGAATTTTGGTTTGTTATACAAAAAGGATTTCAAACCTTACCGCGACGAGTTGTTCATAGCTTCTAAGGCAGGATTTGATATGTGGCCCGGACCTTATGGTAATCTGGGCTCTAGAAAGTATCTCATGGCGAGTATAGATCAAAGCCTAAACAGAATGGGCTTGGATTATGTGGATATTTTTTATCATCATAGACCAGACCCCGATACTCCTCTGGAAGAAACAATGATTGCCTTATCCGATATAGTTAGACAGGGAAAGGCACTTTATGTAGGGATCTCCAATTATCAACCCAAAGAAACCGCGGAAGCCGCTGCACTTTTACGCGAGCTTAAAGTTCCGTTTATTTTGCATCAGGCACGTTATTCCATATTTGATAGGTGGGTAGAGGATGGCCTGCTAGAGACCCTCGAAGATGAAGGCCTGGGATGCATCGCCTTTTCTCCATTGGCCCAGGGTATGCTTACCAATAAATATGTAAACGGAATTCCTGACGACTCTAGGGCGGCCAAGGATTTTACGTATTTGGAAAGAGAGCAGGTGGAAAACAATTTGGTCAAAATAAAAAACTTGGCAAAAATAGCCGAGCAACGAGGACAAAAGCTATCGCAGATGGCAATTGCGTGGCTTCTTAACAGACCAGCGGTAGCATCTGTGCTAATTGGTGCAAGCTCAGTAAAACAACTGAAAGAAAACGTTGGTGCTTTAGAACAACTTCATTTTTCGGAAGAGGAGTTAAAACTGATCGACGCAAACTAGCCTTCCTTATGCTTGGGGTTCTTGTAAAAACCCCATCCGCCAAAAGACGGACGGGGGATTCCCTCTCTCATAGCATTCTTACTTAATCAGCTTGGTATTGGGGAACGCCGCTTTGTACCCAAACCAAAAAGCGTTATGAGCAGGAATACGCTTTAGTATTTTACCTTCACTAGATGTGATCTTATCTTCGGATAGGGTCCAGTTTACACCCTGTGTATCTTTTATTTCGGATAACCCATCGTACTCAACAAATTTCTGGCCTTGTGTTTCATAGACCCGGTGCGCCCCGCTGCGGTCTGTTAAAACCACAAAATGTAATCTTCCGATTTGTGCTGTATAAATTGGATTTAACGTTAAGAAACGGCTGGCAATAGCTAAGTTTTCATTGGGAGCCTTAGATGTCCTTATCGCCAATATTTCGTCTTTATTGTTAAGGCTTTTATCAATTTTAGGAATGGTGAACATAAGGTCATCCGTTGCAAAATAGGAGCGGTACGCCACTCCTTCTCCATAATCTCTTAAATGTCCGGTTTGCAAGGAAAGTACTGTTGTTTCTGGATGTCTTTTTTTCCATGCCCCCCAGGTAGTGGTAACAACACTCAAATAGTCTAGGGCAATACCTTTACCTACCAATGGTCCTATAACCGGTTGGCCTTCCAACGTGCTCCATAGGCTCTGTGTTGTCTTGTCGTACATCAGTTTATTGGATCGGTATAAGAACCCGCTGGTGCCTAGTTGATAATTTATACCTTGATGTTCGGTTTTGTATAGGATTACTGTACCACAAAGAGTGCAATACACGCCTGCTACCGGGATATCACCTACGGTATCCACAAACATTTCGTGCCATGCTAAAATACGTTTTGGGTAAGCCCTAGCATCACCGTTTACTTCAATCCCAAAAACGATATTACTGTCTTTTAGATAGGTAGCTTCTTTGGCGGAAATCATCTTTGGCTGCCGCAGGGGAGGTATGCCATCTTGCCGAACTCCACCCCAACGCACTTCATCTAATCGAATGGTACTTTGCGCTTGTCTTCCCAAAAAATAGTTCTTAAACTTGGGATCCAAGCCTTGGTGCAGTTTGGCCTTAAATTTATAATAACTATCAGAGTAGGTAGGGGTTTTGTTCCACAACCACTGAAACCACTTGTCTAGATTGTGCCCAAACCGCTTACCGCTTTTGCGTTCCAACAAACGTATAAGCCGATCGGAAATAGCTCCGTTCTGACTAAAATAGACCGTTTCTATCAGCATAATTTCATAAGCCTCTTGCCAGTGTTTATCTACATATGAAATGGCCGTATTGATAGTTTTCTTGTCCTCTCCATGCGCAAGTTTTAAAAAAAGATCTGTTGCATCATCCTGGTTGGGTATCGAAATATGCTCTGGGTGCCCACCTTTGTGCTCTATATCAGCGACATTCATAAAACCCATAAGCAATATTACGCCTATAAGCAAACTATAAAACCCTATGTATTTGTGGTTTGGCATCATCCTTATTCCTATAAAAGTAATAGTCGATGTAAGCCAGCGAAAATTTGAACTTTAACTATATTTTAGGAATGGATATGGGGTTGAGGTAAGAATCAAAACCGAAATTGTTTTCTTAATTTTTTACGGTCCCAATTAATTTTAATAGAAAGACCCTTAACCTAAACAGGGTGCTTTTCATAAGCTTTAACGTAAATATTTGCCAGGGTTCTATTTGTGACCATATTTGTTTTGCACGATTGGCTATACTCAATTTTATTGCTGCTTTGTTATTTTCGTAAAGCAGGGCAGTAGCGGTACTGGCGAACATAAACGCAATGGCCCCTATAATGGCTACCGTGGGCGTTAATGCATGGTGGAAAAAACGATAAAGTCCCAAACCGGTAAAACTACCATAAAGAATTATGAAGTGCATTACGTAAATGGACAAGGTGCTTTGTCCGATTTTTAAAACAATGGTATTGGTCATAAATTGCCTAAGCAGCATAAAAATGGCAAATACCACAAAAACGTCGCCCAAGCGTATGAAGAGATAATTATTGAAATAGATATCGGCGAATAATTGGATACCGGTATATCTTGTGGTGGCCAGAAAAAAGTCCGAAGAATAAAAAACAAGTGTTGCCCCAATGATAAGCGCAATGGAGATGGCCATGGGGTAAATATGTTTTTGATCCTTGAACCTGGCAAACAAAATAGAAAGAAACCCACCTACGGAAGCATAACCTACCCATGGTACAATAGTAAATACGGAGCCGTTGACCTTGGTAAAATAGTTTGCAAGAAACTGAGGAAGGTAGTGGTATGCAAATTGTTTGTAATACGGTTCAAAAATAAAAAGCGTTAGGGTAAGCCCTAATAGAACCATAGGGAAAACAAGTTTTCGCCTGTTGTATGTTAAAAGATAAATGCCAATAATGGCCAGAATGGAGAGCCCTATACAATGTAGTACATCAACAAGGTAAAAGGAATCGTAAATTTCACCACTTAAAAGACCAAAGAGGTTCATTCTAAGTAGATACCCGATCGCTATTAACTGCAATCCCCTTTTAATACCTTTCTTCACCCTTGGATTATCTAAGCCCTGTTGCGGGCCTTTGATCAATAAATAAGTGAAGATAAAACCCGATACAGTGAAGAAAACAGGTGCAGTTATACCTCTAAAGTATTGCCAAACCGAAAATACAAGATTACTACCATCCCTAAATGCCGTATCTAGCAAGCCATCCACAAAATGTCCTTGCAGCATCATTAGAATAGCCCATGCACGCATGGCATCTATAAAATATAATCTGTTGGTCTTGCTCTTCATCAAAATTAACTAACCTATATACTTGTACAACAGTGTATTTGGATGTTTTCGCTAGCAAAATTAGACAAAATACTCGCAAATAGATCTAAATTGGGGTATTTTCGTTGAAAGAAATCTTATTCGTGTAGTTATGGCAACAATATTGGCATTTGCAGGCAGCAATTCATCCACCTCAGTAAATTTTAAACTGGTAAAACATACTGCTTCATTAATACAAGGGCATAAGGTGCAACTATTGAATTTGGCTAATTTTCCCTTCCCTATGTACAGCGCAGATCATGAGCGCGAAAGTGGTTTTTCCAATTCCTTGGTAGAACTAAAGGACGATATTAACAAAGTGGAAGGCATTGTTCTTTCCGTAAACGAGCACAATGGCGGACCTTCTGCCTATTTTAAAAATCTTACGGATTGGCTCTCCAGGTTGGATATGAAGTTTTTGGAAGGCACTAAAGTATTCTTAATGTCTGCTTCCCCGGGCAGAGGGGGCGGCAAAAACGCTTTGGAGATTGTAGAGAAAGGATTATCCAGATTTGGTGCCGATGTAGTTGCTACCTTTTCATTACCCTCCTTTAACCATAATTTTGATCTTGAAACCGGAATTACTGATAGTGAATTGAAAGAACTTCATGCAGAAGCGATGAATCAGTTTTTGGCAAAAATATAAACATACCTTGCGAAAAAAGGCAACTTTTGAGATCTCGGACAAGGAATTGGTTAAGGATGCCCTATTGCAATGGGCGCAACCGTATTACGATGTAACATGGCTAGACAGCAACGGTCATAAAGACCAATATGGTTCTTTTGATGCGCTGATAGCAGTGGATGCACTAACTGCGATGGTTACAGATGCCGAAAACGCTTTTGAAGATCTGGCGGCCTACCAATTAGAAACCAAGGATTGGATCTTTGGCTATTTGTCCTATGACTTGAAGAATGATGTAGAAAATCTTTCATCTTCCAATTTTGACGGATTGCAACTTCCCGATCTGTACTTTTATCAACCTAAAAAAATCATACGGCTTAAGGGCAACACCTTGGAATTCTTGTACCTCAATTTGGTGGAGGAAGATATACATGGGGATTTCGTCAGCATATCCAAATTTATGACGGTCAAGGACGAAATTACAAGGAACACAAAACAGCCCATTCATATTAAATTGCGCATATTTAAGGACGATTACTTTAGCAGAGTGGATAAAATGCTTAGCCATATACACAGGGGCGATATTTATGAGGCTAATTTTTGTCAGGAGTTCTATGCTACCGACACTACCATAGATCCTTTGGCCACCTACAAGAAGTTAAATCTAATTTCACAAGCGCCCTTTGCCACTTTTCTTAAGATGGGAGATAAATATCTGTTATCTGCCTCTCCCGAGCGGTTTCTCAAAAAAAAGGGTGACTTACTAATTTCCCAACCCATTAAAGGCACAGCTAGGAGATCTGCAGACCTTATTGAGGATGAAAAACTTAAAGAAGACTTAGGAAAAGATACCAAGGAAAGGGCAGAAAATGTTATGATCGTAGATTTGGTACGCAATGATTTGTCCAAAAATGCGGTAAAAGGTTCGGTAACCGTTGAGGAGTTATGTAAAGTGTATTCTTTTAAACAGGTACATCAAATGATATCCACAATTTCGGCAAGAACTACAAAGGCCACTATGCCTGTGGAAATTATTAAACAGTGTTTTCCAATGGGAAGTATGACCGGTGCCCCCAAGGTCTCTGCTATGAAAATTATAGAAGCCTTGGAAGCTACCAAACGTGGCCTTTACAGTGGTGCCGTGGGTTATTTTACACCAGAGGGCGATTTTGATTTTAATGTGGTAATCCGAAGCATTGTGTACAATGCCACCCAAAAATATGTGTCTTTTTCGGTGGGTAGCGCTATTACCGCTTTGGCTTCACCAGAAAAAGAGTATGAGGAATGCCTGTTGAAAGCCAAGGCCATGCGAGAGGTATTGGAAAACTAACATGATGCTATCAAAATAGATCAGATCAATACCTTTAATAATGAAAAATAAAGCATTTAAAATTCAATTTGAGGGTAAACAAATCTTTGGAAAATTTATTCAACCCCAAGTAATAAAAGGGGTGGTACTATTGGTGCACGGTTTCGGTGAACATTCTGGTCGCTATGATAACAACATAGTCCCCATGCTTTTACAATCTTCCCTTGCTGTGGTGAGTTATGACAATATTGGACATGGAAAATCTGATGGCAAAAGAGGGCACTGTCCCAGTTATGAGGCCTTATTGGATATTTTGGACATCCTAATAGTGAAAACCGAAACTATTTTCCCAGATACAACCTTGTTTTTATACGGTCATAGCATGGGCGGAAATCTTGTTCTAAACCATGCCCTGCGTAGAACGGCCAATTATAAAGGGATCGTTGCTACCAGTCCTTACCTTAGGCTAGCCTTTAAACCGCCGCTCTGGAAAATGGTACTGGGTAAAGCCATGCTTAAACTAATGCCTTCCTTTACCTTGCCATCCGGATTGGATCCTACAACGATTTCCAGAATCCCAGAAGAAACCGAAAGCTATAAAACAGATCCGTTGGTACACGATAAAGTAAGCCCTATGTTTTCTTTTCCTATTATGGACGCGGGGGAGTGGGCCATAGCCAATGCGCATAATCTGCAAACAAAGACACTACTATTGCACGGTACCGGAGATAGGTTGATCGATCACCGTGCTACCGTATCGTTCCATAAGAAAGCTAGCACCACAACTTTGCAATTGTTTGAAGGAGGTTATCACGAGCTGCATAACGATCTTTGTAAAGAAGCGATGATGAAAACCGTTGAGAGTTGGTTGCAGCAACAACATTAAGTACCTTTACGCGGTGCTGAAAGATTTTGAAAATCATATTAAAAATACATTTCCCTTCCTGCAAGAAGAAGCATTTTTGTTAGCCTGTAGCGGGGGAGTAGACAGCGTTGTACTTGCCCATCTATGTAGTAGGTTAAATTTAGATTTTAGTATTGCCCATTGTAATTTTAAACTACGGGGCGCAGCAAGTGATGCCGATGGGCAATTTGTGGAAGAGTTATCGAAAGTATTGGGTAAAAAATTTCACACAACTACTTTTGATACAAATAGTTATGTCGATTTAAATAAAGTGTCAGTACAAATGGCAGCTAGGGAATTACGTTATCAGTGGTTTTCCGAATTGATGCAGAAGTACAAGTATTCCAGAGTACTTACTGCCCACCAGGCCGATGATGATCTTGAAACTTTTTTGATTAACCTATCTAGGGGCACCGGTATAGACGGACTCTCTGGAATTCCAGCCTTGACAGATTCTGTAGCGCGACCATTACTGCCTTTTTCACGAAACCAAATTGTACAATATGCCAATAAAGAAGGTTTGGCATGGCAAGAGGATAGTAGCAATACGGACACCAAATACCTGAGAAACAAAATTAGGCACGAGATTGTCCCGAAATTAAAAGAATTACACCCTACCTTCTTGGATAATTTCTTGAATACCAAAGAGTTTTTACAACAGACATCGGAAATTGCCGGAAATGATATAGCGAAGCTAAAAGCGAAAATATTTAAAGAAAACAAAGGTGTCATTAAAATAGCAATCGATTCCGTTTTAACATTAAAACCGCTTAAGGGTTATATTTATGCACTCTTTAAAGATTACGGATTTACCGAATGGGAAGACGTACAAGGTCTTCTTAAAGCTACCAGTGGTAAGGAAGTACGCTCCAAAACACATAGGTTGCTTAAAGATCGTCGGCATTTGTTGCTACAAAAGCTAATGCCTTTGGATGATTCTGAGTTTAAAATTGAGGAACATTTAGATAAGCTAAATTGGCCATTGAAGTTAACGATAAAGCCCGTTCTTAATATTACGAATACGTCCCAAAAGATACTATATGTAGATAAAGAAACGTTAAAGTATCCACTAACGGTAAGAAAATGGCGAAAAGGCGACTATTTTTATCCTTTCGGAATGCAGGGCAGAAAGAAGGTCTCTAAATTTTTTAAAGACCAGAAAATGGATACCATTGCCAAAGAAGAACAGTGGTTTTTGTGTTCTGGGGGCCAAATAGTATGGATCATCGGAAGACGATCTGACCGTCGTTATAGTATTACCGAGAAGACGAAAAGTATTTTAAAATTTACCTTGGAAGAATGAGGAATTTTATTCATTATATACTAGTGGTTTTTGCCATTACCTCTGGGTTTTCCCAAACAGAGGACGATCCGGTAGCTTGGACACATAGTGTAAAACAAGTTTCGGACACGGAATACGACCTCGTTTTTGAAGCGAAGATTCTAGACGAGTGGCACGTGTACTCCCAAAAGACTCCCGTAGGAGGATCCTTGCCCAGCGAATTCACCTTTGCCAATGCCGGCGTGGATTATGAACTTGTTGGCAAAACAAATGAAAGTGAGACAATAACCGAATACAGTGATATTTTTGAAGTCGATGAAGTTTTCTTTAGGGATAAGGCGGTTTTTACCCAAAGGATAAAATTGTTGAAGGCAGACCTATCCCAAGTAGATGTAAACTTGTTCTATCAGGTTTGTAAAGAAGTCTGTATTCCAAAGGATATCGATTTTAGTTTTTCATTGGATGGCGGTGCCATAACCGAAGAAATAAAAACCGTAGATGAGCGTAGCGCCCTGTTAGGCGAGGCTTTAAAACTAAATTTAAAGAACAAGCAAAAATTACATGAGGGAGGAAATGAAGTGGTTAATGGCACTTCAGATTTGTGGATGATATTTGCATTGGGGTTACTGGGTGGGTTGATTGCGCTACTGACACCCTGTGTTTTTCCCATGATTCCCCTTACCGTATCGTTTTTCACCAAACAATCTCAGAATAGGGCCCAAGGGGTAACCAATGCCATACTCTATGGATTTTTTATTGTGCTTATCTATTTCTTACTTAGCTTACCCTTTCATCTGTTCGATTCCGTAGATCCGCAAATACTAAATACCATAGCTACCAATATTTGGTTGAATATCGCTTTCTTCCTGATTTTTGTATTCTTTGCATTTTCCTTTTTTGGTTACTATGAATTAACCTTGCCCAATTCCTGGGCCAATAAAATGGATGTAGCCTCTTCCAAAAGCGGTGGGGTTATAGGCGTCTTTTTTATGGCTGTTACTTTGGCTATAGTATCCTTTTCGTGTACAGGTCCTATCCTAGGGGGGCTTTTGGGGAGTACTACCTTGGCAGAGGGTAGCGTAGCTACTAACCTAACTGCAGGAATGCTTGGTTTTGGGGCTGCACTGGCATTACCTTTTGCACTTTTTGCCCTGTTCCCTGCTTGGCTGAATTCCCTTCCCAAATCTGGCGGGTGGATGACCACGGTAAAAGTGGTTCTTGGCTTTTTGGAGCTTGCCCTTGCCTTTAAATTCTTGTCCAATGCAGATTTGGTAGGTCATTGGGACATCCTAAAACGTGAAGTGTTTTTAGGAATATGGATTGTACTTTTTGTATTGTTGGCACTCTACCTCTTCGGCTTTTTTAGATTTCCGCACGATGGTCCAAAGACCAGACCATCTTATACCCGAATAGGCGTAGGGCTTTTAAGTAGCCTGTTCGCCCTTTATTTGGTATTGGGGAGTTTTAAACTCGTGGATTTAAAACTTTATGGTTTCTTACCACCAGATTTTTATACCATAGCAACACAAGAGAGCGATTGCCCATTGGGTATCGATTGCTTTAAGGATTTTGAAACGGGCCTGGCCCATGCCAAAGCGGTGAATAAACCTATTTTGCTCGATTTTACGGGGTGGGCCTGTGTAAATTGCCGAAAAATGGAAGAAAACGTGTGGAGCGAACCGGATATCTTTCCTTTGCTAAAAGAGGATTATGTACTGATATCCCTATACGTGGACGATAGGAACAAACTTCCCGAAAATGAACGCTTTAATTTTGAGTACAATTCCGGAAGGATTAAGACCATAGAAACCATAGGGCAGAAATGGGGCACGTTTCAGACACTAAATTTTGGAGCGGCGTCACAACCGTATTATGTTTTGCTATCCCCAGATCTTGAAGTGCTTAATTACGCCGTTCAGTATACGGATAAAGACGCCTATAGGGCTTGGCTGTTGAAAGGATTAAAAGGTCATAACGATATTATGCTTCAATCGGCCTTATTGAAAAAATAAAAACCATTGTTTTACTTTTTTTTTAATCTCCAAAATAGAACTATCTTTAGTATCGTTCAACAGAAACCCCCACAATACCCAAAATGAAAAAAATTAAAAAAGTGCTATGGATACTCCTTGCCATATTAGGAGTTTTTGCCTTGATCCTTGGTATTTTCATTCAGACTCTTAAGCCAACATATAGCGGTGAAAAACCGATGCCCAAATTAGCCCAGGAGGTAAAGACATACTACGATACTTTTGGAATTCCCCATATATATGCAAAAAATGAACCCGATGCTTTTAGAACCCTGGGTTATGTGCATGCGCAAGACCGATTATGGCAGATGGAACTGTTACGAAGAATTGCCAAAGGAGAACTTTCCGAAGTTTTTGGCAAGGATATGGTCCGCACAGATCAATTCTTTTTATCCCTGGGAATAGATGAGGCCACAAAAGAAACGGTAGCAGATTTGGACAAGAGCAGTGTAATGGTGCAATTGTCCCAGGCCTATCTGGACGGAATCAATCAATTTATTGCAGAAGGACCCACACCGATAGAATTTTACCTTACCGGAATAGAAAAAAGACCTTTTACCCTGGATGATATTTATAATACTATGGGGTACATGGGTTTTAGTTTTGCAATGGCCTTTAAAACAGATCCCCTGCTTACGGACATTAAAGAGAATTTGGGTAGTGCATATTTAAAGGATTTGGAAATTGATGTTGACCCCAACACTACTTGGATTAAAAATTACAATCAGGAACCCGACACACTAAAGAATACAATTTCCGATTTGGTGGCCAATGCTTTGGACGAACTGCCCGTACCTTTGTTCGTTGGCAGTAATAGCTGGGTATTGGGCCCTGATAAAACTAAAAATGGACAAGTAATACTTGCCAATGATCCACATATCGAATTTGCGCAACCTGCCGTATGGTATGAAGCACATGTAAGTACCCCTAGATATGAAAAATACGGATATCATATTGCCGGGGTGCCCTTTCCTTTATTGGGCCATGATCGTAGCTTGGCATACGGGCTTACCATGTTCGAGAATGATGATATAGACTTCTATTATGAGACCCAGCATCCTATGGATAGCACCAAATATAAAACCGAAAGTGGCTGGGAATCCTATCAGATAGTCACAAAAACGATCAAGGTAAAGGATGGCGACAGCGTAAGTTTTTCCTACAAGAAGACAGATCGAGGGCCGGTTTTAAATGGTATCGCGGATCAAATAACCCAGCAAAGCCCCATTAGTATGTCATGGGTTTACACTAACGCGGAAAATAAACTCATGGAAGCCATATATGGGATGAGTCACGCACAAAACATTGACGAATTTCAACAGGCAATTGCAAATATCCATGCACCCGGACTAAACATTATGTACGGGGATGTAGAAGGTAATATTGCATGGTGGGCTACGGCAAAACTTTATCAAATACCAGATAGCGTACATACCAAATTCATTATACCTATTGATTCAAACACCATAAAGCCTCGCAGGCATCTAGATTTTTCAGAAAACCCCCAAGCCATAAATCCACCTTGGAACTATGTGTACTCTGCAAACAACCAGCCCGATTCTATTGCCGGGATGTTGTACCCCGGGTACTACTTGCCAGAAAATAGGGCAAAGCGTATCGTAGCCTTACTAGCTCCAAAAAATGATTGGGACAAAGAAGGTGTAAGCAATATGATAACAGATAATACCTCTCCCATTAACCCGGGTATTGTTACCAATCTGGCAAAATCAGTAATACTAACAGAGCTTTCGGATACGGAAATTAAGGTATTGGATGATTTAAGTGCATGGCAGGGCGATTACCCTTTGGAAAGTATGGAAGCTGTTATTTTTCATAGATGGATTTACTATTTTCTTAAGAATACCTTTTTGGATGAAATGGGGGAAGATCGTTTTAAGCAGTTTTTAAAGACCCATTTTCACAAACGATTAATAGACCCGTTGTCGGCCAAGGAGAACTCGGTGTGGTGGGACGATATCAATACCGAAGATAAGGTAGAAACACAGCAAGACATTATCCATAAAGCCTTTATACAAGCCCTGGAATCACTGAACAAGGATTTGGGTCCGGATAAGTCGCAATGGACATGGAACAAGGTGCATACGATAGAGCATGGGCACCCTATGGGACAGGTGGAGGCCCTTAGATCTTTTTTCAATGTAGGGCCCTTTCCTATAGGCGGCTCTAGGGAGGTTATCAATAATTTGGCCTTTCCCTATGATGAAAGCGGACAGTATAAAGTAAGTGGAGGTCCGTCTACCCGAAGAATAATAGATTTCTCGGATATAGAGAACGCTATCAGCATTTTACCTACAGGACAATCCGGTAACCCGTTTAGTTCCCATTATGATGATCAGGCAGAAATGTATGTTCAGGGAGAATTTCGAAAAATGATGCTCAACAAAAGGGAAATTCAAGAAAAAGCGAAAGATGTATTGGTTTTTGTACCCAATAAGGAGAGATGATTTACGGACTACATTTCCCATAAAGACGGGTCTGGCAAGTTATTGGTTTTATAAGGCCTGCCGCAACAAATGTTAATTTGGAATTATTTCGTAAAATAGTAAGAAAAGACTACATTATTCCATAACTTTAGTTCCCGATAGTTGAGATTCAATCAAAATAATCACTCCTTTGAATTCGTGGGTTTTATGGTAAATAATAGTTTAGCGGTATGCTTCTTTTTTAGCATCCTTTTTTTTCTTCCGAAGTTCTCCCAAAGTCAGTCAATAAATAATGATAAAGACCATTACCTCTGGTTCGATGAAGCCGTGGGGATGGAAAATACCGGACTGGTAAATGGTGTGGTCTATGATGAAAAATATCGGATGATCAATGAAAAGACCAAGTTTTTTCTAAGTAGGGAGTTTTTGCCCGGTAGCGTAACATATGATGGTCAGACCTATTATGATCTGGAGTTGAAGTTTGATGTGTTTGATGAAGACGTACTTCTTAAACTCCCCAATAGATTGGGAGGCATTACATTAAAATTAATAAAAGATAAAGTTGATGCGTTTGTTATTGACGGACATCGCTTTGTAAAACTTAATGCTAAGGATAGTGAAGAAAAAACACTTTCCGAATTTTACGAAGTAATGAATAACAGTAGCGCCTTTACGTTGTTTAAAAAACATCGTAAGAAGGATTTTAATCGCAAAGACCAACGAAAGATATATTTTGAATTTGTAGATATCAGAGGTGTGTTCGTCCTATTATATAACAACACCTACTACTCCATTTCCAAGAAAAAGGATGTTATTGAGATATTTCCGGAATACAAAAAGGAAATAGACGCTTTTTATGAAAGGGTAAGATCATTACGAAACTCGGATCCCGATAAGTTTACCCTCTCTTTGATGAACCGGATCGATATTCTGATTTCCGGAAAAAATAACCAAGTAACCGAATGAAGAAATTTTTAACCACAGTTTTACTATTGGGCCTTAACCTAATGGTAGCGCAAGAGAACTTACCAAAAATATCCCTTTCTTTCGACAATGCGACCACTTCCGAAGTAATAAGACAAATTGAGGAAATATCGGATTTTCGTTTTTATTTCCAAAAGGATTGGCTGGGAGACCGAAGAATATCTGGTAGTTATGATAATGCCGACATCAACGATGTGTTAGATACCTTATTTAAGGATACGGTCATTAACTTTTATGTTTTAAATGGCAGCCAAATTATTTTAACACGTAATAATGTTATTTACGACAGCCTTCCGGAAGATTTCTTTGGTAAAGAAGAGCAAGTGGTAGAACAAGAGGAGGAAATAAAAATAAACCCCCTCTTTTATAATGAACAGCAAGCCCAGGAGCGCAGAAGGGTAGAAACCTTTAGGATAGGAAAGGAGAATAAGAATAGCAGACAACGAAGGTACACGCTGAGTGGGGTGGTAAAGAATATTAAAACAGGAGAGCCCATTGCTGATCTTGCAGTTGTCGTAATAGGTTCTAGAGCAGGTACTTCAACGGACAATAATGGATTTTATAAAATTGAATTACCAGCAGGATTAAATACTCTTGAAACCAGTGCCTTAGGCATAGAGACTTCGAGATTGCGAGTAATCATTTATAATGACGGGGAGCTTAACCTTAATCTAAACGAAGATTTTGAAGCCCTGGACGAAGTGGTAGTGGAAGGCAATAAAGCACGTAATGTTGAACAGGCCATTACCGGTGTTACTCAAATAGCAGTGGAGGAAATAAAAACCATTCCTTTGGTATTGGGAGAGCGAGATATACTAAAAACGGCAATAACACTTCCCGGAATCTCAAATGCAGGGGAAGGTGCTGCCGGGTATAATGTACGCGGGGGGAGAACGGATCAGAATTTAATTTTATTGGATAATGCGGTAATTTATAATCCGTCTCATTTCTTCGGTATATTTTCTGCATTGAACCCCTTTACTTCAGGTGCCGTAAACATTTATAAAGGAAGTATCCCTTCAGAATTTGGGGGACGACTGTCCTCTGTTTTCGATATTTCTACAAAAGATGCTAATACTGAGAAATTTGGGGGCGAAGCCTCTATAGGGCCGGTAACTAGTAATATTACCTTGGAAACACCAATAATTAAGGGTAAATCTGCACTTCTCGTTGGGGGTAGGGCCACGTATTCCGATTGGATACTTAGATCCTTGGATGATGAGTCCTTAAACAACAGTAAGGCCAGTTTTTATGATGTAGTTGCTAAATACAACCACCAAATAAACGAGAACAATGATATTAGGGCCACGGGTTATTACAGTAGGGACGAGTTCAGTATTACTTCAGACTCTATATTTAATTACAGCAATAGGCTGCTCTCCTTAGAGTGGGACCATAAATTTAACGAAAAAAACACGGCAAGCGCCATTCTGTCAAATAGCGAGTACCGGTTTAATATTGGATTTGACGGGGAATCTGACAACGATTTCGATTTGGGGTACAAGATCAATGAAACGGAATTTAAATTAAAAATGAAGTTTCTCTATAGCAATGAGCATACTATAGATTATGGTATATCTACTAAACTGTACCAGGTAGATCCTGGCAATATAGATCCGGAAGGGCCGGAGTCTATTGTTACACCCCTGGCCATTCCGGAAGAAAGGGGGTTAGAGTCCGCTGCCTTTATTTCGGACAGCTATACGGTTAACGACAAGCTATTGATAGATGCCGGACTCCGTTATTCCGTATATGCCGCTCTCGGTGCATCCTCACAAAGAATCTATGAAGAAGGAGGCCCTTTAAACAGCGGTACTTTTGTGGAAACGCAAGAGTTTGATAAAAACGAGATCATAGAAACTTTCGGTGGCCCGGAGGTAAGAGTATCTGCAAGGTACTTATTAGGTCCCGATTTTTCTGTTAAGGCCAGTTACAACAATACCTTTCAGTACATCCATACGCTGTCTAGCAATACCACGGTTTCCCCTACGGATACTTGGAAACTTTCGGATTTGAATATAGATCCGCAAGAGGCCAATCAGGTTTCACTCGGACTGTACAAGAATTTCAACGGTAATATGTATGAGCTTAGTCTAGAAGGTTATTACAAACGATCCAAGAACATTCTGGATTTTAAAGTAGGAGCCCAATTATTGCTCAATGAGGAAATTGAGACCGAAGTTTTACAGGGCGATGGAAAAGCCTATGGTATAGAATTTTTGATAAAGAAACCCGAAGGCCGCTTAAACGGTTGGCTTGGGTATACCTATTCGCGTTCCTTTGTGAAATTGGATAGCGAGTTTAGTGAAGAACGGGTCAATAGCGGGGACTATTTTCCATCAAACTTTGACAAACCCCACGATGTAAGTCTTGTTGCCAACTATAAGTTTACAAGGCGTTTTAGTGCATCGGCCAATTTTGTATACCAGACCGGCAGACCGGTAACTTTTCCTATAGGCAGTTATACCTTTAATAATGCAGAGTTTGTGTTCTATAGCGATAGAAATCAATTTAGAATACCCGATTACTACCGATTGGACCTTAGTTTTAATATGGAAGGGAATCATAAAATAAAGAAGTTCGCACATAGCTTTTGGAACTTCTCTATCTATAACGTTTTGGGTAGAAACAACCCTTATTCAGTATTTTTTGTAACGGAGAACGGGGAGCTGAAGGCATTTCAAAGTTCTATTTTTTCCATTCCCGTACCAACCATCACGTATAATTTTAAATTTTAGCCTGTAAGGGGTAACTATAGATGACCAGTTTTAAGACAAATAATTTAAGTAAAATCATACTGATTTTGGCAATTGGTTGGGCATGCCAAAATTGTACCGAACCTTTTGAACCAAAAACGGAGACTTTTGAAAGCGCTTTAGTGATAGAGGCTACCATAACCAACGAGTTAAAGGCTCATGAAATTTTGCTCAGTAGAACGTTTCGCTTTGAAGAGGACGGCCCAATTACTGAAAGTGGAGCATCGGTAAGTATCACCGATGATACACAAAATACTTACCTTTTTGAAGAAACTGCCCCGGGAACCTATAGTGCTACCGCACCATTCGCAGCCGAACCCAATAGGGAGTATGTGTTGTCCGTTACCACAAATGATGGTAGAGCTTATACATCTACCCCTACAAGACTTACCGCTACCACTCAGATAGATAACATGTATGCGGAACGCATTACAAACGATAACGGAGTGGAAGGCATGGCCATATTTGTGGATAGCTTCGATCCTTCCGGCAATTCTCAGTATTATCGTTATAAGTACGAGGAAACCTATAGGATAATAGCTCCAAGATGGGGCCCAAGTGATTTGTTTTTGGATACTACAGTTCCTTGCGGGGTAAAGATAGAAAGAAGACAGACCGAGGAACGGACGTGTTATACTACTGATTTGTCCAACAGTATTATAATTACAAGCACCAATTCATTTACAGAAGATAGGGTTACCCGTTTTCCTGTGCGGTTTATAAACAGGAACAATTACATTATGTCCCATAGGTATACCATTCTTGTTAAGCAATTTGTACAATCACCAGAGGCATTTACTTTTTTTGAGACATTACGAGATTTTTCGGGTTCGGAAAGCCTCTTTTCGGAGACGCAACCAGGTTTTTTTGCAGGTAACGTTACTTCCGTTGATAATAGAGATGAAAAGGTCTTGGGGTATTTTGATATTGCCTCGGTAGTTGAGCGGAGGTTATTTTTTAATTATGCGGATTTTTTCCCAGGAGAAGATTTACCCCCGTACATAGACCCATGCAATGATAGCGCCCCTCCTTTGGTTTCTAGGAGTGGAAGCTGCGTACTGAGCGTATTTGTTGCCAACAATCAAATTAGGTACCTAACGAGTAATGACGATGCGGGATTGGGAGAAGGACCACATAAGGTAGTACCAAGGGTATGTGGCGACTGTACGGTGTTAGGAGCGATTGAAGTGCCAGAATTTTGGGTGGAGTAGCAGAAATATTTTTAAAATGATGCATTTAAGAAAAACATATCTGGGTTGTTTCGTTACCATTGTTTTAATGGCCCATAGTTGTGTAGAACCTTTTGATGCAAAAACAGAAACTTTTGAGAGTGCGCTGGTTATAGATGCTACCATTACCAACGAAATGAAACAACAAGAAATTTTTTTGAGTCGCTCTTTTAGAATAGAAGATGATGGTCCCGCTCCAGAGAGCGGTGCAAATGTTAGCGTGGTAGACGATACTCAGAATCAATATACATTCGCCGAAGAATCACCCGGACGATACCTTTCTACATCACCATTTGCAGCGGCACCAGGCAGAAGTTATCAATTGCAGCTAACAACAAATACCGGTAGAACCTATACCTCGGATATGGTACAGCTGACGGCGGTTACACAAATAGACAATCTATATGCCGAGCGTATCGTAAATGATGATGGTGATGAGGGCATGGCCTTGTTTGTGGATAGTTTTGACCCTACCGATAGTTCCAAAAATTATAGGTATGAGTTTGCAGAAACCTATAAAATAATTGCGCCCGATTGGACACCCGATGATTTGATTCCTGGCCCAAATCCCGATTGTAACGTACTTGTCGTTCCCCGGACCACGGATCAGGAAACCTGCTTTACCACAGATGTTTCCCGCGATATCATCCTAACAGATACCAATGACCTTAATGAGGACAGGGTAAGCCGTTTTCTGGTAAGGTTTATAAACCGAAACAACTATATCATTACACATAGGTATAGTATAATGGTTAGGCAACTGGTACAGTCTAACGAGGCTTATACATTTTTTGAAACCTTGCGCGACTTCTCCGGATCGGAGAGTCTTTTTTCGGAGACCCAACCTGGTTTTTTGGCCGGTAATGTCTTTTCTGTGGAGAGTTCTAACGAAAAGGTACTAGGTTATTTTGATGTGGCCTCAGTGACCGAGGAACGTATTTTCTTTAATTATGACGATTTCTTTCCGGGCGAACCACTGCCTCCCTATGCAGATCCATGTGCAAGAAGTTCACCACCGCTTACAAGAGGCAATCCGCCGGTATGCGTGTTAAGGAACCAGGTTGTTGCTAACTTGGTTCGTTATGTAGGTTCTAATTCTGCGCCCGGATCAACAACAGGCCCACACGAAATAGTTCCAAGGGTATGTGGCGATTGTACAGTACTTGGAAAAACAGAAATACCAGAGTTTTGGATAGAATAATATAATTGTATAGTATGAGAAGAATAATAGTTTTAGGAATCATAGGCGTATTAGGATCTATCACCTTGTCCTATGCCCAAACCTCTGTAAAACTAGATCAAGATCTTGCAGGGGTCAATAACATCCCCAAAGAGACTGTTTTTGTGCATCACAATACTACTTTGTTGTTTGCAGGGGAACGACTCTACTATAAAGTATATGGTTTAACCGCAAAAACAAAGCGTTTAAGCAGTCTTAGCAAAATGGGCTATGTAGCCTTAATAGGTGAAAATGGAAACACGGTATTTTCGCATAAAGTGAAATTAGATTCCGGACTTGGTTATGGCGACTTTTTAGTTCCTACGGATATTCCTTCGGGGAATTATAAATTGATAGGCTATACCAATTGGATGAAAAACGAAGGACAGGCCTACTTTTTTCAGGACGATATAGGTATTATCAACCCATATTTGGAAAACCAGTCGGCGATCCTAGCTAAAAAAGATAACACCCTTCCTTCAGCCTTGATGGATTCAACCCCCTCAGTTAAACCCTTAGTTACGCCCGAGGTTATATTACCCAAAAGGAAAACAAACCAGTATTTGTCGCTAAGCACTGACAAAGGAACCTATGCTTCCAGAAGCCTGGTAAGGGTTACCATAGACAAGATTGGAAGCGGGAATGTACATGGCAACTATTCACTTTCGGTAAGAAAGCTAGATCATTTAGAACATGGCGAAAAGCTTACAGCAGAAGGTTTCTCCAAAAAATTAAATCAAAATGGGGCAACACAAGCTGTTGTTGACAAAGAAATTTATCTCCCGGAACTTAGGGGGGAACTCATATCCGGAACAGTACTTCTTAAGGAAAACAATACACCAGCAGCAAATAAGCGAGTGGCTGTAGCTATTCCTGGGGACGACTTTATAGTGCAAGTGGGCAATACTAACAGTCAGGGAAAATTCTTCCTAAATCTAGATAAAACATATTCTGGGGTAGAAGCTATTGTTGAGGTTTTGGGAGAGGATAGGGACCAGTATACGCTTAGTTTGGATACCCATGGTTCTTTTGATCATAACAATTTGTCCTTTAAGGAACTAAGGATAAATGCTGAAATGAAAGAACAAATACTAGAACGGAGTATTTTTAATCAGGTGGAAAATGCTTACATAGAACAAAAAGCCAATACCTTGACACCCTTGGAAGAGTCCATACCTTTTTACAGGAACTTTGTAGAAGTCTATGATTTGGACGATTATACCCGTTTTAAGACCCTTAGGGAAACTATGGTAGAAATAATAGACCATGTGTGGTTTAAAAGAGTTGGTGGCGGAGCATTTATGTTTCAGGTTCGGGGTTACGATCCCTTTATAGATACCGGCATACTGCCCTTAGTGGTTGTAGATGGTTTCTTGGTGCAGGCCCATAACGATTTGGTGAACTACAATTCCAAAAAAGTTGATAAAGTTGCATTGTTACGAGAAAAATTTAGAATAGGCGCCCATACCTTTCAGGGAATGGTGGCCATAGAAACGATCAACGGTGATTATAAACCCGTTTTAAATGGAGAACACATAAAAAAGATCACCTTGTTTAAACCCCAACCTGCCAAGCAGTATTTTTTGCAGCAGTACAGTCAGGCTTCCAATTCCGAAAGCGATCGGATACCTGATTTTAGAAACCAATTGCTATGGATACCCAATCTGACATTCGATACCAACAGTAGTACTTTTGAATTTTTTACTTCGGATAATACAGGAAACTATGAAATAGCCTTGGAAGGATTTACAAAAGACGGAATACCCATATCGATAAGGGAAATAATCCAAGTAGAATAACATAATATATAAATATGGTATTAAATTTATAATATGTATGTAATTATTTTATAAAGACTTATTTTTACCCCCAGTTAGAACAGTTTTATGCTTACAAAGGCTTTTGGTAGTGCTGTTTTTGGGGTAGAAGCCACTACAATAACCATAGAAGTAAACGTTGACAAAGGTATAGGTTACCACTTGGTAGGATTACCCGATAATGCCATAAAAGAAAGCAACTACCGTATAGCGGCGGCACTACAGAACAACGGTTACAAGATTCCCGGAAAGAAAATTACAATAAATATGGCTCCGGCGGATCTGCGCAAAGAAGGCTCTGCGTACGATCTTACGTTGGCCTTGGGCATATTGGCCGCTTCCAGGCAGATTAAATCCCCGGAGATGGATAAGTACATTATTATGGGTGAATTGTCTTTGGATGGCAGTGTACAGCCCATAAAAGGAGCCTTGCCTATAGCCATAAAAGCACAAGAGGAGGGCTATAAAGGTTTTATTTTGCCCCTGGCCAACGTAAGGGAAGCCGCTATAGTTAACAATCTGGAGGTTTTTGGTGTTGAAAACATCAAAGAAGTAATCAATTTTTTTGATAAGGATGTTCCCTTAGCGCGAACCATAATAGATACCCGCGCAGAATTTTATAAAAAGCTTGAATTTCCGGAGTTCGATTTCTCCGATGTAAAGGGTCAGGAAAGTATAAAACGTTGTATGGAAATAGCTGCGGCAGGCGGACACAACATTATTTTAATTGGTCCGCCAGGCGCCGGAAAAACAATGTTGGCAAAAAGGTTGCCTTCCATTTTACCGCCAATGACACTACATGAGGCCTTAGAGACCACTAAAATACACAGTGTGGTGGGCAAGGTTAAGAACATGGGACTTATGAGTCAAAGACCCTTCCGGAGTCCTCATCATACTATTTCCGACGTAGCTTTGGTAGGAGGGGGGGCGTATCCCCAACCAGGGGAGATTTCACTTTCGCATAACGGCGTACTTTTTTTGGACGAGCTGCCCGAGTTTAAACGGGGGGTTTTGGAAGTGATGCGTCAACCGTTGGAAGATAGGGAGGTTACCATATCACGCGCTCGTTTTACAGTTACCTATCCCAGTAGTTTTATGTTGGTGGCCAGTATGAACCCTAGTCCAGGAGGTTATTTTAATGACCCTAACGCCCCGGTAACTTCTTCACCAATGGAAATGCAACGTTATTTGGGTAAAATTTCGGGTCCGCTTTTAGATCGTATCGATATCCACATAGAGGTGACCCCGGTGCCGTTTGAAAAACTGTCCGAGGATAGAAAGGGGGAAAGTAGTTTGGAAATTCGACAGCGGGTAACAGCGGCAAGAGAAGTCCAAACAGAACGTTTTAAAGTACTCGATAACGTACACTACAATGCCCAAATGAATACCAAGCAGATTAGGGAATACTGCAGGTTGGATAATGCTTCCAAAGAATTGCTAAAAGGCGCTATGGAAAGGCTCAATCTGTCGGCAAGAGCCTATGACCGTATTCTAAAAGTAGCCCGTACCATTGCTGATCTTGGCGGTTCCCAAGAGGTGAACGGCGAACATATTGGGGAGGCCATTCAATATCGTAGTTTGGATAGAGAAGGGTGGTTGGGGTAGATCTTATGAGCTGAGGGTTTAACCTTCTGCTGTCTTGGTTAATTATGGATACAAAATTTTGTTATGACAGCCACTTAATATTATAATAAATAAGATTTAAATTCCTTCATTTTTTTGTTATTTTTCTTACATTTACAAAAATTTATTATCAATTAATTATTAAAGAAGACACTTTTCTAAATCAATTTTTAAAAATGAAAAAGAAAGCACTCAGAGGCATTTTATACATGCTGTTAATTACTCTTTTATACGGATGCAACGTGGATGAGGAAAATGTAATTACGGATAATTCTATTGTTGAAATAGAAGGTGAGAGTTTTCGCCTGGTATCTCCTTCTGGTAATAACGCACAGGCTATTAACGCTGCATTGTTATTAGACAATGTTTTGTTAGAAGACACTACATATATAATTAACCAAGCAATAATTGATATCCCTTCCGATAGAAAAATAATGGGAAAATCTAGAAGCATCATAAAGACTGATTTCACAAGTCATAATAACGGCCTAACGTATGCATTTAGGGTTGATGGTAAAAGTAATGTAGAAATTTCCAAAATATCTTTTGAAGTTGGAAATAGACTAATTGTAAATGGAAATCCCCTAAATCAAAGTATCATTGATATTAGAAATTCTAACAATGTAAAAGTGACCAATTGTTCATTTTATGGTCATCAAAACGATGGCGAAGATCGAGGAGCCTGCATTTCCTCTACTAGTTCTGAATACATCGAAATTAGAGAGAATATTGCAGAGGGTCATTGGGCGAGAAATTTTGGTTTTAATATAGGTACTAAACATTTTTGGTGTGAAGACAATATTATCAAAAATAATAACAATGACGTCGCTAATTATGATATAGACTATAAACAAAGAAAAGAGGGAAATATTCCCTTCTTAAAAGGCAATGGAGGATTCGGTATTCATACCAATAATAGTGAACATGGAGTGATAAAGAATAATTACATATTTAATAATGGAAGGGAACCCTTAAATATTAATGGAGGTTCTCGCGATATTGTTATTGCCGGTAACGTTATAAATGGCACTGGTGATGGAGGGATCTTATTAGGAATAGATCCGGAATTTTCCAATCCCATAACAAGAATTACTGTACAGGGAAACTATATTGAAGGATGTCATGCAGCAGGAGTTGTGTTAAATGACGAAATAGATGATACCTCCTTTGTAAATATCTTGAATAATGTGTGTTTAAACAATGGCCTTTTTAACGTTCCTAGTACTGGTCATCTGATATTTGAATCCGGAATATATGTAGCTGGGTCCTATGTTTCAGTTATTGGTAACGTTTTACAAGCCTCTTCAGGTTTTGAACAGTTTCAAAGAAATGGGATTTATATACAGGATTCATATGGTCAAAATGTGTTAAGCGATCCTTTTGTTTTAATATCGGGCAATTCTTATACAAACCAGCAAAATAATATTGGAATTACTCATTCCTCAGGACCAAAAGTAAATTATCAGCTTGATATTCAAGATGGTATTGAGGAAGAATACCCTGCGCTTTTTGATTTAACCACAGTTGGTGGAATTCCTGCATGGGAAAATAATTTGACCGAATGGAGACGAAATACAAACGGCGGTGACGCAGGTGGGAAAGTGAATGCAGGTATAGATGGCAATAACTGTTTATTTTCCAAAAATGGAGGTTATCATGAGCTGAAGTTAATAAACAACAGCCTGTTAACAGGTAAAAATGTAATACTATCTTTTTATGCCAAAAATGTTTCTACTACAAATAGTAGTGGCAGTTTGGTGGTACAGTATAGTTTCATGGGGATATCAAAAGTTATAAATATGTCACTTGATTTGGAAGATGAATGGAAGAAGTATGTTTTTAGAATACCCACTAGGCCTGAGGGTTATGACGTATTGAAATTTGATTTTAGAACCCAAACAGGAGAGATTTATTTTGACAAGATTAAGGTTTCAACGATGGATTTTAATTTTTAAAACGATTATTAAAAAGAACTATCAAAAAAATACGTGGACTTTTCGAAGGAAAACTTACAGCAATTAGCTATTTCTATTGTTAGTGGTTAGCTTATTTTACTTATTACCATGTCATACTTTATATTATGGTTACCGGAAAACTCCTTATGAGTTTTAAGATTCTTTACTTTTTCAATTAAACTTTGCCCCATTCCTAAATGACCTAACTTTTCTCGATTATTGAAATACCTCGCTAATTTGAACAACTGGTTGAATGTTGGTATAGTTGGGGATGTCGCTAACAATTTTTTCTGCATTGGGTCCAAAAGAATTTTGATAGGCCGAAAGCTGGTCAAAGTACAAATATCCAATGGCCAAATACGGAATTGGTTCATCGGGCGTTCGGCCGGCAATTCCCTTATCAATCGTTAATAGCTTTAAGGAGTCCCCCAATAAATTTGCGACCATTGGCATGTGCTTATTGGAATAGTAGTCCATATCAAATGTTTTATCCTCCCCATTCGGATAGAAGATGGCTACCTTAATCATACCCTTTTTTATTTTAGCGTTGTCTGCTGATTTATTTTGCTGACAGCTGAATAAAATTCCGAGGGCAACAAGTAGAAGGCTAATTTTTGTTTTCATATTTGGTTAATTTAAATGGTTTGACATATTAAAGTTTCAATCCGTTAAATTTTGTTTTCGGTACGATGTTTTTGAACGCGGGTCAATAATTGGGGTATAGGTACTGACGGAACTCAATTTATATAAACTAAGATAGTTTATTTGGATTACACAACTGATGATTTGGATTTTATATGTTTTTTGAATGGATTGCGGGGCCATTAATCCAATTTAGTCCAAAGTGTACTGTTTTTACCGATATTGGTAATGGTGGAAAAAAGTTTTTTTGGAGAAAGGCCTACCAGAGTCTTATAATTTTTTATAAAGGTAGATTGGTCATAATAGTTACTATCGTATGCAATATGGGTTAGTTTTGAACGACTATCATATTGATGTAGGGCATTTCTAAATTTCAGTAGCACTTTAAATTTACTTGGTGTTGTAAGAAGATGTCTTTGAAACTTTCTAAGTAATGTTTTTCGGTTTATCTCTAATTTTTGCGCAGCATCATTAACCAAAAAATCTGACTTATCATAAACCATTTTTTTTATTAGTTTTTCAAAATCCCTATCCTTAAACCCAATATATCTGTCTGTAAAATAAGCATCTAATAAAGCGCACTTTTTGTCGATATCAGTTTCATCATAGAGCTTGTTTCCCAATTCGGTGAATGAAGCTCCAAAGTATTGAAATGGGGTAATTACGTCTTTCGAAATTTTGTTTAAGTTACAATCGATAAAATGGTTTAGTCCCAAGGGTTTAAATACAATTCCTATTTTATAGTTTGAACCGATCAAGGTAACCGACCTCGATACATTATGATTAGAGGTATAAAAGCATTTGATGCATTTGGTATTAACAGATTTTATAGTTCTACCTTCATCATTCCATCTAACTTCTGCATTTTTATAAAAATTAATTACGGTATTATAATGGGGATAGTAGATAACGGTATATTCTTTATCATCATTGGTTACATTGTGAAAGTAATAGTAATCAATAACATGGGACAGTAAGGAAGTTTTGGGTTTTATTGAAGTGAATTCTTCGACCATAGCTTACCATAAATTAGGAATGCGTTAAGCTGGTTATAAATATACTAACATTCAATAAGTTTTTGTAAGTCCAGATTTTTTCTAATTACTAGATGTCCGTTTGCTCTTATTAAGGCTATTGAAATAAGGTGTCCCAAAAATACAATTCCATGATGTATGGGTTATCGATATTTGTTAAGATCAAAAAAGGTTAACCCATTATGAAAAAGAAAATCATCTCATTAATTTCCATATCCATTATTAGCTGGGCAACGCAAGCTCAGACACTTCCTATCTTTATAACCGATAGTCTGGATAGCTATATAGATAGGAATCTAGAAGAATGGGGTCTTCCAGGACTTTCTTTGGCCATTATTAAAGATGGTAAAACCGTACACCTCAAAGGGTATGGCGTCAGATCAATTAAGACCAAAGAACCGGTTAATGAAAACACCCGGTTCCAGATTGCTTCAATTACTAAATCTTTTACCGCCACGACATTGGCAATTTTGCAAGAAGAGAAGAAATTGTCTCTGGACGATAAAGTAATTTCATGGTTACCATACTTTCGGTTAAAAGATAGTACTCTTACAAGACAGGTAGATATTGAGGACCTGCTGTCTCACCGTATCGGTTTTGGCAACCATCAAGGAGATCTCGATTTTGGCAGACCTCCGGAGACACGGAAAGAGATTGTTGAGCAAATGTCCAGTCTTGAAACCACCAAAAAGTTTAGAGCCAGCTATGGTTATTCTAATAAGGCATTTGTTGCCGCCGGCGAAATAATAAGCAAGGTTACGGGCAAATCGTGGGAAGAAAGTGTAACGGAAAAAATATTTACACCCTTAAACATGAGCCGTACGGAACCTCACTTCAAAAAAGATCAAACATATCTGAACATTGCCCATCCTCATACGATTTTTCAAGGTGAGCAGGTAATGATGGATTTTGTGCCCATGGATGTAGTAGCGCCAGCCGGAGCCATTGTCTCCAGCGCTAAAGATATGAGTCATTGGTTAAGGGCCCAATTGGCCGATGGAATATTTAATGGAGATGTGGCTATCCCGAGGAGGGCAATTAAAATGACAAGACGAGTCAACAATATTCAAGGATTAATGCAATCCAAAAAAGCTCGTACACATTTCTATGCCTATGGGTTGGGATATTATATAAGGGATGTTGAGGGTTACCTAACTTTTCAACATAATGGTGGCGGGTACGGCTTCTCCACCAATCATGTTATAGTTCCGGAAAAAGAGTTGGCATTCGTAATCTTGACAAACAATGATGTTAGTGAATTTTATATGGATTTGACCAATATGATTTTGGATGCCTTTTTGGAAATACCTTTTACGGATCATTCTGCTAATTCTCTTGAATCGTATAAAGCAGAGCAACTCCAGGAAGCTTACCTCAGAGATTCCATTAATACGATACTTAAAATGGATTTAAAGCCCTCCGTACCTTTGAAAGCATTCGCCGGAACCTATGAAAACAAAGATGTTGGGTATTTGACCGTTGGATATAAAGATGGGAAAATAAAAATGTCCCTGCCCGACTACCTAAATGTACAAGGGAAAATGAACTACCTTGGAAATAATACATTTTTATGCACTTTTACAAATTATGATTATGGTGTTGTTGAAATACCGTTTGATCTTAGTAAGAAAGAGGTAAGAGGTTTTAATCTCATGGTACCCAATTTTGAGGACACTAACTATTATTTTAGAAAAATAAGGTAGGAAACTATCCCTAATCAAGGATTGAAATGTTTGGAAAAAAGTAATGCGTTTTTGGAACCAACTACCAGAATTTAAAATCTGACCGTTAAAAGCAATGCTCTTTATGGGCAGCAGCAAAGATTAACACCAATACCAAGACCTGCTTTGATCGGTTTTGCCTAGCGTTGTTTTAATGCCATTACTTGCTTAACCAACCGCTTCGACGTTCTATGGTTAATCTAGTCACAATTAACTTGGAACAAGGGTTTTTCAATTATTTTATACTTAGCAGACTTTTTACTGCGCTCCATTAAAGCCGAATATGCGTAGATTATTGACATATCTTCATACGATTCTTCAGAATTAATGTGTTCTACGCCTTCAACATAGTATTCAGCATCTATAAACGCATTTTTTTGTTCATTGAACACATGGTGTTCGTTTATGTCTCGGTAGACTTCTTCATCGAGCCGTCCAAATTTGTTATAAGATGGGTTTAGGTAGATCGTATCTTTATTTGATTCCATCTCAATAAATTTTTTAATGAATTCTAGGTCTTCACCAACTTCATCTAAAGGGCTTCGTTCCTTAGCATTATGCTCCTCAAAATAAAGTTTGTCGTTTTTGAATTCTACAAAGAATGGTTGGGCTTCATAATTATCTATTTCAATAAAATTTGCTACGAAATCATTATACCCATCCGGATTTTCGATTGTAGTTATTAAATTATCTATATCGCCATACCGAATAAACATGAATGAAATACTATGAGCAATTGTTTTAAAGGTGTACGCATAAGGAGGAGAAAAACAGTTTGCTCCTATATTAAATACCCGCTGTAAGGTATGTTCTTCTGCTTCTGTTGTTCTGAGTTGGATAAATGTTTCGCTATTTTCAAAACCGTCAAAAAAGATTTTTGTATTGCCGTTTAGGTTCTTATTATGTCTTCCGGATAACTCAAATTTACTTTCTTTAATATTGGGCGTAAACTTAAAAATATTGTCTTCTGTAAATTTCCAGTTTCCAGTTATGATGCCTCCAAAATAAGTAATGGCATAATTGCCATTTTCCAACACAAACAAATGACTTCCCCCTTCTGGCGAAGAAGATCCTAGATTATATAAACCCGTTATATCCGGAACGTTTTGAGCGTTTGCCAAATTTGATATGATAATTGTAATTAGTAAAAGTATGTTCTTTTTCATTGCTAAAACAAAAATATTGGTAAGCCGAAACCTTTTTCGTTTAATGAACTCCAGAATGGGTAAGTTCTTGCATTATCTTTTTCTACAATAATGACTTTGAACCAATTGATTAATATGTACCTCTGAAGAGCGCAGTTCAAAGTCAAGTTTATGGTCGAGTACCACAAAAAGCGGTATGCCTTCCCCGAGCACTATGGGAATTGTGGTGATGATTAAATCATCTATTAGATCTTCCATTAAAAAATTCTGAATGGTTTTTCCACCATCTATATATAAGCCATAATATCCTTTTTGATGGATATGTTCAACTACCTCTTGCATAGTGCCTTTTACCAAATATGCCTTGTTCTGATAATCTTTTGGTATTTCTTTTAGCGAATTACTAAGTACAAATACGGGCATTTTATATGGCCAATCCATGTTGAACCCACATACGGTCTCAAAAGTATTTCGGCCCATTACCATGGCATCAATCTGCGAATTAAACTTGTTGAAACCTAAATCTGATTTATCTGGGTTTGGTATACTATATAGCCAATCAATCCCTCCATTTTTATCTGCAATATATCCGTCCAAGCTCGTCGCAATGAAAACGCTGTTTCTTTTTTTCATGGTTTTAAATTACATAATTGTTTCGCAAACCCCGACAATCATCCAATTAATAATTTCACTTACTATGCCATTACAGTAACCCAAACCTTGAATCTTGGCGTTACCTATTGGATATTCCAAACTCTTTCATGATAAAGCATAAAGACCTTGACTGCGAAATGAAAACTATAATTGTTTTTGACGGTATTTGTCCAATATTTTTCCATCCTTACATCGGTAGTCGGAATTGTTATTTTTACTTTGAGTTTCGAATCTATAAAAGCTGTAAATACTAATCCCGTTAAAAGCACACTCATAATAGCATTGCAAAACGACAGGCCTAAAACCCCTTTGTAGCGGTTAGGGTTCTCCCCAAACCTACTTTGTGTATGGGTTCTTTTATTTGCTTAATCAATTCAAATTTCGGGGCACTTAAGTTTTCTTTCTATCTTAAATGGCTTAAAATCTCAAATAAACTATTCCTTAACTTAGACACAGAAAAGCTATATGAACATTGATCATAATTCAGTTTCTTTTAGCCATTTTAAAAAGTGAGGTAAATCTGAATGTATAAAGAATGGATTTGATATTCGCAATCGGTGCTTTTCAGGCAATTTTTATGGTATTACTTGTAATTACCAAAAAGAACAGAAGTAGGGCAGATATTCCATTAATAGTATACCTAAGCATTACTGCTATACAATTTGGTTTTTATGTTTATTTCAACAACTATACCACCACAAGTAATTTTTTAGCCATATGGGCAACCGGACTACACCTTCTATACGGGCCTTTAATGCATTTCTATATAATCGAATTAATAATAAAGAAGTCTAAAAAAATTATTTGGTTTGCAAAGCACTTGGTTATCTTCTTTATTTGGGGGTTTGTATATAACTTACCAAACTTTTTTGATCTTAACTTCGACATGTACGTTCAAAATGGTTTTTTAAGGTTGTCCGGTACATCCCCGTTATTCATAAGTTTATTTAGCTACAGTGCTATTCTATCCGGAGGCGGATATTCTATTTGGAATCTTGTTATTTTACATAAATATCGCAAAGGCCTAAAAATCAATTATTCCTCTATAGATCAAGTTAATCTGAACTGGGTCAGCAATTGGGCTTACTTGTTTTTATTTTCTTTCCTGGTAATATTCGCTGTAAGTCTAATGCCTGTTAGCCAGTATTTTGTCAAAATAAGTATAGCCGTTTCGGTTACAACAGTTATTACGTACATCGGTTTTTCTGGGTACAAACAAACAAATATTTTTTTTGATGGAATAGGATCAAAACTTAACGAATCTCGTAATTCCGGCACGGGTGAACCAAATTCATTATCAGAAAAAATAAGATATTCAAAATCTGGACCTTCAAATAAGAATAGCTCAGAATTGATTGATATGTTGGAAAACACCATGAATGTTAAGAAACCCTATCTTAATGAAGATTTATCCCTTTACGACCTTGCCGAAGAAATAGGTGTATCGAGGCAAATATTATCGCAACTTATCAACGATAATTACAAAAAGACATTTTATGAATTTATTAATGACTATAGGGTTAAAGAGGCACAGCGAATTATTGAGACTGATATTTCAAACCATTTAAAGATAGCGGCTATAGGTTTTGATGCCGGATTTCGGTCTAGGTCCACTTTCTACAAGTTTTTTAAAAAAAACATTGGGGTCACACCCGTTGAGTATCGTAAAAAAAACGGTGCGTCAAAAGAATAATTATTTTGTCCGTTCGGTTCAGGACGGACAGTTACTTCCTATTCATAATATACATTTACCAAGCTTTCTATTTGAAGGAGGGATGCTAAACACTAGCATTTAGATATACTCTTGGATTAAGTAATTGAAAATGAAATCATCCTAAATATAGCCGATGACTCAAAATTTCTATTTATGAATAAAAAAATCGATTTATTGTACATCATTCTTTTGACTGGTTTATGCTGGTCACTGCTAATTGTTGGTCATGAACTATTAGGACATGGTGGGGCGGTTCTTATTGTTGGAGGCACGCCAATTTCTGTGGATGCCATGTATTTTGATCAGGACATTTCAGGGGTAACGTTTTGGCAAGAAAAATTTGTTAGGGCCAATGGCTCTTTTATCAATATTATTTTTGCCATAATTGCGGCATTTTGGATTTCGAGATTACGAAACAAATCAACTTGGTTGGGTTACTTGTTATGGCTTATAATAATGATGAATTGTTTTCAAGCAGGAAACTACATAGCCTTTGGCAAGTTTATAAGTCCGGGAATGGATTGGGCAATGATTCTCAACGACCTGGAGCCTGCACTTTTGTGGGGAATACTCGAAATGTGTTTGGGGGTATCCCTGATTGTTTTCGGTTTTTATTATGGAAGAAAATATCACTACCATTTTCTAGATTCTAAATCTTCCCATATAAAGCAGCGATTTAAAATTTTTGGTATTCCCGTTCTTACTGCCACGCTTATTTCAGTATCTGCAGCTTTAATTATGCCCACGGACGACCGATTGTTAATGATATGGGGAGGTGTAGGCAATTCTCTGTTTTTTCTAACCGGAATGCTGGTACTAGTATTTATTCCCTCCTCCAAAGAAAAAATAAAAGAGGTTTCCTCTTTCGAAGGAAATCGCCGTTTACTTATTGCATCCGTTATACTAATGGGCTTCTATCTCTTTGTTATGAGTCCGGGGATCACTTTTTAGCATAGAAAAAGGTAAAAAGTTATCGTTTTGCAGGGAAGAAAACGATAGGAGACCCTAAAATGTTAGGGTTAAATGGCGGCCTGAGAGTCAAAGTTTGGTAGGTCTACTTTTTGGTGAAATAGGGCAAGCGACTAAGCGGGACTTCAACTTCAACCGTTCTACCACCTCTAAACACTTTACCGTCATCCGCTTTCCATTTGCCTTTGGGTAAAACTACTTTTCGTGTACGCGCTCCCTTTTTAATCACCGGCGCTACCAAAATATGGTCGCCAAGCATAAACTGGTCCTTAATGCGCTCATATCCGCTATTGGGATAGGCCAAGGCCAAGGGTTTTACAATGGGTTCACCAGTTTTTGAAGCTTCTTCCGCCAAATCTAGAAACAGACTTCCCATTTTAGTATGCAGTAGAGCAGCTTCTAGACATAACTGGTTATTTTCTTTAGACAAGACCCGCCACGGTGCCACAGAGAATTGCATCATGGGCATTAATGCATGCACTTGGGCCGAACGTACTACCAATTCTTCATCTATGGTCATCGAATTTTGAAAAGACTGATATTCACCACCACCAATCATATCAGGACAGGTATAGGCATAGCCCATCATACTTTGGGACATAAGATCTGGAATAAGTTTTTGAAGGTCATCCCAATTATGGTGTTTATCCCTTAACCGTTGTGCCAAAGGTAATCCTGCCATTTTCCAGGAAGCCCGGTATTCATTCAAAGGGAACTGCAATCCTAGTTTTGCAAAGTAAGTGGTATGGTCGTTAGGACTGGCCTCCGACATATAGGACACAATACCGTCGGTATAAAAATCGGAATCGCCCGCATCAAATTTAAAACCATCTACTCCGTATTCATCCATTAAGAAGTTTAACCTTTCTTCAAACCAAGCTTGCGCTCTTGGGTTGCTTAAGTCCAAGCAGGCGCTTGCCCCGTTCCACCACCGTATAATCGCTGCTTTGTTTTTTGTGTTGGCCCATAATACTTCTTGTGTTTTATCGGCATCTAACAGTAACATCCCTTCTTTGGCCAAATGTCTGAAAATTTCAGTATCCGCACTTACAAAAGGACATATCCATAGCATAACCTGGAACCCCATGGCATGGAGTTTTTTTATCATTCCTTTTGGATCCTTAAACCGGCGTGGTGAAAACTCCCAAGTACCGTAACTTTCTTGCCAATTATCATCTATCATCAATACCCCCGGTGGGTACCCTTCATTTATTATTGCTTGAGCATATTTTAAAATATCGTCTTCGTTTTGGTTATACGTCAACTCTATCCAAGTGTTGTATTGTGGTTTTGTAAACAACAGCTGCTCAGGAATTTTACCATTGGGGGGAAAGTACTTGGTAACGGCATAATTATAGGCATCTCGTAAATTATTACCGGCAGTCCCAAATTCAATTTTACCCTTCCGGGAGCTAACCGTTATGGTTCCGTCTTCAAAAGAATACTTTATGGGAGATTCACTCCATACGTATCTTCCCTTACTAGATAATAGCAAAGGCTGTGCTTGGTTTCCCTTGTTATCTCCCCAAAGATCATAACTGGCAACGGTCTCGGAGTCGTAAGGCGTTTTATGACCAATGGCGCTAAGACCTCCCCACCAATATTCCCCTGATAGTATGGTTATCTCAACTTCTTCTTTATTTTGGGGAAAAGCCTTAAAGACTATGGTAAGAATAAATGAAACTAAAAGTATCTTTCTCATGGTTTTTTCTGTTCAGAAGACCAAAGACGAAATTATCAAAAAATCTATGCTACTCTAGTCTACTTTCAAATATATGGTAATCCGGTAGAATAATGAAATTGTTTAATTGCGAATCTATATCTTGTGGTATTGTTTAATTATCCCTAGTTATGAAAAACTTATTGCTAATAATGGTAGTTGTATTTTGTTCGGTGATCCTGAATGGGCAAACTGAAATTATTCCAAAAACGACCTTTACCAAAATGTATTTACCCGTTTGGCTTACCGCCAGTGAGCACTGTTTGGAAGTTGCCAAAACAATGCCGGAAGAATTGTACACCTATAAGCCAACCGCTGTAAGTAAGTCTTTTGGAGAGCAAATGGTCCATATTGGATATACGGTAGAGTTACTTACCAAACGGTACGTGCAGGGTATGGAAGTTACACCAAATGCTCCCGATGCTTCAAAAATGACAAAGGCCGAGATTCTTAAATTACTAGAAAACGGATTTGAATACACTACCAACGTTATTAACACCATTGAACAGGATCAATTGGATGAAACTTGCGTAATGTACCATAGTGGCAATACCGTAAGTAGGGCATTTGCCTTTTTTTATGTCCAAGATCATATGACGAACCATAGGGCCAAGGCAAACTTGTACCTGCGTATGAATAGTATAAAACCACCAGAGTATACCTGGTGATACATAAGGAGGTGCTATCTCCGGAGCGCTAATTTTCCCCCGATCCATGCCATGGGAATATAGGCGCCAACAACATCAATAATGGCAAACCAGGTAGGAGAGGGGAGTAAGAAAATATTTATGATACCTCCGATTAGGAAAAAAACGCCTATGGCCAAAGCAAATTTCATTTTATGGTTTGCCGCAATTATTGCCGCTAAGACAGCTCCTACAAGGGTTCCCAAGGCATGAGCCAAAAAAGGGAATATAAAATGTTTAGGTTCAAACAAATGCATAGATGATTTTAGGCCTTCCATTGTAGTGACATCCGCACCTTCCGGAGGAGGAATAATGGAACCACTTATCATAATGATGCCCATGTTGACAATACTGCCAAGGACCAGCCCTATGAGCACCGCCAAGATATTTTTAAGTGTTCTGTTCATGGTTGGTTTTTATTTTGTTCGATTAAGCCAACCAATTGATATGGTTGATAGACCAAGATAATCAAAGAAACCTATCCTTGCCATAATCTACTTTACAAATGAGTGCTTGCACCTTCCAAGATGCTATTTTACAAACAGAGGCGAGTTTGTTCAAACCTCACCTTTGTTTTTGGTACTTATCAATATCCCGGAAAAGATTAGAATGGCACTGTATAAGTGATTGATGCCCAAGGATTCATTCAAAATGAAAAAAGCCAGAACACCACTAAAAAGAGGTAAAGTATAGTAAACCATCCCCGATTTGGTAGGGCCAATGAGTAAAACGGCCTTGTTCCAAAAAACATAGGCCAGCAAGGAGGCTGCTATCCCAACATATACCAGAGAAAGTATGGTGTTAGTATCGTAATGGACCTCTGGTACAAAGGTGGTTTCCAACAAATAGAACGGCAGCAACATCAACAAACCAAGGGTAAAAGTGGTGAACTGAAATGAATACAAACCCACTTCCTTAGGTTTCTGCTTTAATAAAATACTGTAAACTGCAAAAATAATAGCGGCTACAAGCATCCAAATATCGCCCATAGAGAAACTTAGTTCCAATAAAACAGCTAATGAACCTTTGGTGATAATTAAACTAACCCCTAGAAACACAAGGATTATACCCAATACTTTGGCAAGGGTTATTTTCTCTTTATAATAAAACCTAGAAATTATAATAATGAAAATTGGAAAACTTATTGAAATCAAGGATAGATTTAGCGCGGAGGTAGTTCTACCTGCCATATAGAGTAGTGTGTTGAAAGCGGTAACTCCAAAAAAAGAAGTTACCAACAAGTAACCCATTTTCTTTTTTAAAAATGGCCAATCTCGCATAAATTGTCGTAGCGCAAAGGGGGTCAGTACCAATAGAGCAATCACCCACCTCCAAAAGGCCAAAGAAACCGGAGGTATGGTTTCGGATAAGTCTCGTGCCACAATAAAATTACCAGACCATAGGGCAGTGGCGAGTAGGGCAAACACATATCCTTTAGAATTATTACGGCCGTAATTGGTGTTCAAGTGCTGGTTTGGTTACGGGATGCTGCCCAAAAAGTTATATGATCTAAAGATAGTCTTTTTTACATCCCATACTAGAGGAATACAATGATCCGCAGACTACAGCACTATTCCTTGACGTTTATGAGTACTGCCTCGCAACTTTTTAGATCAGAATTTAAAATCATGTTTTCCAAGGCCTCCCCATCTTTAATCTCTATAGAAACGGTATTGGGTGGAAACCTTCCAAGGTTATGGGCATACAAGAACAGATCGTTGGGCTTGGAGGCATCCAGTTCTAGCTCAAAATGTTCTTTTAGGTAAGTGAGGTGGTATTTAGAGACTATTGCTTCGCCGTTGAGGTAAATGGACACTATATCTCCATCCTTTCGGCCATGGTCCCATAAACTAATTCGTATTTTTTCGCTCTCTACTTCCATTTCTTTGATATATGTAATCTTACGACCATCAAAAACATTTCTTATCACTGGTTTTTTGTCCGCGATAACTGGTTTGGCTGTTTGGGTTCGTGGCATTTTCTTTATGGTAAAGAAAGAAGTGGCGAATTTCGCAACCCTGTACTTGTCTTCTGGGAAAAGTTCAATACCGATCACCCTATAGTTATCACCCGTTGCCAGCGTTCTATGTAATTTCACACCGCTTACAAATTTGTTGTTCTTAAAAATACCAAGCTCTTGCACTACCATATCATCTTTGGATAGATAGAATTTAATGCTTTTGTCTTTCGGTATATTTTTGGTCTTCCAAGCAATTTCTACAGGATCGGAAACATTCCATACGGTACTGCTGTTAGGCAGCGTAATTTTTATGGATGACGGAGCTATGTCCAATAGGTTATCCAGGTCGTTACCGCAAGAATTGGCATGTACGGGGGCAAGCTGAACTATTAGTATACCTATCAAAAAAAGGTATATTTTCTTCGATGTATTGATTTGGATAAAATTAGTGATGGTCTTCATAATGAATCAAAATAATAACACCGAGCTTCTCTAATCTATGCATTACACTGAATATCAGGGGTCTTATTGTATAGTCTACGACCTACTCGGTTATTACAGAAACGAAAAATCAACCCTCATATTGTGATGTGTCACAGAAGCATCAATAGTTGGTTTTAAGGAGGTTACATGCTTTGGCCCACAAAATTGTTTCTTGTAGGTCTAAGGGAAGACTTCTAGGGAAGGGGCAGGGAAGCCCTTTTTTTGTATTTCTTGTAAATGGGCTTAAAGGGGATATAGAAAATATCTACTTGTGGACTTTCTAAGCTTTTACTACTGGAAAAAAATAAGACCTTACCTCTTTTTGCCAAATAGGGCGACAGATCACTGCCAGATGTGTTTAATTCCTCTAGATGCTGGGGTTTGGTCCAAAGACCATTCATTTTAAAGCTTATATAGAGATCTCCGTAGGAAGAGATATTCTGCGATCTTTGTGAGGCTTCAAAGATCAGTAGATCTCCCTTCGGGTTTATTTCGAGGTTCCATTCCCCCATGGGAGAATTAATAATATTTCCCAAATTAACGGGGACGTGGAGTCCTTTTTTGTCTTTTTTAGCAAAGTACAGATCGCCTTGGCCATAACCATTGGATCTAGTGGAGGCAAAATATAGGTTTCCCCATTTATCCGTTCTTGGGCTGTACTCATCTTTATGTGAATTTATACTATCGTTTAGCCTTACTGGCTTTCCCCACTGGCCTTTTTTATCCTTTTGCACCTTCCATATATCGGCGGATACCTCTTGGTCGCCTGCTGGTCTCCTGGAAATGAAGAACAAAGTTTTTCCGTCTTTGGTAAGGAAGGGATCGCTATCGTCATAAGTCCCGGAAAAGGCCGCTAATACCGGGGTTGTCCATTTGGAGTTTTTACGTAATGTATAGAAAATGGCGCTTTTACTATGAGGAGTACCCCATTTATCCATGCTTCTGGCAAAATAGGCCTCTTTCCCCGAGAGTGAAAAGCTAATGCCATATTCCACGGCACCTGTGGAAATTTTCCCATGTTCAAAAATGCTTATGGCCTGAGTATCATTTTTGGCAATTTGTGCAGATATGGCACCAAATTTAAAAAACAATAGCACTAAAACCAGTGTAGCACATTTTTTGTTCACATAGCGCATTACGTACAATATTTATGACAGAAAGTTAAGTACCCTAATATTTCATTGCCTATATCCCGGGGTACCATAGCCTTCGCCCTTTCCTGTTTGGCAATACTGTCTAAGGCTTTCCAGGTACCTGCCCCAACTGAAACAACAACCGGCATAGAAGTCGCCCTGGTCTTCCCACCCTTCATGCGAAAATCGGATTCGGGTTTTACCATCGTTCTCGTCCAGATCAAAGGTGAAAATATGATCTAGCCAACCGTTACTTTCAACACATTGCCAAACTATTTTTTTATTTGGCACCAGTTCTATGATTTTCATTGTTGGGCCTTGGTATTCACCAAAATTAAATTTAATTTCCCCATCAACATCCTCGCTACCCTTAGTTTGGGTCGTCCACCAGTGCGATAGGCCTTCGGTGCCAGCAATGGCCTTATATACTTTTTCTGTGCTTGCCGAAATGTGGAATAAGTGTTTTATTATGTAAGTCATTTTAAAAGGTTTATTGGAATGACGAAACGGCAATTATAATTTGGACAAGATAAGATTTTATTTACCGATTTTTGTTTTGAAAATTGTATAAATGGCTTTCAGCTGATAATCCGCTAATTGGATATGGCTAACCGGTTAAGGTTTTTGCCATTTCCTTGTTTTGCCAACTTCATCAGTGTTTTGTTTTGGCCCATGCATCATACAGTGATTAACGAACCGTACCTCTCTTCTCCAGATAAACCGGCTAAGGACATTCAACGTGCTTATAAGAAGGCAATTTCGGAAATATAGATACTTAAAAAAGTAACATCTCTTCCTTTTGTAGAAATGTAGGAAGACAATGAATGGTATTATGGAAGAAAGGTATTACCCTTGACGGTTTTAGCCAATGGTGTAATACAATAAAAAGACCTAAGAACTGCAAATAGGCCTAAAGCATAAAAATGAGAATATAGAAAGCCCAGATAATGCAAAATCCGCAAAAAGCATATAGAAAGTAGGAAATAGTAGTTCTGTATTTCATAAGATTTGGGTTTTTGTAAATAACCGAAAAAAAGCGCTAAAGAATGTTCCTATTCCCTGTAAGGTCAGAAAAAATCGGTATATGACTTTAAAACCGATGAAATACACGGTACTGCCCTTTACACACCTTATCAATACGTCGATGAAATGCTAGATTCTACAGATGAAAGGTATATTCGTTGTTGAAAACAAGTAGATTGTTTACCCATTTAAAGAAGTAAAAACGGTTGTTATCCCATCACTTTTTTGAGGGCGGCACCAAAAAGTTGCATGTCTTCCATTCTACCAGTACTTATTCTTGCCCAATTGTATAAGGGTGGAAAAGGCCTACCAATCCATACATTTTCTTTACGCATGGCTGCATTTAGCTCCTGAATGGGGCGACCGGTTTTAAAGAAAACAAAGTTGGTATGCGATTTAATATAGGGAAGTCCCATATCATTAAAAGTTTGATATAGATAATTTTTGGCTTCTACATTCTTTAGAATGCTGAATTTGTAAAAATCGTTGTCCCTTAATGCTTCTTTGGCAGCTTCTATAGCCAGTATATTGGAATTGGCCATAACGTTTGCCCTTAATCTTCTTGCAATATCCGGTCTTGCAATGAGATACCCGATACGCATTCCTGCTAGGCCAAAAACCTTGGAAAAAGTTTTTGATACGATTACATTTCTACCCGCTTTTACCAATTGTACCATGGAAGGATAATCTGGTTCGGTGATAAAATCGTAATAAGCTTCGTCACTAAAGACTACGGCCTTATCGTCTATGGCTTTGCAGAAACTTAATAGTTTGTCCTTGTTTAACAAAGTGCCGGTAGGGTTGTTGGGGTTGCATATAAAAATAAGTCGGGTTTTGGAAGTGACCCTTTTGGCCATGGTTTCTAGATCGTGCTCCATTTCATCATTAAGCGGAACGCGGTGCACATAAGCACCCAAATTTTCTGCATATCGTAACATGGCCTGAAAAGTTGGGTCGGCCGCAATCAGCTCTCCGCCTCCAATACCATAGGTGAGTCCGGCAGCTTTAAGACCTTCGGTAGAACCACCTGTAACCACAACGCAATCCTTGGTAACTCCTTCTTTTTCCGCTATCATTTCTACCAAGCCCGTAAGCGCTCTAAACGGGTATCTACAGGCTTCATCAAAGGTGTTGGTAATGGCAGCGCGTACCTTTTTTGAGGGGCCAAAAGGATTTTCGTTAGAATTTAGTTGTGCCACCCTATATGGCTGTATAGCACTGGGAGTAGCTTCCATGGCTACTGCATTGAGTCCGCCAAAAAGCATGAAACCACCAGATAATCCGGCGGTCTTTAACCACTGTCTTCTATCTATATTTTTCATAATCCAAGAATATGAAAGAAGATACAAAGAATATTCGGAATGGCCGATTTAGGCCAAGGGTGCGTACGGCCCCAAATTACTAAAGAACCTTAAATTATCGATACGCGCAGAAGCGAAGGATTAGTTCTTTTCTCCCAATAGTTCAGAGAAAGTATCTCGGAGGATGTAGCTGGCAATTAGGAAAAAACCAAGCAACAGAAGTGGTGTGGCGTATTCCCAATAGAGGATCCTACAGATTATTCCGGCAACGATAGACAGGGAACCTGCTACCATAACACCGTTCCATAATATCTGGTTTAGATCTATATTCTTATTGCCTTCCTTTAGGCCAAAGTAGGCCGTACCCTCCATTACGGTCCATATTAAAAAGGTAATGAAGGTGATGGTCTCAAAAAAGGTCTCATAAGGGAGATGTAATACAGAGAATACTACATTGGCACACCAAAAAACCACCAATATCAGTTTTATATAATCCAAAAAACCCTTTTTATTTTTTTTCCAAAACCGTAGGGTATATAGAATGGCAATTGAGGCCAGCGCAGTAATAATTATGGCATTGGCGTTCGAAGATAACTGTTGAATCTTAAGAAGTATACCAAGTACAAGTACGGCGATACTTATTCTTAACGGAATCTTTAAAATCTTTCTTTCTGTCATCTTCTAAGTGTTAAATTAACATTCGGTATCCAAGAACTAGGTAGTCAATACTTAGATTACCTTAATATTTGCCCTTAAACTCTCCACGATATCTACCACGTTGTTAATGGTCTCCTTTAAATAATGCTTTACAAGAATATGGGGTATGCGTATGGTTGTAAAGCCATTTTTAAAAGATTGCATGGCCTCATCAAGGTCTTTGATGGCTTGTTCGTGGGTTATCATGTTGTATTCCGTATCTATTTCAATATTCAGCTTTACACGCGATATTGCAATATGAACAAACTTTTTACCATCCCACCACTCTAACATAGCGGGTACTCCGGCTTCCTTAAGTCCGTAATAAAGCTGTACGGCCTGTAAGGGCGTTTTATTTTTTCTTATGAGCTTTGTTATAAGTGATTGATGTCTTTTACATAGCTCAACCCCGAAGGTCTCCATGGCTGTCTTATGATCAATATAACTTAACTCTTTGCTGCATTCTAAACAATTCATTAAATAGGTCAATTTTCGATTTGGGACTATTATAACCTCATGTTTTAGGTAATATTATATTATATCGACGTATGACACCCCACTTTTAGATGAACTGCATTTTTTTAGATGAACTGCACAAATAATGTTAAAATGAAAACGCTTTTTTTATAGTTCTAGGACCTCATTTATTCCCAAGCGTTTATATTTACAAAATATGATGGTTAAAACCTTTTTATAATGTTCAAGAAAATTGGTCCAGGGGTATTGGTGGCTGCGGCATTTGTTGGCCCTGGTACTGTTACCGCTTGTACGCTGGCTGGCGTAGCCTTTGGTTATGCACTATTGTGGGCCATGTTATTGTCCATTATCGCCACAGTGGTTTTACAGGAAATGTCCGCTCGGTTAGGTATTATTACTCAAAAAGGATTGGCTACGGTCATAAAAGAGGAACTACGGACACCATGGATAAGAAATACTATTGTAGGTATTATCTTAGGCGCTATTGTGGTTGGCAATGCGGCCTATGAAGCAGGTAACATCGGAGGGGCCACTTTGGGAATGGAAGCCGTGTTTGGACAATCTTACAGTGCCTATTATCCATTGCTTATAGGCGTTATAGCATTTGTCCTTTTGTATCTTGGTAATTACAAGGTATTGGAAAAGGTATTGGTTTCTTTGGTAATTCTGATGAGCTTATCCTTTTTGGTTACAGCTATTGTTACAAGACCAAATATTCTAGAAGTACTTAGAGGCTTACTTATACCAACTATACCTGAGGATGGAATACTGACCATTATTGCCCTGGTAGGCACTACGGTAGTGCCTTACAATCTTTTTTTACACGCCTCTCTGGTCAGCGAGAAATGGAAGTCCAAAGATGATCTGCCCGCGGCCAAGCGCGATACCTTTATAGCTATAATCCTGGGAGGTGCCGTTTCCATGGCAATTGTAATCGCTGCCTCTACCATTCCAAATAAAGACGTTACCAGTGCGTTGGATTTGGCCAAAGGATTAGAGCCTTTATACGGGGATAGCGCTAGGTATTTTATGGGGATTGGTCTTTTTGCAGCGGGCATAACATCTGCAATAACCGCTCCATTGGCGGCTGCATATGTAGCCAATAGTTGTTTTGGGTGGAACGCCGGGTTGAAGGACGCAAAATTTAAAAGCGTATGGATCATTATTCTTGGGTTGGGCGTATTCTTTCTATTTTTTGGGATAAAGCCCATACAGATCATTCAATTTGCGCAGGTTGCCAATGGTATCCTGTTACCAGTTATAGCGATATTTTTGCTTTGGATTACCAACAAGGCATCCGTATTGGGTAAAAATAGGAACAGCACTTTGCAGAACGTCCTTGGGGTAAGCATCATTATACTTACCTTGGTCTTAGGAGCCAAAAGTATCTTAAAAGTATTCGGCCTTTTTTAATGGAACATTATTATATCGATATCAATTGTGATGTGGGGGAGGGCGTAGGTAATGAAAAAGACCTTTTCTCAATTATTTCATCTTGTAATATTGCCTGTGGTGGACATGCAGGTTCGTATAATACGATGACCTCCGTTGCGAGGTTGGCCAAACGGCATAGAATAAAAGTTGGTGCCCATCCCGGATATCCGGATCGCGAAAATTTTGGACGTAAGTCCCTGGCAATGTCGCCTAAAGATTTGATAACCACCATTCAGGATCAAATTGCGGATTTGATGACCATTTTGGATAAGGAAAATATCCCACTACATCATATAAAAGCACATGGTGCGCTTTATAACGATATTGCAAAAGATAAGGTTCTTGCCAAGACTTTTCTAGACGCCATATCCCCTTATAGTGATAATTGTTTTCTTTATGTTCCTTATGGGTCCGAGATTGAACAATTGGCCTTGGAACATGGTCTAAGTATCGTCCGCGAGGCCTTTGCGGATAGAAATTATAATGCAGATTTAAGTTTAGTGGCCCGCACCATGCCAAACGCCTTAATAGAAGATCCCAAAGAGGCTTTTCAGCATTTGGTATTTATGGTTAAAAATAAGGCCATTAAAACAGCAGATGGCGAGGCCATAACCATGTATGCCGAAACCTACTGCATCCATGGGGATACGGCCTCTGCTTTAGAAATATTGACGTATCTTTCGGACGCATTGCCAAAGCAAAATATCTACATTAAAAAGTAAGTATGTACCCTATTACCATAAAACCTTTTGGTCCCCATGCCATTTTATTAGAATGGCCCAACGAGGTTGAAGAGGCCATTTTAGAAGACATTCTCCAATTTGTTGAGCATCTAAAGCGTTATTACCTAAATCCCGAAGATTGGGAGATGGTTACTTCTTATAACTCCCTTACCTTAATTCATAGAAAAGGAGAGACAGATTTTAAAACGCTTAGGGTAGAACTACAAAAATGGTATTCGGAAAAGGGCAATACGGCGTTGGGCCAAAAATTTCTATGGAAACTCCCAGTATGTTATGAGTCTCAGTTTGGAATAGACTTACCGGAGGTGGCCGAGAAATTGGATAAAAGTATCCCAGAAATAATAGCAATGCATACAGAAAATATATATACCGTTTATGGTATCGGTTTTTTACCTGGGTTTATGTATTTGGGCGGACTGCCAAAATCGTTGGAGGTTCCCAGAAAATCTACCCCGCGACTTAAGGTAGCCAAAGGATCGGTTGGCCTGGCAGGTAAGCAAACCGGCATATATCCGCAAGAGTCTCCAGGAGGATGGAATATTATTGGAAATTGTTCCATTCCCATGTTCGATGCCAAAAAGGACAACCCGTGTTTTGTTAGTGTTGGTGATAAGATTCAGTTTCAATCTATTTCAAAGGCAGAATACGACCTTCATAAGATTGAAGGAGAAGTAGGTATTTATAAATTGGAAAAACTGGTTTTAGATGCTTAGATTATTAAAGGCCGGATTTTTTACTACCATACAGGATGATGGAAGATTTGGCTTTCGTCATAAAGGAGTTCCCGTATCTGGTGTAATGGATGCCCTTTCCGCTACGAAAGTTAATATGCTGCTAGAAAACAGACCAGATGCGGCCACCATGGAAATAACAATGACAGGGCCCACCTTGGAATTTGAAGAGGACACCTATATTAGTTTGGGAGGGGCCGAACTTACCGCTACTTTAAACAATGAGCCCATAACCAACTATAAGGTATATAAAGTGGTCAGTGGCGATATTTTGTCTTATGGTAAACTGGAACAGGGTCTTAGAGGTTATTTGGGCATAAAAAATGGCTTTAAAACACCCAAAGTACTTGGAAGCAGATCTTTTTATGCGCCCATAACCGAAGTCAATTGCCTAAAGGACAGAAATGCCATATCTTATGAAGCTTGCGGTAACTTTGAACCCAAATTGGAAGCACTTAAGGTAGATTCCCTTTTATCCCAAACTATTTTGGAAGTTCATAAAGGACCAGAATACGGTATTTTAACAGATCGGCATCTAGAAGCGCTCTTTGCCAAGGAGTTTACCATTGCCAAAGAGAACAATCGTATGGCCTATCAACTAAAGCAGCCAATTTTGGGGCATGATCGTAGTATGCTTACTTCTGCCACCTTACCGGGAACGGTGCAATTGACACCTGCAGGAAAGCTTATCATTCTAATGAAGGATGGGCAAACTACAGGAGGTTATCCAAGAATAGTACAACTTTCGGAAAAATCCGTTGCCGTGCTGGCCCAAAAGAAGTTTGGAGATTTGGTTTCGTTTAAGCTGATATAAACCCTTTCCAAACTTTTAATCCGCTTAAATTACAATATTAAAAAAGGCGTTTGATGTGTTTGGCAAGCCACAAAGGAACACGATAAGGCGCATAGCGCACTGGTATGTCTATCCAAGTACCCTTTTTAACAATGGCTTTGAGATGTGAGAATACTTCAAAAGAATTTTTACCATGATACGCGCCAATGCCACTTTTCCCCACGCCACCAAACGGTAGGTCCTTATTGGCATACTGAATTACGGTATCGTTAATGGCACCACCTCCAAAGCTATATGTTTGGAGTATTTTTTTTCTAAATGTTCTGCTATTTGTAAAGATGTAGGCGGCCAACGGTTTGTCCGTACCCATAATAAAATGGTTGAGGTCATCTTCGGTTTCGTAGGATATTATGGGTAAAATTGGCCCAAAAATCTCTTCCTGCATCAATTGGCTGTTTTTTGTGGGTTCGTCTACCAAAGTAGGTGCCAGAAAGTTGTCTGTGGAGTTATGTGTTCCCCCGAAAAGAATTTTTTCGCCCTTCAGCATACCCAACAGGCGTTTATGGTGTGCCGCATTTACCACCCTAGCCAAATCTGGGGAAAGCTCACTTTCCTTACCGTATGCATTTGTGATGCTTTTTTTTAGGGCTTCTATCAGGGCAGATTTCACCTTTTTATGTACGAGAACGTAATCTGGTGCCACGCAGGTCTGTCCTGCGTTCAAAAATTTACCCCAAGCGATACGTTTTGAGGCCAGTTTAAGATTTGCGGTTTCATCTACTATACAGGGGCTTTTTCCACCTAATTCCAGCGTAACTGGTGTTAAATGCTTCGAAGCCTGTTCATAGATGATCTGGCCCACCCGGGTACTGCCAGTAAAGAAAATGTAATCCCATCGCTGGGCCAAAAGTGCTTGCGAGATTTCAACCCCGCCCTGAATTACATGGGCATGTTGTGGAGGGAAAACCGATGAGATGATCTCGGCAATTATCTTAGAGGTATTGGTGGTGACCTCGGAGGGTTTTAGTACCACGGTATTCCCAGCCGCTATAGCGCCTATGAGCGGAGTTAAGGCCAATTGAAAAGGGTAGTTCCAGGGGGCAATTACCAGCACGGCACCATAAGGTTCCCGATAAATCCAGTCCGATGATGGGAAGTTTATCCAAACAGGGGATACCTTTTCGGGCTTTGCCCAATGCCCCAACTTTCGGATAGTCAGTTTTAGTTCTGCCAGTACAATTTGTGTTTCGGTACCCAATGTCTCAAACCTTGGTTTTTTAAAATCTTTGTAAAGGGCTTCGCAAATAGCATCTTCCTTCGCAATGATTGCTTTGTACAAGGCTAATAGGGTTTTCTTGCGGAAAGCGATCTCCTTTGTTTTATGGGTTGAAAAGAAAAGACGCTGTTCTTGTAGTATCTTGGGGATAGTATCTTGCATCTTCAAATTTAAAGAAATATTCAGGCATTTTTTTGCCAATACGGCTATTTTGACTAATATTACATCATGTTAAAAAATAGCATCATAATCAACGTAGTCTTTATCGTCCCTTCAGAGGGGTGATACGGTCTTTCAATGATTATAAAAGCCTGTATCGATTGTAAATTGATACAGGCTTTTTGTTTTGGGCCATTTTCAAGAGTTTTAAAAGTGACAAAAAGGCTATTGAATATGATATAAAATTGATAGTTATATGGTTGATTTTCAATTTATTAAATTAATTTTTTTAAAACTGAATTTGAACCAGTATACAATGTTAAAATTATGAGGTATACGAAAGATTTATCTTTGAATGATAGAGTATATATAATAAAAACCAAGAATGCCAAGCGAATAGTTTCATGGAATTAAATAAATACAGTAAAAACGTTACCCAAGACCCTACCCAACCCGCGGCGCAGGCCATGTTGCATGCAATAGGATTAACCGACAAAGACTTGGAAAAACCTTTGATTGGCATAGGAAGCACCGGTTATGAAGGGAACCCTTGCAACATGCACCTTAACGATTTGGCCAAGAAGGTCAAGGAAGGTATTCATTCGGCAGACTTGGTAGGTCTTATCTTCAATACCATTGGGGTAAGCGATGGTATATCCATGGGAACCTATGGGATGCGCTATTCACTGCCTTCCAGGGATATTATTGCCGATTCTATGGAAACGGTAGTCCAGGCTATGAATTATGACGGATTGGTGACGGTTGTAGGCTGTGATAAAAATATGCCAGGAGCGCTTATGGCGATGATACGTTTAAACAGACCTTCCGTTTTGGTTTATGGAGGTACCATAGCCTCCGGATGCTTTAAGGACAAGAAGTTAGATGTTGTCTCCGCTTTTGAAGCTTGGGGCGAAAAGGTAGCAGGAACCTTAAGTGAAGCAGATTATAAAGGTGTTATAGAAAACGCTTGCCCCGGAGCCGGTGCTTGTGGCGGAATGTATACGGCAAATACCATGGCATCGGCCATTGAAGCCCTGGGAATGGCAATGCCCTACAATTCTTCCAATCCGGCCACCGGTGAAGAAAAACAACAAGATTGCATTGCTTCGGGGAAGGCGCTACGCCATCTGTTGGAGAACGATATTAAACCCAGTGATATCATTACCAGAAAATCCTTGGAGAATGCCGTACGCCTGCTGACCCTTATGGGAGGGTCTACCAATGCCGTATTGCACTTCTTGGCCATCGCAAAAGCTGCCGAAATTGATTTTAATCTAGACGATTTTCAGGCAATAAGCGATACCACACCCTTTCTAGCGGATCTAAAGCCAAGCGGTAAATTTTTGATGGAAGATGTACATCGTGTAGGTGGTGTTCCGGCGGTAATGAAATTTATGTTGGAGAACGGAATGTTGCATGGCGATTGTTTAACCATAACAGGTAAGACCGTTGCCGAAAACCTTGCCAATGTCCCTAGTTTGCTAAAAGGGCAGCAAGTGGTAAAACCTTTGGACCAACCCATTAAGGAAACAGGACACCTGCGTATTCTTTATGGTAATCTGGCCGAAGACGGGGCCGTGGCAAAAATTACCGGAAAAGAAGGGCTACATTTTTCAGGGCCCGCCAAAGTATATGATGACGAATTTTTGGCAAACGCCGGTATTGGTAAAGGTGAAGTGAAAAAAGGCGATGTAATCGTAATACGATATGAAGGCCCAAAAGGCGGCCCGGGAATGCCAGAAATGCTTAAGCCTACAGCGGCGATTATGGGTGCCGGACTTGGAAAAGACGTAGCCCTGATTACCGACGGACGGTTCTCTGGTGGAACACATGGCTTTGTAGTAGGCCATGTATCGCCCGAAGCACAAGATGGAGGAGCAATAGCCTTGTTAAAAGACGGTGATATAATTACCATCGATGCCGAAAAGAACAGCATCTCCGTTAATTTATCGGCAGAAGAACTAAAAGTTCGAAAGGATAATTGGCAGCAACCACCCTTAAAAGTTAGAAAAGGAAGCTTATACAAATATGCTAAAACGGTTTCTTCGGCCTCCTTGGGCTGTGTTACCGATGAGATATAGTTATGGAAACAATAAAAGAACAAAAAACCGGGAAAAAGAAACAAGCAGCTATAAAAATCAGTGGCGCCGAGGCCATAATTCACTGCTTGCTCGCCGAAGGCGTAGATTTGATATATGGCTACCCAGGCGGAGCTATTATGCCAGTTTACGATGAGTTATACAAGTTTCAGGATAAACTAACCCATATACTTACTCGTCATGAGCAGGGTGCTACCCATGCTGCCCAAGGATATGCCAGGGTAAATGGAAAAGTAGGTGTAGCAATGGCGACCTCTGGTCCGGGAGCCACCAATTTAGTTACCGGTCTTGCCGATGCACAAATAGATTCTACCCCAATGGTCTGTATAACCGGCCAGGTACCCAGACATTTATTGGGCTCGGATGCTTTTCAGGAAACAGATATCATAGGAATATCCACACCAGTTACCAAGTGGAATTATCAGATTACCAAGGCATCGGAGATCCCAGAGATTATAGCCAAAGCTTTTTATATTGCCCGATCGGGTAGGCCCGGACCGGTACTTGTAGATATTACCAAGAACGCTCAATTCGATGAATTCGAATTCACCTATGAACCTTGTATAGGTGTACGGAGCTATAATCCCGTACCCAAAGCTAATATAAAGCGTATCGAGGAAGCCGCGGAAATGATCAATTCGGCCAAAAAACCGTACATCGTTTTTGGACAAGGGGTAATTTTGGGTGAAGCAGAGGCAGAATTGAAGGCCTTGGTTGAAAAAGGTGGTATTCCGGCGGCTTGGACCATACTTGGGCTTTCTGCAATGGACACGGACCATCCCCTCAATGTAGGCATGGTAGGGATGCATGGGAACTACGGTCCTAATGTACTTACCAATGAATGCGATGTATTGATCGCTATAGGAATGCGTTTTGATGATAGGGTTACCGGCAGTTTGGATACCTATGCCAAACAGGCCAAGGTTATCCATTTTGAAATAGACCCTGCGGAGATCAACAAAAATGTAAATGCGGATATAGCCGTATTGGGAAATGCCAAGGAGACTCTGGGGCTACTATTACCTCTTATAAAGAAAAATACACATGACGCTTGGCTAAATGAGTTTAAGGAAAAGTATAAAATAGAATACGAAGCCGTAATCAAAAACGATATACACCCTACAAAAGAAGGGCTTACCATGGGTGAGGTTATAGAGGAAATAAACATAGCCTCTCAGAACAAAGCCGTTATCGTTACCGATGTAGGCCAGCACCAAATGGTAGCCTGTAGGTATGCCAAGTTTAACCAATCTAAGAGTAATATTACCTCCGGGGGTCTTGGTACCATGGGATTTGCGTTACCAGCGGCCATTGGTGCCAAAATGGGCGCTATGGATAGGGAGGTAGTGGCCATTATCGGCGATGGGGGCTATCAGATGACCATACAGGAACTGGGTACAATTTTTCAGAACAAGACCTCAGTGAAAATTGTGGTTTTAAACAATGATCATTTGGGTATGGTACGCCAATGGCAAGAACTGTTTTTTGAAAGTCGATATGCTTCTACGGTAATGTCCAATCCAGATTTTGTAAAGATTGCCGAAGGGTACGATATTAAATCGAAAAGAGTAAAAAAACGGGAAGATTTAAAGACTGCCGTGCAAGAAATGATAGCCTCAAAAGACGCTTATTTCTTGGAAGTGTGTGTTGAGAAAGAGGATAACGTCTTTCCAATGATTCCTTCGGGAGCATCGGTCTCCGATATCCGATTGAAATAAGTAAGGCGAAGAACCGAGATCATGAACGATACACAAATCCTAAATACACCGGCCATCTATGAAGAGATATGTCGTAAATCCAAAGAAATTGGGTTTACCATGCCTTCAGACCGTTATGTGGGCACGCTTTTAAAAACGTTGACAAGTTCTAAACCCGGGGCACGGTTTTTAGAACTGGGCACAGGTATAGGACTATCGCTTGCATGGATGTTAGACGGTATGGATCAGGACTCCAAGTTAATTACTGTAGACAATGATGCGGAGCTTTCCCAAATTGCAAGGGATTATTTTGGAAATGACAAACGGGTCCAGTTCGTTTGTGAAGATGCCTCGGTATGGATTAAGACCTATGAGGATAAAAAATTTGATTTGATATTTGCCGATGCATGGCCGGGAAAGTATAGTGAAATAACAGAAGTGCTCAATTTGCTAAAGGTAGGAGGGTTCTACATTGTTGACGATATGAGGACCCAAGCCAATTGGCCAGAAGGACATCAAAAATATGTAAATGGATTAATTGCTTATTTGGAAAATAGGAAAGATTTTAATATCACCAAAATGAACTGGTCTACAGGATTGGTAATTGCGGTAAAAACAGAGAACAATCAATAGCTAAATGTGCTGAAATATATCCGATTTGTATTTCGGATAACGTTTTGGACATCAATAAAATGGAAATGGAAAATAAATGGTTTACCATATCGGTATATTCCGAAAACAACGTAGGATTACTGAATAGAATATCAGGTATTTTTTTAAAGCGTCACATTAATATAGAGAGTTTAAATGTCTCAAAATCAGAGATAGATAATGTTTCAAAATTTACCATTGTAGTTTTTATTACAGAAGACTGGACGCGCAAAATAGTGGCTCAAATAGAGAAACAGATCGAAGTTATAAAGGCATTCTATCATACCGATGAGGAAACAATTTATCAAGAATCCGCTATTTTCAAAATAGCTTCCAGCCTACTTTTTGATGAGCGTCAAATACAGAATATAATAAAGGACAGTAACTCGCAAATCGTTACCGTTTCCCGAGACTTTTTTGTGCTTGCAAAAACGGGTAGGCGCGGGGAGATCGATGAGATGTACCAACAATTAAAACCTTTCGGTATTATGCAGTTTGTACGATCTGGACGCATAGCCGTATCCAAATCGGAAATGCAGATAACCGCTCTGTTAAAAGAATTTCAAGACAATTAATAATATAACCAACAGCAAAAAGAGTACAAAAAATGGCAAATTACTTTAATACACTATCACTTAGGGAACAATTGAACCAGTTAGGAAAATGTAGGTTTATGGAATCTACGGAATTCTCCGATGGTGTATCCGCTTTAAAAGGAAAAAAAATCGTTATTGTTGGTTGCGGTGCGCAAGGACTTAACCAAGGCCTAAATATGAGAGATTCTGGCTTGGATATTGCTTATGCCCTAAGGGAAGCCGCAATAAAGGAACAACGACAATCCTATAAGAATGCTTCCGAAAATGGTTTTGTTGTGGACACGTATGAAGCATTGATCCCTAGTTCGGATCTTGTTATAAACCTTACTCCAGACAAACAACATACCAATGTGGTAGGGGCAGTAATGCCTTTAATGAAGCAAGGTGCTACATTGTCCTATTCCCATGGGTTCAACATTGTGGAAGAAGGTATGCAGGTACGTAAGGACCTTACCGTAATAATGGTGGCTCCAAAGAGCCCAGGTTCGGAAGTAAGGGAAGAATATAAACGGGGTTTTGGCGTTCCAACATTGATTGCCGTGCATCCAGAAAACGATCCCGAAGGTAAAGGATTGGAACAGGCCAAGGCATATGCAGCGGCCACCGGTGGTCATAAAGCAGGAGTTTTGGAATCTTCCTTTGTTGCTGAGGTAAAGTCAGATTTAATGGGAGAGCAAACCATTCTATGTGGCTTGTTACAAACCGGATCCATCCTTTGTTTTGATAAAATGATAGAAAAGGGCATAGATGCCGGATACGCTTCCAAATTAGTCCAATACGGTTGGGAAACAATAACCGAAGGCCTAAAATATGGTGGTATCACCAATATGATGGACCGCCTATCTAACCCGGCAAAAATTGAGGCCTTTGAACTTTCCGAAGAGCTTAAGGATATTATGAGGCCTTTGTTTCAAAAACATATGGACGATATTATGGTAGGGAATTTTTCCAAGACCATGATGGAAGACTGGGCCAATGATGATAAAAACTTGTTGCAATGGCGCGCAGAAACTGGAGAGACCGCCTTTGAAAAAACCGCAGCAGGCAATGATCATATTTCCGAACAGGCGTATTATGATTTTGGTGTCTTAATGGTAGCCTTGGTAAGGGCTGGTGTTGAGTTGGCTTTTGAAAGTATGACAGAATCCGGCATCATAGCGGAATCTGCCTACTACGAATCGCTGCACGAAACCCCGTTGATTGCCAACACCATTGCCAGAAAAAAACTTTTTGAAATGAACAGGGTGATATCCGATACGGCCGAATACGGTTGCTATTTGTTCGACCATGCCTGTAAGCCACTGTTGAAAGATTTTATGAGTAAGATCGATGTAGATGTAATAGGTAAACATTATGGGGAAGGAAAAGATACCGGTGTGGACAATGTTAAGCTTATTGCCGTAAACAAGGCGCTGAGAGAGCATCCTGTAGAAATTGTGGGTGCTCGGTTACGAGAGTCCATGACAGCTATGAAACCTATCGTATAAAAAAGAAACATATTCTTATGTTCCAGATAACCCAGCCCATATTTATATGGGTTGGGTTTAACAATAAAATCAACTATCATGACAACCACCACCACTGCCATACCAAAGGAATTTCAAATTACGGATACCATAGATCAAAAAACCTATCTGGTAAATGGGGAACTAAGAGAATGGGACGGTAAAACCTCGGAGGTGTATTCTACCATATCCTCTACAGATTCTTATGCCCCTACCTTATTGGGAAGTATACCTACCATGGGGGAAACGGAAGCTCTAGATGCCTTGGATGCGGCACTTAATGCCTACGATAAAGGACAGGGGGCTTGGCCCACCATGCGGGTAAAAGATAGGATAGAATGTATGGAGGCTTTCGTTAAGAAAATGGAAACCAAAAGAGATGAGGTAGTAAAGTTATTGATGTGGGAAATAGGAAAATCCCTGCCCGATTCCGAAAAAGAATTTGATCGTACAATAGAATATATTTACGATACCATTGAAGATTATAAACAGTTAGATCGCAATTCCGCCAAATTTCAAAAAAGTGGCGGGGTTTATGCACATATCCGAAGAGGACCGCTTGGGGTTGTTTTATGTCTTGGACCCTATAATTATCCGCTGAACGAAACCTTTACCCTCCTGATTCCCGCACTAATAATGGGAAATACTACCATATTTAAACCTGCAAAGCATGGGGTACTGCTGATAGCACCTCTTTTAGAGGCATTTCAGAGCAGTTTTCCCAAAGGGGTTGTCAATATATTATTTGGTAGGGGAAGAGCCATTGCAGGCCCTATAATGACCACTGGTAAGGTAGATGTACTTGCGTTGATCGGCAACAGTAATTCTGCCAACGCATTACAAGATCAACACCCAAAAAGCAATAGGTTACGTTTGGTTTTGGGCCTAGAAGCCAAAAACCCTGCTGTTGTGCTCCCGGACGCCAATCTAGATCTTAGCATAGACGAATGTCTGGCAGGTACCTTGTCGTACAACGGTCAACGATGCACGGCACTTAAGGTGGTATATGTGCACGAGGATATCGTGGACGAATTCAATAGACGGTTTGCTGCCAGGGTAGATGAACTTAAATTTGGCAACCCATGGGACAATGGTGTTAAGTTAACACCGTTACCCGAACCGGGGAAACCAGAGTACATCCAAGAACTTATAGATGATGCCCAACAAAAAGGGGCAAAAATATTAAATGCCAAAGGGGGGCAACATTTCGATAATTTTATATGGCCAGCGGTGTTGTATCCGGTTTCCAAAGATATGCGAGTGTACCAAGAAGAACAGTTTGGACCTGTAGTGCCTATAGTGTCTTTTAAGGATATTGAAGAACCTTTGCACGATATGGCAGAATCCAATTATGGGCAACAGGTAAGCCTTTTTGGAAAAGACGTCTATAAACTTGCCCCACTGATAGATACGCTGGCAAATTTAGTATGTAGGGTTAATCTAAACAGTTCTTGTCAACGCGGTCCGGACGTATACCCTTTTACAGGACGTAAGGATTCTGCCGTGGCTACCCTAAGTGTACATGATGCACTTAGATCGTTTTCCATCAGAACCTTCGTTGCTTCCAAGGATAACGATCTTAACAACGAGATTTTGGAAAAACTGTTGGAAACCAAGCTGTCTAACTTTATAAGTACAGATTACATCCTATAACCCAATTTAAGGTAGGTAGATGGTACGGTATGGGTTTTACCCTTGGTTTATAAGTTGCTAGCTAGCCAATCACCTACTTCGCTGGTTTTGTACGATTTACCACCTTCGGCCAGATCTTCGGTAACCACGCCTTCTGCAAGCGATTTGTTAACCACCTTGCGTATGGCCGCTGCTTCGTCCTTTAGACCCTTATCATCGAAGAGCATGGCGGCAGAAAGTACTGTGGCCAATGGGTTGGCTATATCTTTGCCGGCGGCTTGGGGATAAGAACCATGGATAGGTTCGTAAAGCGATGTTTTTTCTCCAAGGGAAGCCGAAGGCATTAAGCCCATGGAACCAGAAATCACCGAAGCCTCATCGGTGAGGATATCACCAAAAAGGTTTTCGGTAATCAAAACGTCGTAGTCGTTAGGCCATTGCACCAAACGCATAGCCACGGCATCTACAAATTCATAGGATACGGTAACTTCCGGATAATCCTTTTCCATGTCCTGTACGGTTTCTCTCCACAAACGCGAAGATTCCAACACGTTGGCCTTATCTACACAGCAGAGATTTTTGGATCGGCTCATGGCCATCTCAAAACCTTTTTTTGCCAAACGTTGTATTTCTGCCCTAGTATAAGTGCAAGTGTCGTAAGCAGTATTGCCATTATCCTCCCTGCCTCGTTTTCCAAAATAGATACCCCCTGTTAATTCCCTAAGGAATACCAGATCCGTACCTTCAATACGTTCTCGTTTTAAGGGCGATTTGTCTATTAAGGACGGAAAGGTAAAGGTTGGCCTTACATTAGCGAACAAGCCTAATTTCTGACGCATTTTTAACAAACCTTGTTCTGGTCGTACCTTGGCCGATGGGTCGTTGTCAAACTTTGGGTGGCCTATTGCTCCAAAAAGTACCGCATCTGCTTTCAAGCAAACCTCATGGGTTTCATCCGGATAGGGTTCACCTACGGCATCTATGGCCGCAGCTCCTGTAAGCGCAGAGTTCCACGTAATATTATGATCAAATTTTGCAGCTACGGCGTTGGCTACTTTTACGGCTTGTTCTATTACTTCCGGACCAATACCGTCTCCGGCCAATAGGGCTATTTCTAATTTCATGTATAAAGGTTGATTAACTATATGATATTAAGCATTTTTTCTGTGGCTTTTATGGCCGATACTGTCTGGTCGGAATCCAAACCGCGGGTGATGAACTCTTTACTGCCATTTTTCCAGGTAATTATGGTTTCGCACAAAGCATCGGAATTACTACCGGGCGGAATTCGAACCGCATAGTCCACCAAACTGGGCAATTCAATTTTTTTAGATTGATAAACCTTTCGCACCGCATTCATAAAAGCATCGAACTGCCCATCGCCCTGTGCATTTTCTTCGTAAGATACCCCGTCAATTTCCACTGCCACGGTGGTAGAAGGCTTCAGGCCCTTTGAATGCGTCAGTACATAGGATTTAACCACTACTTTTACTTCGTAGCCTTCACTTCCTAGAACATCCGAAATGATATACGGTAAATCTTCTTGGGTAACCGTTTCCTTTTTGTCCCCCAGATCAATGATTCGCTGTGTTACTTTACCCAGCTCATCATCGTTAAGGGTGAGTCCCAATTCCTGAAGGTTCTTTTGGATGTTGGCCTTACCAGATGTTTTTCCAAGCGCATATTTACGTTTCCTACCAAATCTTTCCGGTAAGAGATCATTAAAGTATAAGTTTTTCTTACTATCTCCATCTGCATGTATACCAGCAGTTTGTGTAAAAACATTATCTCCAACTATTGGTTTGTTGGCCGGAATGCCGAAACCTGTGAACGCTGAAACCAGTTTGCTGACTTTATTTAGGGAAGATTCCCTTACCGCAATTTCTAGATGGGGCATAAAATCGTTTATAACAGCAACGACGCTCGCCAAGGGGGCATTTCCTGCTCGCTCCCCCATACCGTTAACGGTAAGATGTAAACCATGGCATCCTGCCCGTAATGCCTCCATTACATTGGCTACACTTAAGTCATAATCGTTATGTCCATGAAAATCAAAATGGATATCTGGGTATTTTGAAATAATGCTGCCGATAAATTCGTTGGTCTCGGAATGCGTTAACACCCCTAAAGTATCTGGTAGCATCACTCTTTTGATAGGTTGTGTTACCAGGAAATCGAGATATTGAAACACATAATCTCGAGAATTTCGCATACCGTTGCTCCAATCTTCGAGATACACATTGGTGTAGATACCTTGTTCATTAGCTTGGGCAATACTATCTGCAATGGCTTTAAAATGTTGCTCGGGTGTTTTTTTAAGCTGATAGGTGAGGTGATTTAAAGACCCTTTTGTCAATAAGTTTTGAACCTTGGCCCCAGCTTTCTGCATCCATTTAATAGACACGCCATTGTCTACAAATGTCAACACCTCCACCCGGTCCAAATAACCCATTTCCTTAGCCCATGTAGTGATATTTTGTACTGCCTTTAGTTCGCCTTCGGAAACCCGGGCAGATGCCACCTCTATTCGGTCTACCTGCAATTCCTCCAATAATAGTTTTGCCAAGGTAAGTTTTTCGGATACGGAAAAAGACACCCCAGAGGTTTGCTCCCCATCACGGAGCGTGGTATCCATTATTTCAATTCTTCTCTTGTTCATTTTAAACTTTCAGGCATTTTGAAACTGTAAAAAAGTGTCTCTATAAGGGCGTGTCTTGGGCAAATTGGTCAATGGATTTTTTAATATTCAGTAAATAATCAATATCGTCAAAACCGTTGAGCATATTTCCTTTTTTGTAGTCGTTGATGTCGAAGCCTTCTTGCTCGCCAGTGGAAAGTATGGTAATGGTCTGTTGGGGTAGGTCTACTTGCAGTTCCGTTTTTGAATCTTTTTCAATGGCTTCAAAGATTTTCTCCAAGAAAGGTGCACTTACCTGTACAGGCAGTACGCCTATATTAAGGCAATTACCTCTAAAAATATCCGCAAAAAAACTAGATACTACACATCGAAATCCATAATCATATACAGCCCAAGCCGCATGCTCCCTAGATGATCCGGAGCCAAAATTTTTACCGCCGACCAATATTTTGCCACTATACTTGGCATTGTTCAATGGAAAATCGGTTTTTGGTGTATTGTCCGTATTATAACGCCAATCACGAAATAAATTATCCCCAAATCCTTTGCGTTCCGTTGCTTTAAGAAAGCGCGCAGGAATTATCTGGTCCGTATCCACATTTTCTATTGGTAAGGGTACTGCGCTACTAGTTAGTATATTGAATTTATCGTAAGCCATTTCTTATTACTTTTTGTTTGTAAGTGATTAGTTTGCCAATTCCCTTTCATTTAGAAGTACTCGAGGATCGGTAACACGGCCTGTTACCGCCGCTGCGGCCGCAACGAGAGGGCTTGCCAAAAGGGTACGTGAACCAGGGCCTTGTCTGCCTTCAAAATTTCGGTTGGAAGTGCTTACGGCATATTTCCCAGGAGGAATTTTATCGTCGTTCATTGCTAAACAGGCAGAACATCCGGGTTCTCGGAGTTCAAAACCAGCTTCTGTTAAAACATCCAATAAACCTTCTTCCTTAATGGCTGCTTCTACCTTGTGCGAACCGGGTACTAACCAAGCCGTTACGTGGTCTGCCTTCTTTCTTCCTTTTACGATGTTGGTAAATGCCCTAAAATCTTCAATTCTTCCGTTGGTACAACTTCCAACAAAAACAAAATCGATCTTTTTCCCCAGCATGGCATCACCTTCCTGAAAGTCCATATACTGAAGCGACTTTTTATAGGTAGACACTCCGCCATCCAAAGTTTCGGCATTGGGAATGGCATTGGATATGCCCATACCCATACCTGGGTTTGTTCCGTAGGTGATCATTGGTTCTATAGCAGACCCATCGAAGGTCAATTCTTTATCAAACACGGCACCTTCATCGCTATAAAGGGTTTCCCAATAGGCCATAGCTTTGTCCCATGCGCGGTCCTTGGGAGTAAACTCCCTATTTTTAATATATTCAAAAGTTTTTTCATCCGGGGCTATCATACCACCACGGGCTCCCATTTCTATACTAAGGTTACAAACCGTCATACGTCCTTCCATGGTCATATTCCTAAAGACATCACCCGCGTATTCCACAAAATATCCGGTTGCCCCAGAAGTTGTCAATTGTGATATAATGAACAAGGCAACATCTTTTGGAGTTACGGCCCTACTTAGGTTTCCGTTGATATTTATGCGCATTTTCTTAGGTTTTGGCTGCATAATGCATTGTGAGGCCAATACCATTTCCACCTCCGAAGTACCAATGCCAAAAGCGATAGCACCAAAAGCTCCATGGGTAGAGGTATGCGAATCTCCACAAACTATGGTGGCACCAGGTTGTGTAATGCCATACTCCGGTCCTACAACATGTACTATTCCATTTTTTTCATGGCCAAGCCCCCAATATGAGATACCATACTCCTTGGAGTTTTCCTCCAAGGCTTTTAGCTGAATAGCCGATAGCGGATCTTTTACAGGTAAATGCTGATTTATAGTAGGGGTATTATGGTCTGCGGTCGCAAATGTACGTTCTGGAGACATAACGCGGATACCCCGTTGTTTAAGACCTAGAAATGCCACCGGACTGGTTACTTCATGGATCATATGCCTATCAATGAACAACACATCGGGGCCATTTTCAATACTCTGCACTACATGCGAGTCCCAAACCTTATCAAATAATGTTCTCTTCATCATTTAAAGAATAGAAAAGCTTTTAAAAAGCGGTTAAAATCTGTTCAAATATATTGTATTTCCCCATATTTTGGGCAAGAACAAATTTATTGAAAGCATTTTTTTTTAAGATAATACACGTTGCGGAATTACGATGTTCAACAAGGATATATGGGGATAAGGTTCTAATATTAAGATAGTTTAACATCCCTTAATAAGACTTTAACAGAACGGTAACTTTTTTGGGTTTTGGGTATCCATACCTTTAAATGAACCTAATGAATTAATTAACATCTAAAAACAAACTTATGAAACTAGCTTACACTAAGTATCTATTCTTTTTGTCAGTGGGACTGTTGCTGTTCCCTACAGCGGCAAGTGCCCAATTAAACCTTCCAAGGGGGAGTCAGCAGGCCGAGGTAACTCAGCGTATTGGAATTACCGATGTATCCATCACTTACTCCAGACCTAGTGTCAACGAACGCGAAATTTGGGGAGCATTGGTACCTTATGGAATGAACAATTTGGGGTTTGGTACCGCAAAAGAATCACCCTGGCGTGCCGGAGCTAATGAAAATACTATTATAAAATTCACCGAGGATGTAAAAATAGAAGGACAAGATCTGGCCGCAGGTACCTATGGCCTTCATATGGTGGTCAATGAGGATAATACCGCCAAGATAATTTTTTCTAGCAATAGTGGGGCTTGGGGAAGTTATTTTTACAAACCCGAAGAGGACATTCTGTCCGTAGATGTAACAACGCAAGAAATTCCACATACGGAACAGCTAACGTATATTTTTAATGATGTTGATGCAACTTCTGCCGTAGCCGCCCTAAACTGGGAGAAAAAACAGATTCCTTTTAAAGTTGAAGTAGATGTAACCGACATAGTGCTAGCGGACATCCGTCAAAAACTGCAGACGTCTCCCGGATTTAACAGACAAACTTGGGAGCAGGCGGCTAATTTTGCGTTAAACAACGATGGAGACCTAGACGAGGCCTTAGGCTGGGTCGATGGTGCTATCGCAGGACAGTTTTTTAGCCAAAAGACCTTCAATAACCTTAGCATAAAATCGCAGATTTTAGCCAAGCAAGGTAAAACTGCCGAAGCCGCAGCGCTTATGGATGAAGCTTTACCTTTGGGTACGGTTTTTCAGGTACACGGATACGGCAGACAACTTATTGGTGAGGGAAATGCGGACAAAGCATTGGAAATATTTAAGTGGAACGCCAAGGCGCATAAAAACACTTGGCCGGTAAATTATGGTTTGGCAAGAGGTTATTCTGCAAAGGGCGACAATAAAAATACCCTTAAGTATCTTAATCTGGCTCTTGCAAATGCACCTGTCCAAGCAAGCAAAGATAGGGTGGCAGCCAATATTGCCAAGGCCGAAAAAGGAGAGGCCATAAACTAACAAAACGTAACTTGGTTCCATGCAACGCCCAACTTTGTTGGGCGTTTTTTGTTGCCCATCAGCTAATATAGTTCCAAATGTTTTTGTGCTTAACCAGCTGGGCATAGGTAAATTGAAGCGCCTTATTTTGGGGTGTGGAAAGTAGGGGGTCTTCTTTTAGTATTTGTATAGCATAAAAACGTGCCGTTTTTAGAATGTCGTTGTCTTTTATTACATCGGCAATTTTTAAATTTAGCATACCACTTTGTTGTGTACCCATTAGATCTCCTGGTCCACGAAGACGCAAGTCTACCTCCGCAATCTCAAAACCGTCATTAGTGCGTACCATGGTTTCTAAACGGGTCTTGGCCTCCGAAGAGAGTTTATGGCTAGTCATTAAAATACAATAACTTTGATCGGCCCCGCGGCCTACACGTCCGCGTAATTGATGTAATTGTGAAAGACCAAAACGTTCTGCACTCTCAATGATCATTACGCTGGCATTTGGGATGTTTACACCAACCTCTATAACGGTAGTGGCTACCATAATTTGAGTTTTCCCTTTTAAGAAACGCTCCATTTCATAGTCTTTGTCCTCCGATTTCATTTTGCCATGTACTATGGATATCTGATAATCGGGCAATGGAAAATCCCTCACCATACTTTCATACCCATCCATTAAGTCCTTATAATCCAAAGCTTCCGACTCTTGGATAAGAGGATAAACCACATAAACCTGTCTGCCTTTTTTTATTTCGTCCTTAATAAAAGCAAAAACCTTCAGTCTATTGCCATCATAACGATGCACCGTTTTAACCGTTTTCCTTCCCGGAGGTAATTCGTCTATTACCGAAATATCTAGATCACCATAAAGACTCATTGCCAAAGTTCTTGGAATGGGTGTTGCCGTCATTACCAAAATATGTGGAGGGTTATCGTTCTTATGCCAAAGCTTGGAACGTTGCGCCACCCCAAAACGATGTTGTTCATCAATAACTGCAAACCCCAAATTTTTGAACTTCACCTTGTCTTCTAGAAGGGCATGGGTGCCTATTAAAATATGCAATTCACCATTTTCCAATCGTTCATGGATAATTTTTCGTGCCGATTTTTTTACGGAACCGGTAAGCAAGGAAATTTCTATGCCCAAGGTACCCAAAAGTTGTTTTATTCCATTAAAATGTTGGTTGGCCAAAATTTCGGTAGGGGCCATCAAGCATGCCTGAAAACCGTTATCCAAAGCCAGCAGCATGGCCATCACTGCTACAATTGTCTTTCCAGAACCTACATCGCCTTGTAACAAACGGTTCATTTGGGCATTGCTGCCCAGATCGGCCCTAATTTCTTTAATTACCCTTTTCTGGGCAGCGGTAAGTTCAAAAGGCAAGTGGTCTTTATAAAAGGAATTAAAATGCGCTCCTACCGTATCAAAGGTAAAACCCTTTATTTTTTGTTTGCGCACCATCTTTTTAATGATAAGCTGTAGTTGTACATAAAACAGCTCTTCAAATTTTAACCGAAACTGTGCCTTGGCAAGGAGGTTCTGACTTTTTGGAAAATGAATATTGAGTAAGGCCTCACTTTTGGAAATTAGCTTAAGTTGTTCCATTAGGTAAGGGGAGAGGGTTTCCATAAACCTACCCTTTGTTTCCGTAAAGAGTTGCTGTATTAACTTTCCCATTACCTTATTGGTAATGCCTTTGGCACTTAATTTCTCGGTCGATGGGTATATGGGCTGCATGGACATTCGTATACCACTTTGGTGTTCTGTAAGTAATTCCATATCCGGGTGGGGCATGGAGAATTTACCGCCATACCAATTGGTCTTGCCAAAGACAACATAAGGCGTGTTTAATTTTAGGTTTTCCTTGATCCATTTTTGGCCCCTAAACCATACCAATTCCATCTCTCCGGTTTCATCCACAAACAAAGCCACCAAACGTTTGCCCCGTTGCTGGGCTACTGTCTTAATATGAACTATTTTCCCAACAAGCTGTACATCCGCACCACTTCGTTGTAACTCATTTATTTTGTAATATTTGGTCTTATCGATATACCTATTGGGGAATAGGTTGATAAGGTCTTGATATACCGATATTCCCAGTTCCGATTGTAGGGTGTCTGCCCGGTTGGGACCTACTCCTTTAAGATATGATATGGGTGTCTGAAGAAAATTGGCATTCATACGACTAATTTAGTGGTAAAGCCAAACACCCGCAACAAATTTGTTAGTTGCAAATTAACCAGCGCTAAAGCGATACCTTTTTAATATATTCGTTAAAGCATATAAATGATTTAAATGAAGTATTCCTTGCTTACAATTTTATTACTTACCGGGGCGTTCGTTCTTGCGCAGCACCAACCTATGGTGAATTTTGAAAGGGCAGGGGTAGCACTGTCCATTGATCCCTATACCAAGACGATAACCGGAAAAGTAACCTATACTTTTAATGCCGTGGCACGTGTAGATTCGGTATTTCTGGATGCGCATAACATGGAATTCCATAAAGTAGGTCTTAACGGTAGAAAAGCTTCGTTTACTAACGATGGAAGACATATAATTATTAGAAAGAAGTTTAAAGCAGATCGGTCCTATACATTAACCTTGGACTATAGTAGCAAGCCCAAACAAACAGTTTATTTCATTGGTTGGGAGGATAGCGACCCCAATAATAATCAGATATGGACACAAGGGCAGGGTAAATATACCAGTCATTGGTTACCTAGTTTTGATGATATGAACGAGAAAATTGAGTTTGATGTGAGTATTACGGTAGACAAAAAATATACCGTTATAGCCAACGGCAAACTAATCGCTACAGAGGAAAAAGAAGGGTTAAAAAAATGGTCTTTTGATATGAAAAGTCCTATGAGCAGCTACTTGTTGGCATTTGCTGTAGGAAACTTCAATAAAAAGGAGCAGGTTTCCAAGACCGGTGTACCCTTGGAAATGTACTACGAAATCCCCGATAGCCTGCATGTAGAACCTACCTATAGACATACAAAATTCATATTCGATTTTCTCGAAACTGAAATTGGGGTTCCCTACCCATGGCAAAACTACAAACAGATACCGGTACGCGATTTTCTGTATGCCGGTATGGAAAACACGGGCACCACCATTTTTTCCGATGCATATGTTGTGGATTCCATTGGTTTTTTAGATAAGAACTACGTCAATATTAACGCCCACGAGCTTGCCCACCAATGGTTTGGTAATCTTGTGACGGAGGTTGATGGAAACCATCATTGGTTGCACGAAGGGTTTGCCACGTACTATGCGCTTTTGGCGGAAAAGGAGGTATTTGGGGAAGATTATTTTTATTGGAAACTTTACGGTACCGCAAAACAGTTGGCGGCCTTAACAGAAAAGGGGGGAGGAGAAGCATTGAACAATCCTAAGGCCAGTAGTCTTACCTTTTATGAAAAAGGCGCTTGGGCTTTATTTGCACTTCAACAACGCATTGGTAGTAGTGCCTTTAAGACAGGAATACAGGCCTATTTAAAAGAACACCGGTTTGGTAATGTTAGGATAGACCATTTCTTGGAGGCCATGGAGCAGGCAAGCGGAGAGGATCTTACGGATTTTGAATCGTTTTGGATCAAAGAAAAAGACTTCTCCCTGGAGAGGGCAAAGCAACTTCTGAGCGCAACCTCCCATGATTTGGCCCAATTTTTTGACGTGCAGCGAGAATTGACCACTACAGCCACGGACAATGAAACCATAATAAAAAAGTATTGGGACAGGGATGTCTCGGTTTACTTTAAAAAACAACTTATATTGGATTATTATAAGTCGTTCTCTAACCCTTTTTTACTCGATATTTTTAGTAGCAATACTACAGAACTCAGGCAAGCCATAGCCATAAGCACGGAAAGGGTGCCGTTAGATCTAAAAGCCAAGTTTCGGACCCTTCTTAATGATAAGAGCTATGTTACCATAGAAAATGCATTGTACCGGCTTTGGGTGTACTTTCCGGATGATAGAACACAATACCTCGATGCTACCAAAGGAGTTATTGGGTTTCGAAATAAAAATGTAAGACTACTATGGCTTACATTGGCACTGCTCACCAAAGATTATGATATGGCCGAGAAAGAGAGATATTATGAAGAACTCAGGGGATATACGGGGCAAGAGTACGGTTTTGAGATTAGACAGGGCGCTTTTCAATGGATCAATGAGGTTTTTAAGTTCAATGATCAGAATATAAAGGACCTTATCAATGCATCGGTGCACCACACTTGGCAGTTTAAAAAGTATGCCCGAAATTTATTGGATAAACTCATGGAAGATACTAAGTACAGACAAAAAATAGAAGGACTGATTGGTGAATTGAGCGAAAAGGAACAGGGCTATATAACATCTAAACTAAAGGCGAAATGAGAGCGATGGTAATTTCTGGGGGAGGCAGTAAGGGTGCGTTTGCGGGTGGCGTAGCCCAATATCTTATGCAAGAACAAGGGCATAATTACGATCTTTTTTTAGGAACCTCCACAGGAAGTCTCTTGATTTTTCATTTGGCACTACAAAAAATTCAAAAGATCAAGGAAGTATATACCTCTGTAAACCAGGATAGTATTTTTAGCAACTGCCCCTTCACGGTTCAAGAAAAACATGGGGTAGATAATATAGGAATCAACCACTTTAACGTATTGAAGAATTTTTACAAGGGCAGAAAAACTTTTGGCGAGAGTTATAACCTCTTGGAATTGATCAGAAATACGATCACCCCTGAAGAATTTGAGATACTGAAAAATGGTCCTAAGGACATTGTTGTTACGGTATCCAACCTATCACTAAACCATGTGGAATACAAATCTATAAACGATTGTAGTTACGATGAGTTTTGCGAGTGGGTATGGATTTCCTGCAACTATACCCCTTTTATGAGTTTAGTGAAAAAGAACGGCTGCGAATATGCCGATGGGGGGCTTGGCAATATGGTCCCCATTGAAGAGGCCGTAAAACGCGGAGCCACAACCATAGATGCCATAGTACTGCAGACTGAAGTGACCCACCTGAATAGAATGCCTTCAAAAAATGCTTTTTCCCTACTGACCAATATGTTTAATTTTATGCTAGACAGAATAGAATTCCAAAACATTAGAATAGGGAAATTTGTAGCCAATAACAACGATGCCATTATTAATTTTTACTATACCCCCACCGTACTGACCACCAATTCGCTTATTTTTAACAAAAAGAAAATGACCAAATGGTGGGACAGTGGGTACAACTTCGCCAAACACAAAAACATGGAAACCAGCCAAATAGAACCAGAGCAGAATGAAGGCATTAGTTATTAGCGGCGGAGGCAGCAAAGGTGCCTTTGCAGGAGGCGTGGCCCAGTACCTAATGGATGTTGATAACAGAGACTACGATATATTGGTTGGCACCTCTACCGGAGGGCTGCTAATTCCCCATTTGGCCCTAAATAACGTAGGAAAACTTTACGATATCTATACCAGCGTTAATCAGCGTTCCATTTTTAGTTTAAATCCCTTTGTAGTGCGTAAGAAAGAAAACAGGGAATTCGTCACCATTAATTACCTTACCACTTTGCTTCAATTTTTAAAGCGCAAACGTACTTTTGGCGAAAGCAGGGCCTTGCGCCGAACCATTAAAAAAAACCTGACACTCCAAGAATACCAACAAATTTTGGCGTCGGGAAAAGATGTAGTGGTAACTGTTTCCAACCTTTCCAAAAATAGGGTAGAGTACAAGTCCATAAAGGATTACTCCTATGATGAATTTTGCGACTGGATATGGATATCCTGTAACTATATTCCTTTTATGTCCTTGGTAAAAAAGGATGGTTTTGAATATGGTGATGGCGGATTGGGTTGTGTTTTGCCCATTAGGGAGGCCATAAGAAGAGGTGCTACAGAAATAGATGCCATAATTTTGGAATCCGAAAATATGGAACACAATAAGGTGTTGGGTAAAAATCCATTTTCCTTAATGCTAAGTATCTATGGGTTTGTGCTAGATCAAATTGAGCACCATGATATTTCTGAAGGAAAACTGGCCGCCAAACATAATGGGGTAAAGCTAAATCTTTATTATACCCCTACGCGCTTAACGGAAAATTCTTTGGTATTCAATAAAAAGTTAATGGCGCAATGGTGGTTACAGGGGTTCGACTATGCCGAAGCGAAAGCCGACAGCATTAACGACTGACTACCAAAGTTCCCCGATCTCCTTCTTCACAAAAGATAGGGCGGTTGCCGACGGGGATTGCATGTCCATGGTAGTATTTAAAATATGCTCTCGCAACTTATCGGCAGAATCGGTATCGCTCACCGCTGCTTTTCTAATGACCTGTATTGTAGCATTTTTAGCAGCTTTTATAATGTTCCAACACTCATCGGTCATATAAATTTGCTGAGAAAGGTTATGGTCGAATTCATTTTCAATATTTCGGATCAAAAGATTTTCATAGTCACCTTTATCTGGTGATTTTGGCGCTACACGAACTACTAGGCTGGAAATGGAAATTCGTTCTAAAAAAAGTGCCATTCTTTCGTAGGCCTGTAATCGAATAGGCATCGCATTTTTTTGAGAGTCCTTGTGCAGTAAAAAACGCCTACGCCCTTCCTCGTTATTGGTATGCATTCTAAAAAAGTAAAAAGCTACGGCGCCCGTAACAACTGCGGGCAATAAATATGCGAATAATTGAAAGATTTGATCTCCAGTCATGTTTTTGGTTTTAGTTTGGTGTACGACCGTAGAACGCTTTTATTTTTAAAAAATTATTAAGGGTTAATAGATTCTTCTATCTCCTTAGTTTTTACCGTTCTGCTTCATACTATCCTTTACCAAAGTGTAGAAAGCATCATATTTGGGGTCAATGATAATAAACGTGCTGGTTTCCACAACGCTTTGAGAGGCATATTCACTGCGTCCCAAAACCTTCATTCGCTTGGGATCCAAACTGTTTGCCTGCAAAACTCTAGCCACGGCGGCCGCTTGTAGCGAGCTAAGGTCCCAATTGTCTAGAATCTTTCCATTTTTAAATTCTAGCGCATTACTATTGCCTTCAATGATAATGTTTAATTCTGGGTTGGCATTTAGTGTTTTTGCCACGGCCGATAGTACACTGGTAGCTTCGTCTTTAACGGCATAGTTCTTATCATTATCGCCAAACAGATAATCGTTTGGTAGGGTGATGATTACCGTACCACTTTTTACCGAAGTCTTTGCATTGCCACCCAGTGCATTTTTAAACGTCGCCAGTGTTACCAAAACTATGGAGTCGTTTCTGCTAAGTGCATCGGTAACAACCTTCAATTGGTTTTCTTTTTGTTCCAAACTTTTAAGTGCTTTGGCCACGGTCTCGGAATTTTTACTGGAGACTTCGGCAAAACTGTTCAGGTTTTTTAACAGGGCCGCGTTGGCATCCCTAAGTTCATTTACTTGTTTATTTGCGGCTTCTGCACCGGCCAAACTGGCTTTTTCGCTTTGTTGTGAGGCCGATAGATTGGCTTGGGTGTCCCTAAGTTCGGATTTTAGATCCTCTATTTCCAATAACAGGTCTTTCTTTTTCTGGGCTAGCACGGTAGAACAGCTTAGCACCATAAGGGCCAAGCACATTAAAGTCTTTTTCATTTCTAAAAAGTATTTCTTTTCCTAATTATGATCTTTGCCGCCAAGATACTCACAATTGTGCAAATCTTCCATATTGGTGAAAGGGACTTTTGTTTTTTTGTATCCGTAGCACGATTCCAAATCTCTACTAAAAGCATCGTCATCTACATTTACCTGTATATCGCTCATCGTAAACTGACAGGGATGCTCGTAACCTGCGGCATGTGTTATTTCCACGAATTCTTTTCTAAAAGTCTTAAAATATTGTGCAAGCCGTTCCGACTTTAATGGAATGTCTATACCGCTTTGCAGCCATTTGCTCTGGGTTGCGATACCGGACGGACAACGATTGGTATGGCAAATTTGTGCCTGTATGCAGCCGATGCTCATCATAGCCTCCCGGGCAACGTTAATACAATCTGCCCCCATGGCAAAAGCCATGGCCGCTTTAGCCGGGAATCCCAATTTTCCACTACCAATAAAAACAATTCGATCTGTTAAATTCTTTTTTTCAAAGACTTTATATAGGCTAGAAAACCCATAGACCCATGGTAGGGAAACATGGTCTGCAAAACTGGGCGGTGCTGCACCCGTTCCGCCTTCACCACCGTCAACGGTAATAAAATCTGGGCCTTTTCCCGTCTTTACCATAGTTTCCGCTAATGTTTCCCATTGATCGAGCTTACCAATTGCCCCTTTGATGCCCACGGGTAGCCCCGTCTCTTCAGCAATTTTTTCAATAAGCTCTAACAATTCTTCCGTATTGGAAAATGCTTTGTGGGTTGCAGGAGATAGTACGTCTTTCCCTACTTCAACTCCTCTGATTTCCGCAATTTGGGGTGAAATTTTTGCTCCCGGCAAAACACCGCCCTTACCGGGCTTGGCCCCTTGCGAAAGTTTAATTTCCACCGCTTTTATACACGGATTTTCATCGACCAAAATTTTCAACTTTTCCATGGAAAATCCGCCGTCCTTTGAACGGACACCAAAGTAGCCGGTGCCAAAATGAAAAATTACATCGCCCCCTTGCTTATGATAAGGAGAAAGACCACCTTCCCCCGTATTGTGGTAGGCGCCACATTTGGAGACCCCTATGTTAAGGGCTTCTACCGCAGCAGCGGAAAGCGACCCAAAACTCATGGCCGATACGTTTATTATGGAGGCGGGTCTGTAAGGCTTGCGTCGTTTGTTATATTCTCCAAATACTTTGGCACATGGTAAAAAAGATTTGTCCTCTGTATTTGGATGACCGGCTTTTAAGGGGTAACCCATCATTTGGTTCTTTACAAAAATATGCTGGTGAGCATAGATGTCCCTATCGGTACCAAAACCTTCATAGTTGTTTTCCTTTTTTGCAGAGGCATAGATCCATCCTCGTTCTATGCGGTTAAAAGGAAGTTCTTCTCGGTTATTGGCCACAAAATATTGGCGCATTTCCGGACCTATACTTTCTAGCCAATAACGCAGATGGCCTACCACCGGAAAGTTATGGCTTATGGTATGCGACCTTTGGAAAAAAACATCCCTAAGGAAAACCAGGCCTAGAACCAGCAATATCCATGCCCACCATGGGATATTGGAAATTATATTCAGCAATGCGTCCATAGATTACCTATTGGTTTAAATAATCCAAACTAACTTCCGTCATTGCCTTAACACCTAGCAAAAGACCACTGTCGTCAATTTTAAAATCGGGTGTATGGTGAGGGAAAGCTTCAGTGTTCCCAGGGGTCATTCCACCTAAAAAGAAATAGAATCCTGGCACTTTCTCCTGAAAATAGGAGAAATCCTCCGCTCCTGTAATCGCTTTATGTATTACCACATTCTCGCTTCCGGCAACGCGCTCAAGAGTGGGTACCATTTGTGCGGTAAGTGCAGGATCGTTATAGGTGATTTCCGTACTGCTTTTGATTTCTACCGTGGCATCCCCTCCATAGGCTTTGGCAATGGCAGGAACCATTTCTTTCATCCGCTTACTGATCAGGGCCTGCATATCATAATCCAAGGTACGTATGGTTCCTATCATTTCGGCACTTTCGGGAATAATGTTGAACCGCACCCCACTGGTTATCTTTCCAACGGAAATTACCGCAGCTTCATTGGTAAGTTCAGATTCTCTACTAATAATAGTTTGTATACCATCAATAATTTTGGCGCTGATCAGGATTGGGTCTACGCCCGTCCAAGGCTGGGACCCATGGGTCTGCTTTCCAACTACTTTGATGACAAAGCGTTGCGCCGCGGCCATACTACCACCAGATTTGTATTTAATGGTGCCAATGGGCGTTGCCGAGTTGATATGAAGTCCAAAAATGGCATCTACCTTAGGGTTTTCCAATACCCCTTCCTTTACCATTAGTAGCGCACCACCTTCTTCTCCGGGTGGTGGGCCTTCTTCAGCAGGTTGAAAAATAAACTTTACCGTGCCTTTAATCTTATCCTTGTTCTTGGAAAGTACTTCGGCAGCCCCCATAAGGATAGCTGTGTGCGTATCGTGCCCGCAAGCGTGCATAACGCCCACTTCCTCTCCAAGAAATTGAGAGGTAACATTGGATTTATAATCCAGATCATTACGCTCTGTTACGGGTAGGGCATCTATATCGGCCCTTAAGGCCACAACCTTACCCGGGGAATTTCCTTTTAAGATGCCTACCACACCTGTTTTGGCCACCCCGGTCTGTATTTCAATGCCCAAAGATTTTAAATGAGCGGCTATCTTTTCTGCTGTTTTAAACTCTCTATTGGACAGTTCCGGATTTTGATGGATATCGCGTCGCCATTCGATTACTTTGGCCTCCACGGCATTGTAATGTTCCTCTAAATTTGGGCCCTGGGCCACTGCCAGATGTCCTAGAAATAGTATTCCGAGTAGTACATAGTTTTTCATAGTATGAAATGAATTAGAATTTAATAAGTTTATAATCTTGTCCTTGCAATTGAATTAAAGCGGTCATGGCCGATAAAGCAAGTTGTACCCCAGGAATGAGCTCTTCCTTTGGAAACCCGCGGGCTTGGGCCGATTGCCCACAAAAAATAATTTGGGTATTTGCCTTTAAGAGGGCTTCTATCAATTTTTCATTAGGATTCCCCACACCATATCGCTGCTGATAGGCGCTGTTGGAAATTATATCTTTAGAAGCTGCACTATGCACCACCACAGCCACTTCTAACTGATCTGCAGGAATTCCGTTTTGTGCATGCATATTTAAAAAACGGGCAGCCGTTTCCAAATATGGGTTTAACTTGTCTTTCTCATCCGGGGTATTGGTCACATCAAAAACTACTTTGTACGTCAAAGAAGCGTCCACAGGAAAATCGGGTTGCGGCACCACAAATACTTTCCCGAAATCTTCAATAATAGGGCCGGCACTTTTGGTTTGGGAATAGGTAAAATAGAAAGAAAAAATAAGTAGTAAAGGCGCAATAAGAAATCGCAAAAAAAGCATGTTCAATTATTTAGTCGGCTAAATATATTCAAATTCGGAAGAATTAGCCTTGGCATTGTTCATAATTATTAAATTGATGCCTTTAGCATAAGATGAATTATGGCTAAATTCACCGTTTTATACGGATGTAAACCCTGTATGTTTTGGAGAACTATTTAAATGAACTGAATGATGCCCAGAAAGCGCCTGTACTCCATAAGGAAGGACCCTTAATGGTAATTGCCGGTGCCGGATCGGGAAAGACCAGGGTGCTTACCTATAGAATTGCCTATTTAATGGACCAGGGTGTGGATGCATTTAATATTCTGGCATTGACTTTCACCAATAAGGCCGCCCGTGAAATGAAAAAACGGATAGCGGATATTGTAGGGAGTTCCGAGGCCAAAAACCTCTGGATGGGTACCTTTCATTCGGTTTTTGCGAAATTATTGCGGTTCGATGGTGATAAATTGGGATACCCTAGCAATTTTACCATTTACGATACCCAAGATTCGCAACGCCTAATTGCATCCATTATCAAAGAGATGGGGTTAGACAAGGATATCTATAAATACAAACAGATACAAAATAGGATATCGTCCTACAAAAATAGTCTGATCACAGTTAAGGCCTATTTTAACGACCCGGATTTGGTAGAGGCGGACGCCATGGCAAAGCGACCAAGGACAGGAGAGATTTACCAAAACTATGTAGACCGCTGTTTTAAGGCCGGGGCAATGGATTTTGATGACCTTTTGCTGAGGACCAATGAATTACTGACACGTTTCCCAGAGGTACTTATGAAATACCAGAATAGGTTCCGATATATTTTGGTAGATGAGTATCAGGATACCAACCACTCGCAATACCTAATTGTAAAAGCCCTATCCGATCGCTATCAAAATATCTGTGTTGTTGGGGACGATGCCCAGAGTATCTATTCGTTCCGAGGGGCCAATATTAGCAACATTTTAAATTTTCAACGAGATTACGACAATGTGGCGGTATATAGGTTGGAACAGAATTACCGGTCTACCAAGAATATTGTAAACGCCGCCAATTCCATTATTGCCAAGAACAAAAACCAATTGGAAAAAGTTGTGTGGACCGCAAACGACGAGGGCGCCGCTATAAAAATACATAGAAGTATTACCGATGCCGAGGAAGGAAGGTTTGTTGCCGCTTCTATCTTTGATAACAAGATGCAGCATCAAATGCCCAATGGTATGTTTGCAGTGCTATACAGGACCAATTCGCAGTCAAGGGCCATAGAAGATGCATTAAGAAAGAAAGATATTGCGTATCGGATTTATGGGGGACTCTCTTTTTACCAGCGGAAGGAAATCAAGGATGTACTTTCGTATTTGAGGCTGGTGGTAAACCCAAAGGATGAGGAAGCCCTAAAGCGGATCATCAATTTTCCAACAAGGGGTATAGGACAGACTACGGTGGATAAAATGGTGGTAGCGGCTAACCATTATGGCCGCTCTATCTTTGAGGTCTTGGAAAATCTGGATAAAATCGATTTAAAAATCAATGCCGGCACAAAGAGAAAACTACAAGACTTTGTAACCATGATCAAAAGTTTTCAGATCATGAACGAAGGTACCGATGCCTTTACTTTAGCGGAGCATGTAGCCCGAAAAACCGGAATTTTACTAGAGTTTAAAAAAGACGGTACTCCGGAAGGTATTGGCCGTATGGAAAATATTGAAGAGTTGCTCAACGGGATCAAAGACTTCGTGGAAGGCCAAAAAGAGCTTGCGGATGCCACGGGGAATATCTCCGAGTTTTTAGAAGACGTTGCCCTTGCAACGGACTTGGACAAGGACACCGGTGATGATGATCGTGTGGCCCTAATGACCATACACCTGGCAAAAGGCCTAGAGTTTCCTTATGTTTATATAGTTGGTATGGAAGAAGACCTTTTTCCATCGGCAATGAGTATGAATACACGGAGCGAATTGGAAGAGGAGCGTAGGTTATTCTATGTGGCCCTCACCCGGGCAGAAAAACAGGCCTACCTCACCTATACACAAAACAGGTACCGCTGGGGAAAACTGATCGATGCGGAACCTAGCCGGTTTTTGGAAGAAATAGATGAACAATATGTGGAAGACCTTACTCCGATGCAAAAGAATTATCAGTATAAACCTTTAATAGATACTGATATTTTTGGTGAGGTGGACAAGAGCAGTCTAAGACAGCAAAAACCTACTAACGGTACACCGCCAGCAAGCATTAAACCTAACGACAGACAACTTCGTAAGTTACGGAAACTAAAACCCGAACTGGCCAAACCCATAGGAAACACCAAGGTAATAGATGCCAATTTGGTAGCAGGGGCCTTAGTAAGCCATACGCGTTTTGGAAAGGGTAAAATACTGAAGGTGGAAGGTGTGGGAAATGATAAGAAGGCCGAAATAGAGTTCGAAGGTGGCAATGTGAAAAAGCTGTTGTTACGTTTTGCCAAATTAGAGGTCATTTCTTAAATACTTAGGGGAAAGACCCGCATTTTTTTAAATTTTAAGAGAACATTCCTTAATTTGTTATTAATGGCAGTACTAATAAAATTGTTTGAAGAAAATCCCAATCCACGAGAAATAAAGAAAGTGGTAGATGTCCTTAGAAAAGGAGGGTTGGTGATATACCCTACGGACACCGTATACGGTTTGGGCTGTGATATTACCAAGTCCAAGGCCTTGGAGAAAATTGCAAGGATAAAAGGTGTAAAATTGGAAAAGGCAAATTGGTCTTTTATCTGTGCCGATCTAAGCAACCTCTCCGATTATGTACGCCAAATAGATACCACTACTTTTAAAATACTAAAGCGGGCATTGCCGGGTCCTTATACTTTTATCCTTCCCGGTAACAATAGGCTTCCCCGCGATTTTAAAAAGAAAAAGACCGTTGGTATCCGTGTACCGGATAATGCCATTGCCAAAGCACTTGTAGAAGCGTTGGGCAATCCTATTGTTTCTACTTCCATAAGGGACGAAGATGAGCTGCTAGAGTATACTACGGATCCTGAATTGATTTTAGAAAAATGGAACGATCTGGTAGATGTGGTAATCGATGGAGGATATGGTGGTAATATGGCGTCTACGGTTGTAGATCTATCCGGGGAAGAACCCATAGTGTTAAGGGAAGGAAAGGGTACTACGGATATTTTTTAAGCAAACTAAATGTTTACTTGTTTCCATCAGCTTTAATGGAAAGATCGGGATTATTGGGTACGGGAAAATTATCTAAATTTTTAACGTCTCCAATCACCGCTGCTATTTCGCGTTGTAAATATTGCAAATGTGCTTTGGTTAGCCTATCCGTTATTACAGGAATGGTGCCACTTATTTTTCCTTGTAGATCTATTAACTCGTTAAGGGCAAGGGATCTAACATCGGTATTGGAGGTGTAATCCTCTGAGAGTTTTGCCAATATTCCGGCTACCATGCCATTGGCCTCGCTAGGTTTGTAGAGGGTTATTAAATTGGAAACGTATGCTTTTTGTAGTTTCCTACGATAGGCGTCGGTTTTATAGAAGACCCCTAGATCTCCCCAAACCAGTGCATTTAAATCATCAAAATACTCGTCGGGTCCATATGGGTTAGATTCTTCATAGCGTTCCGCTATAAAGGTCATTCTACTTAACCTACTTCCACCTAAAAGGTTCATAACCACACTTTCCATAGTACGGACCACTCCCTCTTTTGATTGCGGGGATTGAATTTTGTTGAGGATGGCATTGGTCATTAACCACTTTGGACTATTAAAAATATGGTTGTCCAGAAAAACCAGGGCATCTTTTTGTACTTGTTTGGGCACCGGTCTATATACTTCGCCAGGTTCTCCTACGGTCTTAGGTGTTACATAGATACCTCCAATATTCTTTGCCACATGAAAGAGGTAATTATCGTATTGTTTCACCACATCCTTATACAACTGGTCTAAGTTACCGTAGCCATCGCTCTTTTTTTCTTTGGCCCACTCGGTTAAATGGGGAACAATGCGCTGTAAGTTTATAATGCCATAGGCGCTGGCCAGCATTGCATTATCACCAAGGTCTTCTTTCTGCGACCGTGGGTCAAAATTGCGACCTTCACCACCAAACCACAATCTTGGATTTTCCTTTACCTGAGTTACAATCCAATTATCCATGAACTCTTTTTCCTCTTCTAGGCTTAGATTCCCGGGTATGTGAGAATACCCCCATTGAATGGCCCATTCATCATAGTCCCCAATTCTTGGCATAAGATCTTCTGCGGCTACCTTATCTTCAGGTTGCGCTACATAATTAAATCGGGCATAGTCCATAATAGAGCTGGTATGGCCGTTTTGTTTTAACCAAGCGGCGTCACGTAATTTTTCTACCGGGGTAGCATAACTGGCCCCCATATTGTGGCGTAGCCCCAGAGTATGTCCTACTTCATGGGCGCATACAAAGCGTATAAGTTCGCCCATAAGGGCATCATCGAACTTCATTTTTTGAGCTCTTTTGTCTACCGCACTTGCCTGTATCATATACCAATTATGGAGCAGACTCATTAGGTTATGGTACCATCCAATATGACTTTCTAAAATTTCACCACTTCTAGGATCGGTTATGTTAGGGCCGTAAGCGTTTTTGGCTGGGGAGGCAAAATAGCGCAGTACGGAAAACCTGGCGTCTTCCAGGCTCATGTCGGTATTGTTCTCTGGCCACTCCTCTCCTCGAATAGCGTTTTTAAAACCCGCCTTTTCAAAAGCTTTTTGCCAATCGTTTATACCTTGTATTAAAAAAGGTCTCCATTTTTTCGGTGTTGCCGGGTCTATATAGAATACTATGGGTTTTAAAGGTGTTACCAATTCACCATTTTTCCATTTCTCCTCATCTTCCGATCTGGGTTCTAATCGCCATCGATGAATATAAACGTCATTATCAACTTGTTGCTGATCATCCCCATACTTAAGATAAGAACTTGCAAAGTAACCCACACGAGGATCGTGATAACGCTTTTTCATTGGTACTTTTGGAAGTAAAACAAAAGAATTGTTGATCTCCATGGTGACCACCCCCGATAGCACTGCCGCTGGTAAGGCTTTTTTGTCCTTGCCCTGGGAAGATTTGGCTTTGTAGGTCTTAACACTCCTTATTTCAGTGTTCATTGGAAACGACTTTATCCTTTTGATGTACGATTTGTCCTTTTCCAAAGAAGTCAGTTTATAGACTCCTTTTTGAGCATTGTTTAAAGTTAACAGATTGTTCTCACTATTGATGAAATCTGTAACGTCTATAAGGTGCGACCCAGTTTCCAAATTACTTGCCTTAATATCAAATGCCTCTAATATGGGTGTAATGCTCGAATTATTGACCGCTTTGGCAATGGCATCTTCCTCATTGGCGGCGCTTACTTGTGTAGCTATTCTTAAAAATATATTGTTCGATGGCCCCTTTTCCAAAATGATGGTCTTTTCACCGATTTCTTCACCACCATAATTACCTGCACCGGCAGGAGTTTTTATAAATCGGGTTACCACCAGGATTTCCCTATTCAAAATACTATCGTGGATGTCAAAGTAGTATTTATCGGCCACCTGATGAACAGTAAAAAGGCCTTTTTGGGTAACCGCATCATCATTTATAATATTGGCATACGCCTTGGCCTTGGTTTTAACCGAGGTAGTTTTAGCAATATTTTTGTTCGATTTATTGGCCGAGCTCAGCGTAGAACAGGAGTTTGCCACAAGCAAAACAAATAGGAATCCCAAAAATAGTCTCATAATTTTGAAACGAATTATAGATGAAAATCGTATGGGAGGTTTGGCTTTGGGCTTTTACTGCAACCCTATTGGATTACCGTTAAAACTTAGGTGCAATTTAATCAAATTCAATTGTTAATGGAAACAAGGAACATTTCTTTTAACATTTTTTGCACTTTGGGTTGACCCAATTTGGTGCATGAAACTGAATTGATGGTAAAAAAAAGACCACGGTTTAAAACCGTGGTCTCTATATATGTAACCGTGTATTGCTAGTTTATTGCAGGATCTTTCATTCCTTCTTCGATCATGCTATAGAACTGATCGATCTTTGGAAGAACAACGATACGGGTTCTTCTATTTTTGGATTTTTCAGTATCAGAAACCGGAACATACTCCGCTCTACCCGCTGCGGTCATACGCTTGGGATCTACTCCATAATCATTTTGGAGTATACGTACCACAGCCGTTGCACGTTTTGTACTTAGGTCCCAGTTATCCAAAAGAACACCGCTTCTGTAAGGAACATCATCCGTATGCCCTTCTACCATAAATTCGAAATCTGGTTTGTTGTTCACAACCTTGGCCACTTTTCCTAAAACTTCTTTAGCCCTGCTTGTAATGTTGTAACTTCCACTACTGAACAATAATTTGTCCGAGATAGAAACGAATACCACACCTTTTTCAACACTGATTTCTATGTCTTCATCGTCCAAGTTGCCAAGAACACCTTTTAAACTCTGAACCAATGATAGGTTAACGGAGTCTCTTCTGGTGATTGCGTTTTGCAACTTTCTAATGGTAAGGTCTTTTTCTTGAAGGCTTTCCAAAGATTTTTCCAAATTCTCTGCGCCTTTGGTAGTAAGGGTCGTTAAGTTCCCCATGTTGTTAATCAACTCCTGGTTGTTGGCCTTTAAGAAGGCATTTTGGTCCTCCAAAGTTTTCAATCTCGAAGACGCAGTGGCCTTCTCGGACAAACAGTCGTTCAACTTAACCGTAGCAGAATTTAATAAATCCTGCGTTTCTTTCTGCTTTGACTCTAAATCGGCATATTTTTTTTGTGACACACAAGAAGATAACAACAAGGTTACCCCTAAACAGCCTAAGATGATTTTTTTCATAATAATGTAACTAGAATTAATAGTTTGTGATTCGATTTCAAAATTAGATAAAATGCAAGGTTACGATATTGCAAATTAGTTAATCTTTTACTAAAATGTTAAATTTCTTTACTTGATGTACGAAATGGGACCATACTATGGACTTTGTTGCATAGTACTTTAGTATAAAATTAGCTTTTTCCCTTTTCTTGTACATACTTCTAAAATGCCTGTAAAAACTAAGATGCGCTCTTAAAATGGCAATACAATGATTTATTTTGAACTGAAAGATAAAACGTATGGCGGCTACACCATCCAATAAAAGACGAAGCCAGATAATTACAAAAGCTTTTCTTCTGGGTAGGTTCTTGGTTATGGAGTAAAGCGAATTGCGAAAATTGAGATAGGTCTTTTTTGGATCCATATTACTAAGGGTAGAGCCCCCTAGGTGATATACCTCGGAAGTACCCACATAATACACCTTATGTCCTTCATTTTTTGCCCTCCAACATAGATCTACTTCTTCTTGGTGGGCAAAGTAGTCCTCATCAAACCCATTCAAGTGCTTAAAGACATTACTTCGGATAAACATGCATGCACCCGTTGCCCAGAAAATTTCACGGATATCATTATACTGGCCCCTGTCTTTTTCCAAGGCCTGAAAAATACGGCCCCTACAGAAAGGATATCCAAGTTGGTCTATAAATCCACCGGCTGCACCCGCGTATTCAAAATATTCCTTTTGTTTAAGATCTAGGATCTTGGGCTGTATTATGGAAGCTTCCTGGAGTTGGGCAAAAGCTTTTTTAATAGGTACCAACCAGTTTTCCGTTACTTCCACATCTGAATTAAGAAGGCAATAAATATCGGCATCGATATGCTTAAGGCCGTCATTATATCCTTTGGCGAAGCCACCATTGGTAGTATTTTTTATAATCCTTATTGCTGGGTAGTACTTTTCCAAAAAAGTGATGGAACCGTCCGTTGAGGCATTGTCCACTACATAAACATCTTCCTCCGATGAATACTGGGTAACCGATGGGAGGTATTTTTCGAGCAGTGCTGCTCCGTTCCAATTAAGTATGACTATGGCAATTTTCAAAACGGTAGCAAATTAACGGCTAAAATCAGGAATATGCTCCAAAAACTGATATTTTTCTTGCTCATGGTCAATTTTGCAATAAAAATGATCGAAACCATTGGTCACCATAAGGTAATTGGCCTTTAATTGCATATTGTAGTTGGCGATCTGATCAAATGTAGTCTGGGTAATTTTTACTTTAGGCGATTTACATTCCACCAAAATCTCAATGCTACCATCCGTATTATAAACTACAACATCATATCTTTTCCGAAGGTTGTTAACTTTTAATTGTTTCTCTACGTTAATATGTCCCAGTGGATATTTTTTATTAACTACCAGATACCGAACTACATGCTGACGTACCCATTCCTCGGGTTGTAGCACGACAAATTTTTTGCGTATGGCATCAAAAATGTGGATTTTATTTTCGTTATTTTTGAACCGGAAGTCATAAGAAGGAAAGTTAAGTGGCTGCATAGTACAAATTTGATGATTTTTTTTGGATGGATGAAGTAAAACAGATCGTTGCCAATATCCGTGACGGGAATATAAGTCCTGTTTATTTCCTAATGGGCGACGAGCCCTACTATATAGACAAGATATCGGAATTTATAGAAAACAACGTTCTAGCGGAAGAAGAACGTGGTTTCAATCAAATGGTCATGTACGGGAAAGAAGTAAGTGTTGATGATATTGTTAGCAATGCCAAACGCTACCCAATGATGGCCGAAAAACAAGTGGTAGTGGTAAAGGAAGCCCAGCACTTGTCTAGAACTATTGACGCCCTTAGCAGTTATGTGGAGAAACCTTTGGATTCTACCGTGCTGGTGCTGTGCTATAAGTATAACAAACTAGATAAACGAAAACGGCTTTATAAGTCCATCCAAAAACATGGGGTGCTTTTTGAAAGTAAAAAACTCTATGAAAATCAGGTTTCTGAATGGATAAGGAAAGTTTTACATGGGAAAGGGCGTCGTATAGATCCAAAGGCTTGTATGCTGTTGGTAGAGTTTTTGGGTACAGATTTAAGCAAAATCAATAATGAACTGGAAAAATTACAACTTGTAATTCCAAAAGAAACGGGGATTACGGCCGAAGCTATAGAAGAGAACATTGGAATAAGTAAGGATTATAATAATTTTGAACTAAAAAAGGCAATTGGGGAACGAAATATTACAAAAGCGACTAGGATCATCACCTATTTTGCTCAAAACCCCAAAGACAATCCTTTGGTGGTGACCGTAACATTGCTGCACAATTTCTTCACACAATTACTTAACTATCATGGTCTTAGCGACCATTCTCCCAGAAACGTGGCGAGCGTATTGGGTGTTAGCCCATATTTTGTGGGGGAATATAAGATTGCGGCAAAAAATTATCCCATGAAAAAGGTAAGCCAGATTATTTCTCACCTACGCGAGTTAGACCTAAAAGGTAAGGGGGTAGGGGCCACCAATATATCTCATGGAGATCTTCTAAAAGAGCTTTTGGTAAAGATTATCTAAATCTATTTTCTATCCAGGCTAAATTTACCTGGCCCTAACAAGGCTATTGCCACAAAAAAGGTTAAGAAAAGCAGGGCTTTTTCCTTAACATTAAAAGGATCAGCTCCATGCACGGTTAATACGGCTACGGCCATAACTATAGCGGGTGGAATGGCCGCCCACCTGGTCTTATATCCTATGATCAGTAAAATAGGACAAATAAATTCACCTATTACGGCAAGAAAAAGAGTTGGTGCCGCCCCAAAACCCAATGGATCTGCAAATTCAAAATCACCGCTAAGAAGTTTTTGAAACTTTGGGATACCATGGGTAAGTAACATAGCCGAAGATGCAATTCGCAATAAGGCAAGGCCAAGGTCGTTTTTTAGACTATTTTTCATTTATAAAGATTTGAACGCGGGTAAAAATATATATTTTTTCTCTAAAGCTGGTTAATTTTTTAGAGAATAATCAGTTTTTCGACCTCGTTTTTCAAGATACTTTAGTAACCAGCAGCGCACCTTTTTTGGCAATAGTGGCACTATACTAGTGGAAACCTAAAAAGACCAACAATGGTATGGGGTTGTGGAATGGCTGTTAGGTCCTTGCCCTATCTTAAGGCCGGATAATCCATTGGGTTGGCCTCGTGCATTATTTCGTAGACCTTTTCAAAAATATCTTCTGCATTGGGCTTGGAAAAATAGTCCCCGTCTGTGGCGTAGGCCGGTCTATGTGCCTTTGCCGTTAGCGTTTGTGGAGCGCTATCCAGATACTTGTATGCCCCTTGCTTTTCAACAATTTCCTGAATTAGGTAAGCGGAACACCCGCCGGGTGTATCCTCGTCTATTACCAACAATCGATTGGTTTTCTTAACGCTTTTTAATACATCTTGATTAATATCAAAAGGAAGCAGACTTTGCGCATCTATTACTTCCGCATCTATTCCTACTTCTTTGAGCTCTTTTGCCACTTGGGTAACTATCCGTAGTGTAGAGCCATAAGAGAGCAAAGTAATATCCGTACCTTCTTTTATGGTCTCTACCACACCTATGGGGGTGCAAAGTTCTCCCAAGTTGGAGGGTAGGGGTTCTTTTAACCGATACCCGTTGAGGCTTTCTATGACCAACGCAGGTTCATCACTTTTTAGCAAGGTATTATAAAAACCGGCAGCCCGGGTCATATCCCTAGGTACCAAGATATAAATTCCCCTAAGTAAATGGATTAACCCACTCATAGGGGAGCCGGAGTGCCATATGCCTTCTAGGCGATGCCCACGGGTTCTAATGATTAAAGGTGCCTTTTGTTTGCCTACCGTTCTATATAACAATGTTGCCAAATCATCGCTAAGGGTCTGAATGGCATATAACAAATAATCCAGATATTGAATTTCCGCAATAGGGCGTAAACCGCGCAACGCCAATCCTATGCCTTGCCCTACAATGGTAGCTTCGCGTATTCCGGTGTCCGCGACCCGTAGTTTCCCGTATTTCTTCTGAAGGCCTTCAAGTCCTTGGTTTACATCACCTATAGCACCACTATCTTCCCCAAAGACCAGGGCTTCGGGATAGTTGCCAAACAGTTTATCAAAATTATCCCTAAGAATTATTCTTCCATCTACATTTTCCGTGTTGTGGTCATAAACAGGAGCTATTGCCTGTACATTAGTGGCTTTGGTAACCAGTTCACTGTAGAGGTGCGAACTATACAGCGGTTGTGTCTTATCCAAGAAAGTGGATATCCAGTGGGACAAAGCTACTTTTTCTGCTGTGTTTTCGCCTAAAAGATAGCGGAGCGCTTTTCTGGAAAGCGATGCCAGATCTCTTTTAATAGGCTCCTCTATAGCTATTAGATCGTTCTTTATTTTATTGATGAAGACTTTATTTGGACTGGTATTGGCCACGTTTTCCAATAATCCTATCAATGTTTTTTTTGTTTCTTTATGAGGGGCCAGAAATTCTGCCCAAGCCTCTTTTTTAGCGGTTCTTACCTCGCGCTTAATTGTAAGCTCCAATGTTTTTAATTCTTCTTCGGTAGCAATGCCTTTTTCCAAAATCCATTCCCGGAACCGTTTGTTGCAGTCGTTTTCTTTTTCCCACTCCAAACGTTCTTCGCTCTTATACCTTTCGTGCGACCCAGAAGTAGAATGCCCTTGGGGCTGCGTAAGTTCTATTACGTGGATAAGTACGGGTACGTGCTCTTCGCGGGCAATATCGGAGGCATTTTCAAAAGTGTGTATAAGGGCGGTATAATCCCATCCTTTAACTTTTAGAATTTCGTAGCCGGCCTTTTCTTCACTTCGCTGAAAACCTTTTAAAATTTCCGAGATGTTTTCTTTGGTGGTATGATGTTCTGCCGGTACGGATATGCCGTAGTCATCATCCCAAATACTAATTACCATGGGCACTTGTAAAACTCCGGCGGCATTAATGGTCTCAAAAAAGAGACCTTCACTGGTACTTGCGTTGCCTATGGTTCCCCAAGCTACCTCATTACCTTTGTTTGAAAAGTTAGCGCTATCCAAGCCTTCTACATGCCTATAAATCTTTGATGCTTGGGCCAGACCTAACAGTCTGGGCATCTGGGCCGCTGTAGGCGAAATATCAGCGCTGCTGTTCTTTTGTTTGGTTAAGTTTCTCCAACTACCATCTTCGTTAAGACTATGGGTCACGAAATGACCACCCATTTGCCTACCAGCACTCATGGGTTCTTTTTCCATATCGGTAGTAGCGTAAAGACCGTGAAAAAAGTCTTTTGGTTTGAAGAGATCCAAAGCCATCATAAATGTTTGGTCCCTATAGTATCCGCTGCGGAAATCCCCGTTTTGGAAGGAGCGGGCCATGGCCAATTGGGGAAGTTCTTTACCATCCCCAAAAATTCCAAATTTTGCCTTACCTGTAAGCACTTCCCTTCTCCCCAACAAACTACATTCCCTACTGGTGACGGCCGTTCTGTAGTCTTTCAGAATTTGAGTCCTGAAATCTTCAAAGGAAATGTCATCGCTTGTTTGGAGTTTAACCTTCATTTAAAAGTGGTGGATTTTGCACAAAAATATCAAAATAGAATGATTTTTGCAATCAATCGGAGGTATAAAATCCTAACAATTCATTAAAAATAATCCATTTTAATAGAGGATTGTTAAAGATAACACAAATTAAGGTCTAAATATTACGAATATTTCAATATACTAAAACCATTTTCTGGTAAACAGCCGAATCAAGGTTTTGGGGCTTAGGGTTACCACAAACCGGATTTTCTCTTCGTAATTGTTTTGCGAGATTTCCCAACCATTATTGGAATGTACAGGGAAGTAGAGCTCAAAATAATCGGTTACCAAATTTAATCGCACCCCAGAATCATAAACAAAACGCTGCCGCTGCCCTTTGTTTTTCATAAAACCTACATCGCCATAAAGTTCTATCCAGCGCCAGACATTGAAACTGGCATTTGTGGTAAACATCCAGTCGTCGGCGAAAGGGTTTTGCAACTGTGATTTAAACCCACCTTCGGCAATAATGATTTGCTGACTGTAAATTCCCGAATCTTCCGATCTGCCCAAATAATTATAATCAAACAAATAATCCGTAGGACGGTCCAAGGCAAAACTAAAAAAATCGGAGTCGGACTTGTTCCTTAAAAATTTGCCGGCAAAAAATCGTAGATTAAACTGTCTATTGTTATCAAAAAGTTTCCGATACTCCCAATTAAAGGCCAGTTTGGTGAAATTGTTAGAATGTTGGGCATCCACAAACCAAGAGGAAAAGTTTATGATATTGTTGTTAATATTGGTATACCGGGCGTTAAAGACGCTGTAATCGGGATCTGTTTCCAAGTCATCCAAACTTTCATCGATGGTCCTAAAAACATTTACATGCCTAAAGGAAAGGAACTCGCGTTTGTTGGAGATTCTATTTTCGGGTCGCCATCCAAAACTAATGGATGGAGTAATTGTACTGTAGCGCGAATTGGTCTGAAAGTGAAAGGTAGAAGCACGAAGCGCGTAATTAGAAACAAACAGTCCAGTTTTGTTATGATATTTTTGATAGCTAAACTTACCAAAACCTACCAAAGATTTTTCATTGAAGGAGTAGGTTGGGGAGAAATCGAATATGAAAGGGCGCTGCAATAAAGACTTGTTGGTAAACCGGAGACCTGGGGTTACACCATCGTACACATTGAAATTAACTACCGGGACATAAAACACCTGATTGTAATAGGGGTCTTCCGCATCCTTAAAAAACTGGAATTTCAATTTTTTGTTACTGGAGAAAAAACCGTTTAGGGTTTTCCAGTTGTCCCTCTGGTTAAACTCTGGTATTTTTTGATCGTAATTCAATACCAACCTGTCTGCTCCGTCCCTTGATATGGTAAACGATTTCTCGTCCGCCACATCGGAGAACCAATATTTTGATACTACGGAATCCTTTTTTAAGCCAAATAACGATATGGGCACGTTGGTTCCCTGTTTGTTTTTTATGGTAAAGGTTATAGAATCTTCGTACTTTATTATTTTTCGAATTTTAAAATCGATCTGATCACTTGTTGAAACGTATTCATCAAAGAACCATTCCACGTCCTTGTCCGTAGACGCTTCCAAAATGGTCTGAAGATTACTAGGCTTCACAGGTTTTAATTTAAAATCATTGTAAAACGTCTTAATGCTATTGTCCACATTTTCCTTACCTATATAATCTGCCAAATAAGCAAGCCCTAGACCGGCTTTGTAACTGTTTGCTATCTTTTGATTGAATTTAATGAGAGAATCATTACGGGTAGTTAGCGACTGATCTGCATTTCGCCTGGCTGAAATCATATAAAGCAAGGGATATTGCTCATTAAAATCCATTTTTGCCAAATGAAATCCGCGCACTCCCCAAAGATTGGACAGTTTTCCAAGTAGCTTTTGTTTTGGATAGTAAGTATCTACATAACTGATCATTAGGTAGTTGAGCAAAGCATCCTTTACCCATTGTTCTTTTCTTGGGTTTAAGTACATGGTTTCCTTTAGAAAGCTATTTAGGGCTGTCTTAAGAAATTTCATTTCGAACTGAAATTGTTCTTCATAGGGTCTTATAAAGGATGGGAGCTGGTTTATACCGTAAAGCGGGCTTTTATTGTAATCAATAGTGCTCACCAGAAGGTCGCCATGCGGATATTCCCCTAAGTTGTTATGGATAAACTTGGACACTCTTTCGATAGATATTCCTTTTGATATCTCATCGTACCTGGCACTTTCAATATCCGTAATCACGGACAGGTATTTTGTAACGTGCTTTGTAAACTTTTCTATTGGGGTCAATATTACCTCACAACTTTTTTGCTGCTTGGCTCTTAATCTTATTTGTTGTCCTCCCGGAAATTGGGTATTGTTCTGCTTTTTAAAATTGGAGCTTAAAAGGAGCTTTGGTGGGTATATCAAATATATATCCGTATCGGTAGGGTCTGTATAAAGATCCTCTAAATTGGTATTGGAATACAAAAGCCATTCCTTATCGTATACGACCGGGGTTAGATACCAATCTTTGAGATAAAAAGTATTTCCCCTTCCATAGCCATAGGGGGTAAACTTGTTTGGAGGCAGTTTTACGTCATAGGTAATAAACATCTGGGTAGAGGCACCTGGGGCCAACGGTTGTTTCAGGTTAAATTTTATGATATCTTTCCCAGCAGTACGTTCCCAGTAAAGACCCTGATAATTGGCATCTACAACACTAATGATGGTTGTGGAACCTCGTTCCTTATCTTTTGCCAGGTGCAGACTTTTATTAAATTCTTCGCCAAACCGCTTGGCCAATGCCGTGTTCTTATCAGAATAGGCATGTGCCCAATCATTAAAATAGAGTACATTAAGGGTATCTGGGGAGGTATTTACATAGGTGAATTTTTGCCGAACATTTATCACCCTAGTTTCTTCCTTTAAAGTAGCCCTAATCTCATTGGTATGTTGGGCATAGGTTTTTTGTTGGCCAAAAAGAACCAGCATAAAACCAATAAGGGCCACAATACGTTTTGCGCTGTTATGTTTTTGGGGCATTTTCAAATTAAAAGTTAGGACTAAGGATATTTCCTTTGTAAAAGGCGTCGATTATTTCTACAACTTCCGCGCCCGTGTCCACTATTTTTATAAGATCCATATCGGTAGGACTTACATTACCTGCCTTTAGCATCGTGCTTTTTATCCAATCAATAAGTCCTTTCCAAAAATCGGACCCTACCAATATAATCGGAAATTTTCCTATTTTATTGGTTTGTATTAGTGTAATTGCTTCAAAAAGCTCGTCCAATGTTCCAAAACCGCCCGGCATTACAACAAATCCTTGCGAATACTTTACAAACATCACTTTTCTTACAAAGAAGTAATCAAAATCGAGACTTTTATCGTTGTCGATATAGGGGTTGTCATGCTGTTCAAACGGTAGTTCTATGTTAAGGCCTACCGAAGTACCTCCGGCCAAGTGTGCCCCTTTATTACCTGCTTCCATTATTCCTGGCCCACCTCCTGTGATTATACCATATCCAGCTTCGGAAACGCTTTTTGCTATATCCATGGCTAAAGTATAGTACTTATCGTTTTCTTTAGTACGGGCAGAACCAAAGATGGAAACGCAAGGTCCTATGGCGCTCATTTTTTCAAAACCTGTCACAAATTCGCCCATAATCTTAAAAATGGCCCACGAATCGTTGGTCTTAATCTCGTTCCAACCTTTGGGGTGTTGTTCTTTTCTCATTTCTTTACGAATTCAATGTTGAGACCTCCCTGCTATCCATTAAATGTAATTATGGGCCAGGGGTTGCGTCTTTTAAATCAATTAAGTTTTAATTCTCTTTCCAAAAATCTGGCGGTATAACTTTTTTTGTCCTTGGCCACTTGCTCCGGTGTTCCCTCTGCAACTATCATGCCGCCCGCACGTCCGCCTTCGTATCCTATATCGATAATATGATCTACCATTTTAATTACGTCCATATTATGTTCTATAACGAGTACGGTATTTCCTTTGTCCGCCAATTTATTCAAAACTTCCATTAAAACACGGATATCTTCAAAATGTAGTCCTGTTGTTGGCTCGTCCAAGATATAAAAAGTATTGCCGGTATCGCGTTTCGATAGTTCTGTAGCCAGTTTTATTCGTTGGGCTTCACCACCGGATAGAGTAGTGGATTGCTGCCCCAAGGAAATATAACCCAGTCCCACATCTTGTATTGTCTTTAGCTTGCGGTGTATTTTTGGGATTTTTTCAAAAAAATCGACAGCCTCGTTAATGGTCATTTCCAAAACATCCGAAATAGATTGCCCTTTATATCTAATTTCCAAGGTTTCCCTATTGAAACGCTTTCCATTGCATGTTTCGCATTCTACATAAACGTCTGGCAAAAAATTCATTTCAATAACCTTCAATCCGCCTCCTTGGCAGGTTTCGCACCTTCCACCGGTAACATTGAAACTAAACCTACCGGGTTTATAACCGCGTATGGCAGCTTCGGGTGTTTTGGCAAACAAAGAACGAATCTCCCCAAATACGCCAGTATATGTTGCGGGGTTAGACCTTGGGGTTCTCCCTATGGGAGATTGATTGATGTCAATTACCTTGTCTATATGTTCTAGGCCTTTGATGCTTTTATAGGGCATGGGTTTTTTAACACCGTTAAAATAATATGCATTAAGAATAGGGTAAAGGGTCTCGTTTATAAGGGTAGATTTGCCACTTCCCGATACCCCTGTTACGCCTATCATTTTACCCAAAGGAAATTTAACACTTACATTTTTTAAATTGTTTCCCGTGCAGTTGGTGAGGGCAATGCTTTTTCCTGTCCCTTTTCTTCTGGTTTTGGGTACGGATATTTCTTTGACCCCTGTAATATAATCGGCTGTAAGCGTGTGGTGCTTTTTAAGATCCACGGGCTTTCCCTGAGAAATAATCTCTCCTCCATGCCTGCCAGCTTTTGGCCCTATATCTATGACATGATCGGCATGTTCTATCATATCTCTATCGTGTTCAACTACGATAACCGAGTTGCCTATATCCCTAAGGGATTTTAGGGAATGGATTAAGCGCTCATTGTCTCTTTGGTGCAGTCCAATACTAGGTTCGTCCAATATATAAAGTACGCCCACAAGTTGGGAACCTATTTGGGTTGCCAAACGAATGCGCTGCGCTTCGCCGCCAGATAAGGATTTGGAACTTCTGTTCAGGGACAAATAGTCTAACCCCACGTCCAATAGAAAACGGATTCGGGTCTTTATTTCTTTGATGATTTCCTCCGCTATTATTTGCTGACTCCCATCTAGTTTATTATCGAGACCATTGAAAAAGTCTGCCAATTCCGCAATGTCCATGCTAGAAAGTTCAGCGATATTCTTTTCGTCGAATTTAAAATAAAGCGATTCTTTTCTTAATCGGGAACCTCCACAGCTAGGGCAGGTAATTTTATCCATATATTCCTTGGCCCATCTTTTTATGGATGTGGAGTCCGACTGTTCGAACTGACTTTTTATAAAATTGGAAATACCTTCATAATCAATTTTATAGGCCCTGCGTACCCCCAAAGTTTTGGAGTCAACCTCAAACTGTTCTACGCCCCCGTGTAGTATAATGTTCAAAGCATCTGAAGGGATGTTGGCAATAGGGTCGGTAAGCTCAAAATTATACCGTTGGGCAATAGTTTCTATCTGTTTAAAGGCCCAAGACTTTTTGTATTCGCCCAAGGGTGCAATTCCACCGGCCTTAATGGATAGTTTTTGATTAGGCAATATCTTCTTTTCATTAACCTCATGTACATGCCCTAAACCATTACAGTTTTTACACATTCCTTTTGGGGAGTTAAAGGAAAAGGTATTGGGTTCGGGTTTAGGATAGGATATTCCGGTGGTAGGGCACATTAAGTCCCTACTAAAATAACGGGGTTCTTCCTGTCCTTCTTCCAGTACCATTAAAACGTTATCACCTCCATACATTGCCGTGTTTATAGATTCTGCCAAACGCTTGTCTAAATCTTCGGTATCGTTTATAAGCAGACGATCAATAACGGTTTCTATGTCGTGGGTCTTATATCGATCTACCTTCATGCCCTTGGTAATGTCCTTTATTTCTCCATCGACACGTACTTTTACAAAACCTTGTTTGGCAATTTGCTCGAAAAGCTCCCTGTAATGCCCCTTTCTAGATTTAATGATCGGAGCCAGAATATTTACTTTTTTACCGGAATATGCGGATTTAATCAAATCTTTAATCTGCTCGTCACTATAGCTTACCATTTTTTTTCCGGTATTGTAACTATAGGCGTCTGCGGCCCTAGCGAATAACAGTCGTAAAAAGTCGTAAATTTCGGTTATGGTGCCTACCGTGGAGCGAGGTGATTTTGATGTGGTTTTTTGTTCTATTGCAATAACGGGTGAAAGGCCATCGATTTTATCTACATCCGGACGTTCCAATCCCCCTAAAAATTGCCTGGCGTAAGCAGAAAAGGTCTCAATATATCGTCGTTGTCCTTCCGCATAAATAGTGTCGAATGCGAGCGAGGATTTACCACTGCCCGAAAGCCCGGTAATAACTACCAGTTTTTCCCTTGGAATGGTGACATCAATGTTTTTAAGGTTATGGACCCTAGCACCTTTTACTTCAATGTTTTCCTCGTAGTTTATCATTTTTCACGGCAAAACCGCAAAGGTACGATTTTGAGGTCTAAAAACGAAGTAGCCTTAGTCCCGATTTATTAAACCGCGGCTTTTTGATTAAAATAGCCCCATCGTTTTGCAGGAGCCTCCGATTCTTGTAGTTTTCTACTTAAGGCGGACATTATTGGGGTGGTTTTAAAATAGCTGTTCCAAAGATTATCGGAACTATGGTTTAGACTGTCCGTCCCCATATTTTTTAAACTACTTTTTGTGGCCATGTTATGTGGGTGAAGCGATATCATTTCTATTGTGCGTAGGTTATAATAAAGCCCGTACTTTCTTCTAACGTCATAAATAACCCAAGGCTGCCCCTTCATGTTGGATTTAAAGTATTTACTAATCAGTGGTAGAATATTAAAATCCGGACTCAGTGCAACAAATTGGATACCATCGGGTGTGGGGTGAAAACGTATACTTGCTTCGGTTCTGCCTTTTTCGCGACCTACCAATTTGGTGAGGTAATCTATTTTATTGGTATTCTCTTCCCAATTATGCAGTTGGACGGGCTTGTTTGAAAACATGTTTTTTATATAGCGAAAGAGTAGGAGTTCAATCCCTCTGGTCTCACTTAGAAATGAAAAATAAATACTCTTAATGGCCACATTGCTCTTCATACTTATACCATTCCACACTCGTTTTGCTTTATCGATGTCCGTAAAAATTGTTTCGGTATCGGCAAAGAGCCCCCGTTGGGTTTCGGAGTTTTTTTGAATGCCAACAACATTTAAGTTATTGTCGAAGGCCGTAAAAACCGCGGTTAGAAAACCGTTGAAGCTTCCGTCATAGATTAAGTTCTTTGGATCGTTCATAATTAAATAAATAAACTAAGTTGTACTCCATTTTTTCTGTCCCTATCGGTCACTACAAATTCTTTGACAGTGCTTTGGCCTAGTCGTTTTCTGTTAAACTTTCTTTTGATCTTGGGATCAATGGTGTATAAATCCTCCATCCCGGCATGGGCCCAATCGTTTAATTTGCTGTTTAAGTGATCGATTATCATAACATGAATTTGTAATAATTCCAAAATTATGGAAATAATCCCAATTATGGAAATAATCCAAGATTTTTTTTGGAAATACTCCAAATTGACTATATTTGACATCAACAGTATGGATATTTTCCATATTACATCATTTAATATTTAGACAGTATGCAAGATGAAACGGACATAGTTGCAAAGAGATTTACGGAGATACGCAGGGAGTTGGGGCATACCCAGTCCGATTTTGCCAAGTTGTTGGGTATTTCCACTACAACCGCAGATATAGAACGCGGACGTACCAAACTTTCTGGCAAAGTAGTGGCGGAACTGTTGAAACAGTTTAAAATAAACCCGCTTTGGCTCTTTGGCGATAGTAGTCAACAATACGTAAATACCACCAATACCAGTGTAATTCCGAAAGTGGTAACCGTGGATACCTCCGAAAATGAAAATATGGTACTTGTGAATGCCAAGGCCGCTGCCGGTTACCCTCAAAATATACAAGATACAAGTTGGTATCAGCAATTACCCGCTTTTGACTTACCCTTGCCAGAGTTTAGGAATGCCACCTATAGAGGTTTCCAGGTAGAAGGCGACAGTATGTTGCCCAACCTAAAACCAGGGGAGTGGGTCTTGGCAAAAGCTGTGGAAGATATTGATGATATAAGTACCAATAAAATGTATGTGGTTGTGCTACAGGATGCCGTTTTGGTAAAGAAGCTAGAGAAGTCGCCCAATACCGCCAACATAGCATTGATCTCTTTGAACGAAACGTATCCTCCCTATGAGATCGAACGGCATGCTATCCAAGAACTATGGCAGGTAAGTAGCAAAATTACCTTTGGAGTAGATGCAACTACGGAGAAGGGACTGCTTAAACAGTTGCAGGAATCCATGGAAGAATTAAAAAGTCAGTTTAAACAGGTAAAGAACTAGATAGACGGTTCTTTATAGGATTAATGTTAATAACCAACGGCGGTATCATCACCACGTTTGTCTGCCCCACCTTCTAATTTACCATCCGGTAATACCCTGATTGCGTCTACCTTACCCATAATTGGTGTTCGTTTTTCATTAATTATATATCCTTTGGCTACCAGATTGGCCTTAAGGGCATCATCAAAACCATCGGGTTCAAAAGTTATGTGGTCTGGTAGCCACTGATGATGAAATCTTGGGGCATTAACGGCTTCTTGCATGCTCATGTTAAACTCATAAGTGTTTAAAATGGTTTGGGCCACAGCAGTAATAATGGTAGACCCTCCTGGGGTCCCTACCACCATTGAAAGTTGTCCGTCTTTTTCTACAATTGTGGGGGTCATACTACTCAACATCCTTTTTTGTGGAGCTATACTATTGGCTTCAGCACCCACAAGGCCAAACATATTTGGCTCTCCGGGTTTGGCACTAAAATCGTCCATCTCATTATTGAGAAAAAACCCAAGTTCATCGCAGTATAGTTTAGAACCATAGGCTCCGTTTAAGGTAGTGGTAGCGGAAATGGCATTACCCTCTGCATCCACAATGGAGTAGTGGGTCGTTTCCGCACTTTCTACAATTTGGATACTGCCTTCCTTTATTTCGGAGGATTTTGTGGCTTTCTCAAAAGAGAAGCCCGTCATTCTCTCTTCCAAGTAGCCTTTGCTAAGCAAAACATCTAAAGGGATATCTACAAAATCGGGGTCGCCCAAATAATAATTTCGATCTGCATAGGCCCGCCTTGCCGCTTCGGTAAACAGCTGCACGGTCTTGGCCGAATTGTGCCCAAAATCGGAAACGTCATAGGGTTCCATCATTTTAAAGATTTGGTGCATGGTTACACCACCGCTGCTGGGTGGGCTCATGGATACAATTCTTAGGTCCCTATAATCAAAAACGATGGGTTGTCTCCAAACGGCTTGATAACCGGCCAGATCCTCCACCGTTACATAGCCTCCCTTTTCTTGTATGAACGCCGCCAAGGTTTCGGCAGTTTCGCCTTTGTAGAAGCCATCTTTACCTTTTTCAACAATTTTCCTTAAGGTAGTTGCCAGGGCCGGATATTTTATGGTATCGCCAGCTACGAAATCTTTTGCAAATAGCGTACTGTCTCCACTTACACCTACAATAAGCTCTCGGTATTTAGCTAACCGGTCTGCTTGCTTTTTTGTAACCACAACACCTCTTTCTGCCAGTTGTATTACCGGTTCAAATATTTCAGCTATGGACAGGGAACCAAATTTTTCGTGTACTTCAAAGACCCCCGCCACGGCTCCAGGAACACCTACTGAAGTTGCTCCCAACGTACTTTTACCAGGTATTACATTACCCAAAGAATCTAGGTACATATCCTTATGGGCGGCTAAAGGAGCTTTCTCCCTATAGTCTAACCCACCGATATCACCGTTATTTTGCCTATAGACCATAAACCCGCCCCCGCCTAAATTACCGGCAAAGGGATAAGCCACTGCCAAGGCCATTTCGGTGGCCACCATGGCATCGAAGGCATTGCCTCCCTTTTCTAGAATCTCAACACCAATTTTGGATGCTTCCTCTCTTGCCGAGACTACCATAGCCTTTTCGGTTACTAATCCGGTGGGGGCTGCCGGTTGTTTTTTACAATCGACAAATAGTAATAAAAAAGCAAGTACTACGGTAATTTTTCGCATAGAGTAATATATTTTTGTTTGGAAAAGATAATCAATTCATCAAAAAAAGAGGAGAACTCGTCTTCAAACTTATCATAGTGCTCTTCTAGGTCCAATATGGCAAAATTCATTTTGGATTTGTTCTTGGTCCTTCGGTTCATTCCGTTTAACACTCTAGAGATTCCTTCCATTTTAGAATAGTTGTATATCCAATTGTCGGCTATCATATAGGGCATCATACGCTTAATGTTATCCGGCAAAATGGTATAGTTGTCTTCCAGGAGATCATAAAATCGGTCTACAAAATCTAGCAAAGGCACTTCGGAATAGGTACTCCAGTTTTTGGCCAAAAAATGGTCATAAAATATATCAACGATTACACCGCTATAATGGCTATAATTTTTATGGAGCCTTTTGGTGCTTTTTCTAACTGTGGCATGCGCGTCGGTAAAGGTGTCTATTTCCCGATGTAGTAAAATTCCGGTCTGAACTTTCGGGGGCAGGTGTGTGTATTTATTTCCTCGAATACTATCCGCGATGAAATTACCCAGGGTAACTTCATCATCTCCAAAAGATAGATAGATATGCGCCAGAAAGTTCATAGAATCCTTAGTTGTATTATGAGGATCGAATTTACAAATATGCGGTAGAAGATAATGTGTATACGTGTATATTTGCAAAAACTTTTTAGAATAGCGCATGACACTTATCAAATCAATATCAGGTATACGTGGAACAATAGGGGGGCAGCCCGGTGATAACCTAACACCCATTGATGCTGTAAAATTTGCCGCGGCCTATGGCACATGGCTTAAAAACTATATGGCAAAGGAAGATCTTACCGTTGTAATCGGCAGGGATGCGCGACTCTCAGGAGAAATGATACAGAACCTGGTTGTGTCTACCTTAGTTGGTCTTGGTATAGATGTTATAGATTTAGGTCTTTCTACCACCCCCACGGTAGAAATTGCCGTACCCATGGAAAAGGCAGATGGCGGTATTATCCTTACGGCCAGCCATAACCCAAAGCAATGGAATGCCCTAAAGCTACTTAATAATAAGGGAGAGTTTCTAGATGCCTCCCAAGGAGCGGTAATTTTGGAACTTGCCGAAAAAGAATCGTTTAGTTTTTGCGAGGTAGATAATCTGGGTAGTATAACTCGGAACGATTCGTATATAGATATCCATATCCGAGAGGTACTAAATCTTTCCCTGGTAGATGCAGATACTATAAAAGCTGCCCAGTTTAAGGTGGTGGTAGATGGTGTTAACTCTACCGGCGGTATTGCCATCCCCAAATTACTGAAGGCTCTTGGGGTAGAAGTGGTGGAATTATATTGTGATCCTACCGGACATTTTCCTCACAACCCAGAACCTCTTAAGGAACATCTAACGGATATTTGCGACCTGGTAGTAAAGGAAAACGCAGATTTTGGAATCGTGGTAGATCCAGATGTGGATCGTTTGGCATTTATTTCCAATGATGGAGAAATGTTTGGGGAAGAATATACCTTGGTAGCTTGTGCGGATTACGTGTTAGGTAAAACGAAAGGTAACACAGTTTCCAATCTTTCCTCATCCAGGGCTTTACGCGATATTACGCAAAAACATGGAGGGTCTTATGAGGCAGCTGCGGTAGGCGAGGTTAACGTGGTAATAAAAATGAAGGAAAACAATGCCATTATCGGCGGAGAGGGTAATGGCGGTATTATTTATCCCGAAAGTCACTACGGTAGGGATTCCTTGGTAGGTACCGCTCTTTTCTTAATGTTGATGGCGGAGCGTGGAGGAACGGTACGCGAACTTAGGGATAGCTATCCTGCTTATTTTATGAGCAAAAAGAAAATTCAACTTACTCCCGGACTAGATGTAGACGCCATTTTAACCCAAATGGAAGAAAAATATAAGGAAGAGGAAGTAAGCACCGTGGATGGGGTAAAAATAGATTTTCCCGATAACTGGGTGCATCTTAGAAAATCCAATACGGAACCTATCATTAGAATATATACCGAAGCTCCAAGTCAGGCAGAAGCCGATGCCCTGGCAGATAGGATAATCAAAGAAATAAAAGAGGTAGCCGGATTGTAGTTTTTACTGAAATTCTTGGGGCACTTTGTGGCGGTGTTTCCAACGGCGGTGAGACCATAGATAATATTCTGGGGCTTCTTCAATCTGCTTTTCGGTCTCCCTTAGAAAACGATCTGTTATTTCCCGTTCTTCAGTGTTTGCCCCCGATTCGGTAATTGGGATAAATTCAGCATTGTAATACCCTCTTTTTACTTTGGATACTTTGAGGAAAACCACGGCCAGGTCCAATTTTCTTGCCAAGGCTTCCGCCCCTGTGAAGACTGGTACTTTAATCCCCATAAATTTACTCCAATACTGCGCTTTGGATACCATGGGAGATTGGTCGCTTACCATGCCAAAAACTCCTATGACATTGTTTTGCTTGTTTCGCATCACCGTTTTCACGGTATCTTGTTGGGTTATTGGTGTGGTGTTCCAACGGCTACGAATCTTTTTAACCAGGGCCTCAAAGTATTTATTTTCAATCTTTTGATATACGGCATACCCCTTGGAATTTACATAGTTGTTAATGCTTACGTTCCATTCCCAATTGGCGTAGTGGGAACAGACCAACAGCACGCTTTTTGTCTTTTCCAATTCTTGCAATACCTCAATATTACTAATCGTGTATTTTTTTTTAACATCTTCCTTGGAGAGGTCCATGGTCTTTACCATTTCCAAAAACGTATCGATCAGATGGCTATAAAATTTTCGTTTTATAATGTGAAGTTCCTTATCCGTTTTTTCAGGGAAAGCAAGTCGAAGGTTTTCGTCTACCACCTTTTTTCGGTAGCCGGCAACAGAATAGACCCAAAAACAAATAAAATCAGAAAATGAATAGAAAATTCTATGGGGTAATTTGGAGATAATCCACAATAAAGGATACGCCAAAATATATACGATTAGTTGCATTGTTCCTGAGCAGAATTTGCACAAATATAGCTATATTTGGCACCAAACCTTATATCTATGATGGATTTGCATCTGGCTACGATTCTGATAATCGCCGCCAATGTTTTAGTGTCCCTGAAAGGATTTAGCGACGACTTATTTTTTGAGCGATATAAGTTTGGTATTGGAGCCATACAAGCAGGCCAGAAAGAACGTATGGTAACTTCCGGGTTTTTGCATGTTGATATAACACACCTGTTCTTCAACATGTTCACCTTATATTTTTTTGCCGATGTGGTCATCAACTGGTTTGGGCCTTCCAAATTTGTGATCATTTATTTTATAAGTCTGATCGCAGGAAGCCTGTTAGCACTTTTTTTTCATAAGCAAGAACCTTATTATAGCGCGGTAGGTGCAAGTGGTGCGGTCACCGGAATTCTGTATGCTGCCATATTATTGCAACCCAACATGCAACTGGGGTTAATGTTTATACCCATTCCCGTTCCTGCCTATATTTTAGGAATAGGCTATCTGTTATATTCTATCTACGGCATGAAAAGCAGATTGGGCAATATTGGGCATACGGCACACTTTGGTGGTGCTATCGGCGGGTATGCTACCACGCTATTATTTAAACCAGATCTTATCTTTTCGGATACCCTAATGGTAATTTTACTTGCGTTGCCAATCCTTATTCTTTTTGTCCTTGCAAAGGCGGGAAAAATCTAATTTCACTTACAATTTAGATTTTAACTTACTTGTAAAATAAGACTATTCTTACTTATGTGGTAGTTCATCGAAAAACGTCCCACTAAGAAGTACTATTATGTGCTTTTTGCCGTTCCCGCTTAACCAAATCCAAAGAGTACAAAACTAAAACTACTTATAATGAAACGAGTTTCCCAACTGTTTTTGGCTTCCATGGCCTTTCTATTTTCCTGTAGTGATGAAACTACGGTTTTCAAAGATGATCTTCAAGAGGATGTAATATTAGAGAATAGCGAAGCAAAGCTTCAAAGCGCCATTTCATACGATAAATCGGGGGTACTCGATATCTTGGATGAAGAAACACTAGCCAACAAAGGTGCCGGCACCGGTAAGCCTGGTGATGCAGGTGATTATCCCCTAACGTTGGTTGCGCAAGTTACTCCGCCTTCATATCGCGGCAATAACTCTTTAACAGCCTCCCATGTAGATGTAGATGGTGATTACGCCTATGTGGCCTATAACAGTGTAGGAGAAGCCTATTTTGGTGCCATAGATGTAATCAATATAAGTAACCCCAATAGTCCTAGGGTTACCTCAAGACTGTTCTATCTAAATGCGGATATCAATTCCATTAAATACGAAAATGGTTATGTTTATGCAGCCGGTGGCGTAAATGCAGAAACTTCAGTACGTGCAACCTCTAATTCTTTTATAGCCAAAATAGTGGTATCCAATGGTAGGCTAAATACAAGTGCAGGTATTACCTATGGCTTTCAACAAGGGTTTAATGCCAATGATGTACGCGTAGAGGGTTCCAGGGTACTGTCCACAAGTGGAAAAGATGGCTCGTTGACCGTGTACAATAAAAGCGATATGAGCATTGAAAACGAGATTCCTTACGATGATCTAAGATCGTTGGACATAAACAATAATACCATAGCGCTCTTAAATGCCAGTACAGGAATAAGTGTTTTGGATGCCAACTACCAATTGATAAAGGAAATTGCAATCGATTCCGATTTTGGAATTGCCACCAAAAAGACTATAGATTTTAACGGAGATAAAATTATTGTTTCGGAAGGGTCCAAAGGGGCCGGGGTATATAGTTTTTCTTCTGGAAGTTTATTGGAATACATACCTATTTTAATCGACCCGGAAGGAGTAGACGATTCGGATGTGGTAACCAATGCGGTGGCTTCCAACAAAGAAGTAATATTAATGGCCAATGGAGGAGCAGGGCTTTGTTTATCCGAAGATAACGGTAACAATGCGGACTTGGTAGGTATTATAGAACTAGAAGGATCCATTAATTATGTAGAGTCCAAGGACGATTATGTCTTTGCAGCCTCGGGGAAAGAAGGGTTACAGATAATTAAACTGAACAGGCCATCGGAGAGTTTGGCAGCAACCTGCGCAACGCTTGCTGCTTATTCTGGCAGTTCTAACTTAAACGTAAATCAAGGTGATGATCTTGCATATAGGGGATCTAAGAGGTTTAATGATTTTAATGTGAACGGATCTTTACTTCTTTGTGGGTCTTGGACCGTTAGGCAAGCAGCAAACATCAACAGCAATGCACTATTTGAAATGAACGGTACTTTTGTAGTTGGCAGGAACAATAGACGTAGAAACGTTGTTGTAAATGATGGAGGCACTGTTAGAATTGAAGGTAATCTTACCATTTATGGAGACTTAATAGTGAACGACGGTGCTACCCTAGAATTTTTAGGTGAGGATTCGGTCGTAAATATTTTCGGATCGGTAGTGCGCAACGGTGTAACCACGGTTACCGGTAATTTTGATGATGTGCGCGATAAATTTTAAGAACACATAAAAAATAAAAAGCCCGGACATTACTTTCCGGGCTTTTTTTTATTGCAATAATTCCGCAATTTTTTCCTCTAAGGCCGGACCACGAAGATTTTTTGCTATGATGGTACCGTTTTCATCCAAAATGAAGGTTGCCGGTATGGCATTTACACCATACAAACTGGCGATCTCGTCAAAATAATCCACATTGGACACATGGTTCCATACCAGACCGTCATCAATAATTGCCTTTTTCCAATCTTCAGCGCGCTTATCCAAGGAAACACCGAGAATGTTAAGGCCTTTATCGTGATATTTGTTGTAAACTTTAACCACATTCGGGTTTTCTGCGCGACAGGGTTTGCACCAGGCTGCCCAAAAGTCCAAAATCGTCACTTTCCCCAAAACTTCATTCAAAGCCAAGTTTTCACCCGTAGGGGTAGGGGCAGAAAAGTTTGGGGCTTTTGCACCGATAGCGGTACTTTTACTTTTTTCCAATTTTTCCTTAATGTCTTGTCCTACCTGTGTGTCTTTGATCTCCTGCGTTAGGGCATCGAACATTTCCTGGACTTCGTTTTCTGGTAACGATTTGGTAGTAAGTACCTTATCTATGATTAGCGCGGAAATCAACGCATTTGGATTATTTTTTACGTAGTCCAATTCATAATTTTTTGCTTCTTCCTGAAGTTCAAAGTATTCATCGCGCAAGGATGTCATACTGCTGGTGTCCCTGGCAAGACTGGCCGCCCTCATATCTTCGTTTATGGATTGGGCCTTGCTTGAAAGCGCACGTGAATCTTTCAGATAGGTCGCAAATAGATCATTTTGTACTGTTCCTTTTATTTTTGCATAGCCCAGACTGTCTTTTTGAGCGCTTATTTTTATCTCACCGTTTTCTAATACCACAGGAATATTCCCTCTAAGCTTATCAACAAACAAATAGTGAAGCTCCGGGGCTGTGGCGGTTCCTGTAAACGCAAACTTACCTTCCGCCACGGTAGCGGTATCTACTTCAACAAGGGTATTTTTGCCATCGGTGGTTTTAAGAAAAACCAGGGTCCCATCTTCAAGGTCACCGCTTAGCGTGCCTGCTATGCTAAAACCTTCGGGGGTACTATTACAAGAGGTCAGTGCTATAATTGCCACTAAGACCAACAATATTCTTTTCATTATCATTTAATTTAGAAAACCAAAGGTACTTATATATAAATACAAAAAAAAGCCCTTAACAAATGTTAGTCAGGGGCTTTTAAATTTTATGGTAAATGCGCTTAGAACTGATAACGAATACCCAAGGCAATGTCAAAATCAAAGTTATCCGAAAAATCGTCATAACCCACTAAACCTATTTCCGGTCTAAAATCCAAAGAAAGTAATAATGGAAAATCAAAATTGTATTCTACACCAATGTTTCCGGCTGCAAAGACAAAAAGTCCCCCATCCGGATCATCTCCATTGGGGATTGGTTCAAAGTCTACATTTCCCAGTCCGCCCCCTAGGCCGTAGTACCAGTTAAAATCGCCATCAATAGTATGTACCCATTGGTACAAACCACTCAGTTTAAAGGCGTCAAAATTTCTGTTATCCCTCCAACCAAGGTTCACTTCCAAACGGTTGTATCGAGCAATGGATTTTTGATAGGAGATTTCGGCACCAAAGCCATCGCTATCCCCTAAGCGCAAACCCAGCGCATGGTCCGATATTTCTTGGGCCCCAACTGATACGGTCGCAAAAACCAGGAATGTTGTCAATACTTTTAAAATCTTCATAAGGTTCTGTTTTTTGTATTAAAATTGATTTGATGATAGTAATGTTCAGTTAATAAAAACTTATTTTAGCGGTCAAAATTGTTCAAAGTTGGATAAAATTTTACTAAAAGACCTACAGAATAGCCTTGATGGTACCCTACACTTCGACAAATTAACTACAACATTATACGCTACGGACGCCTCGGTGTACAGAAAAATACCTTTAGGGGTATGCTACCCGAAAACTACGGCGGACATAAAGAAACTTGTGCATTTTGCCGTAGAAAACAAAATTGGCCTTATTCCTAGAACCGCCGGAACTTCACTGGCCGGACAATGCGTGGGTGAGGGAATTGTTGTGGACGTTTCCAAGCATTTCACCAAAATTCTGCATTTGGATGAATCCAAAAAGCAAATTACCGTACAACCTGGGGTGGTAAGAGACGAGCTGAATCAGTATTTGGCACCTTACGGCCTTTTTTTTGGTCCCAATACCTCAACGGCCAACAGGTGTATGATAGGGGGTATGGTGGGTAACAATTCTTCTGGGACCACATCAATACAATACGGAGTTACCCGCGATAAAGTGGTGGCTATGAAGACCATACTTTCAGATGGCAGTGAAGTGCTGTTCAATGCGCTTTCCGATACGGCTTTTCATCAAAAAATAGCTTTGGAAAGTTTTGAAGGAAAACTATATAAAAATATACATAAAGAGCTATCATCCAATGATGTAAAGGAAGAAATAATAAAAGAATTTCCAAGACCGGAGATCCATAGGCGAAATACCGGATATGCCGTAGATGAATTACTTAAGAATTCGGTTTTTGGGTCTTCAAATGAAGAAATAAATTTATGTAAACTACTCAGCGGAAGTGAAGGTACCCTGGCATTTACTACCGAAATAACCCTACAATTAAATACCACACCCCCAAAGTTTTCTGCCATGGTAGCCACGCACTATAAAACCTTGGAGGATTGTTTAAGTGATGTGTATCCGGTTATGCAACATAGTTTACATCTCTGTGAGATGATGGACAAGGTGATCTTGGATTGTACCAAGAATAATCGCACCCAACTTGCCAATAGGTTTTTTGTTGAAGGAGACCCTGCAGCCATTCTTATGTTGGAAGTAAAGGCTGATGATGAAAACTCCTTGGATCAACAAATCGAAAAATTGTTGGATACCATTAAGAATTCCGGAAACAGCTATGCCAGTCCGGTTTTAAAGGGTGACGATATCAATAAGGCCATAGAACTTCGCAAAGCGGGGCTGGGACTTTTGGGAAATATGGTCGGGGACCGTAAAGCAGTGGCCTGTATAGAGGACACCGCAGTAGCGCTTAAAGATTTGAAAGATTTTATTGGGGAATTCTCCCAAATAATGAAGAACTACGGACAACAGGCGGTTTATTACGCGCATGCCGGTGCAGGAGAACTGCATTTACGTCCCATCTTAAACCTAAAGAAGTCCGAAGACGTAAGTCTTTTTAGAAATATTACAACCGATGTGGCCAAGCTTACCAAAAAATACAAAGGCTCCTTTAGCGGTGAACATGGAGATGGTATTGTTAGGGCCGAGTTTATCCCCTTAATGATTGGAAATACCAACTACGAATTACTTAGGCGTATAAAATCTTATTTTGACCCAAATGGTATTTTTAATCCAGGGAAGATTGTAGATGCATATCCTATGGACGAATCTTTGCGCTATGAAATAGACCGTGAAGAGCCAGTGATAAGCACATTGATGGATTTTGATGATAGTGAGGGCATACTTAAAGCGGCGGAAAAGTGCAACGGTAGTGGCGACTGTAGAAAAACGCACCATATGTCCGGGGGGATGTGTCCAAGTTACCATGCCACCAAAAACGAAAGAGACACTACCAGGGGCAGGGCCAATGCGCTTCGGGAGTTTTTAACACATGCGGATACTGCCAATGCCTTTGACCAAAAGGAATTGAAAGAAGTCTTCGATCTATGCCTTAGTTGCAAAGCTTGTGCCAGCGAATGCCCAAGTAATGTGGATATTGCCGCCCTAAAAGCCGAATTCTTATATCAATATCAAGAAACCAACGGATACAGTTTTAGGAGCAAACTCTTTGCGCATAGTACACGGATGAATAAATTGGCAAGCAAAGTATCGGGCATTACCAATGCCGTTTATAAATCCAAAATACTGGGTAATTTGGTTAAAAAAACTTCGGGTGTTGCAGTAGAACGCCAGCTTCCCTTAGTTTCAAGTTTTAATTTTGATGAACACTTACAAAACTTTAAAAATAAACATAATACAACTAATAAAAAGGTTGTATTGTATATTGATGAATTCACCAATTACCTCGATATAGATTTAGGCAAGGATGCCATTGAGCTTTTGGTGCGTTTGGGTTACGATGTACAGCTGTATTATGCCGAAAGCGGACGTACTTTTATTTCCAAAGGGTTTTTAAAAGAGGCAAAAAAAATTGCAACGGATAACATGAAGGCCCTAAAAGAGTATGCCGACTTAGGGCTGCCTGTAGTGGGTCTGGAACCTTCTGCCGTACTTACCTTTAGGGACGAGTACAAGCGTTTTACCAATGATAAGGAAATGGCACATGCCATTGCACAAAATGCTTTTCTTATCGAGGAATTTTTGGTCCATGCCATAGAAACAGGCGAAATAGAAGCAACAAGTTTTACCACTGTCGCCAAAACGGTCAAAATACATAATCACTGCCATCAAAAAGCCTTATCCAATCAGAAGGTAACTTTTGATATACTAAATCTGCCCAAAAATTACCAAGTCTCCATTATTAGTTCTGGATGCTGTGGTATGGCCGGATCCTTCGGTTACGAAAAGGAACATTACGAACTTAGTATGCAGGTGGGTGAGCTAAAACTGTTTCCGGCAGTTCGTAAGGCCGCTGCAGATGTTATTATTGCGGCCAATGGCACAAGTTGTAGGCATCAGATCCATGATGGTACGGGTAGAAAGGCAATGGCGCCAATATCCATTCTAAAACAGGCGCTAATCGATTGATTCTTTGTCTTTGGATGCCTTCATAGCTGTAATGGAGGCAATAAGATCGTTCATATCCATCTGCTTTAAATCCTCATCGGCAAAGAAGGGAGAAAGTTTGTCGTGGTTATAACGATAAATTTTCCAGCGTTTAAACGAGTACTCCAAGGCGGTAAGATTCTCTACCCAATCACCAGAATTTAAATAGGTGCATTTGCCATTTTTATTGGAATAGACCTCTTTTTTTGGTTGATGGATATGTCCGCAGATCACATAGTCGTAACCATTCTCTATGGCAAGGTCCGCAGCGGTCTTTTCAAAGTTATTGATGAATTTTACGGCCCTTTTAACACTGTCCTTTATTTTTTTGGAAAGGGAATAACGTTCCCGGCCCAGTTTGGAAAGTACCCAATTTACCAGCCTGTTTATAAGGATCAGCATATTATACCCATAGCCGCCTAATCTGGCCAACCATTTGGCATTTTGTATGGAGACATCAAAAACATCACCATGAAAAAACCAGGCTTTTCTACCATCCAGGTCTAAGGTTAACTTATCTTCAATGTTAAAATTACCCATGGAGGTATTACTGAATTTGCGTAACATCTCATCGTGGTTTCCGGTAATATAATGCACCTCTGTACCATTGGAGGCCATTCCTATGACCTTCTTTAGCACCTTTAAATGCGATGCAGGAAAGTAACGCTTGCTAAACTGCCAAATATCAATGATATCGCCATTGAGTATCAGTTTTTTTGGTTGTATGCTGTTTAGATATGCAATGAGCTCTTCGGCATGGCAGCCATAGGTTCCCAAATGAACATCCGAAATAACGACTAAGTCAATTTTACGTTTTTTCAATGCAGTACGTTTAGGATACAAAATAAACCCATGGGTATAAATTGATGGTAAAATTGAAATCAAGATTTAATGAGTATAAGGTTAAGATTGCATTAAGGCCGTAGAGCATTTGTTAAGCCACCATTATGGCTTAGGTAATTTTGGTTTTAGCTGATTTAACATTTACCTTTGGACGAAATTTAACGCTATGGCCGGCAACACATTCGGAAACCTTTTTAAACTAACTACTTTTGGAGAATCTCATGGGGTTGCCATCGGCGGTGTTTTAGACGGTTGTCCTTCTGGGATTATCATTGACGAAGAAGCGGTTCAAAAAGAATTGGATCGTAGAAAACCCGGACAATCTGCTATAGTTACCCAGCGTAAAGAACCCGATACCGTGGAATTCTATTCCGGAATTTTTGAAGGAAAGACTACAGGGACGCCCATTGGTTTTGCCATCCATAACACCAACCAAAAATCCAAGGACTATTCACATATCAAGGATTCTTATAGACCATCACATGCCGATTACGTATACGATCAGAAATACGGTTTTCGCGATTACCGTGGTGGTGGCCGCAGTTCTGCAAGGGAGACTGCCAGTAGGGTGGTGGCCGGGGCCATTGCAAAACAGTTTTTAAAAGATGTTCGTATCAATGCCTATGTTTCCCAAGTGGGCACACTAAAATTGCAAAAAAGCTATAAAGACTTGGATCTCTCTTTGGTAGAATCTAACCCCGTTCGTTGCCCAGACCCGGAAATGGCAGCTAAAATGGAGGCTTATATAAAAGATATTCGAAAAGAAGGGGATACGGTTGGGGGTATTATCACATGCGTGGTTCAACATGTACCCGTAGGTTTGGGTGAACCGGTTTTTGATAAGCTGCATGCAGAACTGGGGAAGGCCATGCTATCTATAAACGCCGTAAAGGGTTTTGAATACGGTAGCGGTTTTGACGGCGTTAAAATGAAAGGCAGTGCCCACAACGATAGCTATAATCCGGATGGCAGTACCAAGACAAATAATAGCGGCGGCGTACAGGGCGGTATTAGCAACGGTATGGATATTTACTTCAATGTAGCTTTTAAGCCCGTGGCTACCATAATACAGCCATACGAAACCATAGACCGTGATGGCAATAAGGTAGTTACAATAGGCAAGGGCCGTCACGACCCCTGCGTTGTGCCCAGGGCCGTACCCATCGTAGAGGCCATGACTGCCTTGGTCTTGGCGGATTATAGTCTGCTCAATCGCTCCATCAAATTATAAAATTCCCTTTTTTAGTGGTTTTCCGCGCAAAATAGTATCTTTCTATCCTAAAATAAATTTTATGAGGAAGTTAGAACTGCACTGGCAGATTCTTATAGGAATGGTAGTAGGATTGCTGTTTGGTTATGGCATGCTACAAATTGGTTGGGGCAAGGAATTTGTCATGGATTGGATAAAACCTTTCGGTACCATTTTCGTTAAACTTTTAAAACTGATCGCCATACCCTTAATCCTAGCGTCTTTGATTAAAGGTATATCGGACCTTAAAGACATATCAAAATTCAGGAATATTGGACTGCGAACTATAGGCATATACATCGGCACCACCGTTGTGGCGATTACAATAGGCTTGGTACTTGTGAACATTATGAAACCAGGGGATGGCATCTCCGAAAATACCATAGACAAACTAACGGCAACCTATGCCAATGATAGCGGGGTAACCTCCAAGTTAGAACAGGCTTCCAAACAAATGGATAGCGGCCCATTACAGTTTTTGGAAGATATGGTCCCTGATAACGCCTTTGGCGCACTAAGTGATAACAGTCTTATGCTCCAAGTAATATTCTTTACTATAATCTTCGGCATTTCCATGCTCTTGATTGGAGAGGAGAAAGCCAAGCCCATGAAGAAATTTTTTGATGCACTAAATGATGTAGTGCTGAAAATGGTGGATCTTATTATGCTTACCGCACCGGTAGCCGTATTTGCGCTACTGGCCAATGTGGTGGTTTCCTCTAGCGACCCCGATTTGCTCTTGGCCCTATTAAAATATACAGGGGTAGTGGTGCTGGGATTGTTTTTAATGATCTTCTTTTATACGATGGTGGTATCACTATATACCAAGAAAAACCCTTTTTGGTTCTTAAAAGAAATTAGTCCGGCCCAACTGCTGGCCTTTTCCACCAGCTCCAGTGCAGCAACCCTACCCGTAACCATGGAAAGGGTAGAGGAGCACATAGGGGTAGACAAGGAAGTTACCAGTTTTGTATTACCTGTGGGAGCTACCATAAATATGGATGGCACCAGCCTTTATCAAGGGGTAGCGGCAGTTTTTATCTCTCAGGCCTTGGGATTCGATCTTTCATTTGCGGATCAGCTTACCATTGTGCTAACGGCCTTGTTGGCATCTATAGGCTCAGCGGCGGTACCAGGAGCGGGTATGGTAATGTTGGTCATTGTATTGGAGGCTATCGGTTTTCCGGCAGATAAATTGGCTATTGGCCTTGCGTTGATTTTTGCGGTAGACAGACCATTGGATATGTGCCGTACCGTAGTAAATATTACCGGTGATGCCACGGTGTCCATGGTAGTTGCAAAATCGGTAGGGAAATTGGGGGAACCCAATGTAAAGGAGTGGGACGACCATTTAGACGAAGTAAGATAGAATTAAAAGTCTTTAAAAATGAATATATGTTTTTTAATGTATCCCTGGGAGGAGATAGATCCTGAAAACGATACTAGTTTGGCCTTGATTCACGAATGTGTAAAACGAAATCATGGGGTAGCCCTATGCAGTCCGGCGAACCTTACCATCAGAAATAGCGTTACCAATGCCTTCTGTACGGTAATTGGCAGAATGGAGAAAGTGTCCGGAAATTTAAAAACCTTTTACAAACAGGCCACCCTTAGGGAAGAGATGCTTCCGCTAGCGGGTTTTGATGTAATATTTATGCGGGCCAACCCGCCTTTAGACCCTATAATGTTAAATTTTCTGGACTCTGTTAAGGACGATGTGTTCATTGTAAATTCGATTCAAGGTTTACGAGAGGCCAACAATAAATTGTATACGGCTGCTTTTGGGGATTCGCACAGCAATATTATTCCGGCGACCCATGTATCCAAAAACAAGAATTACCTGGTAAGGCAGATCAAGGAATCTACCGCGGATAAGATGATTTTGAAACCGCTCAATGGTTTTGGGGGCTCTGGTGTGATATTAATTGAAAGGTCTGCGATGTCTAACATAAAATCGTTATTAGATTTTTATGTAACTAATTCAGATGGAAGTTCTAATTACGTTATACTTCAAGAATACATTGAAGGAGCGGATCAGGGAGATGTTCGTATTTTATTGTTGAACGGCGAGGCCATTGGTGCCATGAAAAGGGTACCCGGGTCGGACGATCATAGGTCTAACGTATCTGCAGGTGGTTCCGTAGCCAAACATCAATTGACCAAACAGGAAAAAGCACTTTGCAAGCAAATAGGTCCAAAGTTGGTAAAGGACGGTTTGTTCTTTGTGGGCATAGATGTAATTGGGGGTAAATTGGTTGAGGTAAATGTAATGTCTCCTGGTGGCGTTACTTACATGAATAAAGTTTACAAGACCAAAATACAGTCCAAGGTCATCGATTTTGTTGAAAGTAAGGTGCTAGATCAACTAAAGGCTTTCGATAGACGGTCTAGATTACGTAGCGAGGTAGACAATGCTTAGGCTTTCCATTTCAGATATAATTTCGCGTATACAATCGGAAACATGCTTCGAAGCCGTTTCCCAAGATTACGCGTTTACCATCAAGATAGCAGATTATGCCCCCTATATCTGCGGGGCCGTACACGATGGACATCAATTTAGAAAATCGTTATGGGAAAATTGCTTGCACAGCGAGTACGATCGCTGGTACGAGGAAGACCCTTGTACCAAAGAAATGGTGCAATCACACCCCATAGTAATAGCCGGTTGTGATAGTAGGTTCGAATACGACCTTAACAGGGCTCCGGAAACGGCCATTTATACCGATGCCTGGGGCAAACAACTTTGGAAGACCCCTTTAAAGGAAGAAGAGCGTACCCTAAGCTTAGAAAAGCACAAGGCTTTTTATACCGTGGTACATGCACTGGTATCTCAGATCGAAAACAAATATGGGAAGGCCCTGGTTTTTGATATGCATAGTTATAACTGGAAACGATGGAACAGGGAAGTGCCAACTTGGAATTTGGGTACAGCCAATCTAGACAACCAGCGTTTTGGGGGTTTGGCGCAGGCGTGGAGCAATAAGTTGGGTAGCATGCAGTTGCCAGGGGATGTAAAATCGAGCTCAAAAATCAACGACACCTTTATGGGCAATGGTTACTTTTTGAAGTATATTACAAAGCACTTCGATAATACCTTGGTATTGGCCACGGAGATTGCAAAAGTCTATTGCAATGAAGAGACTGGCATACTATACCCGGAAGTGGTACGTGCCGTAGAAGAACAATTAAAAGACTTAATACCACTACAGGTAAACGAATTTAGATAATGGGTTATGGTTGAGGAAGAGAACACCCTGAGCATTGAGGAGACGTATAAGGATTTGTTTGAAATAGATGCAAACTTAGATCGTTTGGTAAAACGAATAGAGTTGTTGAGCTATGTTAACCCTTTGAACATTGAAAAGGAGAAACATCGGTTTTTTGCCTCTAAATACAGGGAAGCTCCCATATTTAAGTATCCCAAACTAAAATTTGACCCCTATAAACTTCATAGGCTGTTCTTCTCGCAACGGTTGGAACGTATTAAGGACGACCAGATCCGAGCGCTTTATCAGGATATTATTTATTACTATGCCAATATGATACAGTGCATAGAAACCATAGGTGAGGAGAAGAAATTCTACTACAATTCCCTTAGGATCTACGGAACCCCTACCGAAAAGGACGTACATAACGCCAAGTTTATATTGCACTATGAGGATGAACCTGCCACCGGGGATATGGAAAAGATATATACGCCCGATGAGGCAAAAGCGTATTTTGAAGACTTTGCCAAACAATATGATTTTCCCTTGCACATACGTTTTTCTACCAATATTGCTGCCGATGCCATGGTAAGCAATATTTCGCGTACCATGCTAATTAAAAAGAATGTTAAGTTCAGTAAAAACCAACTACTTACTCTGGCGCATCATGAAATTGGCGTCCATTTGGTGACTACCTATAACGGTTTGCAACAACCACTTAAGATATTTTCCAACGGTTTTCCTACCAATGTAGAGACCCAAGAAGGGTTGGCCGTCTTTAGCGAATATATGGGATCGGCTTTAACATTAAAACGACTTAAAGAATTGTCTTATAGGGTTTTAGCCTCAGATAGTTTAATCAAAGGTTATAGCTTTTCCGACACCTTCGATTTAATACATAACCAATACAAATTAAATAGGGAAGAAGCATTCAGTATTACGCTAAGGGCACATAGAGGTGGTGGTTTCACCAAGGACAGATTATATCTCAGTGGACTCCGAAAAATATTTAAACGTTATAAACAAGGTCAAGACATGGATACGATGCTCATGGGTAAAGTTACTTTGGAGTATGAGGATATTATAAAAAAACTCGTTGCCCTTGGATTGGCAAACGATATTACCCATAAAAACTTAAGTTATTCTCAAAACTTGAACCAAAACAGTACTTTGGATTTTATTTTGAACAATTTAAAATAGTTTATTCCCTTCTACCTGAATTGCAGAATAAACCCGTCCGCACCGCTACCGTTAGAGGTTTGGTTTTGGTCTATGGTAAGTGAATTGGTGGTAGATGCTATACCTCCAAATTCTTGATTGTCGATAATCATAAAAAGTTCCCCATCCACATCTAGAATGGAATATTCATAAGTCCCTGAAGGCAGGCCGTCATAAATAGTGTCGGTATTGTTATTGTTTTCCACTTCAAGCGTACCACTATCTGGGGTAAAAGACCAAATAATAGTGCCTTGGACATAATCGTCATTTATTCCGGCAAGCCCACCACTAATATTGCTCACATGCCATTCGGCAGTGAACACTTCTAAGGGTAGATTAATACTATCGTCGCTGTTACACCCAAAGAGGAAGCCTATACAACAGAGTACAAAAGCCAAGAGTTTACTTTTCATAGCACAAAGATTACAGTAAAAGGATGATAAACTTATGTAGAGGTTGCTTCTATGTGGTCTACTTTCGTAATTATCCCAAAAACTTGGCCTTTAGCTCTGGCGTTGGAATCATACAGGCATCTTTTTTACCAAACCAGGCATAGCGGTTTTTTGCAATGATGTCATAAAACCAATCCCTTATAGTATGGGGGATACCCTCAAAAATGCCCAACAACTTCCAGCCTCCGCCAAATTCCTTTCCTATTTTTAAAGCTGCGTCGGATTTGGTGTAGTAGGCCACACCCGGGGCTATTAGGATAATGGAATCTACCTTGGAGGTATCTATTTTGCGATCGTTAACTAATTGTTGGCCAATTTCGCTTTGCAGGGCCGCATACCGAAAGGTATCATGTTTATCTCGCTTAATGATAAACTGTATTGCACCATTGCACAGATTACAGACCCCATCAAAGAGTATTATTTTTTTATCGATTTCCGATTCCATCACTTCTTTTCCGCTACAAGTTCTGCATAGCGTCTACAAAAATACAGCTAGTTTCTTAGATAAACCAGCTTCTAGATACAGCATTTCCATATGAAATTATTTACATAAATTATAAAATAATACTACTAAAACTTAATATTATAAGTATAATAATTATATTTGATGACCCACTTATGCTAACTCAAATCTTAATTTTTACATGAAAAAATCCACATTTAAGGCAGCGTTCCTCGCTTTTCAATTCCTTTTTTTAGCCTGTACGCATGAAGATAATTTGCAATTGGAATCCGTTCCCGAAACCGATGGCATAAATGTGAGGGTAGAGCCAGTGACCTTAAACACCATACCGGAGATAACTACTGCCATTACTATAGCTAGCGGAAAAAAAGCACTGGCATGGTCTAGGGAGGAAAAAGGCGATTCCAAATTCTGGATAAATCCGGAAGATATCCTAAAGGCATTGGATAGTGCAGGGAACGCCAGTTACGCTTTGCAGATTAATGTGGACGACCCTTTGCCCAATGTTTTTTACAACCTTGTGGTAACGCAGCGCGAAGACGGCCAACCCATTGCGCCCTTTGTGGTAGAATACGTTTTTGAAACTGGGGATGTATTTACCTATGCCTTGGATGATGAAAAGGAGTTCGACGGACTTATATCTATTTATTCCTTAAGCGATTTTGCACCTATAGGCGGGTTAAATGCTAGGGCAGGGGATGCCCCACCTTGTTTTAAGGATATAAGTCCAAAGCGCTATACACGTTCCAATAACAGAAATACGGGCGGTAGTCGCGGTGGTAATGGTGGTGGATCCAGTTCTGTAGGCGCCCCTTCCAAGGGGCCTTCCATTAGTTATGGGCGTACCCATATTTCCATAAGTTATAGCCCTAGAAGCAAGGGTAGTGTAAGTGTGGGTGTTGGTCGTTTCCATATGCCCAAGAGAAAACCCACAAAATCTCACCAAAAAAATGGTAATTTAGAGGGGAGGGGAGAACCTAGCAATTGTCCGGAAGGGACGGTGGTTCTTCCGGTGAATCCTAAAAGAGAGATTCCTCCAAGTTGTAAGAGTTTTAATTATAGCCAAGGTATTAATAACACTCAAACAGCGGCAGTCAAAAACATTTCGTTTAAGGTGGCATATTATAACCAAACCACAGGTGATTATCGAACCTCAGAAGTTCTTTTTACCCAACCGATTTATTTTACAATACCCAGATATCATGCAACTGCAGGAAATTTGACCGGAGGTAGAGGTGCTGAATTAAGTGCCAAAGCACTTTTAAGTGCGCATAGTAGGGCAACCGCATATTTTCTAGCTACTCATGGTTCAAGTTCTCAAGTTCGATCTAAACTATGGGAGTATATCAGGGACGAGTTTAGAAATGGTTCTTACATCAACGGAGGAAGTGCCAGTTTTACCCCACCTGTAAGTACGTTTAACGGATCAGTAACCAATTATGTTACAACCACTTTTTTTACGGACAGATGTAATTAAAACTATTTAAATGAAAATATTTAAAAATATTCTTAATTCAGTCGCGTATTATTATTACCCGAAATTTTTGCATGAATCAGATGATTCCTATCAAAAGACGAGGGAATATGGAAATTATATATTGCTACACAATAATTGGAAGAATTTTAAGGGTGAGCTAAAACCTCTTATTGATGAGATAAAGAACGGTAGTATCGGACATTTAAGTTTGATATTTAATGGAACGCCTAACAACACTCCCTGTTATGAAATAGAACTATTATTGCAGTCTAATGCAGAATCAAAAAAGGTAATTGTTCTTTATCTAAGTATGTTTGTTCCATTCTACCATCTAGTTTTGTTGGAAAGGGAGGATTCAACAAATCAAATAGTTAGCTCTACGGATATTCCGAAAGACTTAGAAAAAAAAGTAGCTGAGGCTGTCAAAAAGACTCTTTGTTTCCAAAAATTCCCAGAGGATATATTACATTGCTCAATTCCTGATTTGGAAGTTTCCTCAGAATTTAACTATTTGACCGCATTTTTTACAGATTGGTACCGAATTGCCCATATATAGGTTGATTAATATGAAAACATATATTTTTATAATTGCGCTATTTGGAATATACACTATGAGATGTCAGGATATAAGCGGGAAATGGCTCCAAATAAAGAATGGAGACACACATTCAATACCAAATGTAGTTATTTTGGAATTTCAGGATGATACTATGGTACAATACGATTTTGATAAACCTATGTTCAGCCACCAATTTAGATTAGTGGACGGGGAACTCTTTGTAAATAATCATATTTGGGGTAAAGTTTCATTTATAAATAATCTAAGGTTCAGCTTATCGGCTAAAGCAAATAAAAAAATAAAAGAAACAGTTTTCAATATGGATTATGTGAGATTAATGCCCACCGATTTGCAGTTTAATAAAGATGAAATCGAAAAGCACTCTTATAATTTTAAATGGAATAATGAAGAAAAAATAATTTCTTTTAATAAAGACAAACCAATATATGATATGAACGAACATAGTATTCTGGAATCAGTTGGCTTCACTTTCTTCATTTCCATTTATAGAAATGGGATAAGAGAAATTGTTATTCCAATTAAAACCGCTACTTCCGCTGGTATGGAACTCTATGGGATGCCAGGTAAACCGTATTCTGTGATTGCTCCAATCAACAAATAGGACATTGAAGAAGCCGCTTCTAAAACTCCTCCTTTAGGTTGGAATGGGGAGGTTCAGGATTACGAAAGCAATGTAGGCTTGAGTACGCCAGATTGCTGATTATATTTAAACGTTAATTACGAATGAATAAAATTTATATATCATTTCTTTCAATTATCTTCCATTTCATGAGTTATGCACAAATAGACGAAAAGGTTTTGTTTTCAGATTTTGAAACAATAAGAAATGTTGATTTCAATAAGGTTACAGATTCGGATTACGACAATTGGGATATCGAATATAAAAGTGATTATTATTACCGCCCCAATGTGGCATCTCCGATTACTTTTTTAGATTATCCTGTTTTAGAGGCTTCTTTTTATTTAACAGAGAATAGGAAAGTAAGAAAAGTAAGTTTGTCAGTTTTTCTAAAAGATGCTGATATTTTTTATGGGGAGATGGTCAAAAACTACGGCTTGTATTCAACAGCCAGTATCTCAGAATTTTATATGAACCAATATGGTTTCAGGAAGCCAGGTGCATATAAGGAATTTGATGAGAACATATATAGTTCTATGCCAAATCCTTCACCTCTGGATTATAAGAACGTGAAAAGTATTACATGGAACAATGTTGGACAGGATAGTAACGGGAATGTAATCGTTATACAAATTTATAATTACCCTGAAGATGGTTATGACTTTTTCCACTCAAGTCGAAAATTACGAATCATAATATCAAGCGAAAATAACATAAGAGAGTAAGCTTAAAGTTAATCAAGTATAGATCAAAATATGATTTGAACCTTTATAACTGTACAAATTTTGCAAGAAATTTGGGGAATGTTGCTGGCATGAATATTCCAAGTGCTTGGGCGTCTATCCTGGTGGGGCAATTCCTGGAGGGCAAAACCCCGGAAAATTGGGAGAGGTACTGAGGGATATGACACCTAGAAATGGAATCGTAATTAACAAAAACGGTGGAAATGTGCCGCCGAAATCAAACAGATGTAACTAAGGTTAAAGTATCATGAAAAACATTTTGTTCTTATTGTTTCAAACTAGTTTTCTTTTTGTAAACACAAGTCTTTGGGCTCAAGAAAGCAAACCTTTGTGTCTGAGCCAAAACGAAAAGATCTATTACCAAAATATCAAGGCATTGGCCATGTATGCAGTTGAAACTGAAAAATCAGGAATAAGTAGGGATACCCTTTTTGAAAAATACATAGAATTTGACTATGTTCTTAACGATACGTTGATGACACGGAAACAGCAAAGACTGGCCTATTTTGATAATTTATTCGATATTTTCAGAAGAAAAATAGATTCCATGGGCATCGAAAATCTAGATGCAAAACCCCTTAGATTTTATCAAAATCATGATATATATAAACCTTTTAAAAAAGGATTATCTAAAAGCGAACCGCAAGTGCTTGTTTATTTCAAAAAGGAAAACCCTAAGAATCCTTTAGGGACACTTCTTTTTGATTTAAACATGAAGAAATTATTAGCCTGGATTTTTTTAAGACAAGGTGAAAATGAAGGATTCTATTTAACCTTTGACTTGTTGGGTAATGTTATACAGGAGAATTAGTGAATCATAATTTATCACATATCGTTTCTAGAAACTTTAGAGTACTCTATCTATTTTAGTGCTTTTTGAAGGCACTAAAAGACAGAACTTACATTTCTTAATACGTATTTGAACAAATTCTATGGTTCTTCAATGAGGTAGCTGATTTTAAAATAAATATTAATTATGGTTAACCCTAAAACCGAGTTTGTAAACTTAACCTATGCAACTTAAGAATACCATTGTTTTTGTAATTATGTGCCTAACCTTTACAGCAAACATCCGGGCGCAGCAAACCACCACCATAACAGGTAGGGTAACCGATGGGCAAGAACCCTTGCAAGGAGTAGGCATTTTGATACAAGGTACCTCCATTGGTACTGAGACAGACCATATGGGAAAATATACGATCTCTGCCCACCCCGGTGATGTTTTGGAATACAGACATGTAGGCATGCGATCGGTAGAGATTGTAGTGGAAGATGTTACCCGCATGCTCAATATCACTATGTATCCCCAGCTGCAGGAATTGGATGAAGTTGTGGTGCAACGACGAAAAAGACGTACTCCCGATGAATTGCGAAAAGATTACAACACCAACAAGAAAATAATTAAGACTTCTTTTGGTATTTTAGATAGTGAACGTGCCGGTTATGCCATACGGGTAGTTGATGGGGCCGAACTCAATGGGGCTGCGGTGGATCTTTTGACCGCAATACAAAACAAGTTTTCAGGACTGCAGATCAGAACATGGACCAACCCGCAAACAGGGATTGCGGAACGCACTATATTTACCGCTAGAACGGTATCGTTTAGAAATGCCAGACCTGCACTATTTGAGGTAGATGGTTCTATTTTTACTTCCGCACCTACTTTTTTGACCTTGGACAATATTGACCGTATTGCCGTAATTTCTGGGCTAGCCGGTACAAATAGATATGGTAGTCTGGGAGCGGGCGGCGTTGTAATCATCAATACCAATTTGGGCAATGTGGTTAGGGAACCGGGTACCGATAAACCCTACGACCAGGCAAAATTAAGAAATAACACTTTTAGGGACGGGGATGCCCAAACTTTTAGCCAAAGCGGAGCGCCCAATTATATGGTGACCCTTAAAAATGCAAAATCGGAAAAAGAGGCTTTAGCTGTTTATGAAAAACAACAACCGTTGCGTAGCGATGATCCCTATTACTTATTGGAAACATCCAAATACTTTTTAAAAACTTGGGGCAATAAAAGAAAATCCCACGCCATTGATAGTCTCATCAAAACCAAATTTGCCAAAAATGCGGTTATATTAAAGGCATTGGCGTATAAACAAGAAGAGTCGGGTAACTTAAAAGAGGCGATATCCATCTATAAAAATGTACTTAAACTAAGACCTCGGTATCCGCAGTCTTATAGAGATCTGGGGAATATACTGGTTGCCCATGGCAACTATGCCAAAGCACTTACCTTGTACAATAGATATATTAACTACCGCCAGTTAGATACTGTTTTGACGCTTGAAGTTGGAATAGATTCTATAATCAAAACAGAATTTGATAATCTAATTAATACAAAATCGGAAGCATTGGGTATTAAGAAAGTTGCTAAATCCAATACCGCCAAAAACCTGGGTACTCGTTTGGTATTTGAGTGGAACAACAGCGAAACCGAATTTGCATTGCAGTTTGTTAATCCGACCAATAATTATTTTAATTGGAACCATATGCTTGAGGAAAACAGGGAGCTGATTATGAAGGAAAAGAAGCAGGGATATTCCAGTGCCCAGTTTTGGATCGATGGAAATTTGAAAGGCAAATGGATGGTAAACCTTAACTATTTAGGTAACAAATCATATGACCCTTCTTATCTGAAGGTAACCGTCTACCATAACTACGGAACAAGCAATCAGACCCAAAAGAAGTATTTTTTTAGACTATCTCTCACCCACACAAATTTAAAGCTGTTCGAAATCGTAAATAATTCCGCGGTGGTATCAAATTAAATGGGTCAACTTCACTTCTTGGCCTCTACCAGTTCCAACTGCTCTAGCCCCACATTGGTGGTAAAGATGCCATAGTTTACAATGGCTTTATTTTTTTCCAAGCTGTCAATGCTACCCACGGCCTTACCATCTAGCATGCGCACGCGATCGCCAATTTTAAAAACGGGCCTTGGTTTATTTACAGCAGTTGTTTCGGCCCTTTTTTTAACCGTTTTTTTCTTTTGGCGAATTACTTTCACCTCCTTTAGCACCTCTTGTTCTACCTGGGCCTTTTTTTGCCGTTGTACTTTTACCTCTTTGGCGGTTTTCTTTTTTCGCTTACTGTTCTCGGTCTCCACAATCCGAAGCAGCACCGAGACCAAAGGCCGTTTTTTGTTATCCTGGAAGTATCTTTCCGCGGCGGTATTTACCTTGTTGCCCAAGTAGATCATTCGTTGGTTATGATCGTACAATTCCTGGTAATTTTCCAGCTTGGACTTCATTTTGGTATTTAAGGCTTCTAGTTTCATGGCCTCATCCCGGGCCTTGGATTCTTCTTCTTGCAGTCTATTGCCCGTTTGGGCCATTTTACTGCGTTCTTTTTGCATTTTGGCTATGGTGGCATCAAAACGTACTTTGCCGCCCTCTACCTTCTTCTTAGCCCTGTTTATAAGGCTGTATGGGATGCCATTTTTCTGTGCCACCTCAAAAGTGAAGGAGCTTCCCGCTTGGCCCAACACCAGTTGAAAGGTAGGTTCCAATGTTTTGCCATCAAAAAGCATATTGGCGTTTGTGGCATGGGGCAGTTCATTGGCCAGCAGTTTTAGATTGGCATAATGCGTAGTTATTACTCCGTATGCCTTACGCTCATAGAAAACTTCTAGAAAAATTTCGGCCAAGGCACCACCCAATTCAGGATCACTGCCCGTCCCAAATTCGTCGATCAGAAATAGCGTGTTGGCATTGCATTTTCTTAAAAAGCCGTTCATGTTCTTTAGGCGATAGCTATACGTGCTTAAATGGTTTTCTATAGATTGATTATCACCGATATCTGTTAGGATACGATCAAACAAGCACATTGTGCTGCGCGGATGAACGGGGATCAAAAGGCCGCTTTGTAGCATTACTTGCAGCAGCCCAATCGTTTTTAAGGTAATGCTTTTTCCACCCGCATTGGGTCCGGAAATAACTATAATCCTGTTTTCCGGATGAAGGGCGATCGTTTGTGGAAAAGTTTTTTCGTTGTTCCTTTTGTTATTTAAATAGAGTAGGGGGTGGTAGGCATCTTTTAAATGCATTTCCTTGCCCTCGCTTATAACCGGCATTATTGCATTTATCTCAGAGGCATATTTGGCCTTGGCGGCCGTAATATCCATATGCGCCAAAAAAATTTGGTAATCGGCAAGGAAGGGGGCAAATGGCCTAATTACGGCGGTCAATTCATTAAGAATACGCTGCACTTCCTCTTTCTCCTCAAATTCCAAATTGTTGAGTTCCCTATTGTGCCTTAGGGTGGCCTCGGGTTCTATGTACACAATACTCCCCGTTTTGGAAGCACCCATTACCGAACCCTTTATTTTTTTTCGGTACATGGCTTTTACCGCCAATACCCTGCGGTTATCTACAACGGATTCCCTTATTTCATCTAAAAAATCGGCTCCTTGGTATGTGGCAAGGGCCATCGCAAAACTTTTGTTGATACTGCCCTTTACCACATTCATCTGTTGGCGGATGGTCTTTAAACTGGCAGAGGCATTATCCTTTACTTCACCAAACTTGTCGATTACCGCGTCTATATGTGCCGGAATTTCCGTATTTGTCTCCACGGTTTCACTACTTTCAAAAAGCAAAGGGTAATATTCCTTAAATTTTTTGAAGAACTTTTTGTGAACAATCAGGGTTTTGCAGATATCTCCAATACGTTTAAAACCTGCAATTTCTAAAGTGGTATTTTCAACTTTCAGCAATTGTAACTCACCATCTATACCATCAAAACCGTGGTTCGGAATGCGGTTTTCATTTTCGTAGGACGATAAATACTCTGAGGTTTGGCCAAGATTATTAAGTATATCCTCCTTGGTTTTAAAAGGTGAGATTACGGCAGCCCTGGACTTTCCCATTTCCGTAACACAGCGCAGGGAGATCTGATGTAATACGGCAGGAAATTCTAGATCCTCTAAGGTTTTTTTGTTGATTTGGACCATTTTCTAAATATCGAAAGCAAAGGTAAGGATTGGCATTGAATCTTAAAATGACCAAAAAGGAATTCCATGCACTGTACTTTTGGGCTATTTTCCACCGGTAACATCAATAATGGCTCCAGAGGTGTACGAAGATTTTTCCGAAAGCAACCAAAGTATGGTCTGGGCAATTTCCTCTGGCATGCCAATACGCTGAAGTGGGACCGTGTTTTTAAGTGTTTTCAGTCGCTCCGGTGATTTGTGTATCGTGGTCTGTATATGGCCAGGTCTAATGGCATTGACCCTGATGTTTTCTTTACCCACTTCCTTGGCCAACCCTATTGTAAAGGTATCTATGGCTCCTTTGGTAGCAGCGTAATCCACATATTCCCCCGGGGAGCCGGTTCTGGACGCTATTGAGGAAATATTGACAATGCTTCCTCCCTTGCCGCCATTTTTTATTGACATACGTTTAATGGCTTCCCTGCAGCACAGGAGCGTGCCAAATACATTGATTGCAAAAACGTTTTGTAAGCGTGCTGCCGACATCTCTCGCAGCGTAGCTTTATGACCTAGAATGGCCGCATTATTTACCAAACCGGTTATTTCTCCTAACCGATCATCTATTTCTTGAAACAAATTTACAACATCGGTTTCCTGAGAGATATCTGCCTTAACCGCAATGCTATTACCACCGAGGGCAGCAATTTTTTCTTGGACCTGAAGAGCGGCCACTTTGTTTTCCTTATAATTTATACAGACTTTATATCCTTCCCTTGCCAAGGCAATAGCCGTAGCAGCACCTATTCCTTTGCTGGCACCGGTAACCAATACAATTCCTTTTGACATGTTTAGGTGTGCGTTAGTAGATCTTTATTGACCCAGATTATACCGTTTGGATTTATTCTTAAGCCATTACCAAGGTAGTTTATTTTACGCTATTTTCAATTGGTATGGATTTCATTTATATCGACTTACAAATAGACCGATACGGTAAGCGACACCATGGCCAAGGCACATAACATCAGTACCAAGGGAAGTACAAACTTTAACCACTTATCATAGCCTACATTTACGATGGCCAATGACGCCAATATAATACCGGTTGGATTGATGATCTTAAACAGACCTACGCCATATAGATATGCATTTACAACTAATTCCCTTCCTATACCCACGCCGTCCGCCAAGGGTGACATTACCGGCATGGTAAGTACCGCCATGCCCGAAGAAGAGGGGATAAAAAATGTAAGACCGCTGTAGATATACAACATAACATTTATAAACAGCCCCTTATGCATACCATCGGTAAGCGAACTAGAATAATAAAGCAAGGTATCGCTGATGAGTCCGTCATCCATAAGCACCGTTACCCCCCTTGCTATGCCAATAATAAAGGAAACTCCCAGTAGTGTATTGGCGCCTTCAATAAATTTTTCCACAAATAGGCGTTCGTTCATTCTTGTAATAAGGCCTATCAGAATGGCACCTATTAGGAAAACCGTTGTCATTTCCACAAACCACCAGTCCAATTGAGAGACCCCATAGATCATTACAACAAAGCAGAAGGAAAAAACCAACAAAACCAACCTTAACCTGGTGGTCAGTTTAGGTACGTTACCTTCCTGGGTAGTATTTACAAAAAGTTTTTGAATGTCTTCGAGCTGATCATGGATTACAGATCTCTTAGGGTCTTTCTTTACGCGTTGCGCATATCTAATAATGTACCATATGCAAATAATTAGTCCAACTACAAACATAATAAGCCGATCGTTTAACCCTACGGTCCAATTTATCCCGGCGGCATCGGAAGCAATAATGGTACTAAATGGGTTTGTGGTAGAGGCAAGGGTGCCTAAGGACGACCCAACATAGATGCTGGCAACAGCCACAATAGCATCGTATTTGGCTGCCAAAAAAATGGGGATTAAAATGGGGTAGAAGGCTATGGTTTCCTCCTCCAATCCAAAAGTAGTACCCCCAAGGGCCACCAAGGTGGTGACCATAATGATTAGCGTGTATTCTTTTCCCCTGAGTTTTACTGCCAGCCAGGCTATTCCGGCTTCAAAGGCCCCGGTAAAATTAACGATACCAATAAGTGCCCCTATTATAAGCACCAAAAGAATTATATCGGATGCTGCCAAAATACCTTTAATGGGAGATTCAAAAAGCGCCATCACTCCTTGAGGTCTTGGATCCAAATTTTTATAGGTACCGGGTATACTGATCGGTTTACCAATATCACCATTGGTAAATTTATCCAACCCAATCTTTATATTAAGACCGTCCAAGGTCTCTTGAGTTGCCGCTAAAGAAGTAGCTTCCCCTTCGGATGTTCGGATAAATGTGTTTGCGGTTTGGTCGTAGGAAAGTCGGTCATATTGACCGGCAGGAACAAGCCAGGTCAGTGCAGCTACCAAGCCTGCTATTAGAAAAAGTATGGTATGCGCGGTCGGGAATTTCGGTTTTTTAATTTTGATCATAATACTCAAATTGATACAAAGGTGCTGTAAGATATTATTATTTTTAGCTTTGTGTGATCATTAGCCGAATAAAATGGAAGTAAGCATACACGAAAGTTGGAAAGAGCAATTATCCGAAGAGTTCAACAAGCCATATTTCGCCAAGTTGGTGAATTTTGTGAAGACCGAGTACGGCTCAGGTACTTGTTACCCCAAGGGCAGCGATATTTTTGCGGCCTTTGACCATAGTCCTTTCCAAGAGACCAAAGTGGTCATCATCGGTCAAGATCCATATCATGGTCCCGGCCAAGCCAATGGTTTGTGTTTCTCGGTTAAGGATGGAATTGCCCATCCACCATCCTTAATAAACATTTTTAAGGAATTGGAGACAGATTTAGGGAAACCGTACCCCAAAAGTGGAAATTTGGAGTCGTGGGCAGATCAGGGTGTCCTATTGTTAAACGCTACCCTTACGGTTAGGGCACATCAGGCAGCAAGCCACCAAAACCAGGGTTGGGAATCGTTTACGGACGCAGTGATCAAAAAACTTTCGGATGAAAAAGAGGGACTTGTATTTTTACTCTGGGGAGGTTTCGCCAAAAAGAAAGTGGCCCTTATTGCAGCTAACAGGCATCATGTTCTAACGGCCGGGCACCCTTCACCCCTTAGTGCAAATCGCGGATATTGGTTTGGCAATAAACACTTTAGCAAGTGTAACCTATTGTTGGCACAACAAAATAACAAAACCATCGATTGGTAAAGATTTATTTAACGAAAAAACAGTTTTTAGTGTTAACAAAATAGAATAGCTTTATAAGGACTATTTAATATCTTGATGCACTCATGTTCGAATTGAACTCCATTTTATTGGTAGATGATGATGAAGCTTCGCATTTCATCAATAAAATTTTCATCAAGAAACTCGATTTAAAAGTAAAAGTTTATGAGGTGCTTAACGGAATGGAAGCATTGGATTTCCTGGACAAGGTAAGCACTTCGGTAAAAATGATCAATGCTTTTGCCCCTTGCCTTCTTGTTCTGGATATCTATATGCCCATAATGGATGGATGGCAGTTCTTGGACGCTTACCTGGAGAGATATCCTAAAGCAATACGCGATAAGATCATTATTATTATGATGACCTTGAGCGAGGATGATAGGGATATTATAAAGGCTAAAAACAATACTGTTATAAAGGAGTACATTCCCAAACCTTTAACCGATGAAAAGTTGGTGGAGATTATGGAAAAGTATTTTACGATGAACGATATACCCGAATAATATTTTCCGCCCCGACCTTAAAGTTTAAGAATTTCCGCGTTGGTAGGTCGCCTATCAATTAACTTTAAGTAAATAAGGGTATCTTTCACTTTTTCAATAGTTTGCAAATTTAATTGAGACTGACTCCATTGTGTTTTCGACAACCAATCTTTAATATCGACCAGTTGTTGCCCATAGCTGTTGGCCAAGGTACGATCTATGCTCGGAATACTTTTAAATTCTTCGGTATAACGGTTAATGACCTCTAAGACATGATTCAATACGCCTGTATTTTCCCTAATGAAGTTGTCGGTGGCCGCAACAACAAAACACGGCCATGGGGTAGGACAATCGCCCAATCTTCTAAATGTGCCATCATCAACCAGGGGCTTGGTAGTAAAATGCTCCCACATAAAATAATCTGCGTCACCTTGGGCAAGTGCTTCCACAGCACCTGCGAGGTTGTTGATCACTCTAAATTCCAACGAATCGGTCTTCCACGATTGATTTTCCGCATTTACGTAAGCCATTAAGTGGCTGCCACTTCCAAAACGACTGATAGCCGCCCTGGTTCCTTCCAGATCTGAAATGGTTTTGTACGTACTTTTGGCATCTACATGTATTCCCCACTGTAGCGGAGATGCAATATACTGCTGTACAATTTTACTAGGATTGCCTTCGGTTATGCTCTTCAGGATGCCCTCGGTAAGGATTATGGCCAAGTCCGTATCGTCCGCTGCAAGCATTTGGCACATTTTTCCTGTACCTTCGGGAATATCTGTCCATTGTAATTTAATACCTCGCTCCTCAAAGGCACCTTCCTCAATGGCCATATGCCACGGAAGGTTAAAATGTTCCGGAACTCCTATAATCTTAACGATTTTCATGCTACAGGTCTGTGGTTTGTGGTTGCTGAATGAGGTATTGCAGATTTAATGGGCAGTAAGTTTATCCAAGGTTAGGCCAATGAGTTTATTCACAGCCTTTTTGGGGTCCTTGGAAAATTCCCCATTGCTTCTATTGGCCAAAATGCAGTTTAAGGAAACAGCGCGGTGACCCATTAATTTGGATAGCCCATAAATGGCTGAGGTCTCCATTTCCAAATTGGTAATTTGTAAGTCGCGATACTTAAAACTAGCAAGTTTTGCATTCAGTTCGCTATCGTCCGTATCCAAACGCAATTTTCTTCCTTGTGGGCCATAGAAGCCCACATTGGTGCCGGTAAAGCCTAGGCGCAGGTCTTCGGAAAGCAATCTTTCGGCCAAGGAACCATTATAACTTACCACATAGGGAATAGATTTGTAAATAGACCAATTGGTATGGTCTATAAATGCCAGCTGTACTTCCGGGTGCTGTATATGTTCGCTTTCATAAAAGTGCAACAAGTTGTCGAAACCAATGGCGTATTGGCTCATCAAAAAAGAATCTACTGGGATATCGGCCTGTATAGCACCCGATGTTCCTATCCTAACAATATCCAAAGTGGTGATGTCGTCTTTTATACTCCTTGTTTCAAAATCTATATTAACCAGGGCGTCCAATTCATTAAGTACAATATCTATATTGTCCGTGCCAATTCCTGTAGATACTACGGAAATACGCTTTCCGTTGAGTGTTCCCGTGTGTGTTATAAATTCGCGCTTACCTTTTTTAAGTTCGATGGTATCAAAATGATCTGAAACGCTTACAACCCTATCGGGATCGCCAACGGTAATAATCGTGTTAGCGATATCTTCTGGTAGTAAATTAAGGTGATAAATGCTGTTATCGGCATTCAGAACAAGTTCCGACGGACCTAGCATGTTATAGTTTTAGTATTCTGTCCGATGCCGTATTGTAGAGGTAGTTGTACTTTAAAGAGCCTCCCAAATAGGCTTCATTGTCGCGTAAACTAGAGTAGTAGTTGCTCTTGCCTTCTAGAATCTCTTTTCCTTTTCTTGTTAACCGTACGGGGCTTAATGAGCTAAAGAGTGGTCTTAGCCGTGCTATGGTTCTTTCGTATTGGGTATCGCCATATCCGTATAGGCCTTGGTTTTTAAGAATTATTCCCAAGAACTCCCTTTTGGACGTTGGTTTTTCGTTTATAGCTAGCTGCAAAACATGATTTTCAATATCGTTCAACCCATTTTTAATGGTAGGGAAGCGCTTTAGGTGGGTAGCCATGGCATCGGCAAGATAGCTGAACTGATAATGTCCATAACTCTTTAATTGTTCTAGGCGAATAGGGCTATCACTACAATACAGTTGCCACACATAGTCAGCAAATTCAACATCGTCTTGCGTTAATACCGTTCTGTTTTCATAAAGATGAAGTAGCTGGGCATCGGTTAATTCACTTAAACCGTACAACCTGTCCGTTTCATCTTCGTTTCCACTGCAGACCAAGGAAATTTCAGCATAAGGGCGGTGTGCCATTAACCAACTGATTACGGCAAGCATATTTATTTGACAAAAAAGATCGTACTCAAACCAGAGTACGATCTTATCTTGCTTTTTATGGTTACATAAGGACCGATACTCCTTTAATGTAAGCTCAATAAATCTAGACTTTGAAATCTTGTAGTTTTTGTTCAGAAATTCGAACCTTGTTTTCCAAAAAGATTCACTACCTACGTTGGTAAGTGTTTTTCCCTCGCATAACATCTCTCTCCATGTAATAATATCTCCTTTTAGTTTCAAGGACTTTAGCTTTGTGGTAAAGCTATCTCCATTAGTAATGTGCAAAAGGGAACTCATGTTGGTTGTTGATTAGGTTTTAAAACCATTAAATGTAATGTTTAATCCAAAATAACAAAAATAATTAACAGAAAACTAGCCCCCAACACGCTTTACTTTAAATCCTTTGGTAACTAATATCTGCATAATTTTCTCTCGGTAATCGCCTTGTACGATTATTTTGTTGTCTTTAAAAGTACCGCCTACACTTAATTTTGTTTTAAGTTCCTTGGCTAGTTTTTTAAAATCTTGCTCTGCTCCGGTATACCCTTCCAAGATGGTTATTGGCTTCCCTTTTCTTTTTTCGTACTTGCAAATTATAGGGGCATCTTGTAACCAAATATCGGTTGTTTCCTCATTTTTTTGAGGCTCGTCTTCCGTAATATGGTCCGGGAAAAGGTTTTTTAATTGATCTTGGAGATCCATAATTACCGTGCATTTAGTGTTATATCTTAGAAACTTTTAGTTGTTTCTCATTTACCAAAACGAAAATCTTATCACCGTATTGCAGGCCATTGACTTTTGGAAGCATCAGTTCTAAGGTAGTTGGCATTTGCACATGCTCTTCCTTGGTCTTGGGATCTGGCATATAAATTAGCCCTTCATAAGCTTCATTCTTATAAAACAAGGTGATATCAAAGAAATAAAAATTCTCCGGAGCTATATGATCGGACCAGTTTACCTGTTCAAAAAAATGCTTTGGATTGCCAATTTTATAGGAGTAGGGGGTAATATCCACATTTAAGGTTCCCTTAAAATATGAGGTTAAGTCTAGCCCCCTGGCTTCAAAATGCGGCAATTGTTGGGAAATGGTGCCTTTAGGATACCGTTGGTCTCCATTTTTGCCGGAAGCCACACCAAAACCGGGAATTACTTTAGCCTGTATTTTCATAAGGTTCCTAGATAATTTTTTAATAGGTCTCCATATAAATCAAAAAACATCGATTTTTAACCCTTAACCAGTCCAAGCTCAATTAAACGTTCGTGCAAAAAAGCTCCTGCAGTGGTGTCCTCATATAATTTTGGGTGTTCCGCGTCCACGCAGTCTTCCAAACAATTAAGGGACATTTCGCTAATCGGATGCATAAAAAATGGGATGGAATAGCGCGAGGTCCCCCATAGCTCTTTTGGTGGGTTAACCACCTGGTGTATGGTAGACTTAAGTTTGTTATTGGTAAGCCTAGAAAGCATATCGCCAACGTTGATCATTAATTGGTCTGGCCTTGCAATGGCATCTACCCATTCACCTTTATGGTTTTTTACCTGCAATCCTTTGCCGTGGGCGCCCATTAAAAGAGTAATTAAATTTATATCGCCATGGGCAGCCGCACGAACGGCATTTTTGGGTTCGGATGTAATTGGTGGGTAATGGATGGGCCTTAAAATGGAATTGCCATTTTTTATGTAGGCGTCAAAATAAGTTTCCTCCAGATCTAAATGCAAGGCCAGTGCCCGTAGAACATATTTGGCGGTCTTTTCCAACATTTTATAAGTCTCCTTACCTACGACATTAAATTTGGCAAGTTCATTCACCATTACATTTTCGGGATATTCGGCCTGCAGTTTGGGATCATTTTCCACATACTGTCCAAAATGCCAGAATTCCTTTAAATCCCCTTCCTTTCTACCTTTTGCATGTTCTTTTCCAAAAGAAGTATAGCCCCGTTGCCCTCCAATACCTTCAATCTCATATTTGTCCTTTGTTTCTTGGGGTAGATTAAAAAACTGTTTAATCTCTTCGTACAGGTCGGCTACCAGTTGATCCGATAAAAAATGTCCGCCCAAGGCCACAAAGCCGATATCTTCAAAGGCACTGCCGATTTCCTTAATAAATTTTTCCTTTCTATTTGCATCTCCGGAAATGAAATCCTGAAGATCTACGCTTGGTATACCGCTCATCTTTTTAATTTAAAAGTGATATTCAAATTTAATAAAATAAAAGCTTTCAAAATCTTAAAAATAATACACGGAAGACCATCGTTTTCTTCGCTCCATTTTTGCTATTTTTACGCCCAGTTTTGAACTAAGGGATAATCACCTGTTATGCAATATAAAAGCGAAAATATAGATAAAGATACCCAGCTTGCCCTTTATAAAGCGATGTTGAAACCTCGACTTATTGAGGAAAAAATGTTGATTCTTCTTCGGCAGGGCAAAATATCCAAATGGTTCAGTGGTATTGGCCAAGAAGCTATTTCTGTTGGTGTGGCCAGTGCTTTAAACTCGGAAGAATATATTTTGCCGATGCACCGTAATTTGGGTGTTTTTACTACCCGTAACATTCCTTTGTACCGGCTTTTTAGTCAGTGGCAGGGCAAAGCAAGTGGCTTTACTAACGGTAGGGATAGGAGCTTTCATTTTGGGACGCAGGAGTATAAGATTATAGGCATGATCTCGCATTTGGGACCACAGCTGGGCGTTGCCGATGGTATAGCCCTGGCGGACCTGCTTCAAAAAAAACAACAGGTTACCGCCGTGTTTACCGGGGAGGGCGGAACTAGTGAGGGCGATTTTCATGAGGCCCTTAACGTGGCGGCCGTATGGGACCTGCCAGTGCTTTTTTGTATAGAAAACAATGGATATGGACTTTCCACACCTACCAACGAACAGTACCGCTGCAGGCATTTGGCCGATCGTGGTATTGGGTATGGTATGGAATCTTATATGATAGATGGCAACAACATTTTGGAAGTATACTCCAAGGTAGATGCGTTATGTAAAAGTATACGTAAAAATCCTCGCCCTGTTTTGCTGGAGTTTAAAACGTTTCGCATGCGGGGGCACGAAGAAGCTAGTGGCACCAAATATGTTCCCGAGGAGCTTATGCGCCAATGGGCCCAAAAAGATCCTATCCAAAACTATCAGGAATATTTAGTATCCGAAGATATTTTGACGGAAGAGGCAATAAAAAGTCTAAGACAGGAAATTGAGGAGGAAATTAATGAAAATTTACAAAAGGCCTTTAGTGAGGAGGAAATTGAATTAGTTGAAACTAAAGAATTAAATGATGTTTATAAAGATTTTGATTATCAAGATTTTAAACCAAGCAATGAAGTAGCCAATATCCGCTTAGTGGATGCCATTTCCGAAGGTTTAAAACAGTCTATGGAGCGGCATAACAAGCTAGTGATAATGGGGCAAGACATTGCGGATTATGGAGGGGTCTTTAAAATCACTGAAGGTTTTGTTGCCGCTTTTGGCAAGGAACGTGTTAGAAATACGCCCATATGTGAGTCCGCTATAGTTTCAGCCGCTATGGGACTATCCATAAACGGAATGAAAGCGGTTATGGAAATGCAATTTGCCGATTTTGTGAGCAGTGGATTTAATCCTGTTGTCAACTATTTGGCGAAGGCACACTACCGATGGGGAGAAAACGCCGACGTGGTAGTGCGTATGCCTTGCGGTGGTGGCGTGGGTGCCGGTCCTTTTCATTCCCAGACCAATGAAGCATGGTTTACCAAAACACCGGGTCTTAAAGTCGTTTACCCTGCCTTTCCTTATGACGCAAAAGGTTTATTGGCAACAGCTATCAACGATCCCAACCCAGTGCTGTTCTTTGAGCATAAGCAGTTGTACCGAAGCATATACCAAGATGTTCCTAAAGATTACTATACTTTACCTATGGGTAAGGCCAGTCTATTAAAGACTGGATCGGACATCACCGTAGTTTCTTATGGGGCGGGCGTTCATTGGGCGTTAAAGACGTTGGAAGACAAGCCGCAAGTGGAAGCAGATCTCTTGGATCTACGTACGTTACAGCCGTTGGATATAGAAGCCATTTATACATCGGTAAAGAAAACGGGGAAGCTCATTATTCTGCAAGAAGACAGTCTTTTTGGCGGCATTGCGAGTGATATATCCGCTTTGGTTATGGAGAACTGTTTTGAACACCTGGACGCCCCGGTAAAAAGGGTTGCCAGCCTAGAGACCCCTATTCCTTTTGCCAAAAAACTTGAAAATAACTACCTGCCCAAGGAACGTTTTGAGCAAGAACTTATGGCCTTATTAAACTATTGATCTATATTACACCGCATATATTTTAACAAAATAATAACAAACCCTGCACATTAAATATTTCTTACGAACGTATATAGTTAAAACAAATGAACATTATGATGAAAAAATGGTTTTTGTTGCTTTCGGCAACAGTATTCTTGGCAGCTTCCTGCTCGGTCTCAAAATCTGCCCGTGGGCAGCGAAATTTACTTAGCGGTACCTGGTCGCTGAACGATATTTCGTATGAGAACAATACAGGTAATTTTAAGTCGGTTATCTTTAATGATGCAGAGGACATCTGTTTCGAAGGCAGTGAGTGGTTTTTTAGGGACAACAACAGTACAGGTAGGTATACAATACAGAACAGCACCCTTTGTAGTGGAGGAGATCGCTACATTCGCTGGTCCGTCGTAGAACGTGCCGAAAGCTATAATAGTCAGCTTCAATTTAAATTTATAGATGATAAAAGGAAGGACGTTTCCGGATTGGGTTATCGTCTTACCATTGCCAATCTTACAGAAACGGCCATGACATTAAAATCTAACGTTTCTGTAGACGGCGAGCCCCTTACCATAGTTTATCAATTCACTAAAAAATAATACACTAAATGAAAAATATAATTTTTAAAGGAACATCTATCCTAATGGTATTTGCTATGATTGCCAGTTGCAATACGGTAAAAAATGCCAATAATACGCAAAAAGGTGCTGCAATAGGCGCTGTGGGAGGAGCTGTAATTGGTGGATTACTTAGCAAGAAAACGGCAGTAGGAGCAATAATCGGTGGTGTAGTCGGTGGAGCGGCCGGTGGTTATATAGGTAATAGAATGGACCGACAGGCAGAGCGCATAGAATCTGAAGTTCCGGGTGCAGAAGTTACCCGCGTAGGTGAAGGAATCAACGTTACCTTCGATGAAAACAGCGGCGTTTATTTTGATACCAACAAAGCGGAAATAAAAGGAACTGCAGCAACCACATTGCAGCGTTTGGCCGGTGTTTTTAAAGAGTATCCAAATTCCAATATATTGGTTGAAGGGCATACCGACAGCTCTGGTAGCGATACCTATAACATGACGCTCTCCCAAAAAAGGGCAGAGGCGGTTACCAGCTACCTTGCCAGTCAAGGAGTTTCCATAGGACGTTTCGATACCAAATGGTATGGTGAGAGTCAACCTCGTGAGGACAATGGTACTCCAGAGGGAAGGGCCAAAAACCGAAGGGTAGAATTGGCCATTGTGGCTAATGAAACGCTTAAACAAGAAGCCATTTCCAAGACCAATTAACAGAGAAATAGTTGCTTACACAATACAAAAACCCCCAGCTGTCTGCTGGGGGTTTTTGGTTAAGAATATGTATCTTCCAACAATGAACGGATACGACGTTATAGTAGTTGGAGGAGGGTTGGCCGGACTAACGGCGGCCGTGCACTTGGCAAGCGAAGACTATAACATTTTGGTACTGGAAAAGCAACCCTATCCTCATCATAAGGTCTGTGGAGAATATGTCTCCAATGAAGTAAACGCCTATTTAGACCATCTAGGAATATCGTTGGCCCAAAATAAAGCCATAGCTATAGATACCTTACAACTATCTACAAGAAAAGGCCATATGCTTTATACAAAACTACCACTTGGAGGAAGGGGTATTAGCCGTTTTACTTTCGATAATTTACTCTACCAAAAGGCTTTGGCCAACAAGGTGTCCTTTGTTTTTGAAACGGTTACCGACATCTCTTTTAACGAAGAGATGTTTACCATAACTACTAAAGCAGGAAATAGCTTTAAATCCCCGATCGCTATAGGAGCTTATGGAAAAAGAAGCCAGTTAGACAAGAAAATGGAACGACGGTTTACACAGGTTAAATCGTCTTGGTTGGCGGTAAAAGCACATTATAGATATAACGATTTTCCAGAAAACGTAGTGGCACTGCACAATTTTAGGGGCGGGTATGCCGGACTCAGTAAAACAGAGACGCAAGCAGTTAATTTTTGCTATTTAGCCTCTTATAAAAGTTTTAAACCCAGTGGTAACATAGATCAATTTAATGAGAAAGTAGTTTCTCAAAACCCTTTCTTGGCATCCTTTCTTAAAAATGCCGAACCAATTTTTGCACAACCGTTGAGCATTGCCCAAGTGTCTTTCTATCCTAAGCGTATTATTGAGCATCATGTTTTAATGTGTGGAGATACCGCAGGGCTCATTCACCCTTTATGTGGAAATGGTATGGCCATTGCCATCCATAGTGCCAAAATACTGGCAGAACATATCATTATGTTTCTTAAAACTCCCAGCTATGGCAGAGGGCAACTGGAAAGAGATTATCAACGCGTCTGGAATTCAACATTTAGAGCGCGCCTTCGGACAGGTAGGCAATTGCAAGCCTTGCTTTTGAACAACGGTTTAAGTAGCCTGGCCATGGGTTCTGTTGCCAAATCTCCATGGCTGTTGGACCGATTGATCCGTAAAACACATGGAAAACCCATTATGTTCCAATGAATTTCAAAACCCGCAATACCGAATCGGAATTAATGGACGATCCCAATCTGGACGAACCTTCCTTACTGAAGGTTTTAAAGGATATCAACACCTCCAACAAATTACTGGGGGGGACAAAGATTACCTTACGAGCCATGTTAAAATTAATGGATGAAAACCCCCGTGAGGTCTACACCGTCGTAGATATGGGTTGTGGAGATGGGGAGATGCTTAGGGAGGCGGCCCTACTTTGCAGAGAAAAAAAACATAAGGCAAATTTGGTAGGAATAGATTTAAGCAATGCTGCGATTAAAATAGCAAAAGAGCGATCTTCAGGGTTTCCGGAAATAACATTTTTGCAACAAGACATTTTAACACTTAACACCAGTACTTTTGTATGCGATATTCTGCTGTGCACGCTTACCATGCATCATTTTAGCAACCAACAGATTCCAGTATTCCTTACAAAATTTGGCAAACTCGCAAGAATAGGGACAATAGTGAACGATTTGCAAAGAAGTAGCCTTGCTTATGCTCTTTTTAAGGCGTTTAGTGCTATTTTTATAAAAACAAAAATTGCGAAGCACGATGGATTAGTATCTATCCAAAGTGGTTTTACCAAGAAAGAATTAGTGGTCTTTTCCAAGGGTCTGCAACATTTGCAGCACGCTGTACATTGGAAATGGGCCTTTCGATATCTCTGGGTGATAACACCCCCAGCAACGGACTATGCAAATGAATGAGGTTAGCATAACAACAGTGGCCAAACAATTGCCCCAGTATAGTAGACGAACAAAAGATATTTTACCTTTTGTAGATACTTGGCTTGCTGATATGGAAGATCGATTTAGACGTAAAGTCGTTAAAATTTTTGAAGGTGCCGCAGTTGACACCAGATATGGCATAATGGACATAGAGGAAGTCTTTACGGCTACTTCCTTCGAGGCCAAAAATGCCATATACGTTAGAGAAGTTAAAAAACTAGGAAAGCAAGTCTTGGAAAAGGCGCTCCATCAAAACAATTGGTCCGCGGATTCGTTAGATTATATTATTACCGTAAGCTGTACCGGTATCATGATACCTTCACTAGATGCTTATTTGATAAACGATTTAGGGCTGCGAGAAGATATTGTGCGGCTACCGGTAACTGAAATGGGTTGTGCGGCCGGAGTTTCGGGATTGATATATGCCAATAATTTCCTTAGATCAAATCCCGGCAAAAGAGCCGCAGTGGTAGCGGTAGAGAGCCCTACAGCTACTTTTCAGCTAAATGATTACTCCATGGCCAATATGGTAAGCGCCGCTATTTTTGGCGATGGGGCCGCGTGTGTATTATTATCATCGGAAAAGGAAGCAAAAGGCCCCAAAATACTAGGGGCCCAAATGTACCACTATAAAGACGCTACCCATCTTATGGGTTTTGATCTCACCAATCATGGCCTTAAGATGATATTGGATCCTTCGGTACCAGAAGCGATAGCCGATTCCTTTCCCAAAATTGTTCATCCTTTTTTGGAAAAGCATGGTACGTCCATAAAGCAGGTGAATCATTTAATTTTTCATCCTGGAGGCAAAAAAATAGTACAGACCGTGGAAGAACTCTTCGGTAAAATGGGCAAGGATATAGATGATACAAGGGAAATCTTGCGTCGCTATGGCAATATGAGCAGCGCTACGGTTCTATATGTATTGGAGCGTTTTCTGGAAAAGGATATCAAGAGTGGGGAGCAGGGACTATTGCTCAGTTTTGGCCCTGGGTTTTCCGCACAACGGGTTTTACTGAAATGGTAGTGGTAAAGTGTTTAAATTTGATAGCATTGTTAAATGAATAGTACCAAAAGCATAGCCGTAGCTAAAAATGTCTGGGCCTTAATACTGGGAGGTAGCCATGGCATTGGTCTTGCCACTGCCAAAAAGCTGGCCGCGGAAGGATTTAATATCTGTATTGTTCATAGGGATAGAAGGTCTGATTTAGAAGTAGTTAATAGAAATTTTAAAGAAATTACTTTAAGTGCAATAAAATTTAAGAGCTACAATATAGATGCGGTTAATCCCTTAAAAAGAAAGGAGCTTATTCAAGACATAAAAACGTGCTTGTTGCCAAATGAAAAAATAGGAGTGCTTGTGCATAGTATTGCCAAAGGCAATCTAAAACCAATGCTATCCGATAAGGAAAAGGAATTGGATAATCAGGATTTTCATCTAACCTTGGATGCGATGGCCCTTAGTCTGTATGATTGGACCAAGGCCTTAATAGTCAATGCACTTTTTGCCGAAGACACCCGGATAATCTCATTTACCAGTGAAGGAAATAGTAAGGCGTGGGCCAATTATGGCGCCGTGTCCGTGGCCAAAGCAGCTCTGGAGGCGCTTATGCGCAATATGGCTCTAGAGTTTGCACCCCTAGGTATTAAGGTGAACTGTATACAGGCCGGAATAACGGATACCCGTTCGTTTAAAATGATTCCTGGAAGTAACAAACTAAAGGAAAATGCGCTGATAAGAAACCCCAATCTAAGATTAACCAAACCCAAAGACATTGCCAATGTGGTATATCTGCTATGCCGCAAGGAAGCGCAGTGGATTACCGGTACCGTAATTAAGGTAGATGGGGGCGAGAGCCTTCGATAACCAAAGAGAAGACTTAAGGAACCTATGGACAAAACATTTGATAACATCATAGAGAAACTTCCCTATACAAGTCCCTTTTTGTTTGTAGATAGGCTTGTGCACATAGATGAGGATGGGGTAATGGGCAACTATACTTTTTCTGGAGATTTGGATTTTTATAAAGGCCATTTTAAAGACAATCCCATCACACCCGGGGCAATACTTACAGAATGTTGTGCCCAAATCGGCGTAGTTTGCTTGGGTCTGTTTTTATTGGGTGATAAAACCGATGATGTAAAAATTGCGCTAAGCAGTTCGGAAATGGAGTTTTACAAAGCTGTATACCCCGAAGAAACCGTCTGGGTCCGTTCCACAAAAAAATATTTTAGGTTTAATAAATTGAAATGTGAAGTAAAAATGTTCAATGCCAAAGAAGAATTGGTCTGCAAAGGCATAATTGCCGGCATGCTTAAATCCCATACCGATGCATAAACGAGTGGTAGTAACGGGTCTTGGTGTTTGTGCCCCCAATGGGGTAGGTTTGGAGGATTTTACAAAATCTTTGAAGGAAGGCACAAGTGGAATACGGTTTATACCCCGGTTGAAGGCACTTGGTTTTGGGTGTCAGATCGCAGGAGAACCAAAACCTACCGATGAGCTTATAGATAATTACTTTACACCCTTGCAATTAAAAGGTCTTAATGCCAGCGGTCTTGTGTACGGGGTTATTGCGGGTACCGACGCTTGGAAAGATGCCGGTTTGTCCTTAGACCCAAAAGCCCCACCCCGATGGGATAGTGGAATTGTTTTTGGTACGGGAATCCTTGGTGTGGATAAATTTAGAGAGGCCATTCATTTGGTAGATGATGGTAAGGTGCGGAGGTTGGGAAGCACTGCAGTGATACAGACCATGGCAAGCGGAATAAGCGCTTACTTAGGCGGAATTTTGGGTTGTGGCAATCAGGTTACCACCAACTCATCGGCCTGTACCACGGGAACCGAAGGTATCTTAATGGCTTATGATCGGATAGCATCGGGAAAGGCCAATATAATGTTGACAGGTAGCTGTAGTGATAGCGGGCCCTACGTTTGGGGTGGGTTTGATGCCATGAGGATCTTGCCAAGAAAATATAACGGGCACCCCAAAGATGCAAGTAGACCCATGAGTGCAACAGCATCGGGTTTTGTTCCGGGCAGTGGGGCAGGAGCCTTGGTCTTGGAGTCTTTGGAAAGTGCCGAGAAGCGCGGGGCACGGATATATGCAGAAGTTCTCGGTGGTGCCGTCAACAGTGGTGGACAAAGGGGAGGGGGTAGCATGACCGCCCCAAATAACGAAGCCGTACAGCGCTGCATTACCCAAGCGATTAAAGCATCGGGAATTAAAGCATCGGAAATAGATACCATAAACGGACATTTAACCGCTACTTCTAAAGATCCTATCGAAATAGAAAATTGGAGCAAAGCCTTGGATCGCAAGGGGACAGACTTTCCCTATGTCAATTCCTTTAAAGGTTTGATTGGGCACTGCTTAGCCGCTGCAGGTAGTATTGAATGTGTGGGCGCCATATTACAGTTTAAAACGCATCTGTTATTTGGGAATGTCAACTGCGAAGACCTGCATCCAGAAATTCTTGGTATTGCGGGTAAATCAAAAATTCCCACCAAGACCATAACGTATACCCCAAAAATAATAGCCAAGGCAAGCTTTGGCTTTGGTGATGTTAATGCTTGTGTTATTTTTAAGGGCTATTACGACTGATTTTAAAAACTGCCATGAAGAAAGACCATTATCAAAAATTGAAGGATATTATTAGTACTTACCTACCGGAAGATGTTGATGCCGATCAAATTTCAACAGAGAGCCATTTTATAAATGAGCTCAATATCAATTCGGCCAATTTGGTAGATATTGTCCTTGATGTTGAGGATGCTTTCGATATTTTATTGGAAAATGAAGATATGGACAATATGCTGACTGTAAACGATGCGTTGGTGATCATTGACAACAAACTGGCGGAAAAACCATGACGGCATTTCGGAACTTTTTGAAGTGGGCCAAGGCAAAACTGAAAGTTGACAAGCGTTTGATAGGAATCTACTGCGTTATATATTTTTTATGGGGCAGTGGTATGGATTGGTTTGGGGCTCAGGTAGAGATTGCAAGATTTACCTATTGGTGGCAAGTGATAACGGTTTACGTACTTTATATGGTCCCAATTTCACTATTGCTTCGTAAGCTCCCTTTTCATACGCAATATGCATATGGACTTATTGCCATGTGTTTGTTGGAATTTTCGGGCTATGCCCTTAAAACTTCCTATGCCTATCCCAATAATTTACTCGACATGTTTTTTGGAATCCGGAATTTTAGTCTGGGAATGTCCTTATTTTTTGCGCTTTATTTCCCCTTGGGGAATTGGTTGGTAGGAAAGATCTATGCAGGTTTGTTCAATGGTAAGCATCCCTGATCAATAGGTTATTGCTGTGTAAAAGTTAGACTTACCCTTACCAGATTGTCTTCGCGTTTCTTTTTAATATTGATACCAAAATCCGAGGAGTACAAAGAGGTGGTACCCATCCATTGATTGTTTTCTCTACTAAAGGCAATGTCAATTGTCTTGGTGGTCTTTTTTATGGTAAGCTGCCCGGTTATGATAATTTTATCACCTTGGAGTTTTACCGTGTCGCTTTTAAAATGAATTGTAGGGTACTTGTCCTTATCAAAATATTTCCTTCCCTTAATACTCCAATCCCTAAGAAAAATACCAGTTTTTATGGTTTCTACCCGTACGGACCCTTCAAAATTGGAACCAGAAATATTGTCCAAATCGATAACAGAATTGGATTGAAATCCGCCGATATGCCCATCAACGTCTTTTGAGACAAAAACAAAGCTAACCGAAGCGTCTTTTAATATCGCGGTTTTCTGTGCGATTAAACAAGTAGAAAAAAAGAAAATACTAAAAAAGAAGTACAACGGTTTCATAGCAAATGGAACAGGTTTGTAATGCTTCAAAGTTAGCTGAAATACCAATACCGATGAAACCCTTAAAAAAAACGTTTAAAAACCTGTATTCTCATTTTTTGGTCTATGAACTTGTAATAAAATGGACTACTTTGCACGGGAACATTATATTTACGGGACGCAAATGAAAAATCCAAAATTATTTGTGGTTTGCCTTGGGGTGGTATGGTTTTGTTTTGGAAAACTTCATTCCCAGACAACCGATTATACTTCCACAGCTGAAACACTGACTACCAAACGCACGCTAATGGAGCGCTACGAACCAGATATGGTACTTACGCCTAAAGAACGGGAGCAGCTTAAGAAAAAAAGATTGGCCGCCATTAAAAAAGGGCGAGAAACGTTGGATACCATGGACATATCTCAACGCAAACGCCGTAAGCTCATCAAAGCGCTTTATTTGAAACCATTTTCCAACCGTTTAAACAGGGCTATAGCTGCCACGGGTACAGAAGAGGACGAAGAATATTAAAATGTCTAGCTTATCGTGGTTAATAGGATTTCATTTTCTCCTTGCGCTTTCTCAATTGCCTTTCCAAGTCGCCCAACGATTCCGCAAGAGCTGCTTCAAAACCGGCGCTATTGCCCTCCGCAAAAAGTCTTGGCCCCGGCAGACTAAGTCGTATACTACAAATCATACCCGTTTTTGGGGAGGAGGTATTTTCTGTTTTCCAAAGGACATCCGCACGTATGATAAAGTGATATTTATCAAATAATTTGCCTAGTTTTTTAGCTGCAAGAATTTCCAATCGGTTGCTGGCCGCAACCCCATCATATTCAAAATTAATATTCATAAACCACTATTTTTATTAAGGTAGAAAACGGTGCTTTAATATCCAAATTATAAACCTTAAACTAAATGCTAATTTTAGGAAAACAAAATGTTAAAGTCTGATATTGGGGTGATTAGATTTAGTTTTTATAAAGGATTATTCTTAACTTATAAGTGCGAGAATAAAGTTTCGCCCCCTATAACCCAAAATCTATCTTTAATGAAAACGTCAGACCTAGACCAGCAGTTTGCCCAAGAGGTAGATAGCAATAGCTATATTTTACGTTTGGAACGCAATAGTAAAGATCTTGCGCAAATGCGGAATAAACTGAATTCGTATTTATGCGAACCTAAGACCTACACCTTGTTCGAACGTTTTGAAACCCTCTGCTCACAGGTAGAACGATTAACTCATGCAAATATGGAAATACAGCTGTCCCTAAAAAAACACAAACGCTTAATGAAAAAGCAGGTGCAACGGGTTACAGAACAGTTGTCCGAGTTTCAAAAGTTAGAAAAGAATGTGTCGGACTATATGTCTGGTGCTCGAAACTGTTAAACTCCTTTTAGAATCCTGTTAAGGGTTCGGATGGTTATGCCCAAATAATTGGCCAGGTCTTTTTTGGCTATTACTTCCGTCAATTGTGGAAACTGTTTTTTAAGCCTTTGAAAATTAGCTAAGCCCGTATGCGATTGATGGTAGGCATGCCTTAATGCAGTGTAGTTTATTTTATTGGCCATGGCCATAAGAATCAGTTGATTGAATTTTTTATCGGTATCCAACAAATGTCTAAAACTGTCTAGCGATATTTGATAAACCGACGCATCCGTAATAGTCTCTATACAACAAAAACTTGGTGTGCCATTAATTATTTCTATCTCTCCAAAAATTTCCCCCGGCCCAAAAAACTCTTGGATAAAATCTTTTCCCGTATCTTCAGTTTGATAGCATTTGGCAATACCTTCACTAAGGACGTATGCGGAAAAAATGTTTTTCCCCTGCATAATTATTTGCTGCTCTGGTTTAAAGCTTAACTTGCTAACAAAGCGCGCATCCTTGGCATGTAGCCGGCGCATGTAACCCAACAATTCCTTATTGATTCTTATCATTTTATGCGCTTGGGACAAATGTCCTTTCTAATGGTAAAGGGTAGCGGTTTCTTTGCAATCATAACTTCTATAAAATTGTAACCTTATGGCTATGGTGCGTCTCACAGAGCAGATCCATTTCATAAAAGAAATAGATAAAGTTAAATACATTAAGCGTAAAACAAAACTTTTCCATAGTGATAGGCACGAAAATGACGCGGAGCATAGTTGGCACCTGGCCCTTATGGCCATGGTTTTAGCAGAACATGCAAGTACCTCCATAGACCTGTTAAAAGTGATAAAAATGGTATTGATCCACGATATCGTTGAAATTGATACGGGAGACATCTTCCTTTTCGATTTGGACAAGCAACATTCCAATACGGAAGAAGAATTAAAAGCCGCAAAACGCATATTTGGCAAGCTTCCACAAAAACAAGCGCTAGAATTTATCTACATTTGGCAAGAATTTGAGGCAGGTGTTTCTAACGAAGCCAAATTTGCAAAGGCATTGGATAGATTTCAACCCGTACTACAAAACCTAAGCAACCAAGGAGGCACTTGGACGGAGTACGATGTGGCCTACGAAACAATTTTGGAAAAACTGGCACCTATTTTAACCGGATCCGAAACGCTTTGGGAGTATACCGAAAGAGAAATTGAAACCAGTATAAGGGAAGGCACCTTAAAACAATGAACGTACTTAAGAAACGTATAGCTAAATCCACACACCCAATTTACAATCTACGATTTGGCATGGTGTGTTTGGGATCGCTGCTGTTCTCCACTAGTTTTAATATGCTTATCCCAGAACTGCCAGCTTATCTTAGTAGTCTTGGTGGCGCGGAATACAAAGGACTTATTATTTCTTTATTTACATTAACGGCAGGTATATCGCGGCCTTTCAGCGGTAGGCTTACAGATACAATTGGACGTGTTCCCGTAATGCTTATTGGAGCAGTAGTTTGCCTAATGAGCGGTTTTCTATATCCGGTTTTGGGAACAGTTTCGGGCTTTCTGTTATTGCGCTTGGTCCACGGTTTTTCTACAGGTTTTACACCAACGGCCCTAGCTGCCTATGTTGCGGATATAATACCCAAAGGACGCTGGGGAGAGGCCATGGGGTTGCAAGGTCTTTTTTTTAGTACAGGTTTTGCCATTGGTCCGGCCATTGGAAGTTTCATAACCCTATCCTATTCGTTTAACATCCTGTTTTACGCCTCTTCGCTTTTTGCCTTTATGGGCATGCTTATCTTTTTTCAAATGAAGGAAACCTTGCCTAACAGACAACGATTTACTTTGGCAAGCCTTAAAATTTCAAAAAGGGATATCATTGCTCCAGAGGTGCTTCCGGCCGCTATAGTAATGTTCTTGTCCTACATTGGTTTTGGGGTTATCCTTACGCTGATTCCCGATTGGAGTGGCCATCTAGGAACACCCAACAAGGGTTTGTTTTTTATCGTCTTTACCATAGCCTCCCTTACCATTCGCTTTGTTGCGGGCAGAGCTTCGGACAAGTATGGCAGAGAACTTATAATAAACATAGGGCTTTTTGCACTGGTATTGGGGCTAGCGGGCATCGGCTATGCAACCACACTAACGCATCTCTTATTTGCAGCCGCCGCTTATGGTTTGGCCATGGGCATATTATCACCGGCCATAAATGCATGGACCATTGATCTGAGCCATCCCGATTATAGGGGAAAAGCAATGGCAACCATGTATATTGCCTTAGAAGCAGGGATAGGCCTCGGCGCTTTTATTTCTGGCTGGTACTATCAGGACGATATATTTAAAATGCCCGTCATTATGTATGCTTCGGCCTTTATAGGATTTATGGGGCTAATCTATATGATCTTTCGTAAAAGGCAAACCTAACTTAAACCACCACAGCACAACTTTCTTGTGTTTTTTGATCATTGATGCATGTGTGCCTATATGGTACGCGAATTTTTAACAAATCCCTGTGGTATTTAAAGTTTCTTACGTATTTTTAACAAAGTTGCAGGAGAGCGTTTCATAAGAATTTAGAGATTGAATAGGGATGATTGTTGATTTACGACAACCAAATCTTGTGCTACGTGTATGTGTAGTAATTTCAATAAACGCCTAATTTTTTCAGGACTGATAGTTTCCGATTATGAGCTGAAGGGAACACCTCTTTTAAAGTAATATACCAACCAATGCCCCGGAACATGTTGTACAACATGCCATGGCGTATTAATAAACCGTAGAATGCGTACTAAAAGTTTACTGTTTGTCCTATTTTTGGCATCGTTCTTATTACAGAGCCAAAACACTAAGCGTGTATCTATTGGAGTCCTTATAGACAGTGCTACCACCAAATCTTCTCTATTGTTCGGTCAATTACAGAATGAAATTAGCGCTGTGGTAGGGCAAGACGCCACAATAACTTATAAGGAAGTTTTGGGCAATGGGTTTGATCCGGCCAGGGCCAAAGCCAACTATGAACGCTTTTTAAATGATGATACCGATATCATTTTAGCATTCGGCACCATTAACAACTTAATAATTACGGCTCAGCAATCCTTTAAAAAACCTACTATTTTATTTGGGGCCGTTAATAGTGATATTATTGCATTAGACCCTTCAAAAACCTCATCGGGTATCCACAATTTTACTTTTTTGATTACTTCCCAATCCTATAAAAATGATTTACAGACATTTAAAAAACTTTATGACTTTAAGAAGGTAGGTATTCTGGTAGAGGATTTTTTACCAGATATCATTCCAATAAAAGAAACCTTGGACCGGGAATTGGCAGAATTAGGGGCGTCTTACAAACTAATTCCGTTTGCTAACAGCGCAGATATTAAAAACAATTTGGATGGGGTAGACGCAGTTTATCTCGCGGGTGGTTTTTTTCTAAGTGAAGAAGACATTAAGGATCTGGCTTCCCATTTTATAACACAAGGCTTACCTTCCTTTACCGGTACCAACATAGATGATGTGGTACATGGGATATTGGCGACCAACCAGGCCGAAGAAAACCTAAACCAGTTTTTTAGAAGGGTTGCCTTGGATGTAGAAGCAATAATATCTGGCTCCAATGCGTCAGACTTACCCATATTCATCGACGTCAATTCCAAATTAACGGTCAATTATAATACTGCCGAGCTGGTAGGGGTCCCTATAAAATACAGTCTTATCGCCACTATCGATTTTGTGGGCGACTTCAAGAATGTACTTTCAAAAGAGACCTACACACTGGTGGATGTGATGAAGAAAACTATCGATAGGAACCTCTCATTACAATCCGAAAGAAAAAATATATCATTATCCTCCCAAGACGTAAAATTGGCGGAAAGCAATTATTTTCCCGATGTTTCGGCTTCTGCCAGCGGCACTTACATAGACCCAAAACTGGCGGAAATTTCTGCCGGACAAAATCCGGAGTATCAAACCAGTGGAAATATCACTTTGAGCCAAACCGTGTTTTCCGAAGCCGCCAATGCCAATATTACAATCAATAAAAATTTACAACAGGCCCAACAGGAAAACTACAATGCTGCGGAGCTCGATGCCGTCTTAAACGGGTCTGTCGCCTATTTTAATGCTCTTATCCTAAAGACCAATGTGCAGATACAAGCGCAAAACTTGGAGGTTACCAAGCGAAACCTGCAAATAGCCGAACAGAACTATGAGGCCGGGCAAGCGGCTAAAACCGATGTGCTGAGATTTAGGAGCGAACAAGCACAGAATACCCAAACCCTGGTAGAGGCCGTTAACCAATTGGAACAATCATTTTTTGCCTTAAACCAATTGTTGAATAATCCTATTGACTATGAGATTGATGTGGAGAATGCAGAATTGTCCCAAGAAATTTTTAAGATATATAACTACAAGCAGCTTGGGGGCTTAATAGACGATCCTACCCTTAGAAAGCCCTTTGTTAGGTTTTTGGTGGAAGAAGCAAAAAAGAACGCCCCGGAAATTATGGCCGTAGACTATAATTTGAAAGCCACGGAACGGAGTTTACGACTTAACAGTTCCGGTAGATTTGTGCCAACCGTTGCCCTACAAGGGCAGTACAATAGAAATTTTAATCAATGGGGGGCAGGTGCGATTCCGGAAGCTAGTTTGGATGATAATTATAATGTTGGGGTTAATATTTCTATTCCAATTTTTAGGCAGTACCAACAAAACATAAACCGCCAAACGGCGATCATTCAACAAGATCAGTTAAACATAAACAAGCAAGATATTCAGCTGAACATTGAAAGAAACGTTAACGATGCCGTACTGGCAATGATCAATGAAATTGCCAATATAGAATTATCCCAGGTGTCCGAAGAAACTGCAAAGGAGAGTCTAGAACTTACCCAGACCTCATATTTAAGCGGTGCCGTTCCTATTGTTCAGTTGATAGATGCGCAGCGTAATTATCTGCAAGCACAATTGGCAAAGGCCAATGCATCTTATAATTATTTGTTGAGTTCGCTACAACTGGAACGGATTATAAGTTATTATTTCCTATTGCATACCGAAGACCAAAATCAAGATTTTATACAAAGATTCAACGCCTTTTTGTTGAACGGAAACTAATAGTAAGACTTTTAAATATTGATCGATGAAACATATAAATAGCTTAATTGCACCGCTAATTTTACTTTTTACATTTGTATCATGTGGAGAGAACAATAAGGAGGAGAAAAAAATAGTACGCCCAGTGAGTTATCAAGAAATTGGATATCTGGGGAGCGAAAATACCAGGACCTTTAGTGGAACTTCTAAGACAGACGAGGTGGTAAACCTAACATTTAGAAGCGGAGGTATTATTACTGCGTTCGATATAAAGTTGGGCCAAAAAGTAAAAAAGGGACAACAGCTTTCCAGGCTCGATAATGTTCAGTCTCGTTTAAACTATGAAAATGCCATTTCTAGCCTTAATAGTGCGGCTTCCCAAATGAATACCGCAAAGTTGGCTTTGGATAGGGTAAGATCGCTATATGAAAAGGGGAGTGCGGCACTCAGTGATTACGAGAGTGCAAAAAATTCCTTTCTTACGGCAAAGGCCAGTCATGAGTCCGCTTTGCGAAGCGTTGCCATTCAACAAGACCAGGTAAGCTACGGATATTTACATGCGCCGGCAGATGGCACCATAGCTGCAGTAAATGCAGAGATCAATGAAAATGTAACGGCAGGTCAAATAATTGCAGTCCTTAATGTGAGTGGGGATATGGAAATTAGCCTTGGCCTCCCGGAGAGTATCATTAACAATGTAAATCAGGGTATGCCCGTTGCCCTATCTTTTTCTTCGCTTTCGGGCCAAGAATTTAAAGGCAGGGTATCGGAAGTTGCCCCGTCCGTAGACGGGAACACTTCTACCTATCCTGTTCGGATAATAATTATAGATCCAACGGACGATATAAAATCTGGTATGGCCGCCAATGTCACTTTTAATTTTGGTAATGGTGCAGCCGACAAGAAAGTACTTGTTGCCCCCGCCAAGTCGGTTGGGGAAGACGATAAGGGCAATTTTGTTTTTGTGATTGAATCCGATGACGGAAAAACAGGAACTGCTAAAAAACAGACGGTTACCATTGGAAATTTAACTTCAGAAGGTTTTGAAATTATTGATGGCCTCAATGTAGGGCAAAAAATTGCAACAGCCGGCCTACAGACGTTGTTGAACGGACAAAAAATACGATTGCAATAATACAAATGAGTTTTCCAAAAAGTACATATACCGTTTATAAATAACCCACCGCCACATGAATCTAACCCAATTTTCCATAGAAAAAAATAGAATTACCTATACGGTGCTGGGCGTAATAATCTTGTTGGGGATATCCCTTTATCAATCCCTCTCACGAGACAGCATGCCACCCTATACGATACGTGTGGCCACCGTGGTATCCCAGTTTCCAGGAGCCAGTCCGGAACGTGTGGAACAACTGGTTACGGACAAGATAGAAAAAGTGGTTCAGGAACTTCCCGAATTAAAAGAGGTGAGCAGTACTTCGCGTACCGGGCTCTCCGTAGTTAATGTTACCCTAAAGGATAAGGTAGCCCCTAAAGACCTTCAAAGCGTTTGGGACAGACTTCGTAGAAAACTAAATAGTATGGGGGGCTTACCCAGCGAAGTAACCCCTAATCTAGATGATGATGGCATTGGAGAGGTCTATGGTATTGTGGTGGGGCTAACTGCGGATGGGTTTTCCTATGCGGAAATGAAAGACTACTCGGACGACTTAAAGGACGATCTAATAAAACTACCCAATGCGGCCAAGGTGGAGGTGGGAGGTGTCCAAGCCGAACGGATTTTTGTAGAATTTGATAATGCCCGGTTAAAGGAGTACGGACTTACGGCCAGCAAGCTACAAGGTACCATTACCAGTACCAATATACTTAGTTCCGGAGGGCAGGTAAATGTGGAGAACGAGCGTATTGTACTAGAACCAACCGGTAATTATAATGATCTGGACGATATTAAAAAAACGCTTATTCCTGTCGGCGATGGAAGTCAGGTCGTTTACTTGGAAGATGTCACCACCGTTAGAAAGGGATATATAGATCCGTCCGAACAGATAGTTCAGGTCAACGGGAGAAATGCCATATCCCATCATATTTCTCTAATAGAAGGTGCCAATGTGGTACAGTTGGGCGAGGAGGTAGATGAAGTTATCGCACTTTGGAAAGAACAACTTCCGGTGGGATTAGAAATTAGCAGGCTTTCTTCCCTAGATGTCTTTGTAGACGAAAGCATTGTTAATTTCATAAATAACCTAATGCAATCCATTGGTATTGTGCTGTTGGTTATGCTGGTATTTTTAGGGTTTCGCACAGGTTTCATCATTGCCAGTTTGGTACCTATCGTTACCATTACCACCCTAATGGTAATGGGTATTATAGATGTAGGGCTAAACCAGGTTACCCTGGCAGCGTTAATTATGGCGTTGGGTATGATGGTAGATAATGCCATTGTAGTCTCAGAATCTATCATGGTAAAAATGGAACAGGGCATTGCCGTTAAAAAAGCGGCAATAGACTCGTGCTCAGAACTGTTTACGCCTTTGTTGATTTCTACCCTTACTACCTCCGCGGCCTTTTTGTCGTTTTATTTGGCGGAGTCCATCATGGGGGATATTACAGGGCCAATTTTTGTGGTAATCACCATTGCGCTGGTATCTTCATGGATCATTTCCCTTACGGTAATTACCCTGTTTTGTTTTTTGTTCTTAAAGATCGATGTAAACAAAAAAGCGAGCATCATAGACCGAATGATCGGCAGTCTCAAAAAATACTATAAAGACCTAATTCTTTTTGCACTTTCGCGTAAAGCATTGGTGTTAATTGCAATTTTCGGCCTCTTTATAGTCTCTTTATGGGGCTTTACCAAAATAGAGTTTTTGTTCTTTCCGGATAGCGAAAGAAATATGATTACAGTCGATATTAACCTACCACAAGGCACCAAGATTGAACGTACCCATGAATTGGTAAACGAAATGGAGGTGTATATAAAAGATTCCTTACAGGTTAACGAATCGCGCCTAGATGGTATAGCAGATTGGTCTTCTTATATTGGAGAAGGACCATCGTCTTATGATTTAGGATATAATCCTGATGAACCCAATTCTAGTTATGCACATATTCTTGTAAATACCTCTACAATGTTAGCGAACCAACCGATGATAAACAAGTTGGATGCATTTGCGTTGCGGAACTTTCCGGATGCCGATATCAAAGTAGGGCCTTTGGGTGCTGGAGGAGGAGGAACACCCATCGAAATAAAAGTACAGGGCAAAGACCCGGATCAGCTATCCATACTTGCAGAAACTATAAAACAAAAATTGGTGACCTTGCCCGGTACCAAAAATATAAAGGACGATTGGGGCCCAAAAAGTAAAAAGTTTGTTATCGATATTGACCAGAACAAGGCCCAATTGGCAGGGGTTACCAATCAGGATATCGCTACTTCGTTACAAACTGTGCTAGATGGATTTAATACAGGTTCTTACCGCGAAGACGATAAATCGATACCAATTTTAATGAGGGCCAATGACAGTCAGCAACAGACCTTGGAATCCTTGGAGACTTTAAATATCTATTCCCAGAATTCTGGTAAGAGTGTGCCTTTGTTACAGGTGGCCACCATAGTTCCACAGTGGCAGTATACCAAAATAAAACGTTTAGATTTAGACAGGACCGTCAACGTTTCCAGTGAAATTACAGATACTGGAAATTCTGCGGCAATCATGGCGCAAATGACCCCTTGGCTGCAGGAACAGACAGAAAGCTGGCCTGCCGGATATGGATATCAACTGGGCGGAGATGCCAAAAGTACCAGTGAGAATATGGGCGCGGTGATATCTTATTTACCCTTATCGGGTTTTATTATTCTCATGTTACTGATCATACAGTTTAACTCTTATAGAAAAATGCTGATGGTGACCTTAACCATTCCATTGGCAGTCATAGGGGTCGTTATCGGCTTATTGAGCTTTCAGGAACCTTTTGGTTTTATGCCTTTTCTTGGGGTTATTTCCCTTGCCGGTATTGTTATCAATAACGCCATTGTACTTATAGACCGTATAGAAATAGAGATAAAATCCCGCAATAAGGTTCAGGATGCTGTTATCGCTGCCTGCCTGCAACGATTTAGGCCTATCTTATTGGCAACCTTCACCACGGTACTGGGACTAATCCCGCTGTATTTGAGTGGAGGGGAAATGTGGGAAGGAATGGCGGTCAGCATTATGGTAGGACTGCTGTTCGGTACTGTAATAACACTGGTATTTATTCCGTCCTTTTACAGTGTACTTTATAAGGTAAATTACGAGGGATATATTTTTGACGAAAAACTGTTATCGGAGTAATAACCCCCGATACATTCTAGTTATGAAAAGATTGGAAGAAATACAGGAATGGTTATATGAAAACCGATTTGGTCTTTTCTTTTTTACCCAAATAGCCATACTTTTTGGTTCCTTGGTTTTTCCTGAGACCCTTTTCGAAGAACGGTTAATGCCCATGCTTTTTCTGCTGAACATTGCTGCAGGGATACTACTTATATCCCAGAAGAAAAGGCTGATGTGGATATTTATTATATTATTTATTGGGGCCGCCATTGTCTTTGGCAATAGCATGGTAGATCGTATCCAAACCGATTCTTTCCAGTTTGTAAGAATGGGTATATATTTTATCTTTTATAGCGTGGTAACCCTAGAGATTATCAGACAAGTTTGGCAGGCCAAGTATGTAAACAAGAATGTAATCTTAGGACTTATGAGCGGGTATATATCCCTTGGTCTTATCGCATTTTTTTTGTTCCTCAGCATAGAACTTGCCAGTCCGGGATCTTTTGAAGGTATGTTGATGACCGGTAGCAGTTTTGCAACCCGGATGGATTCATTGTTATACTATAGTTATATCACCCTACTTACCATAGGCTATGGAGAAATTATTCCGGTTACCCAAGTTGCACAGAAAGCGGCTATCCTAACCGGTTTGGCAGGTCAGTTTTACCTCGTGATAATTACGGCCATCGTGGTGGGTAAATTTATAGGTCAAACTAAAAAGAAATAGCGCTTAGAATTATAGGGGAATCTATACTACATCTACCGATAATCTTCCCAAATTAAGGCTGCAGCTCCACTAATCGCGGTTGTCTTCGGTGGTAGCCCAGATCTAAGGAGTTTTACTTTTCCTTTATAAACGTCCAAAAGGTAATGTTCAAATTGCCTTTGTAAGGGTTCCCATATCCATTTACCACTGTTTATTAAACCACCCATAAGGAAAAACGCCTCGGGTTGTGTAAAGGCGGTAAAATTGGCCAATGCCAACCCCAATATATCCGCGGTATATTCAAAGGCTTTTAAAGCAATAGGATCGCCCTCTTCCGCTGCTTGCGTAATGTCTTCCCCGTGTAAATCGTTATATGAAATAGATCTAAACTTACTCTCGTCCATATGCTTGCTCAACATATAAAGAATAGTACGCTTTAGTCCGGTTGCCGAAACATAGGCTTCTAAACCTCCTTTTACCCCTAAACCGGTTACCCGCCCATCTCCCAAGGTCATATCCACATGCCCCAATTCGCCGGCGAAACCATCATACCCGTCTATGAGCTTACCGTTGGCCACTATTCCTGCACCGAACCCCGTTCCCAAGGTAATGGCAATAAAATCCGTCATTTCCTTTGCATTTCCAAAGAGCATCTCGCCCAAGGCAGCCGCACTGGCATCGTTCATAATTCGCATGGGCATGGGCATCTTTTCCTGTAGTCTTGCCAATATGGGAACCGTTCCTTTCCATACCAGATTGGAAGCGTTCTCAATGGTACCATTTCTACTAGAGGCATTAGGCGCTCCAATACCACAGCCCAATAAATGTACGTCTTTCGGTAGCCTTGTGGTGAGCTCATGGACACTCTCCTGTACTTTATTCAGATAAACGGTAAGGTCGGGATATTCGCGTGTTCGGAAATATAAGGACTCCAAACACACGCCTTCTTTGTCTACAAGTCCAATTTTTGTTTTTGTACCCCCAATATCGATGCCCACAACCAAATCCATAACCTATTCTAACTTAAGTCCTTTTAAAGATAATCATATTCGTTGTTTAAAACCGAGTATTTAACGCTTTCGAAAAGTGTTGATCCACACTTAACAATTACTTAAACTAACAGTGATCATAATGACCATGGTACACCAACGACCACATTGTAAATTACGGGAAGTATAAACCCTAGGTACATGATAATTATCATGTTTCCTAAAGTCCATGGATATTAATTTTACTTCAAATTAGTCAGGTAAACAAATTTTATAATTTAAAATGAGCAATTATGGATAAGATATCTCGCGTATTGGTCCCGTTCGATTTTTCGGAAGCAGCAAAGACAGGTTTGGATTATGCCGTAAACTTTGTTGAGAAACACGATGACATGGAAATAGTACTTTGCTATATTGCAGAGGATCCCGATCATCATATTCTGGCCGCAGAATTTGAAACTACACAAATAAACTATCACAACAAGCTTAAGCTACCAATGACCTGGGTATTGGGCCAAGATGGTTTAACCTCGTCCATTCTCGGAATACAAAAAGAGAAGGATATAGATCTTATTATTATGGGAACTTCGGGGATTAAAAGTTTGGACATAGCAAACACCCATACGTCCGAATTGGTTTTGGAGGCAGATTGTCCGGTCATTGTAGTTCCGCAAGATGCTACGACTTTTAATTTAAAACAAATTGGATTGGTATTGGGACCCAATGAGATTGATGACCCAAAGGTACTTGTTGCCCTGCTCGATATATCCAGGAAGTTCAATGCTAAAGTACATATCATTACAATAGAAAAAGAACCCAATTCGTATGGCTATACTGCGGCAGATGAAAAGAACGAGAATATACTTCAATATTATTTGGAAGGGTTTTACCAAGACCATACGCTGATCGTTAATCCGGATGTGCGCGAAGGAATTTTGAATTTTGTAAGCGAAAAGGATTTGGATATGATCGCCATTTTACCTAGAAACCATACCAAAAAGAGTGCTCCATCCAAAGGTTTGTTAACCAAGGAGTTAACATTGCACAGTACAGTACCTATTTTGGCTATTGATTAATCCGTTTAAGGAAAACCCTATGTTGGCCGTACTCATCATTTTGGTGCTTACCATTGCTTTGTTTATTTGGGGGAAATTTCCTCCGGATGTGGTGGCCCTAATATCTATGCTTACTTTATTCCTTGTAGGCGTGTTAGATTTAAATGAAACCCTAAGTGGTTTTAGTAACCCAACCGTAATTATGATTGCTGCATTGTTTATTATTGGCGAGGGTCTTTCCAGAACGGGGTGGACAGCTTTGGCAGGACAAAAATTTGTCTCATGGGCAGGTAACAGCATTCCCAAACTTTTGGTCATTATTACTTTAGGCTCTAGCTTACTTTCCGGTTTTGTTAGTAATACGGGTACTGTAGCGGCTCTACTTCCGGTTACGGTTTCCGCAGCATGGAATGCAGGCACCCTTCCCTCCAAATTGCTAATGCCCATCGCTTTCGGTTCCAATACGGGTGGACTGTTGACACTTACCGGAACGCCTCCCAATATTATTGCCAGCAATACCTTGGTAGACAATGGTATGGCCGGATTTTCGTTTTTTGAATTTGGTTTGATCGGCTTACCCTTATTGATAATTGGTATAGTGTATTTCCGATATGTCGGCTATCGATTATTACCAAAAAATGCTTCTAAAGATCGCCCGTTGAACATCGATACCGAAATGTCTAAATGGATAAAAGATTACAGCATAGGCGATCATGTATATCGTTTCCGGATACGTTCCATGTCTCCCCTAATAAATACGAAGTTGAGCGATTGGAATTTTGAGGAAAATGACAAGGTATCGGTAGTTCGATTAAGAAGACGCCATCCTAATCGTTTTAAGCGGGTAGCTCCGTTTGTAGAATTTCCAACACCGGATACGGAAATGCGCTACCACGATATCCTTACGGTAAAAGGTAAAACTGCCAATATAGACCAGTTTATGGTAAAATTTAAGTTGGGAATGATTCCTTTTCCACATACCAATGGGGAACTAAAAGAAGAGCTTATAAACCAGGAAGTTGGACTGTCCCAAATGATCATCACCCCAAATTCTGCTTTCGTAGGTCGTACCATTCCTATGGGTAAATATTTGGAACAGGCCGGCATACAGCTGCTGGGCGCCTCTAGGAACAATGCGCCTATTTCCGATACCCTTATTACCGTAAAACCGGGAGATGCATTTGTTATTCGGGGATCATGGGAAGCTATTGAAGGGTTGCAAAGTGCTTATAAGCATGTGGTTATCTCCGGTAGCCCCGAGGCCATGTCCAAGAACGTGGATACCCTAACACCTAAATCCTATGTAGCCTTGGGGACCCTTATTTTAATGATTGTTTTGTTGGTGTTTAATATTGTCCCCGGGGCTATTGCTGCCCTAAGTTGTTCCGGAATTCTTATGCTAACAGGTTGTGTACCCGTGGCCAAAGCCTATAAAGGAATAAGCTGGACCAGCGTTATTATGATAGCTGCTATGATTCCTATGGGGGTGGCCTTACAAAAAACAGGAATTGCCAATATGGTCGCCATGGGGTTGGTAGAATATCTCGGCACCATACATCCCGCGGTGCTCATGGGGGGTATTTTTCTATTGACCGCCGCATTCAGCCAAACTATAAACAACTCGGCCACAGCGGTACTTATGGCACCCATAGCACTTATTGCAGCTACCTCCTTGGGTGTTTCTCCCAAGCCTTTTATGATTGCCGTTGCCATAAGTGCCAGTACTGCATTTTTAACGCCTGTTGGTACCACCACGAATGCAATGGTCATGGCCGCTGGCAATTATAAATTTTTAGATTATGTAAAAGTGGGAGCACCGCTGTTACTGTTATTTTTTATTACCTCGGTACTATTGGTGCCGTTGATTTGGCCTTTTTAAATTTTTATTAATCTAATACAGGAATACTATGGAAATTATGTCTAAACCACCCAAAAATACAGATTTGGGGAAATATGGAATTACAGGAGCCACCGCGCATTGGAATTTGGACCCCAAAACCCTACAACACATTACCGTTGAAAAGGGTATGGGTGTTGAAAGTGATAACGGAACCCTCTGCATAAACACGGGGAAATTTACAGGAAGATCACCCAAAGACCGCTTTTTGGTAAAAGATGATTATACAAAAGACAAGGTTTTTTGGAACAGAACCAATAAAGCATTGCATCCGGATAACTTTCAAAAATTATACGATGAGGTGGTAAAGTACCTATCTGGAAAAGAGATATACGTACACGATGCTTACGTAGGCGCTGCTCCGGAATACAGGCTTAACGTGCGCACCGTTACCGAATACCCGTGGTCTAACCTTTTTGTACACAATATGTTTCTTCGACTCGCTGAAGAAGAAATCGAAAATTTTTCGGAAGATTGGCTTGTTCTGTGCGCTCCGGGTTATGAGGCCCCAGACCCCAAGGCAGTAGGGATAAGGCAGGGTAATTTTTCCATCCTCGATTTTACGCGTAAGGTGGCTTTGGTAGGCGGATCTGCGTATACTGGAGAAATGAAAAAAGGAATTTTTTCGGCCTTAAACCTAATACTTCCCATAGAACGCAACGTACTTCCCATGCACTGTTCGGCCAATGTTGGTACGGATGGTGAAACTGCCATTTTCTTTGGCCTTTCCGGAACCGGTAAAACAACATTATCAGCAGACCCTGAACGTAAATTAATAGGGGATGATGAACATGGGTGGACGGCCGAAAACGTTATTTTTAACTTTGAAGGAGGTTGCTATGCCAAGGCAATAGACCTATCGGAAGATAACGAACCCGATATCTATCGGGCTATACGTCCGGGAGCACTTCTAGAGAACGTTGTCTTTAAGGAAGGAAGTAAGGAAGTGGATTTTTCGGATACCTCTATCACTCAAAATACTAGAGTAAGCTATCCAATACATCATATAGACAATATTGCCGAACCTTCCTATGCCGGTAATCCTAAGAATATATTTTTTCTTACCTGTGATGCCTTTGGTGTTTTACCACCCATATCAAAACTAACCCCGGGGCAGGCCGCTTATCATTTTATATCGGGTTATACTGCCAAAGTTGCCGGAACCGAGGCCGGAATTACCGAGCCAGTACCTTCATTTTCCGCTTGTTTCGGCGAACCGTTTATGCCACTCCACCCAACGGTCTACGCAGAAATGTTGAGCAAAAAAATGACCGAGGCCGGGGTAAATGTTTGGCTTATCAATACGGGATGGAGCGGTGGCCCCTACGGCGTAGGTTCGCGTATTAAATTGCGCTATACCCGTGCCATGATTTCCGAAGCCATGAAGGGTAATCTTAATGATGTGGATTATGAAGTACATCCTATTTTTGGGCTGCATATGCCCAAATATTGCCACAACGTACCTACCGAGATGTTAGACCCACTAAATACCTGGCTTCAAAAAGGGGCGTACATTAGTAAGGCAATTCAATTGGCACATTCATTCCATCTAAATTTTGATAAGTTTATCAATCAGGCATCCGATGAAATTATGCACGGCGGACCGCTAATTGATGCCCACCAGATCATAGATCATAATATTTAGTGTACTGCATTAGTCCGGGATGGTTTCTGTATCGGAAACCGTTTCGGGCAATTGTTGTCCCTATGATCATTTGTTTATTTCAAGAAGCTTGTAAGGCGTGGTCGACTAGGGATAATTCAGTATTACCTTTTGGTTAATTGATATGGATAGGGGTTATTTTACCTCACATTCTTTGTACTTTTAATCAATTGGATTTGCCCCAACTTTTTTGGGCAATGGTATAATGTTATCTATATGAAAATTAAGGAAGAAAAAATAAGGGAGCTTATTGCCCAACTCGAAACCATTCTTACGGCATTGCAAGATAAGGAAGAGGAGGCGGAGGAAGTTTTAAGCCATATTAATGATGAATATCAAAAAAGTGCCCTAAACCTAATTCACTACAATACTTTTAGAACTTTCGACTTAAGAAGCACGCAGAAAAAACTACGGAATCTAGGGCTTACCCGTTTGGCCAATGCGGAGGGACATCTGAAGGCGAGCCTTGTAAAGACCAGGTTTATTCTTTACAGTCTGCTGGGAGATAGCCCTATGGTACCCATCAAATCGGGTCTATCCATCAAAAATGGAAAAAAGTTATTGGCAAAGCGCACCAAAGAGCTTTTGGGGTATCGTTCCAAAGGCAGAAGGGTACGCATTATGGTAACCCAACCTGCACAGGCCGCCCAGGACTATGAGATGGTCTATGATATGGTGCGTAATGGTATGAACTGCGCCCGCATAAACTGCGCGCACGACAGTCGCGAAATTTGGGAAAAAATAATTCGAAATATTAAGAAAGCAGCTACGGCACAAGGCAAGAATGTAAAAATAGCAATGGATTTGGGAGGCCCTAAGATAAGGACAGGAGCCATAGCCAAAGGACCAAAAGTGAGGAAATTTACCCCTGTGCGCGATGAATCGGGAAATATTGTTAGTCCGGCCCTGATACTGTTGGTGCCTCAAATTACAGAAGATTCTGAGCCTAATACCATAGCAGTGGCTTCCGAATGGCTAGGGCAATTGAAAGAAGAAGATCAACTGATACTTACCGATACAAGAAATAAACTTCGAAAGCTCAAAGTGGTAAAAGTAACGGGGGCACAGGTTTTGGCACATTGCTACGAAACATCTTACATAGGCACAGGAACAGTGGTATCCAATACACGGAAAGATGTTGAGGAGTGCGCAGTAGGGGAGCTACCGCCGATAGAAAGAGCTATTCTACTAAAGATAAACGATATCTTAACGATTACCAAAGCTGATATTCCAGGACAGCCCTCTGAGTTTGATGAGGACGGAAACCTGTTGAAAGGCGCTCATATTTCCTGCCAGTTGCCTGCTATTTTTAATCGATTAAAAGAGGGGGACCAAATTGTATTCGATGATGGTAAGATAGAAGGTCATATAGAAACTATGCACCCAGATTATTTTGAAGTGCGTATAACAAGGGCCAAGGAAAAAGGTTCCAAGCTTAGGGCAGAGAAGGGAATGAATTTCCCTACCACGGATTTAGGCATCAGCGGGCTTACAGAAAAGGACAAAATTGATTTGGAATTTGTGGCAAAACATGCCGATATCGTTAACTATTCCTTTGTAAACTCCAAAGAAGATGTGGAGCTACTGTTAACCGAACTAAAGAAATGGGACGTGGTGAACAAGCTTAGTATTATTCTTAAAATAGAAACCCGCTTTGCTTTCGATAATTTGGTAGAGATATTGTTAACGGCCATGCAGGTAAAGCAGATAGGGGTAATGATCGCTAGGGGAGACCTTGCCGTTGAAACCGGGTGGGATTCTATTGGCAAGGTACAGGAAGAAATGTTATCGCTTTGTGGTGCGGCCCACATTCCGGTGGTGTGGGCAACACAGGTATTGGAAAGCTTGGCCAAAAAAGGATTACCCTCCAGATCTGAGATTACCGATGCCACCACCTCCCTAAAAGCAGAATGCGTAATGCTCAATAAAGGCCCTTATATAACGGAGGTTTTGCAATTACTGAACAAGATACTATCGGAGATGGAACGTTTTCACGAAAAAAACGAGACCATGTTACCAAAATTGGAGAAGTTGTAGCCAAACAATTGGCTTTGGAAAAATTTAAATATAATAACAAACAAGCGCGTGATGGATGCCGATAAAAAATTTGATATTACTACCCTGGGCCAACCCAGATTAAACTCCCCCTTAAGTTTAAGCACTGAAAAAGGTGATGGGATGTTTAGCTTTGTGCAAGAGGGCGAAAGCGTATTATATGATGTAACCCTGACCGAGTTTAACAGATGCTTACATACCAACACGGAACCTTTATGTTTGGAAAAAGCCGGACCAAGGGAGAAAATCTTCTTTGACCCAAAGAAAACCAAAGCGGCGATAGTTACTTGTGGTGGTCTATGCCCTGGAATCAATAACGTAATCCGTGGTGTGGTGATGGGACTCCATTATTTTTATGGAATAAAACAAGTGGTGGGCGTCCCCTATGGTTTTGAAGGGCTAATACCTTCTTATGGGCATGGTTTTAGAGAACTTACTCCAGATAATGTAAAGGATATACATGAGTTTGGAGGTACCATATTAGGTTCGTCCCGTGGTGCCCAAAGTGTGCCCGAAATGGTAGACACCCTAGTGAATAACAATATAAATATGCTTTTTACGATTGGAGGCGACGGTACCTTAAAAGGAGCGGAAGCCCTGGGTAGGGAAATTGAAAAAAGAGAACTGGCGATTGGTGTTATTGGAATACCAAAAACCATTGACAACGATGTAAACCTCATTGATAAGTCCTTTGGATTTGAGACCGCATTTGATGTGGCAACCCCAATACTTAGGGATGCCCATAATGAAGCAACTGGCGCCTATAACGGTATTTCCATCGTAAAATTGATGGGGCGCGATAGCGGTTTTATTGCAGCTTCGGCAGCACTTTCCATGCCCGTTGTAAACTTTGTATTGATCCCCGAAATGGATTTTGAACTCGATGGCCCTGACGGTTTTTTGGAAGCACTTAAGAGGCGTTTGGATACTAAACACCATGCAGTAATTGTAGTAGCGGAAGGAGCGGGGCAACACTTGTTTAAATCCAATAAGGAAATTAAGGATGCCTCCGGGAATGTATTGCATAAGGACATTGGACTACTGTTGAAGGAAAAAATAAGCCAGTATTTTAAAACCAACGAACAAAGCGTTACCATAAAATATATAGACCCAAGCTACATAATCCGCAGTGCCCCGGCTAATGCCAATGACAGTATTTTTTGCAGTCGACTGGCACATTTGGCGGTACACGGGGCCATGGCAGGTAAAACGAGGTTTGTGGTAGGTATGTTGAACGGGCAGTTTGTTAATCTACCCATCAGAGAAGTTACCCATGAACGCCGAAAGGTAGATATGGAAGGCGAATTCTGGTTCTCCGTGAGAGAAAGCACCGGGCAACTATTTACCATGTAGGTAGTTATCAATAAGAATGGATTACCAGAATGGTAGAAATAATAAGGGCCATAATGCAGGTAGCCAGTAAAAGAACAGCTAACACAGAGCCCACCCGAAAAGATGTTTTTGAACTGGTAGCAGCAGTGGTTATATAGTAATGGAATAGTTTGGCCAGATATAGGAAAATAAGCCAACTACTCAGATAAATATAGAATCGGTGATGCGTTTGGATACCAATACTACGTATAATATTTTCCGAAAACCTGGTAACTTCCGGAAAAATAAGGAACAAGGCGAGTGGGCAAATAACGCAGACGAGTGATCGTGATATTCTTTCCAAAGCTTGCATAATAACTACAAAAGGTATTAAGAGCGAAAATGTACTATAATAAAAGATACGAATATTCTTATAAATAAGACGTTAGAATTTTGTTAACCTTTCAAAAGGGCATAACTCTGTTGAGCCATTTCTAACTCTTCGTTGGTTGGGATTACCAGTATTTTTACTTTACTCAGATCATGATCTATTTCCAAAACATTGGCTGTGCGCCCTTTATTTTTTTTAAGATCGATTTTTAGACCCAAGGCATCCATATCGGTACAGACCATAGCACGCAATAAGCTGGAATTTTCGCCAATTCCGGCGGTAAATATTAGCGCGTCTACCCCGTTCATGGCCGCAACATATGCACCAATGTATTTTTTTATACGGTAGGCTGTCATTTCGAGTGCCAATTGGCAATCTAGGTTTCCTTCTTCCGCTTTTGCCTGTATATCCCTAAGATCGGAATACCCGGTAATGCCCAAAAGACCACTTTGTTTTTGTATCATGTTTTGGACGTCTGGGGATGGCAGCCCTAGCGTATCCATTAAATAGAATAGCACCGACTGATCTATATCACCACTACGTGTGCCCATAATTAATCCGTTGGAAGGTCCAAACCCAAGGGAGTGATCTATACTTTTACCTGCTTTAATGGCAGTAATACTGCACCCATTACCCAGGTGAATGCTTATTAGTTTCCCATGTTTAAGCTTTAAATGGTCCATAGCTACCTTGGAAACATACTCGTGGCTGGTTCCATGAAATCCATAAACCCGTATATGATGTTGCTCGGACAAGGTCTTAGGAATGGCGTATGTATACGCTTTTTCTGGTAGGGTGGTATGAAAAGCAGTATCGAAAATAGCTATTTGTACGGCTTTTGGAAAAATATCCGAAGCCACTTTAATCCCCTTGGCATTGGCCGGGTTGTGCAAAGGGGCCAGAGCGGATAAACGTTCAATTTCCGATAGCACCACCGCATCTATGATCGTAGGTTTATTAAAGGTGTTACCTCCATGCACCACCCTGTGGACTACTGCCTTAATATCCTCTGGATGGGAAATAAGTTTGTTTTCTGGGTTCTTCAATATCTTGGTAATGTGGTGCAGACCATCTTCATGATTGGATAAATGGACTGTTTCGGATACCGATTGGCCTTTAATTGTCCAGTGTACCTTTGTGTTGGGCGTCCCTATACGTTCTACCAGTCCCTTGCAGGCCACCTCGGCCGATGGCATGTGGATAAGTTGGAATTTAATGGAAGAACTTCCCGAATTTATGACCAGAATTTGCATGGTATGGGTTTGTATTAACTTTCCTGTGCCTGTATGGCGGTTACAATTACCGTATTAAAAATATCGTCTACCGTGCATCCCCTGCTTAAATCGTTTACCGGTTTATTGAGACCTTGCAACATGGGCCCAATGGCTATGGCTCCCGTCTCCCTTTGTACGGCCTTATAGGTATTGTTACCGGTATTTAGATCAGGGAAAATAAGTACGGATGCTTGTCCTGCTACTTGAGAATCTGGTAATTTACTTTTACCTACCAAGGGATCCACTGCGGCATCGTATTGTATTGGGCCCTCAATTTGCAGGTGAGGGCATTTTTCTTTTACCAATTTGGTAGCTGTCCTAACTTTATCCACATCTTCTCCTTTTCCAGAACTACCCGAGGAATAAGATAGCATGGCGATTTTTGGTTCTATACCAAATCGCTCTGCCGAAATTGCCGAAGAAATAGCTATTTCTGCAAGTTGTTCTGCCGAAGGGTTGGGGTTAATGGCACAATCCCCAAAAACAGATACCCGATCTTCCAGACACATAAAAAATACAGAGGACACTACAGAAGTGCCCGGTTTGGTCTTAACAAATTGCAAAGCAGGTCTAATGGTATGTTGTGTGGTGTGAATTGCTCCAGAAACCATACCGTCCGCATCTCCCTTGTAGACCATCATGGTTCCAAAATAGGACACATCTTGCATCATATCCTTCGCCATATCCATATTTACACCTTTATGTTTGCGAAGTTCAAAGAACGTATTTGCATAGGAATGAAACAGATCCGATTCGGTAGGGTTTATAATCTGTAATGCAGAAATGTCCAGACCCATTTTCATCGCTTTTTTTTCAATTCGTTCCCTGCTTCCAAGAAGGGTGATGTTCACGATACCCAAATTATTAAGCTCTGTAGCCGCTTCCAAAATACGATCGTCCTCACCTTCCGGAAGTACAATCCGTTTTTTTTCTTGGGCCGCACGCTGTACCAAATTGTATTGGAACATTCTAGGTGTAGTGCCTTTGCTTTCAAACGTCATTAGGCGTTCTAAAAGCTGTTCCGCATCCACATAGGTATTGAAAAGAGAAATGGAGGTTACTATTTTCTGTTTGCTTTTGGCATAAATTTTCGATTTTATATTGCCCACGGCATTAGTGGCATCAAAAGTTCCCTGAGTTACCGAAATTATCGGAATCCTGGTTTCAAAACCTTCCAACAATCTGATTATGGAAGGTTCGGGGAGAATACCCCCGGTAAGCACTATACCAGAAATTGAAGGATAGCTGTCGGACAAATTGGCCTGTAACGCCCCAAGGATAATATCCGAGCGATCACCTGGGGTAATAACGAGGCTATTTTCTCGTAAGTGGGTTAAATAATTGTGTAATTGCATGGCCCCCACACCGAAACTACCTGTTTGGTTGTCCAAATTTTCCTTTCCGAAAAGTACTTTGCCTCCTAGGGCCCGGAGTATTTCATTTAGGGTAGGGTGGGCCAGGTCTTTTACCCTGGGTATGGAAGAAACCAGGGTTTTGTCCTTAAGCTCCTTCACCAGCCTATCGTTCACCAAATTTACATTTTCTGGCCTTACCTTATTTGCTACTACCCCTAGGACTTCTATGCCTTTCTGCATATAGGTGTTTACCGCCGATTCCAAGTTACCACAAAACTCTTCCAAAGTTTTTCCTTTGGCATTATCTACCAAGATTACAGGAATACCCAAGTTTTTGGCAATATCTATGTTCAGATCAAATTCGATAATACTGCCATCGCTAGAGAAATCGCTGCCTTCTACCAAAATAAAATCGAACCGGGCTTCGAGCTTCTTGTACTTTGCTATAATGGCATCGAGGATATCGCCCTGTCTATCATCATTAAAAAGATCAACGACTTCACTTTGTGTAAGGGCAAAGGCTTCTTCTGGCCTTATATCAAGATCAAAATGTGAAATTACCGTATTGATATGATTATCAATTTCACCAACTTCCACGTCGTCTATAACCGGTCTAAAATAACCCACCTTTGCCATTTTCCCTAAAAGCAATTGCATAAGTCCTAGTACCACCAAAGATTTACCACTGTGCGATTCCAGTGTTGCGATGTAGAGCGATTTTGTCATATTGCGATAAGCATATTGTTGCGTCTGTATAGGCGTTTACCTATTGTTTGTTGTGGGTTTAAAAGTATTAAAAAATACCCGCAACGCTATGGGTAAAAGTCATAATTTAAAAAGAAAATAGTAGATGAAATGGTTACTCCAAAAACATGAATATGGTGGGGTTCAATACCTATGTGGCCCCTAGATTACGTTTAAAAGTACTAACGGATTTATAAATTGAACAGTGCCAATGAAATATCCATATTATATTTCCCAATACATCTTTAATGGTTAAATCAAAAAATACTTCATCATGAAAAAACACGTGTTAGTCTTAATCGGAATCCTTGGTTTTAGCTTTGCGAACAGTCAAACCATAAAAGATTTGGATTTTCTTATTGGTAGCTGGGAAGTTACCGAAACCGTTTTCCCTGGTACAGAAAAGGAATATGAAGAAAAAGGAACCAGGAACTGCGAATACTATCTAAACGGTAGTTTTATTAAATGCGAATCGAGTACGGTGGTGTCCAAAAGCGGTAAAGAACGTAAGTATGTATACTTAATTAATTATGATGAAAAAGAGAAATGGTATTGGGTAACCTCACTAGCTCACGATTTTCCATTACACGGTCAGCACAAATGGTTTTTGTTTCCCGAAAAGAAGATGATTCATGCCATATCACCTGTCAATGTAATTCCAGATAAGTTCTTTAGGGGTACTATTTCTTACAAGAATCCCAATCGATTGGTATGGGAAGGCTGGTCTAGTAAATATGATAGGGAGAAAGAGTGGCGACAGATATTTAGCGATGTCGCCGTGAGAACGAAGCAATAAATAGGGAAGTGATCACCATACTACAATAATTTAATAATTATGACTAACTTATAGCTGCCTAATATGCAGCATAATGAGAGATATCACAAAAAAATATACCAATGGAGAGCTTACCGTAGTATGGAAGCCAAAGACCTGTATCCATTCTACCATTTGTTTTCAGGGGCTACCTCAGGTATTCAACCCCAATAACAGGCCTTGGACAAATGTGGAAGGGGCCAGTACCAAAGAAATAGCCGATCAAATAGATAAATGCCCTTCGGGAGCGTTGAGTTACTATTACAATGATAAACCAGAGGCAGAAAAGGAAGTGGCTAGGGAAACCATAGTGGAAGTATCCCTGAATGGTCCACTGCTGGTTTTCGGTAATATTACCCTTAAGGATAGCGACGGAAACGAAACTAAAAAGAGTAAGGTAACGGCCCTTTGCCGATGTGGGGCCTCCGAAAACAAACCCTATTGCGACGGAAAGCATCAGAAAATCGGTTTTAAAGGATAAGAATGGACAAGGGAATGTTGCTCTTATACAAAACACTACAGATTTAAAAATATCCTTTGCTACTTGGAATACTCCAGATAAGAGCTGCTAACATTTTTATATTCAAATAATTGTGGGCCGCCGCTTCTTTTGGCCAAAACTTTTATTAAATTTAGTGTTTACACAAAAACCCACACATTGATGACTACAAAAACAAAGTATCTTATTTTAGGATTAGGATTGGTTTTATTTTTGGGAATAGCATGGACAAGTACTATTCCGGTTACTGAGGACCAGGACGAGTTTATTTTTGGCGACCTCTTACCTGATGCTCCCGAGCTTGCCAACCGGGGTGACTATGGCGTTGGTGTACAAACCCTAAACCTGGTACACAAAGATCAATTAGATATATTGAACATTAAAGAAGGAAAGGCCCCTGTTTATGATAGGCCACTGACCTTGGAAGTATGGTACCCCGCAACCATCCCTGAAGGGAAAGCGCAAATAGAAGTGTATACCCAGGTTTTGGGGAGAGCCGGACCAGAAGGAAGACCTTTGATTCCATTTACGTTTAAAGGGCGGTCTCTGCGCGATGCAGAAGTGCTTAAATCCGAAGCTAAGTACCCGTTGGTAATCTTATCGCACGGTTATTTGGGCTCTAGAATTTTGTTTACCTATTTGGCCGAAAATTTGGCCTCCAAAGGCTATGTGGTGGTTTCCATAGACCACACGGACTCTACCTATAAAGATGCTGCAAACTTTACCAGCACCTTGGTGAACCGATCTTTAGATCAGTTGTTTGTACTCAATGAGATAGATAGATTAGGCCAGGAGGGAAGCAACAGCTTTTTGTCTGGTATCGTGGATGCTTCCAATACAGGACTTGTAGGATATTCCATGGGGGGATATGGTGGACTAAATACTTGTGGGGCAGGATATAGTGCAGGGGCTACAGGATTTTTTAAATCGCTTACCGGAGGTAGTGATGCACTAGATCAACGCGGTAATGCCCATGCGAATTACAGAAGCACCGTAGATCCAAGGATAAAAGCCTTTGTAGCATTGGCGCCATGGGGGATGGCCAGACAGGTATGGGATGCTGAAGGCCTTGCGGGGTTAAAGACACCCACCCTATTCGTTTCTGGCAGCGAGGATGATATCTCCATGTATGAAACCGGTGTTAAGGCAATTTACGAAGGTGCCGTAAACAGTGATCGTTATTTACTTACCTATATCAATGCACGTCACAATGTAGCTCCAAACCCACCTGCTAACGCCACCATGCGCGACGGATTGGATATTGATGAATACCTTAGGTATGCCGATTCTGTTTGGGACATGAGAAGAATTAATAATATAAACCAGCATTTTATAACCGCTTTCTTTGGAATGCACCTTAAATCCTTGGATTACCTTCCGTATCTAGATGTAAAGGAAGATGCCATCACCGGGGAATGGAAAGGTTTTAAACCCAGAACCTCCATCGGAATGGAAATGAGGCATGCCAGTGCGGCAGAATAGCATAGCAATGATTAAAGTATAAGTTTAACACACTATGAAGAGAAGAGACTTTTTGGTAGGTACAGGCGCCGTAATGCTTTCCGCGGCATCCTATGGCCGTATTTTAGGTGCTAATGACAGATTGGGAATAGCCTTGGTAGGATCCGGAAGAAGGGGGAGATGGGTGTTGCATAAGATGTTGGCGACCGACCGGATAAACGCAGTTACCATGTGCGATGTGTGGGGTGAACAGATGCAGCGCACAAAAGACCAATTGGGTATTACCAAAATTAAAAAGTCTTACGATTTAGATGAAGTGTTGGAAGATAAAAACATAGATGCCGTAGTACTGGCCACTCCCGATCATCTGCACCAATCCTATGCCGCACGTATTTTGGCAGCCAACAAACATTTGTATTTAGAAAAACCGGTTACGCTGCACTATGAAGAAGGGGCACCTTTGAAAAAAGCGGTAAACGATAGCAAGGTTGTTTGCCAAACAGGCACGCAACAGCGAAGCGGAGAACTTTACCAACGTGTTAAAGAAGAGTTTTTTGGTAGTTCCAAAAGACTGGGCGATGTGATATTCGTTCGTGCCGTTTGGAGCGATTTTGGCTGGCAACGCCGTGCAATAACCCCTAGGTCTAAACCAAAGAATTTTGAATGGGACACTTTTTTAGGGCCAAGTGAAAAAATTCCTTACGATTGGGCCAGGTACGATGCTTGGCGAAACTACAAGGAATACGGTACCGGAATTTTATCGGACCTGCTAACACATTGGGGCGATGTGGCACAATGGATGATGGACGATGCCAACCCGTTGGATGCAGTAACCACAGGAGGTATTTATCATTTAAAGGATGGTAGGAGCAATCCCGATACCGTAAATTCGATTATTCGTTATAAAGGTGGATGGAACTTTACATTTGAATGCTCGGTAATGCCTGTTAAGAACACACACGATTCGGTCTTGTTCCACGGTACCGAAGGCAAGTTAGAACTATTTAGGGCCGGCTATATTTATACGCCACACAACGGAGAACCAGAAACGGTAACTACAACGGAGAGTTTGGATACGGCTCATGTAAACAACTTTTTTGACGCTATTACCCGCGGAAAGCCTACCACGGCACCCATTGAAATAGGATTGGAAGCTATTAGACCTTCGCATTTGGCAGCTTCGGCCTACTGGACCGGCAAGCGCGTAAAATTCAATGAAGACCATTCCAAAATAATACCCATGTAGCGGTTAGTCCCTAAGAAATTCAATGCCAAACTTTACTTTTTGGATATTTGGGATGTGCCTTTAAGTTTCTCAGTTGCTTAAGATGCCTGTCTGTATGGGCTATTCCCGTCAGTAGTAGTTGATGTAGATCCCTGACCTCTCCAATTTTCAGATTAGCGATGTCCTTATCCCCAACCGGACTTCTAAATGTAAATTGTTTTCTAAAATCTGTAGAAGTTAGCTCAACCAATTTGGTAAGCTCCGATCGTGCCTTAAAAAAAGCCTTTTCAGCATCGGTACCCGTGCAAAATTTACCCTTGGGTTGTAAAAACCATCGGGCAGTACCTGCAATGGTATCTGTGGCGTATTTGGTAAAATGTGCATCTTTTCCTTCGGTAATCGTCCTAAAATGAAGTAGTTGTGGTGTATTGGAGATTACGGAAATTTCCCGGTAATGAAGCTGGTTCTGCATCTCCAAATGTTCTATAATCTCTAGAATGGACCAACGGTCTGGACTTTCCCTAAAAGTCCATTGATCTTCCTTTAAATCCTTTAATTCTAGTCTTATGGCCTTGGTAGTCCTGTTCAATTCGGAAATAACAAGATCCCTGTCTTTGGATGTCCACCATGGAAGTGCAGTGGTTTCATCCTTTGATGGATTATGCCCGCAACCGTAAAAAATAATCAGGCAGATTCCAAATGCCATGATTACTCTTTTTACCTTACATTTTGCATGTGCCATATGCCAGTTATTTGGAATAAATTTAATCCAATAAATTGAGAATCAGTATCAAAATAAAATCCCCGAGGTTTAAGTCCGGTTATCGATAATGACCATTTCTGGCAAATAATATGATCTTTTTATCGAAATTTTGTGAAATTTATAGCCAGGAAGCCAAAAATAGGGCGCTGTCAGCAGAAAATTTAAAATGCAAATCCTATCTTTGTATTGGTTATTAGAAGTCTCCCCACCAAAAACATGGTTATTTGAGCACCTTAATAAATTCATAATATTGGTTCCAAGATCGATAAAATGGTTTTATTTTTCTAAAACCAACAAACAAAATAGTAATTAAAATTATCGAATGGCAAAATCCCAACAAACCTTCAATAAGAGTGAAAAAGAAAAGAAACGCTTAAAGAGACGGGAAGACAAACAAAAGAAAAAAGAGGCTCGTAAGGCCGAAGCAAAAGAAAAGGGTGGAGGAATACAGTTCGCCTATGTTGATCATGAAGGCAATTTAACCGATACCCCGCCAGACCCATCCAAGAAAATAAAAGTAGATGCAGAGAGCATAGTACTTGGTATTCCAAAAAAAGAGGAAGGCGACGTAGAGGAGTTTGATCCGGTACGAAAAGGTAAAGTTTCTTTTTTCGACCATTCCAAAGGTTTTGGATTCATCATTGATTCTGAAAATAACGAGAAGTATTTTACACACGTAAGCGGGCTTATCGATGAAATAGCTGAAAATGATAATGTGTCCTTTGAACTCGAAAAAGGCACACGCGGTATGAATGCTGTTCGTGTTAAGCAAATATAGCAGACTACATTTTTTCTGGTTTTTTATGTTTCGGCACCTAAAATCAAAGGTGCATAACTAAAGACCGTTGGGGGTTATTTTCTTTCTAGTTCCTTAATTTTCTCAATTTCAATTTACTTTTTATTTGACCGCATACCCGCGGCCTGTATTGGTATTGACCTAATTTCTCGTAGGCGATTATCAAAAAACTATTACATCGCACAAGTTTTTTAAGAAGCTCACATCTAAATAAAAAACAAAGCGAAGTATAGCATGGCAGATAACAAATTGAAAATACTCTTGTGCAGTGTTACCCTGGGGACCCTTATGTCTTGCAATATGCATGGACAATCCGGTAACAAGGACAAAGGCAAACAAAAACCGCGCAGTATTGCAGAACTTTTTGAACACATGGATACCGATGAGGACGGTAAACTTTCCAAAAAGGAAGTAAAAGGCCCTTTAAAAAGAGATTTTGCCAAGATAGATATCAATGAAGACGGATTTCTTTCCAAGGAGGAAATAAAGAAAGCACCAAAACCAGATCGAAAGGGGCATGGAAAACCTGGGCATAAATAAACAAATTGATAAATCATATCATGAAAAAGAATAGTATAGTAACCAGAACATTACCCGTGGGATTCTTGGGATGTGCAATACTTTTAGGCTTTATGGCCTGTAGCAATGATGAGGACGATGATTCGGCAATGGGCATAAACGATGATGACGTTGAGGTATCAGAATTACATTTGGCATTTGCCGCCTTTGATACCGAGAATACGGATATTTACTTGGATGGCGCCAATGTGGTTATAGAAACCAATGGATTGCCCAACCACACTACCCCTTACTGGGGAGAAGGTAATGCATTGTATGTTGCACCCACTGTAGCCACGGGGCTTACGCCTAGCCTTATTCCCAACTACGACGGATCTAATACCCTGTCTGTATCCGCAAATCCGGAACTTGCCAGTTCTTCCACAGCTACCAATCTGGGTGCTATTGGAATATCGGTAAGTGGAGCTGCAATTTTCAATGATCAGGAAGGCAACGGTGCGTTAGGTGATGCCATTGCTAGTTTGGATTATAGTGGCGGACATATTGGTCCGGCAGAGTATCATTACCATTTGGAACCCACTGCATTTTCTGAAGATGACGATATGCTAATAGGTATTTTGGCTGATGGTTTTTTTATCTATGGCAGAAAATGTAATTCCACAGGAACGTATCCTACGGATTTGGATGAGTCTGGCGGACATACCAGCACTACACAGTATACTACAGAAGCAGAATATCATTATCATATAGAAAATGAATTATATCTTAATGCCTATTACATTATTTTTCCGGGAGATTATCAAGGCACGCCTAGCAACATCAATTAAGTTGGTCCCGCTAATGCTGTTGTTTGTCTGCGGTTGTACAAACCTCCCTGATAACACATTGCGTGTAGCAAAAAAATCGCTAGTACTACATCCTACTGAGGGAAAATGGTACTACAATGAACTTCCTTTTAGCGGGGAGGCGGTTGTTTTTTATCCAAATGGCCTAATGGCAGAAATTGTACGCTATAAAGGAGGAAAAAAAGATGGGATGTCCCAAAAATGGTTCGAAGACGGATCTAAGCAGCGAGAGGCCACTTATTGTAGTAATAGGTTGCAAGGGGTGGTTAAATCCTGGTGGCCCAATTGTGTACTGAGTGCAAAATCTTACTATAGCAATGGGATTCGGCAGGGCATTCAGAGCAAATGGTACCCAAACGGGCAATTATCCAGACAAAACCGTATTGTAGACGGAAAGGAAGAAGGATTGCAGCAGGCTTGGCGAAGAAATGGAAAGCTTTACGCCAATTATGAAGCCAAAAATGGGAGGGTCTTTGGTTTAAAACGGTCTAATCTATGTTATGCCTTGAAAGATGAAATTGTACAACGTTAAGATTTGGATGCTGATACTTATTTGGGCCTTCATGGCCTTAAATTGCAAGCAATCTAGAGAACCGGTAAAGGAACGTACAAGTAGAACCGAGGTGCTTCCGTATTATAACGAGGCATCTTTTAGTCCTCATTGGTTTTCTAAAAATAGCGATTCCATAAACGCATTGCATCGTATTCCAAGATTTCGACTCATCAATCAGCTCGGGGATACTATCACTGAAGAGACCTTTGCCGACAAAATTTATGTTGTGGATTTCTTCTTTACATCTTGCCCGGGTATTTGTCCTAAAATGACTTCCAATATGGCATTGATACAGGAAGCCTTTAAGAAGGACAATGGTGTGCTGCTGCTGTCCCATTCAGTGACCCCGGAGATAGATTCCGTCCCTATATTAAGAAACTATGGAGAAGATAAAGGAGTGCAGCCCAATAAATGGCACTTGGCAACGGGAGAAAGAAAACAAATATATGATCTTGGTCGCTATGCCTATTTTGTTGAGGAAGATTTAGGCATTACAAAAGATGAGAACGATTTTTTGCATACTGAAAATTTTATATTGATAGATAAAAGTAAACACATTAGAGGTATTTACAATGGTCTTAACAAGACTGCCATTTCACAATTGATAGCAGATATAAAAACGTTGCAAAAGGAAACTACCCTAAAATAATCGCGTAAAAATTGTAGGCCCCAAATCTGTTCTTTATCCTTTCCGAAACGGAGCTGACCAAGCGATATGCGCATTTCTGCTGTTCAGCCCAAACCATCGATTTGTGTTTTAACATACCAAATGGGGTTCCAACTGTCGTCCCAAGTTTCGCCGTTGTTAGAAATTGGCTCATCACTTTCAAAACCATCATGCCTAGAAAAGACGATACCCAAGCCATGCTTTGTTGAAAAAAAAGCCATGGATTCGTATTATGTAATAGTATGCTATCAAAAAAGGGGATATTTTAGATACCTGAATAAAGATGATCAGTTAATATAGATTATGGCCTTAAAGGTGGTAGAATTATTTGCGGGAGTAGGGGGTTTTAGAATTGGGCTGGAAGGTTATCCCAGAAGAAAAGATTGTAATTACGAAGTAATCTGGAGCAACCAATGGGAGCCTAGTACCAAAAAGCAACAGGCAAGCCGGATATATAAAAACCGTTGGCCACAAGCCGAACATAGTGTAGAGAACATTGCTGATGTGGTAGAAAACAAATGGCATACCATTCCGGATCATGACCTGCTGGTAGGTGGGTTTCCATGTCAGGATTATTCCGTGGCCACAAGTCTAAAAAATTCCGAAGGACTAATCGGTAAAAAAGGCGTATTATGGTGGAGTATAGAGGCCATTCTAAGAAAAAAAGTGAACAAACCCAAGTATTTGCTTTTAGAAAATGTAGATCGCCTTTTAAAATCTCCATCTAAACAGCGTGGGCGCGACTTTGCCGTTATGCTGGCTTCCCTCAACAATTTGGGTTACGCCGTGGAATGGCGCGTAATAAATGCCGCTGAATATGGAATGCCACAACGCAGAAGACGGATTTTTATACTGGCCTACCACCAAGATTCCGGACTATACAATAGGATGGTCCAAACCACTGAGAAAGAAAATTGGTTGCAAACCGATGGGGTTTTTGCACATGCTTTTCAGATAAAGACTTTTAACGATAACAGTTACCAAGGTACCTTGGAAGAGGATCTTGCAGCGGTATCCGCTACTTTTAATCTGGGAGGTAAGGCAAGCCCTTTTTTAAATAGTGGTCTTATGTATAAGGGCACCTATGTAACCAACAAAAGTTTTCCCGATTATACCGGGCCGCGTACTACCTTAGGAGATATTTTGCTTGAGGAATCGTTGGTGCCGGAATCTTTTTTTATTCGGGATGAGGACATTCATAGTCCCAAAGGATGGAAATATCTTAAAGGTGCCAAAAACGAAGCCCGATACAACAAAAAGTTAGATTTCCACTACACTTACATAGAGGGTGGTATGGTGTTCCCTGAAGCGCTGGACAATGCATCGCGTACAATTATTACCAAGGAAGGGGGGAAGACCCCCACAAGATTTAAGCATGTGGTGCAGCAGGGAGGAAGGCTTAGACGATTAACCCCGATAGAGTTGGAACGTTTAAATATGTTTCCGGATAATCACACCGAATTAAATGGGGTATCGGCCACCAAAAGAGCCTTTCTAATGGGCAATGCCTTGGTTGTTGGCATAATAGATCGATTGGGAAAAATCCTTGATCAACAAATACATCAGAAAACACATACCCTTCATAGAGAAGATGGTTTGTAATGCATTCTATGCTAAGCAAGAGCAAGGACTAGGTACTTAAAACTTAAAAGGGACCTTAGTACAAAACTGGGTTTAATGGCGTGTTGATTACCTCTCCAATATTTGCGCCGGGGCACCAGGTATTCCAATCATTCATTTGACCATCATTGGAGGGTTCTTTTAGTTTCATGTCCCGATCCATATAAATGATGGTCATCACCTTTCGCATTTGTTCTGTGCTATTGGCACCGGCCCTATGAAATACCCACCCCGAGTGAAAACTGATTTCACCAATTTCAAAAGGTTCAATAACGTGGGTATAGTCGGTTACCTTCAATCGTTTTTGTATTTGCGCCTCACTTTCATCGCTAATGGCAAGTTCCCTGCCATCCATTATTTTGTGGCTCCCCGCACTAAACTCCAAAGGGCCCATATTTAAAGGGGTTGCCTGTAAGGGAATCCAAGCCGTTATAGTTTTGTCGGTTTCCAATGGCCAATAGTATTGATCGGCATGCCAGGGGGTAATACCACCTCCGGCTTCTTTAAAAAGGGCCTGGTCATGATAAAGTCGTACACCATCTACTTGCATTAAATCCGCAGCTATTTTGGCAATGCGTTTGCTGAACACAAACTCTTTAATAGCCTCATCTTTTGTCCATAAATTAAACAACTGCAAAAAGGCCTTCCCATAGGTATCGCGTTGCTCCATAGGCACTTCTTCGCTATTTAATTCGTTTACCTTGTCAGAAATTATGGTATTGTAATGGGCAAGAGTATCCTTATCCAAAACTTGTTTTAGTTTAATATACCTATTCTTTTGGTAGAATTTAATTTCTGCTTCGGAGACCGTATATTCTTGATCCAAATTTAAACCTTTCATGAAGTCTATAATTTAATTAGTACTAAACTACATGTGAAAATTGATTTACAATTACCCAATTTTAACCAAAAACATGCATATACTATCATGATAACATATTTTATGGTATATTTTGGGGTAAAATAAGATATTTTTGAAACCAGAATTAGAAATTATACCGCTATTACAACAAGATCATTCCTTTAATTTTTTTAAGGTCAATGAAGATCGGTTAGAGCCAAAATGGCATTACCATCCAGAATTGGAGCTTACTTTAATCAATAGAGGTACTGGTACTCGTTTTGTAGGTGATAGTATTGCGCAGTATTATGATATGGATTTAGTACTATTGGGCGAAAACCTACCACATCATTGGGTGTCTCATAATGATGGTGGAAACAATCCTCAGGAAGCTGCAGTTTTTCAGTTCAACAAACAAACCTTATATAGGCTGCCGGAGTGTAGGCAATTTTCAGATTTGTTCCAAAAGGCCAATTTTGGGTTGCAGTATTTGGCGCCCAAAAAAGAACTGTTAGATCTGATGCTCTCTTTTGATGAATACCAGGGCATAGAACAAGTTAGTGTTTTGCTCAAAATCTTACATGTGTTGATGTTCGATGAGAACTATCAGAAACTCTCCACTATCGATTACAATACAAAACAGATAAACAATCGGCATGAGACCAAAATATCCAGGACCACCAAATATGTACTGGAGAATTTGGATAAATCCCTGAGCGTTGAAAAAATGGCGCAGTATACCAATCTTACCCCGGAATCTTTTTGTAGGTGGTTTAAAAAATCTTTTGGGAATACCTTTGTTACTTTTTTAAATACGGCAAGGGTAGAAAAAGCTTGTCAGTACCTATTGCAAACTGATTGGAATATTTCTGAAATAGCATTTCTTACAGGTTTTGAAAGTGTAGGGCATTTTAACAGGACCTTTAAAAAAATTAAAGGGAGAAGTCCTAGGGAGTTTATCCAGGGATTTAATAAAATGAGCCATCTCTAATATTTGTACCGTCATGAAATGCTATAAAAAAACTTCCCTGGAGTTTTCCAAGGAAGTTTTGAAATTAATTAAACAATCCAATATCAGTGGCTAGGTGGACTCAGAAGATCTAATACTTCTTGTGGCAACAAAACCTTATCAATAATATGTACTATGCCGTTACTGGCTTCATTATCCGGGCCTACAATGTCGGCATTGTCGTTGGTTTTATCCTTTATACGAATTGGATGGCCCGGAATGGCTTCAAAGGATTCGCCCTGTAGGGTAAAAATCTCGGTATGACTGGTAAGATCTCCCGAAGCAACTGCAATACCGGGCACCACATGATAGCTAAGTACTTTGGCCAATAGTTCTTTTTCTGCTTGCGTATCAAAATCGGCCAGACTGTGGAAATCATCACCCAAGGCGTCCAACAATTCTACAAAAGCGTGGTTGGTAGGTGCAAAGACAGTAAAGGGTCCATTACCTCCCAAGGTTGCTACAAAGCCTGCGTCGGCTTGTATTAGGGCAGCCACCAAAAGATCCAAATCACTTACCGACTGTGCCAACTGCACAATATTCGGTGTTGGTGGATTAAGGATATCCAATACCTCTTGCGGCAACAGTACTTTGTTGATAATATGCACCACACCGTTGCTAGCTTCATTATCTGGGCCTACCACTTCGGCGGGTGTATGTGTGGCATCTTCAATAAAGACTCCTCCGCTTAGACTTACCGTAACATTTTCGCCTTGTTCCGTGGTAATTTGTTGTCCATTGCTTAAGTCGGTGGAAAAGGCTGCAATACCTGATACTACATGATAAGTGAGTACTTTTACCAAGAGCTCTTTTTCGGCCGGGGTATCAAAATCCGCTAGGCTATGAAAGTCATCTCCCAGAGCGTGTAGCAAATCTGTAAAGGCGGCATTGGTAGGTGCAAATACGGTAAAGGGCCCCATTCCGGATAGTGTTTCAACCAAACCGGCATCGGCCGTGCCCAATGCTTCTACCAAAAGGCTGAGATCGTCGGTGGCAACGGCAATATCCACAATTGTTCCCAGGCTCATCGCAGCCAAAAGATCTAATACCTCTTGTGGCAACAGTACTTTGTTGACAATATGCACCACACCGTTGCTAGCTTCATTATCTGGGCCTACCACTTCAGCGGGCATATCCGTAGCATCTTTAATAAAGACACCACCGGTAAGGGCAACGCTTACGTTTTCGCCCTGCTCTGTGGTTATCTCCTGACCTTCGCTCAGATCAGTAGAAAAAGCTGCAGTACCGGCCACAACATGATAGGTAAGTACTTTTACCAAAAGCTCTTTTTCGCCCGGGCTATCAAAGTCGGCCAGACTAGTGTAGTCATCGCCTAACGCATCTAAAAGCGCTACAAATGCTGCATTGGTAGGCGCAAAGACGGTAAATGGTCCGTCCCCACCCAACAGTTGTACAAGACCTGCATCTGCGGTACCCAATGCATCAACCAACAAACTAAGGTCGTCCGTAGCTACAGCCAGTTCCACAATATTTTTAAGAGCCAAACTGGCTACAAAGTCGATGGCAGATTGCGGTAATAGTACCTTATCAATTGTATGTGCTACCCCATTGGAAGCCATAATATCCGTACCTGTAATATTAGCATCTGTGTCGGAAGCATCACCGATGACAAACGTTTCTCCAGAAGCAATAACCTCCAAGGAGTTATCGGGTAGGGCAGTTGGTACCGTTCCGGCTCCTAAATCGGCTTCCAATACTTTAACCGGCAATACGTGGTAGAGAAGAATATCTTTCAATAGTTGTATTTCGGCTTCCTCATCAAAATCGTCTAAACTGTTGTAGTTATCTCCCAATACTCCGAGAAGGGCTATAAAAGCGTCGTCTGTGGGGGCAAAGACTGTAAACGGCCCTTCGCCCTTAAGTGTGTCTACAAGACCGGCCTTTATAACTGCAGCCTCTAGCAAGGATAGACTTTCTGTATTGATAACGACATCTACCAGGTCATCCCCATCGCTATCATTTAGGGCATCAATAATTTCTTGTGGCAATAATACTTTGTTTATGGCATGCACTACTCCGTTGCTGGTCTCTACATTGGCAAGTACTACTTCGGCATCAACATCGGTTGCATCTTGTATAAACACACCACCTTCTAAATTTACCGTTAGTTTTTCCCCTTGCACTGTAGTAAGTTCTTGCCCATCACTTAGATCGGAAGAAGTGGCTGCGATATCCGGAATAACATGATACTTAAGAATAGTGGCGAGTATGGCCCTATCTGCCTCATCGTCAAAATCTTCGAGAGTACTATAATCGTCCAGGGATGCCAAAAGGGCATTAAAGGCATCATTGGTAGGAGCAAATACTGTAAAAGGTCCTTCACCGCTTAGGGTGCCAATAAGGTTAGAGGCATCACTTACATCTGCAGCGGTAAGGGCTGCTACAAGACTAGAGAGCAAATCTGTATCCTGTGCCGTTTCTACAATGTTTTTCTGGGATTCTTTTGCTGATCCGGCATCGTCGTCATTGTTTTCGCAAGACAAAACGAAAAGCGAAAAAACACTTAAGAGCAAGACGCTCTTCATGTGGAGAATTTTTTTCATAGTGTTCAGTTTTAATGTTGAAAATTGTTTTATAAATAAAAGTATTAAATCAACAATAAAACAAACACCTCTTGATTTAAAATATATCCATTTTCATCAATATAGTAGGTTTTAATTGATTATTAGACTCTTTTATGACAATAAAGTCGAAATGTCAATGGTTTTGTTGACTTTTCATAAAAGATAAGTATAAAGTAAATTGGTTGCGTTTGTTTAATCTTTTTTAATAATATTTTAACAAAAGATTATTTGAATACACCTTAGAATGACAAACAAATTCTTGATATCTAGTATGAATTGTAAGTAAGAGTATGGAGTATTGACTACAGTTTTACCAAAGGTTGTACTTCTCCTTCCGTTAAACCTTTCAAAACTATATCCCCGATGCGTACCCGTACCAATCGGAGTGTAGGAAAACCAACGGCAGCCGTCATTTTGCGTACTTGTCTAAACTTGCCCTCTTTTAATGTAATACTAATCCAACTGTTAGGGCGATGGCGACCTAGGCGTAACTGCGGACTTGGTGGCGGTAGGGCAGGGGAAGTGGTCAATTTGGTCACAGTACAAGGTTTGGTCTTATATTTTTTGCCTTCAAAACCGATGGTCACCCCAGCGCTCAACAACCTTATGGCCTCGGGTGTAATAACCCCATCCAATTGTACATGGTACTCTTTTTCAGTACCGTTACGGTTTATGGCATCACTAAGTTTCCCGTCCGTGGTAAGTAATAATAATCCTTCAGATTTTTCATCTAGCCTACCTATGGGCATAGTTCCCGTGGGAAAGTTGTGCATAGTACTTAAAAACTTTTTTTTACGCACTTCTCTTGCATCGTTGGAACTTAACTGGCTGAGTACGCCGTAAGGTTTGTAACATTTAAAATGTAAGTGCACAATGGTCGTTTATGGACGCAAAGGTAAACAACCGCGTATTAATCTTTAATTATAACGCTATGGCGCGCTTTCCCTTTTGCCACTTATACAGTATACACTACCAATTATACATATTTTCTTACCATGCGGTTGGATATATCCTATTTTGGAAGTGTCAATCAATCAAAATGCGATCAGCTACCCCATAATCCTTTGCCATCCAAAGCAAATCGTTAACTCTAAATACCTTCCAGTATGTCTGTAATGCGAGTGCTAAAGCAGCTTTTACGTGCCCTATTGGCGCTGATCGTGCTTTTTTGTCTTGCACAGTGCAGAACTGGCAAGGAACCCAGTGCCTTTGACCAAAGTATAAGCTCTCATTTTGGTGACATGCATTTTTCCAAGGTAAATTTTAAGACAAATGGCAGTGTAAAATCTTTGGGGTATACTTACCATGAAGGACAGGGCAGTATACATGATAGGAAAGGCAAATCCTTTGGCTACAAGTGGGCTGCAGTAGGCCTAATTAAAAATGGTTTGCTGGCAGTGTATATTGGTACGGAACGTATGGAAAAAGGTACCGATGTGCTGCTTACCCAAGAGGAGGTGCGCAAGGTAATAGACCTGTGCACCGATAAGACAGACCGTGACGAAATCTGGGACTGCCTAGACCGTGTCATTGCCAAAGCAATTTCGGACTGCGAACTTAGTTTTGTTAAAGCCCCCTGTTTAGAAAACTGTTGGTGGGATAGCAATGCATGCAAAGATTTGCCAGATTGATCTTTAACAATTACAATTAGCAATTAGCAATGAACAATGAACAGTTGATTGTGAGCAGTTAACTATTACCTCAATGGAGATACTACTTAAGTGAAACGGGGCAGAAAGTAAACGAAAATTTTTAGGTGAAAATGGTAACAAACCAAAAAAAGGAATATCTTTTGGGTGCGGATGTTGCCTACAAAAATGCTACGATGAAATTGCTTAAGTCCATAAATTATTGGCGCCTTCTAGAACCTATTTTATTGGGCTCTGTAGCCAATATGGTTGTCAATTTTGTTTTTGACCCCTCCAATCCCGATTTCATTCTGAAAGAATTTTTAGTAGCCATTGCCTTTTCCGTTCCCATTACAGAACTGTATCGGCTTATAGATTTGCGGCTCGAAAAGAAATATAGTTGGACAATAAGCCCCAAAAAACGCTTTGGTTATAACCTGCTATATCTTACCCTTGCCCTCCTCTTTACCATTAATGTACTTGGCAATGCCTATATCGTAATCATTGGGGATGATTTCTACACCTGGCAAGAACTACTTACCATAAACCTGATCACTTTTTTTGTTGCCCTGCTACTTACCTTGGTAAAATGGACGACCCATTTCTATAAAAAATGGAAACTGACCGCTATGGATTTAGATAAATCCGACCAAAAGTTCAACGAGTTATCATCTAAACTGGACCCTAAATCGCATTCCATTAAACTTTTAAGGAAAAACGATGAGTACATTTCACAAGTAAAGGATATCCGCATGGCGAAAAGCGAGTTTGGGGTAGTAAAAGTATTTATGGTCAATGGCGAATTTTATATTTTTCACGGTACGCTCAGTAAATTGGCTTCGCTTTTACCAGAGGAATTATTTTTTCCGGTTACCCGTAGCCTTATTATACATCACCAAATAATAATTTCCATAGCATCTTCAACTTATGGAAAAGTATCCGTAAAGGTCGAAGAAATGGATATTGATATTTCCAATGTTACGGTCAGTAGACCCAAAGCTTCTACATTTCGGAAGTGGTATCATAGCACTTTAACCCTAAATTGATAGCAACTTACTGTTTTTGATCTCCCCTGGCTTTAAAAAATGAGGGATGTAAATTTTCTTTGTGGAACATCATTTAAAAATTGAACACATGAAAATTGCACACAAAAATTTTATCAAAATCACTTTATTGGTATTGTTGGGCGGTCAGTTCCCCCTTCTCGCTCAAGAAGCTCCACACCGCAAGTTGCGGACCATACAGAAGTTTATGGACGATGCCACGGCAAAAAACCTTACTGGTCTTGCGGTTTACATTAAAGGCCCAAAATATGGCGAATGGGTAGGCGTATCGGGTTATTCGGATCTGGAAAATAAGGTACCCCTTAAGCCCAATGATATTTTTGGTCTGGCCAGCATCGGTAAAACGTATAATGCGGTAGCCATACTTAAGATGGTTGACAAAGGCAAATTAAACCTGGATGATAGGATACGAAAATACTTGCCCAAGGAGATTATAGACAATATACCCAATGCCAATGTTGTAACCGTTAGGCACTTGTTAGGCCATACCAGTGGCTTTAAAAATTACAACCGCGACCCCAAGTTAAACGAACTTTACCTTACCGGAAACTTAAAGCTAGATACTTTAAGCCATATGAATGTACTCCGTAGATACGGATACGGACCTGCCCAGGAACCGGATGTACTGGGAGTGTACAATTATAGCAGTACCAATTACTTACTGTTGAGTATGATAATGGACAGCATAGTACCACAAGGGCATGCTACTTATCTACGCCAAAACATTATAGCCCAATATGGTTTAAAAGATACATACTACAAAGAAACCCCACCAAAGCGATTGGTAAATCATTATGGAGATATAAATCAGGATAATATCATTGAAAACCTGTCAGCTGAGACCATAGAGACCACAAATTGGTACAGTGGGGATGATGGCGTGTACGCTCCAATTTCAGAAGCAGCTCATTTTATGGAAAAACTGTTTGCCGGCGAAATTCTTAGCGAAGAAATTTTAAAGGAAATGACCACGCCAGACAATGATAAGGATCCGGACTATGGCTTAGGTATAATGATCGATAAATCGTTTCCATATAAATTGCTTATGGGCCACTCTGGCAGGGGTATAGGCATTACTACAGACCTCTATTATTTTCCAAAACAACAAATGACCATTGGTATTTTCTGCAATACCGGTCTCCGTTCTGCCGGACCGGCCTTTAAAAAGACTTATTATAAGATGCGTACGAAGCTTATCAAAAAATTGTTTTTGCTCTAGTTTAGTCGAAGCCGAAGGCTCATCGTTTTACTAAAACGTAAGGCGGTGGGCACTAGGCTATATAGTTGTGTTACCTAGTTTTACTAGGTTGATGGTAAATACTCGTTTAGAACAAACTACGGATACTACGAACTAAAATCCTCTTCGAAACTTGAAATAAAATCGTGGATATATTTTTTATTTCGATGTGCCTGTTTCACCACCAGGTAGTGCTTACGTTTAAGTCCGTGTTTCCCTATTCGTTTAAAAACCAGATCTTCGGACAACTTAAATGATTTTAACTGCCATTTGGGTGCACACATAATACCCATATTGGCAGCAACCATTTCCAATGTAATTTCGGTAAAGGGTATTGCTGAGATTTTTTTAGGGTTTATTTTATTGGGTCGAAGTAAATGCTCATAGACCGAAACACCTTCTAATGGAAAAGAATTGATCAGCAAATGAACCGAAGCAAAATGGCTGGCATCCAGATACTCCAGGTCGTTCAACTTATTTTCTCGATGCATTATAGCTAGTATTTCATCCTCAAAAACCTCTATGTCCGATAATTCCTCAGATGCCGGCTTCGTGGTCATTAAGGCAATATCTATATCGCCCGACAATACTTGGGAAATGGTCTGATGCGTTGCTCCAAGGCTAAGATCTATTTCAATTTCTGGATAGAGAATAGCCATCTTTTGGATAAAGGCGGGGATAGTATGGAAAAAAGACTGGCATTCTGCACTTAATTTTATGGTTCCCTTGGAACCCTCCTTTATATTCTTAATAGTGCTGAAGCCTTCATCTATGGTACTAAAGAGTTTGTTTGCCAGCTTATAAAGTTCGCTACCTTCCTGGGTAAGCTCCCATTTGTTCCTTGTTCTATGGAAAACCTTAAAACCCAACCGCTCCTCTAGCTCGCGTAGCTGGTGACTAAGTGCCGATTGCGTTAAAAACAAACGTTCGGAAGAGTTGGCTATGCTGCCCTCTTCGGCAATGGTCTTTATGAGCCTAAAATATTTTAATTCCATAAGGCAAAGATACAAACCAGACCCTAAGTTGTAGTTGAAGTTTTCTCAACTAAGCCCTCAATTTTTCGCATATATGTCGTTTTACCGTGTAAAACTGGGTCCTCCCAGCAATACGGATACCCAGTGTGAAATCTTCTCATAGAACAGCTCAAAGAAGCTCAATTTTAAAAATTGTGCAGGCCCTGGCCTCCCAATACATTTGTTCCCAGAATTCAAAATTTCAAAACTAATCATGCATTTAAGGAAGATAATAGTAGCAGTAGGATTTGCATTAATGAGCGTTCTAGGATACACCCAAGAATCTGTTGGTATTGTAAAAAGAGTCTATACAACCCAACAAATAGGTAACGGGGAACTTCCTGTCATTGACGGGAAATTGGATGAGGTTGTCTGGAATACTGGAGATTGGGCCACGGATTTTATACAACGCGAACCCGATGAAAATGCAAACCCGACCGAGCAAACCAAATTTAAGATTCTTTATGATGCCAAATTCCTGTATGTTGCCTTTAGCTGTTTAGATACCCAACCCAACGGCGTAGTACGTAGGATGAGCAGGAGGGACGGTTTTGAGGGTGACTTGGTAACTTTGATATTGGATAGTTTTCACGATCTACGATCGGCTTTTTCCCTTACCATAACGGCAGCGGGAGTAAAAGGCGATAAGGTACTTTCTCTTAATGGTACCGTGGAAGACCTTACTTGGAACCCCATATGGTATGCAAAAAGTAGCAGAAGTAAAGAAGGTTGGACGGGCGAAATGAAGGTTCCACTGAGTCAATTGCGTTTTGGAGCCGCTAAAGATCAGGTATGGGGCCTTCAAGTGGTTCGTAACTATTTTCGGAACAACGAAACTTCGGTATGGCAAAGGGTTCCCTTGGATGCCTCGGGTTGGATAAGTGAGTTTGGTCAGTTGCATGGACTTAAAAATCTTAGGGCACAAAAGCAATTTGAAATTCAACCTTTTGCGGTAACCGCTTTGGAAACTTTTGAGAAAGAACCCTTAAATTCCTATAAAAATGCAAATGTGACCACCATAAATGCCGGAATAGACGGTAAAATTGGGATCACCAACGACCTAACGTTGGATTTTACGGTAAATCCCGATTTTGGACAGGTGGAGGCCGACCCGGCCGCAATAGCGCTAGACGGATTTCAACTTTTTTTTGAGGAACAGCGGCCTTTCTTTGTAGAAAATAAAAACATCTTCGACTACCAATTTTCCGCACCAATAATAGGCGGACCGTTTAGTAGTGACAACCTCTTTTATTCTAGACGAATAGGTAGAACACCGCAAGGTTCCGTACAAGGCATGGAAGGCCAGTTCGTTGATATCCCCGAGCGTACCACCATTCTAGGTGCTGTAAAATTCAGCGGAAAAACAAAGAACGGTCTCTCGGTTGCGGTAATGGAGACCGTAACTTCTGCTGAACGCGCCAGAATATCCGTCGATGGAAATGAGCGCAAAGAAATAGTTGAACCGCTTACCAACTATTTTATTGGTAGGGTTCAACAAGACTTTAACAACAAGAATACCTTTTTTGGAGGAATTATTACATCAACAAATAGAAGGCTTACGGATAATGTTGACTTTTTACATAAATCTGCCCAAACTGCCGGTCTGGATTTTATGCATCAATGGCAAGGTCGCACTTGGTATCTGGGAGCCAATATGGTAGTGAGCCATGTAAAAGGCAGTGCCGAGGCTATTCTAAATACGCAAACATCCATTACCCATTTATTTCAGCGGGTAGATGCAGATCATGTAGACGTAGATGACGAAAGAACATCGCTTACCGGAACCGGGGGTGATGTAAGGTTTGGCAAGGCGGGGAAGGGACATATAAAATTTGAGACAGGCCTTACCTGGCGTTCCCCGGAATTGGAACTTAACGATGTGGGCTTTTTACGAGAAGCGGATGACATCCAAAACTACGCGGGAATAACTTATAATTCTGTAGGGCCCTTTGGAATTTTCAGAAAGGCATCAGTAGGGTATAAGCATTGGCGGGCGTGGGATTTTGAGGGTAACTTTAATTATTTTGATTGGGATATTGAGGCCAATGGCATCTTTAATAATAACTGGAGCGCTACCCTAGGATGGTTCTCCCAACCACATATCTATTCCAAATCGCTACTAAGGGGAGGTCCTAGATTGTATCTGCCCGAGCAATATGGAGCTTGGTGGGCACTGGGCTCAGATAGTACAAAAAGACTCTTTTTTAATTGGGATGGATGGACAAAAACCGGTGATACGGATAGTTATTTTCTATTGGAAAATGGTATTAGAGTTACCTGGCAACCTTTAGATCAATTACAGATTTCCCTAGCTCCCCGATATTCGGCAATTAGACATCGAATACAATACAACGAGACGGTAAACTTCAATAATGAACAGTTATATATTATGTCGCGTTTAGATCAGGATACCTTTAGCATGGCTTTCCGATTAAACTATACCATAAACCCAAACCTGTCCATACAGTATTATGCCGAACCCTTTGTTACTACGGCCAGATATACTGATTTTGGTAAGGTGGTTGAACCTTTGGCTACCGTACAAAATGAGCAATTGGCTTTCTATAACCAACAACAACTGGCTCGTACCAATGAACAGGATAGGTTTTTAGTAGACGAAAACCAAAATGGTTTGGTAGATTATAGTTTTAGCAATCCAGATTTTTCCTTCGCCCAGTTTCGGTCAAATTTGGTAGTACGTTTTGAGTACAAACCGGGCTCCGAAATATTTTTGGTATGGGCACAGGATGTCGCGGACTTTGGCATGCCAAACGGAGGGGTTATAAACAGTTTTAGGGAGCAAATTTTTAATAAGCAAGCACGTAATACATTTTTAATCAAAGCTACCTATCGTTTCTTTTGAACGTTTGTGGCCAAAAACAAAAAGACATGAAGACAATTGGATTAATAGGAGGAATGGGTTGGCAATCGTCCAAGCTTTATTATGAGTATATCAACCAACAGACCAATGCACTTTTAGGCAGATCGCATATTGCCAAAAGCATTATGGTAACTGTTGATTTTGATGAAATAGAACAATTGACCGTTAAAGGGGACTGGGAAGCCATTGGCGCAATAATGAAAAAATCCGCACAGCAATTGGAGCGCGCAGGGGCAGACATTGTAGTGCTTTGCACTAATCTTATCCATTTGGTAAGCGATTACATAAAAGAAAATGTAAACATTCCCTTTTTACATATTGCCGAGGCTACCGGAGAGAAAATACAAGCACAAGGACTTAAAAAAGTAGCCCTGTTAGGAACAAAGTTTACAATGGAAATGGATTTCTATACCAAGATACTTAAGGAAGTCTATGGGGTGGAGGTAGTGATACCCGAGGAAGCGGATAGACAGATTATCCATACCATGATCTACACCGAGTTATTGAAAGGCCAATTTTCGGAATCCTCAAAACAAACCATTAAGGATATCATAATCAAATTACAAAAACAAGGGGCACAAGGGGTGGTTATGGCCTGTACGGAACTTTCAATTTTGGTACCGGACGGTGAAGTTACCTTACCCACCTTTGATACCGGGAAGATCCACGCGCATAAGGCAGTGGCATGGGCCAATGAACGATGAACAATTAACAGTTATCAGTTAGCAATTAGCAATGGACAATTAGCAGTTAACAGTTAACAATAAACAATTAACAATTAACAATTAGCAGTTAACAATAAACAATAAGCAATGAACAATAAGCAGTCAGCAATTAACCAAGATTATGTTACAGACTAAATATATAAACAACAGCTACAAAATAATTTTGAGGTTTCTTAATTGGTACATTGGGTTATTTACTAGGTTACTTTTCCCAGAGGGCGCCAATGGGCACATAGTGTTTCACAAATAAGAAGGGAAGTAAATAGTGTTCAGTGCACGCTATAAACCAAACACTACCTACTTTCAACCAATAACTGGTACTACATCAACCTTTCCCCAGTAAATCCGTACTGATCCCATTTGGGCAGTGGATGAAAAGCAGCGGCCTGTACATCCCTGAACAAACGTTCCAATTCGTTCTTTTTATAAAAACTTTGACCACCCATTGTCTCCATGGCCAAACTTACGGTTTCCTTACACAGTTCCGCTACATTGGTCTTAAGACTTAATATATTTACGGAATTGTCCTTTTCTATGGAAAAATCGAAATTATTGGTAATGGTACACATGGCCTCCCATTGTGTTTGCGCAGCTAGCAAACGGTTGTATAACCGACCAATGCAATATTTTAGATGTCCTTGATCTCTTGATCCCTTTTTTGCCTTTGCTAGAGTAATTTCAACAGCACGTTCCGCAATACCTACGTAGACCGACATAATAAGCGGCATGGCGACCGTTAAGACTACGTTCCATACCGGATGAAATTCATCCCTATTGCGTTCTAAGGAAATAGCCGTTTGTGGAACAAAGACCTTGTCAAAAGAAAGTCCGTGGGAACCCGTTCCTCGCATGCCCAAAACGTCCCAGTCTTCCATTACCGACACTCCAGGAGTTTTTGTAGGTACAGAAAAATGCAAAACTTTCCATTCTCCCTTCTCGTTACAATAAGGCGCACTGGTAATGGCCACATCGCCGCCGATAGATTGACTGGCAAAATGCTTTTGAGCGCTTAAGAGGTAACCACCTTCCACTTGGCGCAGTTCCCCATTGGAGCCCAACCAATCCCTTGCGCCTGTACTTACCAGTACAAGTTGTTCATCTGCAACACGCATAAGCATTTCCATACCTACGCCTTTCTTCTTATACTTCCAAACCGCTGCGGCTACTAAATGCTGATGCATAGAAAATGCCAAGGCTGTAGAGCCACAGGCATGCGCCAGACTTTTTAGGAGTAGGCACATTTCTTCATAAGTCATACCCAAACCTCCCAATTCTTCCGGTACCATGGCCGAAAAAAGACGATGTTTTTTTAGGACGCTGTAGTTCTCAATTACAAAACTCCCAGACGCGTCATGTTGTGCGGCTCGCTTGCGAAAGGCTATTTGTAATTCTGTGATGGTTTTGTTCGAAATTTTTTTTGTCTGTTCTAAAACTTCCATACTGTTTATGATTTATTGGTTATGTATTTATTTATTAGGTTTATCTGTAATTACGTCTATGGTAATTGGCAGTGTTTTTATTAAGGTTTGATAGATGATGCAACTCTTTTTGGATCCTTGTATCAATGTATTCAGTACTTTTTTGTTAAGACCCTTCGCAGCTACTTCCAACTCAACATGCATGGATTGAAAACCTACCGGAGTAGTAAGATCTATCCTCAGTGTTCCCCGTACATCTACCAAGGCCGATACCCGCACCCTGGTATAGGTAAGGGTAATATCGAACCGATTGGCGATCATTCTTAGGGTACTTTCTAAACAAGATGCCAGTGTAGCACAGAGCATATCGCCAGGATTGGGATGGTCATGATCTCCGCCCACAGCGCTATGAACACCAACCCTAAAGGGTACCTGTAATTCTTTGTTTATAGTGACCGTGGTTCTAAAAGGGTCATGAAGGTCCTTACCCAATACCTCGGCACAATCCGTAATCATGGCCAATTTGGGATCTTTCAGATATTGCTCGTTCAGTTTGGACTGTCTTAAGTATACCGGTGTTCTGTTATGGAGGATATTTGCTTTTCTCAGCAACCTCTTGGTTAAAAATAGTGTATTGGACATATCGCTTGTTTTAAATCAACAAAGCAAAACTATAGCGATTGTTTTTGGGCGTATGTGTTCCCAGGACCAAAAAATGTGCTACTAGGTCCGAATGACTTTAGGTCTAGTGGTACTTATGAAAAGGATAAGTTAATTAGCGGAAGATTTAAACTGATTTGGGGTAAGTTTAAAATGATTTTTAAATGATTTGATGAAGTGAGAGCTATTTTTAAAACCGCTCTCATAACAAACCTGGTTTACATTTAGTTCCGTGCTTCTTAAAAGTGTTTTAGCATAGCTGAGCCTTTTATCAATTAGCCATTTAGCGGGGGTTGTACCGAAATGACTCTTAAAATCGCGTTTAAAACTAGAGAGGCTCCTTCCACAAAGTTTTGCAAAGGCAGATATGGGAAGATCGTACTGAAAATTCCTATCCATCACATATTGCATACTGCTCTTCACAGATTGCCCAATGTTTCTAATCATAGTTTGAAACTCTTTGTTCCGTGGATTAAGGGTAATATTAAAGAGAAGTTCCTTAAACTTAATTTCCACAAGGTTCTGGGGTATGGATTCACCCAATTTCAAATAATTGAAGATGCTGTTTACCAAAGTTTCGAAATAGTGATCGGTATGTATCAGCGTTACATTACTTTCGGTACTCACCGCAGACTCATTGTCCGTTCCCAATAGGTTTTCCGCAATGAAATCCTTAATGAAGTCGTCGTTCATAAAAAACAACATTACACAATAATCGTTGTCCATGTATTGTTTGGTGGTGTATACGCCCTTTTTTACAAAGATCGCTTTGCCTTCCGTTAAGCTATACGTCTTTCCTGGGGTGATCCAATCCTTTTTGCCACTGATTACGTAGGTGATTAAGTGCGATTCTGTCCATAGTTGAAACTCTTCAACATTTAGCGGGCATTTATATTCTACCAACAAGAAATTGTTTCCTATCCGCTTATTGAATTTAGGATGCCGTTTAAAGTATTCGTAGATGTCAACGATCATGCTCTGGTGTGATTTTACGAAACAGAATCCAAGGAACTATCTGGATATTCATTATATCAAATATAATAATCCTTTCTGTTAGATGGTGGTCACTACCATGCAAAGTTGCTTCTCAAATTAGGCAATTACCGGCGTCTGCCATATAGGTCCAAAGTGTACAATAAACCAAGGTTAACCGTGGTCCATGATCTTTGATCCAATTCTACCGTGGTATAAGAAAGATTTACTTCGGTAGTTGTACCGAACAAATAGCCGAGCAGCGGCCTATAGTAAAGCCCTCCGTCATTGCCATCATTAATACCAAATGCATAACCACCTTCTATCCCAATAGAAAATGAGTTGGAAGGCCATATCCTGGCCGAAGCGGCCGTTGGTGCAAACTGTACGTCGGGTAGATCAACCAATACTGTTCCTGTCTGAAACGTTTCATGGAATCCCTATATGTAACTGGCCATTACGCCTAGGTCCACAACTTCTCCCAAGGCCCACATATGACCTATTTCCACGCCTACAACTACACCAACTTCATCATTAAAGTCATTGAACGGTAGCCCTCCCTGAATACCGAACTTAAGCCCTTCTTGGGCAAATAAACCAGTAGCGAATACACTTAGGGCAATGGTTAAAATAATATGTCTCATGGGTATGGGGTTTGGTTTGGTAAGCCAAAACTAAAATCTTCCTTGAAATAGCGATCATTTTTGTTGCAAAACAGGGCAAAAAGGTTGTGGAAAGGCAAATTGGGTATTTTTTGTATGGATTATAAGTACGGTTTATAAACACTAATTAACGTGGCTTTAAGCTAATTTTCCATCCGTCCTTATTATTTTTGACCCGTTATTTAATCTTATAAAAACCCTAAAGCACATTAGTAATGGCTAAAATTGTACTCCTATTTTTATTTGCGATCATAAACCAAACCCTCCTATTTGGGCAAGATAATGTTTTGTGGAAGTTTAAAACCGATGGTCGTGTATACTCCTCCGCGCTTCTTGTAGACAACGTTGTATATTTTGGAAGCGCAGATCATAATTTTTACGCTTTGTCCAAAGATTCGGGCAAAGAGCTATGGCGATTTAAAACCGAAGGAGCACTACACTCTTCAGCCGCTAGCTATCAGAACATGGTCTATTTTGGCAGTGCTGATGGGCATTTGTACGCCTTGCATAAGAATACCGGTAAATTAATATGGAAGTTTAAATCCGAAGGAGAAAAAAACTATGACCTCTGGGATTATTACCTGTCCTCACCATCGGTGGCCAATGGTACGGTCTTTTGGGGTAGCGGTGACGGCAACCTATACGCTATTGATGCCACTAGCGGAAACCAAAAATGGAAATACCAAACCGGCGATGTTGTGCATGCATCCCCTACAATTAATGGCAATAGGGTATACTTTGGAAGTTTCGACGGGTTCTTTTATGCGTTCGATAAGGGCAACGGAGCTGTCATTTGGAAATTTAATACTATTGGTGACTTACTTTCCCAAAGGAGAGGTTCAGAAGGCGGCTTTAATAGATGATGGTATTGTTTATTTTGGGAGTAGGGATTACAATATTTATGCTTTGGATGCGACTACAGGTACAGGAAACTGGAATATGAAAGAGCCTGGCGGGTGGGTAATTGCTACACCAACGGTTTACAAAGAGAATGTATACTTTGGTACGTCCGATGGACACGCTTTTTATGCAATGAACAAAAAATCGGGGAAGTTGTTATGGAAGACTCCACTTGCCATGAGAGCTTATGGGGCCGCCACCGTGGATAACGATATCATTTACTTTGGAACGTTCGACGGAAAACTTCTGGGGCTGGATTACGCTTCGGGTAAAGTGAAATGGGAATTCCAAACCGATAAAAGCAAACAGAATTACCACACTATATATGACGAAACCGGTCATTTTAAAAAAGGATTTCAGCTCTATGGTCCTAATTATTTGGCCACTGAGAAAAAAATTCATGCTTTGGGATCCATTTTATCTACCCCGGTAATTAAGGAGAAGGTTGTTTATTTTGGAAGTTCCGATGGCAACTATTATGCGGTGAAACTGAATTAAAATCGAAGCTACCCTAATTCAGGATATCAAATCTGTGGGTATATTTTACCGTAAAAATTTGATTGTTAAGAGCATCAATGAGGTCATCGTCCTTTACCACATTAAATACTACAAAAAGACCTGTATTTGCGTTTTGCAGCCATCCGAAGCGAGCATTTACTGAAGTAATGTTAGATACGTTGTTCCGCTGAATAAGACTCTGTACAAACATTCTAGGGGTAAACGAATAGGAAAGTCTTAGACCACTTACAAAGGCGGTTAGGTCTCCTGTTGGTAGCTTTATATCGCTATGGCTAAAAGTAAGGGAAGTATTAAACCTGTCGCCAATTCTATATCTTGCTGTGCCGCTGTTGGTAATTCTGTCGCCATTAAAATAACCACCAATAATGGTACGGGTATCCAGGGAAAAAGCATTGTTGGGGTTGGTTATTAAGATAAACTGTAGTTCCTGGTTCTTATAGTTGCCAACGGGTACGGTTACATCAGAAATATCAAAGTCTTCCAATACGCGCTCTGTGGTAAAATTAATTCCGGTATGGATCTCAAAACCACTTTTAAATTCCCAATGGTTGTCTATATGTAAAAATCCGGTGATCAGTTCATCATCAAAATTCCAATAGCCCCTATAGGAAACATGGGGGCGAATTTCGAGCAGGTTGCCCATATTTTTTACCCGATGTGCCTTTAGAATTAGAAATTCGGGCTTTTTAAACTCGGTGCGTTGTAAAAAACCTACCTCGGGGTTAAACCCACCGCCAACTTCGGTATACCCGGCCCTAAGGTCCCAACCATTCCAATTGTAATTTCCTAAAATCTTAAAAGCATGGTCTTTTTCCTCAATGCCCGGCGTAACGCTCTTTGCTACAAAACCATTTACTTCTGCTTTGTTTCCTATACCCCAGGTACCATCCATGGCAAAAACCCTATTGTAATCGTCTTCGGTGTCCCCTAATCCGGCCCTATTGATGAACATGCCCCCCAATGAGGAACGGGTACCCTGAAAATCGTGATTGGCCCGCACTACGGAATAATTATTTTTTTCAATGCTGGCTTCTTCCACATCGTCCGTAAACATACTTAAAAGTCCAACATTGGTATTGCCCACCTTTCCGGAGAGGCGTGCCCCACCAATTATAGGTACAAGGTCTCCATCGTTACCAATACCTATTCGTCGACTAAAAAACAGATCCACTTCTCCCGGGCTGCCCACGCTAAACTGTCCGGCATTCTCTAAAAAGAAGGCTCTTTTCTCAGGAAAAAAAAGATTAAAACGATCTAGATTTACCTGCTGGTCATCTACTTCCACTTGTGCAAAATCTGTGTTATACGTAAGATCTAGGGTTAAACTAGGGGTAATGCTATATTTTATATCGGCACCCACTTCAACATTGGTGTCGGTATCTGTTGGGGAAACCGCCTTGTTGTTCACTACCTGGGTCAACGCATAGGGAATCAACTTTAAATTGCCCGGATTTTTAAGGTTCAGACCATTTAATTTCCCTGCTAACGACAGCCGTTTCATATCAAAACCCAGTGGGAGGGAAGTCCAATACGAAGTTTCAGTATTCTTACTTATGTTTCTCCTAAAATTAAGCCCCCATGTTTTGTTTTCACCAGCTGCAAAGCGCAAAGAGCGCAAGGGAATGGCAAACTCGGCACTCCAGCCATAATCACCCAGCTGGGTTCTTACCGTCCAGGAAGCATCCCAATTTAGATTGGTACCCCCAATAACCCCGCCTTGCTGACGGTTGGTGTTAAAATTTCCTTTCCCTTCATTATCAATTTGTGCATCGTATTCCATTCCCTGGGCATTGGTCCCAAAAAGAAACCCATTTTGCTGATCGTTATAGGTATCTATGATAAAGAGGAAGCTGTCCTCGTCATTTAAATCGGCATCGCGTCTAGAATCCGATACTACAATTTTCCCAGGTTCACTGTCATAGCACACAACGGCAACATAAAAAGTGGTTTTGGTATAGGCAACGCGGATTATTGTTTTTTCCGAAACTGCTTGTCCATAATTTGGTCTAATTTGCACTAAATTATCTACTGACGGTACCTTTTCCCATAGAGCTTCTTTCAATATCTCCCCATCGACCTTCGGGTTTTCCGAAAGCTCGGTTATTTGGTATTGAGGTTTAACATTAGTACTGTTGTCAGTGTCTGATACTTGTCCGTAAGCAATGGAATGGAAAACAAGGAGGGTCGGTAAAAATACTCCAATAATTCTGATGTTCATATAGAGGTCAGTCTAATTTTTATCCCATAAATATACGTATTTAGAAATTGCGTTTCCAAAGTATAATCCTTTTGTAAAGAAATCGGTTATGCAGCTATCAATACCCATTAATTTTGTGAATAATACGGTCTTGGGGCTCACCGGATTGGCATGCATGGTTGTGGCATTAAAAAAATAATTTATCTTCATGCCCATATAAGTCTAGAGGAACTAGCATGTAAATTGTTATAAAGGCAAGTAAAGGATAATGGATAGAAGAAATTTTGTGAAACAGTCTGGTTTGCTTATGGCCGGTACTTTAGTTCCCTTTTCGGGTTTTGCTATGAATCGTACAAATAAATATAAGATGGGATTGCAGCTCTTTACCATCCGGGACGCCATGGAGCGAGACCCGATAGGTAGTTTAAAGACTGTACGGGCATTGGGGTATGAAGATCTGGAAATCTATGGTTATGATGGGGAAAATGGTACCTATTATGGTTTTAAATCGGCAGAGTTCAAACAAATTTTGGATGATCATCAATTAACCACTTCTAGTGGGCATTACGGCCTTTTTGAGTATTTTGACAAGTCGGACGAAGCCCTGGAACGCTATGTGGACCAATGTATAGCAGGAGCAAAAATTTTGAATCAACGCTATATTACATGGCCCTGGCTGGCTCCTAACTTTAGAACACTGGAGAACTTTAAAATATTATCCCAAAAGCTGAATACTATAGGAGAGCAAGTAAACAAGGCGGGCCTTGGTTTTGCTTATCACAATCATGGCTTTGAGTTCGAAGATCTGGGTGGGGAAACCGGTTATGATATTATTCTGAGGGAAACAGACCCTTCTTTGGTTAAATTTCAAATCGATTTCTATTGGGTGATGCACTCGGCAAAACAAAGCCCGGCAAAATTTATAGCAGACCAACCGGGGCGTTATGTGATGTGGCATATAAAGGACATGGATAAAATTACAAGGGATTATACAGAATTGGGCAATGGATCTATTGACTATAATGATATTTTGCCCCACGCAGAACGTTCTGGTCTGGAATATTATTTTTTGGAACAAGGTGGTAATTTTGCCAAAGACTCTTTGCAGAGTATTACCGATAGCGCGGCCTATTTTAAAGAAAACCTTCAGAAGTATTTATAATAGGAGGTATGTGACTGCAATTTTATAATTAATTCCCCAAATGCAACATCATTTTTTTTAGCAAAGTAGCCAGTGTCTCGTTTTCCTCTTTATTAAATATTGCTATAGCCTCACTGGCCTCATTAAATCTTGTTTCAATCGCCTTATCTATTATCTTCAGGCCTTTTTTGGTTAATCCGGCGCGCTTTATGCGACCGTCGCTTGGATCCTGGGCGCGGTATATTAGACCTAACTTCATCAATCTGTCCAACAGGGCCGTCATGGCGCCCGAAGTAATTAAAACCGATTGCATTAGCTGGGTCGGTGTAAGTTCAAAAGGCTTCCCAGAGCGTCTTAAAGTGGCTAGGACATCTAGATCTGTATAATGGATATTACTGTCTTGTAAGGCTAAACTGGCCCGTTTTTCCAATATTTTGCCCATCTTTAGGATACGGCCCACTACCAACATGGGCGAAGCATTCAAATCTGGCCGCTCCTCTTTCCATTCAAGCACCAGGGTATCCAATAAATCCGTTGTTTCTTCTTTCATGCTAAATAGGAGATTTTAGAAAGCAAATAAAACTAGTAAAAATATCTTGATTTAAAGATAAGTTTGTATTATTGTACTATATATCTTTATGTAAAGATATATCAATCAATCAAAAATAATCAATATCATGTTCAGTCCAACATATCGGCGCAGCATAACCATAATCGGTATTACGATGCTGCTTCTGTTTACCGCCTGTTCCGGAAAACAAACACGGTCCAATCTTGTAAATACCACAGAATCTACTAGCCTTGCGGTAGAAAATGAAAAAGCCAAAACACTGGCTCGGGAGATTCTCAAAACATATATGCAATCGGAAAATAGCCCACCCGGACTTTCCATTGCAATAAGTAAGGGTGGCAATATAGTTTTTGCGGAGGGGTTTGGTTATGCCAATATGGCTCTAAAGGAACCTGTGACGGTTGATACCAAATTTCGTGCGGCATCGGTTTCAAAGCTAATGACCGCCACGGCCATTGCCAGACTGATGCAGGAAGATAAGATTAATTTGGATGTACCGATACAAGACTATGTACCGACTTTTCCGGAAAAAACCTACCCAATTACACCTCGTCAAATTGCTGGTCATATAGGGGGTATTCCGCATTATTCTCCTGGAGATCTTATAGAGGACAGGTTTTACGGTTCCATAAACGAATCGTTGAAAGTTTTTGCCCATCAAGACCTCCTCTTTGAACCGGGTACGGAATATAACTATTCCACTCATGGATACACCTTGCTCTCCGGTGCTGTAGAGGGTGTTGCTGGTATTTCTTTCTTGGATTATTTGGAAGGCCATATTTTTAAACCATTAAAAATGATAGCTACAGGCCCGGATCTAAGAAATGCCAAAGTTGAAAACATGACCGAGTTGTATGCCATAGACCAATCTGGCAATAAATCAAAAGTGGAAAAACCAGAAGACCCAAGTTACAAATGGGGTGCCGGGGGTATGGTATCTACCCCAACCGATCTTGTGCAACTGGGCAATGGCTATTTAAACGGTTTTATAGACAAGGAAACGGTAAAGGAAATGTTTCGAAGTCAGCAGCTAAAATCTGGGGAAGAAACGGGTGTTGGCATTGGGTGGCGGAGAAATTGGGATCCTTTTGGCAGGGAAATATTTGAGCATGCAGGTTGGATGCAAGGTACACGGAGTATAGTTAGTGTTTTTCCCCAACAGCAGTTGTCCATTGCCATTATGTGCAATACGCAACGCCCTTATCAGGTAGAGGAAATGGCCCATATTTTGGCTTTTCCCTTTATAAAAAACGATGTTGCCAACGTCCAACCGAGCGGTGAAGCACAAGTAATTGTTACTTACGAAAATGATGAAAATCAAACTAAAGGTAAAGGTACCCTTGTCCTAGATGGTAAAAAGGGCCATGTTGTTTTTAAAACTGAAGACTCCCAGACCGAAACCTATCCGCTGATTTATTTGGAAGCTGGTAATTTATATGCCATGATAACCCCTGATGGCATATTATTTACCCAAATAGATTTGAATGAAAATGGAATTATGGGGAAAGTGATACGATATGCCAGAAGTCCACAACTTACCCCACCTAAGTTTGACAATGCATTTATTACATTTGAAGGGCCGTTTAATGGCAATTAACAATCTAGGATAATGATACTTGGAAAAGCTATGAAAAACTGGTATGATATAGAGAATATAGAAGATGTAGATTCTCCTTCAATTGTGTTGTATGAAGAAAATCTAATGTACAACCTTCACGAAATACTAGCCATGGCAGGGGGAGAGGTTAGTATGCTGATGCCACACGTCAAAACCAATAAAATGCCCAAGGTAATTGGCCTTATGATATCGTTAGGTGTAAAGAATTTTAAGGCATCAACGATTGCCGAAGCGGAGATTGCAGCAAAAGAAGGCGCAGATGGTGTGCTGATAGCCCATCAGTTGGTTGGACCAAAAATTAAACGTTTTGGGGCCTTAACAAAACGTTTTCCAAATACCTGCTTCACCACAATAATAGATAATTTAGATTCGGCCAAAAGAATGAATGACGAGGCGATTGAGCAGAACGTCATCATAGGTATTTACATAGATATTAATAGTGGAATGAACCGATCCGGTATTGAACTTGGTTTACAATTGGATGAACTTATAATACAAATAAATAATCTTAACAATCTTAATTTAAGTGGGTTACATGTATATGATGGGCATTTGCGAGATCCTGATTTTCAAAAACGAAAAGATCAGATTGAAAGTGGTCTACAACCCATTACCGTTCTTTTCCAAACCTTGAAGAAGGCCAATCCAAACTTGCACTTAATTTGTGGTGGAACACCTTCGTTTACCTCACATATCCATGAAGCGGACCGTATCAGTAGTCCGGGTACCTGTTTGTTTTGGGATTGGGGTTATAACGAAAAGTTAACCGAACAAGACTTTAAATATGCAGCCTTGTTAATATGCAGGGTTATTTCTAAACCTACTGCGGGAATTGTTACCATAGATTTGGGCCACAAATCAGTAGCTTCAGAGAACCCCATTCACCAAAGGGTAAAGTTTTTAAATCTGGATGACTATCAATTACTTTCGCAAAGCGAAGAACATGGAGTCCTTAAAGTGGCCAATTGGGAGCAACTATCCGTAGGCGATGTGTTTTACGGGGTTCCCTATCATATTTGTCCTACCATTAATCTGCATGATGAAGTTTCCGTTATCCGTAACAACAAAAAAATGGATACTTGGAACATCACCGCTAGGAGAAGAAAAATATCGGTGTAGATATGCAACAAGGTGCTATAGTCGTTTGGTTGGAAGAATGAAGGCAAGTTTTCAACCTTACAAATCTATTCAAAACCAAAGGCCGTTAGCACCCCTAATAGCAATTTATCTTAAGTTCATTTTTAAATGGGGGAAAGGGCGTAGTGCTGAGTCCTAGCGACGAAAAATGCTCATTTTCTTTCTGTTTGATACGTTCAATTTCGGATAGGTCCTGGGTGCCAAGACCATCCCTAAAAATATACATGTCATGATTCTGACAGTTTAGCTTGTCCAATCTACCGTTCAATTTGATCCTCCAAAAATCCTTTAGCAATTCTCCATCGGAAATGCTAAAGTAGAATTGATGGATTTCCCCTAGGGCGCATACGGGTTTAAATATTTTTGTCAACTTTTCGGAATTGAACATGCGCACAACCCGATCTCGGGCAAATTTTGGATGATTAATGTCGAAAATATAATTGATACCCTTCCATGCTTCTCTTAGAGACAACCACCTTTTTCCTTTACTGTCGGACAAAGAATCGTATTTAGCTGTAATGGCATCGATTTCTGTATTGGTAATATCCGGAAGACGTAGGTTTGTATAATACCCCTTAGAGTTAAGTAAATTCAGTAATTTTCTTTTGTAAACTGCCTCCAGTCGTGCTAGTCCTATAGATGATTTTTCCTTTTCAAACTGCTCAATAATCCATTCATCCGACATTTCCGTAAGCATTTGCGTATTGGGATCTTTGTCTTCATTTTTGGATAGCATGGTGATAAGTTTCCAATCTTGGGATAAAGAGAAATAGGGAAATCTTACTTCATTTTCAGATGCGTAGCTTTTTACCCTCAACGGATTAATGGCCTTTACTTTATAGGCTCCATTGGGCCAGTTCATGAAAAGTCGAACCTCATAACTTCCCGCGTTGCTTGGTGCATACATCTTTGTATGCCCTTCGTTATCCATCCATTGGGCATCCAAATAGTCCGATGGAGATTGGTCGGGTCGTGCAAGCGCTACCCAAAAGTTTTTTGCCTGCGTCATATCCTTAATTGAAACGGTAATAGGCTCGTTAGACTCAAAATCAGCTTTGTTCAAGGCAAGACTTTGACTGTTACCCGCATTAAAAGTTAAAGTAAATAATAGCGATACTAAAAGTGGTGTGGTGTGGTTCATTATGTTATTCTGTATATCTATTGATTGAAACGGAGCGACCTTCATATAGCTGAAAACTTCCCTTAGACCCGCCATTTGGTATATTGCTAGAGAGAATTTCAAAGTAATACATCCCAGGTTGTAATTCCATAGTACTATTTTTTGTATGGGTAAGGCTATATCCTCCTATTTTTTCTCCTTTATCATTTAAGCGAAAAATCCGCACAGGAACATTAATAGTCTGCTCTTGGGCATTTGCAAGTCTCATTTGCAGACGTCCAAAACCATCAACGATAACATTGGTTTTTTTGCCTTCAAATACTTCAACAATTCTTTTTTCCCAAAAAGGTGTAGCAACGCTAATTGAATAGATACCGGGCCTCAAATTCATGATTCCCCCAGCTGAAAACAGCTCATATTTACCCTGTACCTCTCCATCAATCACCTGATTTACTCTGATAACAGGACGAATCTCTTCGTTGGTACTGTTTAATACTTTTATATGTAGCCCACCGAACCCTTCAAAAGTAACAGTAGTAGTTTTACCTTCTTGTAACACAAAGGAGCCCCATTCTGGAAAAGCTTTACGTAATTGATAATCATAGTTCCCAGGGGCGATGTCCTTATGACTATTTACAGACATTAAATCGTACCCTCGTTGTCTTTCCCCATTGTTCACTTTCATTAAATATATAATCTGTGAAATGGGCTCTCCATCATATCCATATGCTTCAACAAAAAGCCTACCCATTCCGGCAGCGATCTCATCAAGATTCTTTTCACTGTCATAATTCAGGGTAAAGGAGTAATTTTTGTCAAACCCACTTTGATATTTTTTCCATCCATCAATGCTTCCATCCGCTAACTGGTTTAAGGTGGTAACGGAGCTTGGATCCCCATCCAAGGTAGCTAGGCCATCGCTAAATGCAGCAAACCATAAATCAACTTTTTTGTTACCCTTGCCATTATCCGGGGCGAAATCGGTAGCGTTCAGTTTTGCAGTATACGTAGTCCCCTTTTGTTCAATACGATCAAAAGGCAGTTCTTTTCCATCCAATTTAAACTTGTATCCACCACCGACCACTGCTTTGTTAAAGCGAACCTGAGCACGAATCTGTTTGCTTTTTCCTTGAACAATGGGAATGGAAATGTTGTTCTTTTCGCCAAAGATGTTTTTAAATTCCCTATACCCTATATTGTTTCTCTCATCCAGCAATTTTATCAAGCCATCACGTAGGGCATTTATTTTTGCCTGTTCCATGATAATTTTAGTACGCAAATTTCTACGCATATTAATGACCCCGAGATAACGGATTTCAACAAATGCCTGATCGATGGCTGTCTGCAAACGTGCCTGGTCCATTGCGCTTAGCGTAACACTTTTTACCGCATTTACAGTTAAGGTTTCTAGAACTCCCGTTAATAGGTTATTGGTGTTTAAGTCTTTAATGGTCTTTACCTTGTCTGCTTTCATACTTTTAAAGACATTAAATCCATTATCAAAAAAACTCGGTGCCCCGTTTCTAATTAAAGACCTGTATTGATTCCGATTTTTTAGCAAATCGCCCCCATTAAAAGCGTAAATATCTAGCCATTGTGCTGGTTTCTTATGTATATTTTTAGCACTTCCCCATAAAAGTAAGTTTAAAAGACTTCGTGTACCCTTTTCTTTAGATAGTCTCACCAAGGTTTTTTGTATAGCGGTTTCTGCACAAATTCCGTAAAATATACTTACCGCTTCCTTAAGGGCATCACCCTTCATATTCTCGTACAATAAACTGCCTGCATTTCCATAATTTAGATAATGCATGTATCTGGCCCTATCTGTTAGCTGCGCCTTGCCAGTTTCTGCAGCTTGTGATCTAAGATCAATAAGCTCTTGCGGTAGTTTTGAATCGTGTACTTTCCTGTCTTCATAATTGTGCACAAATTCGCCTCCGGAAATTAGGGCTGTAAAATCCCTTACCCCATCCCACGCCTCGGGTGTGCGGTAAAGTGCCTCAAAAATAACGGTTGCTCCGGGGCTTGAAGAAGTAAATGAAGAAAGAAGTATATCTGCATACTCCATCAATGCTTCCGAAGCTAATTGTGCTACCTTAAGATCTAACCCATAAAGATTTAAGTCTTGCCACTCTTCCTCAACACCTTTTAACAAGCCTTCGCTTTCAATTAGCAAGCGCTCCATATCATCTATTGCGGCAATATGTTCATCAATGGCCTTTATACCCTGTTCAATTTGTACATCTGAACTTTTTAAATGCTCAAAGGGTTCCCATTTCCCATTAAAAATAAGTTCGTTCCCTTGGAATAATTTTACTTCTTCAATAAATGGGGGTTGAAAATGGGGTTCGTGTATTGCTCTAGATTGCTGGTGTTGGTTTAATAGTTTGGCAATAGTGTTTTCATTGCCAGATTTCCTATTCCACGCCTTGTTAACAGTGTCTTGCGCTACGCTCAATTTCGCTTTTTGTTTTAATGCAATGTCATTTAGAGGAAATAAACTTTTGGATATTTCTTGTATCTCCTTTTCCCGTGCTACCCGTTCAAATGCTGTTTCATTTTCTGGGACAAGGTCTAATGCTACCCTTTTATTAAAGACTTTTGCAAAAGCATTCCAGGCTTTAAGCTCTTCAATGGCAATTGGAGCCATTTTTAAAATTGCTTCTTTGTACTGCTGATTAAGGAGCGGCCGTTTACTTTTTAGTTCTTCAACCCGTTTTAACAGTAAATTTTGATCTTTGGCAAATTCGTTGAAGCTATTGTATGTTGGCCGATTGGAATATTGAGCAAAGGTAAACTGGCCAGCAAACAAAAATGCGATGCCCAGAAAACAGGATAGTCTGGTCATAATCCTATGCGTATAGTGATTAAAAGGTTTAGTGCTTAATTTAAGCATCTATCAAGATAATAAAAAGTAAACAATATTTCTTAAAAAAGATAATCCCGGCCGCTGATAGGTTTACAGATACCCATAAACAAAATTCAACTATGATAACTCTTTTTAAACTCCAAAGGCGTGCTATTCGTTTTTAGCTTAAACACTCTAGAGAAATAGGCATAATCTTCATAACCTAAAATTTCAGAAATACTGGCCAAAGAATTTTCAGAATGTACTATAAGTCGTTTTGCCTCCAGTAAAATACGTTCATTTATAAGCTCTGTAGTTGTTTTGTTCAAGGTTGTTCTTACAATTCTATTTAGATGTTTGGAAGTAACATTTAAGCTTTCTGCATAAAACTTCGCCGATTTCTCGGTCTTATAATATCTTTCGATTTTATTTTCCAATGCATCCAAAGTATTGAGGTAGGTAGAAGATAACATCTTTTTTTGTGGTTCAAAGCCAGCATAAAATCGTGTTAACTCAATGTATGCCAGATTAACAAGACTCGCCAATTTTTGTTTTTTATATACCAGACTTTCGTTATACTCCGTATTAATTTCCTTAAAACGAGACGCTACGGCCCGGAGGTTATCCGGCCCTAACAGAAGATTGGGCGGATTTTTATAAGAATAAAAAAATGGAAATTGAACAAGCTTTTTATTGGAGAAATACAGCTCGTAAAAATTTTGTGTATGAAAGAAAATATAACCTTCTGGGGTGCTATTAAAATTCCAAGAATGGGTTTGTCCTGGTTTTAAGAAAAATACACTTCCTGGTGTTACGGGATACGCGCTAAAATCTATTTCGTGTAAGCCCGAACCTTTAGTGAAAAGCACGCAGAGAAAGAAGTTATGCCTATGAGGCTTATGGACAATTTCTTTGTTTTTCGCCAAATGAGGAGCTAAGTTGTTGGAATAAAAGTCCGCTAGGGACTCCTCTTGCTCAAACTGCTCTATATTTAAAATAGGTATGCTCTTCATAAAACACATTAATGTCCTAAAAGTACAAAAAATGGAGAAAAATCTATAAGTAGACTACCCTTATAAAACACGTACTTTGCAATTAAACAATTGCCGCCCGTTTTATGGGAATGGTAGAGGAATAAAAGACGTGAATATTACAACTAAACTTAAAGTTGTTATTGAGTTTGTTTTTTGTTGACTACACCAATTGTACATAACTAAAAAGTGAATCATGAAATTTTTAAAGGGTTCTAAAATTTACAGCATATTTACAGGTCACTGTCCTGTTTGTCATACGGAAAGCATGTATTCGGAGGCCAATCCGTATAAAATTTCAAGCACTTTAAAAATGAACGAACGATGCAGTAATTGTAATACAAAATACAAAATAGAGCCCTCATTTTTTTATGGGGCCATGTACGTAAGCTACCCGGTTGGACTTTCATTTGCCATAGCCGCTTTCGTTATTTCTTACTTGCTTTTAGACCTAAGTTTAATAACCACCTATGGTATCATCGTTGTAGTAATGGTTATTGCACTACCCATAATTCTTAGAATTTCTAGAAATATTTGGATCAACTTTTTTATGAGCTATAGAAGTCCCGAATTGGAGAAGATGCCTGGCGCAATAAAGGAATAGGCCACACCATTTATTTGCTACCCTGCCAAACAGCTATATCCACAGTTTATTATTGTAAAAACTATTTCATGACGTAGTAGTCGCTATTGATGCGGATTCTTGTTATAGGACTATTTTGAATATATTTAGTGCCACTACGGTATTAGTAGCCTTAACAACACATCTTAATAGGAGTACTATGTTTGAATATTTGGAAAAGATAAACACACTTGTACACAAGTTGGCCACAACGCAACGAAAACAGCTATTGGAAGCTTCAAGATTGGTAGCCAATGTAATCGAGAATGATAAAATTGTGCATACCCTAGGTACAGGTCATTCCCAGATGGTAGCCATGGAATTGTTCGGTAGGGCTTCTAACATTGCCAATGTAAATGCTATAATGGACGATATGGTATTATTGGCAGGTGGTGCCAGAAAATCGGCAGAAGTGGAACAAATAAGCGGATTGGCAGAATTACTGTGGGACAAATATACATTTGATAGGTCGGACCTCATTATTATAATTTCCAATTCTGGCCGAAACGCAATACCCATAGAAATGGCCTTAAAAGCAAAAGAGATGGGCCTTACCGTAATTGCCATTACCTCCTTGGCCCAATCAAAAAAATATCCGTCGAGGCATGCCAGTGGTAAAAAGTTGTATGAGTTGGCAGACTTGGTCATAGACAATTGCGTACCCTCCGGTGATGGCGTACTTACCATAGGCAACAAACAGATTGGCCCGGCGTCTTCCATATTGGGAATCATGATTATGAACATGATCTCTGCAGAAGCCGTTAAGCTTAGCACGGAAAGTGGGGTAGACGCCCAGGTTTTCCAAAGTCAGAATATAGATGGTTCCGAAAACGAGGCCATTTACCAACGGTTTGAATCTCGTATTAAGCATTTTTAACTTAAGCATTAGTGCATGGTATCTTAAATAAACAATTGTTATTTTTGAAGTGCTATGGGCAGTTGATATCAATAAAATAATCGCTGTAAAACAAAATTGAAATGAAATTCATACATTATCTTATAGTAAGTCTCATAGTGGTATCATGTAATCCAATTGATAAAACCAAGGATTTGGACAAGGAAGCGATTATTGAAGAAGTAGGTGTTGTTTTAAATAAGTATCATAAAGATGTTGCCAAAGATGGACTAAGTGCAGAATTTAAGTACTTGGATAAATCTGTGGATTTCTTTTGGGTACCCCCGGGGTACAGCTCGGCCTTGTCCTACGATTCGGTTAGAACTATTCTGGAAAAAAATGCAAAAGCCTTTCAATCCGTTAAATTGCATTGGGATCACCTACAAGTAAATCCCCTGTCCAATGAAATAGTAAATTACTCCGGAATTGTGGGGGGTGTTATGATAGATACGGCCGGCACCTCATTAAATGTATCAATTTTAGAATCTGGCACTATTATAAAACGAAAGAATGGATGGAAGCTATTGAGTGGTCAGTCTAGGGTTCTAAACACAGATGCGGAAAATTAGACCATGGCCAAAACCTAAATTTGTACACTATGCGGAATTTTTTTAAGAACACAAACTTCAGAAAGGAGTTAAAGAATTTTTACCGCCGCGAGGTTCGGGGGTTTAACAAACTCTTAGGGGCAAAAGAAAAAGAGGGCCGTTGCGGGGAGGTATAAAATAGAAACAGCTAAGGCTGATATTTGATTTAAAAACACGCAAAGGACACTAAAACTACGTATTTTGAATACACCTAAAATTTTCCTTTCCATATTTTTGGTAGTGCTGTGGATTGGTAGTCTACAGTGCCAGACATCCATTATGTCTTTTAATATTAGATATGACAATCCCCAAGATGGCAAAAACGATTGGGACAGCAGAAAAGATGAAGTTGCTGGGTTGATAGCCAAATATAAGCCCGATTTTTTGGGAGTTCAAGAAGCATTAAAGAACCAAATGTTTTTTTTGGATAACAAGCTTGCTCATTACACCTATACGGGTGTTGGTAGGGACGATGGCAAGGAAAAAGGTGAATATGCGGCCATATTTTTTAACAATTCAAAGTTTGACCTGATTGAAACAAAAACCTATTGGTTATCGGAGACCCCAAATAAGCCTTCCATTGGTTGGGATGCCGCAATACCGAGAGTGGTGACCTTTGGTACGTTCTCCAGCAAAAATACCAACGAACTATTCTACGTACTCAATTGCCATTATGATCATATGGGTAAGGAGGCCCGTACCATGTCTTCCAAGCTTATAGTAAGTTTGCTGCAAGAACTGGATATAACCAGTAAAAAAATTATAGTAATGGGCGATTTCAACAGTAAGCCCAGCGGCAAACCAATACGGATTTTAAGATCAAAACTACACGATGCGTATAAGGACGCCAAACAAAACAGAAAAGGGCCAAAAGGAACTTTTAACGGTTTTGACCCTACCGTTACCCCAAAAAATAGAATAGATTACGTCTTCACTAAAAACCTAACTGTTTTGGAGTATACCGCTATTGAGGATAAGCGTAAGAATAGGCTTTGTGTGTCGGATCATTTGCCCGTTTTGGTAAAAGTGGGCGAAGAATAAGGACAATAGCCAAAAACCAATTATTTAATACCATATAAGATCGATGAGTTTGGAAAAGAACAAAGAAAGTGCAATTGCGTTTTACAAAATGGCCTATGAAGGAAACCCTAGAAAAGCAGTAGCGCAGTATATTGGGGAAGATTACATACAACACAATCCGGATGTAGCGGATGGTACCGAAGGGTTTATCACCTATTTTGATAGGATGCAAAAAGAGTACCCAAATAAATCCATTGCCTTCGTTAGATGTATTGCCGAGGGCGATTTAGTGGCCCTGCATACGCACCAGACATGGCCTGGAAATGATGAATATGTTACCATGGACTTTTTTCGGTTCGATGCGAATGGAAAAATATGCGAGCATTGGGATGCCATCCAACAAATCCCTAAAAAATCTGCAAATCCGAATACAATGTATTGATACCAAATTTTAAGGACCTACCGGAAAGTAAGTATCCCTACAATTATTGGTTTATAAATTCTCCTTTGTCATTGGCCACGGTCATTCCCCATTCGGCAAGGGATGTTAAGACCGCAGCTAAACTTTCCCCAAACGGGGTAAGGGCATATTCTACTTTCAGAGGTGGTTTTAGCGCGTATACTTTTCTGGAAATGAGCCCGTCTTTTTCTAATTGTTTAAGCTGTAAGCTTAGTGTACGCTCGGTAATTGTGGAAATCAACTTTCGAAGCTCATTGTATCGTTTTTTACCGTCTATCAAATAAACCAAAATTACGCTCTTCCATTTACCTCCAATTAATTCCATGGCTATACTTGTGGTGCAGGAAAACAACTTATCGTTATATCTTATCAGTCTTTTCTCGTGTTTTTTAGCCATACTATCATCTTATCTAAAAGCAAATTTAGCATACAAGCACATAGTATACAACTATACTTTTTATAGTTAATTTAACAATTTTTAATGATTTGATAATCAGATATATAACATTTATAACATGATTTTTTGTGCTACTATCCAATTTGACCGTTATTGCCTGTTGGTAAAACTCTAATTACTTTTGTTACTATACTTTTGATAGTTTATTGATAAAACTAAAATTAAAATCATGAAAGCGATATTATTAGAGCAGGCAGGTAGTGTTGAAAACCTCATTGCCAAAGAAATAGAAAAACCGATGCCGGGCGATAATGAAGTGTTGGTAGCCGTAAAAGCCATTAGCGTTAATCCGGTAGATTACAAGGTTAGGGCTAACGAAGATGTACTTAAGATGATATATGGCGAGCAAAAACCGGTTGTATTGGGTTGGGATATTGCCGGGACGGTAATTGCCGTGGGCAACAAGGTAACCCAATTTAAAATTGATGATCGTGTTTTTGGGATGGTTAACTTTCCGGGGGCGGCAAATGCCTATGCCGAATTGGTGGCTGCTCCCCAAGATCATCTAGCAAAAATACCATCCACGGTTTCATTTGAAGATGCAGCCGCCACTACCTTGGCAGCATTAACGGCCTTACAGGTACTGCAACCTAGAATTAAAAAAAATGATCGTGTGCTTATACATTCCGGCTCAGGAGGGGTTGGACATTTTGCCATTCAAATTGCCAAATCTATGGGCGCTTATGTAATTACCACCAGTTCGGCCAAAAACAAAGATTTTGTAATTGCTTTGGGTGCCAACGAGCATATAGACTATAGGGCGCAAGCGTTTCAAGATGTCGTTTCGGACGTAGATTTTGTTTTTGACATGTTCAATGGCGAGATATTGTTGCACTCTGTTAAAGTAGTAAAAGATGGTGGGTCAATTGTTTCAATACCCACGCCGGTATTTTCCAAGGAAGTCTTAGATTTGGCTAAAACCCGCAATGTGAGTATTTCAAACCTAATGGTACATTCAAATGGCAATGATATGAATACCCTTAAAGCACTATTGGAAAACGGTGCTGTGAAACCGCACGTTTCGCAAACCTTTCCATTTGATGAAATGGCCAAAGCCCATCAGCAGTTAGAAGGTGGTAGAACTATTGGAAAAGTAATCGTTACGCTATAATATAAAACTAAATAAATTTGAAAATCAGTATGAAAAACGATCAATTGACAATTGTAGCAAAAATTTTGGCAAAAGAAGAAAAAAGAGCGTTGGTAAAGTCGGAGCTCCTAAAACTAATAATGCCTACCAGGGCCGAAGAAGGCTGTATCAATTACGATCTTCATCAAGATAATGAGAACCCCAACCTATTCCTTTTCCATGAAAACTGGGAAAGCAGGGAACTCTGGCAAGCGCATATGAACAATCCCAACTTGGCGGCATACATGAAAGCTACAGACGGTGCTGTTGAGGAATTCTCCTTAAATGAGATGACCCCCATAGGTTAAAACATAGCTGCAGCACAGGGGGCGGTAAGGCTACAAACGTATTACATAGTAAGACGTACCGTCCTTTTCTCTCTGCATGTTTCCCTGGTTTATTGTTATATCATGAGTACTTGGGCAACTATCTGAAACACATCTATTTTCTTCACAATTTTTCCGCGTAATTAGCGGCAGATCAGCGCCGCATTTTTCTATATACCAAGAGATTATCCAGATTTTATAAAGTAAATCCTGTGCTGAATAGGCAAGATAACAGTTCAATACCCTTTAGCGACGATTGAACATAAAGTCGTTTCTTTTTCTACCTATGCACTGCATATTTGGTCAACAGTAATAAAATTAACCTATAAAATTAGACCAATATGACACCAACAGCTGTATTTTCCTTAGTCGGGATGATCACTATGCCCATGTGGATCTTAATGATCTTCTTGCCCAAATGGAAAGCCACCCGATTCTTAATAGATTTTAAAATAATCCCCTTACTACTATCTGCCGTATATGCCATTTACATTTTTATAGCAATGCAAATAGGAGGGGGGATGGATTTTGGTAGCCTTGCCTCGGTAATGGCATTGTTTACGGAAGAAAATGCGGTCTTGGCCGGTTGGGTGCATTACCTGGCCTTCGATTTACTCATTGGGATGTGGATTTTGGATGAAAATAAAAAGTTAGGCATCCACCAGTTATTGATCGCTCCCTGTCTTTTTGCAACGTTTATGCTTGGGCCAATTGGCTTTCTGCTCTTCATGATCATGAGAACCATCAAACAAAGACAATCATGAGATACGTAAAACACATATTTAGCACGGTAAAAGAAGAAAGCCCACAACTTTATTGGATTGTACTGCTCAATTTTATTGGTGCTCTTGCATGCATCATAGGGCTTTTTGTCGATGACAGAACCCTTATGGGGGTAAATGTTTGGATTAAACCCTTGAAATTTTTACTGTCAACGGGTATCTATATGCTAACGGTAGGCTATCTACTAAGCTTGTATCCATATTCTAGAAGAAAGAAAAAAATAATCTATAATATTGTGTCCTGGACGCTATTGGTAGAAGTAGGTATCATCGTATACCAAGCATCGCGGGGAGTGCATTCGCATTACAATATAACCACCCCTATGGATGCACTGCTCTATTTAATGATGGGAGTGCTCATAGGGATAAATGTAGTACTTATGGTTTTGTTTATCGTCGACACCATAAGACTGAAGTTAAATATCCCCAAATCCGTACAGTGGGCTATATTAATGGGTTGGCTGGTTGTACTTTTTGGTAGTTGGGTAGGCGGCCAGATGATTGGTCAGATGGCTCATAACGTAGGGGTGGCCGATGGTGGTGCGGGTCTACCCTTGGTAAATTGGAGTACCATTGCCGGAGATCTGCGGGTAGCACATTTTTTCGCATTGCATGGAATACAAATAATTCCGTTATTCGCTCTTGGGTTGTCTAAAAACTGGATTGCCAAACACCCCAAGCAGGTTCTTGTGGTAACTGTTTTTGGACTGTTATATGCCGCTTGGATAGGATTCACCTTCTATCAGGCGAAGCAAGGAATGCCACTTATTGAATTATAATTTAACCATAATGCTGATCAACAAGAAGAATCGTATTAAATATCTGGGTTTTGATGACTCTTGGTTCATTGTAATTGGCATTTTAATTCTAAGTTTTACTACCGACTATCTTTTCAATAACAATTCGTTTGCCCGCTATCCTTTTTTAATTGCGTTGCTCAACTGGAGCGTATCCTTGTTCTTTTCTATCTGCGATTGGTTTATAATACGCGCAATAATGATAAGGTTGCGGAAAAGGTATCCAACTTTTAAGGATGATGCAAAGCGTATTGTGTTGTTTTTCCTCACCATAGTGATTACTGTGGTCTTGGTAGATTTAGCCGGAGGTGCCTTACTGGCTTATATTTTTGGTGATGACTACAATCATGTTCAAAAAACCAAAATATTAGTACCTATTATTTTGATCAGTACCATGACCATGGCCATTTATGAAGCGGTTTATTATTACTCGCGACTTAAAAAATCGATCAGGGAAGAAGAACAGGCCAAGCAAATGATCGTACAAACACAATTGGATACGCTGAGAAACCAGGCCCAACCCCATTTTTTGTTCAATACCCTGAATACGCTGCGCGATATTATAGATCAGAATTCCAAGGAAGATGCCAAAGTTTTTGTAGACAAATTATCGGACGTATACCGTTTTATACTGGAGTCCGGAAACGCTAATCTAATAGCACTACGTGATGAATTGCGGTTTGCCAAGGCTTACGCCCACATACAATCGGAACGCTTTGGGGATAACCTAAAAATGGAATGGAACATTCCGGAAACTTCGCTAGACTCCATGATTGTACCGATGAGCCTACAACTCTTATTGGAAAATGCTATAAAGCACAATGTAATTTCCAAGGCAAAACCTTTGGTGATCACCGTTAGCGTAAAGAATAATAGCCTGGTAGTGGCTAACAAGATACAACCCAAATCTACACAGATACCCTCAACACAGGTAGGGTTAAAGAATATTGAAAAACGGTATACGCTTATTTCAAGTAAATCCGTTGATATACGCAATGACGGAAACCGATTTGTTGTTTCCCTACCCTTATTAAAATTATCCGATCAAAAGAACAACTATGCAGGTACTGATCATTGAAGATGAGTCGCGAGCGGCAAATCAGCTCCAAAAAATGTTAAAAACGTGTGGTTTTGAGTATCAATTATTAGGAATCATCGATACTGTGGAAGATGCGGTGCTTTGGTTTCAAAAAAATACGGCTCCTGATCTTGTGTTTATGGATATCCAATTGGCCGATGGACTCAGTTTTGAGATATTTCAAAAGATAGACGTTGAAGCACCCATTATTTTTACAACAGCCTTTGACACTTATGCCATCCAGGCTTTTAAAGTAAATAGTATCGATTATTTGCTAAAGCCGATTCAGCAAGAAGAATTATTAGGCGCCTTGGACAAGTTTGCCAAGTCTAATAAACCACCAATGGTAGCCCCGGAAGTTTTAAAACAACTGCTCAATAGCCTGCAACCAACCAGTAAACGCAACGGTGTATTGGTAAAAGAGGGTAGTGGTTTTGTTCAAGTCAAAATTTCAGATTTCCTATATTTTTATTCGGAGGAAAGTATCACTTTTGGGGTAACTGCCAGCAAACGCCATATTATTGATGAGACCATAGATCAATTATATAGTTCGCTAGATCAAGACCTGTTCTACAAAATTAATCGCGGACAGCTAATCGCCAAGAGTTCAATTCAAAAAATCGAACCTTATTTTAATCATCGGGTAAAACTTTCCGTCTCAAACCCGCGAGATCAAGATTTTGTAGTCAGCAGACAAAAGACCAGTGATTTTAAAGCATGGTTAAACAGCTAATGGTTAGGATTATGCCTGAGACAGATTAAACAAAATTGGGTTTCTATGGTATAATCTTTTAGCGTACTTTTAATACCATCATTATTGATTATACCCAGGAGTCCCACGGCTTGTTTTATTAAATTAGAAATCAAAGAACCCACATAGATGAATAAAATTGGAACAAGACTAGTTTTAGCCATAGCTATACTAGCCCTATTTTTCTCTTGTAAAGAAACTACCAAACAGGTTGAAAAAAAGGCCGTGAAACCAAATATCCTTATGGTAATGGTAGACCAAATGCGTTTCGATAGGTTTGGGGCCATGGGAGATACTATAGTAAAAACACCAAATATAGACGCTTTGCTACAAGACGGCCTGCTCTTTAAAAATACCTATTGCCCGTCTCCCGTTTGCGCGCCATCCCGCGCTTCGGTTAAAACCGGAATATTTCCACCAGGGAATGGTATGGTCACCAATTGGGTACCCTTTAAAGAAAAAGTAGCCGGCACAACCAGTATTGATCAATATTTGCTTACTGAGCGACTTAAATCACAGGGTTACAACACTGGCCTGGTAGGAAAGCTACACTTTGTCCCGGCAGCCGATGAATTTGGGTTTGACTTTAAGGCCCTCAATGATGCACCTTACTCGGTGTATGCGGATGATGATAAAAACTCGGACTATGTTAAATGGTTACAAACCAATCATTTTAAGCATAATGAAAAAGACATCGTAGCAACTTTTGACAGGGACGAAAACTATTACCCGGACAGCATCTATAAGTTTATTATGGGTAGCGGTTGGAGGACCAAGGAACAGCATGATATTCCTTGGACTGCACAAGAATCCATGGACTTTATTGAGAACAGTAGTCCAGACAAACCGTTTTTTCTGTTTACCTCTTTTTTTGGCCCCCATCAGCCATATTTGGCCCCTACACCATGGGATACCATGTACAACCCTGATGATATGGTGCTTGGACCAAGGTTTTATAGCGATATGGAAAGTAGCCCCATATTTACAATGAGTCCTTTTGGAAAGTTATCAAAAAAATTACGCACTTCATGGGACGAACGTAAGTACAAGGAAGTACTAGCGGCCTATTATGGTCAAATAAGTATGATAGATCATTATTTGGGAAAAATGTTCGATCAATTAAAAGAAAAAGGGCTTTGGGAAAACACTTGGATTGTTTTTCTAGCGGATCATGGCGATTTTAATACCGCTTATGGCACTTTTTTTAAGGGAGAGATGTACGACGTAAGTGCAAAAATCCCATTGCTTATAAAGCCTGCAGCAGGGTATGGAAAGAAAGGGATACGCGAAGAATTGGTAAATTCCCTCGATGTATATGGTACCCTTTTAGATGTAGCCGGAGATAAAGAATGGGCGGACCTTCCCCAAATGGAATCTAGAAGCCTCCTCCCCATAATTAGGGAAGGAAATACTGCTTCCGAATGGGAAAACAAGGTGTATTCCATTATTGGGGAAGACCCTAACAAAAACCTATGTATGTTACGGTTGGGCCCGTTAAAAATGATCCGTAAGGCCATATCCGAAGAGCAGGCCATATATGAACTGTACGATTTTGACCAAGATCCGCTCGAAACCCAAAATGTATTTGATGATCCAAACTATGCAGAAGTTCAGCAAAAACTAAAAACTGAACTGGACGCTTGGTGGAAAAAGCAAGGTGAACGGTACCCTAAAGAACTGGATAAATCTTTTCAGGTACAATAGATTTCCACTTATTCCAAAATGGATTGCACCCCATTTTCCAAGGCCGCAAGTGCTTTGATCTCTTCTTCGCCAAGACTTCTATTATAGATAGAAAGGTCATCCATAAGTCCGATGTAACTTAATCCCAAATAGATATTAGATTGATCCAATTGCCATGTAAGAGGATCGGTGATATTAGACCTAACCCCTTTCAGTTCCCCGTTCATATAAAGGGAAGCTTCGCCGTTCTCGGTATTCAATCCTGAAAAGTTAATAAGGATATGTGTCCATTCCCCTTTTGCGAATGGAGGTTCGCTTACGGGCGCCAATTGCGGAAGAATAAGATCGTTTTCATCCTCTAGCCCTTCGGGATTCCAGATATCTCGGTCCCCGATAACGCCCAATCTAAAATCTCTGGGGTTTTCCTGTGTAAAATCTACCCAAATAGACGCATCGTTATAGCTAACATCGGTAATCTGAATTGGGTCGCAATATCCGGGTTCTAGATCGGTAGCAGGATCTAGGCTTAACCAAAAAGAAATGGCACCGTTCCAATTGGTGGTACCATAGGCTATGTTTTTTTCACTCGGATAGTAAATGTATCCTTCACTACGTTCCGTAAACTGTAGCGCATGCCCGTATTTACCTTTTCCTTCTTGTCGGCTAATATCGGGTTTATGCAGGCCAACCTGCGCAGAATCGAGGACCTTTCTATCAGACACGGTATACATATGGGCATCGCCAAGAGCAAAATCGGCATCTATTCCCTTATCAAAAGAAGCATAGAACGTTAGCGCTTCTTTTAAATCGGTATTTACTGTAGGTGTTTCAACCACTTCCTTTTTAGGGGTTTTCTCTTTGCAAGAGATTATGGTAATTGCACATACGAGCAAGATAAAGGATATTACGTTTGGCTTAGACATGATTATTTGTTTTAGAGCAGTAGAAGGTACTAATTATAAGTTTGTTTTTTAAATGGTCATGAAATTTTAAGACCATTTTAGGAATCTCCAGGTGATGTATGGCAGCAGCGATCTAAAGTCTTTAAAAAATATTCTCCCAACCACGCTTGGAGCGGATGTTACCAATTTCACCCATATCACCACAGAAAATAGTGGTCATTACATTCAGGTAGAAGAACCGCAATTGGTTTTGGATGCCATTACCACTTTGTTGGATTGATTGTATAAAGCACTACGCTCTGGCAATTTGTTATAGCGTAGTGCTAAAAACCGATACCTTTTCTGTCCTCTTTTTGGATAACGGGAAAATGGGTCAATGCATTTAATATATCTTCTTGTTCTATGCGGATAAGCGATTCATTGCTGATATCCGTCAGGGTAGAAATACGATTTGCCTGGGACTCCACAACCTTTTCAAATACGTTTCTTACCGTTCTCCCATTGCCAAAATGTTTATCCCGGTTTAGATAGATTTGCTCAAAAAATGAGGATAATGTCGGAATTCCGGCCTCGCTAATTTGATAGTTGTTGTTGGAGCAAAATAGCTGGAATATTTGCATTAATTCGGTGGGAGAATAATCGCCAAAATCCATATAACGGTTAAAACGGGATTGAAGGCCCGAGTTGGATTTTATAAATTTGTCCATATCTTGCTTATAACCTGCTACCACTACTATGAGCCGATCTCTATCATCCTCCATTCTTTTTAAGAGGGTGGCAATGGCCTCACTACCAAAATCGTTACCTCCACCCGAGGAGTTTAAGGTATAGGCCTCATCTATAAAAAGTACGCCGTTTAGTGCAGAATCTATTACTTCATTGGTTTTCGGTGCAGTCTGCCCAACATACTGCCCTATAAGGTGAGATCGGTCAACTTCAATGACATGTCCTTTGCCTATGATGCCCATAGCCCTGAAAATTCTTCCCAGCAAGCGGGCCACGGTAGTCTTACCCGTACCCGGAGGGCCCTGAAATACTAAGTGCAAGGACAATTTGGTAGATGACATCCCTTGTTGGGACCTCATTTTCTCTACCTTGATGAAATTGATGAGCACATTTATTTCTTTTTTTATGTTATCGAGTCCAATAAGCTTTTCCAAATCGGCAAGTACGTCTTCCAAAGATTCCTCACTAGCTTCTTGAAAAACGTCGGCCAGGGCGTTATCAACATCTTTTAGGGTGAGACTAGAAAGCACATCATCCGGGATGTGCCCATAATCGGACAGTCTAATGGACTGGGCCTGTAAAATACGCTCAAAAGAGTTCCTAACCGTTCTGGCATTGCCGAAGGTATCGTCCTTGGTTTCGTATAGATATTTGTAATACCGAAACAATTTTTGTTCGGCATCGCCATGTACGTTCATGGAATTGTTGTTACAGAACAACTTAAATATTTCAAGCAGTTCATTGGGATTGTAATCGTGAAAGTTAAAATAACGATTGAATCGCGAGCGCAGCCCAGGATTGGCTTCCAAAAAGTTTTGCATGGGTTCTGGATATCCAGCTACGATGACCATTAACTTATCACGATCGTCCTCCATACGTTTCAAAAGAGTATCTATGGCTTCCGCTCCGTAATCACTACCATCCGATTTACTTAAGGTATACGCCTCATCTATAAAAAGTATTCCGCCAATGGCCTGATCTATCAGTTCATTGGTCTTTGGTGCGGTTTGACCAACAAATGAGGCCACCAATTGCGAACGGTCTACTTCTACTACGTGCCCGCTAGATAATATCCCTAGGGCATGATAAATTTTCCCTAACAACCGAGCTACGGTAGTTTTACCTGTCCCTGGGGGGCCTAAGAATACCGTATGCATGCTTATGGGGTTCTTGGTAAGGCCTTTTTCGCGTCTTAGTTTTTCAATTTTTGTGTATTTGGTAAGGGTTTCAATATCATTTTTAATATTGGCTAGACCAATCATGGCGTTTACCTCTTTCATCACCTCATCTAGGGAAGGTTTGTCGGACATATCTAGTTCATCCCCATGTTTTTCTTTTTCTGCTTGGGCGGCGGATAGGTTGCCGGTAAAGGTCTGATTGTTGGGGTTTAGGTCCACAGCTTTTTGAAAGTGGGAGACCGCTTTTGTAAAACCGTATAATTTGAAATAGCAGAAACCGAGTTGATTGTGGACTTCCTCTTCCTCTGGAACCAACTCCAACGCTTTTAGGTAATGACCAATGGCTTTCTTGTAATCTTCCTGCTTAAAATATAAAAACGCCAGATCCTTGTTTGCCGCAAAATGGGAAGCATTCATTTTCAACGCTTTTTCATAAGCGGACAAGGCATGTTTAAAATCTCCTTTGTCCCTGTACGAATTGCCCAGTGCATTTGCGGCATCCACATATTTTGGATCTAGCTCCAGAGCTTTTTGATAATATTCTATGGATGCGTCGTAGGCCCTTTGTGCATGATAAGCAGTAGCAAGGTTATAATTGCCCTTTGGATCGTTGGGTAGCTTTTCCAGGTATTTATTAAAAAAGGTAATGGCCGTACTGTAGTCTTGTTGGTTATAGGCGTTCATTGCCTGCTGGTTAAGTGCCATAGCTTCTTGGACCACTTCGGCGGACATGCCTTGATATACCTTCGCATTCGCCAAGGCTATTTGAACGTTGGTTTTATAGATTTCATTGTTGGGATCCAAATCACTGGCCTTTTGAAAAAACTCTGCGGCCAAAGCGTACTGATGATTTGCATAATAGCAACTGCCCAAGTTGTTACGGGTCTCCGCATCTTCTTTTAGGGCCAAAGCTTGTTCAAAAGCATCAATGGCTTCTTTGTAATGTTTGATCTGGGTATAGGCGTTGCCCAATAAATTTAGTGCCGAGGTATTGGTAGGATCCAACTCCAGTGCCCGTTTTATTTTGGGTATACACTCTTCATGGCGTCCAAGGTTAAAAAGCGCATTGCCCAGGTTAAAAGTAATAATGGCATCAGTGGGGTTCAATGCAACGGCCCTTTGATAGTATTCCAATGCTTCCTGATATTTGGATTGACTAAAAAAGTCGGTCCCTTTCTGGTTTAAATCATTGGCTTCCTTATGCGCGCCTATTTGTTCCGGGCTAAGTTGGTTCTGCGCTTTAGCGTAGTCAAGATTTTGTTTATAGAAGGTATTGGTAGGATCAATGGTCATGGCCCTTTCAAAGACCACCACCGCTTTATCGAAGATGTTTAGCCTTGTATAGCAACAACCAAGGTCGTTGAAGGTATTGGCATTGTTGGTATCTATTCCCAAGGCAAATGAATAGGCCTCCACGGCATCATTGTCATTGCCATTGGCTACATGGCTCCCAGCTAAATTTCTAAAAAAAACCGGATCCTTGGGGTTTTCTTGCGTAGCTTTTTGATAGTAGAAAATGGCCTGATCATACTCTTTGTTCCGGTGGTACGAATTCCCTTTTTCATTATATTGAAGCGATCGTAGTTTGGCGGGGTTCAAGGCAAAATTATCTTGAGACTCTTTGGTAGTCTTTAAGTTACTATGATAAAGGGGTTCTGCCGGATTCAGTTCCGCGGCCTTTGCAAAATATTCGGCCGCCTTGCCAAACTCGAATAATTTAAAATACGCATTTGCCAACTCATTGTATGTTTCTGGTTTGGGAGATAGCAGTGCTGCTTTTTCATAATACTCCACGCACTTGGTGTAAATCTGTTTTTTAGTATGTATAACACCCATATAATGATACGTATCCCCATCGCTTGGCTCTAAAGCAATACTTTTTTGGTAACACTCCAAGGCCTCATCGTCCTTATGGGTTTCAAAATATAAATTGCCCAAGGATTTAAGCGCGGAGACGTAATTTGGATTTAGCTCAAGAGCTTTTTGAAAATTACTAACTGCCTCGGGATATGCCTTTTTCATGTGGTAGCAAGAACCAAGATTGCTAAAACATGCCGGGTTGGAGGGGTCTTGGGCAGCAGCTTGGGAGAAGTACGTGATGGCCTCATCGTAATTCCCCGCATTAAAACTGCTAATGCCTTTGCTTATCAAATCGTTTGTCACTGGTGGGTAGTTTAGTTTTCAATGTACAAAATTTGAAGGTTTGATGGGAATCCTTAATAGATTTTTCTTGAAAAAAGGTAATGAAATTGGAGATGGGGTGGTAACGGATTTTTGATAATTATACTTATATTGGGAATATGATAACACGTAGGGCGTTTATGGGGGTTTGCACCTTGTCTTTGGTTTATTTGCCGGTTTTAGGATGTGTCAGCAAGGAGAATGATACGGATGTCGGTTGGTTCCTTTCCCAAACCGAAGTTATGGCCGTAGGACGGTCCTATCATCAAAATTTATTTTTATCCCTTGATAACGATACCGTACTCATCAATGGTTGGATATTGACCCTTGCCGAAGCGGAAGTATGTAAAAAAATATATCTTGAAAGTGCATAGGGATCTCGCCACCTTACCCGATCAGAATACCGTAACCTGCGACTTGTGTATTGTTGGGGCAGGGGCTGCGGGCATCAGCATGGCCATAGATTGGCTCAAGGCCGGAAAAAAAGTGATCCTGTTGGAAGCCGGAGGTTTTGAATTTGATGTAGAAACACAGGCGCTGAACAACGGTACCAACATAGGGCAACGTTACTATGCCCTACCTGCGACCCGACTTCGATTTTTCGGTGGAACTACCATGCATTGGGGCGGTTACTGCACCCCTTTGGATCCCATCGATTTTGAAACAAGACCGTATGTGCCCCATTCGGGATGGCCCATAAGCTATAAAGAATTCGCTTCCTTTTTACCGGCAGCCAGTAAAATGGTGGAAATTGATGATGAAACCTGGAATCTTGATACCTATATCGCCGACAAAGAAAATTATGTGCCGCTAGATTTGGACCCATCCGTGTTCTACTCCAAATTGTTCAAATTTTCGCCGCCTACGCGATTTGGGGAAAAGTACAGAAAGGCCCTTGTGGAGTCGACCTCCGTTACCGTCTATACACATGCGAACCTTACCGACATCGTATTAAACGAGGCGGGGCAGCAAGTAAAAAAAGTGCGGGCCAAAAGTCTAAACGGTAATACACTCACCGTAAATGCGGATCACTATGTGCTGGCCATGGGGGCCATTCAGAATGCACGTATGCTGTTGGCGAATAACAAACAGCATAAGCAGGGTATAGGTAATCATAACGATCTGGTAGGGCGTTACTTTATGGAGCACCCCGAAGTCAAGGCCGGACAAATCTTTCTAAAAAAGCCACAATCTATGAAATTGTATTTTTTCGATTATTTAAAGATCAAAATGTACAGCGAATTGGCCATAGCGGAAGAAGCGCAGCGGGCGCACGGTCTATTGAATGTAACTGCGGCGCTATCCCCAAAAGAACTTTCAGGGGACTGGGCATGGATCAACACCTTACCCAGAGAAGGAAAAAAGAGTTATGATTTCTGGATGAAATCCGAAAAAAAAGTGCTGGCAAGGCCTCCGAGCGATGTTGATACGAGAAAATACCGTACCTATCAGATGCAGATACGGATGGAACAATCCCCCAACCCCAATTCTAGGATTACCTTGGATAGTAAAAAAGATAGACTCGGTATTCCCGAACCTGTACTCAATTGGCAACTGACATCATTAGAGCGAAATTCCATAAAAGGTATGTATACCGTTTTGGGCAAAGAATTGATACGGTCCGGTATTGGTAGGCTACATGCTCCGGATTGGGTGTTTGATACCTCGCTGCAATGGCCCGATACCCTTGGTGGGGGGTGGCATCATATGGGGACCACCCGCATGCACAACGACCCTAAAAAAGGAGTTGTGGATGCCAATTGTACCGTACATGGCATAAACAACTTGCATATAGCGGGATCCTCTTGTTTTACCACCGCAGGATCTGCCAACCCTACCTTGTCACTAATTGCATTAACGTTACGACTAAGCAAACATCTAAAACAACATTTATAACTTAAAAGTCATTTATCAACTTAACCAATTTCTCAATAGTCTCATTAAAATGGGAAAAGCAATATAGATCTGCATCACCCGTAGTCCAATTGTCTAATCGTCACTTGCTTTAGCAGTATCTTCTGTTTCAACTGTTTTAGCCGTAAATATAATTTGCGCGCTAGCAGATACCGAAGAATTTGGAACTTTTTGGTTTCCCTTGTCCAAAAAAGAAGCCATTAATACATATTTACCCGCGCTATTGTCTTTAAGATGGTCTTTAAACGTAAGGGTTCCGGATAGCGGTAATAAATCTTCCTTCAACTGTTTATCTGGGTTCATTGCTAGGATGTAATCTATTATTTGTCCTATTTCCGCTATTTCCAATTGCGGGTGGGCAGACATCAATGATTCTCCCCATACCCCTGAGCCTCCTTTAATGACCCTATCAATCAGATAATCTTTGTCCTCTGTGGTATACCTTTCGGCAATCTCCAGATAACTGGGACCATTTACTTGTTCGTTAATTGCATGGCACGCCCTACAATCGGTTTCGTCCATGATCTTTTTTCCTTCTGGAACCACATTTTGTTGGTGTCCTATAGTAGCTTTTATAAGGTCTTCACCTTCGGGGATATAGCTAAAGGTAACTTTTACCCGATCATGGGCAATGGATCCGTTTTCAGAATCACCGTCTTCCGTATCGGTAACCCTAACCGTATAGGCCACCTTTTTATTATCAGTATACAGGGTGTCCTTGGGCTGTATTTCTATCCGAAGTTGTGGGGCGTTATTACCTGCCAATATTTTAGTATCGGTCACCGCCGTGTTCCCAAATTGGTCCATAACCTTTAATTGTACCGTGTAGGTACCGGCTTCCGTGAACGTATGGGTCATATCCAAGGTTCTGGATACCACTTCGGAACTGTTCGCCAGCGACCACTCGTATTTTAAGGGATCCCCATCATAATCTTCAGATGCTGCTCCGGAAAATTCCACAGTAAGCGGAACGGCCCCAATTTCTTTATCCACCGTTATTCTAGCAACGGGGTTGCGGTTTCCGGCTATATAGGAAATTTTGCTCAAGCGGGCATCCAAATTTCTGGAATTCCATTTTTGTCCGTATTCCAAAGTATACAAGTTGCCATCCGAGCCAAATATCATATCCATGGGATGCGAAAATTCGGTATTGGGCATAAAGGGATCTGCTTTTACATAGTTTTGATCTTCATCCAAAGTCACTACATAGATCCAATCGCGCATCCATTCATATACAAAAAGTTTGTTTTCGAAATATTGGGGAAATATGTTCTCACCGGCATCGGGAAATTCAGAAGAATGGAAAACCGGCCCACCCATTGGGTTAACGCCTCCCTCTCCCAACCAGGGAAATTCTTCGGAACGGTCGTAGGAATACCAAATAAGCGATTCTTGTGCTGGCGGGAGCTTTTTAATACCAGTGTTATTGGGTGAATCATTGATTATTTGATCTGGAATAAATTTTGGTCCTGATTTTTGGGTTACAAAATCATAATCGTTGTATTGTTGGTTATTGCCACGGAGGTAGGGCCATCCCCAGAATCCGGCCTTTCTCGCCTGATCGAACTCTCCCATGCCTTTAGGTCCACGATTGGGATCGCCTGTACCGGCATCGGGGCCTACATCGCCCCAATAGACATAACCCGTTTTATAATCAATGGAAAATCTAAAGGGATTGCGGCATCCCATAATATATATTTCAGGTCTGGTATTAGGAGTGCCAGCTGCAAATAGATTCCCTTCGGGTATGGAGTAGGTACCATCGTCCTTAGGTTTTATCCGTAATATTTTACCTCTTAGATCATTGGTGTTGGCCGCAGATTTCTGGGCATCCCATAACGCCCTTCCTTCACGTTCATCAATAGGGGCGAAGCCCTGCGACTCAAAGGGGTTGGTATTGTCACCGGTTGCAATGAACAAGTTGCCGTCCGGACCAAACTCCAAAGCACCACCACTATGGCAACATTCTCGTATCAAAGGAATTTTAACAAGGATCTTCTCCGAATTTAAATCCAGAGTATCGTCCTTAAGTGTAAACCTGGATATATATTGTTCTGCTACATCTCCTGGAGCGGAATAGAAAAGATATATCCAGTGGTTCTTTTCATAGTTGGGATCAACCGCTAGTCCCAATAATCCATCCTCATTCCCATAAAACAAATCCAATTTGGAAATTTCCTTAGTGGTAGAAGTTGAGAAATCATATAATTTGAGTCTCCCCCGTCTTTCTATGAACAAGATTCCCCTACCAGGCAATTCGGCCAATTCCATGGGTTCGTCCAGATTAAAATCCAATACTTTTTTAACGAATCTGTTTTCGGGAGGTACCCTATCTGTTTTTGCCCTTTTATAATTGCGCGGACCGTTGCCCATCGCATAATTGATTCCGGCCTCCAGATGGCCTAGAAATGTTGTATCGGCATAGGTCTCCTCTGTGTGCCCCATAGCGGTATAAAAAGACCTGCCACCATCATACTCATGATACCAAGAAATAGGGTGGAGCTCCCCATTTTTACCTCCTTCATAGGAGCTTTCATCAATTTCTATCAGTACGTTGATATCATTATTTATGCTTTTAAAATTATACCACTCATCTTCCTTTACCCAAACACTGTCTAGCATTTTTGTGGTAACATGGTCTCCATTAACTACATTTAGGGTAGCAGTTTGTATTTTGGGATGGTCTTCGAAATAGGCCCCCACCAATTTGTTGAACCATGGCCAATCGAACTCGGTATCCGTAGCCGCATGTACACCAACAAAACCACCACCCGCTTGTATATAGCGCTCAAAATCGGCCTGTTGTACAGCGTCCAGGATATCCCCTGTAGTATTTAAGAAGACCACGGCATCATAATTCTTCAAGGAATCCTCTACCATATAGGCCACATCTTCGGTAGCAACTACCTTAAAGCCGTTTTTGATACCCAAATTTTTAAGGGCCATCAACCCGGCCTCGATAGATCCATGCCTAAACCCAGCAGTTTTGCTCAGTACCAATACTTCTTTTTCGTTTTTACCACAGGAAATTAATACGGTGAATGCCAAGAGCGCCGCAACAAATTTTATTGAATTCATTCTAAAGATCAATTTTCTAATTGTTATTGTTTAAAGTGGGATATGTTTTATAGCTAAAATTATGCATTTATACCTTTCTATCTGTTTACAATTGACCAGTGAAATATTTTATACAAAACTGGTATTGATAAAGTATGCTATGGTAGCTATTCCTTAACTTGAAATCCAAATTATCATACCCCATATTTTGAAGGTAAAAGGGCAATATTGCATTAGGTTTGATGGAAGATATAAAATTAGTTACTTTTCACTTCCATTTCAACAAATAATTTCAATGAAACAGAGCATACAAGAAATTCAACCATACAGAGCGGGCGGAATAGTATATCACGCCGATAAATGTTTGCCTTTGGTAGATGCTGCAAATCGCAAGAAGATCAAAGCTAAAATGTTGTCTAGGCATACCTATCCGGGAGATAGGTTAGACGATAATACCTTAGGGCTAAACAGTATTGGTTACTGGGATGCGCACGAACCGCAAGATTGGGGATTGGATTGGCACAGAAATGAAGGCATTGAGTTCCATTTTTTAGAATCGGGTACCATGCCGTATTCCCAGGAAAACAGGGAAGAAATCTTAAAGCCAGATTATTTAACCATTACAAGGCCTTGGGAAGTACATAAGGTTGGTAACCCTTATGTTGGCATGGGTAAATTTTATTGGGTAATAATAGATTTGGGGGTGCGTAGGCCCCACCAAGCCTGGACATGGCCAGATTGGATTACATTAACACCCAACGATTTGCGTAGATTGACCACCATATTAAGACAAAACGAAAAGTCTATTTTAAAAACCAACAAAGAGGTCCGGAATTGTTTCATCAACATTGGTAAGGCCCTGGATCAGGATAAATTGGGCAGCAATACATCAAAAATAAGGGTACTTATCAATTATTTGCTGATATTGATACTCGATTTGTTGAATACAGACGATATTGTATTGAACGAGTCCCTTACAGAAAGTTCTAGAAGTGTAAACTTCTTTTTAAAAGAGCTGGAAAACAGCCTTGCGGAAAATTGGAACATAGACTTAATGTCGCATTCGGCAGGGGTAGGGGTGACCAGATTTACTTATCACTGCAAGCAGCTTACAAACCTAACACCTATGCGCTATTTGATGATGAGGCGCGTGGAAATGTCCAAAAAAATACTGTTGGAAAGCGGGGATTTCACCATAACGGAGGTAGCCTACCAATGTGGTTTTACTACAGGTCAATATTTTTCCTCGGTATTTAAAAAACACGAAAAATGTACCCCAAATCAGTATAGAAAAAAAAACTTAAATTAGGGTATTCGCAGTAGCGCTCACTATTTTTTGGCGATGTAATTCTCTTTTATAAAAGTAACATCCTCAATTTTTTTCCACTCCGTGGGTCTTTCAAAATCTTGACCGGATTTTAGCACTAATGCATTGGGATAGTGGTCTTTGATGTATTTCCAATTCACATCTTCCCATTTACTTTTATCCATTTCTAGTAGTTTAACATCTTTAAGAGGTCCAGATACCGCCTTTCCAATTAGTGGCCACCATAGGCTTTCCGTTTCTCTATCCCAAAACACAAAACCATCCAAGCCATTCCATACATCCTCATCATAGTAGGTATACCCACTTAGGGCAAATGTTAACTCAATGTCGCCATAATTACGTTCATAAATGGCACCTAAATCGGCCAGTATGCAATAAACGGCCATAATTGGCTGTCCGTTCAATACATCATTTACAATTTCGTGATGTGTAAGATCTTCTACAGAGTAGGCTTTAATGTCCTTCCCGGAATAAGCCAATAAAAAACGAGTGCTATCTGCCCATATTTTATCCGCTTCCCTAACGGAGGTGAATTCCGGTTTTAATAACGCTGGGAATTTCTCCCTACCAATGCCATAATGAAACTGTTCATCCTTAAGCGAATATCCGCTGATATCAAAATGTTGATTTTTATTTTCTCCTCCATAAAGCATTTTTTTACCATCACTTTCAAAGAATTTGCCATTTTCAAGTGCAACCGGACGTTTCTTTTTTACAATTTCCTTCTTAACCTTGGGCGCTTCTGCTTGCACGTTTTCACTTTTTTGCTGTTTGCATCCAAGGAATACTACTATTGCCAATAAAAAAAAGGGTGTTTTCATAATGTTATCTATTATGTTTGCCAATGACCTACTAAACGCAGTTCCATGATTTTTAAGGAAATATAGCGAAATCTTGTAACTATATGTCTATTGAAGTACTGCTTGTTTTGACGGATTTTCTCCAAGAAGGCGGTTTTATGGTCTGTATAAACTCTTATTAGGCAACTGTTCGTGGATAGTAAACTTCGCATGGTGTAGGAACATAAGATTCAATATATCCATTTCAATAAAAATGCAACATTATTGATTGCGATTTCAAACGAGTACCAAAATACGATTACACTTCACCTTTAAAAACATATCACTTTACCATTTTTTAATAAAAGTTTACCCGATCGTGGCTCAATTTGTTTGTTGCTTTGGCAAAAACAAAACCAGTTATGGAAAGTTCAACTTTTAAAATAAAACGAATGAAATTAACGAAATACATCCTTTTAATAATGGTGTTGGTTCTTAACTTTAGCTGTGACCCATACGATGATACTTATAAACCCGTACACCCCAATGCGGTAAACTTCCAAAATGTTTTGGATGAGTATACGTCTAATGGAATTCCAGGACTTTCGGCCGTAGTGGTTGCTCCAGATGGTATCTGGGCGGGTGCTTCTGGTTATTCCAATTTAGAGGACAACACTCCAATGTCTATCAATAATGAAGTGTATTCAGCCAGTATTGGAAAGACCTATTGCGCTGTTGCAACACTTTTGCTCGTTCAGGATGGATTGATAGCTTTGGACGACCCTATTTCAAATCATATCCCCAGTGCCATACTTCTGGGATTTGAAAATACCGATTCAATAACCGTAAGACAGTTACTAAATCATACGGGAGGTTTAACGAATTTTGATTGGAACGAAGCTTTTGTAAATGATGTCTTAACCGATCCTTTAAGCATAAAATCATCGGATCTATTAGATTACGAAAGAGGAAACGCCTTTTATGCTCCCCCCGGAACCGATTTTAACTATTCTTCTACCGGGTACGAATTGTTGACGGCATTAGTGGAGGAGGTGACAGGCGATCACTCCAAGTTTTATAGCGAAAGAATTTTTACACCATTAAACCTCCAACACACCTATTACAAAAATGAATCGGAATATCCGCAAACCAACAATTTGGTTCATTCCTATTTTGATCAATTTGATACGCTGCAAATAGAAGATGTGTCTGAAATTCAAAACCATCTTACCAATATTTTTACGGGATCCGATGGTATAATTGCAACGCCTAGGGACTATTATAAATTCTTAAAAGGAATTATGACCGGTTCTTTGTTATCTGACGAACTGAAAGCCGAAATGCTAGATTTTGTACCTCTTGGCGGTGACGACTATATCGGCTATGGCTTAGGGGTATGGCAAAGAGATGTTGGCTATGGTATTGCAATTGGACACGATGGTGATGCCATTGGCGCGGGAGCGGATATGTGGTATTTCCCTGATCATGACATTTACATTGTTACCGCTACAAATATTGGAACAGTTTTGCAGGATACCGAACTAGGTAGAATGTACAACGAGTCTTTTTTGATTGCAATGATTACGGCCATTTTCGAATAATGCATCAAGCTATCGATAAAATAAAAAATATGAATTCCTTAAAAAAGCAAACCTTGAAATCACCTATAAAAAATGCCTTACTATTATTCTTTATCTGTTCTAGTATTTTAGCACAAATGCAAGATAAGGAGCTAACAGATTTTCAAACCACCTTTCCTGATTTCGTCTCCAAAAAAATGAAAAAACATAATGTTATCGGGGCAAATGTTACGGTGGTTATGGAAAATGAGGTGATTATGGACAAAGGATTCGGTTTCTCCGATTTGGAGACCAGAACATCAGCTAATTCCAATACCCAATACCCCATTGGATCTGTCTCTAAAGTCGTTACATCAACAACAGTTCTTAAATTGTATTCTGAAGGTATTATTGATATTGATAAACCCTATGTTTATTATGTCACGGATTTTGAAATGAAAAAGCACTTTGCGGGTCCTATCGATTTTACGGTAAGGCATCTGCTGACACATTATGCCGGTATGCCCAGATTAAGGGCCAAAGGGTTCCTTAAAAAAGAATATCTGCCGCTGGACAGCCTTTTACACAATAGTCGTGATGAATATCTTATCGCCCCATCGGGTAAAGTATATCAGTATTCGGACTGGGGAGTAGATCTATTGGCTTTGTTGGTACAGCGGGTCACAAAAACACCCTATGAAGAATACGTGTTACACCATATATTTAAACCATTGGGCATGAACAATTCGGGCTTTGGCCCTACAACCACTAAAGGATATTTGAACGGAGAGATAAGAGAAACGTACAAATACAGTTACCCTGGCTCGGACGGGGTTTTGTCCACAACCTCCGATTTGGCCAAATTATGTCAACTCTATTTTCCTAATCACCAAGATGGTACTGCATCTTTCTTAAAACCGGAAATTGTAAAGGAAGCCCTGACACATCAATTTGTTAATGCCCCAATGGCCTACAATACAACTATTGGGATAATGTGGGAAATTCAGCCATTTGGTGGTTTTAATAGGGTAAAAAAAGCAGGAATCCACGAACCTTTTTACACATATGTATTTTTCATTCCGGAGAATGGCTCAGCGGTAATTGTCTGCAGTAATTCCAATTCTTCAAGCAAACTACATTGGGATGTTTGGTCCGAAACATTTGACTTTTTATCCAAAAGATATAAATGGAAAGGTAGTTTTCCCACCATAAAAAGAAGATCGGGCAGAACCACTTTGACCGCTACCCAGATGAAGGAATTGGAAGGTACCTATAGTACCAACATAGGGATTTTGAATTTGAAAGCCAATGGCAAAAAGTTTGATGTGGCGCTTAGTCAGGATAATCGAAAGGGAATTGCTACCACACGTGAAGAAAACGTCCTTAAATTGTCTGTCAAAGCGATGGGCATTAAAATTCATGCCATGGATATTTTTTGGGATAAAGTAGGTGATGAGCTTGTTTTAGGTGAGCAATATGAAAGTGGAGTAAGAAAGATTGCCGGATCAAAAATCGAAAGTAAACAGATTCCCGATACGTGGAAAAAAGCCGTTGGAGATTATGAGGTGGTCAACTATGACGAAACTGAATACAAAACAATAGATAAGGTAAAATTGCTTATTAATGCGTTTGGTGTTTTGGAAATTAAGGTACATACATCCTATCCAAGTGAAATAAATTTTCAACAAGGATTATCGCCCAAATCAGATACTATGGCAATAATCCCTGGGTATAATTTTGCCTTTTTTGGAGGGGAAACTGTTGAACTATTGAAAAAAAATGGAGCATATCGGTTAAAACTATCGGGTTACGAGCTTCAAAAAATAACAGATTAAACTAAAATGTCCATACATTTTTTTGATGATAAGAATAAAGGGAAGACGTTGGAGGCACAAGAGCTGCTTTTTAGAAAGCCCTATACCTGGCTCATTACCTTTTCAATAACCACCCTCAATTTTTTAATTACTTATAATCTAAAGAATATAGGTATCCAATATCTGTATTTCTATGTACTAGACATAATAACTACCTATATAATTATAGAGTTCTACGCCCTGGGAGTAAAGGTTTTAAACAAAAAGATTCCATTACACCAAGATTTTGTAAAAAGGGTCACCTATCAGCTTACCCTGCATACTTTAAGCGTAGTTATTTTCAGCATATTGCTTAATGAGTTGTTGGATTACATATTTTTTAATGGAGAAAGACTTTCCCTGTCCTTTAACTTTTATACACAAGATACGGTATTGGCCCTGGTGTTTATATTGTTTTTTCACTGCCTTTATCTGGGATTGTATTTGTTGTCGACAAAAAGAATAGCAAAGGAAGAAAAATCGCCAAAAGTTAAGGTAATCCAGGGAATGTCCTTTAAACTAATGGATTTGAAAGAGATTCTTTGTGTTTATACTTCTTTGGGAACTACTTATGTAGTAAATGATCACAATAAAAAGTTTGTCTTGGAAAAAACCTTGGGTGAATTTGAAGAGATGAGTTCAGGCCGTTTTTTTAGGGCCAATCGGCAATTTATAGTGTCCTTGGCCATTATCGATTCCTTTAAAAGTGCTGAGAACGGCAAAGTGGAAGTTTTTCTTAACGCCGGCACCGTGGCTGACCTATCGGGAAGTATTTTCGTAAGTAGAAGTAAAGCCTCTTCATTTAGAGCTTGGATTAACGCACATCGACAATAACATTATTGCAAGCAATCATTTCATTTGGGTACAACAACTAAAGGTATAAGTGGATGAATCGACGTTAGAGCTAGATAGCTCCAAACGGGAATTGCAACAAAGTCAAAAAATCATGATATATTATTGAAAGACATTAAATCAACACAATTAAATCACAATTAGCCAAAATTGAACAGAACAGACCCTGGAATACTTATATGCCCCCCGACTTGCCCAATGTCTTGTGGCATTATCTTAACCTAAAGTCTCCTTCACGTATTTTACGCTTTTAGCGATTAACTATTTTTCATTGATTCTTTTGCCTTCAACAAAGGTCCAATATCCATTGGGTGGTAGATAGTCTGCTCTGAAAATAGACTCGCATAAAAAATAATAAAACGAAAAATAAAGTTTATGCATATAATTTTATACATTTTGGCAATGGATATAAAATAGACGCTCTCGGTAATGAAACTAAAATAGTGTCGAAGATTATATTCGAAGTTGGAAATCCGTTAAAACAAAAACATACTAACAAACAACGAAGTTAAACCAAAGTTCAAATTAAGGATGAACAGAACAAATTCGAAACAATGAAAACTAAAGAGATCATTCAAAGAAAACACTTTATATCTGTTAGTAGATTCACGTTGGCATCAATTTTCATATTAATTGCATTATCGGTTAAAGCACAAGATAACATTGCAACTAAATTAGGTTATGCTGCTGATGCAAAACTGCTAATTATTCATGCCGATGACTTAGGTGTGTCTCATTCTGAAAACATGGCTTCTATCGAGGCCATAGAAAATGGTTCTGTAAATTCAGCAAGTGTTATGATGCCTACACCGTGGGTATTAGAAGTTGCGAACTACGCCAAAAAAAATGCCACAACACATGATTTTGGTTTGCACCTGGTTTTATCTTCAGAATGGAAAAATTATAGATGGGGACCTGTTAGTTCCATCGAAAAAGTCCCCAGTTTAATTAATGAATTTGGATATTTTCATGAAGGATGTATACCAACCCTGAATCTTGACGAAGTAGCGATCGAATTAAAGGCACAAATTGACAGGGCGTATTCCATGGGATTGGAACCTACTCACTTAGATAGCCATATGGGCTGCTTGTTTCAGTCCGAAGAACTACTAGAAGTTTATTTTAAAATGGGGAAACTATATAAGTTACCAGTTCTTGCAACCAAACAAGCTGTTCCTGAAGAGCTTCTTAAAAAGTATGATCTACCAATTTTATTGGACGAGGTTTTAACTATTAGGCCAGAAGAATACCTTAAGGGACCAGAAGATTATTATATTAATGCGATTAAAAATTTAAAACCCGGTTTGTCCACTTTCTTGATTCATACAGCTTATGATAATGATGAAATGAAAGGTATGAATATTGATCATCCCGACTGGGGTAATGAATGGAGACAGAAAGATTTTGATTTTTTTACAAGTGATACCTGTAAAAATACTCTTAAAGAGGAAAATATTATACTGGTTACTTGGCGACAAATTAAAGATGCGTTTTATTCAAAATAAGGAGTTCTTGACAGGCTAAACCTAAAACACAAAATGTTCTATAATAATTGCATTTTTTATAGGATTGCTACATAACACTTGATGGGTATAAAAGGATAGAAGCGGGTAATGATTTAAATCTTGACTCCGAAAAAATTGGTAAAATAGGACTATGGGCAGGATTGGGACGGAGGCGTATTTTTCAAATTTAAAGGCTAATGAAAGATAATTGGGGAATGCGATGAAGTTTCAAATATTCATATTCCTACTTATATTGTTTAAAGAATATCAAAATATAAATGCAACAAAATAGCACAAAACGCGGTGTTAGTAGAAATTACAATAAGGAAATAATGATGTCTTTTCAAAAAAAAAGCATAATAACTTCATTTCACTACCAATTTATTGTCCAGTCACTGCAAAATATAGTTTTAGCGGTATTTATATTTTGTTTTTCTTTATTTTGAATCTTGAAAATTTTGTATGCATAATCAAAGTTTAATAAATCTAATTATTAAAAAAAATGCAAAAAAGCATTAGGTTCCCAGCTACTATCTCCTTTGTTTATTCTCTTTTATTACTTGTTTTAATTCTAATTTCATGTAAGAGGATTGAGTACAAAGTAATAGATGATATTGCTATATCAAATGAAAACGAAGAATCTGATTGGCTTGCTTATGGAAGAACACATAGCGAAACACGTTTCAGTCCAATAGACCAAGTAAAAGTTGGGAATGTAAATAAGCTAAAAGTTGATTGGTACATGGATTTATCAGGGGATGTTGGATTAGTATCTACACCCTTGGTTGTCAATGGCGTAATGTATTTTACGGGCACAATGAATATAGTAAGAGCTGTGAATGCTGTTACAGGAGATTTAATTTGGAAATTTGATCCGGAAGTTGGAAAAGCAATTCGAGGGAAAAGACAAGCTGGGTGGATTCATAATAGAGGCCTTTCTTTTTATAAAGGAAAAGTCTTTGGAGCTACCTGGGATGGACGATTATTTGCTCTTGAAGCAGAAACAGGCAGGAAATTATGGATGGTTGAGACTTTCGACCCCAAGCGCCCTCTTTATATTACGGGAGCACCTAAAGCTTTTAAGGGGAAGGTTTTAATAGGTAATGGGGGAACGGAAGCTGGACCTTCAAGGGGGTTTGTAATAGCATTTGATGCCGAAACAGGAAAAGAAGCATGGAAATTTTATATAGTACCAGGTGATCCGAAAAAAGGATTTGAGAATGAAGCAATGGAAATGGCAGCCGAAACCTGGAAGGGTGAATGGTGGAAACATGGCGGAGGTGGAAATGCATGGCATGGTTTTACCTATGATCCTGATCTTGACGTATTGTATATTGGTACTGGAAACGGCTCGCCATGGAATCAAAAAATTAGAAGCCCTGGTGGAGGCGATAATCTTTTTCTTTGTTCTATTGTAGCCCTTAATCCTGATACGGGAAAATATTTGTGGCATTATCAGACTACACCAGGAGAAAGTTGGGATTACAATTCTACTCAGGATATTGTTTTAGCAGACTTAACTATTAATAATGAGAAAATAAAAGCAATCTTACATGCGCCCAAAAACGGTTTTTTTTATGTTATAAATCGAGCTAATGGAAAGTTAATTTCTGCGAAACCTTACGTTGAAACAAGTTGGGCTAGCCATATTGACTTAAATACCGGGAGACCTGTTGAAGCAGAAAATATTAGATATGAAAAAGGCCCTGCATATATAACTCCAGGAGCTAATGGCGCTCATATTTGGCAAGCAATGTCTTATAACCCAAAAACAGGATTGGTATATATACCTGCTCTACATGAAGGCTTTATATACTCAGATCACACTATTGATATTAAAAAGTGGCAATCAGTAGATTTTCGTGGTGGTACCGGAGTGAGATTATATCTGCCAGAAAACCCGCCAGGAGATTATCCACCAGTAAAACCACCAAAAGATTATCCAGCGTCATTAATTGCTTGGGATCCAATCAAACAGGAAGAAGCGTGGTCAATACCTCAAGATAAATTTTGGAACGGAGGAGCTTTAACCACTGCAGGAAATTTGGTTTTTCAGGGCAGATCCGATGGCATTTTACTTGCCTATAACGCTGAAAATGGTAATATTCTTTGGGAGTTTGACGCCGGATTAGGAATTTCTGCTCCTCCTATTACATATAAAATAGAAGGGAAACAATATATTTCGGTTTTAGTAGGTTGGGGCGGTGTATATGCAGGAGTAGGAGGGAAAGACGCCTATGACATGGGCTGGTCATATGGAGTACATACACGTAGATTAATTACTTTCTCACTTGAAGGTAAAGCGAAGATACCAAAGCAACCCAAACCTTTTTTTCCTAAACCATTGTCTATTCCAAGTTTTAGTGTAGATGAAGATCGTGCTGCTAAAGGAGCAAAATTATATTATGGTTATTCCTGTAGTGGATGCCACGGAGGTAGTGGTATATCAGGAGGTATGGCACCAGATCTTCGAGCGTCTCTTATTTGCATTGATTCAGTAGCTTTCAAATCAGTTGTAAAGCATGGCATAAAATTAGATGAAGGAATGCCCAATTATGAAAAATTGACCGATGAAGATTTACTCAATTTAAGGCACTATATAAGGCACATTGCAAATAATAGTATAATAGCAGAAAGTAAAACAACGGAATAACGTTTCTTAGGTTTGCTACTCCTTCTAACAATAAACGATTAAAACTTTTTTAAATGAAGCAAACAATGCTGCAAGCTGACAGGCAGGTGTAACTTGAGCTTTGGTACGGCCTAATGAAAAAGGTCTAGTAGACTTTTTGAAGTAGGGGAGAGGTGATGCGTTGGCATGTTTGTACCATAATTCCTAAAAAAATTCTCCTAAAGATATTCTCAAAAAAAGGTAATGGACCACGCTTAACCCGAAGCGACGTCCCGATAGCTATCGGTAGGAGGGAAGGCAATACCGTGCCTGCAGGCAGGTGTGTGGAATGGTTTTAACATCACTTTTAATACCCCATAGTAAACCAAAATTTGTATAATAAGTGCATTTTTTGTAGGATTGCTACATAACACTCGATGGGTACGAAACGATAGAAGCGGGTAATGATTTAACAAATGCTATCAAACCTTTGAAACAATGGTCGTTAAATTGGTCTAAAATTTTTATACAGGAGTAACAAAAGCATAGTAATGAACCTTATTTATAAAGTATGAAATATTTAAAATTACTGTTATTAGTATATGTCTTATTTACTTCTTGCAAGGATCGGATACATACAGAAGATCAATCATTAGATCTATTGGAAAAAAGCACTAAGGGTATAAACATTGTAAAAAAATCTTTGGAGTTACATGGCCACCTTACAGACTCCTTGCTTCAAATTGGGATTGCTATTGTAGCCGAAGATGGTATTCATAGAGGTCAATCATTAGTCTCTGAACCTCCATTTGAAAGATACAAACTAGAAACAGAATTTTACATAGATAGAAAAAATAAGCTCGAGGTAAGTATTAATAAAAACAGGTTTGCAGGATTTGATTTTATCTACATTGCAGTTTCAGATCAAGATTCTGTAATTGGGTATGATTATAATACTAAAACATATGAAAAAACATCTTCTGTAAGATTTAATCGATTTAGATATTTCCCTCAAAGCTATTTAACAGAATGTTTAAAAACCCCTTCAAGTATAACATACGATGGTATTGTTAATGAACAAGGGATTGAGTATCAAGTAATTTCGTCATATTTTAATGGTTATAAGAGAAATTTATATATAGATACAGAAACAGGACTGCTAAATAAAGTAGAAACACTTCGGAATTATGAACCTTATGGAGATGGAGTCCAAACAATCACTTTTAGTGATTACTTAGATGTTAAACAACTAAAATTACCCACTAAAGTGAGCTCCGGAGGTTATTATGGTGTATGGGAAGACGTTGTAAATCACTTTAATATTGTTATTAAAGACTTGGATGAAAACAACATAAAAGGACATAAGAGCATGGAAGACTATACTTCTTCAGATTACTCTTATAGATTATATTCGGAGGTTAAGAAAGTATCAAACAACATTTATTTAATTGAAAATATAACTGATTCTAAATCTCAATGGTCATATAATATACTTTTTGTAGAATTAGAAAACTCCGTGTTGGTTGCGGAAGCTCCTGTTAATAATGATATTAGTAAGGAGGCAATTGATAAGATAAAAGAAGTTATACCAAATAAACCTATAAAATACTTAATTCAAAGTCATCATCATAACGATCATTGGGGCGGAATTAGAGAGTATATGAGTTTAGGGGTCGAAATAATATCTACACCGTATAATTCGGATTTGCTAAAAAGAATAGCCAACACTCCATTTAATTTAAAACCTGATAGTCAATCTAAAAACAACAAAATACCTGACATTCAAATAGTTGACAACGAGTTAAAGATCAGCGATAAGAATTTAAATATTGAAATCTATAACATTGGCCCTACAGATCATTCCAATGAGATGTTAATAATGTATTTTCCAAATGAGAAAGTTTTATGGCAAGCCGATATGATTAATTTTGGAGAATGGTCTTTAGATAATACATTAAAAAAACAGCTAATGGATAAAATTAGTGCATTGAATTTAGAAGTAGAAACAATACTAGGGTTGCATGGGAAAATACTAAGTGATAAAGAATTAAATAAAATTATTGTTAACGACTAAATTATTACTATTTCAAGATTCATCACCTCATAAAACTTTAGTTCATTGCTTGTCTATTGATTTTTAAAGGAATTCATGAATCTTAAATGAAATTTCACTAACGCATAATCTCATTTTTCGATTTAGCTAAAACAATCCTCCTACGTTTTACTTGGGCGGACAGGCTAAATTTTTCTGTTTAAGTGCCGTACGTATACTTAAAACCCTCTATATTGGGATTCCAAATATTGATTGGCCTCTTCTTCGGCAAACCTTGCCTTTTCACTGTCCCAGTGTAGCGTTTTATTGGGAAAACGCCCCGCTATAACGCCTAAAAGAATGGTCTCGGTCAAACGTGCGGCATATTCAAAAGGAGCGGTACATTTGTCCTTGCCCAAACAGGCATCAATAAACTGGTGATAGTGCTTAGGTCCTTCACTGGTATAGTTTCTTACGGGATCTCCCAAATTCTGCTTGGCAATTTCTTTGGAAATATCCACATATTTGCCCCTTACAATTTTTCTTGGCAGCTGCATAAAATGAGGCAAAAGCAAGCGTCCTTTTGTCCCCACGAACATAGCGCCCTGCTCTGGTAATTGGCCCTCTGAAGCAACGCCAGCATCCAAGGAATTGTTGTTTTTTATAGTCTGTTTCTTAATGCCCGCGGTCTTTGCTCCTGGAAGCACCAAATCTTCATGGGCAGGGGGCATTCCTGGGCCATCGTACCAAATCCACTTTAATGATTTACCTGTGTGTTCGGTTCCTGGAAATTCGTATGTAACCGTATTGTTTTCCGGATACCCATAACCGTTCGGTTCACGGCATTTATTTATAATGGTCCTAGGGACATCCAGATTCAATGCATTATAAGGCGTGTCAAAAATATGAACGCCCATATCGCCCAAAGTACCACATCCATAATCCATCAGTTTTCTCCAGTTCCCTGGATGGTAGTATCCTTCCTTGTAAGGGCGCTTTGCCGAAGTACCCAACCAAAGGTTCCAGTCCAACTGTGCGGGTACAGGGTCTTCCCCTTCTGGCTCATCACCATTGTATCCCCATGATTTTGGGCTCCACGCATGAACCGTGTGTACTTTTCCGATGATACCATCCTGTATCAATAAGGTGGCTAATTTATAATCGTAGAAAGAATGTACCTGTATGCCCATTTGGGTGATTAGACCTTTATCTTGAGCCATTTTCTTCATGGCTCTGGATTCAGAAACATAATGGGTCAAGGGTTTTTGGCAATACACATGCTTATCCTTTTCCATGGCCATCAACGAGGCAGGGGCATGGGTATGGTCTGGTGTGGAAACGATTACCGCATCAATTTGATCGGCCATCTCATCCAACATCACGCGGTAGTCAAAAAACACTCGGGCCTTGGAATGTTTCTTTCGTGCCGAGGATAAGTTGATCGCGTCAACATCACAAAGCGCCACTACGTCAACTTGCGGGTGCGATGAAATATCATTAAGGTCCGCAGCTCCCATATTGGCCACCCCAATATGAGCTGTTCTTATTCTGCCTTCTGGCTTTATTGCTCTTAATTTTTCATTGGCACTAAGAACGGAAGGTGCGGCCAATAAACCGAGGGCGCCTACACCACTTTTCTTTAAAAAATCCCTCCTATCTTGATTTGACGTCTTCTTACTCATACTATTATGTTATAAATTATTTTTTCGAAGGTAATTCTTTGATTTTAATATTTCTAAACCAAATAGGACTTGCATGGTCTTGTAATGCAATAAAGCCCTTTTTGAATTTTCCATAATCGGGGGCATTGTCCCACTTTCCAGAGTTTTTCTTTTTGTTCCATTCCTCTGACCATGGTTGAAACTCCAACAACTTTTTACCATTGAGCCAATGCTCCACTTTTTCTGGGGTGAAGACAATTTTAGAGGAATTCCATTCCCCTACGGGATTCAATACCTTTTGGGATTCATCAGCAACGTGCATCGCATAGTCCGCACCGGTTTTCTGCCAGTCTTGCAACAATTCTGGATGTTCGGCCCCAAACTGGGAGTTATATTCGGTCAAATCATGAATTTTGGCATAGTTTTCATCATCGATAAGCTGATATTCCGGAGACACTACCGGCGGACCACCATAACCTTCCTTTACGTGGTAAAAGATGCCACTATTGCCACCTTCAGGCAATTTCCATTCTAGATAAAGCTCAAAATTATCGAACTCCTTAGCGCCATAAATAATATCCTTGCCTCCTTTATAATCCTGCTCCAGTCCCAACTCAGTATCAAAGGTCAACGTGCCATCCTTGATGGTCCATCCTGGGGGTAAAGTTTCACCACCATAGGCCCTCCAACCATCGGTGCTGGTCCCATCAAAAAGATAGATCCATTCTTCAGATTGTGGCTTTACTTCTTCCGCCGTGTCTTCTTGGGTTGCGGTCTTTTGCACTTTCTTGCAAGAACCGATGATTACAAACGATATCAGAATCGCGATTTTCTTCATAGTTTTTGTTATTCAATTGGTTATACTTATTTGTATGTTTTTCGTTAAAAGCTATTGCAGATAGGTTTTGAACATCTGCTTTTTGTTCAATTTCAGTTGAACGAATTTATAAATTAATTCTATTATCATCAATCACTGTTTATTTTATTGGCCAAAAGTTTATTGGTTCTTTTTGATTTTTGACGAGCAATTATTTTTAAAGAATTATTGTTAACAGCAAAATACTTTGGTTCATATTCATATAACCAATCTCGATCTACCTCGTCGGAGACAGGTTTTTTGGTTTTAAAATCTCTGTGTAAGTTTTTAGATTGAAGTTTAAAGAAATCCATAGTACTCATAATATAATCCTTTGTTTCAAAGATTATTATCCAAGAGATTGCGCGTTTGTATACTGTTGTCGGATAATAAGCCTTGAAGGTTTATATTATCAATTATGGTGGATGAAATCTTTGCACAAACGAGCAGGCATACCATAAACACCTGACTAAATTTAAACATTTTGTTCTAATTATTTCCGGACAGAATTTTTTTATCAACAACTAGAACGTTCTGCATAGAACAAGTGTATAGAAATTTTAAAGCGTGGATTTGCGCCAAGAGAAATTTTGTACTCTTGTGGCAAGCTGATGAGAATACTGTAGAAAAAAATTTTGCACACATTTCCTCAAATACTCAAATTTTGAATGAATCTAAAGGGCTAGCTTTTATATGGCGTTGGCCGAGCGGCTATTTTACTTACGGATTTCCGTAATTGATTACTTGTTAATTTTTCATATATTTAATTTCATTTAATCTCAGCTTGGTAGATGCTTGATTAGTCGTACCATGCGTAGATTATTTTTCAAAAAATAAACGTAAACATGCTCACGGAAATAATTAACGGACTTATTAAATTATTAGGGCCTATAGCTACGCTTTCAAAAGATAAACGAGAATTGAAAGACTCTGCTCTAAGAGCGATTTCTAATGCTCTAGATGAAACTTTTCTTTATTACAGAGATATTAATAATGGTAAAGCAAGAAACTTAGAGCGTGAAGCCTTATTAGTGAAATACTGGTCTGCTGCTTCAATTCCAATTAGACATCTAGATGAGGAACTTTCAATTATTTGTAACCAAAAGGCTGAGTATTGGCTAAATCCTGAGGAGTATAATAGAGAAGATATTGCGGAACTTGGAATAGGTTTGGACAGCGTAAGAGATGCATATAGGAAAATATTAGACCCATATTACTCAACTTTTAAAACGCGTAAAAAGAATTAAAACGAGGCAACAAAATGAATTAAAAATCTCATTGCGATTGTCAGTTCAAATCATATCTTTGGTTCTTAACAAAACCAACTAAATCAACTGCTTTTATTGTTGATTCATCGCAAATGAAAATAGCGTATAAGACCGAAAAAGGAATTTTTTACAATGGAACAATTGAAAAGGCTCTGGATTCTAAGAAATTTGACAAGTATAAAGGCAAGGTAAATTTGATTTTTACGAGCCCTCCGTTTCCATTAAATAGAAAGAAAAAATATGGTAATCTTCAAGGTGAAGAATACATCAAATGGCTGTCGGAATTAGCACCGTTATTTGGAGATTGTCTAGCTGAGGATGGCTCAATTGTTATGGAGGTCGGAAATTCATGGGAACCTGGGGTTCCTGTTATGTCCACGTTAGCTCTCAAATCTCTTTTGGAATTTCTTGAAAAAGGTGGGCTGCACCTTTGCCAGCAATTTGTTTGGAATAATCCTGCCAAACTACCAAGTCCAGCTCAATGGGTAAATGTCAAGAGAAATAGAGTAAAAGATTCGTTTACCTATTTCTGGTGGATGAGCAAAACGCCTTATCCAAAAGCAGATAATCGAAAGGTATTAGTTGAATATAGCAAGTCTATGAAGAATCTGTTAAAAAACAAAAAGTATAATTCAGGTAACAGACCTTCGGAACACAATATTGGTGAAAAATCGTTTTTGAAAAACAATAAGGGTGCTATACCTTCAAATGTAATTACAGCAGCCAATACACAATCAAACACCATGTATCAGAAATATTGTAAAAAGAATAATTTACAACCGCATCCAGCAAGAATGCCGGCTTCTTTGCCAGAGTTTTTTATTAAGTTTCTGACTGATGAAAATGATTTAATTCTCGACCCGTTTGGTGGCAGCAACACCACAGGCATGGTAGCTGAGGAGCTTAATAGGAACTGGATTTCAGTGGAACCAAATGAAGATTATATTCTAGGTTCAAAAGGACGATTTAAATCCTAATTCTTTTGTAATAAAAATGGGGAAAGTTTCAAAAATTTGGGCAACATCGGAAAACCTTTGGTATGAAGAGCTAAAAGTCATACACCCTTACAGGGAATATCAGTATGATAGAATGATTCAATTACATTTAAAAACTTTATTCCCAGAATACCATGCTGTGCCTTATAATAGAAAAATTACTCAAAAAGGATTTGCCAAAGGCAGTAAACCAGACTTCGCCTTAATTAGAAAAGATTTTAAAGAGTGGTGGATAATTGAAGTTGAACGAATTGAAGACAAACTTAGTCATGTTCACAAGCAGATTGTTGACTTCATAAATGGAGATTATAATTCCTTTTCGGAAGCTAAGTATCTCGCCGAGAACTGCAGCCTAAACTACAAAGATATCTACCAGGCCACTCAAAATAACCCTAAGGTTATGCTAATTGTGGATGACATGAATTCTAAATGGCACGATGCTTTCAAGGAGTTAGATACTACTAATTGTATTTTGAAAGTTTATAAAAACAACAAAGGTTTAGAGCTTTATAGTATTAGCGGGGATTATCCATACATTTATGAAGAAGAATCACATTGTCATTTTGCGGATGCAATGAACAATTTATTACAAGTAACAAATCCGAATGTTCTGACAATTGAAATTGAAGACAAACCTATGAGTGGGTTAAAGAATAAGCTAAAGAAAGCTATAAAGAAGGCTAAAGACTACTGGCAATCTGAAGAAAGTAGCGATGATGCTAATACTTTTTCCATAACTTATAAAGGGCAAAATAGTGAGTGGAAGAAGATAGAAGATACTGGCAAGGTATATTTGCAACCAATTGGTCCAATTGCAGCCAGAGCAAATGACAGTTTTATGTTGAAAAGACTAAGTAGAAAAAAATTCATACTAGAAGATAATTAAAAATGGAGGTAAAATTTGGATCCGAAATAATACAATCCTATAAGAGGTTATCTTATACGGCATGGTATGCATTAGCAGAATTTGTTGATAATTCTACAGAAGCTTATTTACGAAACGAGGATGTACTCAAGCCAATATTTGCTGAAGAAAATACAAGTCTCAAAATTTCGATTGTTTATGATTCCGGTAACGGTCAAATTGTTATTTCAGATAATTCGATTGGTATGTCAAAAACGGATCTGGAAACGGCACTAATAGTTGGGAAAAGACCTGCCTATGATAAAGGACGTTCACGATATGGTCTAGGTATGAAGACCGCTGCGTGTTGGTTAGGAAATGTATGGCATATAAAGACAAAGAAATTTGGTGAAACAGTCGAGCATAATGCAACAATAGATGTTGCTAAAATAGCTCAGGAGAATACGGACGTAAACTATGAGCCAATTGAAGGAAAGGATGCTAATGAGCATTATACGGTTATAGTTATTGAACAATTGAATAGGGGTCTAGGAGGTCGGACCAAAGGAAAGATTAAAAACTTTTTAAGGTCTATGTACAGAAAAGACTTTGCCAATTACGGTTTGAAAATAAGCTGGCAAAACGAGCTACTAGAATGGGACTCAGAGAAAATGATTTTCAGCAAGTTATATGAAAATCATGAAGGAGAGAAAATGAAAAAAGATATTAGTTTCAAAATTGGCGAAGACGAAAACGAAAAAGAAGTCACAGGATGGGTAGGTGTTTTTGCAAAAGGAAGTAGGAGAGATGCAGGATTTTCCATAATACAAAACAACAGAGTTATTAAGGGATGGCCAGATTCATATCGACCAGAAACTCTATATGGTGAAGGAGGAAGAAATGATTTAGTAAACCAGAGATTGGTCGGTGAAATTCATTTGGATGATTTTGCGGTAAGCCACACTAAAGATGAGATAATATTCTTGAACAATGAGCAAGAGGAATTAGAAGAGATTTTATTTGAAAAATGTGCAGATTATAAAAACTTTGCGCTGGAATACAGAAAATATTTGGATGATGAAAGAACCCCAACTGTTGACGATAGTACTAGAGCTCTAAATGAATTTGAAAAAGAAATTACATCAGGTGAATTTCAGGATAAAATCATTGGAATGGCAATTCCTGAAAAAAGTCTAATTCAAAAAGTGAAGCTTAATCTTGTTCAAGCCGTTACAAAAAGAATTCCTGCTTCGCTTAAAGCAAAAGTAGACGGCTTAGACATTCTTATATACATGGATTCTCAATTATCTGCAAATGACCCATATGTTTTAATTGAGTCAACGCAAAGTGATAAAAGAGTAATTATTATAATTAATGAGGCACATCCGCATTGGATGTACTTAAAAGGTTCGGACAGTATTCTAAATTTTATTAGACATTGTACATATGATGGTGTTTCTGAATGGAAAGCTAATTTTAAAGTTGGCAGATTAGACCCAGATACGATAAAGCACATTAAAGATGGTCTTTTAAGAGTTCCTCTCGAAATGGAAAAGCATCAAGAATAGTACTGTACTTATTACTGTCTTGATTGGCCTAAGAGGATTTTGGTAAAACAATAGGCGAGGGGAGCGGCCATATTTTAGGGGGCTGGTTACTATTTTTCTTTGTAATTGAAAAGGTGCTTTTACGTTAAAACAGTCTTAAGAGTTACAATGGATCCTAAAATATAGCGACTGAGCCGTACAACTTGTCCGCCATTTGGAGGATTGTTTCTAAAATTATCTACGTGACAAAAGAAATTACCTAGTGGGTGATTGCTTTTGGCGGCGAGATGAAGCGTCTGCCTTTATAGCGCCAACGTGCCGGCTCGCTCCTCGCTAAAAATGTACTTTGGGTATATTTTCTTTACGCTCGGCCGTGTTTCTTTTTTATCAAGAAAAAAGAAAGGAATATTCAATTCTTCATCAGTATTTTTTATCTAAAAGGTAACAATCAAATAAAACATCACCAAAAACACCCATTTCAAAGACTTGCTCGCAAATAGCCAATTTTGTCTCTGAGTCAAATCTCGTTTGATCCATTTTTTCTTCATCAGCAATGTAATCTATCCACATTCTTAAATCAATTATATCTTGATTTTCGTATAGAATTTTTACAATTTTCAAATCGGTCTCAGAAGCTTTAATTAAATCGGTCCACTTTCTAAACCCTGCCATTTGTGCAATCGCGTGTTGGGCTTTCATTAAAGTCAAGTTTTCTTCATCAAGATTGTAATCGTAAATAACTAATTCGATATCGAAATGCTTTGGCTCATATTCATATGACAATTCACCAAATTCATTGTTAATGATAAGTTTTCTAGTTTTAAAATCTCTGTGTAAGTTTTTAGATTGAAGTTTAAAGAAATCAATAGTATCCATAATATAATCCTTTGTTCCAAAGATTATTATCCAAGAGGTTGTGCATTCGTATACTTTTTTCGGATAATAAGCCTTGAGGGTTTATATTATCAATTATGGTGGATGAAATCTTTGCACGAATGAGCAGGCATACCATAAACACCTGATTAAATTTAAACATTTTGTTCTAATTATTTCCAGATGGAATTTTTTTTTTATCCACAACTAGAACGTTATGCATAGAACAAGTGTATAGAAATTTTGAAGCGTGGATTTGAGCTAGGGAAAGTTTTATACTCTTGCGGCAAGCTGACGAGAATCTCGTAGAAAAAAAATTTGCATACATTTCCTCGAATACGAGAATTTTGAATGAATCTAAAAGGCTAGCTTTTAAATGGCGTTGGCCGAGCAGCCATTTTACATAGCGACAAATTATGGTACAAATGCGTAGCATTCACGAACACCCGTAAAATAATTTGTACGTGAGTAAATGCAAACATGCGGCGAAGCCGATTTCTTAAGAAAGTTTGATGACCCCGTGCCATGGTTTTAATAAAAGCTACTAGTGAAGATGTATTTTCTGTCAACAAAACTTATTGTCAATATCCGTAATTTGTTTTTACATAATATCTGACGATATGGTTCTAAAGATTACATATCTGATATTATATAAAATAGCCATGACGGGGCTATACACAAATTACGGGTAGGTTTGTTCCATAATTTATATTATGTAAAATAGAAATTTTAAGAACCCACACAGCAGCCATCCTCTACCAATTAAACCAATGTGTAAATTTTAAGGTAAGCGACCAGTCCTTTCCCGTATTAGGATCTAACAATTGCGTATTGGTATACACCAAAAATAAATCCGAAGCGGGCTTATAACGCCATTGAAAACGCGAATTAAGGTTAAAGTTTTTAGACTGCTCGTTGTACTGAAATAAGTTGGCAAAAAACAGTTTATTGGTAAATGTAATATCCACTTCGGAACCAATCAGCCAAAATTCGGTAGTATTCCAAGGTGCCGGTAAACGGATATGGTTATAGCTTAGGTTTCCGCTGATACTTACATAGGGTTGAAACCGATACCCCAACTCACTGCTGATGTTTAGGCGTTCGCCATCGGAATAATACCCGCCATAGCGCCCACCCACCGTATAAGTAAACATACTTTGGGGTTTGGAGGCATATTCAAATCTAACCGCATTCCAATGGTGTTTTGTTCCCGTAGCTAGGGAATCCTTGCCCGATTGTGTAGGATCAAAAGGTGCCAATAGTTCTACATATTCGTCCGTTAACCCTACTTCAAAACTGCTCCTATTGCGGAAACTAAACAGGTATTCCAACGTACTTAGGTTATCGGTACGCTCTAGTTTTTCATTAAAAAAATAGGTAGTGGTCACTTTTGGGCCGTGGCTAAGCAGTTTACCGTCTTCCTGCTTTGGAAAAAAAGTGTGCCCTAAAAAGGAATTTACATTCACATAGGCATTTCGGGGTACAAAACCCACTTCTGCCCTGTACGACTCCCCTACGGACTGTTCTTGTACCCTCCAGTTCCATCTTCGGCTCTTATACTCCAAATGCGCCGCTTGGGTAACGCCATTATCACCAATACGACTGGGAGAAAAAGATTTAAGGAAAAAGGCCTTACCCGTCCATAGATTATTAAAAGAAGCCAAATTATACTCTATTCCTACGTTGCGATTGAACTTTGGGAATACGGTACGCAACGAATCCGCTTCTTGCGGATACCGTAACGATTCTTTATTAACGAACATTAGCCCTATACTAGATCGACTAAACATTTTACGTTGTAAGGAAAGCACGGCAAAATTCTGGTTGGGTAGCCCTATATCCTCTATACTTTCCGTTTGCATATCCATGAGTCCCACGCGCCATTTCTCGTTCAAATTACCGCTTAGTCGCGCCCCAGCACGTATGGGCACCCCCAGCCCTATGCGTCTAGAGAAAAATGGACGGATGGTAGGATATCCAAAATTGCCGAACAAATCCCCGTTTTCCAGGAAAAACTGCCGCCTTTCGGGAAAAAACAACTCAAATCGGTCTAAATTGGTAACCTGCCTATCTACTTCTACCTGAGAAAAATCGGGGTTTACCGTCAGGTCCAGGTTTAACGAAGAGCTAAGACTTACTTTAACATCGCCTCCCACTTTTTTCTGGGTGTCGGTTTCCTTTTCAGAGCCTCCGGTAACACCGCCCAATACATACGGAATTACAGAAATATTGGTCCTTGGTGCCGGTGGTGGTGCATCCCAGACCAATACCCCGGTATACGCCAAGGACGCCGTAGGGAATTGCCTGGGGATGGGTGTCCAACTCGATTTCTCACTCGATTTTAGGTCGAGCCGACTGAAATTTATCCCCCACTCCATAACACCTGCTTTGTAACGGATAGATTTAAAGGGAATGGCCATTTCAACCACCCATTTGTCCGGGTCGCGTTTCACCTTAGAAATCCATTTATTGTCCCAATTTAGGTCTACACGGCCCCCTTCAAACATGGTACCATCCCATTGCGCCCCAGCGGCATTGGAACCAAACGAAAAACCCGTGGTCTGGTTGTTGAAAGGATCCATAAAAAGTAAAAAGTTATCGTTCTTACCAAAGGAAAAATCGCGCCGTAACGATTCTACATAATACTTACCGGGCACACTGTTATAAAAAGTAGCGGCCAAATAGATGTTTTTGGTATCGTAAGTCATACGTATTTCGGAACGCTCCTCTGCCTTTCCGGTATCCATGGGCAATACCATAAAAAAATCATCGGCCACATCGGTTTGTTGCCAGGCCATCTCATCTACTATACCATCTATAACTACCGGATGCGCCGTTTTTCGGATATGGTATTGGAAGGCTTCGTTCTTTTTTTGGGCAGTGGCAGTAAAGATGCCTAGGCCGATGGCGAAAATTAAGATGCTGCTTTTTATCATTCCTCTTTCTCCCTTAAAGCAATAGAGAAACGGGCTTTACTATTTTGGTAATGACACATCAATATGGCATGGGTTTGTTTAAAAAGAAGGTTGAAAGTACAGTTTTAGCTCGTAATGTGCAATATCTGAACAAAATGTTGCCGTATCGTTGTAAAAAGAAGTTTCCGATACCACTTTTGTTACTTAACAGCAAGCAGCGTTATATCCGTACACGCATTCTTTACCAATAGATTACCTTCAAAATATAAAGTACATTGAATTTTTACCGTAGAATTGAAATTAGAATCATAGGTTTCTTCATAATTCTTGATACAAGGGCCGTTTAAAACTACCCTCCCCTGTTCTATATTTAGTTTGGTGCCCAAGGATTTTTCCAATACATAGGTCTCTACATCGCGACCCATATGAATTCTAAAATTACCGTCCTCTTTGGAAAAACCCAATATCCCTATATGCGCCCCTGCCGCAAATTCCCAGGCCGCACATACCGAGTCTACAGTAACCGTGCCTGCCTCATAGCTTTTTAGCAATGCCAGCCTTCTGGCATCTTCCTCTACAAATTGTTCCTTATTATCCATTTCCACGGCTTCTTCTTGCTGTGCCCCTACCCGTACACAAATCAATAGCAAGAAAAAACAGAATAGGCGATTAATATTGGTTATGTGCATATGTCTTTTTTATAATTATATCCATTTACAGGTGATTGCAGGTACTTTACCAAAACTCCCACCATTTTTTATTTTTTAGCGTAGCCCCTTGTATGGGCAAAAGGTTAAACTGTCCCCCATTTTTACGTACCTCCCACTCCCCCTTGGGGTTGTCGGATTCACTTGGTGCCCGGTTATTACTCAACATAAAAAAAGTACCCCCATCAAAGGCCACATTATTGGCAACTACGGTATACTCATTGGCCACGGTACGGTAATTCTGTTCCGCCATGGTCTTATACAATTTAGTTCCAAAACCCAATTTATTGGGATCATAACCCGCATTGGTAATCATGGAATTTTCCTTGGTAACGGCTGATTTTAATACGTTGCTAAGGTTGGGATCTACACTGGTTACCTTAGATACCCAAATGCCCGTGGGTTTGCTGTTAAAATTAAATATCCAAACGTATCTGGCATTGTTTACGGCACTCATGGCGGTTGGTTTATGTTTATCAATTTAGCCCATTATTGCCCATTTTGCAAGCAAAAGTTAAACAAAATACCAGATTAATTGGTTGTAAGTGATTTATTATGAGATAAATAACGTAGTGAAAGATATGGTCTACGTTCTTATGATGGCATTCATAGCTTCCAAGAAATCGTCCTTCCTAGTTCTGGAAATGCTCGCTGTATGATCGTTACTCATAAGAATATAACCGCCGTCCGATTTCACAAATTTCTTCACCTGTTTTAAATTGATCAGAAAGCTGTTGTGTACCCGCATAAAAAATTGCTCTAGCAAAAGACCCTCGTACTCCTTTAGATGTTTGCTTACCAGGAGTTGTGTCTTATCCTTAAGCACAAAATTGGTATAGGAACCATTGGCCTTGCAATAAACGATGTCAGCTACGTTTATAAATTCGAAGCCATCCGAAGTAGCAAGACAAATTTTGTTAAGTTTTGGTTTTTCTTGCCTTAGGTTCTGCATTAAAGTTTCTAACTGTTCCTTATAGACATCCTGGTTCTTTTTAACCCTAGCTTTTTCAACGGCACTTTGCAGTTCCTCCAAATCTATAGGTTTCAGCAAATAATCCAAAGAACTAAACTTTACCGCTTTTATGGCATATTGCTCAAAGGCCGTTGTAAATATTACTTCAAAATGTATATTGGGCAGTTGCATCAACACATCGAACCCTGTACCAGTTTGTAGCTCAATGTCTAAAAAAACAACATCCGGGTCGGTATTTGTTATGGTAGCTACGGCTTCATTTACGGTGGCTGCTGTTGCTACAACACTTACGTCGGTACAGAACTCCTCCAATAGGTTTTTTAGGGTTTCCCTGCTATGTTTTTCATCCTCTACAATAACGGCTCTTAAACTCATGTGCTACTAATTTATATCGGTATTCTAATCATTACCAGGGTGCCCAAAGACTGCCCCTTCGCGTCTATTTTATCTCGTATTTCTATGCTTTTATTGGTAGTATCTTCTGCAGGCTTCAATACCCTTAATCGTTCTTCGGTAACTTCTACCCCTCTAGATCGGTGTATGGAGGTATTTTTGTGGGTTACCTCCCGCCCTACTCCATTATCATCAACCTCACAGAGGATTTGGTCGCCCTCTTTTTTATAGCTTATCTTAAGTCTTTTGTCGTTCCCCGGTTTATTCAGGAGGCCATGTAAAATAGCGTTCTCTACGAAGGGCTGTACCAGTAGTGCTGGGACTTCTATCGCTTCTGGATCTATACTTTCGTCTACACTGAGCTCATAGTTGAAGACGCCATCGAACCGCAGCGATTCCAATTCCAAATAGTCGTTCAACATTTTAATCTCATCTGTCAGCAATACGTTGGTTTCTATGGATCCTTCCAAAATATTCCGGATCAGCCTACTAAATCTAGTTAAATATTTTAAGGCCGATACCTTATTGTCCGAGGTTATTAAATGTTGGATGGAACCTAAGGAGTTAAAAATAAAGTGCGGGTTGATCTGTGCTCGCAACGCTCTAGTTTTATTGGTAAAGGCTTCTTTCTGAAAGTGAAGTTTTTGGTTCTGCTCCAAGAAAATCTTATAGGCCAGTCCATAAGCAAAAACAATAATATCAATGGTACAGCCCACCATAAGATAATACCGACTCTTTAAATCTAACAAGCCCGATCCGGCGCTTAAATAAAAGTGGATAATGGTACCCAGTACAAAAAAAGAACCGCCAAAAATTATAAATTTCGGTAAAACATCCTTCCCGTAGATTGCCAAATAGATTAGTCCAAGGACCGATGATGATAACAATATCACCCGCTCTAAGTTTATGATATAGATATGTCCGATAAAGAAATTGTTATAGACGAATGTAGTATCCAATACCAAAATGATGATCTGTAGCAGTAGCATAAATTTTAGAAGCTTATGCAACAGCGGGTAATCTTTCTTTGTGCTGATATAATAGATTACAAATATGATATAGGCCGAATTTACAATCATTTGAACCCCCTCATAAAACCAATATTTCAAAAGCAGATTATTGCCCAGAAGAAGGTCGTATAAGCCTAATTCATAACCACTTAACAACACCAATAACCAAAATACATATATAGAATAGAAAAGGAATTCGAGCTTTTTTAAATAGAAGAAAATGGCTAACGTAAGTAAGGCCATAATGATACATATCCCTGCAAATATGTACATGGGCAGTGTGGCCCATGCATCTGCTTGTGAGGTATAGTTTTTGGCCAAGAGATGTCCCGTTTTGGACGTATAACCAAAGTTCCATTTTGTAGGGAGTTCCATGGAAATTACCCGTTGTACTTTCAGATATAGGAAACGATCGTTAAAGAGTGTTTTGGTAGCTATAGGTGTTTGTGATAGGCCTCCTATTAACTGAACCTCCTGGCTATCCTGAAATTGTCCTACAGTTTTTTCAACAATTTTATTGTTCTCGGTATAAAAAACGGAGGCAAAACCAAAATTGGAGAACTGAAGATACCAAAGACTGTCTTTTTTTAAGTGGTTATGTGCATCCTTAAAATCTAATCGCACCCAATAGGTATCTCTAGGATGGGTCTTGTCCTTCAAAGTGGTAGCACTCTTAAATAAAGAATCGGATCGCAATAGCGTATTAATAGAAAGGGTATCGCTTTTGCTCTTATAAACGGTAAAGGGAATGGCAGTGTCTTTAACCTCCAAGGGGCCTTGGGCACTGGCCATAAAAACTGTGGTTATGACCAAAAATAAAAGTAAGGGTATATTCTTTAAATAGGGAGACATATCTTAAAACAAGTTAGGTAAATTTAAGGATATGGTACCATCATTTTTATCCGGATGCTTTCCAAAGGTCACTTTCTTCGTTATACCATAGTTTTTTGCCTTGTTTAGCAGGCGTATTTGGTGCTGCCATTGCACAATACGCTCCCTATACTCTGGTAAATACATTGCGTTTTTCTTTATTGTGGATCCATAATTGTAAGCAATATCCACACGCACATTACAATCATTTACCTCAAAGAATGCTTTTATAAGATGATTTTTAGGCTGATGGTATATGGCATGTTCAATGATATTCTCAAATAATGTCTGAAGCACAAAGGCCGGAATTCTTGCCCCAGATTGTGCTGCCTTTTCATTAAAGTGGATCTGATAATCGAAGCGATGGTTATAGCGCAGTTTCTGGAGTTTTAAGTATCCCTGTAACATGGCCACTTCATCCTTTAGAAATACAGTATCTTTTTCTAGATGTTTTAGGTAAAACCGAATCAGTTTGCTAAAAATTGAAAAGTAATCCAAAGCCGATTTTTTGTTTCCCGTTGTAATAAAATATTGAATGGCATTAAGGGCATTAAAAACAAAATGGGGATTCATTTGCGACCGAAAAGCTTTTAGTTTTAGCGCTATGGCCTCTTGCTTTATTCTAAGCAAGTTTTCTTGTTCGTCTTTTAATAATCTATCGGCGCGTATGTTTTCTAGCTTAATGGAGCAAAGTGAAGCTATGGCGCTCAATATGCGTAAATGCTGATGGGTAAAGAAATCTTTTTCTGGATGCTCACAGTCAATTACACCATAAACCACACTGTCTGTGGCAATAGGAACCGCAATTTCCGATAACCTATTTTCATCATCAACCAGATAACGTCTGTCCTTGCTTGTATCTTTTACAATTTCGCTTTTCCCGTTTTGGGCAACATATCCTGTAATCCCCTCTCCTATCGGAATTTTCATGGGATTGACAATCTTATAGCTCTCAGGATTTTTAGTGCCAAAGGCTGCTTTTTGTATTAGAAATTCCTTTTCGTCATCCAATAAATACACCACGCAGTCTACAAAGCCCAATTTGGCAATACAGTTTTTAACCAAATCCCACAACAAACTGTCCTCATCTTTTTTGTTTAAAATCGATTTTGAAAAATAGATCAAAACTTCTTCAAAGGTATAATCGGTCGTTGTGTGTTCTAACATGATATATTTTTTTTATTTATAATTGAAAAACCACATTGCCGCAGAACAATACCGGTCAATGTGGTTTTCTACCCTACCAATTAACCTAACCCAAATCTGCTAGATTCGTAATCAATATTTCTATTCTAAGAAAGGAAAGTGCTCCTACAGTTTCGTGTGCCATAACCTGAAAGACACCAGTTCTGCCATCGTCTGTCTTAAAGAAGTATCGCACTCCCGGTGTTCCTATATTTATGGCTTTTTCCTCATTATCATTGTAGGTTAGCGCGTTAAACTTACTTTTTATGTTGTGGGCATCATAAATACCGTATTCAGAATCCAGGGCTAGTTCATAGGGAGCATCATTGGCCGGTTTAAATTTAGTACTGGATTTTTCTGTAAAGTCGGCCACCATTTCTTGTAAGAATACCGCATTGGGAGATGCCAGATTAAACCCGTCATCTTTGGTAAAACTAAAAACTGCGGCCAAAAGTTTGCCAGAATCCTTGGCTTGCGTATAGTTTACCGCTTCCACGGCTGTACCGTCTATATACAGGTAAAATGGTCTGGTTTCACTACCATCGTATGGGGTAATGCTTTCCAAAATAACCTCAGTTTTAAGCATAGGTACTTCAACCAATGCATTTGCAAAATCCAAAGTGGCCGTATTGTTGTTCTTATCGGTAACAACGGCATTAAAACTTATCTTATGGTCTACATCGGTATTATTAAGAATATAGTTTAGATTATAGGTATGGGCGGTACTGTTATCAACATAATCTGGATGCTGTGCATCTATAGTTTCATATTCCGCCAATACGCCGTCGGTGATCTTGTTAATTACCAATGATTTAAAACCATCCGGAGCGGTCGCTTTTACCGCATGGGTCAAAGCTCCGTTTTCAGGGTTGTCCACAATACCAAAAAAGGTATCCGAATTGCCATTTACCAAGGTAAGGGAAGGAGGATTTTCGGTTACTACCACTTCTAAGGGAACTTCGGTTGGGGAGTCGTCCTTACTACAGCTAAGGACCAACATAAAGAGAATAAAATAAATACTACTTTTTTTCATGATTTCTTGTTTTATAAAATTTGATAGGATAAACGTACGTCGTTATAGATGGGGAAGAATGCGCGGATTGATGGATGGTACAATAGAGTTTATGGATTGCAATTTGTGAGTGGATCAATACAGTATTGGCCGCTGAAGGTTGGTAGCCTACGGGCGAAACGATCGTATTAGGAGTATTTGCATAAACAGGCAAAAGGCATTTCTACAAATTAACCCAATACAACCATCTATGCCAAAAAGGGAACCAAATGTACATTGCTCGACTAAACTTTTTAAAGTATAAATACATTTACGAGCAGTTGGGGCATATACTCTTATTTAAACAATTGAGGTACCCCACAAAGCATTTAAAACTTTTAAACTTTAATAATCGTATGACGACAATTATCAGTATTACCTTAATCTTGAATCTTTTTTTCTGTGGAGCTACCATGTTATTCCTACTACACGGCATGTATTACGAAAAGATTAGAAATATCCTAAAATTTACCATGAGCAGGGAAAAACTTTAAGCGGTTTGGAAATGGTCCCAGCTATGGTTTTTTTATTGTTCTCCTAGAAAATAGCCATAAGAAGCAATAAAAGACCTGCTTGTCTTAAACCCTGACATTTGTCATGTTATTTAGCAAAGGTCCCTGCTACCTTTGTTCTCATGAAAAACTATGTAGTTCTTCTCGTTGCGCTCACCATGCTGATAAGGCCCCTATGGCCAGTAGCGGAATACGTAATGAACTATGACTACATTGTTAACGTACTCTGCGAGAACAAAGACAAGCCCCAATTGCAATGTGATGGTAAGTGTTATTTGGCCAAACAGTTGGCAAAAGCTTCCGAACATAACGAAGAAAATCCCTTTGGAGAAAAGCAATCCAAGACCGAGGTACAACACCCTGTCTTTTTTCAGTCGTTATTATCCATTCATTTTGAAGCTTCATTTTTGCATGATTCCCAAAACAATTACAATACCACTCCCCTCTTAATTTCCTCGCTTTTTAGCACAGATATTTCCGAACCACCCGAGTTGGGCTAATTCTATTTTTTGTACCCACTTTTCTGTAAGGATACCGTTGTATTCCGGAACGTGTGTACCCTAAAAACTTTTGAATTGGTCTAAAACAGAAACCGATGAAAACCAAATTTAAGGTTGGCTGCCGTTTTAAGAAAAAATGGTGCCTAAAAAAGAAGTCCCTTTTCTTTGTAGTATTATGCCTTGCACTACCCTACTGGTATGGGTATGGACAAGAGCTTAAGGTAGATCCTATAACCGATTCCATTCTTCCCGTACATCTCGAAGAGGTAATCGTTATTTCTTCCTTTAAAAATGTATTGGAACACAAATCCCATTACAAACCACTCTCTACCATAGATGAGTATTTGGAGTCCTCTAAAAAGGTGAATATGATTAAACGGGGTGCCTATGCGTGGGAACCCATTTTAAACGATATGACCGCGGAACGGTTGTCCATCACTATTGACGGTATGCGCATTTTTGGCGCTTGTACCGATAGAATGGACCCCATAACCTCCTACGTGGATGTATCCAACCTATCCGATATACATGTGGCATGCGGTCAGCAAGGGGCCGAACATGGTGCAACCATTGGCGGTGCCATCGACATGCGTTTGGAAAAGAGCAATTTTACACCCATGGGCTGGTTAGGTTCTTTTGAAACCGGAGGCGAAACCAATAATGCCACGACTATTGTTGGCGGTGAACTAAATTATTCGGACGAACATTTTTATTTGGACTCGGATATCATTTATCGCAAGGCCGAAAACTATGTTGCCGGAGGTGGTGAAGAGGTTGCCTTTTCGCAATTTGAAAAATATAACCTTTCTGTAAATGCTGGCCATAAAGTGTCCGATGGTCAGCAGCTACTGGCCAGTTTTATATTTGACGAAGCCCGGGACGTTGGGTATCCGGCTTTAACCATGGACGTATCCCTGGCCCGAGCATTCATAGGATCCGTAAGCTGGGTACAGGCAGATTTTTTGGGCGATTTTGAAAATTGGGAGACCAAAGTATATGCCAATTCCATTACCCATGTTATGGATGATAGCAAACGCCCTGATGTGCCCATTAGAATGGACATGCCAGGATGGAGCGATACCTATGGCTACTTTTCACAGGCGAAATTGAAGTGGAATAAGCATTCTTTTTTAGTGAAGCTGGACGGTTTTTACAACCGTTCCCTTGCTGAAATGACCATGTATCCGAACAACCCCAACGAACGGGAAATGTTTATGCTTACCTGGCCCGATGTGCGCACTTTAAATTCGGGATTCTTTGTTAAGGATGTAATCGATTTTAAAACAAGTTCCTTACAATTATCCACACGGATGGCGATACAAGCTTTTAATATAGCGGATGAATTTGGACTTAACAGTTTACGGATTTTTTATCCGGAAATGACCCAACGCCAAACTCGTTTTCTAAAAAGTGTTTCGGCACAGTACCATAAGAACCTGAAAACCATTCACTTTAAGGGCGGACTTTCTTATGGTGACCGTACCCCAACAGTATCCGAAGGTTTTGGTTTTTACCTCTTCAACAGCTTTGATAACCACAATTATATTGGTGATCCCGATCTAAAAAACGAAAAAGCCATAGAAGTCAATGCCAAGATAACCGTACCGTTTAAAAAGTTGAGTCTTGGTCTGGAAGGCAATTACTTCCATACCATGGATTATATCATAGGGGAAGTAAATCCGAACCTGAGTGTTATGACCATTGGGGCAGACGGGGTTAAGGTTTACCAAAATTTGGACTATGCCAATTTGTACAATATCAGCTTGGATGCCGAATATACCATTACCCCCGAGCTTAGTTGGACAGGACTTGTCTCCTATCATCGGGGTACCGATCAGGATAATCGTAACCTACCCTTCATAAGCCCCTTGGCCTACAATGCTGCCCTACAATATACCCAAAGTAGATTTTCGGGCACTTTGAGCTTAAGCGGTGCTGCGGATCAGGTGAATTTTAATCCGGTATTTGGCGAAGACCGTACCGATGCCTATACGGTACTCTCACTGTCTTTGGGAAAGACTTTTTCTTTCAATAACGATGACGTCTACGTAAAAGCGGGTGTTGAGAATATCTTCGACACCTACTACTCTACCTATTCCGATTGGAACAATATTCCCCGCATGGGCCGTAATTTTTACATGACCGTGTCCTATGCCATTAATTAAATCGATAAAACAACAAAAATCAATACAAATGAAAACTATAAAAATAATACTAGCAGCATGTATCCTAGCCTTTGGCTTTAGTTCGTGCAACGATGATTCGGACGACCCAATTATTATAGACGAAAACCCGCTTGCGGAGTTCGCTATGCTTGCCACGCTTACGGCCAACAACCATAGTGTAGAGGTATATTCGGAACAGCAGCAATTTACCATAGGGTATAATGAACTCTTTCTTCGTATTAAGGACGAGGTGACCGATAGTTACCTTACCAATGCCGATATAAGTTGGACACCAATTATGCACATGACCGAAATGATGCATTCTTGCCCAAAGTCGGCCCTTTCCAAGACCGAAGACGCAACGGTATACAAAGGATTTACGGTTTTTCAAATGCCAGGAAATACCGAAGAATATTGGGAATTGGGTTTAGAATATACGGTTGATGGACAGACTTACAATGTTAGCGAACGTATTGAGGTAAAGGCTCCGGCCGATGGAAAGAAACGTGTAAATGTGTTTACGGGCGCTGACGATATCCGTTATGTTTTGGCCATGATGCCCCTAAATGCAGAAGTTGCAGTAAACGATTATTCGGCCTTACTCTTTAGGATGGAAAACATGATGATGTTCCCCGAGGTAGCAAATTACAAGATCAAAATAGATCCGCGTATGCCCGGTATGGGTAACCATAGTTCACCAAGTAACGAAGATCTTACCTATGATACATCTTCCAAAACCTACACCGGTAAGTTATCCTTGACCATGACAGGCTATTGGAAAATCAACCTAAAAATTGAAAATGAAAATGGAGATGTATTAAAAGGAGAAGATGTAACCGAAGAAAACGAGAGCAGCAGTTTGTTTTTTGAAATTGAATTTTAAAAGTAAACTAAATTTTTATTCATTGTTTCCGAGGGGCCTCCTTTTAGGGGGCCTTTCCCATACTATAAGCCCGCCTCCCTCCTATAGATATCTTCCACTTTTTTAAGGTATTCCTTGGAGATAGACCCAAAAAGTAAGTAAGACACTTCTAGCACTAGCTTTTTTAGCAAGTTTCTTTTTTTCAAGGAGTTGATAATAGCTTCGGAGAGTATCTGCTGATCAAAGCCCTGCCACTCACCGGTAACCCGGAACAAATTGTAGCGGAGTACGGGGAAGAGTTCATATTTATTGATTCTTTTTACATCGTCCAATGTATAAGGGCTATTGCGAATTATGCGTGCGGCCAGCTTAAAATCGCGATCCTGGGGTTCTGTATCCAAATAAAAATCGGATAATATCCTCCAGATGGTTCTACGGTGTTTGTAGACATCGGCCTTGCCATTATTGGAATCTCTATTCTCTTTTAAGTCTATCATTTTACCCAATTGCAAATTATTTCGAAGAAACAATGTTTAAGATAGCGTCATTAAAAACAGCTTCGTTAATAGTATCGTAAGCCGAAAGCGTGTTATTTAGGGTGGGTTCCACTATTTTTTGACCATACCTAGAAGCCGTGCAACTGCACAAATAACAGGTAGCGAAAAGGAGGTAGGTAGGTAATAAGTAGGTTTTCATAACTAAGATTTGAGACGCATTGTAATTTTGGTAATACGTGGGTTATTTTCATTACCAACCATTACCAATTGTTAGGACACATATTTTCTGAAAAAGTCACATTGTATGGTAAGTTTTGAGTTATAGCTTACCTAGTATGAAGAATTTTAATCCACAAGAGGTGTCCTATCTGTCCGCATCCTGAAATTTAATTCCAGAGAGTCCCCTTTCTTTAAAGAAAAGGGTTCGGTAGTTATAACTTCGAGTCCGATATGTCTTGCCGAAAACTTATAGTTGCCCTCTTCCAACGAACAAATAAAACGGCCATTAGGACCAGTCCAATAAACAGAATCCCCTATTACAATAGCAGCATTGGGTAGCACGCTGTCTATGGAGGTGTCGTATACAACACCAGACACCACTATCTTTGATAAACTTCCAGACCTGAATTTTTTACTTGAATACTCTGCTGTTCTACAACTGGATATCATGCTTATTGTAAGGAACAAACCTATTAATACAAAATTAATTTTCATGTTTTGTTATTTGAATCAGCACCCTGCTTTTTTTCCTTTTTGTTTTCTACGAATACTATTTAAATCCTTCCCCGTAAGTTCAATGGCCAAACGGTTAAGAATCCTTTTTTTATCAACCTCTCTTAATTTTCTGAAGTAACTTGTCGAAGTGAGGCCTCCCCAAGCCAAATCTTTATAAACTTGTTTGTCATTTTTTAATCCTTTACTTCTAACGTATAGCTCTTTGACACATATTTTCTGAAAAAGTCACTTTATCATGCATATTTAAAATTCCTTCACAAAATTGTCATAAAACTATTATTGATGTACCACGGATCATAAAAAGGGGTTAATTTTGCGGGATGCTAAAAAAGAAACTTCGCCAGTTCGAGTTTGTGACCCTAATGGCATCCTTAATGTCGATCGTGGCACTTGCTATTGATGCCTTGCTGCCCGCTTTGGATATTATTGGCATTTCTGTTGGTTCTATAAGCGCCATAGACAATCAGATGCTTATTACCATGATCTTTTTGGGCTTGGGAATTGGACCCTTGGTCTTTGGGCCGATATCGGATAGCATAGGAAGAAAACCTGTGGTTTATATGGGTTTTGGACTCTTCATCGTGGCCAGTTTTATCTGTATCTATGCCAATAGCCTGGAGATGATGGTTGTAGGTCGCATTCTACAGGGCATTGGTCTTTCTGCGCCCCGTACCATCAGTATTGCAATGATCAGGGATATTTATGAGGGCGATTATATGGCCCGTATCATGTCTTTTGTAACCGTGGTCTTTATTTTGGTTCCGATTATTGCTCCTGCAGTGGGTAAGTTTATCTTGGATCAGTACAATTGGCAGGCTATTTTTTATGTGCAACTCTTTTTTGGGGTTTTGGTCTCCATATGGTTTTGGAAGCGACAACCGGAAACCCTTGCCTTGGAAAAGCGAGAGAAATTTACCTCGCACATTTTTATTGACGGCCTTAAAGAACTCATGAAATATAGAGTTACCATTGCATATACCCTTATATCTGGTTTTATCGTCGGATCTTTTTTGGTGTACCTGAGCACTTCGCAGCAGATCTTTGAACAACAATATAACTTAAAAGAAGAGTTTCCCTATATTTTTGCTGCCTTGGCTATTTCCATAGGCTCTGCAACTTTCTTGAATGGTACCTTGGTTTTAAAATACGGTATGGAGCGCTTAATTACCACCTCCCTATTCGCTTTCTTTGGTATTTCACTTCTATACATCATTTTATATTACAACAGTCCCAATCCAAGTATTTGGGTATTGCTTACCTTTTTTGGTCTCCAGTTTTTTGCCATAGGTTTCCTTTTTGGCAATTTGCGTGCCATGGCCATGCATCCCGTTGGTCACATTGCTGGCATCGCTGCGGCCATTACAGGTTTTGTATCTACCATTATGGCCGTACCAATAAGCACTTTTATTGGCCATTATGTTGTAGACAGTTCGCTTCCCCTATTTATTGGTTTCTTGGTCTGCGCTTCTATTTCCATAGGTATTTGGGCCTACCTTAAGCTATCGGTTAAGAAGGCACCGGTGCAAATGGTTTAGGTAACCGCTCTATATTGTACTTACTTTTTTGTTTGTTTAAGTAGTTTTTTCGTTCTCGCTACAGTTCGTATTTTTATGGTGCTAACCAAAACCAAGAAACATGCTTACCAAAAAAAGATACTCGATCAAGGATATGGCCCGATGGACCCGTTGGGAGTCGTTATTATTCTTTGCCTTTGCTACACTCGTTACCGTAGGCTATAACATTTTTGGGTTTACTTTCCTAAACGTACCCTGGACACCCGTTGCCCTTATTGGTACTGCTGTAGCCTTTATGATCGGTTTTCAGAACAATTCGGCCTATGGTCGTATTTGGGAAGCACGCAAGATTTGGGGCGGTATTGTAAATGCTTCGCGTAGTTGGGGAATGAAAACCAAAGATATGGTCACCAACGAGTATACAGAGATCCCCGTAGATAAAGAAGAACTGGAGGAACATAAAAAAGTATTGGTCCATAGGCACATTGCCTGGCTAACAGCTTTGAGGCATGCCATGCGGCAACCGCGTAAGTGGGAAGTATTTGAAGAGAGCCATACCAACCGGGAATGGGCAAATGTTATTCATATTCAGGAGAAAGAAAATACCTTATCCGATGAGTTAACGGAGCATATTAGCCCTTCTGAGAAGGCCTATGTACTGGAAAAGAAAAATGTGCCCGCTGCCCTACTCTATTTGCAGTCCACGCATTTACGAAGTTTAAAGGAACGTGGCCTGGTTTGGGAATTTTCGTTTTTGGAATTGGAAAACCTGTTGCAAGAATTTTTTACACTACAAGGGAAATCGGAACGTATTAAAAATTTCCCCTACCCACGGCAGTATGCCACATTATCATATGTTTTTGTTTGGATCTTCCTTATTTTGCTTCCGTTCGGGATTGTTCCGGAGTTTGCAAAGATCGCATTGAGCCTAAATGAAAGTTTTCCGGTGCTTGCCCCTTATTTTGGATGGGTCGCCATTCCATTTTGTGTATCTGTTTCCTGGGTTTTCCATACTATGGAGCGTATTGGACGAGTTGGCGAAAATCCGTTTGAAGGTTCTGCGAACGACGTGCCTATCTCCACTATTTCTCGCGGAATAGAAATTGATTTACGTCAGCTTATGGATGAAGACCCACAGACGATACCAGAGCCGTTTCCGGAACAGCACAACGTACAAATGTAAAGAGGTTTCTAGATTACCAACTATTTTATATTGGCTTCCAATACGGTAAAATCTATGGTAGCCCTAGCATCCGTTGCTTCCCAGAAATTAAGGGCATTGCCCCAACTGGCATCTGGTTCTGCTTGACGAGAAAAGTTTTCCAAATCGGAATGGGTGGCATCAATCTTGTCTTGTTCAATAGTTTCTGGGGAAATTAGAACGGTTAACGCTTTGAAGTTTTTTTGCGAGTTTTCCACGTTAGGCACTCGTGCCCCATGTTGTGCAACAATGTCCGCCGCCGTTATTGTTTCTATAGCATCTGCCGTAAACTCACCAAAAGTTGCTCCTGCAACCGGGTTTACTGCCAGCTGTACAGGTTCTATGTCGTCTGCTCCTATCAATCCCATAATGTATAATTCAACATTGCCATATGGTACCGTATTTCCACCATTGGCGAAAGTACCAAAACCATCACCACCATTTAACCTTCCTCTATAGGTATCGTTCCCCAGGGAAACAAGTTCATCAAACCCACCCAGTTGTCCACCCGTGCTAGCATACCCCCAGTGACCACCTACCGTGGTATCCAAAAAACCATGGTTACCCCATGAATGGGCAATTTCATGCAAAAAGGGACCTTGTCTAATGTATTCTGAACGTGGCATATAAATAATACTCTTTAATCTACCCGAAGAACCATAGGTAGCCGTATTATCAAAAATGGGTGCTCCAATACCCATCACGTCATTTTTAATAAAACTAGACCTACCAAAGAAAAGTCCATCCGGATGACTTGTTTCTACAGACAGGATGATGATAAGGTCGTAATCGTCCTCTATATATTGATATATCTTTTGGGTAACCAGGGCTAGATCGCCCTCCCCACCGATAAATTTGGAATACTCTTCCTGTGATAGTACCATACCCAGTGTTGTTCTGGCACCATCCAATATAAAGCCCGACTCAAACGTAACACCGGCAGCGGGTGGTTCGCCCATATCACCAGTTGTATCATCCATATCCGTTTCTTCAGATTGTGGAATACCGTTTTCAACTTCGGAAATGGCGTCCTTACTACAAGACAGTATAAGGGTGAATAGTAATAATAGAATAAATGGCGTATATAAAGAAGTACTTCTTATTAAAGCAGGTTTCATGGGGTTCTTTTTAGCAATGTGTACTTATATAACTCTTCGGGTTTCATTTTATTTTTAAATACTGTCAATATTCGATTATCGGTAGAATAGTGAAAAGATCTACCCCCTATTTTACCTTTTTTTCAACTAAGAAAAGGCTGAAAAATAAAGAGTGCCGAAGAAAATTTGAAAAAAAATGATTTTTTTTAAATTTTCTTGAGTTTCGTTTAAATATCTGATTATTAATATGTTACATTCATTTTTTACTTCTTTTATGGCCTCCAAATTGTTAAATATTGCTTAAAACGGTACTATTCATAACATAGTACTGTAACAAAATTATAACTGTGGCGTCTATTGAGTGTAGATAAGAAACAAAAGATGATACGACGAAACAAAAATCAGAGGAGCACAAACCACATTTTAGGTTTTGGTTGGAGCGTAACAGACAACTCCAGGACTCCAAGCCGTATTAAAAAATTACAAGAAACAAGAAACAGTTATCAGTTAGCAATTAACAACAACATTTAAAAACTTAGAAATCATGAGAGCATCAATCCTTGAAACACCGACAGAAACAAAGAAATTTTCATTCTTTTCAAGCTTTAAAAACAGCAAACGAATTCGCTGGGAAGCACACAGACATTACAGGTAAGCAATTAGCAATAAACAGTTAGCAATTAGCAATTAGCAATTAGCAATTAGCAATTAGCAATTTACAGTTATCAATAAACAATTAACAACATTTAAAACCAAGAAATCATGAGAGCAACGATCACAAAAACACCGACAGAGTCCAAAACATTTTCATTCTTTTCCAGTTTCAAGAGCAGTAAGCGCGTTAGCTGGTCCGGACATAGGAATTACAGGTAAGCAATTTACATTTGGCAATAAACAATTAGCAATTAACAGTTAGCAATAAACAATTAACAACAACATTTAAAAACCAAGAAATCATGAGAGCAACGATCACAAAAACACCGACAGAGTCCAAAACATTTTCATTCTTTTCCAGCTTCAAGAGCAGTAAGCGCGTTAGCTGGTCCGGACATAGGAATTACAGGTAAGCAATTTACAGTTAGCAATTAGCAATTAACAGTTAGCAATAAACAATTTACAGTTATCAATAAACACTTAACAACAACATTTAAAAACCAAGAAATCATGAGAGCAACGATCACAAAAACACCGACAGAGTCCAAAACATTTTCATTCTTTTCCAGTTTCAAGAGCAGTAAGCGCGTTAGCTGGTCCGGACATAGGAATTACAGGTAAGTAATTTACAGTTGGCAATTAACAATTAGCAATTAACAGTTAGCAATAAACAATTAACAACAACATTTAAAAACCAAGAAATTATGAGAGCAACGATCACAAAAACACCGACAGAGTCCAAAACATTTTCATTCTTTTCCAGCTTCAAGAGCAGTAAGCGCGTTAGCTGGTCCGGACATAGGAATTACAGGTAAGCAATTTACAGAGTAAGCAATTTACAGAGTAAGCAATTTACAGAGTAAGCAATTAGCAATTTACAGTTGGCAATAAACAATTAGCAATAAACAATCCCACCAGTCACGTTAATCTTCATCAATCATCAATCATCAATCAAAAAGGGAGATAGGCTTCAAAAGCTTGTCTCCTTTTTTTTCGGACTTTTAGGTTACTCCAAATCTTCCGGGGGTCCAATTTCCCCCATATAGGTTATGCTACTTCTACTGCTACTTGTAAGGGAAATTGTGGTATTGCCCCCTCCGCTAATAGTAAGGATTAAATCATAATGTTCTTGCTTGTTTTCCGCATTGAATTTTATGATAATCCTGCGTTTTTTATCATCTTCTACTACCTCGTAATTTTTAGGTGCTCCCATAAACTTTACTCCTCCACTTTCACCAAAACCCCCACCGGTAAATCGGACCCCAAAATAAGGCAAATAAGCATCTACCCTACCCTCGGAAATTTTTAGATGGTTGGGGTTACCAATTAAAGTTATCCTTGGACCGGAGATAGGGTTGGCCCATTCCCCTACAAAGGTAAAGACCCCTGAGGCCACTAGTTCCTTAACTTCTTCATAAGCTTTTAATGCTTTTTCTTCCCGGAGTGCTTTTCTCTCGGCCTTGCTTTGGGCGGTCAATGTATTGGCCCCTACAAGGAGCAACACAAAAATAACGGCTAATTTTTTCATGTGATCGAGTTTTAATAGTGTGCAAAATCCAACACGCTTTTGGTTTTTAACTGTTGGGTGCAACAGCTACAAGAATCCACATTTTTTTATTTTTCTCGTGGTTCCATATTCCAAAATCTTTAACTTCTTGGTCTATTGAAAAACCTGCTTCTTTCAATTCCCTTTTTACGTACTTCATGGATAGGGTATGGGCACCTACTTGCTGACTCCGAGGCTTACCGGCCATATGAGCCTTCAGTTTCTCCAGGATAAGAATACGGCCATTGGGTTTAAGCGATTTTTTAATATGTCCCAATATTTGCATATAATCATCCATCTCGTGATACGTATCCATCACAATAACAACATCCAAAGATTTAGCTGGCAGTTTTGGATTGTCATAATCTCCATGGATTACGTTTACATTATTTATATCCGATGAGGAAAGGTGTTCTTTTAGTCTTTTGAGTCGGTCTTCCCGAACGTCCACGGCGTATACTTTGCCAGTTTCACCCACCTGCTCTGAAAGACGCAGGCTAAGATATCCCTCATGGCAACCTACATCGGCGACCTGACTTCCCTTTTCCACTCCGGCCAGATCGTAAATTTTAGCAAGATGCATCCATTGGTCCCTATCTGCCCAATCTACTTTTGTGTATTGCGCTGTTCCAAAAAAAGGAAGTGCTATAAAAACGGCAAATAGGGAGTAATGTAGCATTAGCTTCATACTCCCTAAGTTATTAAAATAGCCGTTATGTATACCTTAAAGTTCTCTTAAACTATTTTTAGTCCATAAGTCCTTGGCCTTCTATCCACGGTGCACCCGCTGCCCTTAAATCGCTTTCCAATTTTGGCAGCACAGATTTAACAACAGTACTAAGCCTACCCTTTATTTCTTCGAGCTGTGCTTTGGCCCGCGCAAAGGCGGCCTTATGAGTAGCCGTAGGACCGTAAGTAGATGACGTAAGTGCACTTGTTGCAATAAAGGAACCATCTTGTGGCGAAAGATCATTGCGTTCGCCTATTTCATTTTTCGCATGGTTACCATTGAGTTCCTTATCTATATCCAATAATTGTTCCCTGGCACTATGAATGCTATTAGATAGCGCATTGGTAGGATTGGATGCTTTGTCCAAGGCCCGTTGCATAGCGGCAACTTCCAATAGTTTTTGTGCAACCACACTGTTAGATGCTGTAAGATCTTGCTGAAAGGCCTGAAATTCTTCCCGGAAACGATCAATTTCGTCATGAGGCGCTCCTTCCAAAGCTCCTTTGGCCAAGGGTACTACCTTAAAAGGTTTTGGTTGTCCAAGCTGGGTAATTTGTCCGTTTACTCTCTTGGAAAGTGTTACGGTATAATCGCCAGGAGTTGCCAACAGATCGGTGCTAAAATAGCTATCCTCATTTACGGGTTCTAATTTTTCGCCGCTTCTATCGGGGTGATTAAGTTTCCAATTAACCCTATTGAAACCTTTTTTATTGGTTCCCAAAATGGTATTCACCACCTGACCCTTACTATTCCTTATGGTAAGCAAAACGGCGGAAGAATCTTGTCTTGTCTCCGCTTCCAGGGCCTCCCATCCAGGAAATGGTACCTGACTGTTTTGTTTCACCAAGTTCTTTTCTTTGTCTTGTCTTACATCCTTCAGGGATTTTAGCTTTTCCGATAAAAAATATGTAAAAACAGCTCCATAAGGAGGATTCTTTGCTTTGTAGTCATTATCGCCCTGTCCGTATACTCCGCCCTTCTGCACATACCAATAAGCAGGTTTAACGTTAAAAAGTGTAGCTTCGGACTTAAGCATATCCGATGTAAATTCCCGGATAGGCGTCATATCGTCCAAAACATAAAAACCTCTGCCAAAAGAGGCGGCTACCAAGTCGTTTTCCCTGCGCTGAATGGTAATGTCCCTTATCGCAATTGTTGGCATACCACCTTTGAGTTGTATCCAATTACTACCACCGTTATTGGTAAAATAAACACCAAATTCCGTTGCTGCAAAAAGGAGGTTTTTTTTAACATGATCTTGTACCAACCTCCATGTAAGCAAGCGTGTAGGTAGGTTACCATTAATGGAAGACCATGTTCTGCCTTTGTCATTACTTTTTATAAGATATGGTTTAAAGTCTCCATATTTATGATTGTCCAGAGCTGCATATACCGTATTGGCATCAAACAAATCGGCACGGATATCATTGACAAAGGCCGTGGAAGGAATCCCTTTTATACTGCCTACTTCCAATTTTCTCCATGTATTTCCGCCATCTTCTGTAGTTTGGATAATACCGTCATCGGTACCGGCATATATTAGACCTTCTTGTTTTGGAGATTCTGCCAAGGAAGTTATGGTATTGTACACGGACATCGCCACAACGTCCCATGCATTGTCCCAACTTTGTTGCTGCCCCATTATAGGTAAGGCCAAGCGTTCCTGATTTCTGGTAAGGTCGTTGGAAATAGCGGTCCAAGCATCACCTCTATTCTCCGATTTCCAAACTCGGTAAGAAGCAAAATACAATCTTTTGGGGTTATGTGGGCTAACCAAAATGGGTGCATCCCAATTGAACCTTTCGTGAGGATCCCCTGCTTTTGGTTGCGGTTGTATAAATACGGTTTCACCTGTGGTCTGATCCACTCTCCATAGCCATCCTTGTTGAAATTCGCCATAAGTAATATCAGGATTACCGGGTTCTACGGCCGATTGGTGACCATCTGCTCCCAAGGTTATCCACCAATCGGAATTGCGGATACCCACTTCACTTCTGGTACGGGAAGGCCCACCATGGGAACCATTGTCCTGCGTACCTCCATAGATGTTATAAAAAGGTGCAGAATCGTCCACAGCAACTTTATAGTACTGGGTTAAGGGCAAATTGGACACATAACGCCATTTTTTTGTAAGATCGAAAGTTTCATAGATACCTCCATCCGTACCAAACATCATATAGTTGGGATCGTTCTTTTTAAAAGCTAAGGCATGACTATCCACGTGCTTATTCTCCTCATTCATAAAAACAAATGTCTTACCGTGGTCATCCGAAATCTGTACGGTATTGCTCATCAAAATCAGTTTTCCATCGTGGTGAGGTGAGGCGTATAGTTCTTGATAATAATGTGGTCCTGTACCCCCTGAAACGGCATCGGACTGCTTTTTCCACGAGATACCGCCATTGGTGGACATAAAAACGCCCCCTTTTGTTCTATCCAATTCAATGGCTGCGTAAATTACTTCAGGATTAAAATGTGAGATGGCCAGACCAGTTTTTCCAAGGTTGGATTTTGGAATGCCCTCGGTAAGTTTTTGCCAGGTTTCCCCTCCATCTGTACTTTTATGCAAGCCAGATCCAGGTCCACCACCTAAATAGGCCGCTACTGTTCGGTGTCTTTGCCAAGTTGCCGCATAGAGGACATCTGGGTTTTTTGGATTGATAACCAGATCGGTAACACCCGTCCACTGGTTATCCCCAAGGGTTTTATTCCAAGTGTTACCTCCATCTGTGGATTTGTATAGGCCACGTTCGCCGCCTTTGCTCCATAACGGTCCTTGTACTGCCGCCCAAATGATATTGGAGTTTTCTGGATGTATTATTATTTTGGAAATATGTTCGGATTTTTTAAGACCCTTGTTTTTCCAGGTTTTTCCATCGTCATAACTAACATAGATGCCATCTCCAAAGCCTACGTGCCTTCCTCCTACATTTTCGCCCGTCCCCACCCAAATGGTATGGGAATCGTTTGGATCTATTGTAATACAACCAATGGAGTAACTGGTTTCTTTGTCAAAAATGGGTTCCCATGTGGTACCTGCATTAACGGTTTTCCATACACCACCCGATCCTACGGCGACGTACCATATGCTTTCGTTTTCGGGATGAATGGCAATATCCGCAATTCTTCCGGAGGTAAGTGCCGGGCCTAAATTTCGGAATTCGAGTCCTTTAAAAGTGTCTGTTGTTAATTGTTGTGCATCTAGGGGGGTAGAAATTCCGATAGCGCACAAGAGGGTAAGAAAAATCAGCGTAGTTCTGTTCATTTTGGTTTGAAATTATGTCAGTATTAATAAATATAAAAAGTCGCACCAATTTATGGAAATTCTAGAAAACCAAGTGCCTCTTTTTCAAAAGTATGGCAACAATTAACATATAATACAGGTATAATCCACAGTTTATCCCAACATATAGGTATTTCAATGAATTTGAAAGGCTTCCTACAAATTATTTCCTACCTTATTCAATAGAAAACTATGAAAAGATGAAAAAAATAATGCTGTTATTGCTGCTAGTAATGATGAAGGTACACGCACAGCAAAAACCCATCAAAGTGATAACAAAGGACATTCCTAACCGCTTGGCATTCTATGCGGTGAACGAGACGGAGCAAGATTATGATGTGCAGATAACCATTAAAGGAACTAATTTTAGGCAAAGTGCGGCACGGCCACGTCTTGTGCGCGTACCCGGGGCTTCCAAAGTACATTTAAAAACAATAATCCTTACACGAGGCAAAAAACCACAGTATACTTATGATCTTATGGTTAACGACAGTCTATCCAGAAGGGCCCTAAAAAAGGAGTTTACCAAAATTAAGATAAAGCCCAGAAAACCGATTGTAGTTTATATTACGGAAAAATGTATTGGCTGTGATAGCCTGATAATGCCTTTGGACGCTAGTAATTACAAGTTTACGGTACATCGATTAAACGAAGAGATCCAAATTAAAGATCAGTTAAAACGGTTCTTTACCAGGCCATTGGATTCCATAGAAACACCCATTGTAAATTTAGGAGGCAAACTGTTTACCGGTATAGAAACCTATGAGCAGTTACTGGAGGAGTTAAACAAATAGGGCCCCCACCTCCCCTATTTTTTGATGTAATTGGTCAAAACATAAAAAAGCAACCAAATAGTTGCGTATTTAAATTTATGTTTTATATTTGCAACCATATAGTTGCATTTAATTTTAAATATTTATAAACATGAAAGACGTAATTACAAAAGAACAATTCTTAAACCACTCTATTGATAAAGTATGGAGTGCAATTTCTAAAGCCGAAGAGATCTCTACTTGGTTTATTGACGCCGATTTTAAAGCCGAAGTTGGCTATGCCTACACTTTTAAAGCCAGTGAGGAGCACGGTTGTACGCAAATTAAGGGTGTGGTAAAAAATGCGGATCCCTATACTCTGGTCTACACCTGGGTGGTAGAAAACACCGATGTGGAAACTACCGTAAAATGGGTGTTGGAGCCGGCTAAAGAGGGCACAAAATTATATTTGGAGCATTCCGGAATTTCCAATTACCCAAAGGAAACCGCCGTTTCCATGTACACTAATTATGATGGAGGTTGGGATAATTGTTTTACCGAACTGACTTCTTACTTAACAAAAGAGGTCCATGCAGGATAGAATAACCAAAATATTTAAGGCCATTGCGGACCCTACAAGGCGTGAAATCTTTCACGCCTTGGTCATTGGTGCCGTGGCACTACCGATCAATCAGGTTTCCAACCAGTTTCAAATCAGTAGACAAGGTGTTACCAAACATTTGAAGACACTGGAAGATGCAGGGTTGGTAACGATTAGTACCCAAGGTAGGGAACGATTTTGTTTTGCAAATACCCAACCCTTGGCGGAGGTTAATCAATGGCTTAAATTTTACGAAAAGTTTTGGGATGGTGCTTTGGGTAATCTGGATAATTACTTGGATAGCAAAGGGTAGCCTTTACGTCTGGTTTTGGCTAACAAACGCATGCAAATTTTGCATGGAAGACCTTGTGTTTTTCTGAAATGTTCGTTTACCAATAAGCGCTATAAAAAGTTTTTTTAAGGGAGATCTGGCCTCCCAAAAAATCTCCACACCCAACTTACAAGAATTATCCGTCAGTGGGGTAAATGTATAAAACTGATACAATTTATCCACTATTGGGGGACTTGTGGTAAGCTCACCATAAATAAGTTGATCTGGGCCTACGGTTTTGGTTACGGTTACAAAATTTAGGTGTTTTCCATTGATAACGCAGATATGCTCGGACCCCAATCGGGTTACTTCTTTATCATTGTATTCAAAACTATCCACTCCCTTTACCCAAAGGTGTCGGTATTTGTAATTTGTGATGTATTCCATTAGCGCATTGGCAGAAACGGGGTAGTCCAATTTTAGGGCAATAGGTGCTTCACAATCAAAGTCTATACTCCTGGGTTGTTCAAAAGCCCTAAGGTTTAGTTTATTTTGATCGATGAGCGTGTATATATAGGGCACTTCTTGCCCATCATAAGAATCGGACCCTTGCAAAAATCGAAAGACCTTGCTGTAGTAATAATCGGAAAGTTCTATTGTCTGGGCGAGATCTTTACTTACCAAGGCGTAGTTATCGCTATCCACAGAATTTTTTAAAAGTCGATGTGCTCTAATCACCTCTTCCCCAAAGGGTTTGCGGTTACCTTGTACCTCTATATGCTGCAATACCCCACAATGTGCTATTATTTTCAATTCTAGGTCGGGCGCAGTAGCACAGGCGTTACACGGGCATATTCTGTTCTTTTCGAGCATTTTTAAGTGGCTGTAAAAAGCTGTGAACATCAATTCTATTTGCGCCAATAAATTTTCTTGGGACGGAATTTCCTCTTCTTTATAAAAGAAAAGGGCGTCTCCCTCAATTTCTGCAAGTTTTAAATCTTGAGTATTAGCACTGATCAGTACTTCCAACAGCTCGGAAATTACGTGCTGACTATGTTCTACTTCGGTGGTTTGAATGAATTTAGTATATCCGGAAATATCCGGAATAAAGAGTAATGATTTTTGCATATTATAAAAATAGCGAATCCCTTCCATGGATTCGCTATTTTAACGTAAGCTTTGGATTATACTGTTCTGGTTTCTATTCTTCTTCCATGGTATTAAGCAGGTGCCTGAAGCCTAGGGCAACCCCGTTTGTCCAACCAAAACCATCCTGTGTCTCGTATTCCCCTCCTCCAGAAAGTAGGCTTACGTCTTCAACGTTATACTTTTCCATCATTTTACCGGTATTTTTGTAGACCCTCTCATTGAGCGACAACCAACGTTGCATAATTTCTTTGGCATCGTCCTCATACCCATAATTTAGGAGTCCGTTTACGGCAATCCATTGCAGCGGTGCCCATCCGTTTGGGGCATCCCATTGTTGTCCGGTTTTTTTAAGTGTGGTAACCAATCCCCCGTCCTTTAAAAAATCTACGAGCAACTTTTCTTCTATGGCTTCGGCCTGTTCTTCGGTGGCGGTATTAAAGAATAAAGGATATGCCCCGGCCATGGTAAGTTCATCGGTACTGGTTTTTTCTTTAAAATCATAATCCATAAAATATTGTATCTCCTCATTCCACAGATACCGTTGCATGGCTTGGTTACGCGCACTTGCTTTTTGTGCATATTCTTTCTCCTTTTCCGCATCACCGTCTAACTTATATGCTTTGGCGATATGGGTTTCCATAAAATGCAAAAGGCAATTTAGGTCTATGGGGACAATGGATGTGGTGGTGGTAGAGCCAAAATCCCCATCGGTAGCAAACCATCTACTACTATAGTCCCAGCCCGAGGCCGCCCCAGCCCTGAGGTTGGCATATAGTGCTTCCTTTTCTTTAGCGCTGGCCAAGTCTGCGGCCAAATGAATATCTTCCTTATATGCTTCTTGGCGTGGCGTTTTTTCGCTATCCCAATATCTGTTAAGTATTAACCCGTCCTCTAAAAGTACCACATGCCTTTCTGCAGTAAAAGGCGTGTTCAACTTATCGGAACCAGCCATCCAAAATTCATATTCTTTAACCATTTGTGGCAGATAGTTCAATAGCACTTTTTCATCCTTACGTGCCAGTGCGGCCACCATTGGAGCATAGAAAGGTGGCTGCGACCTAGTTAAAAAATAATCGCGCGTACCATTGGGGATAAAGCCCACAGAATCTATTAAAAAGGAAAAGTTATCTACCATATTGCGGGCCAATTCTTCTTGGTTGTCTACCAATAATCCCTCTAATGTAAAATAACTGTCCCAGTAATAAATTTCTTGGAACCGTCCGCCCGGAACTACATATTTATGGGGCAAGGAAATTCTTGAGGAGTATGGAATTACAGCATCGGGTCCTCTGGTAAGCTTACTCCAGATACTACTTATGTGTTCGTACATGGTCTTTGTGGTATCTGTGGCAAAAGATAATGTAGCCATAGATTTATCGCTAAAATTGGCTTCCACAAAAGTGTTAAGATCAAAACCAGCTTTATTCTTTTCTTCCTCGTACAGCACAACAAGTTCCTCGTAGGAAAGTTTAGGCACCAAATCCACTAAGGTTTTGGAATCTTTGAATACTGCATTCAATTGTATATCCTTAAAAAGCTGGGTCTCATAGAAATTATCCCCAACTTTTGGCAAAGAGGCTTCTTGCTTACAAGAAAATGAGAGGAACAAGCTTAGCAATAATGTAAATCTGATAATTTTCATAGTTTGGTTGGTTTATATCTGGCAATACCAAAATATTGACATTAAAATTTTTAAGGTGATGAATTTAACCGTAAGATCGTCATTTTAAGTCAAGTTCTAAAAATACTTCTTTTAATAATTCTTGTACGAGTTGAAATCTCAGTAATGGCCCATTTTCCGATCTACTTTGATTGTTTAGCATACTTATACTTAATCTACTTATAGGATCGTATAACATATATGATCCGTAACCTCGCATACCACCTGTATGTCCCCACATAGTGCGCCCTTCAAAATGAAACCTTCGTACCCCTAGCCCATAGCCACTCCAATAAGGATCGCCAGAATCTACGGTAATAAAGTTAAGCATCTTCTCCCTGGATTCTTGGGAAAGCACATTTCCTGCATATAGATGATAAGACCATAAGGAAAGATCTTCTGCTGTTGAAAAGATATCGGCCGCTGTAAAAAAAACGCTGTGATAGGCATCTCTAAACTGGGAGGATATATCGGTAAGGGCGGTTTCCCCATCAAGAGGTCGCCATGGCGCAGCTACAGGCCCGTTTGGGGTTTCATCCGTTCCAAAATAGATACTGTTTAAGCCCAAGGGATCCCAAAACCTAGTTCTCATAGCCTCCCCTACGGTTTTCCCTGTAACCGCTTTGATAATTAGACCCAAAATTAAATAATTGGAGTTGGAATATTCAAATCGCTCACCAGCAGAAAATATGGGATCGCCTATATAAGCAGTTAGTTCTTCCGATGGGATAGCAGAATCCAAATTAGCCTCTACCCGAGGCCAAATATCGCGGTGTTGAAAATAGCCTTTTAAACCGCTAAGGTGATTTAGCAACTGAAAAATAGTAATGGATCCATCAATATTTTCAGAATTTAGTGATAACCATTTGTTTATAGGGTCTTTTAGACTAAGCCTTCCCTCCTCTTCCAACCTTAGTATTGTAGCGGCCACTGCGGTTTTGGTAATACTTGCGATGCCAAATCGCATCTCTGGGCGCATAGCTTCCTCAGCGCTTGATATTCCCTTGGCGAAACTCCAGCGTTGCTCTGCCCCGATGCGTATAGATACTGTAACGCCTTGCAATTGTCCGGGTCCTACCTTAGAATCGGCAATAGCCTCCAAGCGTTGCGTTAGGCTACTTTCCTCTGCCGGTAATTCCTTTTCCTCTTGTTGCCGCACATCAGCCGTTGACATGTCATCACCGCTGCTACAGCTGTATATGAAAACTACGACAAAAGCACAAAATGCAAAGTACGGCGCAAAACGCTTCATGACAAATATTCTATTTTTGAAGTAATACACTTTAAAGATAGAATAAAAACAAAACGCTGCTATGAAATTTACTTGTAAAGCGGGGGTATCTTAAAGGAAAGCACAACATTATAATTGATTGTACGTTTATTTTGAAAACAAAGAATACCATGCAGTACTTGTCCAAGGAAATAGAGGCACTAGTAAAGTCTAATAACAAAAAGTCTTTGGTAAAGAAACAGGAATCTTGTGGTATTTTTCAGGATTATGGCAAATCAAGACGTAGTCCGCCCTCCATGAAGACAAAAGCTCAGAATAGTTAGAATTCAGCGTTTTCGTTCCTGTATAAATTCCCTTACTATTTCAGGTAAATTGTGTTCATCAAAAACGGCAGAATAAGTATGCTCTTGCCAGAAGAGTTTTATATGGTATAGGTGACCGTCCTTAATGTCGTGAGAAGTATTTGTTTGCGCCTCCAAAACCTTAAGCAGTCTTTTTTCCAAGTTTTCATCCATGGCTATTTCCCCCTTGTATACTGTGGGTATGCCCGTAAATCCACCTTCGATTAGAATTTCATATTTCATACGGAAACGGTACTTAATCCTACGGCTTCAAAACTTTGGGCAATGATTTCACCTGCACCTTTACAGACCTTACCTTTATCTTCTAAGTTCTCGGTGTTTTTAAGTATTTGTTGTAGCATATCATTAAAATCAGCGGTACGCCACAAGGTCTTTAAGGTTTCGAACCAAATGAGCGCACATTCATCCAATCCAATTTCTAGACAACTAAGGTAAAAGGCTTTGTTTGGTATGCCAGAATTGATATGTACTCCTTGGTTATCAGCGTTTCCAGAATAGTAGTTGTCCATATGATCGGGTTGATTGTCAAAATCATTGGCTGTCCCAGGTGCTTTTAGGGAACGTATTGCTTTACCCGGAAAACGCTCGGTTACCACAGTATCGCCAATTAGCCAATCTGCCTCTGAAATATCTTGCTTCAAATATTTTTGTTTGATGACCGTCCCAAAAACATCCGAAAAGTGCTCGTTCAGCGCACCTGACTGGGATCTATATTCCAGATTGGCCAAAAATTGGGTAACACCATGAGCGAGCTCATGGGCTACAACATCAATGGCCTCGGCAAAATTACTGAACTCTTTCTGATCCCCATCACCATAGGTCATTTCGTCTCCATCCCAAAACGCATTATTATAGTCTACTCCATAATGTACGTTAGAGATAACCGATAGCCCTGCCCCATCGATGGAGTTAAGGCCGAAGGTTTTCTTAAAATAATCGCGGACAAACCCAGAAGTATCATAGGCAGCGTTAACTGTTTGATCTTCCACTGCTGCTGCACCTTCCTCTCTTACCAAGGTAACTTGCTGTGAATACTGATTTTCGCTATCGTAAACAAAGCGTTCTCCGGTTCCGTCTTCCAGGGGATTAAGAAGTAGGTTGTTGAGTGCAATATTGCGATTATGAAGTATCCTATGGGTATCGTTAAGGGTTTTTTTGCAGCTGATACTGCCGCGTCTTGCCAATTCCTCCAGAATATGCGGAGGCACTATATGGCACGTATGTTTGTGGCACATGGGGTAAAGATTAAGGGGTTATCCCTTAAAATTACACACCTTTTGTTACATAGAACGACTAATTACCGTTAAGATATTCTAAATATGGGCAGGTACAGGCATTCCTTTCTAATCTTCTCTTTTATTCAAATTGACTTAATTCTAGCCCGGGAATCAGTTTTACCGCATTCTTATAATAAACTTTTTTTAATACATCATCTGGGAGGTCTAGACCGTACATAGCCCAAAAGGCATGGTATTTTTTGTAATAGGGAAAGTATTCGTCGTCCGTTTCCAATACCCTGAAATAGGTTGGGAATTCTTTGGGTTTCCAACTATCCTTACCAAAAAGGATACGGTCTTGGTATTTAATGAAAAACGCTTTGGCAAACCTTGGTTGCCTACCCAATTCTGCAATTACAGCACCTATACCCACATACATATTGGGAAGTTCTTCCATGAGTTCTGCCAATTTCCCCAGATTATTGGCATACCAACCCATGTGGGCGTTTATGAATTTGGTATTGGGATGCTTTCTAAAAATATTGTGCTGTTCATCAATGATCTGTTGCCATGGTGCCGGATTAGTGGTGGAGCGCTTCCTTCCCGGTTTGGTCTTTAATTCTAGCCAACGCTCATTTTTACTATCCACATCATCCCAAAACGATTTTGGATCGGCGGCATGTATTAACACCGGAATTCCCAGTTCTCCACACTTTGCCCAAATTGGATCCAAGCGTTTATCATCTATTGCCAGACGTTTGCCATTGGTATCCTTATACCTAAGTCCAAGGCTCTTATATATTTTTAATCCACGGGCACCGTTGTTACAATCTTGCTCTAACCGAGCTACGGCTTTCTCTGTCCAACCCGGACTCCCTACCCCTTCAAAATCTACATTGGCGAATATCACAAACCTATCCGGGTAATTTTTATTTACATTTTCCAACATTTTTTGTAAACCCGTTCCAGATCCTCCACTAAGGTTTACCATTACCCTAAGGTTTATGCCATCCATTTCGGAAACCAAGGCGGAGAGGTCTTGGCTAGCCATCCTAAACTGGTGACTATGCACATCAACAAAGGGGAATTTTGCTTGCATTACCTCATTTTCCGGAACCACCAGGGTAGAAATGGGGTTGTATTCTTCAAAGCTCATATCTTGGGCCAACAACGATTGTGAAAAGATGATTGAGAATAATACTAATAAACATAAATATCTCATAAACAATATATTAAATTGTATTTTATAATTAATTACTTTAACTTATTATAATCCGCCATAGTATCAATATCAACGGTCTTTCCCTGGGGATCTACGGCAATGACATCATTTAGATGGCGCGCAAGCAATTCCTTGGCTCCTTCCGCACCGCTTAAACCTTTCAATTCTTTATAATAAGCTTTTCCAAAAACAGCAGGAACACCATATTTTTCTGCGTATGTGGTGGCCACAATGCCCTTTTTGTGCGTGCTAAAATCGTCCATCATCTTGTTTAAGTAAGCACTATCCAGTAAGGGTTGATCCGCAAGCATAATCAATATTCCGTTGTATTGTTTCTTATGGTTTAGAAAATACTCCGTTCCCGTGGCAATGGAACTTCCCATACCCTGTTTCCAGTTTTTATTTTCAATAAATCTATGCCCATTAAGGGCCATTGCGGCTTTTATCCGCTGAGCGTTTGCACCCAACACGGTAACTATTTCTTCAGCATTGGAAGCCCTGGCGGTGGCTATAGCACTGCCTAAAAGTGTAGTGTTTTTCCATGGCAATAATTGTTTAATATGGGGTGACATTCTTACTGATGCCCCAGCAGCAAGTACCATAATGGCGATGTTACTGTCTTTTCTCATTAGTTATGGATACCTCCCTCTTTGTCTTTAAGCATCATAGGCTCTTTTTGGCGCTTTACAGATAAAATTTCCGACAAGATCGCAATCGCAATCTCTTGCGGTGTCTCGGCTCCTATGTTGAGTCCGGCAGGTCCATGAATACGATCCAAAAAGGAATCGGAAACCTCCGGGCAATGGTCTAAAAACTCATTGAAAAGTTTTTCACGCCTTTTGTAGGGGCCTAGCATTCCAAGATAGAACGGTTTTTGATCCTTAAGTGCAATTAAGTATTTGAGGTCTTTTACATAACTGTGAGACATTAGTATCACGGCAGTCTGCGGGTCAATAAAATTTAAATCCAGTTCTTCCGCCGTTTTGCTAACAAGATCTTGCGCTCCAGGAAAGTTCCTTACCGATTTTTCTTCGGAAGGTGTTGCTATAATTGTTACTTCCCAGCCGTTTAGGGAGGCAAAGGAACATAATTGTACGGCATCGTGTTCTGCACCAAAGATAATCAGCCTAAGGCAAGGTGCCATTAGTTCCTCAAAACATAAAATATCCGCTTTCGGCTTGTCTAGATGAACCTTGTTCCCTTTTCTTAACGGTATCTTTTGGTCCCCAAATTGAAACACGGATCCGAAAGCCTCATCCGATCCATCGGCTTTTTTAAATAATGAAATCACTTTAAAAGCTGCCCTATCTTCTATGGCCTTATCAAATGCTTCTAAAAAAAGGGTGTTGGGCCTAAAAGGTTCTATCAAAATATACAAAATACCCTCACAACCAAGGCGATAACGCCCATCATAGGTCATGATTTTAGGAATATTGGTTTTAAAGACCTGCTCTGCCTGTCTAAGCACCTCTTTCTCCACACATCCTCCACTTACCGCGCCCACCATACTGCCATTTTCAAAAATGAGCATGCGTACACCGGGTCTACGATAAGAAGATCCGTCTAGGGCAACAACAGTGGCAAGTACCGCACCAAGATTTTTTTGGCGGGCAGAATTGTATGACTGTATTATCTTTTTTAACTCGTGCGTCATACCATAATATTTCTAGTAGGGATAAAGGGTACCCACTCGCCCTTTTCATATGGGGTTTCCTTGGGGGATAATAGCACAAAACCATCGCTTTTTGCTAAACTAGTTAGGTCACCGGAACCGTTACCGGTCACAAACACGGCAGTTACCCTACCCTGATTTACATGTACTTTCACTCTTAAAAATCGGGTTAATGTTCCCTTTATTTCAATATCCTCCGCTAAAATTACCTCTATTTTAATTACTGGGAGTCCCAGGGATTTGTTAAACCAAGGCTTAAAATAAATATGATAGTTGGCAAAGGTAGATACCGGATTTCCCGGAAAGGAAAATATAAGGGTATCCGATAGTTTGTGCTTTCCAAACCAAAATGGTTTTCCGGGCCTTTGCAACACCCTGTGGAATACCTTTTGTACTCCCAATTTATCCATTACCTCGGGTATAAAATCAAATTTCCCTTTGGAGACACCGCCGCTAAGCAATAAAACATTGTTTTGTTCCATGGCTTTAAGCAGCCCCGTTTCTATGGCGGCTTTGTCGTCTTCCAAATGAAATTGTTCTGGTTGTATGTGAAGGTCCGCCAAGGCGGCATGTAAAGAATGTGTATTCGATTTTCTAATTTGATGTGGTAAAGGGGTATCCGCTACCGCTACCAATTCGTTACCTGTAGCGATGACACCAATTTTTGGTAGACATTTTACCAAAACGGTAGCTTTGCCAACGGCGGCCAGTACCCCAATTTCCGCAGCAGAAATTAGGCAACCTTGCTCCAACACTTTTGCCCCTTTCTTTTCATCATCTCCCTTAATATGTATATTCTGCCCTCTTTTGGGGACTTGGGAAATCTTGGCCATTCCGTTTTGTATCACTACCTCTTCATACATGATAACGGTATCTCCGCCTTCTGGGATTACCGCCCCGGTCATTATTTCCATGCAACCACCAATATCCTTTAAATGGCTTTGCTGCGTGCCGGCAGCAATTACGTGCGTAATCCGGAACTCGGTAATACCGCTCGCAATATCGTTATAGTTGATTACGATGCCGTCTTTGGTAGATCTATTGAAAGGTGGAAAATCACGATCTGCTAAGACCGATTCTGCCAAAACCCTTCCTGTAGCCTCTTTAAGCAAAACAGTTTCCGTACCATAATCTTGCGAATGGGCCAACACTTTTTCATAGGCCTCCTGAAATGTAATCATAGGCATATTTGGTTCGTTAGGAGCATGTGGCCAGGAATCTATTCATCCCGCCAAGGATATGATAAAATCTCGATTTTGGATAAACGTCCTGCAATAGTTTTAAGGCTATTTCGCTGCGCTTCCCGGACTGGCAGATAAGATACGTGGGTTGAGTTAAATCTATTTGAGGGAGGCTTTGCGCTAACTCATCCAACGGAATATTTTTGGCTTTGGGCAAACTATGATCGTTAAACTCTTGCTTGGTCCTAACATCTATTAATTGAAGGTTTTTGTTAGATTGTAATAGTTCTTGTAGCTGCATCACATCAATAGTTCCATCCAAAGAACAGCCCTCGGCTCCATAGGAATTTTGTAGCTGCAGAAAATTTAGGTTTTCTGGCCGAAGTTTAAATACTATTTTTTGATAAGATTGATTTAAACCATTGAATAATAATAATTTACCGGACAATACCTCACCAACCCCAGTAATTACCTTTATTACTTCCAGGGCTTGAAGGTTACCTACTATACCCGGCAGTACACCGAGTACTCCGTTTTCGTTACAATTGGGAACCTCGGATGGTAATGGCATTTTGGGAAACAAGCATCTGTAGGTAGGACCTCCTTGGTAATTAAAAACACTCACCTGCCCCTCAAACCCGTGTAAGGCACCATATACAAAAGGTTTTTTGAGTATTACACAGGCATCGTTTACCAAGTATCGGGTTGCAAAATTGTCCGATGCATCTACCACAATATCAAAATCAGCAATAATGGCCAGGGCATTATCTTTGGTTAAAAAAGTATCATAGCTTTTAAAATGCGTATCGGAATTCTGTGCTTTTAGCCTTTCCAAGGCCACAGATATCTTAGGTTTGCCCACATCACCTTCTTCATAAAGCACTTGGCGTTGTAAGTTGGTAAGTTCAATTACATCTTGCTCTACCAGGCCCAAGGTGCCTACTCCCATAGCATTTAAATATTGCAATACTGGAATTCCAAGGCCGCCTACGCCCACAACAAGAACACTGGCCTCTGCCAGCTTCTGTTGAGCCCGAGGTCCAAATTCACTAAGGCTTATTTGGCGTTGGTATCGATGTATATTCATATCACCATTAGGCGTTGCTTTCTTCTATCTGTATATTTAACCGTAACAAGGCTTCCTTATATTCCGACTCGGAATTGGCATTTAACAGTACCTCTTCCCTATCCGGATATACCAAGGCAATGTCCGAGTTTATCAAAAACTTCCTAGGACAAGTGCCTACTCCTTCTTTAAGGTAATCTATGGAACGCTGCAGCCCTTTGGCTTCCCAAATAGCACACAGCGGTTCTGGCAGTGGATCTGCACGCAAGGCAAAAGCAGTTGCCAACTTGCTGTTATCCCTAGCTCTCAAAAGCTGCGCTAAAGCGTTTTCATCCATTAAGGGTAGGTCGCATGCCAAAACCAACCACGCTACATGTGGGTGCTGTTTGTGCGCACTTAATAAACCGTTGTATGGACCCTTGTATTCATTCCTATCCACAATATACTCCATATCCTTAGGTAGTTCTCCTTGTTGGTCTTCCCGTATACTTAGGAAGGTTTTATCGCAAACTTGCGCCAACAACTTATAAAGATGTTCGCGTTGCGGAATACCATGATACATTATTGCTCCCTTATCAGTACCCATGCGGGTACTCTTCCCGCCAGACAATACCAAACCATATATCTTATTTATCATCCTGTTATAAACTTTGATTACCCTCCTATGGAGGTCATGGAACTATTAAAAACCGAGCTGTGTTGCGCTTGAGCTTCAAAGCCCGTCTTTTCTCTATTGCCCACAGCATCCAGAATGTGTTTTTTAATTGCTTCCTCGGCATTATTTCCACGCATTACCGAGAGCAGATTCATTTTTGGTTTACCGTATAAACATGTAATAACGTCTCCGGAAGCCGAGATGCGCAACCTATTGCAACTGCCACAAAAAGTACGGCTAAACGAAGGTATTAAGCCAAATGTACCGGTATGTCCTTTTATTTTATAATTGATGGAAGTTGATGTGGGCGGCGACTTTAATTTCTCGGTATCGGGATATGCGGTGGTAATATGTTCCAATATCTTTTTATAATCCCAACGTATGGCATTAAAAGTTTTACTTCCTCCATTAAAGGGCATTTCTTCTAAAAACCTTACAGAAACCTTATAATGTTTCATTAGTTCCAAAATGGACAGCACATCTTGGGTATTCTGATTTTCCAATACAATAAAATTGATTCGCACGTTAAACCCTTCAGCAATAAGTCGCACTAGATTACCATATACCGTATCATACTGGTCGCGTCTGGTAATGCGTTCAAAAGTAGCCTTGTTAATGGCGTCTAAACTTACATTGATGTTCTTAATGCCCAAACGCTTTAGCTCATCAATATATGGGCCTATCAAAGTGGCGTTGGTAGTAATGGATATATCGTTAAGTCCATCGAGCTCTGTCAATGCCCGCAACAAGACCATTAAATCTTTTCTAACGAATGGTTCGCCCCCTGTAATCCTAATTTTATCGATTCCTTGGTCCACCATTATTCTACTCAGTTTAATGAGTTCATCAATACTGAATAGCTTGTTGTTTTCAACAAAATTGATGCCTTCTGAGGGCATACAATAGTTACACCTAAGATTGCACCGATCGGTTACCGCTAAGCGGAGGTAGTTTATTTTTCTATTATGATTGTCTATCAACATTATACGCTTTAGTATTTATCCGCCACTAACGGGTGGAATAAGGGCTATTTCGTCAAAATTATCAATTTTGGTACTATCTTCGGCATAGGCATTGTTGACCGCCACGGCCAAGGAAGATAATTTATTAAGATCTGGGTAGGCATTGCCCAGGTATTCTTTGAGGCCCGCCACCGTTTTGGTCTTTTTGATACCAAATTCACTGGAGGTGGGTATGGACAATGACGAACTGCCCACAATATCCTTGGTTACTCCAAACAATAATACAGTCATGTTTATCCTATGATTTCCTTTTTCGGAACTCGTAGCAATTCCGGGCTATTAATAAAAGGTTGTTTATATATCCTATTGCCCGTGGCTGCTTTAATGGCATTGGCTACGGCACCCCCTGCTGGTGGTAAGGTAGGTTCTCCCAAACCGGTGGGCGAAAGTCCGTTTTCCATAAAGTGGGTCTCCACTATAGGTGCTTCCTTCATACGGATCAGTCGGTATGTATCAAAATTAGTACTCTCGGGTGCGCCATCCTTAAAGGTGAAATTACTGTACATGGAATGTCCAATACCATCTATTACCCCGCCTTCGATCTGGTTTAGGGCACCCAAAGGATTCACTACAATACCGCAGTCTACCACACAGGTAATTTTTTTAACAACGGGTTTTCCATTTTCAATTTCCACATCGGCAACTTCCGCAACATGGGAATTGTGGCAGTAATAGTTAACAAACCCCTGATAGACACCTTCTGGTTTTGTTCCCCAGCCCGATTTCTCAACGGCGGTCTTAATTACCTTTTCCATACGTTCGGCATCATACTGGATACGCTCATCCGTAGTGCCCTTTACGTTTTGTAGCATATCCAATCGAAGTTTTATTTTATCGACTTCCATCAGTTCGGCCAGCTCATCAAAAAAGCTCTGTTCCGCATAGGCCAAGAAATTGGTATACGGTGCTCTCCAGGCCCCTGTTGTAATATTACTTTCATACTTGGCTACGTCTACCTGATAGTTTTCTACGGCCCCGGCAGGAAAGAAATTTGGTATCAATCCGTACATATTGGAATTAACCGCTGCCTCCTTTAAATGGTAACCTGTTACCTTGCCATCCTTTACGGCAGCTTTTATACGGTATTTGATGGACATGCGGTAAATACCCGTGCTCATATCGTCTTCTCTTGTCGAAACCATTTTTACCGGTTTTTTAATGGCATCCGAAATTTCAACGGCTTCCAAGGCAAAATCGCCATATAACCGTCTGCCGAACCCACCTCCCATCCGGGTCATTTCCAAATGAACGTCGCTAGGCTCACGCCCAAACATCTTTGCTGCAAAATTGGCAGTCCCTTCGGGAGTTTGTATGGGCCCCACCATATGTATTTTCTCTGCGGTAACATTGGCAAAGAAATTCATGGGTTCCATACAGTTATGGGGCAAAAATGGAGATTCATAGGTGCGTTCCAGTACTTGGTCCGCTTGTGCAAAGGCCTTTTTTACATTACCGTCTGCACGGAGGGTCTCAAATTTATTTCCATCTAACAGCTCCATTAATTTTTGATCATGGAATTCAGTGCTTTCCATTGGGGTGCCATCTGTCCAAACTGCCTTCAACGCTTCCTTTCCTTTCATGGCTTCCCAAGTGGTCTTTGCAATAACGGCTACCTTATCGCTGGGTCCTATAATAGCTTTTAACCTAGGTGTTTCCTCTAGTAGGCTTTTGGCCTTTTCCCCTATTCGGACAACATCTATTACCCCAGGTATGGCCTTGGCGGCGGAATCGTCGTATGATTCAAGTACTTTTCCAAATGCCGGTGGCCTAAGAACACAGGCATAGACCATGCCCTCTTCCTTGTAGTCCAGGCCAAACAACGGTTTCCCCGTAATAATTTTATCAATGTCCACATTGCCCCTATCGGTACCAATGATCTTATAATCCTTTGGTTCTTTTAAAGCAACATCTTCCGGAACTTCCAAGGCGGCTGCCTCGTTTACCACATCACCATAACCCAGAGTCTCTCCTTTTGAATTGGTAATGACTCCTTCGCTCGCTGTACATTCTGAAGGATCTACGCCCCATTTGGCCGCGGCTGCATTTACTAACATTTGCCTTGCCGTAGCTCCCGTTTGCCGTAGGGCGTCCCATCCAAATCGTATAGATTGGCTGCCCCCTGCTACTTGGCGTGTATAATTGTTGGTGTCCAAGATACCCTGGGCAACATAAACGTTTTCCCAAGCGACATCCAATTCCTCGGCTATAATCATGGGCATTGAGGTCTTAACGCCCTGCCCTATCTCGGGATTTGGGGAAAAGATGGTCACCGCCCCATTGTCCGCTATTTTTATAAAAGCATTAAAATCGTTGAAATTTAATTGGGAAATATCAATAGGTGGTGCTGCCTGCGGCTTACAGGCATTGAATAGGTTAAAACCTATGAGCAGTCCTCCGCCTGCAAGGGAGGAAGTGCGGATAAAAGATCTTCTGCTAAATTTTATTGTTGAAGGTGTAGTTGACATGTTTTTAGATTTTTGATTCTCGTCTTGCTGTAATTACCATAGAGTTGCGCAAAGCACTGTACCCTTAAGTTAAGTCTATATACCGTAAGGCATTATTTCCCCATATTTGTTGCCGCGGTCTCCACCGCACGTTGAATGCGATTATACGAAGCACAACGACAAATATTGCCGTGCATGGCATCCTTAATTTGATCTGTGCTAGGGTTGGGGTTCTTTGCTAAAAAGGCCGATGCCGTCATAATTTGTCCGGCTTGGCAATACCCACATTGGGGTACATCAACTTCTTTCCATGCCTCTTGCACGGGATGGGATCCATCTTCGGAAAGTCCTTCTATGGTAGTGATCGATTTACCTTCTACCTGGGCCATGGTAAGGGAGCAGCTTCGAACTGCATTTCCGTCTACATGAACGGTACAGGCACCACATTGGGCAATACCACAACCGTATTTGGTTCCCACCAAATCCAAGTGATCTCGTAAGACCCATAATACGGGGCTATCTTCACTGGCTTCAACGGAATGGGTTTCCCCATTTACTTTTAATTGATACGTTGGCATAACGATTTCTTTTAGGTTTATCTGTTAGTTGTTTCTACTTGCTTCAACAAGTTACCAAAAATAAAAGTTCAGCGTTTTTTATTTAACAGAAAGGGTTTCCATTTTAACAATACTTTATAGTTAAGCCCAAAATCCTCCTTTAACAATGTTTAACAGTAATTTTAATGGGCCGTAATAATTTAAGCAGTATTTGGTCGTTTTCCTTGGTGAACATTAAAAACTTTGAAAATGAAACCATACCCTAAAATTCTTGGTGTTTTTTGTAGTGCCCTACTCGCCTTCTCTTGTGGAAATGCGGACGATGATGTTAGTTTTGATTTTAACCAGGGCGGATTGGGCCTAGGTACCAATGTTGATGCATGTCTTAACCTGGCGGAAAGCGATTTGGTGCTTTCCATACAAGATCAGTTTACCACACTTCCTGGAAAAGTTTCAATTTTATTTAAGGTCTCGGATACTGATGGCAGCCCGGTTTCCGGACTTACGGCCAATCAATTTACCATTTACGAACAAGGTAGGAATGATGACTGTTTTAATACCATATCCACATCGGAATCCCTCGCCCGCATATCTCCCAATTCCCAGGTATTCAACAACAATACATTGCTTGTACTGGATTTGAGCAATAGCGTGCTTAGCAGCAGTCTTAATGAGCTTAAAAGCGCATCGGTAAGCTTCGTAAACAATGTAATGCCAGCAGATGAGGCCGAGTCTTTTAAAATGGCCATTTATTGGTTTGATGGTGAAGACGTGCTTCACGAATTAAACCCATTGACCTCTTCTAAACAAGAATTGGTAGCTGCTATTGATGGTATTACCGCGGATATAAGCAATGATCCTTCCACGGACTTGTACGGCGCAGTCATTAAAGCCACTAATATTGCCGAGGACCTGTTACAACAAAGCAGCAATAATAAAATTATTGGGGCAGCTTCCGTTGTAGTATTCACGGACGGCACCGACCAGGCATCTCGTTTTACGGAGGCCGATGCACTTAATAAGGTAGCAAGGGCCAATTCCAATATTTCATTTTTCACAATCGGACTTGGAGGCGAAATAGATACCGATATATTGACGGATATTGGAAAGACCTTTAGCGTATTTGCCGGTAACGAAGCAGAATTGGAAGCCACCTTTAATGCCATTTCATTACGCGTATCCGAACAGGCAAACAGCTTCTATCTCTTTGAATATTGCAGCCCTAAGAGGGATGGCAGTGGCATCAACAATTTGGCGATACAAGTCATCCAGGGAAATACACAAGGTGCGGTACAGACCAAATTTGATGCAAAAGGGTTCATTGGTGGTTGTGAATAAATGTGCTAGGGGTACTTGCCTCTAAAACCATGTCCATCATAATAATTTTAATACTACCGTGTTGGTTTTAAAGCGCTTATAAAAGAAAATACACATATGACATCTTTTCTGTGGTTATACTCGTATAATCTACGTAACCTAATCATTAGTTTAATTTAAAGTAAAGAGAAAATGAAAAGATTATCAGTAATGAGCGTTGTACTATTAGTTGCGCTAGCCTCTTGTGTATCCAAAAAGAAGTATGTAGCCTTGGAAGGTAACCTGGCAGATACTCAGAGTCAATTAACCAAGACCCAAGTAGAGAAAGAGGAGTTGGAAGCCAAGGTTTCCAAGATCGAAGCCCGTGTTGCGGAATACAACGAAAAAATCAATTCCTTAAAAGAGATCAACGATGATCAGATGACCGCGGTCGATGATATCACTGTAATGAGCAACAATACCAAGGAAAAAATGAGAGCCACCTTGGCAAAGGTAGATCCTTCAGCTTTGGCAGAAGCCAAAACCTTGGAAGATTCTATCAACGTGGCAGTAGCCTATAACCTTAAAAAAACAATCGCTGACGAAGAGGGTGATGTTGATATAAATATTGACAAAACGGTAGTGATGATCAATATTTCCGATAAGTTGTTATTCAATAGCGGCAGCTATAGAGTAAGCAAGAATGCCGAAACCATTTTAAGCAAGTTGGCAGAAGTAATCAACTCCGAGCCAAGCATGGAAGTAATGGTGGAAGGGCATACCGATTCTAAGACTATTAGCACGGAATTGTTCCAAGACAATTGGGACCTAAGTGTAAAACGTGCCACTTCTATAGTACGTATTTTACAAAACGATTACAATGTTGACCCGGCCAAGATGATCGCAGCCGGAAGAAGCAGCTATATTCCATTGGTAGAGAACGACACTAAAGATAATATGGCAAAGAACAGAAGAACAAGAATTGTTATCATTCCAAATTTGGACAAGTTCTTCGCTTTGTTAGACTCAGAGAGTCTATAAAAACAATCACCCCACACATATAATCAAGGGTCAGATAGATATCTGGCCCTTTTTTTATTGCCATAAATCGCCCTGAGTCCAGCGGGCCGACATAAAATAACCACTGAACGAGTTTTGACACCAAAGATTTTGGAAAGTAGGGTTTTTGGCTCGAAAATTGTTTTATAGATGACAACCCCAATTTATCTGTTGCAACTTATAACGCATCCTAAAGACTATGTATATGTTTAATTTAAAAGAAAGAAATTATGGATGTAATCAACGAAATTATCCGTCAGAGCGCAATAGGTCCTTTATCAAAATGGTATAAGAGTCTGGTACTCTTGCTATTTTCCTCTATCGTTACAACTTTAATGACCATGCTGATCTTACTGATCAAAAATGGCTCCCATATGAGTATCCAATTTGGATATTAAACAGTTATCTAAAGATCATGGCATTGCCAAATTTACCTTCACCATTTTCGAGGTCGATTAAAAAGCCATTAATAACAGCGTAACGGATTGCCCCTTCTTTTTCTAGAAAAAAGGTTGGGTTTATACCCACTTTTAATCGAAGTTCCGGAACCTCATGGCCTTTGGAGATTAGGTGTATGGGTTTTACAGATTCTAGAAGACTTTTTGGAATTTTATTTAGGCGGATATAGGCATAGCCCAATTTTAATAGAGAAGTTACATTGATCTTGGCCAGTTCTTCAACAGAATCCAATGTATCGGGATAGACGGCCCCAGCCCTAATTTTATATCCCGTGGCGTCTAGTGTCTGATAGCCATAATAGGTAGATAGGTCTCCCTGATCTATAATACGGCTACTATAGTAAAAATTGTTATGTTCCTCATAATCTACTTCCAAACGATTGATCCCCAAGTCTAGCACGTAGTCGTTCCCAAGCAGCGGATAGATGACCGCTTTAATCTTTAGGTCAAAGAGTTTCCTGTCGTTATGCGGAATCTTTTCATAGTCTTCAATGGGTATCTCCAGATAGCTTCTATTGGCTATGGTATAAATGGCAGAAAGTATGGATACATAATTTAATTTTCTAATTTCTTGTTTTTCCACATCATTGGCGTACCCTCCAGATTCGATAAGGATGGTACTTGTACCCCACTTCTGAATGTTATCTCCAAAAGCGCGCGACTCAAAATCATCGTTATACCTGCCCACCTGTCCGGGTGCATAGTTTTGGATGATATTATTCATAAAAACAATTATTTTCATTGCGTTGCCACGACTCTCGTTTATGTCTTTTTCATAGTTATATGGGGGTGCCAGATAGGAAATGGTAGCCGGTTTTTCAGTAAGCTCGGCGTTGTAGTAGGTGCTTTGGTCGTGTAGGTTAAACCCAAAATCGGCTTCTAGGCTATCCCTCACTCTTTTTAAAGTCTGCCCTTCGGGAGATTGTAGTCTTAGGGCGTCTCTATTGATATCTATCCCCAGGGTATTTCTTCTTTGGTACACCTCTGCCCCATCCGGATTGAGCATAGGTAAAAAATGAAGGGTAAGATTTTCTAAAATGGCCTCCTTTTCCTTTTTGAACGAATCGCTATCCAGAAATTTAAAAATATCAAAAATTGCCTGCGTAGCTGTAGGTTCATTTCCATGCATCTGAGACCATAGAAATACGTTGACAGAACCAGAACCGATGCTTATTAAATTTAAATCCCTGCCTTCTATGGAAGTACCCACTTTCTTTACGGTAAACTTGGGATTGCTCCGATAGGCAACCAACAGTTCTAGAATTTCACTGTGCTTTACGCGCCGATGGTCTAACTTCCCTTCCTTGTATGTTTCATAGGTCTCATAGAGCGCAGAGGTAATGTCTTTGGGCTGTGCCGTACAATGCAAGGCAAGGAATAACGAAAATAAGACAGTCAGTGTTTTAGATGTCATTGGAATTCTTTTTTGGTGGCGTTGGTTTAAAATTAAGGTCTTTGGTCGCTTTTTTAACTTTTGATAAAAACAGTTCTCCGGGGTCTTCTTTTTTGGTACGGTATCCCGAATCTTTTTCTAGCCAAAGCTCATGGCCTTCAAAATTACGGTATTCGTAATGCCCAATTACATAATCGATGTCGTATTTTGATTTAAGATACCTAACCAGCCAAATATTAGATTTTAGTTGTGCTTTGGTCAGCGGTAAGTTCTCCGTACCTCCTACATTTTCTATCCCAATAGCACAATGGTTTAATCCAATTACGTGGCGGGCCATGGTCGTTTCCGGGAGTAAACTGTAAATGGTACCGTCTTGATCTACAAGAAACTGGGAAGAAACATTTAAGGCTCCTGCCCCTTGTATTTTGGAACGCGAATCGGGAAGTGTTGGTTGTTCAAACGCTTCAAAAGTTTCTTCCATAGTAGGTATTACGGTCCAATGCAGCACCACCATTTTTGGGACTATGCTAGGTGAATCTTGTTGCAGACCGTAGCGTTCGGAAAGGTATTCCAAGGTTAGTTGCTTCCTTTCCTCATTAAAGATTATAGGTTTGTCCACAATTTCGCGAGAAACACTGCAAGAAGCAAGGATTAGGAAACTTGCCAGGACACATAAGTTTTTCATAGTATAAATCCAGTATGCTAAAAGTACAAATATTGCAGTATTTATGGCTACTGAACACTGTCTTTTTTAACCGCATACTGAAGGGTTAACTTCCTTTTTCCCCATTGTTTGGCTGCCCCTTTATTAATACCCATATAAATATCAATTCTTTTCTTCCAACGTCTGTGCATTTTATCCTTTACCAAATAGATCCCTGGAAAGGTATCTAGTTTAATCATGGTATTGTGCTTTAAACCTAAAGCAATGAGGTCTCTAGAAACCGCAATACATTTCATACCCGGACTAAGGGTATCTCCCCAAGCGGCAATGTTGGGGGTACGATCGGTTTGGGCAGACAACGAATTATAAGCGGTAGCGGTAACATTTATAGTATTCCAGAGGTACACTTCTTCTTTAACCTTCTCGTTTTCTTCACATGAGCAGAGGGCAAATAAGCCAACCAATACTATACAAAATCCTACAGGTCTCATTGCGATTGGGTTTTTAACTTGTTTTCCAAAAACATAATATCAATATTCTTTTCCTTCCATAATTTAGACATATGTTCTGGTACCGGCGTAAAAGCATAGGTAAAAGAACTCAAAAGAATATCCGTATCCCCATCTTCATCTACATCTGCGGCATCCATTAGCAACCATCTTCCATGTGTAGAAGCTTCAAAGGTATGGGGAACAAAGGAATATTGCTCGGCATTCTTGTTTTCAAGGTAAACAAAAGAGAACTCAGGTTTATTGTAGTCAGGAAATGTAGAAAGCAAGCCAAAATCAAAATCCCCATCATCGTCAAAGTCCCCTGCAACCACTCTAGTGGCTCCATTTAACGCATAGAAATACTTTTCTTCGAAATTGTTCTGACCATCATTGATGAAAATTCGCATCCCATGATAGGGTTTGTGCACATAGGATTTATCGGCATTATCACCATTTGCAATTACGATATCCTGATCTCCGTCCCCGTCGTAATCAATCATTTCAAACCAGCTAATACCATATAAAGGGCTTAGTTGTATTACTTTAACTGGGTTAAACTGCAAATCATCTTCTTGGTACAGTATCGATATCCCTTCGTCTCCCTGCGCAGTAAGTACAATAAGATCGTCCTTACCGTCGGCGTCCATATCCTCCGCAAGTACCCTAATGGTCCCGGGAACGGTGAGCAATGATTTTTTTTGATAGGTTAGGCTATCGCCTTTATAGAGTAAGGACAGCTTGCCGGTAAGATTTCCAAATTCACTCACTACCAGTTCCATAGTTCCGTTTTTATCAAAATCATGGGCCAAAGTATGTACCGGCCTATGGAAAATTTGCGAAAGCCCAATGGTGTCCTGATCTTCAGCAACAAAAATTCGACCCGAAGAAATATCCGAGGGGTTTAGATGGCCAATAGCCGTAATCACGGATAATGTTCCCGTATTGGTATAATCGCTTAGGGCATTCCCAAATTTGGCCAGATGTTCTTTTTCTTCGGTTATAAAACTATAGTGCATTAGGTTTCCCGAAATATCCCCGATCATCACCGATCTTTTAGATTCATCGTATTTTAAACAAGTGATCAGTGCCCCTTGGTCGCTATCCAAGGAAATTGGTTTTGGCGCAAACTGCGAAAGTTCCGAAGTAGCAATGAATTGGGGGTTTTTACGTAGCGAATCTGGGGCAAGGGACAATACGTAATTTTTTAATAGTGCCCAATCTTCCAATGAGATAATTGGGGTGTGGGGATAAATACCGGTTTTTAAGATAACCTCTTGCTCCCTAAACGATTTGCCCTCCAAAGGGTCGTAGCCTGGTTCACGGATTCCCATTCTAGCAGCCATATCGGGTAATATTTCCTTCTCCCAAATAGCTTTTGGGAGATCCTCAATAGAAGGGGCCAGATGACAACTAGCACAATAACTGCCGTAGAGTTGTTCCGCAGTTCTTTTTTTTGGCGATGTACAGGCAACACAAAATGCAGCACAAAAAAGTGTGATAACATTTTTTCTAAACGAAATTGATTTCCTGGGCATAGTACACTGTCAATTGGTTTTCTGTAGGAAGATAACCATACCCCAAGTGGCATCCAAAAGAAATTATGACGCAAAATTATCAAGTTGGCACCTTAATTTGTCAACTCTATATAAATCTAGAAGCCAGGTAACGGAACATAGGTGTTGTCGTTTTCCATCATAGGGAAGGTCTTGTCTTTCCAAGCTGCTTTTGCCTTTTCTATCCTTGCCTTACTTGTTGCCACAAAATTCCAATAAATATGTCGTTCTTCCGGAAAAGTATCTCCCCCAAAGAGCAAAATATGCGAATTAGGTGCCAATTCCACACTACAGGAATCTTCTACTTTGGAAACCAGAATATTTCCTTTTTCAATAGTTTGTCCGCAGGCAAGTATAGACCCTTCAACAACACAGATACCCAATTCTCCCTTTAAATTGTCTCGTGTATTTAGCTTGTAGACCTCCTTGTTCCTTATTTCTACCATGAAGAGTGGTGAATGCACCGGTACTGGTGATTTTTTGCCGTACCCCTCCCCTGCCACCAATTTAAAAGTCGCAGAACCATCTACCCAGTTAGGAAGCCTATCCGCCGGTATGTGGTGAAACTCTGGTTCCATTTCTTCCAATTCACGGGGTAAGGCCACCCATATTTGATACCCATGAGCGGTAAATTCCTGGCCATCTCTTAATTCTTTTGGTGTACGCTCGGTATGCGAAACCCCCTTACCAGCTACCATCCAATTTACTGAACCGGGTGTTATCCGCTGATACGTGCCTATCCCGTCTTCATGGATAATTTCTCCTTGCAGCATAAAGGTAAGTGTAGCCAAACCAATATGGGGATGCTGATCTACATCCATGTATTTTTGGGGCCCGAGAATTGTAGGACCCATATGATCTATAAAAATAAAAGGACCGATCATTCGCTTTTTACGAAAGGGAATTAACCTTCCTACCAAAAAATCTCCGATATCCCTGCTCCTTTCTTCTATGATAAGACCAATATTGGACATATATTTATCGTATTAAATTAGTATCCTAAAACTACGATAATCCGTTACCTAATGAAAATTTTTAAAAGAGTACTTGTCTTACTTATTGTATTGCTAGTTGCGGCAGTGGCCTACAACTATCCCAAACTAAATATTATTTCGGGCTTTGCAGCCAAAAATATGGCATCGAGTATCTTTATTGCCAATCGTACCGAGCAATCTATCGCCAAGAATGACAATAATTTTCCTTTAATCAAATTAGCAACTGCAAACTATGACCCTAAAGGAACATCTGCCAACGTATTTGGACTTAAGGAACGAACCGCTATCTGTAGGGATGGTCTAGGGTGTGCCTTAGCACAAAACGGTTACCAAAACAAAGGTTCTTATCAAAGTCCTTCCAGGGCAAATCTAAAGAACAACCTGCCATTTCCATATGGTAATAATGGTACTAAGGATACCGTGTTTGCAGAGATAAACTATAACCAGTTACAAGAAGCGGTGGATTATGCTTTTTCCGTACCGGAAGCGAGAACGCGGACCGTATTGGTGGCTTATAAAAATAGGATTATCTCAGAAAAATATATCGACGGGTTTGGCCCGGATACCAAAATTCTGGGTTGGTCCATGACCAAAAGTGTGTTGGCCACCCTTTATGGTATTTTGGAATATCAGGGAAAATTGGATATAAACAACAATTACCCCTTTAAAACCTCTAATGACGAAGGTAAAGCAAAGATAACCTTAAACCATTTGCTCCGCATGCAAAGCGGGTTGGAATGGGATGAAGATTATGGTTCCATGTCCGATGTTAACCGAATGTTGTTTCTAGAAGACGACATGACTAAACCACAGGCCGAGAAAGATCTTATTGCCGCTCCGGGAGAAGTTTGGTACTACTCTTCCGGAACCTCAAATTTGTTATCGGGTATTCTAAGAAAGCATTTTGTAACGTATCAGGAGTATTTGGATTTTCCTTATACCGCTTTGATCGATAAAATAGGAATGCAATCCATGCTGATAGAAACAGACTTGGCGGGTAATTTTGTAGGGTCTTCCTATGCTTGGGCCAATACGCGTGACTGGGCAAAGTTTGGGCTTCTATATCTAAACAATGGCCTCTGGAATGGAGAACAACTGTTTGACGAAAGATGGGTAGATTATGTTACTTCGCCAACACCCGGATCCGCAGGGACTTACGGTGGCCACTTTTGGCTTAATGCACACGGAAAATACCCAGATGTTCCGCGCGATCTTTTCTCCGCAAACGGCTTTCAGGGACAGCGTGTATTTATTATTCCTTCCAAGGAGCTTGTAGTAGTCCGTACGGGTTTGGCAGAGGGAGCCAACTTTGACGTAAACTCTTTTCTTGCCAATATCATCGCCTCTATAAACTAATCGATATCCTTTTGTCTGGTATTTCAAACGTTTGGTCGTTCATCGATGAGGTCAAATAACACAATACCTGCCACTGACAACAAAACTAAGCATGTTCACAACAATAATTTCTTTTGGAGCTGGTTTGACAGTACTTTAGTAGTGTAATTAAAAAGGAGTTAATTTTTTCATTTTCATATAGTGTTCTCGTAAAAGGGCCTTGTCTTAACTGATAAGGCTCTTTTTAGTTGAAGTTGCTTTCTTGCACACTTCCCCACGCTAAAGAAACACTAGGGTACAACTCCTTAAGGAATCCATTTATTTTCCCCAAAGTTGGGTCTTCGTTTTTCAAGAAAGGCATTTCTACCCTCTTTTGCTTCATCCGTCATATATGCCAAACGGGTAGCTTCACCCGCAAAAACCTGTTGACCTACCATGCCGTCGTCGGTAAGGTTCATGGCAAACTTCAGCATTTTAATGGACGTTGGTGATTTTGCCAAAATTTCTTGGGCCCATTCATAAGCAGTGTCCTCTAGTTCCTCATGCGGAATTACGGCATTTACCATCCCCATTTCATAAGCAGCTTGGGCGGTATAGCTCCTTCCCAAAAAGAAAATTTCCCTGGCCTTCTTCTGACCTATCATTTTTGCCAGATACGCTGAGCCATAGCCACCGTCAAAACTAGTGACATCCGCATCCGTTTGTTTAAAAATAGCGTGTTCTTTGCTAGCCAAAGTGAGGTCGCACACCACATGCAAGCTATGTCCCCCACCAACCGCCCATCCGGGAACTACGGCGATAACCACTTTAGGCATAAAACGTATAAGACGTTGTACTTCGAGGATATTTAGGCGGTGCATACCATCCTCACCAACATATCCTTGATGTCCCCTTGCTTTTTGGTCTCCGCCACTACAAAAGGAGTATACCCCATCTTTTGTGGAGGGACCTTCGGCGGAAAGTAACACCACCCCAATTGAAGTATCTTCCTGGGCATCATAGAAAGCCTGGTACAGCTCACTTGTTGTTTTGGGCCGGAATGCGTTTCTAACATTGGGCCTATTAAAGGCTATGCGTGCCACCCCATCAGATTTTTTATAGGTTATATCTTCAAATTCCTTAACTACCTTCCAGTTTATGTCTTTCATTTTAATCTAAAAAATTGAACACCGTAAAGATAGGGTATACACGGCAAAATTGTGCAAAGCCAAATGAAGCTGATTCAAAGATTTACTTAGAGAGCGAAATAACGTTGTTGGAAGATACTTGTAGAAAGTTATAATTTACGTTCTTGTGATCTAGTTTAAGGATTTTAATGGTTTCCTCTGAGGTATTGTTATTTCTAATCGTTGTCTTTAGGTACGTAGGTGTATTTTCTTGGTTGCCGTTATAGGTGATGTTTACCAACCATTGTCCTTTGTCGATATCCTGAATTGAAAAAAAACGAGAAGAATACCCGCTAAATTTTTCGTCTAACAACAGCTCCCTATTTTGGTCATAAGAATGTTTCCAAGTGTAAAATCGTTTTTCCGGGTTTACAAATTGGATTTCGAACTCTGCATTGGGATTATTCCATTCCAATACCATGGAAATATCATCTTCCTTGGAATTTAAGGAATAACTTGCTGCGGCCAGTCCCAGCTTTTTCCCATGGTCTCCCATGAGCTGCAACATTTCCTCTTTTATGATTTTATCTACCCCTTCATTGGCGAGCTGGCTACCTCTCTTGTTAAGGTAATACCGATACAGGTACCACGCCCTTTTGTGTTCCCCAATTTGCACATAACTATTGGCGAAATCCCTTATAGCTTGATACTGAAAAGGCTTGAGGGTAATTATCATTCTGTATATGGCGTGCGATTCTTTAAAATGAGCACGCTCTTCCAACAAATAAGCCAATATCCTAAGTGCGCTTATATCTTCCTTAAAGGTTTCTTTCATATCCTCAAGAACCTTATTGGCCGTTCTTTTGTCTTTATAATCGCTCAGAAAAAAATGGTGGACGTCCGCAAAAAAATGGGGCATACCACCATATATATTCTTTTGTTCTAGGTAAACCTCATACGCCAACCTTGGACTACCAGCTACCTGTAAGCGTTGTATATATTTGGGTGCTACCCCTAAACCACTATTTCGGGTTGTTGCTTCGTTATTGTATATATTGCCCTGTACTTGGGCGGCATCAAAATTTTGGAAACCTTCTGTATTTGAATATTGAAGGGACTGACCCACCGTACGTACAATAATTATTCCCCAGGGTGCCACTAACCCATATCTGGCTTGCGACCAGCTTCCGGGCATTACGGTAATACTTTTTACATCATTTATATTTATATGGTTAGGAGGATTACTGGGTGAATACAAAAGACCATCCACATCCCATGACAAGGGTTTTCCGCGCAATGTAGCAGACGCATCATTGCCAAAGCCCACCACGGTTACCCCAGCAAATCTTCCGTTAATGGCGTCCAAAATTGAACCAGATATATTACTGATTTGGTCGTCCTTGATCTGCTTTACCCCAAAACCGATTTTTTCAGGATCTAATGTTCCAAAAAAGATGCCCGATAAGCGCGTTTTACGGTTCTTATCTTGTTTACGCTTGCTATCTTCTTCATTTTCCAAAACAATTTCATCCAGGTTGCTTGTAGCGATGGGCATGGTAATATTGAGGTAAGACGTTCTGCTATTTATTACCGAAGCTGCCCCGTTCCTACCTTTATACGAAAAAACCAAAACCTCATCATTCTTTGCCCAAATGACAAAATTGCCCAAAGCATCGGTACGTGTTTTTCGTTCCGTATCTTTTACGGTTACCGTCACTCCTGCAATGGGATCCCCATAATCCGATACACCGCCACGAATCTCACGAAGTTTTACATTACTATTTTGTGAAAACAATGGAGAGGCCACCAAAAGAAATAAAAAGCACCAAATGTTCTTTCTCATAAAACACGGATTAATAAAAATCGTACTTCCTACTAAATTACTAAATATCAGTGAATTCTGCGATAAAATTTATTCGGGGCTTCTTTTGTTCTTGGCTTCGATCCATTTGGCCATGTATTTTGTACTGGCAGTAGTATGGTGCTGCAATAAGGAACCAATGAAGTTTTTGGTTCTATGTTCTGCTAATTTGTTTTGCAATTCTTCTATACCACGCAACAGCATATCGCCTAGCTTTTTTGCACTATACAAGCTATTGATTATTTCAATACCATTTTGTTGTACAGTATGCCAATTTGCTTCATCCGTATACAAACTTATTGCGGCTTTGGCAAAAGCTTTGGTATTCTCTGCAATTTCTCCGGCCCAAGGAAGATTTCCGTGCATTCCTTCCGCTCCTATTGGGGTTGTAATACTTGGAGTACCTGTTATCATAGCATCTGTTAGTTTACCTTTTATACCAGCCCCAAAGCGCAAAGGGGCCAGACTTACACGAGCGCTCCCTATAACTTCCATGGCATTTTGTGCCCTGCCCATAATGTGAAAGCCTTCGCTTGGCCGATGCAGTTGTGTTATATTTAGTGGTAGGTAAGCGCCATAAACAAACAGGTTTTCATTGGGCAACTCTGAGCGGATCAGGGGCCAAATTTCCTCTTTTAACCAAAGGATAGCATCAATATTAGGGGTGTGCTTTCCATTTCCTATACACACAAAACCTGTTCTCTGGGCAAAAGAGGTCCATTTTTTTGTTTGGACGGTGGTAATCTCCTTCAGCATAAATGGGAGGTGCAAGAGTAAGGAATCATCAATTTTTAACTCGCGCTGCAGTAATTTCAGTTCGTAGGAGGAAATAATTAACGAAAGGTCCGAGCGGTAAATACTGGCTACTTCTCTTTTTGTAATTTCTGCATGCAACCAATCTTTGATACTAAAAGGATTGCCTGCTCTGTATGCTTTTTCCCTAACATACCTTAACGAGTGTAAATCTTCGGTATCCAAAATCCGAATTGTATCGGGTAAATGCTGGGCTACGCGCCAACCAAATTGCTCTTCCGTCATAAACCTATCGAATAGCACAATCTGGGGCTTCAGTTTTTTAATAAACACGTCAAAACCAATATCGTTTAATATTATTTTCGCCTTGTTTACCCCTAGGGCTTCCAAATCCAATGTAAATGCCGTTTCCAGTGCAGTGCTGGCAAAGGTTACTTGGTAGTTTTGTTGTACAAAGAATTGGATAAGCTGTAGCACTCTACCACCCGCGGCCGTTGAGCTGGGCTCTGGCCAAACAAAACCAATGATTAGAAGTTTTTTATGGGTTTGTGCCACCAAAACGCTACATCTTGGCCGCAAACTTTTGAGAAATGTTCAGACGAAGTTTACGCTCGTAGTCTTCTTCTAACCACTCTTTATAGTTTTTGGTATTGTTCATTATGCAATAGGAATATTGGCGTACCCTATAGGCAATTTCTTCCTTAAGTTCTTTTGCAAGTAGCCTGGCATCGAAAACATCTTCGCTATTTTCCACACATATTTTTGCATGTTGCTCTATGCTCCTTTCTAAAACTGTTTTTGATTTAAGGCCTTGGGCAAATACTTTTTTATATTCTTCTTTGATATCAAAACCAATAACGTCCGATTTGCTGAACTTGGCCTTTAAATCTACAGGCATCTCATAAACAAATTCGCGCTCTATATCTTCGTCATTCTTAATATTTTCTAGAAAGAAATCCGGGAAGTGGAATATTTCTTGCCAATCCATTGGAGCATCCCACATACCAAATCTTGCCACGTTATTGCCAAGATCCAATACGGTAAATTCTTTCTTATTGGCCAATATCCTAGATCCCCTACCGATCATTTGGAAATATAGTGTAAGTGATCTGGTAGCTCTATTCAACATAATGGTCTCTACGGTGGGCTCATCAAAACCCGTTGTAAGAATACTGACCGATGATAATATGGCATCGGGTGTTTCCGAAAACCACTGAAGAATTTCTCGTCTTTCCGACACGGTGTTCTTATTATCTAGGTGGCGTATGTTATACCCCGCTTTTTTAAAGACGTCATAGACGTATTTGGACGTATTGATACCGTTGTTGAATATCAGTGTTTTTGTGCCCTTGGCCACTTCCTCATAGGCGCTTAGGAGTTTCCCCAACATACTCTGGTTACCATAGAGCTCATCGGAAGATTTAACGGTATAATCCCCATTGATCCCTAATTTTAAACCACGCAGACTCACATCGTGACTATACATGTTGGCCTTGGCCAAAAACTTCTTTTTGATCAATGCCGAAATAGACTCGCCCACTATAAGCTTTTGATAATTGTCCTTCATCGGTAATTTGATGTTAGAACTTAAAGGTGTGGCGGTAACCCCAAGGATGATAGAGTTTTCGAAATATTTGAACAGCTTACGGAAAGAATTGTAATGTGCCTCATCTATAATAACAAGGCCTATATTATTGATTTCTACTTTTTCTTCTTGCAGCCTATTGTTAAGTGTTTCCACCATGGCCACAAAACACATATAGTCGTCCTGATCCTTGAGTTCTTTTACATCACTATTGATGATCTTGTTGTTTACCCCAAAGCCATGGAGCATTTTGGAAGTTTGAGAGCTTAGTTCTATCCGATGTGTAAGGACTACAACTTTCTTTTTTGTCTCTTTGATATATCTGCGGACTATCTCAGAAAAAACCACGGTTTTACCTCCGCCCGTGGGGAGTTGATATAGTAAATTGACATCTGATGGAGATTCTTTAAAATACTTGAAAATAGTATTTAAGTCCTCCATCTGATAATCATAGAGGGTCTTTTCAATCTTGTCTGTTTGTACTTCCAAATGCGTAGGCCGTTTTTATTTTTAATTCGATGGGTAACGAGGTGTTTGGCGAAACATCAATTTTGCAAAACTAGCGGATTTTTATACTTAAACGAAATATTACAGCAGAAATTGAAAATTAATTACAGGTATCAATCCAGAATATCCAGTGTTCGAGAAAAGCGCTCTGCATGGGACCACCCCTGTTCTTGGGTAGTTAGATAAATTTTAACGATTCTTTCCTTAAAACCAGTTAATAGCCCATTAACGGATATGTAATGTACTGCTTCATCAAAAGAATTCAACATACTTTTGTAAAATGCTTCTGGAACATTTTTGTTCATGGAATACGATTGCGCTATTTCCATATTGTACAACATAATATCAGCGACCAAATGAGGCTCAACCCCGAGCTTGGCAAAATGTTTAATATACTTTTGGGCCACAGAACGCCTAGCTTTGGGTTTCCTTCGCTTTACCGGAAAATACTCGTTTGAAATTTTAATTTTCGCTTCCTGTATCAGTTTTTCCTCTTTGGGGTTAAAAACAAAGTTGTAATACTCCTTAACCACAGGAAACCGCTCATAAAGATCCATTAACTGGATTTCCAACTCTTTTTTCTTTAATTCCGAAACATATTTCTTCAAAGCTCTTTTGCTCATACACCATTCTGATTGATTATAAACGGATATCGCTTTTGGGATTACCAAATACCCTTACCAAAAATACTATATGTAAGTGTAATACTTATGGGATTTTAAGCCCATTTTTGAAAAGATTTTCCTCTTAATAAAATGGGTATAAGTATGTCTTAGGTTATTTGGATAATCCATAATAAAGATGTATAATGAGAGTTTATACAACAACTAAATCCAAGCGTAATATATGAGGCAATTAAAGATTATCAAGCAGGTGACCAATAGGGAGTCCAAATCGTTGGATAAGTATTTGCAAGATATCAGTAAAATAGAATTAATTACCGCCAATGAGGAAGTTGAATTGGCACAAAAAATAAGAACAGGAGACCAAGCGGCACTGGAAAAACTTACAAACGCAAATCTTAGGTTTGTAGTATCCGTTGCCAAACAATATCAAAACCAAGGCTTAAAGCTTCCGGATTTGATCAATGAAGGAAACGTAGGTTTGGTAAAAGCTGCCAAACGTTTCGATGAGACTAGAGGTTTTAAATTCATTTCCTATGCCGTTTGGTGGATTCGTCAGTCCATTCTCCAGGCATTGGCAGAACAATCGCGTGTGGTACGCTTGCCGTTGAATAAAATTGGTTCTATCAATAAGATAAAGAAAACCTTCTCCTATCTAGAACAAGCTCATGAACGACCTCCTTCTGCCGAAGAAATTGCCAAGGAATTGGAAATGACGGTTTCCGAGGTAAAACAGTCCATTAAAAACTCGGGAAGGCACGTTTCTATGGATGCCCCATTAAAAGAGGGGGAAGATTCCAATTTGTATGACGTTATGAGGGCAGGCGAATCTCCCAAGCCAGATATGCAGTTAATGCAGCAGTCATTGAATACGGAGATCAACAGGGCATTGGAAACGCTATCGCCTAGAGAGGCAGATGTGGTAAAGCTTTATTATGGCATTGGGGATCAACAGTCCATGACCCTTGCCGAAATTGGGCAGACATTTGATCTTACCAGGGAGCGGGTTCGGCAAATTCGGGAGAAAGCCATCCGTAAGCTTAGACATAACTCGCGCAGTAAATTACTAAAGACCTATTTGGGATAATTATTGCGATTATTAAAAATTACAAATACAAAAAAGGAACTTACTAGCCGTAAGCTCCTTTTTCATTTTAGTTTATTTGCCTTTGTAACTATGAATAGTTCAATCTACTAATATCATAGTCCACTAGGATTTCATTTAAATCTTCGATAAAATTCAAATAAGCTACATTGTCGTGATTATGTCTTGCCATAGTTTGGGGGGTTTTATAAAAGCAGCCAGACCGGACTAAATATAGTCCAGTTCAGCTAACTCATTTAAACTTAAAATTTCATTTAATTCTTGAAGGAACGTTAGGTATTCCTCTCCGTAGGTATCATATAACATGGTAAGCTTTGGTTTTAATTGTTGAGACTTGGGATCCAATAATTATATAGTAAACATATTCAATCTCTTTAGCTATAACAACAAAATGTGGTGTATATTGTCTTTTTTGTTGTAAACCTATCCAATTGTAGAGGTCAACGACCTAAATCAGAACTTGGTCTGATAGTTTATTCCGGCCGTTACAGCCCAGAAAAAGGTACCTTCATCGAATACCAGTTCTTGCCGGTTAAGCCCCAAATGAGCTCTATATATGTTGGGCCTGTCCTTTGGGGTAAATTGATACTCCAAAAGTATTTGTTGCGATTCTATATACAGCAAACTTTCCGCAAGAAGTACGTCATCTACAAGTAGTTGTTTTAACTCCGGGGCATTGCCATAAACCAGATTTATTCCAAAGTAGTTCTCCCCATCCCTTAGATATTTTCGTGCCAAGAGGCTACCCGAGAAACTGGTTGGGTTGTCCGATCTTGGAGTGATATAGGGCCGCATCGAAAAATAGTAATTGCCCCTGTACAACCCCAAAGAACCCGTGAATATAGTAGCCTTACTGTCCGTAAAATCCAAATACCTTGCACCTAGGGAAGCTTCGATGGATTTGGGTAGATTGGCGTATAACTCTGCCCCTATCCTATGATTTGGAAAAATTGATGCATCGGAATATCCGTAGTTAAGATAACCATAGAAGGTCTTTGAAAATTTGGGATATAGATCTACCTCGTATTGCAAACCATTTAAATCAAATCGGTTGCTATAGTTTATACGCGGTATAGCACTGCCATAGCGAGTATCTCGTCTATATTCCAAACTAGAATTGAACATAGGTTCATATACTATATCAAAAACCTCAAATGCATTTGTTAAGCCTACCCTGTTTTTAAACGTCTTTATTTCTAAGGAATCCCTGATGGCTAGGGACAGGGCAGCTTGCCCCTTATCAATTTCCAATAGTACCTTATTTCTTAGCTGAAGCAGATCCGTATCTCCCTGCAGGTATTTTAGCCCTTTATTTACCAGACCTAAAGCCGTTGGATAGTTCTTTGCGTATATTTCGTTTTTCACTGCCGCAATCCATACCGCTTTATTATCCCTTACCGTTGATGTAATCTTGTTGAACTCTTTTCTAGCTTCCGTATATTCCCCGTCCCAGCTGTAGGTTTTTGCAAGCAATTCCCTGACATCTGTATAATTGGGATATGTGGTTAAAATGTGTTTAAGGGTATCCCTGGCCTTAATGCGATTATTATCGAACGCCAAATCCCTTGCGATTAAAAAGGAAGCATCGGGATCACCTGCATATGCCACCTCCTGAGCAAGCAAAGGGGCTGTCATTAACCAAAGTAGTAAACCAATAAGCAACTTATCTATCTTCATTTTAAAGATCGGACTCCAATAGAGTCGCTGTTTTTTGATTTTCTCCTGAATCTATTTTATTAAAGGGAGCATCCTTACCTAGTTTTAGGTACACCCTATCCATTTTATTTTTTATATCCCGATTGTCCATGCCGTTACGCCTAATGAGGTCGTATAAAACGAGGGCCTGACTATGCTTGTCCGACCAAAAGTAAACATCGAGCAAGGCGCTATAGCAGTCTGAATACATAGGATATTTCCGAACCGTTTCCTTTAAAATGGTAATGGCTTCCCCATAATTACCTTGCCAGGCGTGCACTCTACCCATTAGCACTTCTGTATCGGCATGGCCCGGGATCTTGGAAAGAACATATCTACAAAGTAACAACGCGCGGTCCGGATCATTGTCCAAGGCCAAACTCCTAGCTGTTTTATAGGCATTATCAAAATCCTCACCGTTAAACACACTATTTATCCATATCATTTCCTGTTTGCTAAAACTATCGTCCAACTTGGTGAAGGAGCTAAGGGCCTTAGGAATAATCTTATTATTTGTGGTTGCATATTTGTTGGCGCCTTTGAAATATTTAAAGTTTTTCTTTATTTCCTCTGTTGGGACATTGTCATCGGTTTCTAAAAGTTCTAGCTGTTTGTTTAGGGTAAAAAGCTTGCCGCTAGATAAGAAGTAACTACCCTGTATATAATCTCTTATATTATTTTTACCTCGAAATAATGGAATCTCTTTTTTCGGCTCAAAAATAGGGTTGTTTGTTAGTCCGGTACCCAACCACGACACCTTTGAAGGTAGTTTAAGTCTGTATTTTTGGTGAAGCAGGGCAATTACGGAAGGCATTATATCTAAATGCGAGGCCAATGTGTAAATTTGTTTTGGGGACTTCACCAAAGGGCTGTAAACTAAAAGTGGCACACGGTAACGGCCTAATTCATTGTCGTGGGGAAGATCGTTTAAACTATGACTCCCGGTAATCACGAAAATGGTATTCTTAAATCTTGGCCTTTTCTTATAACTTCCCAAAAAGCTTTTTATGGATTCATCGGCGTACAATACACTTGCAAATATTTCTTTGTTCCGATCTATTAGTTTTAATGAACGCTTGGTTAACCGAGCCTTGGAGGTAATATCTTCTACTTTTTTGATATAACTTTTCTGATTGGGTATTAAAAATGGCCTTTTGGTACTTTGCGTAAGAAACACTTCCAATTTTGGACCCTGATCTAAACCGGGTAAATTTTGCCACTTTCTAAACAACTCCATATCTGGATAACCAAGGGAAATGCCGGCGGCATCTTCTTCTTGTATTTTAAAATGTGGCCCAAAGCCTTTTCTGTCCAGGACCTGATCTACCCTTTCCTCGTTCAAGAATTTATCCAAATGCCCTAGGGAGCTATTTCCCCCATAATTAAAGGCGGTGCTGTAACCATTGTTTTTTAGAAGCCCAAATAGCGTGTGCCTATTGGGAAGCTTATCCAATTCTGTAAAGCCGTTCTTACCAAAGGGTAAAGAACCCAATATGGTTGGAATGGAGGCCGTACTTTCGCCAGTGTTGCCCACGAAATTGCTCCAATAAAGTGACTCTTGCATCAAACTATCCATAAAAGGGGTAAATCCTTTATAAGTTGCTTTTTTACCCAAGAACTGGGCACCAAGACCATCTATTACCAAGACCACAATATCTGGTTTTTCGGTTTTCAGCTGTAGCAACTCCCCAAGACTGTCGTTGGGTTCAAAAGCCTTTAAAAATGGATACTCCGCTTTTCCTTCATATTTATTGAAATCAAAAACATCATCTACGATACTCGTTATTAAGTGTTGGGTCTTGTTCTCATTAATGGGCCTTCTATTAGAGTTTAAAGTGGCTAAGAAAAGGCTGAATAAAATAATGGTAAACGGATACATTTTGCTAATAAGATTATATGCCGCTGCTGTAATCTTATGGAAAAAATAGAATAATGGCGCTATAAGTAGCAAGGCCAAGGCCAGAGTTAGCAGCACGTAAAAGGCATTTAAATTTGCACCGGCCAAGGTATAAGCGCTTAATATCTCATAGCGTTGCACATAGTATTCCGTTAAAAGTGCCTCTATTAGCAAAAGCAACAAAAGGGCACCGCTGATTATATTAAAACCCCTACCGGCTTTTTTGTTTTCGAGAAAATTAAAACCAAAAGCGAGGAAAAGAGCCAATAGTGCGGTAAAACCGATATGGTGCAATATGAGGATAAAAAAACTCTTGTTTATAAAACTATCCAGAACACCACTGCTGTAAAGTCTAAGCTGCTGATATAGTGCAAGGATCGTTAGGCTGAGAAAAAATGCAAATACCAACCTAATGAAATCCTTCAAAGGTTTTCTGGGCTTATGGGTCGATATTTTGTTATCTGCTTGCATACTCATTTAAGCTTTGGCAAATCCTTTCCTAGTGATGGTTCCCCAGCCAGATTTTACCTTAAACAGTTTTTTATAATTTCCCCTAACGGCGGCCCATACAATTATGGGATGAAATACAATAGGTTCTATAATTGCACATAACATAAGGGTTAGAATATCTTTGGTTTTGTTGTATTCGTTGTAAGAATACACATCCCAGAGGATGGCATAAAAAGAGAACATTATAGAAAAGGAGTATACCGTAAAAGTTATGGCCACAAAAAATTCCCAGTTTAAGATCCCTAAATAATAGAATAACAAAATGGAGAAAAAACCAAAAAACTCTAACAATGGAGCCATCCATTCATAAAAAAACCAGTAGGGATAGCTAAGCATGCCCAATCTACCATATTTGGGGTTAAAAAACATATCCTTGTGTTTGTGCAAGGTTTCCAAATTACCCCTAGACCAACGATCTCGTTGATTGACAAGTATTTTTAGGCTTTCCGGAACCTCTGTCCAGCATAAGGGATCCGGAATATATTCTACGGTATAAGGCAGTTTACGCTCGTGCATATAGCGGCGCATCTTAAAAACAATTTCCATGTCCTCCCCAACGGTATTTGTATCGTATCCGCCTACGGCTAAGGCTATTTCCCTATCAAAAAAGCCAAAGGCACCAGAAATTATCAAAAGGCTGTCTATGCGGCCCCAGGCCATTCTGCCAAGGATAAAGGACCTTGTGTATTCTAACAATTGAAACTTTGCCAGCCAATTTTTAGGCAAACGGATCTCCTCTAAAGTGCCTCCCCCAATTATACAGGAGTTGGCAACGCGGATAACTCCCCCTACCGCCACCACACGCTTTTTACTTCTTTGGTAAAACGATTTCACCACATGTAAAAGCGCATCGGGCAACAAAAGACAGTCCACATCTATACAACCTACATATTTGTTCTCTGAAAGTTGAATCCCAGTATTTAAAGCATCGGATTTACCACCATTTTCTTTGTCGATCACAGTCAATTTTGAAAAAGACGCCTGTGTGGATTTGTAAATACCTCGTATAGGCTTGGATTTCCAGTCTGGATCTATTTTACGTTCAATCTTTACTAGATCATACGCCAAGATCATTTTCTCTAGGGTATCGTCCTTACTTCCATCATTTACCACCATAACTTCGTAGTTGACATATTTTAAGGAAAGTAGGGAACGTATATTCTCTACAATGTTCATCCCTTCATTATATGCCGGCGCTATTATTGTGATGCCTGGTGCCAAGGGCGATGCCATTATTTTGGAAAGGTCACCAAAACTGTTCTTGTTTTTGTAGTGAATGGAGTTCCGTGTTGACAGATAACCCATGAAACTGAACATGGAAAACAAGACTACGGTAAACATCAAAAAAACAATGTTTATGTATTCCAAAATGATATCGAAAACGCCGCTACCCATTTATTTTACTTAAGATTTTTGTAGGGAGGGCAAGTAGTTGTTCCAGAAATGTATTTTCTGTAGTGACGATCTCTTCTAAGTTGTCCTTAGTTTCGTCGGATGCAGCCGAAAGTTCAAAATCGATATCAAAAACGCCAGATGGTATGGAAGGTTTTATCTCTAGTTCGTCTAACAGAAAGGATACTTCCAATGGCATAAACGCCATATCCACATCATTTTCAGAAGGGGAGCCTTGTTTTTCTGTGTTTGTAGTTTTGGACTGTGACGCTAGGTCCATATCAATGAGCCACGGCATTAAATCGTGCTCATCATCGGACTTGGTCGTAGGTATTTTCGAGTCTACCACGGGTTTTTCGCCCGTAATCTTTTCATATAATATTTGCTTTACTTCAGAGGCTTTATCCCTGATCTGTTCATCGGGATCTTGAAGCAGGCTATCCAAAAATATCATTTCCTTCTGATCTCCCAGTTCGGCAATCTGATCTAACAACATAAGTCTGGAGTTGTTGTCACCCACCATGAACAAAGGTTTAAATACGCTGCAACTCTTTAAATCTTCTAAATTAAGTAAGGTATCTTCCGTTGTTAATCTATATTTTTCTCCCGTTATTTTGTTCAATACTTCCATGGCATTATCTCTTAACGGTATATTTTTCTCATGGGCAATTATTTCCTTTAACAAAGGCACTTCCCTTTTGTCTCCTGCATCGCCAATAGTGTCTAGCAATAATATTTTATTGGTTAGGTCTTTATCAAAGTATAATTTCCTAAAGACACTTTTGGTCTCGGGATAGTCGTTGCCGTTTGTAGCTATGGGAAGATTTGGTTCTTGCTCATCATCGACTTCGGTTGCTGGTGAAAAATCGAACTCAGGACATGTTATTTCATCATAATTTTGCGAGGTACCTATTTCATCGTGTTCCAATGCATGCACTTCTTTAAAAGCTACTTCAAAATTTGGTAGGTTATCCGTTGCTGAATCAAAACTCTCGCAAGTCTGTTCATCCATACAATCCACAACTAGGGGCAGAAAATCTAGTTCAATAGCTACCTCTTCATCATTTTCCATTTCTGGCAGCATTTCAAATTCCATGATGATTTCATCCATGGTTTGTTTAACGGAAGTATCCAATACCTCTTCTGCGAAGACTTCTAAATGGGTAATGGTATCCGTTGTTTCTATTTCTGCTGCGGATTCTTCTTGGTAGCTTACTTCGGGTTCCTCTTCTTTCGAGTCTGAAAGTATTATGGACTCCTGATTCACTGTTTCAACTACCATCGGTGACTCGTCTTCCACAAGAATAGATGCTTCTTCAGATTCCGTGTTATTTTCTGTGGAGGTGGCTTCTAGAGTTAAAGCTTCTTCTTCCCAAGAAACTGTATCCAAATGCCTATCCATTCCTTCCACGGGCATCACATGTTCTGGTGAAATACTATTAATTGAGCCTAAAGCTTTACTTTTAATTATGAAGTTCGTTTCTTTCTTTTCAACCAATTGTAGAAAAGTTAAGTCTTGTTCATCTCCCAATGCGGCCACCGTATCCAAAATGAGTAGTTTTATATCTACCCGGCATTTCCAAAACACATTTTTTAGGGTATCCAAGGCTTCCTTAACGCAAAATTCCTTAATACAATTGATGGCCTCCGTCTTTATTTGATCATTTTTATGTTTTACCAGTTGGGTAATGGACGCGTTGGCATCGTTTTGCTTGTAATATTTTATTAACCTAAGGGCGAACAATACTACATCCCTGTTTTTAGAGGTTAGCCATACTTTAAACCTGGGAGGATTAAAATCCTCAAAATTTCTAATAACATCGAGCAATTTTAATTGTTGCCATTCCGAAATTCTATAGCGCGTAGAGTCTAAAAAAAAGTTGATCCCTTCGTGCTTAAGGGTAACTGTTGCAATTTCTGCCTGTTTGCGAATAGTGCTACGTTTGTCGTTAAGGAACCGAGTAATAAAGGGATAAGAATCTAGTACTTGCATTTTGGTTAGTTCCAAGATACCTTTGGAGACCACCTCCCAACGCCAACTTCTAAGTTTTAGATAGGCATCCTGATGTAATCCTAGATCTTGGTACAGCTTAAAAAGTCTTTTCAGGGTATCTCCAGACACATCTTTTTGGAGATCTAACAGTATCTCGGCTAAAAGACGTCGTGTAAAAGCGTCCCTAATAAGTTCCCTCACTTCTACCTTAAGGTTTATATAATTGCTTTTTTCCTGTTTGGAGGCATTCTCTTCATAGAAGAGGAAATCGCCCAGCATAAAGGCCAACGCTTTCTTTTTTTCGATCGTTTTCTTAGAATTCCTAAAAAACCTGTTTCTGAAGAAAAAAACAAAAAGTAGGTAAACCCCGGCCAAGCCTACAAACAAGGAAGTAAGATCCCAAAGAAGATCGGTGTTTATCCTTGGGGCGTCCAATAAGGCATATCCCTTATATGTAAGGCTTGTTATTTTCACAGTTTACACTTTGTTTAACTCGCGCTCTACCCGTACTATCAGTTCAGAGGGACTTACGGGTTTGGATACAAAATCATTGGCACCAAGTTTAAAAGCACTCAATACATTTTCTTCATTACCGGCGGTAGACAAAATGATTATAGGTATTTGGCTGTTTAGTTCATTTCTAACAAAATCAATGAGCTCAATTCCCGAGAAATAGGGCATCATAATATCGCTCACAATAATATCGGGTACATTGGACGCTAAGTATTCCTTTACTTCCTTACCGTCATGGGCATGGCTTACTTTGTAACCGCCCTTTTCCAATCTATAGTGAAGCAAAGAAGCCAAGAGCTCATCGTCTTCCGCCAACAAAAGCGTTTTTTTGTCCATTATTTCTTAATTCTTCCCCAATTTCTCTAATTCGGCATTAATGGCCGTTTCCACTATAGGATACTCTTCCAGAAAGCAACCGTATAAAAATTCCAAATGCCTTGCGTCCTTGTCCGTGCGACTTACGTTATATATTTCTGCGGCCAATTTGTGCAAACTAAATGCGCCCATCATAGCCAAGCCGGATTTTACTTTATGTGCGGCAAATTCTATCTCCTCCATGTTTTTATTGTTGAGATGGAGCCTAACTTTACCTATAAACTCCAATACATTTTGCTTGTATAACACTACCAACTCTTCTAAAAGGATCATTTCTCCCTGACATTCTTTTAAAATGTTGGCGAGGTTTACTTTTGAGGTCTTATGGGCATCAACAACAGGTTGTTCCATAGGTTCGGCTTCAATGGCATAGATGGAATCCATGTCCTTTTTACTCTTGATCAGTTTTTGAAGCAATTCCTCCGGACTGTAAGGTTTTAAAATGTAATCGTTTATTCCGCTAACCGCGAACTGCTCCTCGTCCCTAATTGTAAAATCGGCCGTGAGCGCTATTATCGGGACGTTTTTAACGGATTTATTGGTACTATGCCTTATGCGTTCGGAGACTTCAAATCCGTTCATAACGGGCATGCGCAAATCCATAAGAACCATATCTATTTTATGGTTTTCCAATACATTCAAGCCGTACAGGGCATTGTCCGTAATATGCACCCTACATCCCCAGGTTCTGAGTCTCTGCTCAATAAGCCTTTGGTTTAAAAGGTTGTCCTCAAAAACCAAGATTCGCATGCCCTTTACCAAAGCCTTATTGGCTTCCATGGTAACGGCAGGCTTATTTTGTTCTGGTTTATACGAACCAGAACCTTGCTCAAAGGGCAGTACAAACTTAAATGTGGTTCCCACGCCCAATTTGCTGGAAACGCTAATATTTCCGTTTAGGTTTTCTATAATTTGCTTAACGATACTGAGACCCAATCCGGATCCTCCGTACTTTTTATGTGTAGTAAATTCGGCTTGCCTAAAAGATTCGAAAATGTTCTTCAAGTTATCTTCCGAAATACCTATTCCGGTATCGCTTATCTCAAATTCCAAAAGAAAATTTCCTGCGGGTTGGCCTTTCTTTCTTACCCGAAGGCTAATGCTTCCCTCTTCAACAAATTTTATCGCATTACCCAAAAGATTTAGCAATACCTGAGATAATTTGGACGGATCTCCTTTCAAAACTTCGGGTATGTCCTCTTCCATATCTACCTTAAGCGTTACATTTTTGTCCACTATAAGCGTATTGCACAGGTACATTACATCTTTAACGATGCGATAAAAATTGAAATCAACAGATTCGAAATGCTCTAAACCGATCCTAAGTTTGGAATATTCCAAAAGCTCGTTAATAATTTCCAAGAGTGTACGGGAAGCGGACTGTATGGCATCTACCTGATTCTTCTGCGCACCACTGAGCTGACTTTCCTTCAAAAGGTCCGTAAACCCTATGATACCGTTTAGGGGAGTACGCATTTCATGGCTTACTGTTGCAATAAGCATACCACTGGTCTTATCTAATTTCGCCTTATTGTGATCATCGGTTTCTTTATCGGTACGGATCGGTTCTCTTCCTATCGTGCTTTTATGGATAGTTGAAATTTGAACAGGTTCTCCGAAAACTTTTCCTTCTAGATTTGTTTTAAAGGCGTGAAAAGAATTTTTAAGACTAGAAGCCTCATCAGTGGTCAGTTCTTCAAAGGAAAAATCATTGAGTTTGGCTTCCAAATGGGATAAGTGAACGAGTAGGTCTTTGGGTTTCAATTGGCTTTAGATTTGAGTCGATTTATAAAACAGAAAATAAACTATTGCTTAGTTTCCTTAACATTCTGGTTGTTATAGGATTAAAACTCCTCATTTCAAGCCCCCTATGCAATTAAATGTTACCTACCCTTCGTTTTATGTTGTCAAAATGCTTTATTTGTAGGTATAATTAGAACCACTATGAAACGAGCTACCCTTTTTTTATCTACGCTAATCCTATTGTCCTGTGGAGAGCAGGCAAAAAAAGACAATGAAACCATGGAACAGAAAGCGCAACGAATTCATGAAAAGGTGATTACTTTGGACACCCATAACGATATAAATGTTAAAAATTTTACGGATAGTATAAACTATTCCCAAAACCTGGATACCCAAGTAAATCTTCCCAAGATGAAGGCGGGAGGTTTGGATGTTAGCTGGCTTATTGTTTATACCGGACAGGATTCTTTAAACGCTGAAGGATATGCAAAGGCCAAAGAGAATGCCATGGCCAAATTTAAGGCCATTCATCGCCTTTGTGAGGAATTTGCACCTAACGAGATGGCATTGGCCCTTACCTCCGATGATGTACGCAATATTCATGCTCAGGGCAAGAAGGTAGCCATGATCGGGGTGGAGAATGCCTATCCAATTGGATTGGATATTTCCAATTTTGAAAAATACCACGAAATGGGCGCTCGTTATGTTTCTTTGTCCCATAACGGCCACAGCCAATTTAGCGATTCCAACACTGGGGAAGAAGATGATATTTGGTTACATAATGGTTTAAGTGAACTAGGCAAAGATGCTGTAAAAGAGATGAATAGACTTGGAATAATGATTGATATTTCTCATCCGTCCAAGGAGGCAATATTACAAACGATAGCACTTTCCAAAGCACCTGTAATAGCATCGCATTCATCTGCACGCGCCCTTTGTGATCATAGCAGAAACCTGGATGATGAGATGCTATTGCTCTTAAAGGAAAATGGCGGCGTGGTACAGACGGTAGCATTTAGTGCTTATTTGAACACGGAGAAGCATAATCAACGGGCCGCTTATATGAAGACAGTGCACCAAAAGGTGGCAGATTCCCTAAACATTGAATGGCACGAACGTTCTGCCCTTGGCACACTTAATGATCAGCAGAAAGAAGCTTATTTGGAGAATTACCCCAAAGTACTCAGCATTGCCGAGGATTTGATAAAGAACCGCGAGGATGTGCCTGCCGCTGTAAATGTTAGCGATTTTGTAGACCATATCGATTATATGGTAAAACTCATAGGGCTGGAACATGTGGGTATAAGCTCGGACTTTGACGGTGGTGGTGGCATTGAAGGCTGGTCCGATGCTTCCGAAACGTTCAATGTAACCTTAGAATTGGTTAAAAGAGGGTATTCAGAAGAGGAAATTGCGAAACTATGGGGAGGCAATTTATTACGTGTCCTAGACGAAGTTCAGGCCTTTGCCGCCTCTTCCTCGGGGTCCTAACCCCTAAACTAAACACTTTTCTTGATGCAACTTAGCTATATGGATTTCAGAAATTTAATGACTGCTTCCCAATAGCCCTCATGGTCCCCAAATTTTTCCCATAAAGCCCTTGAACCATGGTTGCCTGGGGTTTTCGGTAAGTAATATTGCTTGCCGGGAGCTGATATGACTTTAAAAATTGATTCCCAGTTTTTATGTTCGTTTTTGGCCGAAGTGATAAAAACCGGAGCCGTAATGTTCTTGGCACTTTGGGTTATGAAATCTTTGGACTCAAAATATTCTCCGGGTGCAAAAGATAAGACCCCGTTAATTGAATCTGGATGATCACCCGCGAATTTCAAAACAAGGGCAGAGGAATAAGAACTTCCCCAAAGAATTATCTTTTTAGGTTTAAACGCAGTTTTTACATAGTCCACCGACGCTTCAATATCTGGAAATGCGTTGGCATATTTTGTAGATTTGCCTTCTGTTTCGGCCTGCTCGTGGGTTTCATTTTTAACTCCGTTTACCGCTCCGCCAGATCTAAGGTCAACAGCCAAACAACTGTAGCCCATAGCATTTAGTTTTGGAGCTATTTCGGTATACTCTCCCCTGCTCCAACCTGCTTGGTGAAATAATAGGATATAGGTGCTTGCCCCATCTTTTTTATAATGATCTGCAGTTATTTTCAACCCATCGCCCGATTCAAATTTTATTGTTTCCTGGGCTTGAGCCGAAATGTAGGCAAAGGTAGCTATAGCCATTGACACCATTAATCTCATAATCGATATGTTTAGAAAATAAAAGTAACCATTAAAGGAATGGCAACCGCAGTGGTAGATAATTTAACATAAAATTAAAACTCTTTCGCAAAATATGTTAAGTTTTAAATAAACTTTTCTTAATTCCTTTTTAGGTAAAGCCTTAAAAAAATACATTTAGGAAACCTAACTCAACTTCGCATGCAAACTATCGTTAAATATTTCATTGCTTTCCTCCTATCCATTTTTTCGCATATTATTCTTGCACAGTCGTCAGATGAACAGGCCATTAGACAGGCTGCGGTAGATTATATGGAAAGTTACTATAGCAGTAACCAATCGCAAATGGAAAATGCCATTCACCATGAAGTTGCCAAAAGGCACGTTGTTGAGCGCGAAGGCTTTCAGCTTTTACAAAATATGGGGTATACGGAATTGGTGTCGCTTACCAAATTGGATGGTAAAAAATATGCCCAACTACCCGATGAACCACTGAAAGTAAATGTTGAAATTTTAGATATAGATGGTAAAATAGCTAGTATAAAAGCAGGTACAAATCAATACGACTTCTACGACTATATGCATCTGGCCAAAATGGACGGTCAGTGGAAAATTGTAAATGTTTTGTGGGACCAAAAGCAAAAGAACTAGCATATTATGGAGACAACTTACCAAACTTCTACCCGTTCCGATTCTTATTTCACCGTATTCAAGGTTCCCGAATGGCGAGCTAACTTATACAAATTCTTATCGGTTAGTATATGGGGCAATCTACCAAGTAACATACAAAAGAAGATTTCCGCTTCTTATGCATCTGCCTATGAAAAACCATATTCTAAGTGGATGATAAGACCTTACATAAAAGTCAACTATCGGGATAAGGACTATTTAAGTAGGTTTAAGCCACCACATGGGAAAAAAACTTTTGATTGCTTCCAAGATTTTTTTATTAGGGAGTTTAAGGCCACCCCAGAGAATAGCAGTCCGCATGTATGGCCATGCGAGGGCCTACTTTGCGATGAAGGCAAGGTAGGGCAAATAGCTACCAGCAAAGTAAAATCTGATGAACGTACGGTTGCAACCATTTTTGGAGTAGATGAAGCCGTAATCCCCGATAACTATAGTTTCACCAATGTTTTTTTACATAACAAGAATTACCATCGAATACATGCGCCTATTTCCGGGTATATTTCCCGTATTCAACATGTCCCAGGGGATTTAGTTGTGCTAAGGCCCTGGATATATAAGCAGAACCCATCCTTACCGGCTTTTAGGAACGAGCGATATAATATTGATATCACCGACGAAGAGGGCAAGGTATGGTATTTGTCCATAGTAGGTGGCCCGGCCGTTGGTACAATAGCTTTGCCCAAAAAGATTGCCCTAGGGGAGCATGTAGAGAAATTACAGGAAATAGCACTTTTTTATTTAGGATCTACCTGCTGTATGGCAGCACCGAAAAGTCCAAAATTCCATTCCAAAAATACATTTGTAGAAGTAGGCGATAGTTATTAGAAAAGCTCTTTTGGTTTTACCAGCGTCTTAGGAATCACCAAATCAACGGGTAATACATCATTTATTTTTTCAATGAAGTAAGCCGATAACAAGGGGGATTCCAATTCTAGATTTTGGTGAACAAAAAAATGAATGTTCCGAAGTCCTTGATCGTACCAAATCTTTAATCGTTTGCACCAATCATCCAATCGGTCATAATCACTTTCGTGGTTTGCACCAACATAACGGACAAAGGCTTCATTGTTGCTGAGTCTCATATGCATAAGATCTCTTCTCCCTGCTGTATCTACTAAAACATTGGCAATGGAATTGCTTTCTAAAAGATGATATAACTCTTGGGAAACAACCGGATCACTGAACCATTCCGCATGCCTAAATTCCATGGCCAGCGAAAACTCCTTAGGCCAATATTCCACAAATCGTACTACCCTATCCCAATTCTTAGGGCCAAAATTTCCATGGAGCTGCAAGAAAATAGTGCCCAGTTTTTCCTTTAAATTGGCGGTAACCTCCAAATACCTATCCACTGTGGGGTATACCTGATCGTTAAGCCTACGTAAATGGCTAATTTCGTTGGCGATCTTTGGAAAAAATTTAAAATGAGGAGGCGTTTTCTCATACCACTTTTGATATTGCTCAGCAGGAAAAATTCTATAGAAGGTAGCATTTAACTCTATGCTGTTGAATTGGGATGCGTAATAGACAAGTTCATCTTTAGTTCCTCTGGGATAAAAGTTTTTTAGATCTTGCCTGTTCCATTTGGCGCATCCGATATATACCTGTAAGGGCTGGTCTTTCGCGTTATGTTTTGTAAGTACCACCTCGGTATCGGGGTGATCTGGTGGAATGGTAAAATCTATTAATTCCGGATGTTCTACTTTTCCAAATTTCATAGGTTTCTATCTCTCGTTACGTATAATTTATAAAATTAGGCATTATGTTCCATAAGACCATTTTTGGTTGAAATTATATGTTCATAACCACGTTAAAAACTAATTTACAACCATTGAAGGCCCGTTTCGGAAACATTTATCTTTATATAAACCAGTATGCAATGAACGACAGGTCTCGAAACCTGCTGCAAATTAGGCCGCAGATTCCTTCCGCAAGGGTTAGTGACGATATGAGCGATGATGAACAATTTCAGAACAGAACGCTCCGTCCGGTAATTAAACTTCAAAATTTTTTATTGATCGCAGCCTTTCGCAATTATATTGTGAAACATAAAAACGCCTTTCACGAGATGTCTCTGGAGAAGCGGATGGAGTACGTGGAAAATGCCATCCAGAAAGACATCAAATTCCGTAATTCATTAAAAGGAATGATTATAGGCCAGTTTACCGTAGAGGAATACGAGGCCTACATCACAAATTCGTCTTCGCTAAACAAGCGCATGATGAATATGGTAATTGACCGTGTAAAAGATCAGATCCTATTGTTAGAAAAACCAATGCTAGTCTAATAAGGACTCTCCGTTAAGGTTTGTGGTAAGTACATCGCTCATTAGATCAAAATACGGGCGTATTGCTTTAAAAGATTGATCCAATTCGTCTATAAAATCTGGCGATAATACCTCCTTATCCGAAAAATTACGAACAAAAATAAATTGCTTCTTTTTTATAAGATCTATATTGGGATGTTCTTTATCGAATCCCTTGGGTGCCGTTTTTACTTCATCACCCTCCATATTGCCCCAAATCTGTTTAAAGGATTTAGCATTGATTATCCCTCGGATTTCGGAAGCGTCCAATTCAAATTCTTTTCTAATCCTAAAAAGATCTTCTTTGTTTGGTTCCCAAAACCCGGTAGCTATAAAAGTTTCCTTGGGTTTAACTCGAAGGTAATATCCACCCCGTAACCTGGCCCCTGCCCTAGAAAAAGACCCGGCAAAATGTGGCTTGTAAGGTGTTTTATCGTTAGAAAAACGAACATCCCTATAAATACGGAACATCTTCATCTTCTCAATATCATCGTGGATTTTAAGATTTTCCATTACCTGCTGAAAAAACATTTTTACTTCAGATTCATAAGCCTTAAATTCTTTCTTATGGTCTGTAAACCATTCCCTGGTATTGTTGTTTTTAAGGTCGGTTAAAAAAGCGAATATCTCCTTGGTGATCACTGATTGCTGCATATTCTCTATTAATGGGTCAATTTTAAGCTAAAGTTAACCATTTTGGATAATGGCCTTCTAAATTATTGGTTAATTTTGAGTCTTTAAGTCAAATTACAATGGACAAAGAAACTATTATAAAAAAAATAAAACAGCATAAAAAACAACCCAACCTTAGATTTCAACTAAAGGAAAAGGTAGAGCTGTTTACCAATAAGCTTTTTTATACGCTTTTTGATATAGAAACTCCAGTAGAGGAAAATTTGGACCGTTTGGCAGAAGAATTTGATGCCTTAACCAACCTGGCCTGCTGGGAAATGGAGAAACCTTGTAATAAAGTTTGGGAAAATTATGTTTCTAAATTACCGTCGGTATTGGAGAAACTAAACTTAGATGCCGAGGCCATTGTTAATTGCGATCCTGCTTCGCTTTCCATTGAGGAGGTTTATATGGCCTATCCTGGTTTCTATGCCATTGCCATTTACCGCTTGGCACATGAATTATACCAGGAAGGTTTTCCTATGGTACCAAGGTTAATGACGGAGTATGCACATAGGCAGACCGGGGTTGATATAAATCCGGGTGCGCGTATCGGAAAATCTTTTTTCATCGATCATGCCACGGGTGTTGTTATCGGTGAGACAGCGGTTATAAAGGATAATGTAAAACTATACCAAGGGGTAACCTTGGGTGCGCTTTATGTGGCAAAAAGCCTTCAGCGTGTAAAAAGGCACCCCACTATAGAGGATAACGTTACCATTTATGCCAATGCAACTATTTTAGGTGGTGATACCGTTATTGGGGAAAATTCGGTGATTGGTGGTAATGCATGGTTAACAGCATCAGTCCCTGCAAACTCTACCGTGTTCCATACTCCGGAAATAAAAATTAAAACCCTCCCGCATGTCTCATAGCATTTTGGACCTGGTTGGTAATACACCCATGGTACGTTGCAAGGTTTTGAATACAAACCCGAACGTGAAACTATTTTTTAAGTTAGAAGGTCATAACCCTGGAGGCAGCGTTAAAGATAGGGCGGCCTTGAACATGATAAAAAATGGTTTGGAAAGAGGCGACATCAATACAAGCTCTAAATTAATTGAGGCAACAAGCGGTAATACAGGTATCGCTTTAGCCATGATTGCAGGTATTTATGGACTGGATATTGAGCTGGTGATGCCAGAGAATTCCACTAAGGAAAGGGTACAGACCATGAGGGCCTATGGTGCCAAGGTAACCCTTACTTCTTCGGATATAGGGATTGAGGGCGCCCGCGATTATGCCGAGGCCAAAGTAAAGAATGAAGGGTATGTAATGCTCAACCAATTTGCCAATAATGATAATTGGGGAGCACACTACAAGAGTACAGCTCCTGAAATTTGGAGAGATACCGATCAATCCATAACCCATTTTGTTTCCTCCATGGGCACCACGGGGACCATTATGGGGACATCTACGTTTTTGAAAGAAAAGAATAAAGAGATACAGATTGTTGGAGTGCAACCCACAGAAGGGTCACGGATTCCTGGTATCCGAAAATGGCCAGAAGAATACCTTCCCAAAATATTTGATGCCTCCAAAGTTGATCAAATCTTTGAGGTTAGTGAAGCTGAGGCAAAAACCATGGCCAAAAAACTGGCAACAGAAGAAGGAATATTTTCTGGGATGAGCAGCGGAGGGGCCGCCGTGGTAGCACTACGCTTGGCCAATACTCTAAAAGAAGGGGTCATTGTGTCTATTGTATGCGACCGCGGAGATAGGTACTTATCTTCGGACCTATTTGACTAGTTGGTTTTCAATATCTCATCGATACCATTTAAATAGGTGTCAAACTGTATGAGGTTATTATGTTCACCCCCCTTGATAGTGAACATTTTCTTTTGGTTATTTGAAATGGAATCAAAAAGACGTTTTCCGGAGTCGTAGGGTACCACATTATCATCAGTGCCATGAAAGATAGTGATCGGGCAAGTTACTCTAGTGACAAAATCATAGGACGGTATCTTGTATTTCAGCAACCACGATACCGGTAAAAAGGGAAATCGATCTTTGGCCACATCCAACAGACTGTAGTATGGGGTTTCCATAATAAGTTGTGCCGGTACATTTTTAGAGGCCAATTGTGCGGCGATTCCACTTCCCAAAGACCTCCCATATAAGATAATTTGGTCTTCCCCGTAGTTTTCCAAAACGTAGTCGTAAAAAAGTTGGGCGTCGGTATATAAAGCTTTTTCACTAAGCTTGCCCGTACTTTTTCCATAGGTACGGTAGTCCATAACTACCACATCGTAATTCTTGTCAACAAAGAAACCGGCAATGTCCCCCCAACGCGAAAGATCACCGGCGTTTCCATGAAAGTACAAAAGAACACCTTTGGGGTGGTTATTCTGAAAATGGATGGCATTGAGTTTTGCACCATCGGAACCGGACAAAAAGACCTCTTTAAAAGGTTGAGGAAAATCATAACTGTGATTGCTGGACAATTGTGTAGGTAAAAAAATCAGTTTTTCTTGGAAAAAATATAGCATAGTGATTATGGATGCAAAAAAAAGAATCGTAAATGCAATCGTTTTCTTAAGCCTTTGCATTGCTTCTTTTTGACGAATGTTTTACGTTGATGCTAGACCCCTCCAAACTAATTGCCTTTGGTTTTGTGGTAATGATTTCGTTTAGCATCTTATGGTAAGCCTCAAAGGTATTCAAATTTTTATGTCCTCCTCCAATTACAGTGTAAAGTCTGGTGGTCTTAGGTTTTATTTTTGAGAGTTTTACACTTGTTTTATAAGGAATGAGCTTGTCATCCGTGCCATGAATGATGTGTATGGGACAGTTTACATATTTTAACCATTTATAGGTGGGCATGGGAAATTTTATAAGCAATGATAAAGGCATGAAGGGTATATACTTTTTTGCCACTTTACTTAAACTGTAATACGGGGCATCCAAAATAAGCATCCTAGGATTATTCATAGATGCAAGTTTGGCAGCAAAACCAGATCCAAGAGAACGCCCATAAAGAATTATGTATTTTTCGGCCACACTCTCCCTTAATTTATTATAAACTACCTGCAAATCCCTTTTAATTGCCTTTTGGGTTCTTCTACCCGTACTCTTGCCAAACCCCCTATAATCTATCATAAGGACATCATAACCATGGCGGGTAAAATCTACGGCAAATTTACCCCATCCTTTTATACTCTTGGAATTTCCCTTCAGATAGAATACCACACCCCTGGGGTTCTTCGCCTTAAATCTAAGGCCATTGATTGTGGCGCCATCCCTTGTCTCAATATTATACTCCTCTATTTCCTGATTGTCATAATGGAACTGAAAGTCCTTGGGTAATTTTTCGGGTTTAAACATCAGAAAGTCCTGCAAAAAGTATAGCAGTAAACTAATTGCAAGGTATACACCAAATACTAAGAGCAAAATATAGAGCCAATATTGCATTCCGGTACATTTATTTCCAATGTACAAAAAATAATAGTATGCATCGTTATCGGAAATCTACACGGTTCAACAGTAAGCCCGATCCGGGTGCTACAAATGTCATTTCAATATTGGAATTTGGCAATAGGGACGCTTCAATATCGGAGAAACCAAGTATTCCTTGCCCTACTTGGATTAGGGCGCCCATAATCATTCTAATTTGATAGCGCATAAACCCCGTGCCTTCCACATGAAGGGCGTAGCTGGTTTCCGGAAAAAAATTGGCCTTTAGCAAATCGTTCTTCAAAATTTCACAACGATTTATAGTTCTTACATTGTTTACCTGCGCTCGTACTCTAGAGGTATATGCCTTAAAATCATGGGTACCAACAAACAAATTAGTTGCTTCCATCATGGCTTCCAAATCTAGAACATCTATAATATTGGCCAAGAAAGGTGCGCAGAACGGATGGTTCTTTTCCCCAAACGAAAAAAGATATATGTACTCTTTTAATTTGCTATGCTGTATTACATTAAAATCCTCATTTACGGTCTTAATTGCGGTAACCCTAATATCTGGTGGTAAATTTCTGTTGAACAAGGCAAGAAAATCAGTTGGATCGGAAATTTGGTGCCCTTCCAAAAACAGCTCAAATGCCGTATCCAAGGCAGATACCTTTGCATCTGTTCTACCCGAGCCTAAAATTTTATAAACAGATTCATCGGGCAATATAAAGCCCAACGTTTTAGAAAGCATGCCCTCTATTGTTTTTAGGCCAGGTTGCTTTTGCCATCCGCTATATCTGAAACCCAAAAACTGAACCCTGATTAAATAGTAATAACGCTGTACTTGCACAAAAGTGTTTTATTTGGTAAAAGTAATGGAGGATTCCCGCTCCACAAAATAATAACCTGTCCACTAATCCAAAACTACAATTGACAACCCAGAAATAACAATCAGTTCCATGAATACCACGGTTCATATAAAAAACTTCTATTTCCGTAACAACTAAACTTAAATTGCGTCTAGTCTTATATCAATCAAAAAACCATATACCATGTCAGCTACCGTCCAAGAGTCTCTAAAAAACCCAAGAATCGAAATTGTAGATGCCCTAAGAGGTTTTGCCCTGGCAGGAATCGTAATTGTTCATATGGTAGAGAATTATCTGGGAGCTCCCGCTCCGGAAAACGCTATGCAAGCCACGCAGATGGGGCTAGGTGACACTATTGTAGAGGCCTTTATCACCATATTTCTGAGGGGTAAGTTCTTTGCTCTTTTCTCCTTTCTATTTGGACTTAGTTTTTTTATACAGATGGATAAGGCCCATATGCAAGGAAGGGATTTTAAAGGGCGATTCCTATGGCGATTGATAATTCTCTTGGTAATTGGATACCTGCATCACTTATTTTATAGGGGGGATATCCTCACCATCTATGCCATATTGGGAATTTTTCTAATACCGTTCTATACCATAAACAACAAGGTTATTTTAGGTTTTGTTGTACTGCTCTTTTTTGGAATGGGAAGATATCTGGGTTTTTTGATGACCCAAGGCGATAGCTTTTTCTTTAACGAGCCAGTATTACCACAAAGCGCGGATGTAATCGCTTATTTCGATATCATTAAAAACGGTACCCTAAAAGAGGTAATTGTCTCCAACGCCACCCAGGGTCATTTAATGAAGGCCGATTTTCAATTAGGAGTCTTCGGTCGTGGTTATCTCACTTTCGGTTTCTTTCTGTTGGGCTTATTGGTGGGCAGAACACATTTTTTTCAAAACTTTATGGACAAGAGAAAACTGGTTCGTAAAATATTGTGGTGGTCATTATTGCTATTCGTTGTTTCCATAGGGTTAACGGCCTTTATTTTTATACAATTGGGAGAAAACGCACGTTTTGACAATTGGCTTGCAATGTTTGGATTAACGGCATTCGACCTTAATAATATAGCCATGACGTTTGTAATAACCTGCCTTTTCGTCTTGGCATACGGCACGGTAAGAGGAGGCGCATTTTTAAGGAAGTTCAACGCCTACGGTAGAATGGCGCTCACCAATTATGTCTTCCAAAGCCTTATAGGTACTTTCATATTATTTGGTTGGGGCTTAGACTATTTGGGAGAGTTGCGCAGTGTGTATACATTGCTCATAGCTGTAGTACTTATTCTTGTGCAAATGGGCTTAAGTAATTGGTGGTTGCGCAAATTTTACTACGGTCCGTTAGAATGGCTATGGAGAAGTCTTACCTATTTTAAGTGGTATCCCATAAAAAAAGTGTAAGACCAAGGATGGTACTGGTATTTTTCCCTGGTCTTTCACCACACAAAACAGGCCGTTCCCAACATTGAATTCCGTTCATCGAATTTTTTGAAATAAACGATATAGGGTAGCGTTCTTAAACACGAACCGGGATTCCCAAAGCCCCGAAACCTACTTTTATGGCATTATTGTTACGCATTTTTACTTGGAACAGAAATCTATGGTTTTCTGTTTTAAGTTTGGTATTGCTGAGCACACTAAATTTCTATGGACTCTATACCAACAAATTCTACTTTTTTAAGGTCGATAATTACATTTTTCCAGTATTATCCATAGTTCACCTTATTTATCTATATGCCCTATGGTTTAAAATAAGGGAGGAAGAACCCGCAGATATGCAAATGAGAAATTTGGAATACGCGTTGTACGTAATTCTCTTGGTCTATGTTTTTAAAACCGTTGATACCTTCGCTATATTATTAAGTTATGGCGAATTTGATGACCATCTAATACCACTTACGTTTTTACCTATTGGCATATTGATGCTCCTAATGCATCTAATGCTCATTATCCTCACCTTTATATCGTTCAAATACCGCTTACAAAAAGTTGGCAGTTATAAATTTGACAACCTAAATGACAAAATAGATTCTTGGTAGAAAAAATGCTGTCTGCACAGCATACTGTACCCTACTACATGATCATTTCTTGCCCGTTTCCCTGTTTAACAATAATATCTTGATGAAAACTTTGGTAGCAACTTTGTAAGGATGCAATCAATTATCCGCCTATTATAAGGATAAATCGATTCCTAACGAGTAGATGCCATCAAAATTAATATCAAACTAAATCCATTACCCCTTGTGATATCTGTGTGATATAATTTAATTTTTTTTGTCTTATAGATTTATGAAACACATCCTAATCATAGAAGATGATCCAGAGATAATAAAACTTCTGGAGATACACTTGGCAGACCTTATCTATAAAACTTCCAAAGCCATGGATGGTGAAAGGGGTTTGCAATTGGCGTTGGAAAATGATTATGATCTTATACTGTTGGATTTAACCTTACCTATATTGGATGGGGTTGAGGTCTGTAAAAAGCTAAGGGCAAAAAAGAACACTCCGGTTATTATGCTTACCGCCAAATCAGAGGAAATAGATAGGGTATTAGGATTAGAGATTGGCGCAGACGATTACATTACCAAACCGTTTAGCATTAGGGAACTATTGGCAAGGATTAAGGCAGTGCTCAGAAGAACCGATTTACAACAACAAGAGGATCACAATTCCGCTGCGCTTGCTTTTGAGAATATGCATATAGATATAGAAAAGCGTAAAGTTGTATTAGATCAAAAGAAAATTGAACTTTCCCCAAAAGAGTTTGAGCTATTGGTCTTAATGGCCTCCAATCCGGGAAGAAATTATTCTAGAACCGAATTATTGAACATTATTTGGGGTTATAATTTTGAAGGGTACGAGCATACGGTTAATTCCCATATCAATAGGTTAAGGGCCAAAATAGAGTCGGACATGGCAAACCCAACCTATATTCTTACAAGTTGGGGTGTTGGCTATAAATTTAACGAGGACCTGGTATTATGAAAGAACCCGAAAAGGCATTGACACCCAGGCTGGTTAAAAAAATGTGGTTAACTTTTATCTTCATCATTGTTTTAATGGGTGCCTCGTACATTTTTATCACCGGGTATTTTGCCAATATGTACAATCAGGCCACAGCGCAGCGTGTAAATGCGGATATCGCCAACCATCTTATAGAGGAAAAATTTCAGAATACTTCCCCTTTTTTGGAAGATGGCAGCGTAAACAAAGCGTTGTTCGGTGATCTTATGCACGATATGATGGCGGTTAACCGCAGTATAGAAGTATACTTATTGAATAACGCCGGCCAAATTCTGTATTCGGTTGTTTTGGACCATAGCGACAATGCTCCGGCGAAAAGAGTATCCCTCGCTCCCATTAAGCAATTCATTGAAAACAAAGGAGAGGCCTATGTATTGGGCGATGATCCAAGAAACCCTGGAGAACAGAAAATTTTTTCGGTGGCATCTTTTGAGGCAGATGGGCAGGCCGGTTACGTATATATTATTCTTGCAGGAAAGGAATTTCAACTTATAAGTGAAAATTTACTGGCGCAGTATTTTATTAAATTGGGTATTGGCGCCACATTGCTTACCATGCTTTTTGCGGCCTTCATAGGTTTTATAAGCATTTGGTTTCTAACAAAGAACCTTAGGCTCATTACAAGGACCATACGCCGCTTCCAAGAAGGAGATTTAGATGCAAGAATCGAAAATCCGGAGAAATCCAATATTGAAGTTTTTGCACATTCCTTTAACGATATGGCCGATACCATTGTTGGAAATTTGGATAAAATGAAATCTGTAGACCTCTTGCGAAGAGAACTTATCGCCAATGTTTCGCACGACCTAAGAACTCCCTTGGCAATTTTAAAGGGGTATATTGAAACCTTGCAGATCAAAAAAGACACACTTTCCGAAAGTGAAAAAGAAGAATACCTGCAAATTACCCATGACAATGTGGATAAATTATCCAAGCTTATCCATCAATTGTTCGAATATTCGAAACTTGAAGCCGAACAGATAACTCCCATAAAAGAACCTTTTTCAATTACCGAGCTATCGTACGATCTTATCGCAAAATTTCAGGTAATCGCGGATAAGAAGGAAATTGGCCTGCATCTCAACAATCCGGAGGAGAACAGTATGGTCTTTGCCGATGTAAGCCTGGTAGAACGGGCTTTGCAAAACTTAATCGAAAACGCTATAAAATACACGGAACCCCAAGGTAAGGTTACCCTGTCCATAAAGCGGAAGGAAAACAATGTGGAAATAAACATTACCGATACGGGTACCGGTATACCTGTATCAGAACAACCCTTTATTTTTGACCGCTATAAACAAGTTGATAAAAACCAAAAGAAGATGGGATCCGGATTAGGGCTCGCTATCGTAAAAAAGATAATGGATCTGCACGACACTACCATTACAGTGTTGAGTAGACCTAAAGAAGGAAGTTCTTTTATTTTTAATTTGCCTGCTTATCAGTCTTAGTGGGAAAACAGTTGCTATGTGAATGGATGGTCCCTTTTAAGAAGGGGCCATTTTTTTTACAATTCGCTTATATAACTGCCATACATATCTTTAAACTGATACCCTTGTGTAAATCGATATCGACTCAATTTTTTATGAGAAGCCAGCCCCCACAACAATAGTTCTTTAAGGAAGTAACGATCCTGTTTGGGCACATCCGTTCCATAGGTGTCGATTAGACGGTTCAATGGCGGAATACTATCCAATTTAGCTCTATAATCGTCTTCTTGGGCATCGTCCAACAGTTCAAAACCTTCGCTATCAAAGAACCAGCTCACCAGCTCATCATAGGGCGTGGTAGCGTCTTTGCGTTCTAACTTGTTAATTTTGGGAAAATAGGTAGGAAAAAGTGATTTAATGGCGTCATCTATCAAAATACTTGCCACGGCATCCGCTCCTTCCTGTTCACCCTCATAAACCAACTCTATTTTTCCAGTAATTGCAGGAATTACGCCGGTAAAATCACTTAACCTAATTGTAGTAGATTCCGTGCCGTTTCTTAGACTGCGCCTTTCAGCGGTACTTAATAAGTTTTCAAAAGCAGTGATACTGGTACGGGCACTTACACCACTTTTAATGTCTACATATTCGCTTTTTCTTGCCTCAAAACTGATCTGCTCCAAAAGATCTTTTGCAATGTTGGGCACATGGGCTAGTTTGGTCTGGCGCTCATCCAATTGCGCCTCTTGCTCTGTAATTCTCCGAGCCGTTTCTATATTTTCCGGATAGTGGGTTAAAATCTGTGATCCTATCCTGTCTTTCAAGGGTGTAACAATGCTTCCCCTATTGGTATAATCTTCGGGGTTTGCCGTAAACACAAACTGTAAATCCAAAGGCAAACGTAATTTAAAGCCTCTAATTTGAATATCGCCTTCTTGCAGAATATTAAACAATGAGACCTGTATACGTGCCTGCAGATCTGGTAGTTCATTGATTACAAAAATACAACGGTTTGCCCTAGGTATCATCCCAAAATGGATAACCCTGTCATCTGCATATGAAAGCTTTAAGTTAGCTGCCTTTATGGGGTCTACATCTCCGATTAGATCGGCCACGGTAACATCTGGCGTGGCCAATTTTTCATAGAAACGTTCATCACGATGTAACCAACTTATTGGGGTATCGTCACCTTTTTCATTAATGGTTTCCAAGGCAAAGCGAGAGAGAGGGTTTAAAGGGTCGTCATTAATTTCAGAGCCCGCAATTACAGGAATCCATTCGTCCAACAACGCTATCATTAACCTTGCCAATCGTGTTTTGGCCTGCCCTCTTAGTCCTAAAAGATTAATATTATGCCTAGATAAAATTGCCCTTTCCAATTCCGGGATCACCGAGTTTTCAAAACCCCATACACCGGGAAAGGTTTCTTCGTTGTTTTTAATTTTTTCACGTAGATTATTCCTAAGCTCATCTTTAATGCTCCTAGGCTCATAACCTGCTTTTTTTAGCTCGCCTAAATTGACGATTTTCTTGTGGTTCAATTTCATAGTATTTCCTTCGTATGGGCCTCCGAAATCACGGAAAACTTTGTTAGCCCTTTAATCTTTTTCTTCGGTTTTGTTCGTAGTCCTCAAAAATCATTTCACCAAGTCCTTTCAACCCAGTAAAGAATGCCTTCCCCTTATTGGCTTCGGTAAAATGTCTTACAAACTGCTTTAGGTAGGGGTCTTGTGCAATCATAAAAGTGGTAATGGGAATATGCAATTTCCTAGCTTGTCTTGCCATATTATAGCATTTTTCAACAATATGATCATCCAAGCCAACGCTGTTTTTATAATACGAACCGTCTGCCAATCGTAAGCAACTTGGTTTTCCGTCCGTAATCATAAATATCTGTTTGTTGGTATTCCGTTTTCTCCTTAACATGTCCATGGCCAACTGCAGCCCGGCCACTGTATTTGTATGGTATGGCCCTACCTTTAGATACGGCAGGTCTTTAATGGGTATGGGCCAGGCATCATTGCCAAAAACCAAAATATCCAAGGTGTCCTTGGGGTATCTTGTGGTAATCAGCTCGGCAAGGGCCATGGCCACTTTCTTGGCAGGTGTAATCCGGTCTTCACCGTACAGAATCATACTGTGGCTAATGTCAATCATAAGTATGGTACTCATCTGGGCCTTATGCTGGGTATCCTCCACAACCAAATCGTCCTCACTGAGCGAAAAACTGTCCAGACCATGATTGATCTGTGCGTTTTTTAAACTCTCAGTAATGGAAATATGCTCTAACCCATCGCCATATCTGTACTCTCTAAATTCTCCGGTATGCTCGTCTCCCTGACCAGATTTACCCGTTCTATGATTTCCGGCACCGCTTCGTTTTAGTTTTCCAAAAATCTGATCTAAGGCCTTTTGCCGTATAATCCGTTCCATCTTTGCGGTTATGGACAGGTTCCCTTCGCCATCTTCACCAGTACCTTCTCCCCCGCCTTCTTCAAATTCTTCGCGTAGAAATCCTTTGGCCTTCAGGTCTTCAATAAAATCGTCAATAGTGTAATCATCGTCGGTAAGCTCATATTCCGAATCCAATTCGCGAAGCCAATCCAAGGCCTCATCCACATCACCGGAAGTGTGTACGATCAGTTCTTGGAAAATTTCGAAAAGTTTTTCGAAAGGTGTCTTCTCGGGTGCTTCATATTTAACAAAACGAAACCCCTTTCTTAAATTCATAGCCATTATATAAAAATACTACATTTCCCAAAACGACTCGCTTTTTTAATGAAAACTTAACGAAGCAAGAATCGCTATTTGTGCCGTTTTTGGAGTACTTCTACAATATCGCCCAGAGAATATCCTTTTGCCTGCAATAGTATCAAATAATGGAACAGAAGATCGGCACTTTCATCTAAAAACAGTTCTTCGTTATTGTCCTTTGCCTCAATGACCATTTCCACAGCTTCCTCCCCTACTTTTTGCGCCACTTTGTTTATTCCCTTGTTAAATAGGGAAGCTATATAACTGGCGTCATTTTCGGGATTCTCCCTACGATTTTGAATAATGGCCTCCAATTTGGAAATAAACCCAAAAGTCTGGTCATTGGGCTGATTCCAACATGTATCACTCCCAGTATGGCATGTTGGTCCAGTAGGGATTACAGATATTAATAAGGTATCGTTATCACAATCGATTTGTATATCGGTCATCGTAAGAAAGTTTCCACTTTCTTCACCCTTGGTCCAAAGTCTTTTTTTGGTGCGACTATAAAACGTAACCTTTTTGGTCTCTTGGGTTTTCTCCAAGGATTCCTTGTTCATATAACCAAGCATTAATACATTCTTGGTACTTGTATCTTGAATAATGGCCGGGACCAATCCGTCACCATTTTTATCGAAGTTTATTTTCATATCCAAATTTTTAGGTCATCCAAAAACAACCATTACCAAAGTTTGTTGCATCACTTTATTTATAATCTCATGGGTATTCCCTTGTCTTGCAGCTCTTTTTTTAAATCTTTAATTTCTATTTCTTTAAAATGGAAGACGCTGGCCGCCAAGGCGGCATCGGCCTTCCCCAGATCGAAGGTATCGGCAAAATGCTGCGTATTACCTGCCCCTCCCGATGCAATAATGGGAATATTCAGTTCCGTTGACAATCTTGCAAGTGCGGTATTTGCAAAACCATCTTTGGTACCATCATGATCCATAGATGTAAACAGAATCTCTCCTGCCCCCCGCTCCTCAACTTCCTTAGCCCAAGCAAACAGATTTAGTTCGGTGGGCACTTTGCCACCCACTAAATGTACTTTCCATTCCCCACCGATCTGTTTGGCATCTATGGCAACCACAATGCATTGCGACCCAAATTTAGCGACCAGATCGTTGATCAAATTAGGGTTCTTCACCGCCGAGGAATTAATAGAGACCTTATCCGCCCCATTCTGAAGCAATACATCTACATCCGCAACCGTGGCTATACCACCCCCTACGGTAAAGGGAATATTAACACGTTCGGCCACTTTTAAAACAAGATCGGCCAAGGTTTTTCTACGTTCTTCCGTGGCGGAGATGTCTAGAAAAACCAACTCATCTGCCCCCGTACGTGCATAAATCTCCGCCAACTCCACAGGGTCTCCGGCATCTCGTAAATCCAAGAAATTAATCCCTTTTACGGTACGTCCATTTTTTATATCCAAACATGGGATAATTCTTTTCGTTACCATGTGTTACTTTCAATTAATATTTCAGGTTCGGTTATTTCTTAGGTTTGTTTTTTATCGTAAGGTCTAAGCCATCATAAAAACCTAAATCCTTATCTTTTACTATCTTGGTCCAAAACGCAATTTGCCCTGTATGGTAGGAATAGTGTTCAACCACGTGCATTATTACACCTATTCCAGAAAAATTAAAGCCCTGTACTTCTCTTTTTTCCAACAACTGTTCTAAAGAAGCAGCCTCCATCGTTGAGCAGGCCTTATTAACAGTATCTTGTAATTTGGCCCACAGTTGCTCTTTGGAAAAGCCTGAAGTCTGCGCAAATTCGGCCTCCCGTTCCCTGGTATCCTTAAGCTCTCCCAGAGAGGCTATGGCATATTGCGTTATATTTCCACAAAGGTGTAAGATCAAATTACCAACACTGTTAGAAGCGCTATTGGGCCTTTTCCAAACATCCTCTTCGGACAACTGCTCTAGGCTAATACCTACCATACGTGTGCTCTCGCGCATACGAAAAACCGCATTGGAAATAACTTCTTGTGCTATATCTTTTTCCATATTATTGGGATAAAATAAATTGTTCCAATTGTTTTAACGTTATACGGTTTTCATAAATGGCCTTTCCTATAATGGTACCCGAACAACCCATTTTAGATAGCCGTGGCAGCTCTTCAAAGGCCGAAATTCCACCGCTGGCAATTAAATTCAACCCCGGTACTTGGATATCCTCTACCCCGCTAGGACCTATTAGCGTTTCATTGACGGATGTCTGGGACAGAATCTTTTTGTAAAGTTCAAACGAGGGTCCTTCTAGCATGCCATCTTTACTGATATCTGTACAGATTACGTCTTTAATACCCCTAGCCAAATATCGTTTTATAAAAGGGATAAGTTCTTCTTCCGACTCCTCTAACCATCCACTAATAGCAACTTTTTCGTTGTTGGCATCGGCACCAAGTATAATTTTATCCGAACCATATTTCATTATCCAACCAATGAAAACCTCTTTATTTTTTACCGCAATGCTACCTCCCGTAATTTGATTGGCCCCGCTTTCAAAAGCAATGTGTAAATCCTCATCGGTTTTAAGTCCGCCCCCAAAATCTATTTTCAGACTTGTTTTACCGGCTATACGCTCCAAAACTTTCTGATTAACGATATGTTTAGATTTTGCCCCGTCCAAATCTACAAGGTGTAGGTATTCAATACCATGTGCTTCAAAGGCTTTGGCCACTTCCAAAGGGTTTTCATTGTAAATTTTCTGGGTGTTGTAATCCCCTTTGGCGAGTCTAACACACTTTCCTTCTATAATGTCTATGGCAGGTATAATCCGCATATTATTCATTTTTCTTTAGCATCCATGTTTCGGGGTCGTCGATTTCGTTGAACCCAAATTTCTTGTATAGCCCATGGGCATCGTTGGTCCTAAGTCCAATACCCTTTACCGTCTTTAAACTTGGATGACGAAGGATGTATTCCATGAGTAATTTTCCAATGCCCTTACCTTGATAAGTATCGTCTACAAAAACATCCATTAACCAAGCAAATACCACTTCATCGGTCACTATGCGGGCAAACGCAATTTGTTGCCGGTCCTGGTTGTAGACCGCAAAACATATTGAATGCTCCATAGATTGCTTCACCTTTTGCAAATCCCTATTCTTTGCCCAATAAGACTTATTGGATAAATAATCGTGGATGTAAGCTATATCCATTTTGGATTGATCCGTATCTATGTAAAACTCTTCATTCATGTTTACAAGGCCAAAAAATTATTTAAGATCGTTGATCCGATTAGGCTACTTTTTTCTGGGTGAAACTGCGTGCCATAAAAATTATCCTTTCCTAGGGCCGCACTATAGGTAACATTGTAATCTGACTCTGCAATGGTCTCAGCGCAGACAGGGGCATAAAAACTATGCACCATATAGATGTATTCCTTTTCGGGTACGGTATGGAAGATATCGGTTTTTAAATTCGATATTTGGTTCCACCCTATCTGAGGAACTTTAAGGACATTGGAAAATTTAACCACGTCCACATCAAAAATCCCCATACCAATGGTATTTCCTTCTTCGGATGAATTACACATCAGTTGCATACCAAGACAAATGCCCAATACGGGTTGGGAGAGTTTAGGGATAATGGTGTCTAACCCACTATCCACTAGCTTCTTCATTGCACTACTGGCTTCCCCTACCCCAGGAAAGATCACTTTATCAGCCGATAAGATTTCCTCGGCATCATGGCTCAGAACAGCATTATAACCCAATCTGTTTATAGCAAATTTAATGCTCTGAATATTACCTGCACCGTAATTGATAATTACTATTTTCATTTTTTACCAGACCTATCCCTGTTCATGATTCATCAAAACAGGATTATTAGTTTAGATTACAATACCCCTTTGGTACTTGGCAAGACCATTTTATCCGGATCTCGCCTCACCGCCATTTTAATGGCTTTGGCAAATGCCTTAAATATGGCTTCTATCTTATGGTGTTCATTGTTGCCTTCGGCTTTAATATTAAGATTGGCTTTGGCGCCATCCGTAAAGGATTTAAAGAAGTGATAAAACATCTCGGTAGGCATTTTACCAATCATTTCCCTTTTAAATTCAGTTTCCCAGACAAGCCAGTTTCGTCCTCCAAAATCTATGGCCACTTGTGCAAGACAATCATCCATAGGCAAACAGAACCCGTAACGTTCCATCCCCAATTTATCTCCCAGCGCTATATGGAAAACTTCACCAAGGGCAATGGCCGTATCTTCTATGGTATGGTGCTCGTCTACCTCCAAATCTCCCTTCACATTTATTTCCAGATCCATTTGTCCGTGGCGGGCCAGTTGGTCTAACATGTGGTCAAAAAAAGCAATTCCTGTTGCAATATCACTTTTACCCGTTCCATCTAGGTTTAGACCAATTTGAATATCCGTTTCATTAGTTTTTCTGTTAACGGAGGCGGTTCTGTTAGACAGTTTTAAGAAATTATATATTTCTTCCCAGTCATTGGTCTCTAAGGCTATGACCTGGCTTAAATCTGCCTTTTTTACCGTTATTTCTTCCGTACCCAGATTGGTATTGTCATTAATAAATATTCCTTTGGAGCCTAGGTTCTTTGCCAATTCTATATCGGTTAGGCGATCTCCGATTACAAAGGACTGTTCCAGATCATAACCATCCGAGAAATATTCGGTCAGTAGTCCGGTACCTGGCTTGCGCGTATCTGCATTTTCGTGGGGGAAAGTGCGATCTAAAAACACTTTGTGGAAGGTTACCCCTTCGTTCTCGAAGGATTTTAATATAAAATTGTGTACGGGCCAAAATGTTTCCTCCGGAAAACTGGATGTGCCCAAACCATCCTGATTGGTGATCATAACCAACTCATAATCCAATTCCTTTGCAATTTTACCCAGATAGGTAAATGCTTTGGGGTAGAATATCATTTTTTCAAAAGCATCGATCTGTTCGTCTGCAGTTTCTTTGATTATGGTTCCGTCCCTATCTATGAACAATACCTTTTTTTTGCGCTCAGCCGTTTTCATTGTAGCATTTTTAAAGCGGTTATCAATTTGTTGTTTTCTTCTTTGGTCCCCACGGTAAACCTAAGTGTATTAGCACATAAAGGTTGTGAGCTACGGTTTCTTACTACGATACCCATTTCCAAAAGTTGCCGGTATCTAGTATTGGCATCATCTATCCGTACCAGCATAAAATTTGCATCACTAGGAAAGATTTGGAGTACAAAATTCAGTTTTTGGAGTTCCATAAGCAACCGATCTCGTTCTTTTAATAGGTAGTCAACTTCGGTTTTAAGGGATTCTTTGTCCAAGATCTTCTCTAAAGCTTTTTGCTGCGTGAGTTCATTTACGTTATAAGGGGGTTTAATTTTGTTTAAAACACTTATTATTTCCTCAGATGCAAAGCAAAGCCCTAGACGTATCCCTGCCATTCCATACGCTTTGGACAAAGTTTGGGTTACAATGAGGTTGGGATATAGGTTCATTTTTGCTATCCAACTTTCTTTTTCGGAAAAATCTAGATAGGCTTCATCGATTACCACTAGACCACTAAAATTTTCGAGTAATTTAGTAACCTTTGCCGTTGTAAAACTGTTTCCTGTGGGATTGTTGGGGGAACATATAAAAATTAACTTAGTGTTATTGTCTATTGTCTTAAGAATCTCCTCAACATTGGGCTGAAATTTATCCGTTAGTAAAACCTCTCTATTTTCTATATTGTTAATACCCGCCAGTACCTTATACATACCGTAGGTAGGAGGTAAACTAATTATATTATCCAATTTGGGTTCGCAAAAGGCTCTGAATATTAGATCTAGGACTTCATCGCTGCCATTGCCCACAAGGATGTTACCCACCTCTAGCTGTTCCTGTTCTGCCAATACCTTTTTAAGGTTTCGTTGCTGCGGATCGGGATAGCGGTTGAGGCCATTGTTAAAAGGGCTTTCGTTAGCATCCAAAAACACCATATCAGAGCCATCGGACACATATTCATCTCTTGCCGAAGAATATGGTGCCACCCCTTTTATATTTTCCCGTATCAAATTATTTAGGTCAAAGGCTTTCATAAGTTACTTCTTTTCCAAACTTTTAAGACGCAAGGTCACTGCGTTTTTATGGGCCTGCAAGCCTTCTGCTTCTGCCATTAATTCTATGGTCTTTCCAATTTGTTGAATGCCCTTTTTAGATATTTTTTGAAAAGTGATATTTTTCATATAGCTATCCAGATTAACTCCGCTATATTGTTTGGCATATCCATTTGTGGGTAAGGTATGGTTGGTGCCAGACGCATAGTCTCCTGCACTTTCGGGGGTATAGTTACCCACAAATACCGACCCGGCATTGGCAACATTGTCCAAATAAAAATCTTCATTCTTAACGCAAACAATGTAATGTTCCGGGGCATATTCATTTATTAATGCTACCGCAGTATTGTCATTTTCCACATAAATAAGCTTGCTATTGGCAATGGCCTTTTTGGCGATGTCTTTTCTTGGCAATTCTTCAATTTGCAAGGCGATCTGTTCCGATACCTCGTCTATTAATTTCTTGGAAGTACTTACCAATACCACTTGGCTATCTGTTCCGTGTTCTGCCTGACTTAGTAAGTCCGAAGCAACAAAGGATGCTTCGGCAGTATCATCGGCCATAACCAATAATTCACTTGGTCCGGCAGGCATATCAATCGCTACACCGTATTTGGTAGCAATTTGCTTGGCCACGGTAACGTATTGATTACCCGGTCCAAATATCTTATACACCATGGGAACGCTTTCCGTACCAAAGGTCATAGCCGCAATGGCCTGTATGCCCCCTACTTTGTAGATTCGGGTAATACCGCATAAATTGGCCGTAAAAAGTATGGCCGGGTGTATCTTGCCTTCCGTGTTTGGTGGGGAACACAAAACAATCTCCTTACATCCTGCGATTATAGCAGGGACGGCCAGCATTAAAGTAGTAGAAAAAAGAGGAGCGGTACCGCCGGGTATATAAAGACCTATCTTTTGTATTGGTCTTTTCTCTTGCCAGCAGCTAACGCCTTCCATAGTCTCTACCGCTACCTTGGCGGTTAGTTGTGCACGGTGAAATTTTTCTATATTTCCCTTGGCTACCCCAATGGCTTTTTTCAAATCTGCGGATACCAGGTTTGTTGCATCCCTTATTTCTTGTTGGGTAACCTGCAACCCATCCACTAGAACATTATCAAACTTATACGTGTATTTGGCAAGTGCCGCATCGCCATCTTGCTTAACTTCCCTGAATATTGTGCTTACCTGACCTTCAATATCACCAACAGTCTGGGTAGGCCGCTTCAATAAAGTGTCCCAATCTTCTTTTTGTGGTTTGTTGATCTTCTTCATAGTGTAACTTACAATACCATTTTTTCAATGGGGCAAACAAGGATACCCTCGGCCCCTGCCCTTTTTAGTTCATCGATTACTTCCCAAAATTTGTCTTTTTTGATCACAGTATGCACGGAGCTCCACCCTTCCTCTGCCAATGGCAGTACCGTTGGGCTTCGCATACCTGGTAATATTTGAATAATGTTTTTTAGTTTTTCATTGGGAGCGTTCAGGAGTACATATTTTGATTGACGGGCTTGTAACACCGATTTTATTCGAAACCGCAATTTTTCTAGGATTTCTTTACGCGCTGCGGAAATATTGGTAGATTCTGCCAATACGGCCTCGCTCTTCAACATTACCTCCACTTCCTTCAGATTGTTCTTAAATAAGGTGCTGCCACTGGACACGATATCACAGATGGCATCTGCCAACCCAATATTAGGTGCAATCTCTACCGATCCATTAATAATGTGTAAATCCGCGTTTACGCCTCTTTCTTTCAAATAATTCTTAACCGTATTTGGATAGGAAGTGGCAATACGTTTGCCCTCAAAATCGTTTACAGAATTGTACTCCATGGCTTTGGGCACGGCCAAGGACACCCTACATTTGGAGAAGCCCAGTTTTTCTACGATACCTATATCCTCCCCTTTTTCTATGAGTACGTTTTCTCCAATAATGGCAATGTCTACCACCCCGTCCCTTAGGTACTGGGGTATATCCCCATTACGTAGGTAGAACACTTCCATCGGAAAATTACGTGCATCCGCCTTTAGTTGGTCCTTACCATTATCTATGGATATTCCGCAATCTTTGAGCATGCTAAGGGAGTCATTGTTTAATCTTCCCGATTTTTGAATGGCTATTCTAATTTTTGTCATTTCCTTGTTTTTATGTCCGGAAACCAAACACGGTTAAAAAACAAAAACCCGTTTGATTTCTCAAACGGGTTTCTTATATCTTGTAATACTACAATACATTTCTACCTCGCCTGAGCGCAAGTGTAAAAATGATGATGTGTATTATTATTTCTCATTACAAGGGTAAAATTAAAATTTATTTCCAATCAAAAAAAGTTATTGGAAAATATTTTTAATTATTTCCGAGAATTATGGGCATCCCGGAATCACCGCTTCCGATTACGATAATCTTGGAATTGGGAGATTCCGCCAACTTCATGGTAGCTTCAATACCTTTATCCGTAAGGATTTTATCGGTTAACGAAGCACTTAATATCCTGTTGGCGTCTGCCTTACCTTGTGCTTCAATACGAACCTTCTGTGCTTCCTTGTCCGCTGTTACTAAACGAAATTCATATTCCAACGACTCTTGTTCCTGTTTTAACTTACGTTCTATGGCCTCCTTGATTGTAGGCGGTAGTGTAACATCGCGTACCAAGACTTCGTTCAACTGAATGTACTGTCCGTCAACTATTTTTTTGGTCTCCTCATAAATTTCTGCCTGGATGGCGTCCCTTTTGCTAGAGTACAATTGCTCTGGCGTATACCTGCCCACCACGCTCCTAGCTGCCGATCTTATTGTTGGTAATAGCACCCGTTGCACGTAAGCTTCGCCTTTTTCTTGATGTAGTTTTCCCAAATCCTCACGCTTTGGTTCAAACCAGGCCGATGCATCCAACTTTATCTCCAACCCATTGGAGGATAGAACCTGCATTTTTTCAAATACTTCTTGCTGTCTCACCTCATAGATAAAGACTTTGTTCCATGGGGCAACGATATGAAAACCTTCTCCCAGCGGTGGCGCATCTGTTACTACACCGTCGCCAAAGGTTTTATATAGTACTCCTGCTTGCCCTGAACCGATCGTCACGGCCGATTTGGAAATTAAAATAACCAATAGAATAAGAATAAATATTGCAGGTAGTGCAATTTTGGGTAATTTGTCCATTACTTTGTTTTTAGATTAATCCGTTATATTTTCTGATAAACCATTCCGCAGCCAACGCAGCTGCAATAAGCCCTAAAAGGAATTGAAAATCTATCAAAGATACGACATTTTGCTTGCTTTTTTGAATGGGTACAAACTGTTCTTCTGCCATTAATTGGGCAACCAAATCTTTGGTTTCGGCGGGGAAGAACAATTTTCCTTGGGTACGTTCCGCCAAACGCCCCAATTTTATATAATCACTGGATAAAAACTGCTGCTCCACATCAAAATCTAAAATTGTAAACCCCCCGGATCTAGATAGGTTCTTGTCCTTTACCGTTGCAGTAAAGGTATAGTCTCCAGATGGTAAATCCGTAAGGTCTGCCTCGTAATAACCGCCCTTCATTAGCATTGGGATTTCCTTTATTATTTGATCTTCGCCATTTTTTAGTGCCAGGATTATGCTTGCATTTGGATCAAAAACAAATGTTTCATCAAAATAACCTGCCGTAATCTTGGCCTCGTTGTTGCCGGGGTATAAAGATTTGTAATCTATAACAAACCTACTTCTGGGCTTGGTAGAAGTAAGATAAAGAACAACTTTTCCCAAAAATTCATCAAAGTCGCCAAAATTTTTATTTTCCTTATACACCTGCATTCGCCATTTCCAAATGTTTTCGCCAAAAAGTACCGCTTCGCGTTCGGTATCATCACCAATAACAGCAAACAACGGTTCGTTCAATTCTACGCCCTTTACTCGCTTTCCTAGGAGTATCTCGTGTTTTTTGGAAATTATGAGCTCCCCCAAATTACTGTTAAGCGGCGGAAAACTAGAAGTCGAAAAATCGGAAATATTGAATGTGGTGAAGCCGGTGTTTAAGATAGGCGTGGTTTCTTCAGTTTGATTATAGCTGTTTTTTTCATAATTATTTTGAATCCGATTTAAAAAGTTCCAATCGGTTTGGGGTCCTGTAATGGTAAATTTATTGGCTTTTTTAAGTTTAATGAATTCGTAAATACCCCTGAAGGATGTATTTGGCTGGTACATAATAAACAAATCAACATCTTCTAACTGACTAGGTGGGGTATTCGGTCTTATGATATTTACTGAGCGCTGTTCATTACTTTCTATCGCCTTTTTTAATGCACCTATATCTGGATGAAGTATATCGCTCACAATGACAATATTCGTTTTTTCATCGATCACTTCCACTGCAATATCCTTGCGATTGTTAGCCAGATTACGCTCGTTAGGTAATTTTTGGAGTTGTACACCAATGGTCTTAACTCCAACCGAATTAGCCTTTAAAACGGTATTTATTATTTTGTTGTTGGCGGTATTGGATAGGGTAATATTTTCCTTAAACTTGGTTTTTCCATTTACAGAAATTGTAAGTACAGTTTCAACCCTTCCTTTTCCCTCATAGGAAACATAGGCTTCTATGGGGTACTGATTATCCAAGAATGCATAGCTATTGCTATTCACCTGGGTTATCCTAATATCTTCATACCTCGTGGTATCCCCTATCACTATCGGATAAACAGGAAAAGATTTCTCATTTCCAAAGAATTCATAATCTTTACCTAGTGTTTGATTTCCATCGGTTAGCAGCAGTATTGCGGTATTGGTATTGGCGTAAACATCACTAACCGTGCTCATGGCCTTTGCAATATTGGTGTTTTTATCAAGAAAATTAAGGGTGTCATATTCTTCAATACCGGGCCCAAAACGATAGTTTGCAAGATTGAATTTATCCGACAAGCCCGATTCTTGCGATAATTCCGTAATAATTTCTGTTAGCTGTTGCCTACCTCCAACACTTTGTATGGAAACTGAGTTGTCCGCAAGTACAACAAGGCCGGCTTTTTCCAAAGTATATTCTCTTTTGGTAAACTTCGGATTGATAAGTAGTACTAAAGCGCTATAAAGTGCTATAAAGCGAAGGAAAGAGAGCAGTAAGGCAACCCTGCCCTTACGTTTGCTCTTATAATGATAATGGAACACCACGATGGCCAGTGCCAAAAAAGCTGCCACAATAAGTAAAACCAATGTTCCTATCTGCATATATATCTAGCCTTTTATTGATAGTACATTTTGTCTATCAAAAAGTGCGGAAACTAAAATCTGCGGTATCAATTAGGTCAACATACCTCCATCAACATTAAGCACCTGACCAGTAACGTAGGCGGACAGGTCAGAAGCTAAAAACAAGCAGGCATTTGCAACATCTTCTGGTGAACCACCACGTTTTAATGGTATTGCATCTCGCCATCCCTGAACTACTTCTTCGTTCAACTTACCGGTCATCTCAGTCTCTATAAACCCTGGTGCAATAGCATTGCAACGGATATTTCTTGATCCCAATTCCAAGGCAACAGATTTTGTAAAGCCAATCATCCCAGCTTTTGAAGCGGCATAATTGCTCTGTCCAGCATTCCCTTTTACCCCAACTACACTACTCATATTTATAATGGAACCCTTGCGTTGTTTTAATAAGGTGCGCTGTACCGCTTTGGTCATATTAAAGACCGATTTTAAATTTATTTCTATGACGCTATCAAAGTCTTCTTCCCTCATACGAATCAATAGGTTATCTCTAGTAACCCCTGCATTATTGATAAGGACATCTATGCCGCCAAAATCTTCCAATATTTGGGAAACCAACGTTTCAGAAGCTGCAAAGTCCGCTGCATTACTTTTATAGGCCTTAGCCTTTACCCCTTGGGCCTTTAATTCTTTCTCAAGTTCCAAGGCCGGGGCCTCACTAGAACTATATGTAAAGGCAACATTGGCCCCATGGGCTGCAAAAACTTCGGCAATACCCTTGCCAATACCTCTACTGGCCCCGGTTATAATTACATTTTTTCCTTCTAAGAGTTTCATAGTCAAATGCGATTTGTTTGGTTGTTGTTCAAATATAGGTTTTGTTTGAGATAAAGCCGAAAAAAAACCCCAATCTCGAGGTTTCGTGACGGGATTTATGAAAGAATTAACGATTGATTATCCCATTACTTCTTTTACTTTTAGACCAATCTCCGCAGGAGAGTCCACCACGTGTATTCCACATTCGCGCATTATTCTTTTCTTGGCCTGGGCCGTATCATCGCTACCACCCACTATAGCACCGGCATGCCCCATGGTACGTCCGGCAGGAGCAGTTTCTCCGGCAATAAACCCAACAATTGGTTTTTTACTTCCACTGGCTTTATACCATTGTGCGGCATCGGCTTCTAGCTGTCCGCCTATTTCACCGATCATTACTACGCAATGCGTTTCATCATCACCAATCAATAGCTCAACAGCTTCTTTTGTGGTTGTTCCTATAATTGGGTCTCCCCCAATACCAATAGCGGTGGTAATTCCAAGACCTTGCCGTACCACCTGATCGGCAGCCTCATAGGTTAAGGTACCGGATTTGGAAACCACACCTACGTTTCCTTTCTTAAATACAAAACCGGGCATAATACCCACTTTGGCTTCACCCGGTGTAATTACCCCTGGGCAATTAGGCCCTACAAGACGGCAATCCATTCCTTTTATGTAATCGTAGGCCTTTACCATATCGGCAACAGGTATGCCTTCGGTGATGGTAATGATTACTTTAATCCCAGCGTTTGCGGCTTCCATAATGGCATCAGCGGCAAAAGCAGGCGGTACAAAAATAATTGTGGTATCGGCACCCACTTTTTGAACAGCTTCTTCAACGGTATTGAACACGGGCTTCCCCAAATGTTCTTGTCCTCCTTTGCCGGGAGTTACACCACCGACCAAATTGGTACCATATTCTATCATTTGTTCGGCATGGAAAGTACCCTCACTACCTGTAAAACCTTGTACAATTATTTTAGAATCTTTATTTACTAGAACGCTCATGCTATATCTCGTTTGGTTTCGCTCCACAAAAATATGTGTTTGAAAGCGATTTCTAAATTATTCTTTAGCCTATTTCTTATTGTATTTCCTAATTAGATCGGGAACTTCTTTGGCATAAGCCATTTGCCGAATCATTTCACGTGCTTCGATAGCCGGACTTCCCAAGTAGCTTTTGCCCCCTTCCAGGGATTTACCTACTCCGGACTGCGCCATGATGACGGCTTTTTTTCCTATTGTAATACCGCTAATAATACCTACTTGTCCCCATATAGTTACCTCGTCTTCAATAACCACACAGCCTGCAATCCCCGTTTGGGAGGCGATTAAACATTTTTTTCCTATTACGGTATCATGACCTACCTGTATCTGATTGTCTAGTTTTGTACCTTCCTTAATGGTGGTATCTCCAGTAACTCCTTTATCAATGGAGCATAGCGTTCCAATCTCTACATGGTCTTCTATGACTACACGTCCTCCGGACAGTAGTTTATCAAAACCTTCGGGTCTATTTTTATAATAAAACGCATCGCCGCCCAATGCGCAACCTGCATGGATAATAACATTGTTACCTATAATGCTATTATCATAAATGGCCGTGTTGGAATGTATAACGCAATTATCGCCTATTATTACGTTGTTTCCTATGAATACATTGGGTTGTATTATGGTGTTTGTACCAATCTTGGCCGAGTTTGCAACCAGCGTATCGGCTTTTTCAAAAGGTTTAAAAAAATGGGTAAGTACATTAAAATCCCGGAATGGATCGTCAGAAATTAAGAGGGCCTTGCCTTCAGGGCAGCTAACCTCTTTATTGATAAGTACAACACTGGCGTTGCACTGTAGTGCTTTGTCGTAGTATTTGGGATGATCCACAAAAACAATATCTCCCTGCTCCACCACATGAATTTCATTCATTCCCAGCACCTTAAAATCATCGGGGCCAACATATTTGGCCGAAATGATGTCAGCTATTTGCTTAAGACTAAATGGGGTAGGAAATTTCATTTATGGTTTTTCAACATTTGTGGGGTTAGGTAAGTTTTAATCGAGAAAAGCAATTAGTCCTTCGCCCGCTCCATATAGGCTCCCTTCTCGGTATCTATTTTAATACGATCTCCTTCATTTATAAAAAGTGGTACGTTAACCCGGGCTCCGGTTTCAACCGTAGCGGGCTTTGTTGCATTGGTTGCGGTATTTCCTTTTACACCTGGTTCTGCATGGGTTACTTCCAAAATAACACTTGCCGGCATTTCTACGGACAAGGGCATGCTGTCTTCGGTATTAAAAAGGATGGTTACAACGGTTCCTTCTTTTAAAAGTCCGGGAGCATCCAAGGAACTCTCTTGCAAACTTATCTGGTTGTAGTCATCAGTATTCATAAAATGATAAGTCTCCCCTTCGGCATATAAAAACTGATAAGACCTGGTCTCTACCCGAACATCGTCAATTTTGTGTCCGGCAGAAAAAGTATTGTCTATCACTTTGCCCGTGGTAACGCTTTTAAGTTTTGTTCTTACGAATGCCGGTCCTTTCCCAGGTTTTACATGCAGAAACTCTATTATTTTAAAAATATCGTGGTTGTACTTTATGCACAAGCCTTTTCTTATGTCTGATGTTGATGCCATATTGTAGTTAGTTAGTACTGAAATATCCTTTCATGATACCTCGTTGCGAATCTCTTATAAACTGAAGAATTTCATCTCTCTCCGGGGTGGCTTCCATTTCGGCCTCTATGATCTGAACCGCTTGGGTATTGTTGTAATTTCTTTGATAGAGTAGCCTATAAATATTCTGTATCTCCCGGATTTTGTCCGAAGTGAACCCCCTTCTACGAAGACCCACGGAATTAATACCAACGTAAGACATAGGTTCTCTGGCCCCCTTTACATAAGGCGGTACATCTTTACGTACCAAGGAACCTCCGGTAACGAAGGCGTGATTGCCAATGGATACAAACTGATGCACAGCCACCAGCCCGGCAAGTACTACGTTGTCCCCTATAGTGACATGGCCTGCCAAGGTAGAATTGTTGGAAAAAATACAGTTATCGCCAATAAAACAATCATGTGCTATATGGCAATAGGCCATAATAAGACAATTCTTCCCTATTTTGGATTTCATTCTATCTGCGGTACCCTTATTTATAGTGGCACATTCGCGGACCGTAGTATTGTTGCCAATTTCCACGGTGGTCTCCTCGCCATTGTATTTTAGATCTTGAGGAGGTGCCGATATTACAGAACCGGGGAAAATATTACAATTCTTTCCTATCCTTGCCCCTTCCATAATTGTGACATTGGATCCTATCCAGGTTCCTTGTCCAATGGTAACATTGTTATGTATGGTGGTGAAGGGTTCTACCACAACATTCTTAGCTATTTTTGCTCCGGGATGGATATACGCAAGAGGCTGATTCATTCTAAATTTCTTTGTTTTTTACGATTTGGGCCATCAGTTCCGCCTCAGAAGCAAGTTTTCCATTTACATAGGTATAGGCCTGCATATGGCATATGCCTCTTCGAATCGGGGATATAAGATCGCACTTAAATATAAGGGTGTCTCCAGGAACTACTTGTTTCTTAAACTTCACATTATCGATCTTCATAAAAAAGGTCAGGTAGTTTTCCGGATCGGGAACGGTGCTCAGTACCAAAATACCTCCGGTCTGCGCCATGGCTTCTACCTGAAGAACCCCTGGCATCACGGGCGTGCCCGGGAAATGACCTACAAAAAAGGGTTCGTTCATGGTAACGTTCTTTAATCCAACTACATGAGAATCAGAAAGTTCCAATATTTTATCTACCAAGAGAAAAGGAGGTCGGTGCGGCAACATATTCATTATTTTGGTAACATCCATTATGGGTGGTACACTCAAATCAACATGTGGCACTTTGTTCCGTTTCTCTAGTTTTATGATTTTGGCCAATTTTTTGGCAAATTGGGTATTTACATAATGTCCAGGTTTATTTGCAATTACCTTACCTCTAATTCTAGTTCCGGCCAAGGCAAGATCCCCAATAACATCTAAAAGTTTATGCCTAGCCGCTTCATTGGGTTGATGTAGGGTAAGGTTGTCCAATATTCCATTGGGTTTTACTGAAAGTTTCTCCTTTTTAAAAGCCTTCTCCAGCTTTTTCATGGTCTCCTGTGAAATCTCTTTATCCACATAGACAATGGCATTGTTTAGATCCCCACCTTTTATGAGTCCATGTTCTAGAAGCATTTCCAGTTCGTGTAAAAAACTAAAAGTCCTTGCATCGGCTACTTCTGTTTTAAAATCCGATAGGTGCTCTAGGGTAGCATTCTGTGTTCCCAAAACCTTGGTGCCAAAATCTACCATTGTGGTAACTTGGTAATTATCGGCAGGAATTATAGTAATTTCACTACCAGTGGCCTCATCTTTATAGGATATAACATCTTTCACTATGTACTCCTCCCGATCGGCATCTTGTTCCACTACCCCAGCCTTTTCCAACGCTTCCACAAAAAATTTGGAAGAGCCGTCCATTATTGGAGGTTCGGGAGAATCTAGTTCTATTAGAACATTATCGATCTCTAATCCTACCAATGCAGCCAACACATGCTCGGAAGTTTGTATTTTAACCCCTCTCTTTTCTAAATTGGTACCTCTTTGCGTATTTACTACAAAATTGGCGTCTGCCTCTATAATGGGCTCACCTTCAAGATCAACCCGTTTAAAGGCGTACCCATGGTTTACCGGCGCGGGTAAAAACCGCATGGTAACATTCTCCCCCGTATGCAATCCAACACCCTTTAGGGTGCTTTCTTTCGCAATTGTCCTTTGTTTTGTAATCGTATTACTCACCGTCTATTCTTTTTTCAATTTCGTCCACTTTTTGAATAAGCTTCGGTAAATTTTTAAAATGTACATATGATTTGTTATAGTCGCCATAAGTTAATGCAGGTGATCCTTGCAATACCTCATCGTCCTTTACATTTCTTCCAATGCCAGATTGCGCTTGTATCTTTACCCTATCGCCTATGGTGATATGGCCAACAATCCCTACTTGCCCCCCTATCATACAATGCTTGCCTATCTTAGTAGAACCCGCAATACCCGTTTGGGCAGCAATTGCGGTATGTTCCCCAATTTCTACATTGTGGGCAATTTGTATTTGGTTGTCTAGTTTTACGCCTTTTCTAAGCACGGTAGAACCTAAAGTGGCCCTGTCTATGGTTGTACCGGCCCCTACATCCACATTTTCTTCCAAAATTACATTTCCGGTCTGTGGTACTTTAGTAAACTCACCTTTTTCATTTGGTGTAAACCCAAAACCATCTGCTCCTATTATTACACCACTATGAATAACACAGTTTTTCCCTATAATCGATTCCGAATAAATCTTTGCCCCGGCATATACAATTACATTATCGGCAATATTAACATTATCGCCAATATATACGTTTGGATGTATTTTTACATTGTTCCCAATAATTACATTGTTTCCCAGATAAGAGAATGCTCCTAAATAGAAATCACTTCCATAACTGGCAGTTTCAGATAGGAATACCGGCTCCTCTATCCCTGTCTTGTTATTCTTTACCTCGTTGTAGTATTCCAAAAGTTTGGAGAAAGACTTGTAAGCGTCTTCTACCTTAATAAGGGTAGTAGCTATGGATTGCTCGGGAATAAAATCCTTGTTTACTATGGTAATGGAAGCCTTGGTCGTATATATATAAGAGGTATACTTTGGGTTGGCCAAAAATGTTAAAGATCCTGTTTCCCCTTCTTCAATTTTGGCAAGCTTATGTACGGCAATCTCGGGGTTTCCATCAACCTCGCCTTCTAATATACCCGCAATCTGACCCGCCGTAAACTTCACTGATAATTATTTAGGGATTTTCCTTTAATGGACACAAAAGTAAGAAAAATTGTTAAACGGCATCCTTGGGGTAACACATATAATATTTGGTAACCGTTTTAGAAAGTGCTTTTAAATTTAGCTGGTCCGAGGCCTTTGCAACATCCGTTATTTTTCCGTTCTGCCTTAGGATGTTGATGTTTTGCTTTATATCGTCATAAGCCCTATTTTCTATGTGGCCAGAAAAAACGAAATAAGATGCTTCCTCTTCCGTTAAGTTATGTTTTTGCATTAACGCATCCTTATGTACTTTCTCTTTATCTGGGTCTAAGGGTTTGTTCTTCATTTTTACATCTAGCAATTTGCGATTAACTACCATTTTACATAATTCGGATAAGACAAAATCCGGATGGTCTTGCCAGGTTTTAATGGCCATAAGTAGATCTACATCATCTAATTGCGCAAACATATCCAAGGCTTTTGTGTCAAAATTTCTCTTGTCTATCTTACCACCCATAAAGAACAGTAAGGGTTTGCTTGCCTTCAGATCAATAGTATTGTTTAATAAATGTTTGGCCCTAGTCAGTATTTTTATCAATAACTGTTCGGCTACTATCCCTGTTTTGTGTAAATATACCTGCCAATACATGAAGCGGCGGGCCATTAAAAATTTCTCTACAGAATAGATACCTTTTTCTTCCACCACCAATTCCCCATCCAAGACATTGAGCATGGTAATGAGTCGCTCCGCATTAATGTTCCCTTCGGCAACACCGGTATAAAAACTATCGCGTTTAAGGTAATCCAAACGGTCCATATCCAACTGGCTAGAGACCAATTGATTTAGGAACTTTTTATGGTAGCTGCCCTTAAATATTTCTATGGCCATCGTTAAACTTCCGTTAAACTTCCGGTTAAGCGATTCCATAAAAAACAAGGAAATGGCTTCATGGCCAACACCCGAAACCAAGCTATGTTCTAGGGCATGCGAAAAAGGTCCGTGCCCTATATCATGTAAAAGTATTGCACTTAACAAGCCTTGCTCTTCCTCTTTTGAAATGTCAACCCCCTTATATCGAAGCACTTGCAATACCTGTTGCATTAAATGCATACTTCCCAAGGCATGATGAAAACGAGTATGATGAGCCCCGGGGTATACCAAATAGGACATACCCATTTGAGATATTCTTCGAAGGCGTTGAAAGTAGGGTTCTTCTATAAGGTTAGAAACAAGCGTATTGGGTATTCTAATAAATCCGTAAATTGGATCGTTTAAAATTTTGAGTTTCCTGGTCTTGGTCAAAATCGATCGGTTTAAATTCCAATTAAGAAACCAAAGTTATACAATTGAACCGATACTCCTAGGGTAAGGATGTAATCTAAGGGACTTGAAGTTAACTGAAGAAACAAGGAGCATCGGTTAAACAATAACCTCAGAAATAAAGATTTCAATGAACAAAATAACAATCCTTTGGGTGGATGATGAAATAGATCTGTTAAAACCCCATATTATTTTTCTCGAAAAAAAGAACTACGAGGTAGTAACCTGTAAAAGTGGTCAGGAAGCACTGGAAGAGATTACCAATACGCAGTTCGATATTGTTTTCCTGGATGAGAACATGCCGGGGATTTCCGGTTTGGAAACCTTAAATGAAATTAAGATTATAGACGCCACCCTTCCGGTAGTGATGATCACAAAAAGTGAAGAGGAATATATAATGGAGGAAGCCATAGGATCTAAAATAGCCGATTACCTTATTAAGCCGGTGAATCCGAACCAGATTTTACTTTCGTTAAAAAAGAATCTCGACAATTCTCGTTTGGTATCCGAAAAGACCACCGCCAATTACCAGCAAGAGTTCCGTAAGATTTCCTTAGACCTTTCCATGGTAAATTCATATGAAGAATGGGCAGATCTTTACAAAAAACTAATTTACTGGGAACTTCAATTGGAAGAGATAGAAGACTCTGGCATGTTCGAGATATTGGAGTCGCAAAAGGCCGAAGCCAATAGCCACTTCGGTAAATTTGTGGATAACAACTACACGGATTGGTTTAATGATGGTGATGGTCCGGTAATGTCCCATACACTTTTTAGAAACTTAATAGAACCCGAGCTAAAGGACAAGCCTACACTACTGGTGGTAATAGATAATTTAAGGTACGACCAATGGTTCGCTTTTGAGGATACCCTAAATACATTTTATAGAAAACAAAAGGAAGTACCCTACTACAGTATTTTGCCTACCGCAACGCAATATGCCCGTAATGCCATTTTCTCTGGCCTTACCCCTTTGGATATGGAAAAAAAATATTCGGATTGGTGGAAAAACGACACAGATGATGGTGGCAAGAACCTATTTGAGGATAAATTTTTAGGAGCGCAATTAAAGCGACTTGGATTAGACCTCAAATGGGAATATCATAAGATTAGCAGTCTAAAACAGGGAAGACATCTGTGCCAAAATTTTAAAACCCAAAAAGAAAACGACCTTACCGTAATAGTATACAATTTTGTGGACATGTTATCCCACGCCAGAACAGAAATGGAAGTAATAAAGGAGTTGGCATCCAACGATAAGGCCTATCGATCTTTAACAAAGAGCTGGTTTAAAAATTCGCCCTTATTGGATATCATTCAGCAGGCGCAACAAATGGGTCTAAAACTTATTATTACCACAGATCATGGTACCATAAACGTAAAACAACCTTCTAAAGTAATTGGAGATAAGCAAACCAGTCTTAACCTAAGATATAAGACAGGCAGAAGCCTCACCTACGAGGACAAGGACGTTTTGGCAGCTACCGATCCTTCCAAAATTCACTTGCCAAGTATTAACATGAGCAGTTCGTTTATTTTTGCGAAGAACGACCTCTTTTTTGCCTATCCGAACAACTATAATCATTATGCAAGCTACTACCGAAATACCTACCAACATGGCGGCGTATCATTAGAGGAAATGATTATTCCTTTTGTAGTTTTGGAACCTCGGTAAAACTACCATTGTATTATGGAGATCATATTTAAGCAAGAGGAAATTCATCAGGTAGCCCAGCAAATAATAAGACATTGTAAAGAAAAATTACTATGTTTTTATGGCGATATGGGTGCCGGGAAAACTACACTTATTAAAGCCTTGGTAAACGAATTGGGCGGAAAGGACCATGCAAACAGCCCAACCTTCGGCATTGTAAACGAGTACCACACCAAAAAAGGGTCGTTATTGGGGCATCATTTTGACTTTTATAGATTGAATAACGAAATGGAAGCCTTGGATATTGGATGGGAACATTATCTAGATATCGATGGCTGGATTTTTATTGAATGGCCCGAAAAAATTGAGTCCTTACTTCCGCAAGAAAGAAGTAATCTATACCTGCAAGTAGTGGACACGGATACAAGAAAGCTGACCCTAAAATGTTAAATTTTTAAATCGGTGTAAAGACAATATTTCTACAATTTCTTCTCGGTTTGGGTAACCAATTGTAACGATTTTACTTTTTTTAAGGTCCTTCTAGCAGTGTTTAAATTGGCACAAACTCTCACATCTGGAGCTTCCCAAACTTTGCATTTTCAACAGCTAAAAGCGGTGACAATCATCGTAAAACGCCAATTTTTATTGTTTTTGAATCGACGAAATGCACATTTTTCGTTGAAATGGTTGTTTTTTACGATAAAGTGTCATATTTTGCGGATTAAATACCAAATCTTAGACGTTTTTTTCCTACATTTATTGTGAAAATGAATCAAATCTTAAACTAAAACTTTAAATTATGAACGCTAAGAAAATTTTATTCGGAATCCTGGCCTGTGGAGTACTGATGGCGGCATCTTGTGAATCTAGTAACACAGCGGATGATGAATTGTACGAGCAAGGTGTGGACAAAAGTAAAGTAAGAACATCCAATAAAGCTTAATAACATTTGCAATAGTTACGTTGCATTAATTTTAAAATTATTCCAAGGGCAATCAATAAATTGCCCTTTTTTTCGTTACTGATTTTATATTATGATATTTTTCTGTAGTAATGAAAAAAAAATCGGAAAAGGAAAAAAAGGCTAGAAAAAGATTTTTCATAGAATCTATTGCTTTACTATTTATAATTCTTTGTCCCTTTATCTTTAAGATACATGAGTACCTTCCTACCGAACCCGGTAAGACCATTGAGTTTTTTGGAATGGTGATAGATAGCAATGGATTTATAAACCTCAATACCTATGCCTGGTTCCTATTGGGTAAATTTATTCCCCTTTATTTATTGACCATTTGGTTCTTCACCTGTAAACATTGGTGGTATCATATTCTACTGATACCTATTTGTATGTATGCGTTTCAGATTTTTGAGGTAATATATTCCGAAGACCTTTACGTAGACACCGAAAATATACTATGGTTACTTCCGGTTTGTATGATCGTAATTCCTTTCGTTTATTTTATTCGGATTAAACTCTACGACAAACACGTACACGGAATTGACTTAGAAGCTATGGATGAGGAGCTTAAGGCCTACAAGGAAAAGGAACAACTAGAGATAAAAAAAAACGAAGACGAAATAACTGGTAAGAGAGCTTCCTAGTACTTTTCGTTCTTATCCTCTGATATAACCACCCTCCTATTCCGCTCAACATTAGCTTTCATTAGAGACCATTTCATTAAAAAAATTGTAAATTTGATATTGACTCTATTCGAGTCGATTCATTTGCCATTTCTATGAACCAACCATCCTCTCCCTTTAGCAAACAACAGCTGTTACCTCAAGAAGAAACCCTAGAAGTTTTAAAACAAAAAGGTGAGCTTTTCATTGGGATCCCAAAGGAAAACCAGTACCAGGAAAAGCGTATTTGTCTTACACCCGATGCTATAAACGCAATTACTTCGCATGGCCACAGGGTGCTAATGGAGGCAGGTGCCGGACAAGGCTCTCACTTTTCGGACCTGGACTACACAAATGCCGGAGCCGAAATTACCAAGGATACCAAAAAAGTATTTTCTTGCCCATTATTGCTAAAGGTAGAACCACCAACACTAAGCGAAATTCAGTTATTAAACCCGCAGTCCACTGTAATTTCTGCTTTGCAAATAAAAACGCAAACCAAGCAATACTTTGAGGAACTTGCCAAAAGACGCATTACCGCCATTGCTTTTGAATATATCCGTGATGAAGACGGAAAATACCCGGCAGTAAGATCATTAAGTGAAATTGCAGGTATATCCTCGGTGCTGATCGCTTCGGAGATTATGGCGGCCACCAATAACGGAAATGGTCTTATGTTTGGGAATATAAGCGGAGTACCCCCAGTTGAGGTGGTAATCATAGGTGCCGGAACAGTAGGTGAATTTGCCGCGCGCTCGGCAATAGGCCTTGGTGCCAACGTAAAGGTTTTTGACAATTCGATCACCAAATTACGCAACATTCAAACCCATTTAAATCAGACACTTTACACGTCTACCATACAACCCAAAAACCTTTTGAAAGCGCTTAAGCGATGCGATGTTGCCATTGGTGCCGCAAGGGGAAAAGATCGGTCTCCTGTAGTAGTATCTAGCACCATGGTGGAGAATATGAAAAAAGGTGCTGTAATTATTGATGTAAGTATTGACATGGGCGGATGTTTTGAAACGAGCGAAATAACCACACATGCCAAACCCACCAAAGAAAAATATGGGGTAATACATTATGGCGTTCCCAATATTCCGTCGCGCTATCCAAAGACATCTTCCATCTCCATAAGTAATATTTTTACTCCATACCTATTAAAAATTGGTGAGGACGGAGGGCTCGAAAACTCCCTTAGGTTTGATAAGGGATTGCGCAATGGCCTCTATATGTACCATGGTATTTTAACCAACAAATCTGTAGGCGAATGGTACGATCTCTCCTATAGCGACATCAACTTTCTTATCTTTTAATGTATGGCTTTTTTAAAGCGCTTAGGCTTTTATCTTTTTGGACTGGCAATAGGACTTATTTTTCTAGCTTTCTTTTTTAAAAAAAAATCGGAAGAGACCGGTGTGGAATTCTGTTATCTACCCAACTGCAGGGTACTTAAGGATCTTCGCTCCAAACCATGGGAATACTCCAAGACCGTTGAGCAACTTTTAAATGCACAAACCTTGGATTCTACTGACATTGCCTACTTCCTTAAAGAGGGTGATATCGATTTTAATCTAAGCGATACGGAAGCAAAGCCTTGCAAAACCTATATTATTGAAAGTGAAATAGGCGATAAAAATGCTGTTTTGCAAGTAAAAAATTGTTTGGAAAACATCGTAATCGAAGAAGTTTCCTTTCCCAATTAGTAACGTGGTATAAGGTTCTACATTTATATTTTTCGGCGCTTACGCTCCTTTTTCAAAAGCCCTAACTCCCTACTGGTCTGCCCGGCAACGGATGTATTCTCCTCCGCTCTTCGTATAAGATATGGCATAACATCCCGTACTGGTCCAAAAGGCAGGTATTTGGCCACGTTGTATCCTCTGGCCGCCAGATTGAAGGAGATATGATCGCTCATTCCGTACAATTGCCCAAACCAAATACGTTGGTCATTGTTGGCGATGTCATTTTTTTTCATCAGTTCTAGAAGACGATAACTACTTTCTTCGTTATGGGTACCCGCAAAGATCGAAATAGTATCGAGATGGGCTACCAAATAATCCATTAAGGCATTAAAATTATCATCGGTTGCCTGTTTGGATTTACAGATGGGGCTAGGGTAACCCAGTTCTTCGGCCCTTTCATTTTCTTTTTCCATGTAGGCGCCCCGCACTAATTTTACGCCTATCTTAAATTTATCTTTCTGGGCCTTGCGGTGTAGCTCTCTTAGATAATCCATACGGTCCCAACGGTACATTTGTAGCGTATTGAAAACAATGGCCTTGTCCTTATTGTATTTGCGCATCATTTCCTCTACAAGATCATCGGCCGCATCTTGCATCCAACTTTCCTCAGCATCTATTAGAAGAGGAACATCTAAATCATAGGCCTTTTTGCAAGTGGCGTCAAACCGTTCAACAACGCGGCTCCACTCTTTCTGGTCTTTGGCATTTAGGGATTTTCCTTCCCCTATTTTCTGGAAAAGTGCAAACCTTCCATATCCGGTAGGTTTAAATACGGCAAAAGGTATGGCATCCTTCTCTTTTACAAAATCAAGAATCTTCAGATTCATGCCCAAGGAGTTGTCCAATGGATCTTCGTCTTCTTTCCCTTCCACAGAATAATCCAAAACGGAACATACTTTTTTTTGCCACATTTTATCTACCACCGGCATACAGTCTTCTTTGTTGACTCCGCCACAGAAGTGATCAAAAACTGTTGCACGTATCAATCCTTCTACCGGAAGATGTGCTTTTATGGCGAAATTGGTAACCGCAGTTCCCATTCTTACCAGGGGTTCGTTGGCAATCATTTTAAAAAGAAAATAGGCACGCTCCAGTTCGGAGTCGGTTTTTAACGCAAACGCTGTTGCGGTATCCTCAAAAAAATCGGGCATTTTTGTCAATTTTCAAACGAATCAAATATAATAACAGTATTTGTATTCTTATGACTAAAAATAAGCTTTATTTTGTGCTACTAAATATTTATTTATTATGTTCATTTACCTTTGCCAATCGCAAATTTCAATGATCGTATAACCTATATTATGGATTCTATTACTACCACTTCTTATGCCGTACACTTTAACGAAAATGCGTATCGTTCATTGAATCTTCATTTGGAGAGCACGGACTATTCCAAGGTCTTTGTTTTGGTAGACGAAAATACACATGAGTATTGCTTATCAAAATTTTTGGGAGCAATAACCGCTGATTTTAGTTTTGAGGTCATTGAGATTGAAGCTGGGGAGGTCCACAAAACCATTGATACATGCACTGGTGTATGGGAAGCCCTGTCCGAATTGGATGCCGACCGTAAAAGCCTCTTGATAAACCTAGGCGGTGGTGTTGTAACCGATCTTGGCGGTTTTGTTGCCTCTACCTATAAAAGAGGTATACAGTTTATTAATGTACCCACTACCCTGCTGGCCATGGTAGATGCCTCCGTGGGCGGAAAGACGGGAGTTGATTTGGGTGCTTTAAAAAATCAGATCGGTGTAATTAACCAACCCATGATGGTACTGGTTATTGCCGATTTTCTACATACTTTGGAACAGCGGCAGGTGCAAAGCGGTTTTGCGGAAATGCTAAAACATGGACTGATCAGAAATGGAGAATATTGGAAGACCATGAAGACCATTGCTACTTTGGAAAACCTGGGTACTTCCATATACGATTCCGTATCGTTAAAAAACGACATTGTATTGCAAGATCCTACGGAGCAGCACCTAAGAAAAATTTTAAATTTTGGACATACCCTGGGGCATGCCATTGAGTCTTACTTTTTAGAAAGTCCGGATCACGAACTTTTACTCCATGGGGAAGCCATATCCATCGGGATGATTTTGGAAGCCTATTTATCACATCAAATAACAGGCCTCCCAAAAAATGAATTGGAGGATATAAAGACTACTTTTTTATCGAGATACGAGAAAATAACTTTTAGTGATGCCGATATTTCGAAAATTTTAGCGCTTTTAAAATTTGATAAGAAAAATTCCCACGGAAACATTAACTTTGTATTGCTGAAAAACATCGGTGAAACGGTAATAGATGTGCAAGTACCCCAAGAATTGTTCTCCCAGGCATTTGCATACTACAAAGAATAGGAATTACATGTACTTAAATGTGTGTTTTGACAACTATTTAAAATAGGTAACCAGAAAAATTTATAGTTTAGGATTGTAATTAAAACCCATTTAACGGGGACAAATAACTAAACCATGAAACGCATATTAGTAGATTACAAAAAATTGAGTCATGAGGTAGCTGCCTTATTGATTGAGACCTATCCACACGGGTATGGCGATGGCGACATTATTGCTTTCAAGAATGCGCAGGGAGAGATCATAGAAACTGTAGAATTAAGAACTGAAGACACGCTGTATCTTGTTAAGATCAGTAAAAACCTTTCCAATTTCATTGCCAATTTTGAGGATGCTATTGAAAAGGAACTGGAAACCAAATCACCCGGTATTTTAGAAGAGGTAAATTCGGAAGATGTTGATGCCGCTTTGAATGCCGACCAAGATTTTGACGAGGAAACGGATATGGACTAAGCCAGATAGCGCTCCTTCAGTATTTGCACGTGGTGCTCCTGATGCCCGCAAATTACAAAACCCAAACCAGCTACACTCCATTTAAGATTACTGGCAACTCCTTCTCGAGATAGCTTTGCATCGTCCATCTCCCCAAAAAGGGTTATGCTACAATTTCTTACCTGCACGTACTCCTTCAGCAGCTCTTCCTTACTCTTTTCATTGGCATTAGATTCCAAAACGTACCCATCTTGCTCAAAACCCGGCAAGGGCGTAGTATCATTTCTAGAAAACCGAAAGGCCCTGAATTGAAAAACACGCTCGGCATCTATGATATGGCTTATTACCTCTGCAAGGGTCCATTTGCCTTCATTATAAGCATATTTTAATTTTTCGTCGGGGGTCTCTTCAATAAGCTTTACAAAATTGTCCTTCCCATTTTTTAAGGTTTCCATAAGGTCTACATCCCCTAGGACATTAAGGTAAGTGTTGTAGAAAGGCTTCTCGCCAAGATCTTTTAGTTCCGATTTTCTCATAGGTGTAAAAATAAAAAATCCCGCACAATAGGTACGGGATTCGTCAGTTGTATTTTGAAATACTTACATTTCGTTGAATATGGTATGCATAAGCCGCTTTTTATCGTTTATGCTTTCCTCCAAGGAAATCATGGTCTCTGTTCTACTAATGCCATCTATATCATCTATCTTAAAAATGATATTCTTGGCATGATTGGTATCCTTGGCCCTTATTTTACAAAATATGTTGAATTTACCAGTAGTAATATGGGCCACAGTAACGTAGGGTATTTGGTTCAACCTTTCCAAAACAAATTTGGTCTGATGTGTTTTTTCAAGAAAAATCCCAACATAAGCGATGAACGCGTAACCCAGTTTTACATAATCCAACGTTAGCGAAGACCCTCTGATAATACCAGCTTCTTCCATTTTTTTTACACGTACATGTACGGTTCCTGCGGATATTAAAAGTTTCTTGGCTATATCTGTAAAAGGTGTTCTGGTATTATCGATTAGCATGTCCAGAATCTGGTGATCAATCTCGTCTAATTTTACTTTAGTCATTTTTCATATTATTTTGAACAAAAATAAAAAATTAAGAAATTAAATGTAATAAATATTGCTTTTTTTTATCAAAAATGTAAAGAATTAATATTTTAGGCGAATATTAACCAGTTTGCATTAACAATTTTTTAAGTGCACTATTGGCCAACAGCTCATCTAATTCATTGTTATTTAAACAGTTATATGTTTTATGACCATAAAAGTCTGTCAAATTCCCTATTTTTTCAATTTTTGGGTCTAGTATTATGTCGGAATTGCGCAGTACTTCTTTGTACAGAATACCAATACTACTGCCTTTACTATAATCCATATTGAGGGCTTCCGCATTGTGTATAAGGATATCAAAAAACTGTTTACTATTTTCGGGAATATTAAAATAGGTCTCCAACTTGTACGACGCAACTTGGTCCGTGGCTATAACTTCCAAAGCGGTTATTAGGGCTGTAAAGATATATTCCCTTGTTTGTTCTCGTTCATAATCAGAAGGAAAGTGGCCTGCCTCAAAAAGAATGGTTGGGGTGTTCAACATCTGAAAGGTATCTCCAACGCAATTGCTATTAAAGGCATCATCATACCTACCCACTTGCCCGGAAATGCGCTTTTGCAGCACTTGGTTCATGGCAACGATCAATTGCATGCTTTGTCCTCTGGTAGCGGAGACGCTTCGTTCTTTATTATACGCAGGGGCCAAAAAGGAAACTGTAGCCGGGTTTGGACTATCTCCGGTATTAAAGATGGTTCTCTGATCGTGAAGATTAAAACAGTAATGGGGTCTAAAAGTGTCGAAAACCTTTCTGAGAAGGTTACTCTCTGGTTGGGTTCTGTGTTGCGCATCCCTATTAAGATCAACGGCATTGGCATTTACCCGTGTATAAGCAGCCGCTCCATCTGGGTTGAGCATAGGAATAATCATAAGCGTGCATTGGTCCAAGATATTCTTGCCCACCGGGGAGGTTCCCTGTACAAAGTTTAGCATATCCAAAACGGCTTTAGTGGTGGTAGCCTCGTTACCATGCATCTGAGACCACATCAGCACTTTTCTATCACCTTTCCCAATGGTAACAGAATTAATGGGGGCACCCAAGACCGACTTTCCTTCTTCCTTAACCAAAAAAGCCTTGGGTAACTTTTCAAGGAATTTAAGAATATCATGGTTTATCACGTAACGTCCGTGTACCGACTTTTCCTTAATTACCGAATAATCCACTCCTTGTGGTTCCATAAACATCGCTATAAATCAACGGTAAAAATAACGCCTATTTAGGTTACAATTGTAGTCAATAAATTTACATATGTATACAGTTAAATAAAAATAACCGCTATCGTAAACTACATTTGTATACATTGGCGTTCAAAATATAAGTAAAAGTTATCATTATAGTTTAATAGATTAATAAACAATAGGTTATATCATTTTATATAAAGTGATACTCTTATCTATTTTAAAATAATAATGTTTTGAAAAGTCTTAACGGTTTACTTTTTAATACATTTGCATAGAGATTGATTACAATGGTAAACACTGAAGAATTTGTGGGAAGGTTAGAGCAGATAATCCAATACCATGGACTTTCTGCTTCCGCATTTGCCGATAAAATCCGAGTACAACGTTCTAGCATCTCCCATGTCCTTACCGGAAGGAATAAACCTAGCCTAGAATTTGTAATGAAGGTTGTGCAAGCTTTTCCAGAAGTAAACCTTTACTGGCTTCTAAATGGTAAGGGTGTATTTCCCAGTGAGTCAACGAAACCCTCCTCCCCGTCCGCCCAACGGGCAACAAAAAATATCTCCAAAAAGATAGTGGCCACATCGGCCGCTCCTACCGCAAAAGAAGAAAAGACCATTGAAAAAATCATAATCTTCTACGATGACGGCAGCTTTGAGCCCTATGTGCCAAGAAGGTAGGTTATTTTGGATTCTTGTAATTTTTGCCATGGCGGATAAGCGCTAATTTCTTAATTTGCGGGCATGAAGCTGCAGTTTTTTTTGGGGTACCTCTCGGTACTTTTATTTTTCAGTGCCTGTTATAGCCCCACTCGGGAATGCGATAATTTTAAAGTTGGGACTTTTACCTTTGATTATGAGATTGAGGGGGAAAAAAAGTCGGGCTCTTTTACCAGAACAGACACGCATAGCGTTGAGTTCTATGATAGTAAGACCGATAGCGCCACTGTTCGGTGGATAAACGACTGCGAGTTTGTATTGCGCCCTTTGGACAATAGGGCCGCAATTCATTATAAGATAATAGCTACTACTGAAAATAGTTATACGTTCGAATACAAACGAGCTGTTAAGGACCCTAAAAAAAAGTTGATCGTAAAACGCGGAACCGCCTTTAAAACCGAATAATTATGTTTGAAATTTTTGCTAGTCCAGATGCATGGATCGCTTTACTGACCTTAACGTTTTTAGAAATTGTTTTGGGAATAGATAACATTATCTTTATTTCCATAGCGGCTGGAAAACTTGAGAAAGGTCAGCGTGCAAAAGCAACCAACATAGGATTGGTCCTGGCAATGGCCATGAGAATCATATTACTTTTTGGAATTACATTGCTGACATCAATGAAAAAACCTTTTTATGTCTTAGATACCGATTGGGTGACCGGTGGTATTAGTGGACAAGGGTTAATTCTATTCGGTGGTGGATTGTTCCTGCTCTACAAAAGTACCAGGGAAATACACGAGAAAATAGAAGATCGCGGACACGATGAACGAGAAGTAAAGAGTCAGCGCTCCTCATCTATGGCAAATGCCATATTACAGATTACGGTTATTAATATTGTTTTTTCCTTCGATTCCATCCTTACGGCAATAGGTATGACCAATGGTATTTCCCCAAATCCTAATGATGCGCTGGTATTGATGATCGTTGCCGTTGTAATTTCGGTAATCATCATGATGTTATTTGCCAATCCGGTAGGTGAATTTGTAAACAAACACCCATCCATACAGGTGTTAGGGCTTTCTTTCTTAATTCTGATCGGATTTATGCTGATAGCCGAATCGGCTCACATAAGCCATTTGATTGTGTTCGGAAACGAGGTGGGCACTATCCCAAAAGGATACCTATACTTCTCCATTGCATTTTCCTTAATGGTAGAATTCTTTGATATGCGGATGCGAAAAAACCGAAAGCCGGCTACGGAGAAAATTGAAGATTGAAGACTTTTGATACACCTATTAATTAGGTCTGTTAAAAGCTATTTTTGGGTTTAACTGCTTTTGTTTCTTAAAGGCCCTTTGTTGTTGTTTTACAGTAAGTGTACTGCCATCGGGGCTCCAACCGGGAGGCCCAAAAATGTACATAAGGACATGTGAAAATTTCTTTGCCTTTTTTACATCGTTATAAATGTCTTTAAACTCGTGCGTAAGTATCACAACGGGGTTATGCGAATCTGGGGCATGGATTACTCCATACTTAACATCTATGTCATCATCCAATTCTTTCCAGGTACCAAACATCTTATCAAAAATATTCAGGAATCCCCCATGGTTCTTATCCAAATATTCCACATTCTGGGCATGATGCACCTGATGCATAGTATGGGTATTGAATATCTTTTCTATGAAACCCATTTTGGGTATGTATACGGAATGCAACTGAAACTGCCAAAGGGCCTCTATCCCTAGACAGACCACTACCATTTCTGGTGGAAACCCAATCGCGGGCATCCACATATAAAACAAGGGCTTGTATAAAATGGTAAACCACCCGTTTCTTACAGCGGTTCCCAAGTTAAAATTATCCGACGAGTGGTGTACTATATGGGCGGCCCAAAGTATGCGCACCTCATGGTTTGCCCTATGGAACCAATAATATGTAAAATCGTCCGCTAGTTGACATAGCAACCAAATGTACCAGACATAGCCAAAGGACTCATAGCCCATAATGTTAGTGCGGACGCCATTGACTTCCGGATTGAAAAATTCGAAGGTGAAGTTAAATATAACGATGGCCGAAACTACCTTTATCAATGGGGCGATAATGGCAGACCCCAGGCCCATAAATCCACTGGCAAATAGGTCTTTCCATTCGTAAAGATCCTCGTCTCCATGCGTTTTACTATAAGTAAGCTCTAAAAGAATAAAGGCAATGAAACAGGGTACTCCGTACACCAGGGGGTTAGTGAAATCCATTTACAGGGAATTTTGGCGAATATAGTTATATTTAATCAAGATACGACGATTCAAGAAACACATAATCATTAAAATAAGGTAGGTTGATCGGCATCTTCCCCGTTAGAAACTTCTTTCCGGTCTTCTGGGGTTACATTTTCCTCATCAACCACTTCGATGTCTTCTGGTTGGTGCATTTCGGGTTCTTCATAAGGCAAAGGCTCCAAAGCATTAATGTTCTTTACCTTTTCGCTCGTTAGCTGATTACCTAAAGCTTTAATTCCCTTTATGGATATAAAACCCTCTAAGTCAACTATTTGATTTTGTTTTGCATCCTTGCCGCGTGGTTTTACAAATTCTATTTCGGCCACGGGCCGCCAGTCTGTTGAAACAAGCTCTAAAAACGATTTTGGATGCTCGGAAATGAAAAGTTCTTCTTTGTTTTCGTTTTCGATCAAAAATCTTTTAATATAATAACGGTCCTTTTCTCCATCATAGTATATAGCGGACAGAGGTTTATTGGGATTCCATTTTTCCAATACGATCATATCTTCATCAAAACGCGAAGATAGGTCTGGCGGTACCGTTTTTACCACTCCTTTTTGAGTAACTACCAGCAAGAGGTCGCTTCCCCTAAAATCACCCAGCAGATCGCCTCTACCGTCAACATTAAGACGTCTCACAACATCATCGAACCATATTTTTCTAGGTTTCAGGGTAGACACTCCCTTTTCCTTAAGTTCTATCCTTTTTACGGAATATTTGGTAACCAAATTGCCCTTGGAGGCCCTTCCTTTAATTAAGACATCGGCAAAATCCAAATCCCATTTTAATTTTTTAATACTACCTACCTGTCGGAGGTTTACGGTTATAACCTCCGCCTCTCCATTTGGATTGGCCGAAAAATAAAACACATCTGTAAGGGGTTTACCATTGGCCAGATCATAGGGCTTGTCTCTTGTAATTGCGGTTACATTAAAACGTTTTATGTAACTGGGGCCTCCCTTACCATCCTTATAGATCATATTGTATATGGTACGCTTATCCTTTTTCTTGAATACCGCAACATGGATAATATTTTTACCTACAAAGGTTTTAGAGTCCACTTTGGTGACCATCATTTTGGCGTCTTTTGTGAATACGATGATATCATCTATATCACTGCAATCCGTAACATATTCATCTCGCCTTAGCGAGGTACCCACAAAGCCCTCTTCCCTATTTACATAAAGTTTTGTGTTTCGGATAACTACCTTGGTGGCCTCAATATCATCAAAGACCCTAATTTCGGATTTTCTTTCCCTTCCTTTCCCGTACTTCTTTTTTAATTCTTTAAAGTAGTCAATAGCAAAGTCTATAAGATGCTCCAAATTATTCTTTACCTCGGCAATTTTTTCCTCCAAGTTGTCTAGATGCTGCTGTGCCTTGTCCAAGTCAAATTTGGAAATACGCTTTATCCTAATTTCGGTAAGCCGGGTAATATCCTCTTGGGTAACGGCTCTTCTTAAGTGCTTGGTGTAAGGTTTTAGGCCTTTGTCTATAGCATTGATGACGCCTTCCCAAGTCTCTTCCTCCTCAATGTCCCTATATATTCTATTTTCAATAAAAATACGTTCCAAGGAAGCAAAATGCCATTGTTCTTCCAACTCCTGGAGCAGTATTTCCAATTCTGCCTTTAAAAGTTGTACCGTAAGATCTGCTGAACGCGAAAGCATTTCGGTAACCCCAATAAATAGCGGCTTGTTATCTTCTATTATACAGCCAAGTGGCGATATGGAAGATTCACAAGCTGTAAATGCATATAGTGCATCTATAGTTTTGTCTGGTGACAAGCCAGAAGGTAAATGCACCAATATTTCTACTTCCGCTGCGGTGTTGTCCTCTATCTTTTTGATTTTGATCTTGCCCTTGTCATTGGCCTTAAGGATAGAATCTATTAAGGAGGAGGTATTTGTGCCATAAGGTATTTCATTGATCACCAAGGTGTTTTTATCCAACTGGGATATTCTGGCCCTAACCCTAATCTTACCTCCGCGTAGACCATCGTTATAATTGCTTACATCAATTATTCCCGAGGTAGGGAAATCTGGGTATATTTTAAATCGCTGTCCCCTAAGGTGTTTAATGGAAGCATCTATAAGCTCGTTAAAATTATGCGGCAATATTTTAGTAGAGAGTCCAACAGCGATTCCTTCCGCTCCTTGTGCCAAAAGCAAGGGAAATTTTACAGGAAGGTTTACGGGTTCTTTTTTTCTTCCGTCATAAGACTGCTGCCATTCGGTAATCTTGGGGCTAAATGTAACTTCGAGTGCAAATTTCGACAGTCGGGCCTCTATGTATCTAGATGCCGCCGCCCTATCACCGGTGAGTATGTTGCCCCAGTTACCCTGGGTATCTATCAAAAGGTCTTTTTGACCAATCTGTACCATGGCATCCGCAATACTGGCATCGCCATGAGGGTGGTATTGCATGGTATGCCCTACTACGTTTGCCACTTTGTTATACCGACCATCATCCAATTCCTTAAGGGCATGCATAATTCTTCGTTGTACGGGCTTAAAACCGTCTTCGATAGCGGGTACGGCACGTTCCAATATTACATAGGAGGCATAATCCAAAAACCAATCCTTGTACATTCCGGTAACCTTGGTAAGGGTTTCTTGGGAACTATCGTGGTCCTGGTTTAGTGCGTCGTTCAGATCTTCATTCTCTTCCATAAAGAAAGATTCGTATTTATTTGGTTTACAATTGATTTTCTTCTATTAAATCAATTTCTACTTTAAGGTTGTTTATTATAAATTCTTGTCGGTCCGGGGTATTTTTTCCCATGTAAAATTTCAGTAATTGTTCTATGGACATGGCCTTGTCCAACATTACCGGCTCTAAACGGATATCATCTCCTATGAAATGTTTAAACTCATCCGGGGAAATTTCTCCCAATCCCTTAAATCTTGTAATCTCTGGTTTCCCAGATAATTTGGCAATCGCGTCATTTCTTTCGGCCTCGCTATAGCAATATATCGTTTCTTTCTTATTTCGTACTCGGAACAAAGGTGTTTGTAGAATGTACAAATGGTTTTCCTTGATCAGTTCCGGAAAGAATTGTAAAAAGAAGGTAATGAGCAATAAGCGTATATGCATACCATCTACATCGGCATCGGTAGCGATTACAATATTATTGTACCTAAGGTTCTCCATGGACTCCTCAATGTTGAGTGCCGCCTGCAGTAGATTGAACTCCTCGTTCTCATAAACGATCTTCTTTGTCATTCCGTACGAGTTCAGCGGTTTCCCCCTTAGGCTAAAAACAGCTTGGGTGTTTACATCACGTGATTTTGTAATGGATCCCGAAGCAGAATCTCCCTCTGTAATGAACAGTGTGGTCTCTAGATTGCGATCGTTCTTCATATCGCCCAAATGTACTCGGCAATCCCGAAGCTTTTTATTGTGCAAGCTTGCCTTTTTGGCTCTTTCCCGTGCCAATTTTCGAATGCCCGAAAGATCTTTTCGTTCTCTTTCGGCCTGCATTATCTTTTGTTGCAGTTTTTCTGCCGTGGCCGGATTTTTATGCAGGTAATTATCTAAATACCTACCTACAAAATCATTGATATAGGTCCGTACGGTTGGCATATTACCGCCCATATCCGTGGAGCCAAGTTTGGTCTTGGTCTGGCTCTCAAAAACAGGTTCCATCACTTTAATGGAAATGGCCGAAATGATGGATTTACGAATGTCCGAAGCTTCGTAATTCTTACCATAGAAGTCTCGTATGGTCTTTACCAAAGCCTCCCTAAATGCCGCCTGATGGGTACCTCCCTGGGTAGTATGCTGCCCGTTTACAAAGGAATGATATTCTTCGCTGTACTGGGTTTTGCTGTGGGTAAGTGCAATTTCAATATCATTTCCCTTTAAATGAATGATAGGATAAAGCATATCCTCTGCACTGTTGTTATCTTCCAAAAGATCTTTTAAGCCGTTCTCAGAAAAAAACTTTTCGCCGTTAAAGACTATGGTAAGGCCAGGATTTAGGTATACGTAATTTTTGAGCATGCGTGCTACATACTCATTACGATACCTATATTTTTTAAAAATGGTTTCGTCCGGTACAAAAGAGACCTTGGTACCTTTTCGTTTAGAACTGTCCATGGGACCTTCCTCCAACACTAGGTTACCCTGATTAAATTCGGCAGTCTTCAGTTTACTGTCCCTTGAGGATTCTACTTTGAAAAAGGATGAAAGTGCATTTACGGCCTTTGTTCCAACGCCGTTGAGACCTACCGATTTTTTAAAGGCTCGGGTATCGTACTTTCCTCCAGTGTTCATTTTAGAAACCACATCAACCACTTTTCCAAGCGGTATGCCCCTACCATAATCGCGTACGTTAACCGTATTGTCCTTTATTACAATTTCAATGGTTTTTCCTGCACCCATCACAAACTCATCGATACAGTTATCTATCACTTCTTTCAAAAGAATATAGATTCCGTCATCTGCAGAAGAGCCATCTCCCAACTTACCAATATACATCCCTGGACGCATGCGAATATGCTCCTTCCAATCTAGCGATCGGATGTTATCTTCGGTATATTGGGTGTTTGTTGCCATAATCAGGGGCTTAAAAGCTAATGAACGCTAATATAGCAAGTGTTCCAAAAAGATAAAACCTATCCCTGTTAAAGTAATTAACAAAGAAAAAACGGTTTTGTTGATATAGTAGGTACTGTATTTGGTTTGAGTACCTATACATTAAACCTAAAATGCATAACATCGCCGTCCTTTACGATATACTCCTTGCCTTCTACCCGCATTTTTCCGGCCTCCTTAACTTTTGCTTCACTTCCAAAGTGGATGTAATCGGCATAAGAGATAACTTCGGCCCTTATAAAACCTTTTTCAAAATCCGTATGTATTACCCCTGCCGCCTGCGGTGCGGTTGCTCCAATGGGGATGGTCCAGGCACGTACTTCCTTTACTCCGGCAGTAAAATAGGTTTCTAAATTTAGGAGTTTATAGGCACCTCGGATCAACACTGCCGATCCCGGTTCTGATAATCCCAGGTCTTCCAAGAACATTTGGCGTTCTTCATAGGTATCCAATTCTGTAATATCGGCTTCTGTACCCACGGCCAAGAAAATTACTTCGGCATTCTCATTGGCCACGGCCGCCCTTACCTGTTCAACATAAGTATTTCCACTTGTGGCTGCTGCTTCATCTACATTACACACATACATTACCGGCTTGTCCGTAATAAACTGTAGCGGTTTTACAAACTCTTTTCTAGAATCGTCATCAATACTTATGGCCCTAACGGAAGTACCGGCTTCCAAACCATTTTTTAAACTAAGAAGTACGGCTTCTTCTTTTTGGGCTTCTTTATTACCGGTTTTGGCAGCGCGCTTTACTTTATCCAATTTCTTTTCCACGGTTTCCAAGTCCTTCAATTGCAATTCCATATCAATGGTCTCCTTATCCCTTATAGGATCTATGGAACCGTCTACGTGTACAATATTATCATCATCAAAGCAACGTAGTACGTGCAAAATGGCATCGGTTTCCCGGATGTTTCCCAAAAACTGGTTTCCCAATCCCTCTCCCTTACTAGCGCCCTTCACCAAACCAGCAATATCAACAATTTCTACAGTAGCGGGCAGTACTCGTTCCGGGTTTACAAGTTCTTCCAGTTTTTCCAAACGCGAATCGGGCACGTTAACCACACCTATATTGGGTTCTATGGTACAAAATGGAAAGTTGGCGCTCTGCGCTTTCGCATTGGATAAACAATTAAAAAGGGTAGATTTGCCAACGTTAGGTAGCCCTACAATACCTGCTTTCATGCTCTAGGTTTATAATTTGGGTGCAAATATAGTTTTTACCATGGTAAATGGAATCATTAACCAAAAACTAGTTGTTAATCTTTGTTTTCTAAATCGGTATGGCACTTCAAAAAATTGGAAAGTAATTTTGTAACAAAACCGTTTATTGTTCGTCTACCTTATCAACACAAAGTACATGGACATAAAACCTACTTTTACCTTGCTGGCGTTTTTTTTTATATTCAGCGCCTTTTCTCAGGATTTTAGCGGTAAAATCATTGATAAAGTTACCCGTAAGCCTGTACCCTATGCCACGATTCAGCTTAATGAGCATAGCGGAACCATCTCTAATGAAGAGGGGTTTTTTCTTATTAATTTAAACAATCAGCCCATAGATGCCCTTACCATTTCTTGTTTGGGTTACACCAAAAAAACCATTACCATATCGGACATCCAAAAAAGTAAAGGTGTAATTGTATTGGAGGAAGCTGCATTACAGCTCAATGAGGTATTTGTAAGCAATAAAACACCAAATGCGGATGCCATAATAGCCAAGGTAAATGCAAATCTCGGCAGAAATTACAAATCGGATCTCATAAAAAATTCTATTTTCTACAGAGAAACATCTTATGTAGATTTTGATAAGTTAGAGGTAGAAGTAGAAAGGGCATCGCATGTAAAAAAGTCGCAATTGGCAAGTGCCAATAGTAGTTTGGATTCGCTTTCGCGGGTAATTGTAAGGAGCAAACCCATACAGTTTACCGAGTTCAAAGGAAACTTATGGAAGAAAGATAACGAAAATCAAAAACTGACCGTGGCGAAGGCTACTATGTTGGTAGATAGCGAAAAGGATTTTTCCATAGAAAATGTTCAGGAGAAAGCGCAACATATAATGCTGCGTTATTTGGATACTACCATATCCTATAAAATAAAAACCGGAATCATAAAATTAACAGATTCGCTATCCCTAGGCGAAGAAATGAATAAGGATAACGAAGAGGAGTATACCGTGGAGGGGTTAAGATCTAGTGCCAATGGAATTCTAAAGACCTCTGCTTTTTATGATGAGTCCTTACTGCGTACTATTTTAAATCCTAAGTATTACGATTATCTATTCTTGGATGCCACTTTTTTAAATGAGGAGCTGGTCTATATTATTCAGTTTACACCTTCACGTGGAAAATCGAAATTCTCTGGTAGATTATATGTTTCAGACGACTCCTATGCCGTGCTAAAGGCCGACTACAGTTATGCCAAGGGCAAACGGGGCGAAAAATTTAATCTAAAATTTCTGTTGGGGGTTAAGTATATCGAAAATGCCCGAAGGGGAACCATCATTTACAAAAAAGGAACGGACAATTTCTATTTTCCACAGTACATTATGCAAGAAGAAGGGAGTTATTTTTATGTAAGCAGACCCATCAAATTTATTGAAAATACCGAGGAACGGAATAAAGTGGCCTTCGATTTTACCGTGGAAGGCAACGGTCGTAATAAAACGGAATTATTGTTTACCGAAATTGCAAAGATAAATACCGGTGAATACGAAGCCCTAACGGAAAAAGAAAAAGTACCGTATCAGGAGCTAAAAAAATACGAGCCCAGTATATGGCAAAATAATGAGGTGCTGGCCCCTCTGGAAGAAATGAAAAATTTTAATAGCGGGGATTAATTCTTAATCTTCGGGATGCATAAAACGCTGCTTGCCCAATAGTACTTCCTCCGATTCTACCCGATCATCATCGGGTACACAACAATCCACAGGACATACGGCCGCACATTGAGGTTCTTCATGGAAGCCCATACATTCGGTACATTTATCTGGGGAAATATAATAAATCTCGTCACTTATTGGTTCCTGAACTTCGTCCGCATTTACAGATTTACCGTCGGGAAGAACAACATCGCCCTTTAATGATGTGCCATCACTATAGCGCCACTCATCTGCTCCTTCATAAATAGCGGTGTTTGGACACTCGGGTTCACATGCCCCACAATTTATACACTCGTCCGTTATAATAATCGCCATAATTTTCTTTTTCTAATGCTTACTTTTGTGCAAAGGTAAACCCTAATAAAATCTTGTACAAATATAATGGCCCACCTGCAACATAGATTGAAAGCTTTTGTTAAACTTGGGGATTTCTTTCGAGAATTTTGTGACTATTCCAACAATTCGCAAATAAATTCCGAAAGTAATAATTGGTTTGATCGATTCGATGAAAAAATTGCCCTTGCAGGGCATACAAACGGCTGGTTTACAAAAGAGAACATACTTTACGGAATAGCCCAATGGGGAGAGCTCCTTACCCATGATAATCTACAGACCTGGCTTTCTAAATATACCATGGACAATAGTACCCCAAAAAACGTAGCCATAATTATGGCCGGTAACATTCCCTTGGTAGGCTTTCACGATTTTTTATCCACATTAATTACCGGTAACAAAGTACAGGTTAAGTTGTCCTCCAACGATACGGTACTCTTACCGTTTATTACAGAATACCTTATTGCTATAGAACCGTCGTTTACAGGGCAAATATCATTTGTTACGGGTAAACTTGAGGACTTTGATGCCGTTATCGCCACCGGAAGTGATAATACCGCACGGTACTTTGAGTATTATTTTGGAAAAAAACCGAATATCATCAGAAAGAACAGAAGTTCGGTGGCGGTGCTTACAGGAAATGAAACGCCAATACAACTTCAGAAGCTTGGCGATGATATTTTTAGATATTATGGCCTAGGTTGCCGCAGCGTTTCTAAATTGTTTGTACCCAAGGATTATGATTTTGATACTTTCTTCACTGCCATATTCCCTTTTAAGTATTTAATGGATCAGGCCAAATACGCCAATAACTATGATTACAACAAGGCCGTATATCTTATGAGCGAATTTAAGATTTTGGAGAACGGGTTTGTAATGTTAAAAGAAGATACCGGCTATTCCTCCCCTATAGCTACCGTGTTTTACGAACACTACGGTACGCTCCAAGAACTTAAGGAGCAATTAAATGCCGACAAAAACAACTTGCAATGCATCGTTGCCGAAAATGTTTTGCCTGGGGAAATCGCTTTTGGAAAAACGCAATGTCCAAGTCTATGGGACTATGCGGATGATTTGGATACTGTTGAATTCTTGTTAAAAACATAACAGAATATTTCAATTTCAATAGTAATCTTTCCATTGTTTTTTATGACCTTTAGGGCCTAATTTTTACAACCCAAAAATGAAAAAACATAATTTTAGTGCAGGGCCTTGTATACTTCCACAGGAAGTAATGCAAAAAGCTTCGGAAGCCGTGTTGGATTTTAATGGATTGGGGCTTTCGCTCATCGAAATTTCCCATCGTAGTAAAGATTTCGTCGCCGTAATGGAAAAGGCAAGATCCCTGGCCTTGGAGTTATTGGGTCTGGAAGGCAAAGGATATAAGGCACTCTTTTTACAAGGCGGTGCCAGTACCGAGTTTTTAATGGTGGCCTATAATCTTTTGGAAAACAAGGCAGGATATATAAATACAGGCGCTTGGAGCGATAAAGCCATTAAGGAAGCCAAACTTTTTGGGGAAGTGGTTGAGGTGGCCTCTTCCAAGGACAAGAACTTTAACTACATTCCCAAAAACTACACCGTGCCCAGTGGTTTGGATTATTTGCATATTACCTCCAACAATACCATTTTTGGTACCCAAGTAAAGGAATTTCCAAAAACCGATGCCATGCTGGTTTGTGATATGAGCTCGGATATTTTTTCTAGGCAGTTGGATTTTTCCCAATTTGATTTAATTTATGCCGGGGCACAAAAAAATATGGGTCCGGCTGGTACTACTTTGGTGGTGGTTAAGGAATCCGTTTTAGGAAAGGTTTCTAGAAAGATACCCTCTATGCTAAATTACCAAGTACATATAGACAAGGACAGTATGTTCAATACTCCCGCGGTTTTTCCCGTTTACGTTTCCATGCTTACCTTGGAATGGTTAAAAGATCTGGGTGGTATACCTGCCATTGAGGAAATCAATGATAAAAAAGCGCAACTGCTTTATTCGGAAATTGAACTTAACCCCATGTTTACAGGTTTTGCAGAAAAGGCCGACCGATCTAATATGAACGCTACCTTTAACCTTACGGATGATGCCTTAAAGGAAACTTTTGACGCCATGTGCAAGGAAGCCGGAATAAATGGTCTTAACGGACACCGCTCCGTAGGTGGTTACCGGGCCTCTATGTACAACGCACTTTCCTTGGAAAGTGTAGGAACCTTGGTAGATGTTATGAGCGAACTTGAACGCAAGGGATAATACGAAACCCAAGCAAACAAAAGGGTAAAACTAATAAGCGATGAAAAAAATACTTGCCAACGACGGTATATCACAAAGTGGTATCGATGCCTTGGAAAATAAAGGCTACGAGGTTATTACCACTACGGTGGCCCAGGAACAACTGGTTAATTATATCAATGAGAACAAAATTGTTGGTCTTTTGGTGCGAAGTGCCACCCAGGTGCGCAAAGAGCTTATTGATAGTTGCGAAAGTTTAAAACTTATTGGGCGCGGCGGTGTTGGTATGGACAATATTGATGTTGCCTATGCCAGGGAACAGGGGCTGCATGTAATAAACACCCCTGCCGCTTCTTCTGGATCTGTGGCCGAATTGGTCTTTGCCCATTTGTATGGTGGAGTACGGTTTTTGTTCGATGCCAACCGCAATATGCCCTTGGAAGGCGATAGCAATTTTAAAAAACTAAAGAAATCCTATGCCGGAGGCGTGGAACTCAGGGGAAAAACCCTTGGGGTCATCGGTTTTGGAAGAATAGGGCAAGCTACGGCAAAAATAGCATTGGGTGCCGGGATGAAAGTAATTTATTTTGATCCGTTTATTGAAACGGCTACGGTAAAAGTTCCTTTTTTTGATGGACAGTCCGTTACCTTTAACTTTAAGTCCCTTTCCAAGGAAGAAGTTATAAAAGAGGCCGATTTTATATCGCTTCATGTTCCGGCACAAAAGGAATACGTTATCGGTAAACCCGAATTTGAAATGATGAAACAGGGTGTGGGTATCGTAAATGCCGCACGTGGCGGTGTTCTAGATGAGGTTGCCCTTATAGACGCTTTGGAAAGTGGTAAGCTATCCTTTGCTGCATTGGACGTTTTCGAATCTGAACCCAATCCGGAAATAAAAATACTAATGCATCCCAACATCTCCTTAACCCCACATATCGGTGCTGCTACCAAAGAAGCCCAAGATAGAATCGGGGAAGAATTGGCGTCGCAGATCATAGACCTTCTTGCATAAAACCATTTTAATTTTCCAACAACTTTCTTTTACATAGATTTTTGTACATTGGGGAAAACTATAAATCAATAAACACATGTCAGGAATACTAGATCTATTAAGCGGCCCTATGGGTCAACAACTCATTAAAGGAGTAGCACAACAAGCAGGGCAACCCGCGGATAAAACAAGCAGCGTATTAAGTATGGCCTTGCCGGTTTTAATGGGAGCCATGAAAAGAAATGCGGCAACACCCGAAGGAGCGCAAGGATTAATGAGCGCCCTATCCAATAAACACGACGGTGGAATTTTAAACGATTTGGGAGGTTTATTCGGTGGTGGCGTTGACCAATCCGTTATGGACGATGGTGCTGGTATTCTAGGACATATTTTAGGAGGAAAACAACCACAGGTGCAAAACGCACTTAGCCAAAAATCCGGATTGGACGCTGGTTCGGTGGCAACGATATTAAAAGTGGCCGCTCCAATATTATTAGGCTTCTTGGGACAACAGACCCGAAAACAGAACGTAAACGATTCCAATGCTTTAGGCGGTCTGTTGGGAGATATGCTGGGTGGTGGAAGTAGCGGCGGACAACAGCAATCTTTAATAGAATCTTTCTTGGATTCCGACGGTGATGGAAGTATTTTGGATGATGTAGCCGGAATGGTTCTTAATGGAGGAGGTAAAAAGAAAAGTGGTTTGGGAGGCCTTCTGGGTGGCCTATTCGGAAAATAGATCCGGTATAATTAACTTTATTTAACAAGACCATTCGCCCAACCCGAATGGTTTTTTTGTATCTTATTGTATAATTGCAGACCCTGTAACCCATTACATAGGACCCGTGCTTAAATATATTGAAATGAAAAAGATACTACTTCCATTAACTGCTATTGCCTTTATTTTTATGTTGGCTCTTGCCAGTTGTAAGAGTACCAAAGAAAGTATAGATATTTCGGATAAGGAAAAAATGGCTTTCAACCAAAAAGAAGGAGATACCATAACTATAAAAAGCGAGGTAACCGAATATGAAATAATCATCATAGAACCGGGCTTTAATGTGTGGTTGCAAAGTATAGCACGGCCAGAAGGGTATTATTCCAAGCATTTTTTGGAAAGTAGAAACCAATTAATGGTCATGGAATGGAATCGCAGGGTAATGGAACCACAACGTTTTAATCCAAGGCTGTACGAACTGCGAATAGATTATAGCAACCAGATAGATTATGGATACGAGGTAAACTATAAACTCTACAACTACTTTGTGTATTTTCAACGGAAATATGGGCAACGTTTAGGGCCTTTTATCCCTCGAATTTAAGAAGTATCTTTGCGTTCTAATTTTTTCAATACATGAAAAGACTAAAGGAGCGCTGGGGTATTCACTCCAATTTTCAAATCGTAATCATATTTATTGTCTTTGCCATTACCGGGTCTTCCTCGGTCTATGTGGCCAAACCCGTTTTAGAATGGATGGGTCTCACCAGGGAGAGTTTTCCCGACGGCTTTTGGTGGGGTGGATTGGTATATGCAACGTTGCGCTTGATTCTTATTTTTCCGATATATCAGGTCTTACTTGTGCTCATTGGGTGGTTATTTGGACAGTTTCGTTTTTTCTGGAATTTTGAAAAGAAAATGCTGAGCCGCATGGGTTTAGGATTTCTCATAAAATAATTACCATTTTCTTTACATAAGCCATAACCGGTATTTGCTCAGCTTTGTTAAGAGGAGAAGATGTGCAAAAAATACTTTTACGTTAGGTTTCCCTACTGCTGTGGTATGTATCCCAATTACATCGCAAGGGTCATTTGCAAGGTGATTAAGGTTTTATTTCATTTCTATCACTTTTCCTTTACCCAATTTGCTAAAGACATAAGTATACAACCACATAATGGTAAAGCTGGGTATAATATCCAATCCTGGGATTATTTCTTCAATAAAAGTAACGATCCCCGCTGCCTGTCCTATTTTGCCTTTATACATTCTTGTCATTAACCATCCGGCCACCGGGGCCCAGATAATATCGGAGAATTCGCCTATTCCCGGGATAATGAAAGAGACCATTCCCAATGCATCGAATAGTAATCCTAAGAAAAGGTTCCTTGTTTTATGCTCTGCTTTTTTCGACATATTTAAAATTAGCTAATCCAACCAAAGTAATCAAAGTATATGCCAAAATTTGTATTGAGGAAAATGACTTAGTTTACACCTGCGGCCCGTGATATTCTTCCACCCTCGTCCGTACTGCTAACCAAGTTTCTCGTAGATCTATATATAACCTTTCCGCCAGTGGTAGCGTTTGCCACAAGATTTTTAAAATCTATATTGGACAGGTCCACGGTGGCATCCCCTACGGCCGAAACCACAAAACTTTCAATCTGGGAAAAAGCTGTGTCCATAGTCAATATTCCACCATCTGCTACCCCAACAACACTTATTGAAGGTGTATAGATCGTAATGATGGTCTGACTAAAATCTATATTTGAATTATCGGATTTAAGTTTTAGGGTCTCGTCCGAAACTTCCCAACCAATAGCGTCCAAATTACCTCTATCATCTGCTAACGCTATTCCATAATCCGGTGATTTAACAATGCGTATAGTAGCTCCTACATTGCTGTCCAGTGCTTCAAACTTATTGATATTGATTTTATTTTGGGAAAAACCAAGTGAAACGGTAAGTATGGTCAATACAATAAAAAACTTCTTCATGGTCATAAGTTTAGAAGGTATCCTATTATATAGACGTAAAAAATGGCGAAATGTTACATTTGTGTTAAAAAAATATAGGAAAATATTTCACTTTTCTGTTTCCAAGTCCTGGGAAAAATCTACGAAATAGCCCGAAACACCAATAAAAATAAGGGTTAAGAGAGGTTTGAACTAATTAATTTCAAAAACTCGTTACGTGTCTCTATTTTTTCAAATTGTCCTCTAAATCCGGAGGTTGTGGTAACCGAATTTTGTTTTTGCACCCCCCGCATCATCATACACATATGGGATGCCTCTATTACTACGGCCACTCCTTTCGGTTTTAGGGTATTGTTAATGCATTCCAAGATATCATGGGTTAGCCGTTCTTGCACTTGCAGGCGCCTGGCAAATACATCTACCACACGGGGAATTTTACTTAAGCCAACTATATGTCCATTGGGAATATAGGCGATATGGGCTTTCCCAAAAAACGGGAGCATATGATGTTCGCACAAGGAATAAAGTTCTATATCCTTTATAATGACCATATCGTCATAATCTTCTTTAAACATAGCGCTTTTAAGGATGTCCACGGCATCTTGTTTGTATCCCTGGGTAAGGAACAACATGGCCTTGGCAGCCCGCTCCGGGGTTTTAATAAGACCTTCTCTATCTACATCCTCCCCGATCTCATTGATGATCTTGGAGAACCGGTCCTTTACATCGTTCGTAATTTTTATGTTGTACTCCTCTAAGTTTTGATATGGCGACATTTAACTTGTTGTTTTAGTTCAATTTTTCGGTATAATATTCTTTTAGCTTATCAATTTTAGGATTTATTATAACCTGACAGTAAGGCTGTGCCCTGTGGTCGTTATAATAATTTTGATGGTCTTCTTCCGCATTGTAAAAAATTTGGGCTTCGGACACTTTGGTAACCACGGGAGCTTCAAATACATTTTTCTCTCCCAAAAACTTGATGAATTTCTCTGCTTTCTCTTTTTGTAAATTAGTGTGATAAAAAATTTCGCTCCTATATTGTGTGCCTACGTCATTTCCCTGACGGTCCTTGGTTGTAGGATCATGGGTAGCAAAAAAAACTTCCAATAATTCTTCATAAGTGATAACTGCTGAATCGAAAGTAATTTGAATGGCTTCGGCATGGCCCGTCCTACCCGTACAGATTTCGCGGTAGCTAGGATTCTTTATTGTACCACCCGTATAACCAGAGATTACTTGCGTTACGCCCTTAAGACGTTGAAAAACAGCTTCTGTACACCAAAAGCAGCCTCCAGCAAAAGTAGCCGTTTCATATGTTGTTATTGTTGTTGACATTGTCCTTGTTCTTTATGTTTCTAAAAATACCTATTTCCCCGATACTTGAAGGTATAATTGATTCGATTAGTCTTACTGAGGTATAGAAAATTACTATAGTCTACCATAAACTATTAAAAACACGGATTTGATTTTTTTATTTTTGCCATGTGTGCGCTAATGTTTACTTTCATCCCGTAAATTTCCTTTAATGATCCAAGCCAACAATATTCAAAAATTCTACGGAGACCTTCAAGTATTAAAAGGAGTGGCCCTGCATATAAAAAAGGGCGAAATTGTTTCCATTGTGGGTGCTTCCGGAGCAGGAAAAACCACGCTGCTACAAATTTTGGGCACCTTGGACGGACAGTCCAATAAAAAAGATAGTCAGTTAATTATCAACGGTGTGGATGTTAATGCACTTAACGATAAATCGATGGCCAAATTTAGGAACCAACATATCGGTTTCATATTTCAATTTCATCAGTTACTCCCAGAATTTACGGCCCTAGAGAACGTATGTATACCTGCTTTTATAAAAAAAACACCTAGAAACCAAGCTGAGGCCAAGGCAAGGGAACTGTTAGATTTTCTTGGGCTATCCCACAGAATAGATCACAAACCAAACGCTCTTTCTGGCGGTGAACAACAACGCGTAGCGGTTGCTAGGGCACTGGTAAACGACCCCTCAATAATTTTTGCCGACGAGCCTAGTGGTAACTTGGATTCAGAAAGTGCGGACACCTTACATAAATTGTTTTTTGAGCTACGCGATAAACTAGGGCAAACCTTTGTTATAGTAACCCACAATCAGGGTTTGGCTAATATGGCCGATAGAAAATTGACAATGGTGGACGGATTGATAACTAAGTAATTTTTAAGTTCAAAATCCTGGAATCCAAATTACATCGCCTGAAAATTTTGACAGACTTAAATACATGCTAAACAACACTTTAAAGGAGAAAATTATTGCAGTTTGCAATGCCAAAATTGCCGCAAAAGGCTCCAATGTAGGGTTATCGTTTTATGCCTTCTTTTCCAATAAGAACAGCGATCCGGAATTATTAATGGAAATGGCCACATGGTGGATTTTGGAACATAAGTTAGACCATTTTGAAAAAGCTGTGAAAATTAAAAATCTAGTTCAGTAAACGGCAGATCCAAAACACCAATGATACATCCAAAAACAAAGAACCTCCAAACTCTCCTTTAATGAACAAATCGGAACTAAAGGAGTTTTTGGACGCCAAGGCCGCCCAGTATGATCATCCCAAATTTTTGGAAACAGACCCTATTAAGATTCCGCATCTATTTTCCAAAAAAGAGGACATTGAGATCGGCGCTTTTCTAACTGCCACCATAGCATGGGGTAATCGCAAGAGCATTATTAAAAATGCAACCACCCTCATGGAGCTTTTGGATTATGCTCCACATAATTTTGTGATGCAACACCAAAAGGGCGATTTGGAAAAACTTTCCAATTTTGTGCACCGTACCTTCCAAGGAGAAGACCTTATTTATTTCATACAAAGCCTACACAATATCTATAGCAACCATGGTGGCTTGGAAGACTGCTTTTCCAAAAATGCCACTCCCCTTTCGCTGCAGCCGGCCATTAGCAATTTTAAGAAGGTATTTTTTGAAATACCACATCCCAAAAGAACTACAAAACACGTTTCGGATCCTGAGAGGGGTTCTGCCGCCAAGCGCATCAATATGTTTCTGCGCTGGATGGTACGTCCCAATACCACAGGTGTAGACTTTGGCCTTTGGAAAACGATTCGGCCGGCCCAATTGTCCTGTCCCTTAGACGTGCATTCGGGAAACGTTGCCAGAAAACTGGGACTCTTAAAGCGATCACAGAATGATGCAAGGGCCCTTGGGCTGCTCGATACCGAACTGAGAAAATTAGACCCCTTAGACCCTGTAAAATACGACTTTGCCCTTTTTGGTCTTGGGGTTTTTGAAAAATTTTAATTCCAAGATCGCTGTAGCACCTTGTGGGTAAACAGTACCTTACCTATTTAATTTAAAAACAATTGAGGCGCTATAATCGCTAAGGATAAGATAGCTTCATGGAAACCAATTGCATTAGCTAGAGAAAAATCATTCACCAAACCCATACATCGGGGCAAATTCTAGGGGTATTTTTACGTTGCCTTCTGCAATGGATTTGTAAATGGCCTCTACAATAATCATATCGCGTTTACCCATGGCCCCTGGGACCTTATTAGGTGTCCCCGATAAGATGTGGCTTGCAAAGTCGTCCATCTGTAATTTTTGTTGACGCTCGTGCGGAAATTCTATCGTCCTACCAGAGGAGGTACTTCCTCGCAAAGGGCCGTAGTGATTTGCCGGATTTAGTTCAAACCACCCCCTATCGCATGATGCATATAAGCGGTTTGCATTCACATTGTGTGATGTAAAAATGTTGGCTACCGCTCCACTTGGAAATTCGAACTGGGCCGTTACGGTCTCATCGGTATCTTTGAAGTATTCCGGTCGAGTGCTGAATTCCTGAGCTGTAACGGAGGTTGGATTTTCTCCGGTTCCGTATATTGCGCTCTGAATGGCGTAAACTCCCATGTTCATTAATGCTCCCCCACCGGAAAGCGCCTTGTTAAGTCGCCATTGATCCGGATTACCCCTAGAGTTGTATGCCGCATCGGCAGAGAGGTATTTTACATTGCCAAAAGTCTTTTCGCTTACCATGCGCTTCACTTCCTGGGTATACGGTTCGGAATGTAACCGATAACCCACACTAAGTTTTACCCCTGCCTCTTGGCACGCATCAATTATCGCATCGCATTCTGCAACATTCATGGCCATAGGTTTTTCGCAGATAACATGCTTACCAGCCTTTGCGGCGCGTATACAAAAATCCGCATGCATACTATTGGGAAGCACTACATAAACAATATCTATGGTGTCGTTATTAGCAATGTCATCAAAATTATCATAATTATAAACGCTTTCTTTTGGAATACCATACTGCTGCATCCATTGTACTTCCTTTTTTGGAGTACCGGTAACAATTCCACTTAACTTACAAAATTGGGTGTCCTGTAAAGCAGGTGCCAATTGGTAAGTACTATAGCTACCAAGCCCTACAAGAGCCATGCCCAATTTTTTCTGACTCTTGTGTGTGTTGGGACTTCCATATGCCCAGGTCAAAGGAGTCATAAGTGCCGCTGCACCTATGCCTTTGCCAACCGTAGTATTAAAAGCTCTGCGGGATAGTTTTTTCATATCTAAAAGGGTTTAGTATTCAACTACAAATTGTCTTCAAAAATTACAATTTTTACATCAAGATTCAGAAAGACAACTAAAGATACAAAACCTATCTATTTTCAATCTAAATTCCTATTTTTAAACGAATTTCAAAAAGCAACATCCAAATGAAGCAAAACGTCTTATTTTCATTATTCTCTCTTCTATTTATTTCACAATCGGGTTTGGCCCAAGACCGAAAATTGCCCTTGGACACTACGGTGGTAACACAACACAATGTAACCGTAAACGGCACTTCCTTTGCATATACCGCCACAACAGGCACACAACCGGTCTGGGACGATATGGGGGAGCCCATTGCCTCCTTACATTATACCTACTATACAAGAAATAATGTAAAAGACCGTGCTAGCCGACCTTTATTGATGTCTTTTAATGGCGGGCCAGGATCTGGTTCTGTTTGGATGCACTTGGCCTACACTGGCCCTCGTGTCCTAAAGATCGATGATGAAGGCTATCCGGTGCAACCCTATGGTGTAAAGCAAAATCCTTATTCCATTTTGGATGTTTGTGACATTGTTTATATAAACCCTGCCAATACAGGATATTCCCGAACCATTCCAGAAAAAGGGGAAAAGGTAGATCGGGAAAAGTTTTTTGGCATTAATGCCGATGTTAAATATTTGGCAGAATGGCTAAACACCTTTGTAACGCGCAACAACAGATGGCGTTCTCCCAAATATATTATTGGGGAAAGCTATGGGGGTACCCGAGTAATGGGCTTGTCCCTGGCTTTACAAAATCAGCAGTGGATGTATCTTAATGGAGTAATTATGGTATCGCCGGCAGACTATAATGTAATTACCAAAAATGGTCCGGTATCCGGTGCGCTTAACCTTCCGTACTATACCGCGGCCGCTTGGCACCATAAAGCCTTGCCTTCGGACTTACAGCAAAAGGATCTGTTGGATATACTACCAGAATCTGAGTCCTATACCATCAACACACTTATTCCGGCACTTGCCAAAGGTGGTTTCATAAGTGCTACCGAGAAAAATGAGGTTGCAAAAAAAATAGCCCATTATTCAGGGCTATCAGAAAAAGAAATTTTACAACATAACCTGGAAATTCCCACGGATTACTTTTGGAAAGCCCTTATGAGGGATCGTGGCGGTTATAATATTGGTAGGCTAGATAGCCGGTATTTGGGTATAGACAAACAATTGGCCGGAAGCGGACCCGATTATAGTGCAGAACTCACCTCTTGGTTGCACAGCTTTACACCGGCCATTAATTATTATCTGCAGGAAGAGTTAAAATTTAAGACCGATATTAAATACAATATGTTTGGACCCGTACATCCGTGGAACAACGAAGATGACAATACCCGTGATAATTTGCGGCAGGCAATGGCCCAAAATCCCTATCTCAACGTCTTGGTACAATCCGGGTATTATGATGGGGCAACTACCTATTTTAATGCAAAATACACCATGTGGCAAATAGACCCCAGTGGACGTATGAAAGATCGTTTTAGCTTTAAAGGGTATCGCAGCGGACATATGATGTATCTAAGAAGGGAAGATTTAAAAAACGCCAATGACGACATACGAGCGTTTATCTTAAAAACAATGGCCAATGGCAAATCGGCTAAATATTAAACCGTTAAATCCATCACAATGAAAAATACTAAAATAGGAATACTGGTTTTACTATTACATGTAATCTCTTTGGGCTTCAGTCAGGAAGTACCCTCAAAAGAATGGCAGATAAAAACTGCTGTTTTGGCCGCACCGGCAGAATTTCAGGAAGGCGCCCTAGTCTATGGTTATAATTCCGCCGGAGATTTTGTAGTACTGCGTGAAGGCACCAACGCCTATGTATGCTTGGCGGACGACCCTAAGAAAGAAGGATTCTCCACTGCGGCTTATCATAAGAGTCTCGATGAGTTTATGGCACGTGGCAGAGCCCTAAAGGCAGAAGGAAAAGAATTTAAGGAAATCTTTGATATAAGGGAGAAAGAAGTAAAATCCGGTGCCTTAAAAATGCCCGATAAGGCCACGCTTTGCGTTTTTTCCGGCACTGTAAACGAAGAGACCAAGGAAATTGAAAACCCATATGTACGCTACGTGTTTTATATGCCATTTGCCACGGGGGAAACAACGGGGCTACCCACTACGCCAATGCCTCCCGGACATGCTTGGCTTATGGACGCTGGCACCTACAGGGCACATATAATGATTACGCCCCCCAAAAAGGAATAAAACCCGGTGAAAAAGGGCAGGTGGCACCTTTTAATAACCCATGATAGCGATTTAAAAAATTTATGTACCAACTATGAAAAAATTAATTTTAAGCCTTTTTATTTTTACACTTTTTATGATAGATGAACTAGAAGCGCAGGATTGGGCAAACCTCGCCCAGTTTAAAGATGCCAACGTCGAATTGGGAGCACCAAAGATAGATGAGGAACGTGTAGTGTTTATGGGCAATTCCATTACTATTGGTTGGTTACAGCTCCTGCCGAGTTTTTTTGATGGCAAACCCTATGTAAACAGGGGAATCAGTGGTCAGACAACGCCCCAGATGCTATTGCGTTTTAGACAAGATGTAATTTCGTTAGATCCGAAAGTAGTGGTTATACTTGCCGGTACCAACGATATAGCGGGAAACACTGGCCCAATTACACTAGAAATGATTCTCGATAATATTAAATCCATGACGGAATTGGCGGAAGCAAACGATATCAGTGTTGTAATTTCGTCCGTATTACCCGCTTTTGATTATCCTTGGAGAACGGGTAAAGAACCTAATAAAAAAATTCCCGCGTTGAATGCCATGCTAAAAGATTATGCTGAGAAAAAGGGTGTTGTGTATCTAGACTACTTTTCGGCCATGGAGGATGGGAACAATGGTATGATTGAAGCCTATGGTTCTGATGGTGTGCATCCCAATGCAAAAGGATATGAGGTTATGTCGCCCTTGGTAGAAAAGGCCATACAACAGGCTCTCAACAAAAAATAAATGAAAACCGGTGCTTTGCTCAGCATTATGGCATTGCTATCTTTTACAGATCAGCAAGCTCAGGAATCGGGGACCGTACAACCAGCACTCCCCATACTTTCCGAATTTTCGAAAGTGCGCGATTTTACCCTGTCGGCCAATACCCGGGAGGCATATGTCACCGTACAAAGTGCTGCTGAAGAAGTATCCGTTATAGTGCGCCTTGAAAAAGAAAACGATGTATGGACCCCACCTCAATTAGTCAGTTTCTCGGGTAAATACAAAGATTTGGAACCCTTTCTTTCACCGGATGGATTACGTCTGTATTTTGTTTCCAACAGGCCACTGACCACAGATGACACCCAAACAAAGGATTTTGATATTTGGTTTGTAACGAGGAACGGCGAGGGAGATCCATGGTCTGAACCACAGAATTTGGGTTCCCCGATTAATACCGAACATAACGAGTTTTATCCTAGTCTTGCCAACAATGGAAATTTGTATTATACAAGCGACTCCCCTACTGCACTTGGAAAGGACGATATTTTTTTTAGTGAGTTTAAAGATGGGAAGTACAACCAACCTATCGGTTTAGGGGCTACAGTAAATACCGAAGGTTACGAATACAATGCATATATAGCGCCTAACGAATCTTTTCTGATTTTTGGCGGTTACAATCGAGAAGATGGGCTGGGAAGCGGTGATCTCTATATCAGTTTTCAGAAGGAGGACGACAGTTGGGAGAAGGCTGTAAACATGGGTGAAGCGGTTAATTCTGCGTATATGGACTACTGTCCGTTTGTAGCTATGGATTCGTACATTTTGTATTTCACCAGTCGAAGAAGTACAATAAAATCAGAAGGTTTTAAATCCATTGGTGCACTTCAATCTGCCTTAAACACCTACGCCAACGGTAACAGCCGAATTTATAAAGTATCTATTAAAGACCTTATCGATAAGAAATAGCTGACCATATTTATCTTTTTGGTACATCTAGTTATGCTATTTTACTAACTTGCCCTGATGGAAGATCCTTTAATAAGCATATTGATTCCGGTAAAGAATACGGCCGTTTTTCTACCGGAGTGTTTGGCTTCCATCCAAAACCAAAGTTATACCAATTGGGAGGTATTGGCCATTGATGATCATTCTACAGACCTTAGCGCCACAATACTCCATTCTTTTGCAAAAGACGATGACCGGATCAAAGTGTTTAAAAACGAGGGTACCGGTATCATAAACGCTTTGCGAAAAGCCTATTCCCTATCTTCCGGGGAGCTCATTACCAGAATGGATTCTGACGATATTATGACAAGGGACAAATTGGAGATCATGGCTGCCAAACTTAAAGAAAAAGGAAAGGGCCATGTTGCCATAGGACAGGTAAAATATTTTTCTGATAGAGGGATCAGCAACGGTTATGAACGTTATGAATCTTGGTTAAACCTGCTTACCCAAACCGGAAACAACTATGCTGAAATCTACAAGGAATGTGTTATTCCATCTCCCTGTTGGATGGTGTTTAAAGAAGATCTGGATCATTGTGGTGCGTTTGATCATGATCGATATCCCGAAGACTATGATCTTACCTTTCGGTTTTATGAAACAGGTCTTAAATGCCTACCCTGCGATCGAGTTTTACATCTGTGGCGCGATTACGATACAAGAACTTCGCGGACCAGTGAACATTATGCCCAAAACTATTTTTTAGATATTAAACTGTTTTACTTTTTAAGGTTAGAATTTGATAACACTAGGCCCTTGGCACTCTGGGGCGCAGGGAACAAGGGCAAAACAATTGCGCAAGGCCTTATAAAAGAAAAACTTCCTTTTTATTGGCTGTGCGATAATCCAAAAAAAATAGGTAAAAAAATATACGATCAAGAAATGTTACATTACTCGGATTTGGTAGGACTGAACGACCCGCAAAGTATTATTACTGTGGCCAATGAAGAAGCACAGAGCATGATACGAGAGTACTTTACTTCCTTAAATAAACATCCAAAAAACGATTATTTTTTCTTCTGTTAGCACAGGAGCAATTGAGGCCCGAAGGTTAATTTTTTCTAAAAGCTGCTTTTTTCCATCCTTAGCATAAAACATTAAACGGTGAAATCATTATATTTGCCAAATCAAAATCAGGAATGCAGTTTAAATATCCAGAATTACTTTGGGCCTTATTTCTACTACTGATTCCTATCATTATCCACCTCTTTCAGCTTCGTAGGTTTAAGAAAACGCCGTTCACCAACGTAAAAATGTTACAAAAGGTGATTGCCCAATCGCGCAAAAGTAGCCGTCTAAAAAAATGGCTCTTGCTCGCTACCAGACTATTGATGTTGGCAGCCTTTGTTATGGCCTTTGCAAGACCGTTTTTCGCCGAGAAATCAGCCTTAAAAACAAGGGAAACGGTAATATTCTTGGATAACTCCTTTAGCATGCAGGCCAAAACGGACAATGGTACTTTACGGGATGCCGCCATCCAAGAACTTCTCAAAAGAATTCCGAGAGACTATAATTTTAGCCTTTTTACCAATGAGCAGGTCTTTAGGAATGTCTCTATAAAAGATATCCAAAACGATTTACTTACACTTCCCTATACCTCTAAGCAGCTGGGATTACGGGAGGTGGAATTGAAAGCCGCTACTTTTTTCAGTGACTCCAAGACTAATATAAAGGACTTTATAGTCATATCCGACTTTCAAAGTAATATGGTCTCCTACTCGCAAGATACGATCAGCCCGTTTCAAAGGCATCTTGTGCAACTGTCCACAGACAAATTACAAAACATAGCGATAGACACCGCTTATGTAAACACCGTATTTGGCGAAAATGTGGAGCTAACTGCTGTCTTATCAAGTAATACGGATTCCGAGACCATGGCGGTTTCTCTTTTTAATAATGACAAACTTATTGCCAAGACCGCGGCAGACTTCGCCAATGGTAAAAAGGCAGCCGTAGTCTTTTCATTGCCGGGTAATTCGGTCATAAATGGTAAAATAGAAATTTCGGACGACGGTCTAACTTATGATAATCTGTTTTTCTTCAATATCAATAATAAAGAAAAAATAAAGGTTTTAAGTATTGGAGAAGGGGCTAGTGATTATTTAAACCGCATTTTTGAAAAAGAACAGTTTCAGTTTGCCTCATTCAGTCTTAGCGATTTAAATTACAGTCTTTTAGAAACGCAGAACCTAATTATATTAAACGAACCAAAATCAATACCGAATGCCTTGGTAATGGCGCTAAGGTCTTTTTATTCAAATGATGGAACCTTAGCGATCATTCCTTCCACTGAGGCCGATATTTCTGCTTACAATGCCTTGGTGGCCGGTTTGGGCACGGTGTTCACCGATAGATCGGATATTGAACAGAACATTACCGATATTGTTTTTGACCACCCCCTGTACCAAAACGTTTTTGAGAAGAAAGTGACCAATTTTCAATATCCAAAAGTCAATAGCTATTACAAGATAAATACAAGGGCACCCCATATTCTTTCATTTCAGGACAACCGTCCTTTCCTGATCGGCAACCGTAATCTTTACATTTTCACCTCCTCAATCGGGGAAGCCAATTCCAATTTTAAAAACTCGCCCTTAATAGTACCCACGTTCTATAACATGGGCATCAATAGCTTACAGATGCCCAAACTATACAACCTCCTGGGTACCACCATAAACGTTGATATACCCACCTCCCTGTCCAAAGACAATATTCTTAAAGTTGCTGGCTATGGGGGCGAATTTATACCACAACAACGGTCGCTCCCCAATAAGGTAATATTAACTTTCTTTGAAAATCCTGAGACCAGCGGTATTTATAGTATTAAGGATAATGATAGTATTATTAAAAATTTGAGTTTTAACTACAGTACGGAAGAGAGCAAGCTTAATTATTTAGATATAAACAATCTTAGCGCCAGCAGCAAACAAGGTTCCATAGCCGATCTGTTTGAAACTATCGAAAAAGATAGCAGCCTTACAGAGCTTTGGAAATGGTTTGTTACTTTAGCAATACTGCTAATGTTGGTAGAGATGCTGATTCAAAAATATTATAAATGAGTTTAAGGATGAAACAAATTTACCTGAGCTCCACTGCTATAATCGAATGAAATGAAGGTACTATTAAAGTCTGTAAAAATCATAGATGTCGCCAACAAAGGGCTTCATCTTAAAAAACGGGATATTTTAATAAACGATGGAACCATTGAGAAAATTGGGGTTAATCTGCCTACTACCAAAAACACCAAAACAATCACCTTTAAGAATTTGCATGTATCCATAGGATGGTTCGATAGTAGTGTCTGCTTTGGAGAACCCGGCTATGAGGAGCGAGAAACGATTTCCAACGGCCTTACCGTTGCTGCAAAAAGTGGCTTTACGGATATTGTACTAAACCCCAATATAAACCCCCTTCCCGACTCTAGTTCCGACATTGTATTCCTTAAGAACATGGCCAATGGGAGTGCTACAAACTTATACCCTTTAGGAACTTTGACGGTTAATGGCGAAGGACAAAAACTGGCAGAGCTTTATGATATGGGAAATGCCGGAGCCGTTGGGTTTTACGACTTTAAGAAGTCCGTTGAAAATTCTAACCTAATGAAAATAAGCCTTCAATATGCCCGCAATTTGGATGGGTTGGTACATTCCTTTCCAATGGATATGTCCATTGCTGGCAAAGGGTTGGTGCACGAAGGGGAGACTTCTACCAGGCTTGGACTTAAAGGTATTCCGGCGCTGGCAGAAGAGCTTAGAATTGCCCGCGATCTTTTTATCTTGGAATACACAGGAGGAAAATTACATATACCAACAATTTCTACGGCCAATGCCGTTAGGCTTATCTCCGATGCCAAAAAGAAAGGTTTAGACGTAAGTTGCAGTGTAGCGCTACATAACCTCTGGTTTACGGAAGAGGTATTGACCGATTTTGACTCCAATCATAAAGTAATGCCTCCATTACGTACTAAAAAGGATAGTAAAGCCCTTTTAAAGGGTTTAAAAGATGGTGTAATCGATTTTGTAACCAGTGATCATACCCCCATGAACATAGAAGAAAAAAGGGTAGAATTCGATAATGCCGCATATGGAACCATAGGTATTGAAAGCGCTTTCGGAATCCTGAACCAATTGGTACCTACAGAAATGGCCGTGACTTTACTTACTAAAGGCAGAGAACGCTACGGAATAGAGGAGCCACTATTAAAAGAAGGCAACAAAGCGTGTTTAACGCTTTTTGATCCTGACGCCACATTCCAATTTGGGGAAAACGATATCCTTTCCACCTCAAAGAATACCATGTTCCTGGGACAGCCTATTAAAGGTAAGGTCTACGGGGTAATATGCAACGGTAAAACAATAATTTAAGTATCTTTAAAGACAAATTACCAACCCTTAAATAATATAATAATGGATGAAAAAACGATCAACGAAGGAAAAACAATGGCAATTATAAGCTATATCACCCTTATTGGAGTGCTTATTGCCTACCTCATGAACAACGATAAAAAAAATGCCTTTGCCAAATTTCATATTGGACAAGCCTTACGAGTATGGCTTTTAGGTGTTGTATTGGCCATTGGTGGAACCATGTTGGTAATATTTACGGGCATTGGGGCTTTTGGCTATCTAAGTTGGGTAGCATGGATCCTTGCCGTGCTGGGGCTTGTTAATGCAGTAAACGGTAAGACAGAGAAAGTACCGTTGGTAGGTTCTATAGGTGAATAAAACCCAAAACCTTTTTAAGATTGTAGTTTCTGGAAGTAACCAGACCCCCAATTGAATATAATGAACGAAGCAAAAGAAGGTAAGACTACGGCAATTATTGCGTATATGACCATGGTTGGCGCTTTGATAGCCATTACCATGAATCTGGAACCCAAAAATGAATTTGCCCGTTTCCATACACGGCAAGCATTTGGACTACATCTCATTTTTTTGGCGGTTGCGCTTTTTTTAAGCCAATGGTACAATACCTATGCCTGGTACGGATTGTACGTTTTCTACATTGTCCTTTGGTTTTACGGTTTTATAGGGGCCTTAAACAATAAAAAACAATCGGTCCCCGTCTTAGGGGACTACTTCCAGAAATGGTTCACCTTTATTCAATAGTATGACCACTGCTCCCTTATCATTGGAACATTTGATCCGTCCTTCGTCCTTAAAAGAAGGTAGACCCCCAGTACTTTTTATGTTTCATGGCTATGGAAGCAATGAAGAAGATCTTTTTTCTTTTGCGCCAGAATTACCCCCGGAACTTTGTATAATATCCGTTCGTGCCCCGTATGCGTTAGAACCTTTTGGCCATGCGTGGTATGCCATTAATTTTGATGCAGAGTATGGCAAGTGGAGTGATGACGAACAGGCAAAAATATCTCGGGATAAAATTATAGCTTTTATAGAAGAAGCTTGCAGCACTTATCATTTAGATCAAAACAATATAAGCTTGTTGGGGTTTAGTCAGGGTACCATTCTTGGCTATGCCGTGGCACTTTCTTATCCCACAAAATTTAAGAACCTTATTGCACTTAGTGGGTATATCAACGAAAATTTACTGATTGCCAGCACCGACGCCGAAAAACCAGACTTAAATATTTATGCGTCTCACGGCACAGTAGATGAGGTTATTCCTGTAAGTTGGGCGCAAAAAGCGCCAGAAGTACTTAAAAAAATGGGGATTTTACATACCTATGAGGAGTTTCCAATGGGCCATGGTGTATCTCCCCAGAATTTTTATGCCTTCAGCAAGTGGTTAAAGGATAGGATTTAGTTGCTTCGGGTATATAATAGGTGGTCAACCAAAGTAAAGTCTACACCTAAATTATCCTTAAGCTCATAATTGATGATTATTTCTCCCCAATGTTTCCCATCCGAAAAATCGGCCAAAATCCATTTATGGTTAAGGATCTTTATTTTGTTGATTTTAAAGTCGCTCTGCATGCCCTCGTAGGGTATTAGGGGGTTATCGCCTTTGGTCTCGTTTGTCTCCAGCAATTTATCGGCAATGTACCTAGATGGGTCTTGGAGCTTTAGATGATCATAGTAAGCCAAGGCATCATCGTTGTTATCCAAAGAAAAATATTGCATGTCCAACACCTTTAGCTGTAAAGTTTGTACGGTATCGTTCATAGTCTTCTGAAGTTCTTCATTTTTGGATTTTAAGCTATCTATTTGTTCATTTTTATCAGAAACCATGTTACCGGCACTAACAAATTGATACAAACTTATAAGGGCGGCAAAAATGAACAGATATAAAAAAATCTTACTTTTCATGGATATATATGCTTAGAGGTCCAAAACCAAATTATCGTATGCCAAATGTACGTTTTTTGGTAATTTTTTCTCCACCTCTTTGTGAAAACCCAAAAGGTGGCTGATATGTGTAAAATAGGCTTTTTTTGGTTTTATTAACGCTACAAATGCTAAAGCCTCTTCCAAATTAAAATGTGAGTGATGGGGTTCTTCCCTTAATGCATTGACCACCAATACTTGGGCATTTTTTATTTTTTTCAATTCCTCATCTTCTACCGTCTTAATATCCGTGAGGTACACAAAATCTAAAATCCGAAAACCAAAGACCTGTAGTCTATTATGGAAAGCCTCTATGGGAATGGCCTCTAGATCACCTATTTTAAATGCGCTGTCCTTGGTAATGAGGTTAACTTCCACAGCCGGTGCTCCTGGGTATCTGTTTTCATCGGCAAAAATGTAGTCGAATCTCCTTTTTAATGAGGTTGCCACACGTTGGTGGGCATAAATAGGAATATCGCCCTGACGAAAAAAAAACGGTCTTATATCATCTATACCGGCAGTATGATCGGCATGTTCATGGGTAAAAAGAATACCATCCAATTTAGACACTTTATGGGTCAACATCTGTTGCCTAAAATCGGGGCCGCAGTCTATTACGTAATTGTAATTTTTCCATGAAATCATCACAGAAACGCGTAGTCTTTTATCCCTTGGATCTTTACTTAGACATACCGGATGAGTGCTCCCAATTACGGGTATTCCCTGCGATGTTCCGGTACCCAAAAAAGTAATTTTCAACCCCTTATCTATTTATTTCAAATTTATAACTTATTTATTTAATACATTGGTCATTCTTTTTAACTTTGCTACACACAAAACTAACACAATGGCTTCAGTATTAAAAAAGGATACCGCTTTTGAAAATATCCCATCCATAAAGGCCAAAACCCTTAGAATTAATTTAAATCCGGACATTTACGGAACTTTTGCAGAAATTGGCGCAGGCCAAGAGACTGCCAGGCATTTTTTTAGGTCTGGAGGTGCTTCCGGTACCATTGCCAAGGCTATGAGTGCCTATGACAAGGATTTTAGCGATGCCATCTATGGTACGGAACCAGGGGTTAGATATGTTTCCCAACCTCGGTTAAAAAAGATGCTTTCCCATGAAATGCGTTTGATGGAAGAAAGAATAAGCCGGGAAAAACATCCGGATAAGCTATTCTTCACTTATGCCAATACCGTAGCCACGATAGATTTTTCCAAGAGATACAAAGGTCACGGTTGGTTAGGTATTCGTTTTCAATTAGATCCGAAACAAAAGGAATTGGACGAGATTGTGCTCCACGTCCGTTTTAAGCAGAACGAAGCACGTCTTCAGCAAGAGACCTTGGGTATTTTGGGAGTAAACCTAATCTATGGTGCATTCTTTAAATACCACAAACCCAGAAAGCTGCTAAAATATTTGTACGATCATATCGATAAGGACACCGTAGAGATAGATATGGTGAACTTTGCCGGTCCAAATTTCGAAAATGTAGACAATAGGTTAATGAGTCTGCAGCTCATAAGAAACGACATGACAGATGCCGTAATGTTTGGCCCCGATGGTAATAACCTATTACCTGCCACGGTGTTGTATAAAAAGAACATTTTGGCTTTGCGGGGAAGTTTTAGACCGGTTACCAAGGTTAACATGGACATGTATCAAAAATCCTACGATATTCTTATACGAGAGCAGAGCGTGGAAGAGGAAAACACTATTGTGGTGTTCGAAATTACCCTTTCAAATCTTAAGGCCGCAGGTGAAATTGACGAGCAAGATTTTATGGATAGGGCAGAATTGCTGTGCTCTTTGGGCCATACCGTGTTGATATCAAAATTTCAGGAATATTTTAAACTTGTAGAATATTTTAGTAATTATACCAAAGCAAAAATTGGTCTAACCATGGGTGTAAACAACCTTGTGGATGTATTTGATGAAAAATACTATAGACACTTAAGCGGTGGTATACTTGAAGCCTTTGGTAAACTCTTCTTTAAGGACTTGAAAGTGTATCTATATCCCATGAAAAATCCGGAAACCGGACAGTTGATGACCAGCAACAACGTTAAGGTACATCCTAGAATGAAAGAATTGTACAAATTCTTTAAGTACAATGGCAAGGTGATGGATATTTTTGATTATGATACGGAGATTATGGATATTTTCTCTAGGGATGTGCTTAAAAAAATAACTTCCGGAGAAGAAGGTTGGGAAGAAATGTTGCCAGAAGGTGTAGCAGAGATCATTAAGGAGAAAAAGTTGTTTACCCGTAAATTGGAAGCGGAGAGTGAAAAAGTTAAGTAACTAGATTACTACCTAGTAGGGATATATAGAAAAGAGTCCGAGACTATTTAGTACGGACTCTTTTTTTTGCTTAAGACTCAATTAAAGTAGTTGGGCGGCGTGGTCTCTGGTCTTTACCTTGTCTATGACCTTAACAACTACCCCGCTCCCGTCTATTACAAAGGTTTTTCTATGAATACCATCAAATTCCCTTCCCATAAACTTTTTTAATCCCCAAACCCCAAAGGCATCAATGACCTTGTGGTCGGTATCTGCCAATAAGGGAAAAGGAAAATTAAATTTCTTTTTAAAATTGAACTGTTTTTTCTCAGAATCCGCACTTACGCCCAAAAGGTGGTATCCCTGGGCCTGTAATTCTGCATAGTTGTCCCTTAAATTGCAAGCTTCCAACGTACATCCTGGAGTATTTGCCCTGGGATAGAAAAAAACGATGAGCTTTTTGCCTTTGTAGTCCGATAGGTTTATAACATTACCATCCTGATCATTAACAGAAAAACTGGGTACTTTATCTCCTACTCCTAATGTGTTCATAGTCAATTTTTAATTAAATTCGTGTTTCTTTTTTTGATAAAACTACGCAAAAATGACGAAAGCCGAAAAGGTTCAATTTACTATAAATACGCTACAGGAAATATACCCAACAATACCGGTTCCTTTGGATCACAAAGACCCATATACCTTATTGATCGCCGTATTGCTTTCTGCCCAAAGTACCGATGTGCGCGTAAACAAAATAACCCCCATATTGTTTGCAAAGGCAGATAATCCTTATGATATGGTGAAGCTGTCCGTAGCACAGATTAGGGAGATAATAAAGCCTGTGGGGCTATCTCCTATGAAGTCTAAAGGGATTTATGGGTTATCAAAAATTCTTATCGAGAAATATGACGGTGTAGTACCATCGGATATAAGTTTGTTGGAGGAATTTCCGGGTGTAGGACATAAAACGGCCAGTGTGGTAGTTTCCCAGGCCTTCGGTATTCCTGCATTTCCTGTGGATACGCATATTCACCGTTTAATGTATAGATGGGGTTTTACCAACGGAAAAAATGTAGTACAGACCGAGAAAGATGCCAAAAGACTTTTTCCAAAGGAGCTTTGGAACGAACTGCATCTTCAGATTATTTGGTACGGTCGGGAATATTCGCCAGCTAGGGGCTGGGATTTGCAGAAAGACATCATTACCAGAACTATAGGGAGAAAAAAGGTTTTAGAGAACTACAGAAAAACAAAAAAGGCCCGTTAAAAACGAGCCTTTAGATGTTTCAGTTTAAATTGTTTTCAAACTTAATTCCTTGATAATCAACTATTTGAAGTGATTTCGAATAATCCAGTAAAAATCTGATCGTTTCTGGACAAGCGGAAGTAAGTTTACAAGTGTTCCGTACCTTAGTGTAAATTTTTTCCATATTAATAGTATTGTTATACAAGGATAACGCAACTAAAATAGAAATATTGTTACAAGGTACTTATCGGTATTTAATTTGTTAGGATAATGTTGTTCTTTTCTATTATTTTCCGCAGGTTAATCAGTGCATAACGCATTCTTCCCAGGGCAGTATTAATACTTACACCGGTATTCTCGGAAATTTCTTTAAAACTCATATCCCTATAGATACGCATAAGTAACACTTCCTTCTGGTCGTCCGGAAGTTCTTCAATCAAATACTTAAGGTCACTATCGATCTGGTTTTTGATAATTTGTTTTTCGGCATTCAATTTTTCATCGCCAATGACCGAAAAAATATTGAAGTCGTCATTACCTTCAAATTTTGGCATTCTTTTGGTCTTTCTAAAGTGATCAATAATAAGGTTATGCGAAATACGCATTACCCAGGGCAAAAATTTACCCTCTTCACTGTAGGTACCCTTTTTAAGGGTGTTGATTACTTTAATAAAGGTATCCTGAAAAATATCTTCGGTAATATCCCGATCCATAACCTTGGAATATATAAAGCTACTGATACGCTGATTATGTCTATTGATAAGTATCTCCAGTGCTTTTTCGTCACCGCTGATGTATTCTTTTACTAGTACCGAGTCGTCAATCTGTAGTTCCATACAAATTAGTTTTTTTTGGTTAAGATTAGGGTATTTACTTTGTTGATCTGAGCTAAACTCATTTTAGTTGTCGTCTTTGTTATTATCGAACTAGATAGGCGTTCAATTTTTAATTATGACCTAAAACTATATAAAACACTACGGTGGGAAAAAACATTGTTGTAAAACACCCTATTTCTGATGTCAAACGATGGTTTTTTATTTTTTATACAATAAATTGATGAAAATGTAGTTTACCGAAAGCCAATTTTAGAAATGCTTAAAACCCTTATTTATAATAATGGTAATAGTAAATACTTCCATTTTGGTACGATATGCGGGTAATAAAACAGTGAAGCCGCCAAATATTTGGCGGCTTCACTGTTTTTTATTGTAATGCGTTGTTAGTGGTTAAACATACTCAGTTTATATTACTTTCAAATTTCATTCCTTCGTAATCCACTATTTTAAGGGATTTGGAATAATTCAATAAAAACTGAACCGTTTCCGGACTGGCCTTAACAAGTTCACATGTTTCAACGTTTTCAGGGTAACTTTTTTCCATATCTTAGATTGTTATGATAAAATAACGCAACTAAGATGGAAATAGTGATTCTACTAGACCTAGGCCCGATTAATTCGTTAAAACGATATTATTCTTATCAATTATCTTTCTGAGGTTTATAAGGGCATAACGCATTCTACCTAAAGCCGTGTTAATGCTAACCCCCGTATTTTCGGAGATTTCTTTAAAACTCATGTCCTTATATATACGCATAAACAGTACTTCGCGTTGGTCTCCAGGAAGTTCTTCTATAAGATATCTAAGATCTACGTCTATTTGATCCTTTATTATTTGCTTTTCTGCATTCAACTTTTCGTCCCCTATAACGGAAAAGATGTTGAAATCATCGCTACCCTCAAACTTTGGTAATCTTTTGGTCTTCCTAAAATGGTCTATGATAAGGTTATGCGCTATACGCATAACCCAGGGTAAAAATTTGCCCTCTTCACTATAAGATCCTTTTTTAAGTGTCCTTATTACTTTAATAAAGGTGTCCTGAAAGATATCTTCCGTAATTTCACGGTCCATAACTTTGGAATAAATAAAACGGGTAATGCGTTGATTGTGTCTTTTGATAAGAATTTCCAGGGCTCTTTCTTCCCCGCTCATGTATTCTCTTATCAAGAATGAATCGCTAATGTGTGGTTCCATACCAATTACTTTTTTCGGTTAAAATTAGGGGCCCCTTCAGGGGTAAAGGGCTTAAGGTTACTCGTCTAATCTTAAAAAAGTAATTGTTCTCGTATAGGCGTATTAACGTTTTATTAGAATTCAAATATAGAAAAAAAATTATAGGTCGAAAAAAAAATGTGTTTTCCCAATCCTATTTTGCATCGATATTACAGTGACGCTGGCAATTAAAATGTACATATTGTATCTTTGCCAACTTAATGAAGAACATGGTGTCAGTAGCGGATGTAAATCCAAAGGAGAACATTATTATCAAAGGGGCCAAATTGCACAATCTTAAAAATATAGATGTTGTAATTCCCCGGAATAAATTGGTGGTTATTACCGGACTTTCGGGTTCAGGGAAATCTAGTTTGGCCTTCGACACCCTATATGCGGAGGGGCAAAGACGGTATGTAGAAAGTCTATCGTCCTATGCCAGACAGTTTTTGGGGAAATTGCACAAACCAAAGGTAGATTATATAAAGGGTATTGCCCCGGCCATTGCCATTGAGCAAAAGGTAAATTCTACCAACCCCAGATCAACGGTAGGTACTTCTACTGAAATCTATGACTATCTTAAACTCTTGTATGCCCGTATTGGCAGAACCGTATCACCTGTATCCGGGAGAGAGGTTAAAAAACATGTTGTCAGCGATGTTATAGACCACATAAAGAAGTTTGATGAAGGAGCCAAACTTTTACTATTGGCGCCTATTAACATTAAAGAAGACAGGGATCCTATTAAATCCCTACAAATGTTCGCCAAGCAAGGCTATGCAAGAATAAAATATAAGGGCGAAGTTATACGGATCAACGATTCAATTACGGAAATGGATAGGTCGTTTCATTTAGTAATAGACCGTATAATAACACAAGACAATGAAGATTTCTACAACCGACTGGCCAATGCTATAGATACAGCTTTCTTTGAAGGAAAGGGTAATTGTATCATTGAAGAACTGACTAATGGCAAGCAAGTACCCTTTAGCAATAGATTTGAGTTGGACGGGATGAAATTCCTAGAACCCAATGTACATTTGTTCAGTTTTAACAATCCCTACGGGGCCTGTCCCAAATGCGAAGGATATGGCGATGTTATTGGCATAGACGAAGATTTGGTGATTCCCAATACCTCACTATCTGTCTATGATAATGCAATATTTCCCTGGCGGGGAGAAAGTATGGGGTGGTATAGGGATCAACTGGTAAATGCCGCATATACCTTTGACTTTCCCATCCACAAACCGTGGTTTGAGTTATCAGAAGCTCAAAGACAACTGGTTTGGGACGGCAATAAGCATTTTAAAGGTATCACTAGCTTTTTTAAGATGTTGGAAGAAAAAAGCTATAAGATCCAGAATAGGGTTATGCTCTCTAGATATCGTGGAAAGACTAAATGCAACTCATGTAAAGGCAGACGGTTAAGAAAAGAGACCGACTATGTAAAAATAGATGGAAAATCCATTTCAGAACTTGTAGAGCTGCCTATTGCGCGGTTGGTAGCATTTTTTGAAAACATTGAATTGAACCAGCACGACGGACAAATTGCCGATCGCCTGTTGAAGGAGATCAATAGCAGATTAGGGTTTTTAAGCAAGGTAGGCCTAAGTTACCTTACCCTAAACAGAAAATCCAATACACTTTCTGGTGGGGAGAGCCAGCGCATAAATTTGGCAACCTCTTTGGGCAGTAGTCTTGTAGGGTCTATGTATATTTTGGATGAACCCAGCATTGGGCTGCATCCCAAGGATACAGAAAATTTAATTTCCGTACTAAAATCGCTCCGCGATCTTGGTAATACGGTTATTGTAGTAGAGCACGATGAGGATATTATGAAGGCTGCCGATGAAGTAATAGATATAGGCCCCGAAGCGGGCACCCATGGAGGTGAAGTTGTGGCACACGGTACCTTCAAACAGATATTGCAGTCTACCTCCCTTACCGCGCATTATCTCAACGGTACCAAAACGATTGAAATACCCCAGCCGAGAAGGGTCTTTAAAAATCATATCGAAATAAAAGGAGCCAGGGAGAACAATCTCAAAAATATAGATGTAACCTTTCCCTTAAACGTGCTCACCGTAATCACCGGTGTTTCCGGTAGTGGAAAAAGTACTTTGGTGAAAAAGCTGCTATACCCCATAATATTGAAAGAAGTTGGCGGGTACGGAGAAAAGGCGGGCCAGTTTACATCGGTAGCTGGTAACTACCAATCCATAAAGCATGTAGAGTTCGTAGACCAAAACCCTATAGGCAGGTCTTCCCGTTCTAACCCCGTAACCTATATTAAGGCCTATGATGATATTAGGGCCTTATTTTCTTCCCAGAAATTGAGTAAGCTACGTGCCTACCAAGCCAAACATTTCTCTTTTAATGTTGATGGTGGACGGTGTGAGAAATGTAAGGGTGAGGGCGAGATTACTGTAGAGATGCAGTTTATGGCCGATGTACATTTGCAGTGCGACGTCTGTAATGGCAAACGCTTTAAAAAAGAAGTGTTGGAAGTGAAATTTGAAGATGCGAATATTGACGACATCCTAAATATGACCATTGACGATGCCATCCAATTCTTTGAAAAGTACCAACAGCCCAAAATTATGGGCAAATTAAAACCCCTACAGGATGTAGGCTTGGGTTATGTAACGCTAGGGCAGTCCTCCTCTACCCTTTCGGGAGGGGAAGCACAACGTATTAAACTGGCGTCGTTCCTTGTTAAGGGCAGTACCAAGGAAAAAGCGTTGTTTATTTTTGACGAACCTACAACCGGTTTGCATTTTCATGATATAAAAAAGCTGTTGAAATCCTTCGAAGCCCTAATCTTAAGGGGCCATTCCATTGTTGTCATCGAACATAATATTGAGTTGATCAAATGTGCCGACTATATTATAGATTTGGGTCCAGAAGGTGGTGAAAACGGAGGACAGTTATTGGCCATGGGTACTCCGGAAGAAATTATACAAGAAGAGACCTCTATTACCGCCAAATATTTGAGAGAAAAAATTGCGCCACCCGTAATTCTCTAAGTATTCCAAAAACCCACTTTTGGGGTATCTCTTTTTATGGCAACTGCTATTGTTTTTTACTAAAAATAAAGTCGAGAGCTAATACAAATTTATAATTAGCTGACAGTCAATATATTACAAATTAATTAAATTTCTGGCACGCTGTTTGGTATATAGTTATCGAATGTAAATAGTTGCATTCGGAAATTTAAAACCTTATATCATGAGAAATTTAACACTCCTTTTTGCGGCTCTGATCTTAAGCACTTCTAGTGCCTTGGCCGTTACAGCTGAAGATAAGGTTGCAATGCGCAATGCTTATGGTTACAACAACTCTTTCATTTTTGTTGAGAACGGCATTACGTTTTCAGTATATCCGGATGGCGAGTTCGATTTTTACATAGACAATAGATCAAATTTTGGCGCCAGCGTCAATTTTAGAAATACCAACATCACCTTTAATTCGGGTTTCGATTATAGCCCCTATACCCAATATGATGATTATGGAGCTGTAATTCAGGTAGAGAACGTTCCTATCTATTATGATTACTACGGAAGGGTGTCGCAAATTGGTGATATCAACGTTTGGTACAGAAACAACAGAGTACACCGTGTAGGTGGTTTATACGCCTATTATAATAATAGAGGTTATTATAGCCACCACACAGGTTATATCAATATCTATAACAGAAACTATGTGTACAGGCCATTTCACAGGTATTTTGCCAGACCGGCCGTTAATCTTTGTTTAGTGTACAATAGGCCCTATAGAAGGTACTATACACCAATACGCTATACGTACTATAGACCTTATAGGTATAACACCAGGCGTGCATATGCCAAAGTTGGTCACCGTTATGATTACAACAGAAATCATAACAGAAGGGATAAAATATATAGAAATGACAGACGTGTAGCCGTGCGCGATAGAGGTCATAGAAGAAACGATGGCCTAAGGAATTCTAGAAGCGTTGCCCAGCGCAACAATGCAGTAAGAAACGGTAGAACCTTAGAGCGTAGTTCGGCGCGTAGGTCTGCCACAAGAAGTCAACGATCGGTAGATAGAAGTGTTTCAGACCGCCGTGGTACAGTTTCTAGGAGTACTTCCATACGTAAAGGGGACGCTCGCAGCACAAGACCGGCAGCAAATAGAACGGTGACTAAGCGAGAGGTAAAAACAACGCCAAGGAGCAGAACCGTTACAAGAAGTACCAAAACGTATAGAAAACCTCAAAGTAGGTCAAACAATAGAACAGTAAAAAGTACTACCAATACCTATAGAAAGCCGCAGAGTAGAAATACGGGCAACAAGGTAAGAAGCAGTACAACAAGAACGCAAAGGACGGTCGCAAGCCGGTCTGGTAACAGAAGCTCTAAAGGAAACAATGTTTCCAAAAGAACTACAACCAGAAGAACGGTAAGCAAAGCCCCTTCTAGAAGTACCAGAAGCGTAAGCACTAGAAGTCGTTCTAAAAAGCAATAAAGACAGTTTTTAGGTTGGTTAGTTGTTTAAGCCCCGTAGCGAATTCGTTCCTACGGGGTTTATCGTTTTAAAAATTTTAATAGCATTCTATGTACATCATCGGATATATTGAACCTTAATAAAACCCAAAAATAGATAATCACCAAAGCCGTGCTTTTTAGTAGGATGTTTAAAACGGGGTGAAAAGTAAAAGGGACAATGTAAAACAAGATGCCCACCAACAATAAAAGACATACTACCTTAAATGTTGCTAAGGTCAAAGGTTGAATACCGAATTTGGATCTTACATAAAAGAACTTAGCCATATTATAGATACCTATGGCCAAAAAGGTGGCTAAGGCCGCTCCGTTTAGGCCGTATACGGGAATAAGCCACAGATTTAACCCTATGGTAAGGAGCGCCAGAAAAACGCCCATTAGCAACACCCATCGGTAATGATCCGAATTGTATAGAATAGAATTATTATTACCCAATAGGGCATCGAAAACTTTGGCAAGCCCTATTAAAACAACAACAATCAGGCCTCCACTATACGTTTCCGGTAAAAGGGCATATAGATCATTAAGGTTTAATACGATAAGAGTAAAGATCAATCCAGACATTAGGAACAAGGTCAAAGAACTTTTTTGATAAAGCTGTTTCAGGGCATGCATGTCCTTTTCATTGAGAATCTGGGCGGTAAGTGGGTAGGTAATTTGATGCATGGCCCTTGCCGGAACGCTAATTACCGTGGCAATAAAAATAGCCACACTATAGTATGCCACGTTTTCAATTTTTATAAATTGATTTATCATAAACCGATCTATCTCCAATAACACTACGGCTGTTGAACCACCAATGATGATGAGAAAACTATACTTTAAAATTGTTGATGTATTTTTTGGGAACTTAAAATGTAATCTAGGCCGCTTTAGCGAGTAAGCATACAATTTCATGATTATGGTACGCAACAAATATAACGCTACCAAGGCCTTTAGGAAGGTGGTGACCGTAATAAAGTCTAAATAAAGAATTATTAATAAGACAGTAACTCCAAGCCTTACGAAGACCTCTTTCATAAAATTGCCAAAAACGGATTTCATCTGTACTTTGGCCCAGGCATAAAAAACCTCGAAATAGGCCATGGCCAGCCCAATCAGTACAATATGCCAAACATAATCCTTTACAATAGCATTTTTATTGGATAAAAGACTTCCGACAACATCATAGGTGAAATATGCAATAGCGCTAATTGGAATGATGAAAAGCAATGGCAGCAATAGCATAAGGGTAAGAAATCCTTCGGTGTCTTCGGTATTCCGAAAGCTACTATAATATTTAACCATGGTATTGGGAACGCCAAAGGCCAATATCGGCATTAGAATGGTTGAGGTAGACAATATAACCCCTACCAGACCAAAATACTCTTCAGTTAAAAAACGGGTATAGAGAAAAAGGGTGTTAATGGCACCGATTCCAAAGCCCAAATACGTAATAAGGGTATTGCTGGCCGTTTGTTTAAAGACTATTCCCATTGCAGTTCCGCTGCTAGTTGCTTTGTTAGTTCCCTCCTACTATATTGATCTACCCCGTTCGGGACAATTGTCAATTCTTCCGCCGTATAGGTAGCGAACCATTTCAAAAGTAAGGTTTTGAGTTCAGAATCCTCGGTATAGTCAAACGCAGCGCCGCAATTACTTTCCTTAATAATACGCGCCGCTTCCCAATCTTGTGGTCCTACTCCTAGAATAGGTCTACCAACGGCCATATATTCAAATAGCTTCCCAGGGATTATACCTTTTGTTTCTTCAGAATTAATTTCGACAAGCAATAGCACCTGTGATTTTCGCAAAAATCTTATTGCCTCATCATGTGTAAGGTAATCCACTAAGGTTACATATTCCTTTAAACCATGGTTATAAATGGTGTCCAAAACATCCGTACTAACAACACCGACCAACTTTAACTGAAACGAAGCCCTAAAAGATTCATTACTTTGTACCAGCTCTGCCAGAACCTTCCATAGGTTTTTAGGATTTCTTCCCGTAAGTAGGGAACCAATGTGGGAGAGTGTAAATTTATCGTCCAACGAAACAACTTCGTTCACATCCAAATCATGTCCATTGGTAATAGTAACAATGGGTTTATCCGTTAATGCCGTAAACTCTTTTTTTGTAGTATTACTGGTCACCAAAATTTTGTCCGCAGTATTCAATACAAAGCGCTCTAGTTTTTTATGCTTTTTATGTGCGATTGCGGTAAGCCTGAGCTTTTTGTGATAACCAATGGATGTCCACGGATCACGAAAATCTGCTAGCCATTTAATATCGAACTTGTTTTTAAGATTTAGGCCAATAAGGTGTACACTATGTGGTGGCCCCGTGGTAATTATCGTTTTAATCCCTTCTTTTTGTATAATGCCCGACAAAAACTCTACCGACGGTTTTACCCAATATTTTCGGGCATCAGGGATAAAAAGATTTCCGCGTATCCAAAGCAACGCCTTCTCGGAAAGCGATTGGTTTTTTGCCTTAATAATTCCCCTGCTTATCTGTTTTGTCTCTCCTTTCCAAAAAAGCTTGGAAATCCCATACGGTTCAAAAATCTTGTGCTTATAAACGTTTAGTTGTGCAGGGATCTCTTTTTCCAGTGTTTTGTCTAAAATGGGATAATTGGGGTTTTCCGGCACATAGATCACCGGTTCTATATCAAAATCCCTCAAATATTTTACAAACTTAAGCCAGCGTTGCACCCCTGGTCCGCCAGCCGGAGGCCAATAATAGCAGATAATGAGTGCCTTTTGCATTACGTTTTCTTTTTCCTGGAACGCCAGATCGAAAAACCTGCCCCGCCCAAGCTAAGTAATATAAGCAATACGGAACTTGCTAAGCTAATCTTACTTCCTGTCTTAACAACTTTGGGCTCAAACTTAAACTCTATATTGTGATCCCCAGAAGGTACTTTTAACGCTCTAAGCACATAATTCACCTTAAAGGAAGACTGTGCCTCTCCATCAATATAGGCATTCCAACCATGGGGGTAATACATTTCCGAGAACACGGCCACCCCGTCCCTTGTATTTGAGGCCGTATAGGTTAAATGGTTGGGCTTATAATCTACCAAAGTAATTATCGCAGTTGAATCTTTAGTTAAATTGAAGTTTTGAATGTTTGGAAACACCGATGTATTTACCACCGCAGTGTTTTTAACGTCTATACTGTCCAAAGCTAAAATTTCTTCATCAGCGTTTTTCACCGGAATCAGCTTTTCAATAAACCATGCATTCCCATTGGCATTTGGGTTTATCGCCGGATAGCTTCTGCCCTCTTCATCTTGTTGTATTACGTACTTAACATTTAGCATGTTGAGCACCCGTATATTGTTTTTATACACATGAAAATCGAACAACTCCATAATTCCGGCAGGTTTGGCTGCATGGTACCCACCAATGGACTGATGAAAGTAAGAGGTTCTGGCACCGTTTAAACCTTCGGACGGATCGTAAACCCTAAACACTTCCGTATCTTCCAATATACGTTTGTCCAAGGCCGTCTCCTGAAATGGTGCTTCCATCTGGCGTTTTCTAACAAAATTATCTTCGTTTACATAACGCAGGCCAACACCTACCAAATCTATGAGAACAAGCACACCAATAGCAGTTACGGCAAGACTTCTTTTCATTCTTTTTTTAATGAACAGCCATAATACCAGAGCCGTGAGTAGCACAAAGACAAGGGAACGCAGGGTATCGCTGGTATAAACCGCTTCCCTGTCGAGCTGAATCATGGTCACCACTTCATCTCCAAAGTACTGCCTAAAGGTTTCATCACTCTGACCCACAAAATCAAAAGTTCCCTTAAGGAGAAGCAAAGCCACTCCCAGACCAGCAACAATAAAAAAACTGGTTTTTAGTGCAACCATCTTTCTTTTGTACTCTTCCGAGGAGTCAAAAAGTTTTTTTAAAGCCAAAATGGCCAAAATAGGAGCGCATAGTTCCAAGATAACCTGTATGGAGGAAACCGCCCTGAACTTATTATACAGCGGAAAATAATCAATCATAAAATCTGTGAGCAATCCAAAATTTTTGCCCCAGGACAAAAGCAGTGACATTATGGTACCACCAAGTAACCACCATTTAAATTTTCCTTTTACCAAAAATAGCCCCAGAACGAACAAAAAGAAGATAATGGCCCCTATATAGGCGGGCCCTGATACCCCAGGTTGATCTCCCCAGTACAGGCGAAGCTCACTGGTAAAATCCAAGGCTTTGCTTTTGGAAAGTCCTTGTTCTGTTAAATAGTCATAGGTTTTGGAGTTAGCGCCCAAATCCTCTACACTGGCACCACCAAAGAGTCTGGGGACAAATAGATTCAATGACTCCAATATCCCATAACTATAAGCTGTAATATAATCTTTGCCAAGACCTTGCGTATTCTCTCTTGGAGACCCATCGGGCTTAACGGTCAATTCTGTTTTTCCCCTGGTACTCCAATCAGCATATTCTTTGGTGGCCATAAGGGCCGTTGCATTTGCAGAAATACCAAGGACCACTGCCAAGATCAAAATACCAACCGAGGTAAAAAAATGTTTTAGTTTCTTTTTTCGAATTGCACCTACCAAATACGATAATCCAAGAATTACGACCAGGAGCATAAAATAATAGGTCATCTGATAATGGTTGGCCCCTACCTCCAATGCCATGGCCAGTGCAGTAAGTATAAATCCCCAAATATATTTTTTTCTGAACACCAAAAGTATTCCTCCCAACAATATAGGCAAATAGCCCAAGGCATGTGCTTTTGCGTTATGTCCAACCCCAAGAATAATAATCATGTAAGTAGAAAACCCAAAGGCCAACGCCCCTACAATTGCCAATTTGTAATCTACCTTTAAACAGCATAATAAAATGTAAAATCCTATGAAATATAGAAAGAGGTAGTCAGCGGGTCTAGGAAGAAATCTGATTACGCTATCCAACTTTTTAACGTAATTATGAGGGTAATTGGCACCTAGCTGATAAGTAGGCATGCCACCAAAAGCGCCATTGGTCCAATAAGGCTCTTCCGCAGTACGTTTTCTAAAATCGTTCTGTTCCTTGGCCATGCCAGTATACTGTTGTATGTCTGACTGCGAAATAACCTTCCCTTGAAGCACCGGATGAAAATAGGCCAGAGCTACTACCACAAAAAAAACGAAAACAAAAAAATGGACAAATAACGCTTTAACGTTGGTCTTCACGGATATTGATTTTAAAAATGGTTGGCCCTTTACTAAAAGTTAGTCAATTTCCTCAAAATCTATGTAATCTCCAACTTTTTCTGAGGAACCCGATTTTGGCGGTTTTTTTTTGTTGATGATTACATCACCAAATTGCTCATCTTGGTTTTGTTCGGGACCGTTGAAGGTTCCAAATTTTTCACGAAAATGTGCTTCCGTCTTGCGAGCGGCATAAGTAAAAAGTTTTGGCGCAAACCACCTGGCCAGTATTTTAAGCAGATAATATACTAACAGCAGTATGAGAACCGTTTTCAAAAAACCCATATTCTTAAAGCTATTTATATCAAAAGTACAATTCTAACGTTGTATTAAATGAGCAAAAGTCATAAAATAATAATAAAATAGTAATAGACCGGTAATTGTAGATAAATGAAAAAAATAAAGCAACTTCTTATCCTTGTCCTTTTTACAGCCCCTTTTTTTGGCTTCTGCCAGTACACCGATGTCATAAATTCTAACAGGCCAGGGCTTTCAGTAAGTGCCTACGCCGTTGGAAGAAATGTATTTCAAATAGAATTTGGAGGGCTATACGAACAACAAGATCACAACCAGTTGAACACAGAATCGAATATATTGGGGGCCGATTTTTCACTTCGGTACGGACTTCTTTTCGAAGCTTTAGAACTCAACTGGGAGGGTACTTTTCAAAACCAGAACATTACATTTACCAATTTGGGTACCGAGGATAGCCGAACCGATTTTTCCAGAAACCGGATTGGACTTAAATTTTTGGTTTATGACCCATTCAAAAATCCGGAGGCCAACAAACCAAATTTATACAGCTGGCGTGCCAATAATCTTTTTCAATTAAAAAACCTTATTCCGGCCGTTTCGGTCTACGCTGGTGCCAATATAGTGTTGGGAGATAATCCGTTTTATGTTGGTGATCCTACGATCTCTCCTCGGGTTATGGTAGCTACCCAGAGCAGGCTTACGCCAAAATTTGTGTTGATTTCGAATATTGCCTACGACAGAATAGGCACGGACTTTCCAGAATGGAGTTATCTTATATCGCTGTCCCATGCCTTTAGGAATCCAAAATGGAGCGTTTTTGTTGAAAATCAGGGTGTAAAAAGTGATCGTTATTCCGATATTTTGCTAAGAAGCGGTGTTGCCCACCTAATCAGTGAAAAATTACAGGTAGATTTAAATTTAGGGGCCAATTTTAAAAATTCTCCCTCGCGGATCTTTGTATCCTCTGGGTTCTCCTATCGATTTGATATGCACAAAGACGATCCTATAGCAATTGAGGATCAGAAAGGCGGGGCCGGAGGCCCAATCAAGAAGAACTCAATGAAAAAAGAAAAGAAGGCAGCGAAAAAGGCCAAGAAAAAAAATAAGGGCCGTGGTGCAGAGGATATTGACCTTGGGCCTTCAAAAAAACAGTTGCGAAAACTGAAAAAAAAGAAAAAAGGCAAAGATGATGGGGTAATAGATTTTTGATACCCTACCCCAAACAAATCACTTAAAATTAACTTTGAGGCTTTATTCTGTTGATTAATATCATTAATATTGATAGCAGAAAACAATGTATATGATCCGTATAGAAGAGGCCACTACCAAAGCTGAGTTAAAAAAATTCGTAAAATTTCCCTTTTCCCTATATAAAGGCTCTCCGTATTGGGTACCTCCAATAATTAAAGACGAGTTAGAGACCTTTGATAAATCTAAAAATCCGGTTTTTAAAGATGCGGATGCATGGTTCTTCCTAGCCTACGAAGGCAATAAGATCGTTGGCCGAGTAGTAGCCATCATAAATCGGTTGGAAGTAGATCAGCAAGGAATAAAAAAAATGCGTTTTGGTTGGTTCGATTTTGAGGACGACCAAAAAGTCTCCAAGGCCCTACTAGAAAAAGTGGCCGAAATAGGCGTACAGCATCGGCTAGACTATATGGAAGGGCCGGTAGGTTTTTCCAATTTGGACAAGGTAGGTGTACTTACCGAGGGTTTTGATCATATTGGGACCATGATCACCTGGTACAATCATCCCTACTACGTAAACCATTTTGAAACCCTGGGCTTTGTTAAGGAGAAAGAATACTTAGAGAACAAATTTCCCTTTAGCAATACCAAACCCGAATTGTTCGTTAAAATACAGTCATTGATAAAGAGGCGCTACGGACTGCGGGAAATCAATTTCGAAAAAACGAAGGATGTGCTTCCCATGGCCGACAAAATGTTTGACCTTTTCAATGAAACGTATTCGTCCTTGGCCTCTTTCGTGCCCATTACGGATATCCAAAAGGAATACTTTAAGAAAAAGTACATCAGCTTTATAAATCCCGAATATATTAAGTTCATAGTAGATAAGGAAGATAAACTTATTGCCTTTTCCATAGTAATGCCATCTTTTTCCAGGGCATTGCAGAAAGCGAATGGCAAGTTGTTCCCTTTTGGTGTATATCACCTGCTACAAGCCAAGAAAAAAAGTAAGGATGTAATTTTTTATTTAATAGGGGTTCATCCCGAATATCAAAACAGAGGGGTAACCGCCATCATTTTTAATGAATATTATAAGACTTTTAAGGCAAAAGGTATAGAAAACTGTATAAGAACGCCAGAATTGGAAGAAAACACCGCTATACGCCAAATATGGAAACATTTTGATCCCGTTATCCATAAACGACGAAGAACCTATAGAAAAGATTTAAAATAGCCTCGATAATCATCCAAGGCCCACATTGGGTAGTTTCAATATGTATTTAAGTAATACTATTCTCCCATTGCTGCTGCAACAGCGGCCGATAACCGCTTATAGGTTCCGTTTTCCAAACGTTCCCTGATACTTGAAAATGCTTCTAAGGTAATGGCAATGTCTTCTAAGGTATGTGTGGCTGTAGGAATCATACGTAACAGTATCAATCCTTTGGGAATTACAGGATAAACCACAATGGAACAGAAGATTCCATGGTTTTCTCGTAAGTCCTTAACCAGCGCCATAGCTTCCGGAATGCTACCATTTAGGTAAACAGGGGTAACACAACTCGATGTGGTCCCTATATCAAATCCCCTTTCCTTAAGTCCGTTTTGGAGCGCATCTACGTTTTCCCACAGCTTGGCCTTTAACTCTGGCATGGTACGTAACATATCCAACCTCTTTAAGGCGCCTTTTACGTAAACCATCGGAAGCGATTTGGCAAACATTTGAGATCGAAGGTTGTATTTTAAGTAATCGATAATCTCTTTATCAGCCGCCAAGAAAGCACCTATACCTGCCATAGATTTTGCAAAAGTGGCAAAGTACACGTCAATATCGTCTTGCACACCTTGTTCTTCACCAGCACCAGCACCGGTCTTACCCAAGGTTCCAAAGCCATGTGCGTCATCTACCAATAATCTAAACGTATATTTTTGTTTTAAGGCAACTATTTCCCTAAGCTTCCCTTGTTCGCCACGCATACCAAAAACGCCTTCGGAAATCACCAAAATACCTCCCCCGGTCTGCTCGGCCATTTTTGTGGCTCGATCCAGGTTTTTTTCCAAACTTTCAATGTCGTTGTGCTTAAAGGTAAAGCGTTTGCCCATATGCAGACGTACCCCGTCTATTATGCACGCGTGCGAATCCACATCGTAAACGATTATATCATCTTTGGACACTAGCGCATCAATTGCGGAAAGTATGCCTTGGTATCCAAAATTTAAAAGATAGGACGATTCTTTTTGTACAAAAGCGGCCAGTTCTTGCTCTAACTGCTCGTGAAAATCTGTGTGCCCACTCATCATTCTAGCACCCATTGGGTATGCGGCACCATGCTCGGCAGCGGCATCTCCATCAACTTTTTTGATTTCAGGTAAGTTGGCAAGACCTAAGTAATCATTGATACTCCACGTGATTACATCTTTACCTTGAAACTTCATCCGGTTGGAAATTGGACCTTCCAACTTTGGAAAAACGAAATATCCCTCTGCCTGTGAAGCCCATTTTCCCAAGGGGCCTTTATTCTCAATAATTCTATCAAACAAGTCTCTCATTAAGCCTGGATTGGTTTAACTGCAAAAGTATATATTTTTAACAAGCATTCATAAATTATTTTAGGGGGCAATAAAAAAGCAATGACCACGGGTGCCATTGCTTTGGATGTAAATATTGAGTATAGTTTATTTTATGAACTCTATTTGTTGGGCTTCCTCCACATTTTTGGTATCGAAAAAGCCTTGGTCGTTCATCCAATCATCACTGTATACCTTGCTCATATATCTAGAACCGTGATCAGGGAAAATTACGACTATATTACTGTTTTTACCAAATTCGCCTTCCGCATCCAACTGCTTCACAGCTTGCATTACGGCTCCACTGGTATAACCAACAAAAAGGCCTTCGGTCTTTGAAATTTCACGGGCCGTATGGGCACTTTCTTCGTCGGTAACTTTAATAAATTTATCGATTAGTTCAAAATCTGTAGCTGAAGGAATCAGGTTTTTGCCCAAGCCCTCTATCCGATAAGGATATATTTCGTTGGCATCAAATTCCTTAGTCTCGTGGTATTTTTTTAAAACCGAACCAAAAGCATCTACACCAATGACTTTTACCTTCGGATTTTGTTCCTTAAGGTAACGGGCCGTTCCGGAGATAGTACCCCCTGTACCACTACAAGCAATTAAATGGGTGATATTACCATTGGTCTGTTTCCAAATCTCTGGCCCAGTGGTTTTATAATGTGCCTCTATATTAAGTTCGTTAAAATATTGGTTAATGTAGATAGATCCTTTGGTTTCTTCATGCAGTCGCTTGGCAACTTGATAGTAAGATCGTGGATCATCCGCGCTAACGTGGGCAGGACAGATATATACCTTTGCTCCCATGGATCGGAGCATATCTATCTTATCTTTTGAAGATTTGGAACTAACTGCCAAAATGCACTCGTAACCTTTTATGATACTCACCATGGCTATGCTAAAACCGGTATTTCCTGAAGTGGTCTCAATAATGGTACTGCCCTCAGTTAGTATACCTTTGCGTTCTGCCTCTTCTATGATGTAAGCTGCAATTCTATCTTTTGATGAATGTCCCGGGTTAAACGCCTCTACTTTGGCATAAAAATTTCCGGTAAGCTGATCCGCAATCCTGTTTAATTTAACTAAAGGTGTATTTCCTATAAGTTCCAGGATATTGTTATAAGCATCTATCTTATGTTCCATAAAGGGGGGTCTAGTTTAAAAACATAGCAATCGTTAAATAACTATATTTCGGGGACAAAATTAGTATTTTTTTTTAATTATTGAATTTTACCTTCCAAATCTAATAAAAAAGCGTACTCTTTTGCTGCTTCCTTTAGTGCTTCAAACCTGCCCGAAGCCCCGCCGTGGCCCGCATCCATGTTGGTATCAAGAAAAAGAAGATTATCATCTGTCTTCATCTCCCTCAGCTTGGCCACCCACTTGGCAGGCTCCCAATATTGCACTTGTGAATCGTGCAAACCCGTTGTCACCAAAAGATTGGGATATGCTTTCGCCGTAACGTTATCGTAAGGGGAATACGATTTCATATAATCATAATACTCCTTATCATTGGGGTTGCCCCATTCGTCATATTCTCCTGTTGTTAGCGGAATGGAATCGTCCAACATCGTTGTAATTACATCTACAAAGGGTACGGCCGCAACAACACCGTTGTATAAGTCGGGAGCCATATTAACTATAGCACCCATTAACAAGCCACCTGCCGAGCCGCCTGCGGCATACAGATGGTCTGGACTGGTGAGACCACTATCGATCAAAAACTTGGAACAATCCACAAAATCGGTAAACGTATTCTTTTTTTCTAACAACTTACCCCCCTCATACCATTGTCTTCCTAAATATTGTCCCCCTCTAATATGTGCTATGGCATAAACGAACCCTCTATCTAACAAACTTAAGCGTACCGTAGAAAAATAGGGATCTATGGTTGCCCCATAAGACCCATACGCATATTGTAAAACAGGATTTGCCTTGTTCAAATCAGTATCTTTATGGTATACTATGGACATGGGTACCTTTTCTCCGTCCCTTGCAGTGGCCCAGATACGCTTGGACAGATAATTTTCTTTTTGAAACTTTCCGCCAAGCACTTCTTGCTCTTTTTTAATGGTCTTTTCCTTGGTACTAAGATTAAAGTCTATGACCGAACTTGGGGTAGTCATACTATTATACGCATACCTTAAAATTTCGGTATCAAATTCGGGATTATGACTTGCGTAAGCCGTATAGGTTTCACCTTCTAAGGGCAAGTAGTAACTGTCATTACCATCCCAACGCACAATTTTAAGCTTATTGAGGCCATTTTCTCGTTCGGACAGTACATAATAGTCTTTAAAGATATCTATGTCCTCTAACAGCACCTCCGTACGATGTGGAATAAACTCTTCCCAATTATCCGATGATGTATTTTCTTCTTTAACTTTCATCAGTTTAAAATTGGTTGCCTTGTCCTTATTGGTAAGTACATAGAAATCTGTACCGTAATGGGCAATAGAGTATTCTAACCCTCTGGTCCTTGGAGAAAATATTTTAAACTGTCCATCAGGATCATCGGCCCTTAGCACCTGATATTCAGAGGTTAATGTACTATAAGAGCCTATAACGATATACTTTCTTGATTTGGTCTTGTACACAAAAGTGCCAAAAGTCTCGTCCTCCTCGTTGAAAATCAATTTATCCGTTTTGGCGGAAGTACCAAGACGATGTTTGTAAATCTTATCAGAACGTAAGGTTACAGGATCTTTTTGAGTATAAAACAGGGTTTTGTTATCGTTTGCCCATACGGCGCTTCCTGTAGTATTTTCTATTTTATCGGGATATATTTCCCCGGTTTCCAAATTCTTGATCTGGATGATATATTGCCTTCTGGATACGGTATCAATAGAAAATGCTGCTAATTTGTTATTCGGACTTATCGCCAATCCTCCCAAATTAAAGAAATCGTGCCCCTCTGCCATTTCATTGCAATCGAACAAAATTTCTTCCTTGGCCTGCTCCTCTCCCATCCGTCGAGAATATATTGGATATTCCTTTCCCTTTTCATAGCGCGTATAGTACCAATAGCCATTTTGTTTATAGGGTACGGAAGAATCGTCTTCTTTGATCCGGCCTTTCATTTCATCAAAAAGTGTTTTTTGAAAATCTTTGGTATGCGCCGTTAAACCGTTATAGTAAGCGTTTTCCTCATTCAAATAGGCAATTACCTCTTCATCTTCCCTTTGATTAAGCCAATAGTAATTGTCTACTCTTACATCGTTATGCATTACTAATTCCTTGGGTACTTTTTTGGCAATCGGGGCCGGTGTTTTGGTCATATCCTTTTTTTGGTTTTGACAGGAAACGGCAAAAGTAACACATAACAAAAAAACAACTTCCTTTTTTCTTAATGCTATCATAAAAAATATTATTTTCGGCGCAATTTACTAATTTTGTAGGTAGAATCTTAAAAAAACGACATGTTTGGAGATATGATGGGTATGATGGGAAAACTTAAGGAAACCCAAGAAAAAGTAAAAGCTACCAAGGACCGACTCAACACGGTACTTTTGGATGAAGCAACCTCCGACGGACTCTTGGGCGTTACCATTACCGCCAACCGGACGATAAAAAACATTACCATTGATGATGCGCTTATGGCGGACAAAGAGCAGCTGGAAGATTACTTGGTTTTAACATTGAACAAAGCTATAGAACGAGCTACAAACGTTAACGAAACTGAGCTTGCGGCAGTTGCCAAAGAAGGCATGCCCAATATACCCGGGATGGATTCATTTTTTAAATAGGCCCGATTCTTGAAGTGACTTAACCAAAATCTTATCGATGAAAAAAATCTTCTTATTCTGTTTATTACCTGTCTTGCTTTCTGCCCAGGCCGATCTTAAAGTGGTAGAAGGAGTTAATTGGACTACAGATTATGCGGAAGCTATGGAAAAAGCTGCAGAGGAACATAAAAACGTACTACTCTACTTTACGGGTAGCGATTGGTGTCCTCCATGTAAAATGCTAAAGGCCGATCTGTTCGAAACTTCCAATTTTAAGGATCTGGCGAAACATTACGTATTGTTATATATTGATATGCCCAGGAATAAAGACCTGCTTACCTCCGAGTTATTGGCACACAACAAGGAACTTTTATCCAAGTTTAACAAAAAGGGGGTTTTTCCGTTGATGAAAGTACTTAATCATAAGGGACGGGAACTAGGTGAAATTTCCGGATACAATATGAACGGTTATATTGAACCGCATCTGAACCTACTGCAAAAACACTGTAAATAAAAAGGGCTTCAAATCCTAATAATTATTAGAGTGAAGCCCTTCTGAGGTTGGTCAGTGTTCTGGTGTTACTTGTTGTTCTTTTCAATAGACCAAGCCATTCAGTCCGCTAAATCTAATCAAAATATCGATAATTAGCATTAAATCATCGATGAAATGCACAGGGAAGCCAAGAATTATTGATAAATCGGGTCCTCAACTGTTACAATGCTACCTAAAATATCGTATTTTTAAGGGTATGTTGTAATACCCCGCTATGATTCAAATAAAAAAGGAAAAGACAAACAGTTTTAGCTTCAGCCTAAAGACCGAAGGTGGGATTACTCTGCTAAAAAGTGTAGAATTCCATAGTGAAGAGGCTATAAAAAAAACGATTACGAGCCTGTATCCCTTGGTAAAAAACAATAATGCCTTTGAGCGAAGAACAAATAGTTCCGGGGAATTCCTTTTTAATTTAAAAGACGGCAACGGAAGAATTATTGGCAATAGTCAGCTATACAATTCAGAAGCGGGTATGGAGAATGGCATAAAAAATCTAAGAAACCGCATTACTTCGCTACCACCCAACCTAGATTTAGGTTTAGTTTAAGCTCGCTAATAGCTCTAGCAGGGCGTTATGCATCGCTTCGGTATAGTCCAAATGGGTTACAATACGTAATTTTCCTTGGCCCATGCTAATGATCTGAACTCCTTTCGCTCCCAATTTTTCCACAAACTGATCGCCGCTGAGGTAGTTTTCATCAATTTCGAATATGATGATATTGGTTTCTATGGGCTCTACCTTTTTTATAAAAGATAACCCTGTGAGCACCTCCCCTATTGTTTTTGCCTTCCTATGATCTTCTGCAAGTCGGTCTATATGATTATCCAAAGCATATATTGCAGCGGCGGCCAGAAAACCGGCTTGGCGCATTCCTCCTCCCAGTACTTTTCTTACCCTAAGTGCTTTCTGTATTAAATCGTTGCTGCCCACAAGAGCAGAACCTACAGGACACCCCAGGCCCTTACTGAAACAAACGCTTATGGTGTTAAACATGGCGCCGTACTGTAAGGGAGATTCCTTTTTGGCAACCAAGGCATTCCATAGTCGGGCACCGTCTAGATGATATGCCAGGCCGTTGGTATTGCATACCTCTTGTATACTTTGCAGTTCATCAAAATCCCAACATGCACCGCCGCCCTTATTTGTGGTATTTTCAATACATACCAATTTACTTAGAGGGCTGTGGTAAAAATCGGGAGGGTTTATGGCATCCTTTACCTGACTGGCTGTCATCATGCCCCTATTGCCATCCACCAGTTTACAAGAAACTCCGCTATTAAAACTAACACCACCACCTTCGTAGTTGTAAACATGCGCATATTTGTCGCATATCAATTGATCTCCCGGGTTTGTATGGAGTTTAATGGCTGTTTGGTTGGCCATGGTACCACTTGGAAAAAACAGTGCGGCCTCCATGCCAAAAAAACCCGCCACCTTTGCTTCCAATGCATTTACCGAAGGATCTGCCTTAAAAACGTCGTCACCTACCTTGGCGCCCATCATAGCTTCTAACATCCCCTGGGTGGGTTTGGTTACTGTATCACTGATTAAATTTATTTCCACATTGTTTCACTTATTCGGTTAATAAGAAGGTGTCTTTAAAAGCTGGGTAAAAGGTATTAGTACATACAGTCCATGCCAATAGGAGAACCATCTGGGATTTTGGGGGAAGGAATAACTTTAAACCGCTCAGGGTGTTTATTAAAATTGCTTATTCTACGTACAATTTCCCTGTCGTTTGCCCCTTGATCTCCTTTAAGCGTCAGGGCATTCACTTTGCGCAATGCTTCCCTGGCGAGGGCATTTACCTGGGGATGTACCGAAGTATGTGCGGCCAAACTCATAAGATGGTGTAGCACCCTAAAATTAATAATCGCCTGTATTTCACTTATATAGCTGTCCTTGTGATCTTTATTGACCGTGTTTTCTATAACCCTGTCCAACACCTCCGACAACCCCAAATTATTATGATCTAAACTTTTCTGTTGTATTAATCGCGATGCACGTTCTGGGTGCATAAGGAAAGTTAATGTCATATCGGCTGCTGTTTCTGGTGCTGAAAGCGCATCAAAAGATATCCCTGTCCTGCCTTTTAGCGATTCTCTGGTACGATTGTACCCTATTGCCCTAGGTGGAAACAAAGAAAGTTTTTCCCTGGGAATGGCTATTTCCTGGGCATTCAATGTTCTTAAAAGCTGGCCCAAGGCATTTTCCTGAATCTTTCTGTCCAAGATCGATACGGTGGTTTGCCCATCGCCTTTTACCGCATAGTTATAGTCTAACCCGCTTATAAGCTTAGCCACGGCTTCCGTTTGATATCTATGGAAAAAATACAAAGGCGCAAAAACATCTTCCAATACGGAGTTGGGTTCGTTTTTTCTAATATTGTCCATCGAAAAATTTGTAATGGCCATCTTGCGAACCGCCAATACATTGTTTAACTCTTCACTTGCGCTTTTTCCGTTATCCCACAAATGTGCAAGTCCATGTGCCCCGCCTGCCGGTCTGGCATCTTGGTCGGAGATATACCGCAAACCTTTGGAATTTGCATCTGCCAATACTTTGTTCAGTGCTTCTTTTACATCGGTATCTTTGGAAAACTCCGAATAGGAATAGGCAACGGTTACTTTGTCCCATTCCCCGATTCCGGTTGCGTAGGCTTTTGAAAAATCGATCTCTCCATTGGAAATGGAGAATTGAGGGTGCGGATAGTCCATTACAGAAGCTCGTCCATTGGTACTGGCGGCAAAATTATGGGCAAAACCTAAAGTATGCCCTATTTCATGGGCCGAAAGCTGACGTATTCTTGCCAAGGCCAAGGCTAACATAGCATCGTGGTTATCGTCCCTTTCCGCAAATGGTTTGTTCATCAAAGCTTGTGCGATCAAAAAATCTTGACGAATACGCAAGCTTCCCAAACTTACATGCCCCTTCATAATCTCACCAGTACGGGGATCAGTAATACTGCTGCCGTAGCTCCATCCTCTTGTAGATCTGTGAACCCATTGGATTACATTATATCTTACATCCAAGGGATCCGCATCATCTGGTAATATTTTTAGCTGAAAAGCATCTTTGTAACCTATGGCCTCAAAAGCCTGGTTCCACCATCTCCCACCTTCTAACAGTGCAGAACGTACAGGTTCTGGTGTACCGTTGTCCAGATAATAGATAATAGGTTCCACCGCTTCGCTTACGTCGGCCGTGGGATCCTTTTTCTGCAGTCGGTGTCTGGTAACAAAGCGTTTTAAAATAGGCTCTTGTACCGGGGTGGCATAATCATAATAAGTGAAAGGGTAAGATCCGCAACGGGGGTCGTACACTCTTTTTTCATAGCCTGCATCGGGCAGTTCAATAAATGAATGGTGTTGGGCCACGGTCACCAAACGTGGGTTTGGTGTTACCGAGCGTATGTAATCGCCCTTGGGATCTCCCTCAAAGGTCAGTGTAACATCAAACTCCACATTCTTTGGAAAGGCCTTTGTACGATCCATATCCAACGCACTTTTAGATTTAGCTAGGGTATAACTTCCCTGTTTGGCGCTCTTTAGCCGGGCAACCACACCATGCACATCCTGCATTAAAAAGTTGGTAATATCTATAATGTACTTTCCATCTACCTCCTTTTGTATCTTAAACCCGCCTAGCACAGATTTAGCAAAAGCCTGTTCTACGGACTTTTTTTCGAGCATATTATCGGTAAGTGCCCTATAGCTTAGGTTTGGCTGCACCAACATTAGTTTATTTCCGGCTCTCTTAAAGTAAACCACCTGTTCATTGCCCAGTTGTCCCCTATCGAGTCCTATATCGTTACTACCTATACCACTGCTTAACGAATAGACATAAAGTAGTTCTTTGTTCAATTCCTCTACTTCTAGATAAATTTTATCTTTTTTCGCATCGTAATAAAAGTTGTAAAAACCATCAAATTTTTGAAATGACGAGAGATCATCAGTCAGTTGTGCATTAATGCCACCCATGCAAAAAACGGTTAGGAGTATGAGGTATTGAAAGTGCTTCATTATTATTTGGTTTGAATTTCTAAATTTATGTAAAATTGATTGTTCAACCATGTATAAATTCTATTTTTGCCAAAACCATTGATTCATGATTACAACAGATCTACATAAAGATCTTATAGAACGCCTTGGTGCGTTGAGGAGGTATCTTTGACATAGATGCCAAGCTTATAGAACTAGAGAACGAAGAGGAAAAAACGCTGGCTCCAGATTTTTGGGACAACCCTCAGGAAGCCCAGGCCCAAATGAAACGTATTCAGTCCAAAAAGAAATGGGTGGACGATTATAATACAGGCATCACCTTAACCGGGGATCTGGAAGTTTTATTGGAGTTTTTAAAAGAAGGAGATGTAACGGAAGAGGAAGTAGCGGGTCAGTACCAAAAAGCGCTTTCACATATCGAAAAGCTCGAATTTAAGAACATGCTTTCCGAAGAAGGGGATGATCTTACGGCGGTGCTTCAGATTACCGCGGGTGCCGGGGGGACAGAAAGTTGCGATTGGGCGGCCATGTTAATGCGGATGTATATGATGTGGAGCGAAAAAAATGGACATAAGGTTAGGGAACTTAACTATCAGGAAGGAGATGTTGCAGGTATTAAGACCGTTACTTTGGAAATTGAAGGTGAATTTGCCTTTGGTTGGCTTAAAGGAGAAAACGGAGTACATAGATTGGTAAGAATATCTCCTTTTGATAGTAATGCCAAACGGCACACTTCGTTTGCTTCGGTCTATGTTTATCCACTGGTAGACGACAGTATAGAAATTGAAGTGAACCCGGCAGATATTGAAATTACTACTGCCCGATCTAGTGGTGCTGGCGGACAAAATGTAAATAAAGTAGAAACCAAGGTGCAACTGGTACACAAGCCCAGTGGAATTCAAATTTCGTGCTCAGACTCAAGATCGCAGCACGATAATAGGGCTACGGCACTTAAAATGTTGAAATCGCAATTGTACGAAATTGAGCTACGTAAAAAACAAGAAGCCCGCCAAGAAATAGAATCCTCCAAAATGAAAATAGAATGGGGATCGCAAATAAGAAACTATGTAATGCACCCCTATAAATTGGTGAAAGATGTTAGGACCGCTGAAGAAACGGGTAATGTGGATGCGGTAATGGACGGGAATATAGATTCGTTTTTAAAGGCCTATTTAATGATGAGTGGGCAAAAAGAAGTCTAATTAACATAAAAAACGGCGTATGGTTAAAATTTATCACAATCCCAGATGCAGCAAATCTAGAGAAGGACTCTCCGTATTGGAAGAATCTGGCGCGGTATTTGAAGTTGTTAAGTATCTAGAAAATATTCCTTCCAAGGAAGAACTTACGCAAGTAATTAACTACCTTGATCTTAAACCAGAAAACCTGGTTCGTAAAAACGAAGCCATTTGGAAAGAAAAGTTTAGAGGGAAGATACTAACAGATGAACAGGTAATAGAGGCAATGGTGCAGTATCCTAAACTTATTGAGCGGCCAATAGTAATCAAAGGAAATAAAGCGGTTATAGGAAGGCCCGTTGAAAAAATAAAGGAACTTTTAGCTTAGAATTACGTAATTTGCAGTATAACAAACAGATAGTACAATGAAAGTCAGTATACAATTTGTTTTAACCTTGTTTGTTTTCATACTCTGTGCCCCCGAGCTTCAGGCTCAATATCAAAATGGGCGTAGATATGGAAATGGGTATGGGAACGGTTACGGAAGACGATCTAGTACCCTACCACGGGTACAGTCTCCCCCGCAAGAGGCAAAACCATTAACAGCAGAAGAAGTTTTAGATCAACAGATGCCCAAGATTACCGAGACGTTGGAATTGAACGACTTTGAGCAAGCCGTTGTAAGTACCACACTCTTAAAATATTTTAAGGAACGTCAGCAATTACAACTTCTGAGTCTAGAACCGGAAAAGGCCCGGGAAGGATATGAAGCAATCCTTAAAAAGGAGAACGATGAGTTAAAGGCAGGATTGCCCGAAGAAAAATACCAAGCCTATTTAGACTTAAAAGAAGAAGGGTTTAATAAGGCCAACAGAAAAAAGAAAAAGAAGAAAAAAAAGAAAAAGGACAAATCCAAAGAGGATGAAAAATAAAAAAGGAGCCAATTGGCTCCTTTTTTTATGCTTCTCGTTCGGCTTTTTTAGCCGCCCTTTTTTCTTTAAAAATCTCCAATAGATTACCTCCCAACCAATACGGCACAACAAACAACAACAAAAACATCATCAGCCAAAATCCTATGGTAAGTATGGTTAAAAATGCCAAAAATCCTAAATACTGGTCGAACTCGAACATAATCTTAAAATTTACTTACGCAAAGATACTTCCAAATACCCTAATACTGCAAACGAAATTTTAAAAAAAATGGAAATAATTCTTCAAAGCAGTACCTTTGTTAGGAACATAACTATCAAAAAATGAGTTTTAGAATAGAGAAAGATACCATGGGAGAGGTGAAGGTCCCATCCGATAAATATTGGGGTGCCCAAACCGAACGTTCTAGAAATAACTTTAAGATCGGGCCATCGGCCTCCATGCCCTTGGATATTGTTTATGGCTTTGCCTATTTAAAAAAGGCCGCAGCGTATACAAATCATGAGCTTGGGGTACTTACCCAGGAGAAACGAGACCTTATTGCATCGGTCTGTGATGAAATATTGCTTGGCAAGCATAACAATCAGTTTCCTTTGGTCATCTGGCAAACAGGTTCGGGTACACAAAGTAATATGAACGTTAACGAAGTAATTGCCAATAGGGCCCACGAATTGGCAGGAAGGATCATTGGTGAGGGAGAAAAAACCATTCAACCCAATGACGATGTTAACAAATCCCAATCTTCTAACGATACCTTTCCAACCGGAATGCATATCGCCGCCTATAAAAAAATTGTGGAGGTTACCATACCTGGGGTAAGCCAGTTAAGGGACACTTTAGATAAAAAGTCCAAGAACTTTTGCGATGTGGTAAAAATAGGACGTACCCATTTAATGGATGCCACCCCACTAACCCTGGGACAAGAATTTTCTGGCTATGTTTCCCAATTGGATCATGGACTAAAAGCGCTTAAGAATACGCTAGATCATCTTAGTGAATTGGCCCTTGGAGGTACAGCCGTTGGTACAGGGCTAAACACTCCTGAAGGTTATGATGTATTGGTGGCAAAATATATTGCGGAATTCACCGGATTGCCGTTTAAGACCGCTGAAAATAAATTTGAGGCTTTGGCAGCTCATGACGCCATTGTGGAAAGTCATGGTGCTTTAAAACAATTGGCGGTATCCTTAAATAAGATTGCCAATGATATTAGGATGATGGCTTCCGGACCAAGATCTGGTATAGGCGAAATAACAATTCCTGCTAACGAACCCGGAAGCTCCATTATGCCCGGCAAAGTAAATCCTACCCAATGTGAGGCGCTTACCATGGTATGTGCGCAAGTTTTAGGTAATGACGTAGCCATAAACGTTGGCGGTACACAAGGACATTACGAACTTAATGTCTTTAAACCCATGATGGCGGCAAATATTCTAGAATCGGCAGAGCTGATCGGGGATGCTTGTGTAAGTTTCGATATCAACTGTGCTTCGGGTATTGAACCAAATAGTGAGGTAATTACACAATTGTTGAACAACTCCCTAATGCTGGTAACGGCACTTAACACAAAAATAGGTTATTACAAGGCCGCGGAAATAGCCAATACCGCCCATAAAAATGGAACTACACTAAAAGAAGAAGCCATAAACCTTGGTTATGTTACCGAAGCCGAGTATGATGAATGGGTAAGACCAGAAAAAATGGTAGGCTCAATTAAAAAATAGATATTACGCATAAAAAAAGGGACGATCAATAGACCGCCCCTTTTTTATAATAATGGATAGTGTTTACTATTTTAAAGCGAACTTGGAAGTTCCCAATAATTTTAATCTATCGTCATAAACGTTTACCATGTAGTTTCCTTTCTGGAAATCTCCTGATGGCTTGTTTACATAGTCACAAACATCCAAAGACTTGTTTTCGTAGTAGAAGTTTGTTCCTTTACTATATGTTACGGAAGCTCCGGAATCATCGGACTTAGAAAAGCTCTCACCCAATACGTTCCCTTGTGGATCCAATACCTCAACAAAGAATTCTCTGTCTCCGGCATCGGCGATTACGTTATCGGCAACTGTAAAACAAATTTTAAATTTATCGGTTCTGCTAGCTCTAGAAGTAGATACCAATTTACCATTGCTACGCTCCTTAACGGCATCAACAGCAAACTTGGAAAGGTTTAAAGCAGACCCTCTTTCAACAACATCGGCCAATTGTGTGTTTTGAACAACCAATGAATCGTTAAATACAGTTTGTTTCTCCAACTCTACAAAAGTACTATCGCGCTGCATGGCGATCAAAGTGTTGGACTGTGTTAAAGAATCAACTTGCTTTAACAACATTTCTCTTTCTTTCTTAAGTACACTTACTTGTCTTCTGTAACGAGAAAGTGAAGAAATATCAGCTTTCATTGTTTTAACAGAATCAATGTATTTTGCAATATTATCTCTAGCGCTTACCAACTCTTCGTTAGTTGCGTTGCTTTCCAATATAGCTTTGTCATATTCAGATTTCAAGCTATTTAAATCCTCTACTACCAATTCTTTTTCTTGGGTAAGCTGATTTGTAGTCTTTTGTTTATCTTGATAAAGACTTACTGTGTAGATAATGGTACCTAACAATACCACGCCTAGCAAACCTGCTATTACCTTCAATCCGTTGTTACTCTTTGTTTCAGTCATAATGTAAAAATTAGTTAACCTGTGTTTACTTTGATAAAAAAGTTATTTGTTTTATACGACTATATACGATGCAATTTTCCTTTTAGATTTTTTAGATGAAAAAAAATATATTTTTAACGTAGCTAAATGGTTGTAAACCCTAACTTTATGGTATTCCACATAGTTATTCATTTAAACACCAATAAACATGAGAAAGCTAATTTTACTTTTTATAAGCTGTTGTTTTACCTATATGGGCTGCAAAGAAAGGAAACCAACTTCCAAGGCTCCCGATACAATTGACACTGCTATGACCACCCAAAAGGAAAATGCCGAAATAGAGATTATACCTGTTTCCCATGCCACAGCCGTGCTCTTATGGAAAGATATCACCATATACATAGATCCCGTTGGAGGAGCTGATGCTTTTAAAGCCCATAAACAACCCGACCTGATTCTTATAACAGACATACACGGGGATCATTTAAGTGTTGAGACATTACTTGATCTTAACACGGAAAAAGCAAAAATTATGGTACCCCAGGCGGTAGCGGATAAAATGCCCCCTGAATTTACTCCACAAATAGACGTACTTAATAACGGAGATTCCAAGGAACGTTTTGGAATTAAGGTAGAAGCCATCCCTATGTACAACCTAAGGGAAGAGGCCCTTAAATTTCATGAAAAGGGAAGAGGCAACGGCTATGTTTTAAATATCGCTGGTGAACGTCTATATTTTTCTGGGGATTCAGAGGATATTCCTGAAATGAGGGCGTTAAAAGATATAGATAAGGCCTTCGTCTGTATGAACCTTCCCTATACTATGACCGTAGAAAGTGCGGCCGATGCGGTACTGCAATTTAAACCCAAACAGATATACCCATACCATTATAGAGGAAGACCGGAAGTGAGCGACGTTGTAAAATTTAAAGCACTTGTAAACGAAGGCAATCCAGATATCGAAGTGGTTCAGTTAGATTGGTACCCTGCAGATCCTTATTAGCGTGAAAAAGGTTTAACAAAAATAATGTAACAATATCTTGCCAAATGCGTCATATACAATTAAGGGCGCTAGCCCGTGACTAATTAATAACCTAATAAACTACGAATGAAATTTACACTGAAATCATTATTTCTCGGTGCCCTTGCCCTTTGTATGGTGGGCTGCGCCGGGGAAAAGGAGGAAAAGAAAGAAACAGCGAAGTTTCAAGTCCCCGTTGAGTACTATAAGCTCGATAACGGGTTGAAGGTAATCCTATCCCAAGACCATACCTCCCCTACCGTTATTGTGGCAGCCTATTACAACATTGGCTTTCGGATAGAGCCCAAAGATCGCACAGGGTTTGCCCATTTATTTGAACACATGATGTTCCAAGGATCCAATAACCTGGGTAAAATGGAATTTGTAAAACTAGTACAGCAAAATGGCGGCGTTCTAAACGGATCTACCCGATTTGATTACACCAATTATTTTGAAATAGTACCGGCACACAAATTAGAGACCATGCTTTGGGCAGAAGCAGATCGTATGAGAGGCCTTGCCATTACCCAAGATAATTTGACAAATCAGCAAGGGGTAGTAAAAAATGAGGTGAAGGTAAATGTCCTTAACCAGCCTTACGGTGGTTTCCCTTGGTTAGATATGCCTCAGTACGCCAATACCAACTGGTACAACTCCCATAATTTTTATGGCGATCTCGAAGATTTGGATGCTGCCAATCTAGAAGACGTTGCCAGCTTCTTTAAAACCTATTATGCACCTAACAACGCGGCCATATCCATTGTAGGGGATTTTGAACAGGAAGATGCAAAAAAATGGATCGAGAAATACTTTGGAAACATCCCTGCATCCGAACTGCCACCTAAACCAGATATTTCCGAACCAAGACAGGAAGAGGAAAAAGAATTTGTAAAAGACGATGCCCTAGCCAATAAACCGGCCATTGCAGTGGCTTATCAAATGCCCGAAAGAAATTCTCCAGAATACTATGCCATGGGCCTCTTGGACCAAATTCTGGTGAAAGGGGATAACAGTTTGCTGGCCCAGAAATTGGAAAAAGAAAAAGGATACACCTCGGATGTCGGCGGTGGTATTAATTACCTATTGGGAAATATGTACAACTACAAAGGTCCCATGCTATGGATGTATAGCCTAACCTATGATACCGAAACTTCCAGGGAAGATATTTTAACAGCAATAGATGAGGTTATGGTAGACCTTAAAAGTACCTTATCTCAAGAAATGCTAGATAAAGCCCTTATAAAGATACGATCGCAACTCTATGACAATGTTGGAGGCACTTTTGGTTTGGGAAGGGCAGATCTGCTCTGTAGTTTTGCTCTGTTCGATGATAATCCACAACGCATAAATACCCTGGAGGACGAGTTCAAAAAAATCACTCCAGAAATTATGAGTAGGACAATCGATGAGTACTTAAGAAAAACGAATCGTACTATTCTTACCATCAACCCTTTATTGGCTAACAACGAAAAATCAGAATAATGAAAAATATACTAACGTTTTGTTTGGCGATTGCGCTATCGGTATCCTTTACAAACGCCCAGGAAAAAGAACAACCCCCTGTAGGCGGTGAACCTAAAGGCTTTTCCCTCCCTAAAAAGGAAGTGGTTAATTTTGACAATGGCCTTACCCTTGTAATGGTACCTTATGGTGCTATTCCCAAAGCAACCATCAACTTCAATATCAAAACCGGAAACATTGATGAAAAGGAGAATCAGGTTTGGTTGGCAGATTTATTGGCCGATTTACTGGAAGAAGGAAGTACTACAAAAACGGCAAAGCAAATAGCCGATGAAGTGGCCGGCATGGGCGGCAACTTAAATATAGGTGTAGGCGCCCATACATCCTCACTCAGCAGTTCAGTATTGTATGAGTTTGCTCCGGAAGCCATTTCATTAATGGCCGATGTGCTTAAAAACCCAAAATGGCCAGAATCTGAATTGGATCGCTTAAAGAACGACATGAAACGCCAGTTATCCGTGCAATTGGCTTCTCCCCAGTCCCAAGCTAGTAGGGACTTCTTTGGTGCTGTCTACCCCGATCATCCTTATGGAAGGACCTTCCCAGATGACGCAATGATAGATTCCTATACCGTAGCCGATATTAAACAATTCTACGACGATAACTTTGGAGCCGAAAGGACAACCATTTACGTGGCGGGCAATTTTGATAAGGAACAAGTACAAGAGGCTGTAGAGAAGTCCTTGGGCGATTGGAGAAAAGGTACACCAGCGTCCTATACAATTGCAAAGCCAAGTTCTGAAGGACAAGTAAAGATAGTAGACCGTCCGGGAGCTCCACAATCTACAATCTATTATGGTCTACCTACAATAGACCCTTCTAGCGAAGATTTTATTGCATTGGATGTCACCAACTCCATTTTGGGAGGGTCTTTTGCATCTAGGATAACCAGTAACATTAGGGAAGATAAAGGATACACGTATTCCCCATATAGCAGCCTTCAGACCAACTATAAATCTGGAGTATGGTATCAGGTGGCCGATGTAACAACGGAACATACCGGGGCTTCGTTGACAGAAATAAAGAAAGAAATTGCAAAATTACAAAGTGAACCACCTTCAAAAGAAGAAATGGAAGGTATTATAAACTACGAATCGGGTATTTATGTCTTGCAAAATTCATCACCCAATGGTATCATAAACCAATTGGTGTTTTTGAACGTGCACGATTTGGATGAGTCTTTTTTGGTCGATAAAGTAAAAAACATGCATGCGGTAACACCACAAAAAGTTATGGAAATGACCAAAAAGTACATCAAACCAGAGCAAATGACCCTTATTGTAGTTGGGGATAAGGAAAAGATAAAAGATCAAATAGAAGAAACGCTCAATACCGCTATTAAAGAATAGTTCAAACACTTCCAATAACAAAAACTCCCGCCAATGAGCGGGAGTTTTTATTTTGTAGCTTCCAAAATTACCTTATCAGTTTTTTGTATTTGATTCGCTTTGGAATTAAATCACCTCCCAAACGTTTCTTTTTATTTTCCTCATAATCGGAAAAGGAACCCTCAAAGAAATACACTTGCGAATCTCCTTCAAAAGCCAGGATGTGGGTACATATCCTATCTAAGAACCAACGATCGTGGGAGATTACTACGGCACAACCCGCAAAATTCTCTAACCCTTCTTCCAATGCCCTTAAAGTATTTACGTCCAGATCATTAGTAGGTTCATCCAAAAGAAGCACATTGCCCTCTTCCTTTAGCGTCATAGCCAAATGCAGTCTATTACGCTCTCCTCCGGATAACATGTTCACTTTTTTATTTTGCTCACTACCAGAAAAATTGAACCTACTTAAATAGGCCCTGGAGTTTACCTGTCTTCCCCCCATAAGTATAAGTTCTTGGCCATCGCTAAAATTTTCCCAAATGGTCTTTTCTGGGTCTATATTGGAATGACTTTGATCTACATAAGCAATTTTGGCCGTATCTCCCACAACAAACTCGCCCTTATCTGGGGTTTCCTCTCCCATTATCATTCTAAATATCGTGGTCTTTCCGGCACCATTTGGACCAATAATACCTACAATACCCGCTTGTGGTAAATTAAAGCTCAAGGATTCATAGAGTAACTTATCATCATAACCTTTGCTTACCTCCTTGGCCTCAATTACATTGGTCCCCAAACGTGGTCCGTTGGGAATATATATTTCTAATTTATCATCGAGTTGTTTTTGGTCCTGACTCAAAAGCTTATCATAATTTTTTAAACGTGCCTTTTGTTTTGTTTGTCGACCCCTGGCGCCTTGGCGTACCCATTCGAGCTCGCGTTCCAAGGTTTTTTGCCGTTTGGAAGCCGTTTTACTTTCTTGCGCCAAACGTTTCGATTTTTGATCTAACCAACTAGAGTAGTTACCTTTCCACGGTATACCCTCTCCCCTATCCAGCTCTAAAATCCATCCCGCAACATTATCCAAGAAATACCTATCATGTGTTACGGCAATAACGGTTCCTTTATATTGGGCCAAATGATGTTCTAACCAATGAACGGATTCCGCGTCCAAGTGATTGGTAGGCTCATCCAACAGTAAGATTTCGGGTTCTTGCAATAGCAATCTGCATAGTGCCACACGCCTTCGTTCCCCTCCAGATAATACCGCTATCTTTTTGTCCGGTTCCGGAGTGCGCAATGCATCCATTGCGATTTCCAATTTCGTATCCAACTCCCAAGCATTGGAGGCATCTATCTTATCTTGAAGTTCTGCTTGCTTGTCCATCAACTTTTGCATCTTGTCCGCATCTTCGTAAACTTCTGGTAGCCCAAACATGTCGTTGATCTTATTATATTCGTCCAGGATTGCTACAGTCTCCGATACCCCTTCCTTAACAATTTCGAGCACGGTCTTGCTTTCGTCCAATACGGGCTCCTGTTCCAAATAGCCTACATTGTATCCGGGAGAGAAAACAACATCTCCCTGATAATTTTTATCTACCCCTGCAATAATTTTAAGTAAGGTAGACTTACCAGATCCGTTAAGGCCTAAGATCCCGATCTTGGCTCCGTAAAAAAAGCTGAGGTATATATTTTTTAATACCGGCGTATTCGCCGTTTTAAACGTTTTGGTAACCCCGGACATGGAGAAAATTACCTTCTTATCGTCGGACATATCAATAAAAAATTGTGGTTAATTATTAAATCGAAAAGTTTTGTGCCTTAGGAATTGGACAGATCCAAAAGTCCAATTCTTAAAATTTAAACGTTGTATTTAGTGATTGTCTGCGTTGCTTAAACCCTTCCTTTTAGCGCATTAAACACCCAGGCAATAGCAAAAAAACCAATACCTACGGCAGCAAATCCCCATCCTGCAACGTCATCATATCTAAATGCGCCAAGGGCAATTAGTGATACTCCCACAACGACCATTATAAAAGTAGCCCATGCAAGCACGGTATTCTTATTCATTCCCATTTTTGTTTTTGTTAGATTGGTGGTTGTCCAAATATCGTAAATTTATAAGGATTTCATCCCTTCTAAAAACAAAACTTCTTTATTCGAACGGAAAAACAACCCCTACTTGTTTACGAACTTCATCTAGCAGTTGCACTAAATCCCTACTGTTTTGATGCGACCAAAGTTCGCTTTCCAACTTGTTGTCCCTTAAACACTGATGTACCTCAATAATTTCGTGGGTATATCCTTTTCCCAATGGTGGAGTATCAAAATGGGTAAGCTCTCCATCCTTTTCCAAGGAGTAGGACGAAGACTCGTGCCAACGTGGGTTAATAAAGATTGTTCCATTTTCTCCTGATATTTCGGCCTTCATTTCCGATTTGGATGTTAAACCACTATACAAAAGGGCCTGAGCGCCTTCGTAGCTAAAAATCATGGATGTCTGCGATTCAATGCCCGTTTCGTAAAAACTAGCGCTAGCCAAGATAGTTTTTGGTTTCCCCAATAACAGATAGGCCAAAAATATTGGGTATATCCCAATATCCAACAAAGATCCTCCGCCCAAGGCCGGGTTTAGCAGACGACCTTCCCGATCCCTGTCCAATGCCGGAAATGCAAAATCGGCATGTAGGTATTTAATTTCACCTATTGCTCCTGCTACCTCTATGGAATGTTTTACAGATTGGATAGTAGGATTAAATCGGCTCCATAGAGCTTCCATTAAAAAAACCCGTTGCTCATTGGCGGTCAAGATCATTTTATCCACCTCCTTACCATTAATCCCTATTGGTTTTTCGCATAAGACATGTTTTCCGTGCTGCATTGCCGCGATGCTAAGGGCGGCATGTGAGGTGTGTGGCGTAGCAATATAAACCACATCTACATCTTCGCACTGAAAAAGTTCGTCATAACTGCCAAACATGTGATCCGATCCATAAAGAGTTCCAAATTCTTTGGCTTTCTCCAGGTTTCTAGAAGCAACGGCCACCAATTGGCCGTCCGTTACCAAACTTAAGTCTTTGGCAAAATGATGGGCAATATTGCCCAATCCTATAATGCCCCAGCGTATTTTATCCGTCATTTTACTTTGATATTTTGTCAAAGTTAATCAATATTACTCCTTATATTTATCCTTGTCATAGAAATTGAAAACCGAATGGATATCACCTTCAACAAAAACGAAGATCACAATAAATTACAGCTATCCCAATTACGAAAAAAACTTGCCGCGGTTGCCTTGGGAGGCGGCAAAAATCGTATCGAAAAACAGCATTCCCAAGGAAAGATGACCGCTAGGGAGCGCATAGATTATCTTTTGGACACCAACAAGGACTGTGTGGAAATTGGTGCACTTGCTGGGGAAGGCATGTATGAAGAGCATGGAGGCTGCCCTTCTGGTGGTGTAGTGGTAAAAATAGGCTATGTGCATGGTAGACAGTGTGTAGTGGTAGCCAATGATGCCACCGTAAAGGCGGGAGCTTGGTTTCCAATAACAGGGAAAAAGAATCTGCGTGCCCAAGAAATAGCTATTGAAAATCGCTTACCCATTATTTATCTGGTAGACAGTGCGGGTGTGTATCTCCCTATGCAAGATGAGATTTTTCCGGACAAGGAGCATTTTGGGCGAATTTTTAGAAACAATGCCATAATGAGCAGTATGGGTATAACCCAGATAGCCGCTATTATGGGTAGTTGCGTAGCTGGTGGGGCATATTTGCCCATTATGAGTGACGAGGCCCTAATTGTAGATAAAACAGGTAGTATATTTTTGGCAGGAAGTTATCTGGTGAAGGCGGCAATTGGGGAAAGTGTAGATAATGAAACCCTAGGTGGTGCCTCTACCCATTCGGAAATCAGTGGGGTTACCGATTATAAGGCCAAAGACGATAAGGATGCTCTAGATACCATTAAAGGGATTATCAATAAAATGGGTGCAAGTGAAAAGGCCGGGTTTAATAGGGTGGCCGCCAGTAACCCTAAAGAGAAAAGTGCCGATATTTATGGTCTGCTACCAAGTTCTAGAACGGATCCCTACGATATGCAGCAAATTATTCAACGCTTGGTAGATAATTCCGATTTTAAACAATATAAGGAGGGTTATGGCAAGACCATTTTAACCGGATATGCCCGTATAGATGGCTGGGCCGTGGGAATTGTTGCCAACCAGCGTAAAGTGGTAAAGACCAAACGAGGAGAAATGCAATTTGGAGGTGTAATCTATTCCGATTCTGCGGACAAAGCCACAAGATTCATTGCCAATTGCAATCAAAAGAAAATACCTCTAGTATTTCTACAAGATGTCACCGGTTTTATGGTGGGCAGTAAGAGCGAACATGGGGGCATCATAAAAGATGGTGCCAAAATGGTGAATGCAGTTAGCAATTCTGTTGTCCCTAAATTTACTATAGTTGTAGGCAATAGCTATGGTGCGGGTAATTATGCCATGTGCGGAAAAGCCTATGACCCTAGATTAATTGTGGCCTGGCCCAGTGCCTCACTGGCCGTAATGAGCGGTAATTCCGCGGCCAAAGTACTTTTACAGATTGAAAAAGCTTCACTTAAAAAAAAGGGAGAAACCATAACGGCGAAAAAAGAAACCGAACTTTTTGATAAAATCAAGGAAAGGTATGACAATCAGATTTCTCCATACTATGCCGCCGCAAGATTATGGACCGATGCTGTAATTGATCCTATTGAAACACGAAAGTGGATTTCCCTTGGCATAGATGCCGCCAACAATGCTCCAATAACAAAGCCTTTTAATATGGGGGTATTGCAAGTGTAATCCGTTATTGTATATTCAGCTTTAAAAACTGGATTTCCGATCCCGATTCTTGCAATCTAATAATATGGGTTTCACTTCTTTGCCCCGGCTTTCCAAATTGGTATTGTACTGTACACTTTAGAAAAGTTGCGGTTTTGTCCGATGGTGTTTTATTGCCCAGATATTTTACGTTTATGGTCCATGACCCTTTGAACTCATCCCCGGATATCTCAAACTGCTCGGTACTATTCCCATATTCGAGTTCTTGCCGTAACCTATCCCTATTGGCAACTTCGGTATGCTCCCATGTAAAAAACCTTTTGGAAGGATTTACAAATTGGAGTTCGAACAAACCATCCTGATTACTCCACTCAAAAACCAATCTAGCGTCGTAACGGATGTTGTTCATAAACTTGGGATCAACCTTTGATAGATCCAACTCTTTTTTATGGTTAAAAATCAAGTTCCTGATTTCGTGCCCTACAATTTTGTCCAGACTGGAGAAATCCAAGGTTGTATTCATAGAACCATCGGCTATTTTACCGAGCATATCCAAGGCAGTCTGAAAATCTCCTATGTTTTTATGAGCCAGGGCCATGTCCAAATAGGCCTGTGTTCTATTGGGGTACAACTCCAACACCTTAGTGGCGACATTAAACTGAAGCGCGGTATCTTTAAGGGTCTCTGCCTTAAGCCTCATCCCTCCCAAAGCTCTTAAATCTGGTGTTTCTTGCTCTAAAACATTGGACAACACCCTATTTGCCAATGCCACATTGGAGTTTCTGAAAAAATCGGAAATATCAATAAAATATTCGGGTAGTTGCGCGTATTGATGTCTTTGTTTCAGATATGCCCTATACGCTTGCTCTATGTCTTTTTCCTTTTTTAGTTCCTTTAAATAGGGCGTTACCAAAAGTTTATTTCCAACCTTTAGTTTCCCCTCAAAAACATTGTCCGTAAGCAGTGCCAGGTCTTTTTTCTGTTTTCCCTTTTTAAACGAAGCTGTCTTGGTTTCAATAAGAATAACACCATTGCTACCCAGGCTTCCATATCTGTTTGTTGCTGCAAGGCCCTTAAGAACGGTAATATTGGCCACGTCGTTAGGATTTATAAACCCAGAACTCTGAACTCTACCACTACTGTTGTAGAAGCTCGAATTTGATTTTGACATGGGCACTCCGTCAATTACCACCAAGCCATAGTTGTTGGAAAGAATGGAGCTTTTTGGTCTAATCTCAGCTTGCGTCAGGTCTTGATTCTGTGCTACGGTAACACCAGAAAATTTACCTTGGACAGCCGTGGCAATATCTGTATTAATTTCTGTGATCTCTTCATCACCAATTGTTTGTACCGCATAACCCACTGCATCCTTATTTTTAACCCCAAGGCCTGTGGTTGTTCCTTCTTGAGGTTGCTCCTTCTCTTCGGTAAGCACTACCTCATCCAGGCGAATTCCTGTTTCCTCTAACCAAACATCTATATTTTTACCAACACCTAAAAGTTTTTCTGCCTTGGCCCCCGTACTTGTTGTTACGACTAAGACATCGCCAGGGTTGGCATTTAGCCGATAACTGCCGTCGGCATTGGGTTTCATGCTAAAATCGTACCTGTCTTTGATGCTAATGGTAATATCCTCTACAACATCATAATTGTATATCTTTCCAAAATATGTGCTTTCTGAAGGCCTAGTCCCGACAGTATTTTTGGAAGCGGAAAGATTTACATAGTCCGCTTTGTTCAACACGGTCAGCAATGCTAGATTGGTCTTGTCAAATTTTTTGCTGCTGTTTACGATAGTTACATTACCATCAAAAATAGGATTGGCAATGTTTATGTTTTGATATCCATCGGTAAAAAGCAAAACATCCCCCCCATTGCCGTAATCGGATAACGACTGGTACGAAGTAGCACCGTCATAATCCAATTCGCCAAGCTCATTTTTTAATTGATTCCAATCGCCCCCTTCTATGCGATAAGTACGCTTCCCGACCAAATCTGTATTGAAAAGTAATAAGGTAACTTCTGCATTGGGGTTTTCACTAAAATATTCTTGTAAAAAACGCTCTTCCTTAGCACTATCCCTATGTAATCTGGAGGCGGAAGTGTCCCAACAAATAACAACTTCTTTTTGTGGGCTGGATTGGGCCTGTAGCCCACCGCTTGCAGTTAAACATAATAACCAGCACAAAAGTATAATTCTCATAATTTGGTATCTTATCAATTGCCTTGGTGGCTTTTTGGTCTTGGGATCAACAAAAGTTCCGTCTGTCTGCCATTTACATATCTAAAGCCGTCTTCACCGAAGTATCCGGCCTCTTCCAACATAATCCGAATATCTCGTTTCCAAGCCGGTACCGTTACCGTGGTATTAAGTTCAATGGCATAGACAGTTCTAGGATTTAAAGGATAATTTTCCCCATCGTCTTTCATTACACCTCCTTGGGAATCCCACATACCAATGGTAGTCCCGGCAGAATGTCCGTACAACCCTAGTGGATGCGTGTAAATGGCAGGTCTTAAACCTGCTGCCTTGGCTTCTTTAAGGGAAAGTGCCAAAATTTCGTTTCCGGTTCTACCTGCTTGCATGTTTTTGGTTAAAAAATCCTGAACCTTGTTTCCATCTTTTAAGGCATCTTTTAGGAACTCTGGTGCTTCTTGTTCTTTTGGTTTCAACACATATGCCAATTCCTGACAGTCTGTATTCAATCTTAAATAAGTAATTCCAAAATCGCAATGTAGCAAATCTCCCGGTTGAATAATTTCATCATTGGGCCTGCCAGAGAAGGAGTACAAATGTCCCACAAGCTCTTCGCTGGTTCGCTGCACGTCTACGGTTGGGTGAAACCAAGTCTCCAATCCTAAATCCGTAACTCGCTGCCGCATCCACCACTCTACCTCGGTGGTAGTTGTAACACCAGCCGTAATCACTTTTTCTGAAAATGCCTCGGCAATAATATCATGGGTTATGTCTACCAACTGATTGTAAATAACCATTTCCCGTTCTGTCCTTGTCTCTATCCATCGTACAGCCAACTGCTCTGCAGAAACTACTCTAGCTTGGTATTTCTTTGGCAAGTACTGCATAAGCTCGTCATAATCGGTTTTATCCAACCCATCGGCTATATTGAAGTCCTTAGAGAAATTAAGGCCAATTTTTTGCGGTTGTCGTTCCTCTATCAGTTCCATTAATCTTTTCCATTGATCTGGCTCTTTTTCCTTGTCCCAGGCAGATTGAATATTGGTCCCAACATTATATCTGGCCACTGCCAGTTTTTCAATACTATTTTTGTTTTTATTGCGATAGAACAATAGAATGGTTCTCCTCCTGGCATTTAACCAAGTTGCCGGCAACATGGTCTTAAGTACTGGGTCTTCATTATACTCCCTAGAGATAAGTATCCACATATCTATATTGGCCTGGTCCATTAATTGGGGCAATAGATTATTGAATTTGTCCGCAAGTATCTCATCGATTACTTGAGCTCTTTCACTTTCGGGAAGAATTTGTTGCGCTTCTGCACGTGCAAAGCAACATACAAAACATACTAAAAGTAATTTTTTCATAGGTTTGGTTTGATGAATGAAAATACAAAATCTAAAGAATTTAACCCGTTATCGTAGTTCTTTAATTGAATCAAGGGTTTGCTTCCTCTGAATTTTTCCTGTTTTAGTTTCCAAGAATTTGTTTACCGACACAATTTGTTTAGGAATTTCATATTGGGTAAGCTTGTTGGATGCTTTAATTTTACTTAGTATTTTTTCGGTATCTGTATTCCCTTCCAGAACCAACACCAATTTATGCCCTAAACTTGGGTCGGCCACACCTGCTACAAAAAACCTAGTGCTCAAAAGGTCCGATAATTTCGCTTCGATCTGTTCAGGGATAAGTTTAACCCCGCCCGAATTAATAACGTTATCGTAGCGCCCCAACCATTGGAATTCCGAATTGGATACCAAAATTACTATGTCATTGGTAATAACAGGTTCTTGTGTGAGGTGTGGTGCGGATATCACCAGGCAATTGCGTTTGTCCTTTGAAATGGCAACCTCGGGTAATACTCTAAATGGTACTTGCTCTAGAGAAGCATCCTTGCCATTGATGCGTTTGGCCGCTATATGGGTAATTGTTTCGGTCATCCCATAGGTTTCAAAGACCCTAGGCTTTTTTGATCGAAAGGTCTTTTTTAGCTCCGGGGATATTGGGGCTCCCCCTATAATTAGCGTTTCTATACAATCTATGGTGTCCACGGAGTTTTCTGCCTGCAGAGGTACCATAGCACAAAAATCATAAGTAGTAGTGTTGTCCTTTATTGGTTTGGAGCTTGGGGTAACATACGTAAGTTCTAACCCCAATATCATTGCCCTAACCAACATCATTTTTCCGGCTATATTGGCTGCCGACAAACATAGCAAAGCAGAATTTCCAACGGAGAGTCCGAAGAAATCTCCTGTAGCGATGGCCGAATGTACCATAGCCTGTTTTGACAGTTCCAATATTTTTGGTTTCCCCGTAGATCCCGATGTTTGTACGGTCAGTGTAGGGGCTTCGGACAACCAGTCCAAAAGAAAATCCCCAATGAGCAGTTCCTCATCATTTCCCTCTTTTACCAAGCTGTAGCTAACCTCCTTTAGCTCTTCTTTGGAGTAAGAAATGCCATTTAGTTTAAATCGATTATGGATTTTACGATAATTGGGTGTCATTTAGTTCTAATTTGGCCATCTCGGCTTCGGCAATAACCTTTCCTGTAAGTCGGTCTTTCCAATTTTTCCATCCATATTTTTTAGAGAACACGAGCAACAGCAATGGGTATATTACCAACACGGGTACAAAAATATCCCATCCCAATGTTGGCTCCGAAATATCTTTGTAAATGGAATGTGTTTGGAAAGCGGTCCAGTCAGATGTTAAAAGTAGCGCTCCTATAAGATTGTTGGCTGCATGGAATCCTAAGGCCAATTCCAATCCTTCATCCATTAGGGTAAGAATCCCCAGAAAAAATCCCGTTCCAATGTAATATACCATAACGCCATAACCCAATTTCTCCACTTCGGGGTTACCCAAGTGCATCAACCCAAACAATACAGAAGTTACGATCAGGGGTACCCATCTGTTTTTGGCCATAAGACCTATTCCCTGCATCATATATCCCCTAAACATATATTCCTCAAAACTGGTCTGCAGTGGAATTAAAAGAATGGCAATTATCGCCAAAATTAAAAAGGGAATTAAATTAAAATTAAAAGCGTAACTATCCGGGGACAAGAAGATATCGGTGCCTATCAATACCACGGTAATTATGCTCCAGAGTACAAACGCGAAAAGTATCCGTTTCCAATCAATACTTTGTCTGGATGTAGTGAGCGATCTAATGGATTGGGAATGAACTAGTTTCACCCAGCCAAGAACCACAAAAAAAGCAGCTGCCAAAGGGCCAAGAAGTAACACAAGAACTACATTAGACCCCAGCTCTGCTATTAGGTCTTGCATAATTTGATCGGTGCTTACGGGTGAATACTGAATGGAAATATAATTGAATACCATTAAGCCAATAAAGCCCAATGGTAATATCAAATAAATCCACAGGGCCGCATTTCCTTTATATCCTTGTTCTATATACATAAATTCTTAATTAAATCTGGTTCCCAGTCGTTATCATTTTTATAATATAAATTACCATTTTGTACGGTCAGAGGGCTTTCAAAATTATTGGTGAAGAGGCTTCCAGTCCCCAGACCCTGAGGTAATTTAGTTTTTAGACTATAGGTCCATTGGGCTATTGCATTTAATCCTATATTGCTTTCCAGAGTGCTGGTAATCCACCAACCGATATTATACTTCTCTGCCAAACCGATCCATTCTTCGCTTCCGTGAAACCCGCCTACCAAACTCGGTTTCAAAATTATATAATGCGGCTTTGTGGTTTGTAGCAATTGTTCTTTTTTAGTTGCATCAAAGATACCTATCAATTCTTCATCCAACACAATAGGTATGGGTGTTTTATTGCAAAGTTCTTTCATATCCGGCAGATTTCCAGGCTTTATGGGCTGTTCTATGGAATGTAGGCCATACTTGGCCAATATATGCAATTTCTCCATGGCTTCGTAAGGTGAAAACGCACCATTGGCATCTACCCTAAGTTCTATATCGTCCGCGGAATAATGTTGTCTTATAGAAGAAAGCAGGGAAACTTCAGTACCGAAATCTATAGCGCCTATTTTCATTTTAATGCACCTAAAACCCGCTTGCAGTTTTTGGTGCAACTGCTCCAACATAAATTTTTCATCGCCCATCCAAATAAGTCCATTGATTGGGATTGGTGCTTCATTGTCCGTAAAACTGGAAGGAAATAGTACATACGGACTATTGGATGCCAAGGAGATAAAAGCTTGTTCAATTCCAAATTGAATACTGGGATAATGCATTAAAGCGGACCACAGGGCTTCCTTACCCAAGGCAATATTATCACAGGCCCATTGCAATTTGCTTTCGTATTCTGGCCTGTCGTCAATGCTTAGTCCTTTTAACAACCCACATTCGCCAATACCATACCTGCCTGCTTTTTCCAGAATAAGGAACCATGTCTCTTTTTTAGTCATGATACCCCGGGAAGTTCCACTGGGCCGCTTAAAATCTAGAATATATTTTTTATAGGAAGCCTTCATACAATGCAGCCAAATTTAGCTATATTTTGTATGATAATTAAAAGGAATGTTCAGGGATTGTAAATCATATGATTTGCCAAATTCTACCGGTATTGGCTACAACTTACAAAGAGAGGGCGAGTTTATTTAAAATTAAACCAAAAACGGACCCCTTCTACAGTTTTATCAATGTTTAAGGTAGATTGTAATTGATTTACCAGGCGGTTCATTAAACGTATGCCCATAGAAGAATTTGTACGCTCATCCGTATCCTCTGGCAAACCGATACCATTGTCTGTATATTCAAAAAATCCGTGTTCGCCGTTTTTTCTTAAATGTATGTAGATCTTTCCGTTATCGTTGTCTTCCGGGAAGGCATATTTAAAAGAGTTGGAGACCAATTCATTTAGGATTAGTCCAAAAGGAATGGCACGATCTATATCGAGCTCCACGTTTTCGGAATCTATGGTAATATTGATACTGTTGGCCCCTTTCTTGAAAACCGATTGTACGCTATTTACCAGGCTTTCTATATACCCTTGCATCTCTATTACGGACAGGTCATCATTTTGATATAGTTTCTGATGTATTAAGGCCATAGCCTTTACCCTACTCTTGCCCTCTTCCAATGCTTCTATGGCAGCCTTGCTTCTTGTATTTTTTGTTTGCAAACTCAGTAAGCTTGATACCATCTGTAAATTGTTTTTTACCCGATGATGAATTTCCTTAAGGAGGGAATCTTTTTCTACCAAAGAGTTCTCAATGATGTGCTTTTGCTCCGCAATTAAACGCTGGTTTTTAATACTCTTTAAGTAGGCATAGACCAAGCCTGCAAAACCTAGGAGTGTAAATACCAACGATATGAATACCAAGTTGATACGTTCATCCTTAGCCTGCATTTCATTTCGGGTGCGCTCCATCTCCAACTTCTGCTCATCGATCATTTTTCTGGTGTTCGCAAAATCGTACTCCGCTACCGCGGCAAGTTGTTGTTTTTTTAACGAGGTGTCGTTCGTATTTATAGAATCCCGGATACGTACATTTTTGCGTAAAAAGAAGGTGGCATTTCTATAGTCCTCTATTTTATCATAATAAGCGGCCAAAAGTCTGTTTTTCTTTAAGGCGTGCTCCGTTTTGGTTAAAACAAGATCGGAATCTAGATAATCCTTTGCGGTATCATAATTCTCTAACTGTAGGTGGCAGTCGGCCAACTCCAGACTATTTTCAATAACATCTACGGAGTACTTACCTATATTGTTTTCCCTGATGGTAACAATACTATTTTCCAGCCAAGGAACGGCCTCTTCAAACCGTTTAAGCTGCACGTAGCATTTCCCGATATTCCCCTCGATGATTCCTTTAAGGAGGTTACCTTTTAGTAGTTCTTTTTCTGTTTTTACATTGGTAATATCGTTAAGGTACACGTCTATATACCCTTTTGCCTTTTTAAGATTGGTGAGTGCCACCGAAGCCGATTTATCTAGGCGAAGGTAATTGCCAACATTGTTATTATACTCCGCGGAACCATAGAGATCGGCATCATCTACGGTTTTCTTTACCTCCATGATATAATCGTTCATGGCTTTACGGTGAAGTCCAAGGTTAGAGTAAATGTCGTAGAAGGCAATTTTTTCGGAGATTCCGAGTGTTTTCTTTTCTTCCCGGATCTCTAGTTGCTTATCGTAGAACAACAACTGGGCGTAGTTATTATCCATAAGATCGAGCAATATTTTTGTTGTGTCGAAATCTAGTTTCTCTTTCACCCCATATAATTCATTGGCAATCGCTAAACTCTTGTCATAGTCACCAAGATCGTAGTAGATTTGGGACCTCATAATTTTGTACTGTCTTATCTCTACAGAATCTTTTGTTTTCTGTGCGCTATTGAGGTAAACGTTTACGGTATCTAACCAATCATAAGCAGAGTTTTCGTTATATCGGTTAACAGTATTGAAGAAAAAAGCAAACTTGTCTTTAGCTGTATTTGTACCTTGAAATTTTTTTAAGAGATTTTCATCGAGCACAGTAGAATCCTGGGCCAAGGTTGTTACCGAGGTCAGAAGACAGATAAAACATAAAAACAGCATTTTGCCAAACGCGCTTACCATAGTGTACTAGGAAATATATTAGGTTTTTACCAATGCTAAATTAATTTCAAGAATTACCAGTGGTCCAAAACAATAGGTAAACCTACCATTATAAAATGTTACCGTTAAATTTTTGTTGTAAAGTGAATTGATTATGTGGTGTAAATTTAGTTTTGTAAAAAAATCTTTTTTAATCATTTTTAAGCTTATTATCGCCCTTTACATAAGGCCCATTCCAATAATTTACCTTGAACTTTGCAGTAACCAAGGAACATACTAAAGGCTACGCAAAATTTGCATAGCCTTTTAAGTAAACACTATAAGAAAATGGTAAGATTTGGGTCGTTTATAATAACAATTCAAATGTATTATAACCAATGATAAAATTTAGATTATTGTTGTATAACCCCCAATTTTTGTTGTGAAAACGGCTTGGGCCGGTGAAACGTGCACTTTATCGGTTTTTTATGCATTTCATGGATTACCTAAGTTTGCTAGGTTAGCCGTTATACTATTTATTTCCGCGGACAAACTAAAAAGAGCCTTATCTTTTAAGACAAGGCCCTTTTACGAGAACACTATATGAAAATGAAAAAATTATTGATTCGTAATTTGTACTTCAGTAATACAAGGCTAAAGTAGTTTAAACAACCACCAGGGCAAAAATAATGTTGTGAAGTGACCAGGTATTGTGGTGTGTCATCGATAAAGTGTTATCACCGTAAAATTCCTACAAGGGAAACTAAAACTTGTAATACTACAAAACGAAATATTGACCGGTGCTAAGAATTCATCGCCGAGATGATAAACTCCTTAAAATCCTTGGAGATCGGAATTAGGGTATTGTTGATCATAATATCCTTGGAGTTAATGGCATCTATATGATCTACGTTTACGATGTATGATTTATGTGCCCTATAAAATTTCTTTTGAGGCAATTTCTCTAAATAATCCTTCAAAGGAGATCTTACCAAAAACTTCTTGTCTACGGTATTCACCTCCAAATAAACGTTATCTGCCTTAATGAACTGTATATCCCCGAACTGAATGCGGTAGTACAAATGTTGTTTCTTAACAAAGATAGAATCCTTTAAAACGGAATTGGACATTAATTTACCATCTTCTTCATCGTCTATACTGCCCGCTTTTCCATCGTACTTAAAATTGGAAAGTGCAATTTCTATGGAGGTATACAGGTCTTGTTGTTCAAAAGGTTTTACCAGATATCCATTCGGTTTTACCGTTTTGGCGTTTTCCACTGTAGCCCTGTCGGAGTTGGAGGTAACAAAAATAAAGGGGATGTTGTAGTTTTCCCTTATATGTTTTCCAAGATCTATACCTGTTTTATCAGAGGCAAGGATAATATCGATTAAAACCAAATCAACATGTTGGGTCTTAAGCACCTCCTCAGCCTGCTCATAAACAATAACATTGTCTACAATCTCATATCCAATCTCTTCCAACATAGATTGCATATCATCCGCAATAATGACATTATCCTCTACGATAAGAATTCTAATAGGTTGCTCCAATTTGGTTTATTTAGGTTGTTTATATCTCAAATTTACAAAAAATTATTATAACAAAAATAAAACAACAAGGCTAGCAAAAACGTGCTCAGGGCAAGCTTCTTAAGCTCTGGGTCCAATAAAACCGGTTGCTGCACGGATCGTACTTTTTTCAAATGCAAAAAAATAGGGATAAAGGCCAGTAGCGGAATGCCATTTTTCCAACTCTCAAAATTAGCTGTTACGAAGACCAACATACCTATAAATGCTAGTACCAGAAGTGTATAATGATAAATTTTACCATTTTTAAAACCCATTTGTACCACTAGGGTTTTCTTGCCCGCATTTTTATCCGATGCAAAGTCGCGCAAATTGTTGAGATTTAGTACTCCTGTACTTAAAAGTCCAATGGTAATGGCCGGTAGTATAGCTTGAGGTACTAAAAACTTAGTGTAAAGAAACATAGATCCCAAGACACCCAAGATACCAAAGAACAAAAAAACGAAAATGTCTCCAAAACCTTTATAACCGTAAGCAGAGCTCCCAACGGTATATCGGATTGCGGCCCATATGCTAAGTATTCCCAGCAGGGCAAAAATTAAGAGATATAACAAATATTGTGTGCCAAAGGCGTAGTAAACCACAGCAAGCACCAAAAGTAAATTTATGAAGCATGCGATGATTATACCTCGTTTTAGTTCTTTTCTGGAGAGTAGACCACTTTGATAGGCACGCTTAGGCCCTATGCGCTCATCGTTATCCGTTCCTTTAACACCATCGCCATAATCGTTGGCAAAGTTGGATGTAATTTGAAAGCCCAAGGTGGTTGCCAAGGCTAAAACGAATATGGTAGTATTGGAGTGGCCATAAAAATTGGCCAGGGCTGTGCCCACGATTATTCCTGAAATTGAAAGCGGAAGAGTTCTAAACCTTGCAGCGCTTAGCCAAGCTTTAATTTTGGTCAAAATTAATAAGGATCCTCTATTTTAAGGCGTTTTCCATCTTGGTAAGAAGCAACAAATGCATCTTCGAAACCCATTTTTACCAATTGATATCTAAAGGACCTTGCTTCTTCCAAGGTTTCAAAATTGCCTAAGGAATAGGAATAAAAAGGATTGGTTTTAACAAACAGCGTATTGCTAAGTGCCTCCGAAGCCAGTGTCATGTTATTATCAACAAAAGATTTTACCTGTACCGAGTATACCTTTTCCTTATCCAAAAATTTCTTGGCAAGGTAAAATTCTTTAACTAAGCTTAATTCTTCGTTCTGCTGTTTAAGGTTATCTATACGAGTTTTAATAGCGTCTAAACTATCTATGGAAACCAAAAGATTAGGTGTGCTTTCGTAGGTATTGGAACTACTAAGCCCCGCGGTAAAGGAAGTAATGGCCAAAGTGCCAATTAGAAAAAGGGCGGTGATACCCGCTAGAATATTTCGCTGAAGTTTGTTCCGCCTTAATTCTTTATTCTTAAACTTAATCTGGTCTAAAAGTCGTTCGTTAATGATTTGGGCCTTGTCGATATCTTTGTGAAGCTCCAGTAAATCGCTTTCTTCAATAAATGGCATATGCTACATTAGTTTTTGGGGATTCTTTCAGTTTGTCAGTATAAAATCATTGTTCAACAAAATTCTACATCTGTGTTACAAAAATAGACGTTTTGCGATAACAAAAAAATAAAAACGCAATTTTGTACGTCTTATATCCTTGAATTTCATAAGATTAAAGGAATTTAACTTACTAGTTAAATTAGACCCGGGTTATTCTAATCCCATCCGATCCAATTTCGATCTTCCGCTCTTTGTACAATGCGCCAATTCCTTTCTTAAAAACCTTTTTGCTAAGTTGCAGTACTTCCTTTATTTCTTCTGGGTCGGATTTATCATGTAAGTTTAGGAATCCGCCTTCGGCCACCAATTTTTCGTATATTTTTTTGGCTGCAGGTTCTAATCCGGCGTAGCCCAGTGGTTGTAAAGAAACATCAATTTTATTATCGGGTCTAATGTTTTTTATGTACCCCTTCATTTTATCACCTATCGCAATTTTTTTAAAAACTTCATTACTAAATACCAGTCCCTTATGCAGCTGGTTAATGATAACCTCCCAGCCAAGGTCTGTGTTTCTGGTAATAATAATGTCGACCTCATCATTTGGTTTAACCGTTAACTCTTCATTGCTTACAAACCTGTCCAATTTGTTGGACCCAACAAGTCTAAACGATTGCTCGTCCAAAAAGCAATGGATTACATACCACTGATTTTCTTGCATATTGCTTCGCTGCTCACTAAAGGGTACCAAAAGATGCTTTTCCAATCCCCAATCCATAAAGGCACCAAATTTGTTCACCTCCGCCACTTTTAATAGTGAAAAACCATTTCTAATAATATAAGGCTTCAGGGTTGTAGCAATAGGGCGTTCTTCATGATCCAAATAACAAAAAATACGGAGATCGTCCCCTATTTCGTAGCCCTTGGGAACATATTTATTGGGTAACAGTACATCATGGCCTTCTCCGTCGGTCAAAAAGATACCGACGCTGGTGTCCCTGTCTATTTTTAAGGTATTGTAATTTCCAAGTTCGATCATGGCGCAAAAATACGCTTTAAAAATGGTCATAAAAAAGCCGTTCGGTAAAGAACGGCCTCATACTCTTCAAAGAATTAGTTGTAAACACTTTCTTTGCTAAAATGTTTGGCAAGCATATAGTAGACCACCGCCCTGTGTTTGTTTTTTTCGGAAGCGCCATACTTTTGCAGTACTCCATTTACAGCCTTCATAAGCTCTGGTCCTTCTGCCATACCCAGTTTTTTAATTAGAAAGTTGTTTTTTACGGTCTCCAATTCTTTTTCATCGGAGCTAGATACCTTGGAAGAATCCCTGTTGTATATGGCAGGGCCCAAACCTTTGGCTACTTTGGTCAGCAAATCCATATCGGGGGTTTCCCCGAATTTCTCCTTAATGTCCTCGGCGTATTTAACAATTAACTCATCTCGTTTGCTCATAGTGGTCAGCGTTCTTGTATTAATAATATCCTAAGTTAGGAAATCAAAGTAATCGAGCAAAATTTTATCATTGATCAAACGTGGCGTATCTATTTCCAAAAGTTTTGGTCTTTCAGACTTTTCATAAAAGTGGCTCAATGCATCTTTTAAACCGTTGGTGTCCCCAACACGATTATAATCAAAACCATGCATTTTACAAAGATCCTGTGCACTGTATTGATGTGTAGTTTCAAAAAATGATTCAAAATTCTGCGTCTCTTCCTTTCCTGGTAGTATCCGAAAAATACCTCCCCCATTATTGTTGATTAAAATGATACGGAAATCGGGGCGTATGTACTGGTTCCATAGGGCATTACTATCATAGTAAAAGCTTAGATCACCTGTAATGAAAATTGTGGGGCTTTCCGAATGCACAGACGCACCAACAGCTGTAGAGGTGCTCCCATCTATTCCGCTGGTGCCCCTATTGCAAAAAACTCGTAACGACGGGTCTAAATCAAATAACTGCGTATACCGTACAGCTGAACTATTGGCCAACTGCAACTGATAACCACGGGGTATCCGAGCCAGCATGTGATGAAAAGCAAGCATATCCGTAAAGGGAATAGTATCTAGGTATTTTGCCCTTTTTAGAACGTAGGCATCTCTTATTGAAGCCCAGGTTTTGTAATAGTTACTATCTGTTGTAATGGTCCTCGCAAGAAAACCCTCAAAAAAACGGTTGGTATCTGTTTTAAAGTGGTGCGATAAACAAAAGAAAGTATCGTTGGCCTTTTTGTTGCCTACATGCCAGTGGTGCTCCGGTTTAAATTTTCGTAGAAAGGACTTTATTTTTTTTGAAACTATAAGCCCACCAAAAGTAAGTAGCACATCTGGCTGTAATTCGCTAAAAAGTTGTTGTGTATTGTTAGACTTTTCCAAGGGTGCAATAATGCCATCGATACTGGGGAAAAAATTAGGATGATGAAGGTTGGATGTGGTTTCGGTAAATACCAGTACGGAAGTATCGCTACCCAAAACATCCAAAAAATGTTGTGATATGGTATTGGGGTAGTTGGCTCCTACCAGCACCATTTTTTTTTTGCTTTTGTTCCAGATATCCACGAACTCGTTTGAGATCACCGGCATGTCTTCGGGGGTGGTATCCTCTGGAAAAAGGGCAGGTGCAATAGAAGGCGACGAAAGCTTATCATAGAGTGGTTCTTCCATAGGTACGTTAATGTGAACCGGGGTCCTTTCCGAAAGCGTTAATTGCAATGCCTTATGCAATTCTTGATCATTATAAGCTTGGATGTCTTGTTGGTTCTTTTGAATGGAAATGGTTTCGTCTATGAGGTCTTCCGCAAATTTTCCAATCGTTTGGGTTGCATGCGAAATATCTTGCTTAAGATTGGCAGAATACCCTATGTGCCTTTCAAAAACATGATCTTGTCTAATGGTCTGCCCGTCACCGATATCAATTTTATAACTGGGTCTATCCGCAGAGATTACCACTAAGGGAACATCACTGTAAAACGCTTCGGCCACTGCAGGGTAATAGTTGAGCAATGCACTACCCGATGTACAAACAACGGCTACCGCTTGCTGCTGCTGTTGGGCAATGCCCAAGGCAAAAAATGCGGCACAACGCTCATCTACAATACTATAACAGTTGAAAAAAGGATCTTCCGAAAAGCCAATAATCAAAGGGGCGTTTCTAGAACCCGGGGAGATAACAATATTTTTAATGCCCTTTTCCTTACATTGTAAAATAACGGTCTGGGCAGAAGGAATGCTAGAATATTTCATTGATTACAAAAATACGAACCCGACATGTGTAAACCCAATTCCCATCCCTATTTCTTATCAAAATTTAAGAGTACTTTTAGCATGGTTGCACTTTTTGCAACGGTTTCCTTCCATTCTTTTTTTGGATCGGAATCCTGGGTGATTCCGCCACCTACGTAAACGGATGCTTCATTATTATTTAGTTGCAGACACCGCAGGTTTACAAAGAGTGCAGTAGTCTTTTTTAGGGTTCTGAAGGCTTTGTTTTCTTGATTTTTTCGTCTTTGTGGTCGCCCTTGTTCCAACACAAGATTTAATTCACCCAAAAAGCCTGCGTAGTACTCCCTGTCATAGTTTTCATTTTGAGCTATAAAATTAAGGGCCTGAGGTTTGGGAAAACCGCACACCGCGGGTGTGGGGTGCAATACCTTTATAATTGGCCCTAGCACATCTTCCTTAACGGTTCCGTAAATTAAGTTCCGTAAATGCCATACCCCTCCGGCCCTAACAGATTCCAAGGGAGCCACGGTGAGGTCTGTCACCTTATCTTTTAAAACTTCCGTAATGTATTGGGTAACCAATTTTTGTTCTTCCAGTTCTTTTTGTCCCCATGTAGGTTCTTCTTTTTCCCTAAAAGGAACGGTACCAGCCAAGGACATGGTAGATAGTCTTTTGTTTTGAATGTGCAACAACATTTCTGGTGTAGCTCCTAACCAGGTGCCCACCTTGGGATGGTGCCATAAGTAGCAAAAAGCATCGGGATAACTGGCCAATAGATCTTGTAACAATACCAAAGGATCTTTGTTGGAAGGTACTTTCAGTTTTCGTGAAAGTACTACTTTGGACATATGTCCTTCCCTAATGGAGGCTATTGCCTTGTTTATTAAACCGGTATATAGTACCTCTTGTTCCTTTTGGGGCAGTAGTGTCCTTTTTTTACTGAAAACGGGCACCTCAATTTTAATTTGGCATCGATGGCACTGATCTGGTTTTAATAAAACTGCCGTTTCCGACGCATTAAAAGGTACAAACACAAAACCTGCTTCGTTGAAGTCTTTCAAATGGTTTAGTTTATCGTCCTTTTGAAAGATAGCGGTAACCATACTTTCTTTAGGTTTTCTGTAAACGACAAAAGGTAAGTTTGCCAAATATTGAGCCTCAATTTTAGAAAGTAAATCCGAAAGCATATTAGGTCTTAGGTAATGCTATGGTAGTAAGCTTACAAACCGAAACAAGTGCGCCTTCCGCATCGGTGATCTTTATTTCCCAAAGCTGGGTGGTACGACCTTTATGTAAAATCATGGCCTTGGCGAATACCTCCCCTTCCCGAATACCTTTTACATGATTGGCCGCAATTTCTATGCCCCGCACATAAAATTTTTGTGCATCCAAAAAGATGTAGGAAGCGGCACTGCCAACGCTCTCGGCCAATGCAACGGAGGCTCCGCCGTGCAGTACGCCATCTGGCTGATGTACCTTTGGTGTTACCGGCATTTTGGCCACTAAAAAATTTTCCCCAACATCTATATATTCAATTCCCAAGGTTTCCATTAAAGTACCCTTTGTAATATCATTACAGACCTTAAGGATTTTTTCTTTGTATTCGTTCATGTACCTATTTTTTGTAAAATTAAGCAATACTATCTCAATGGAATCTATTATATTTGATTTTATTTTAACGAACGTTCAATAAAATGCCAAGAATAAAAACATCCAAAGAAGCCGTACTGGAAAAAGTAATCCATACCATTCGTAAAAAAGGTATTGGTAATAGTAGTATGAGTGAGCTTGCACACGAGTGTGGCATTCAAAAATCGCATTTTTACTACTATTTTGACAGTAAGGAAGATCTCATAAAAGACGTGTTAGCCACAGTAAACAGCTATATGGGGTATAACATGAACAAAATATTGAGCAACAGTTCCTTGTCCACGAAAGAAAAATTACAAGCCTTGGACAAGCTGATATATAAACTTTTTCTTAAGAACGATGGCGGTTGCGTAATGGCCAATGCCGCCCTGGAATCTGCCCATGCCAATCCCCTATACTTTGATGAAATAAAGCTTTTTTTTGAAAATTTTATTGCTGGAATAAAACAATTATTGGAGGAGAACCAAGGGGTACAACAGACCCAAGAACTGGCCGAGCAGATTGTACAGGACATTGAGGGTGGTATTCTTTTGATGCGGGTCTATAACAACGCCAAGTACCTTAAGAATGCCATAGCACGAATGTATAATCTAATTCTTCAGTAGATAGGTCGCAATCAGTAAATTCTAAAAGGCATTCTTATATATTCCTTTCCGTGCACACGAACAAACAGTATGAAAAAAATCAAAATTATAACCGCAGATAATTACCAAATAACCGCACATAGGTTTGGAGACTTGCCACATACCGACAAGACCTTTGTAATTGCGGGTGGCATTGGCCTGCCACAATGGTTCTTCTTCAATTTTGCCGAATGGTTATCACACCAAGGATGCACGGCTTACATTTTTGATTATAGGGGAATTAGCATGTCCAAACCCCCTACCTTAAAAGGTATGCATGCTACCCTCCACGATTGGGCCACCAAAGATTTTGTCGCGCTAACGGATTATGTTAGAAAGGAACATCCAAATAGTACCTTGTTCCATGTTGGACATAGTTTTGGCGGTAATAGCTTGGGAATGGCAACTGCATATAGGCATTACACCAGATTTCTGATGGTAGGTTCGCAATATGGCTACTACAAGAACTTTCCCTTGCATATGCAACTGAGTATTTTTCTGGGATTTGGTTTCTTGGTACCTTTTCTATCCCCACTCTTGGGGTATTTCCCATCTAACCGGATAGGCTTGGGACACCCTTTACCTAAGCGAGTAGCATTGGATTGGGCGACACTATTACTAGATAAAGGCTCTGTTTTTACCGTAGCCGAACGTTATGGTGAAAACCACTACCACAATATTACGCAACCCATATTGGCCATAAGCATAGATGACGATACCTTTGCCCCCAAGAAATCGGTAGATGTTTTGGCGGAAAAGGGATTTGGAAATGCAGCTGTTACCCGCTTGCATTTGGTACCCGATGATTACGGAATAAAACGTCTGGGGCATAATAACTTTTTTAGAAAAAAATATAAAGAGCAACTTTGGCCAATAGTAACGGAGTGGTTTCAGATTTAATAATAACAACTATGGATGCAGTATATTTAGAACCAACCTATTTTATAGACAGTGATCACCCTAGAATTATTGCCTTTTCCGAGGCAATTACGAAAGATCGTATCACAGAACGAGAAAAGGTAATTGCACTCTTTAACGCAGTACGCGATGGTCTTTTTTATAATCCGTATTACTTGGATTTTAGAAAAGAAGCTCTTGTAGCAAGCGCTATCTGTAATAAACGTACCGCCTATTGTATAGAAAAAGCGATTTTGCTCTGTGCTTGTCTACGCGCTACAAAAATACCGGCTAGATTAAATTTCGGAAATGTGCGCAACCACATTGCGGTTGATAGGTTAACCGAGGTTTTAAAAACCGATGTTCTGGTTTTCCATGGGTGTACCGAAGTGTTTTTGGACGATAAATGGATAAAAATAACCCCCGCATTTAACAAAAGTCTATGTAACAAATTGGATGTTCCGGTATTGGAGTTTGACGGTTATACCGATGCCGTCTTTCAACAATTTGATAACGACGGACGTACATTTATGGAATATTTACACAGTTATGGTAGTTTTGCAGATATGCCTTACGAGCTAAGTCTTTCTGAAATAACCAAGCATTACCCTCATTTACCGATACCGGATAATTTAATTTGGGATTTTACCAATTAGGCAATGAAGCATCAAGAAAAACAGGTTACTTATACCACAACCAACTCCTACGCTACCTTAAACCAATTGTCCAAAAAAACAAAATACGTTTGGTTGGTTTGCCATGGCATCGGTTATTTAAGCAAATATTTTTTAAAGTACTTTGAAGGGTTACCACCTGGGGAAAACTATATCATTGCACCCCAAGCCCCATCCAAATACTATCTAAATGGCGAATATAGGCACGTGGGCGCCAGTTGGCTTACCCGCGAAAATACGGCTACTGAAATAACCAATGTGGTGACGTATATCAGTGCCGTATTGACTGCAGAGCGCCTTCCTCTACATTGTAAGCTTATTGTTTTTGGGTATTCGCAAGGGGCTGCCATAGCAGCCCGCTGGGTAGCCAGAACACAGCAAAAGTGTCATCAATTGGTATTACATTCTGGGAGTATTCCTAACGAGCTGGTACCTGCCGATTTCGATTTTTTAAAGGAAAACAATACCCAAGTTACCATCTTGGTTGGCAATAAGGACGAATATCTTAATCCGGAGCGTATGGAACTGGAATCAAAAAAAATAGATACCCTCTTTCAAGGAAGGGCAAAACAAGTTATTTTTGAAGGGAAACACGAGGTAAACAAAAAACTGATCAACTCCCTGATTTAATGCAAAATACCATTACCCTAGAAAACGATTTTGTAAAGGTATCGCCTTTAACCTTAGACAATTATCATCATTTAATACCTGTGGCCTCCCAACCTGGATTGGTGAAGTACTCCCCTACGGATATAGAAACACCCGAATCGCTCAAAGACTATACTGAAACAGCTTTACTGCACTATAAACAGGGTAGTTGTATTCCTTTTATCATTTATAATAAAACAGCCCAAGCCTATGCCGGTTGTACCAGATATATGAACATAGATCAAAGAAATAAGGTATTGGAAATAGGCTCTACCTGGATTGGTAAGGAATTTCAGGGCAGCGGGTTAAACGGCCACATAAAAAAATTGATGCTAGACCATGCTTTTGGCCCTATGGGTTTTGAGAAAGTTGAATTTAGAGTTGATGAAAGGAACATTAGGTCTAGAAAAGCCGTAGAGAAATTAGGATGTCGGTTAGAGGGAATCTTAGTTAAAAATGTATATCTGCTCGATGGTTTTAAGCGGAATACCTGTTGCTATGGTCTGTTGAAAGAAGAGTGGATTAAAAATAATACAGCTTAAAGGCCTGCTGCATGAAACAAAAAATAGCAACCATAAGTTTGGTAGTAGAGGATTATGATAAGGCGATCGATTTTTATACCAATAAGCTCAACTTTGATCTTGTAAGCGATATTGTCTTGGATGCGGGCAAGCGATGGGTAGTAGTAGCGCCAAAAGGATCGGAGGAATGTGGTTTATTGCTGGCGCAAGCTGCAAATACCACACAAAAAAAGGCTATTGGAAACCAAACCGGTGGAAGGGTTTTTCTTTTTTTGCATACCGATGATTTTTGGCGAGATTATGATCGTATGCTTAAAAAAGGTGTTCAATTTAATGAAACCCCGCGTGAAGAGGTATATGGTACTGTTGCCGTTTTTCAGGACCTCTATGGTAACCTTTGGGATTTGTTACAACCCAAATCCTAATCTTCGGCCTTTGCCTCTTCGGGCTCGTAGTATACAATCCTCCTTGTGGTATAGGCATTGTCCGGAGTAATAATCTGCTTTATCCAGTTTCCTGTTTCCCCGTTATCAAATTGATAGATATACTCTTTGGTTTCCGTTAAATCTCCTTTCTTTGTAGCTACTTTAGAAATTAGACCCCTATCATCATACACATAGGTAGTAAGTGTTTCCGGAACAAATGATTTTTTTGCGTTGTCATATACAAATTGCTGGGCCGAAACCAACTTTTCCTTGGCATCAAAGACTTCTTCCAAAGCTTTATGGGGTTGTCCTTCCAAAAACTCCTTGGTGAGTCGTATATGCCGAACACCATATCGCTTACTCTTTTTGGTAGAATTGCGAATGGATTTCTGAATAACCTCATTTAAAAAATAGGTCTTGGTGGTCTCACCTTTGTAGGCCGCATATTCTATTACAGTCTCATCATTTCCATCATTATTGCTGCGTCGTATCCTTGTTACCTTTCCTTCCTCATCGAACAGGTATTCGTATTGATCCAGAAAATCTTTGTTATAGGAGAATATCTTCTCTGTTATCTTTTTGGGGGCCGTAGTATCAATTTCATAAAAATTGGCAATTGAGGTTAGCTTATCAAAGGCGCCATCTCTATAATTTTCCAATCTTTTTTCCAGTATATCACCATCGTTGTATTTGTAATAGGTGATGTCGTAATCAGAATCATTATATCGGGTAACAGATTTGGTCAACATACCATTTCTATTAAAATCGAACTCCTCCTTACCATAATCGGTAACTACAAGGCAAGATTTTACGCTGTCCTTTAAATCAAAATCGTTTAAAGTGAAGACCTTGAGTTCCTGGGCATTGGTTGTAGCAGGTAATATACCGTTGGCAGCGGCAATTAAAAAAACGAAAATGTAGGTTAGGTAGTTTTGTTTCATATATTCAAAATTACTTTATATTCTTACAAGACAAAAACAAATAACATACCAAAAATAAAAAGGGACGGTAAATACCGCCCCTTTTCTATATTATGATACCATTATGGTAACATCATTTACTTTACCTCTTCAAAATCAACATCTTCTACATTGTCACCATCTTTGGCTTCTGCATCTGCTGTTGCTTCTCCGTTGGCGGAAGGATCTGCTTGTTGGGCTTCTGCCTGCGCTTTGTACATTTCTTCCGAAGCAACTTTCCAAGCTTCGTTGATTTTCTCCAAAGCAGGTTCTATTACTGCAAGCTCCTTGCTCTCATAAGCCTTCTTCAACTCTTCCAGAGCTTCTTCTATAGGCTTTTTCTTATCGTCCGATAATTTATCGCCAAACTCTTTCAGTTGTTTCTCCGTTTGGAAAATCATACCATCCGCTTCGTTTAATTTGTCGGCGGTATCCTTGGCTTTTTTATCGGATTCTGCATTGGCTTCGGCTTCGGCCTTCATCTTTTGGATTTCTTCTTCCGTTAAACCAGAAGAGGCTTCTATTCGTATATCCTGCGTTTTATTGGTTGCCTTATCCGTAGCAGATACTTTAATGATACCATTGGCATCGATATCAAAAGTAACTTCAATCTGAGGCGTTCCCCGTGGTGCAGGTGGAATTCCATCTAAATGGAATCTTCCTATCGTTTTATTGTCAGCTGCCATAGGACGTTCCCCTTGCAATACATGGATCTCTACTGAAGGCTGATTATCAGCGGCAGTAGAAAATACTTGCGATTTTTTTGTGGGGATCGTGGTATTGGCATCTATTAATTTGGTCATTACACTACCCATGGTCTCAATTCCAAGGGAAAGCGGAGTAACATCTAACAAGAGTACATCTTTAACGTCTCCTGTAAGCACCCCACCTTGTATGGCGGCGCCTACTGCTACTACCTCATCTGGGTTAACTCCTTTGGAAGGTTTCTTTCCAAAAAATTTCTCTACCGCTTCTTGTACGGCAGGTATTCTGGTAGATCCTCCAACAAGGATAATCTCGTCAATATCGCTTTTGGATAGGCTTGCAGCTTTCAAGGCTGTTTCACAAGGTGCAATAGTCCTTTTTACCAAATCTTCGATCAATTGCTCAAACTTGGCTTTGGTAAGCGTACGTACCAAGTGCTTAGGTCCAGAAGCCGTTGCGGTTACGTAAGGTAGGTTTATTTCTGTCTGTGCAGAGGAAGACAATTCTATCTTCGCCTTTTCGGCAGCTTCACGTAAACGTTGCAATGCCATGGCATCATCACGTAAATCAATGCTCTCGTCCTTTTTAAACTCTTCTGCCAACCAATCAATGATCTTTTGATCTACATCATCACCACCTAAATGGGTATCCCCATCTGTAGAAAGTACTTCAAAAACACCGTCGCCCAATTCCAAAATGGAAACATCGTGTGTACCTCCACCAAAATCGAATACTACAATTTTTTGGTCGGTATCTTTTTTGTCCATCCCATAGGCCAAAGAGGCTGCCGTTGGCTCGTTTATAATTCGCTCAACGGTAAGTCCGGCTATCTCACCGGCCTCCTTGGTGGCTTGTCTTTGTGCATCGTTAAAGTAAGCAGGTACGGTAATCACCGCTCTACTTACGCTTTGTCCCAAGTAATCTTCGGCGGTCTTCTTCATTTTTTGAAGAATCATGGCCGAAAGTTCCTGTGGTGTATACAAACGTCCGTCTATATCTACCCTTGGGGTATTATTATCTCCTTTAACCACTTTATAAGGTACCCTATCCGCTTCCTTTTTGGATTCGGAAAATTTGTTCCCCATAAAACGTTTAATAGAGTATATCGTGTTGTGCGGGTTGGTCACTGCCTGTCTTTTGGCAGGATCCCCTACTTTTATTTCACCACCTTCAACAAAGGCAATTACGGATGGTGTAGTTCGTTTACCTTCTGCATTTGGGATAACTACAGGCTCGTTACCTTCCATTACGGAGACACAAGAGTTGGTAGTTCCTAAATCTATTCCAATAATCTTACTCATTTTTTATAACTTAAATATTAGTGTTTGCATTTTCAAATCGCTTATTGAATGACAAACAACATGCCAAGCCGAAAAAACTGACAGGATGTCACGATACATCTTGTTCGTTCGGAGTTTAAGTCGAAGATTAATAACCACACCTTAGCATCCCCATTTTTGAAATAACACTTTATTTTGAACAAATCTCCTTACATTTATCCGAATTAAACGAAACCCAATGTCCGTAGTAAAAAAAGAATACAAAAGAGTTACCGTAAAATCCTTGGTAGACATGAAGCAGCAGGGCGAAAAGATATCGATGCTAACCGCCTATGACTATTCCATGGCCAAGATAGTGGATGCCGCCAATGTAGATGTTATCCTTGTTGGCGATTCGGCCAGTAATGTAATGGCCGGGCACGAAACCACCCTGCCCATAACTTTAGATCAGATGATCTACCACGCTTCTTCCGTTATCCGGGCCGTAAAACGTGCGTTGGTTGTGGTAGACATTCCCTTTGGTAGTTACCAGAGCGATCCCAAGGAGGCACTCCGATCCGCCATCCGTATTATGAAAGAAAGTGGCGCCCATGCCGTAAAAGTAGAGGGTGGCGCAGAGATTAAAGAATCTGTAAAACGTATCCTTGCCGCTGGTATTCCGGTAATGGGGCATTTGGGGCTTACCCCGCAATCTATCTATAAATTTGGAACCTACACGGTAAGGGCCAAGGAAGAGGAAGAGGCTAAAAAACTGTTGGAAGATGCCAAAATTTTGGAAAAACTGGGTTGTTTTGGCATTGTACTAGAAAAAATACCCGCAGCGCTCACCAAAAAAGTCTCCGAAAGTATCTCTATCCCAACAATAGGTATAGGAGGCGGAAAACATGCAGACGGGCAGGTACTTGTTATCCATGATCTGTTGGGAATGACACACGAGTTTAACCCAAGGTTTTTGCGCAGGTACATGAATCTGTACGAAGATATGAGCAGTGCCATTTCGCAATACGTAGATGATGTAAAAAGTAGGGATTTCCCAAGCGACGAAGAGCAATATTAATGGCCATACCAATGGTACGATCGCACCCAAATAACCTCCTTGTGCTCTATGAGGATAATCACCTAATTGCCATAAACAAAAGACCGGGAGATATTGTGCAGGGAGATAAGACCGGAGATGCACCCCTGAGCGAGGTAGTAAAACAATACCTAAAAGAAAAATACCAAAAGCCGGGTAATGTATATCTAGGGGTTGCCCATAGATTGGACAGGCCAACATCGGGCGTTGTAGTATTTGCCAAGACTTCCAAAGCCCTACCCCGCTTAAACAAACTTTTTGCCGACAAAGAAGCTAAAAAAACATACTGGGCCGTTGTAAAAAACCGACCCGATAACACCAACGATACCCTTGTGCATTGGTTGAAAAGAAACCAGAAACAGAACAAATCCTATGCGTACAAAAAGGAAATACCAGACAGCAAACGAGCCGTGTTGGAGTATAGCGTGATTAAAACATTGGAAAATTATTTTTTGCTGGAAATAGATTTAAAAACGGGCAGACATCATCAGATTAGAGCACAATTGGCTACTATGGGGTGCGCTATTAAAGGAGATCTAAAATACGGTTTTGACCGAAGCAATAAAGACGGGAGCATACACCTGCACGCCAGATCATTGGCATTCATACATCCTGTAAAAAAAGAACCTGTACAACTTACGGCACCACCACCATCCGAAGATGCCATTTGGAAAGCGGTTCTATAATGCCGTTATCGAATTAGTGCCACGGCCTTTTCACGGATGATCTGCCCTACGGGTTTGTTCTGCAAATGACTTTCTAACCAGGACAAAATATCTAGATATAGAAAAGCCCGCTTTTCATATGGGTGGTCTTCATATTTCTTTAGTTCCACATATAATTTTTGGAACTCGTTTTGTAATTGGTGTGGGTAAATATCCCCCAAATTTCTAAGGAATTTGATCATTTCCTTTTGTACGGCATGCAGGTCGTTCATCTTCAATAAGAACTTGTACGTACTTTTTAACTGTACCTCTAAATGGTAATCCATTCCAGCTTCGTAGTGCGCCACCAAACTCAGTACCCGCGCAAAGCACATAAGGTCTTCGCGCATTTTAAGGTTTTTGTTATTGATAATCTTTTTTAAGTACTGAATACAGGTTTTGTTATCCCCAATACCAAAATACAGACAGGCAATCTTATAATAAAACACCATAATGTGATGCTCATCTATTCTATCCTTGTGTTTACCAATACCGTATTCGATAATTTTTACCAAATACAGGCCCTTGTCAAAAGTACCTTCTAAAAAATGCAGGTTCAATTTATTGGAATTGATGTAAAGAAAAGCCAAGGAGGTAATGTTGTCGTTTTTAGGAAAATCCTTGGCATTCACTATGGTCTCTAACTTATCCAAGGTTTCCTTAAACTGTGAGCTATACTTCACATAAAACAGCGATTCTAACAAATAATGGTTGCCCTTAAGAAAAAATACCGGATTAAGGTAGATCATCTCTTTCTGCTCATAAAAAAGATCTACCCATTTACTGGCGTACCTATAACAAGATAAAAAGTCTTGTGTTAAAAAGCTATACCACAAATGTGCTTTGTACAACCAAAGTTTTTCCCTAAACCCTAGGTCTTCCAACTGATATTTTGGCAAGTGTTTCTCAAAATATTGCTGTACTTTTTGAAAATCCTCATCGTTTCTTACATAGCCCACTTTTAACATCATGCCGTATAATTGTAAGGATAGATTAGACAGTTTGCTGGTCATTACATTCTGCGCGGAAAGCGCTTTGGCCTGCACAGCAAGCTCATTGGCCCTATCGGGAATGCTACGCGTAATGTATTGGGTCTCAATTATCTTCTCTAACTCTACAATTTCATAGGCAATATTCTTTTCTTCATTTTCAATGGCGATGGCCTTAACCTTGTCCAAAATTTTAAGGCTTTGTTTATACAACCCTTTTTGATAGAGTATGGTAGCAAAATCTAATTGCTCGCGTATTTGTACCCTAATGTTCTGGTTTACGGGATTTAATCTTAGACTCACCAATATCTGTCTGTAGAGATGGGCTTTGAGGTTGGAAAGCTGCATTTTTTTAACGATTCCACTACCCAAAATCACCTTTTCATCATACCTTTTCATTTTGTCCAGTAAGTTGAACAAGGCCAGAAATTTAGCATCGGTATTTACCCCCAAACGACCTACATAAAGCTTAAACTGTCGTTTTTCGGATTTTGATAGTGATTTGACCAGCACGAACAAGGCGTCTTTATGGGCATTTGTCATCGTAAAAAATATAATTTAAATATTTGTAAATCAGCACATTGACTATTCCGAAAAGTAATTTAACGTTGTAAATGTTTTGAGGCATTTTGGGCCGTTCGCCCTGCTAAGTATATATTCGTATAGCGTACTTAAAATTACGTAAATATAATGAGCAAAGATAAGGTACAAATTTTTGATACTACACTTAGGGATGGCGAGCAAGTGCCCGGCTGTAAATTGGACACCACGCAAAAACTTGTCATCGCAGAACGTCTAGACAATCTGGGGGTAGATATCATAGAGGCAGGGTTTCCAATTTCCAGTCCTGGAGATTTCAACTCCGTGCAGGAAATTGCCAAATTGGTTAAGAATGCAACGGTTTGCGGCCTTACCAGAGCCGTAAAAAGGGATATTGAGGTTGCGGCCCAGGCCTTGGAGTACGCAAAAAAACCAAGAATCCATACCGGCATCGGTACTTCAGATTCGCATATAAAACACAAATTCAACGCCAACAGGGAATCCATCATAGAAAGGGCGGTAGCGGCGGTAAAATACGCCAAAACCTTTGTGGAGGACGTAGAATTCTATGCAGAGGATGCCGGCCGTACGGACAACGATTTTCTTGCCAAGGTATGTGAGGAAGTTATAAAAGCCGGTGCCACGGTACTCAACATCCCGGACACAACAGGCTACTGTCTTCCTGAAGAATACGGGGCAAAAATGAAATATTTGCGAGAAAATGTAAAGGGCATAGATAAAGCCACATTGTCTTGTCACTGCCATAATGATTTAGGACTTGCCACTGCTAATTCCATAGCTGGGGTAATCAATGGTGCCAGGCAAATAGAATGTACTATTAACGGCATTGGAGAGCGCGCAGGCAATACTTCTTTGGAAGAGGTGGTGATGATCCTTAGACAACATCCATATCTTAACTTAGATACCAATATCAATAGCAAATTACTGTACAGTACCAGCAAAATGGTTTCCCAAAAAATGGGTATGCCCGTACAGCCAAATAAGGCCATCGTAGGGTCTAACGCTTTTGCGCATAGTTCTGGTATTCACCAAGACGGTGTCATAAAAAACAGGGAGACCTACGAGATTATGGATCCGGAAGATGTTGGCGTGGACGAATCTTCTATTGTACTTACCGCTAGAAGCGGGAGGGCTGCGCTTGCCTATCGTGCTAAAAATGTGGGCTATGAGCTAACTAAACTACAGTTGGATAGGGTGTATCAGGAGTTTCTAAAATTCGCGGATCAAAAAAAGGAAATCGTGGATAATGATATTCACCAGATTATAGTAGCAAGCGACATCAATATTGAAAGCATTGCGTAATGAATTTGAAAATTGCCCTTTTACCTGGTGACGGCATAGGACCGGAAGTGTTGCGGCAAGCTGTAAAATGTCTTCAGGCCGTTGAGGAAACCTTTGATCATAGTTTTGTTTATACAGAAGCGCCAGTTGGCGCTATAGCCATAGATAAAAACGGTGTGCCTTTACCAGAGGATACACTAAAATTGTGCAAGCACTCCGATGCGGTACTTTTTGGGGCCATTGGCGCCCCAAAATACGATAACGACCCCAATGCCAAAGTTAGGCCAGAGCAAGGTTTGCTGCAATTACGCAGTGAATTGGGGCTCTTCAGCAATATAAGGCCAGTAAAAGTATTCCCAACGCTCATTGCCAAATCTCCACTAAAAAAAGAGATTATCTCAGGTACGGATTTTGTTATTTACCGAGAACTTACCGGAGGTATCTATTTTGGAGAAAAAAAGCTTAGCGAAGATGGAACGGTAGCCTCCGACCTCTGCGAATATTCCGAAAAAGAAATTAGCCGTATTGCCCATTTGGCGTTTAAAGCGGCCAAGGCAAGAAGAAAAAAATTAACCTTGGTAGATAAAGCCAATGTGTTGGAATCATCGCGTTTATGGCGTAAGGTGGTTACTAAGATAGGGGAAAGTTATCCCGAGGTAAACTTGGATTATTTGTTTGTTGATAATGCGGCCATGCAAATAATTTTAAACCCAAGTCAGTTCGATGTTATCCTAACAGAAAATATGTTCGGTGATATCATTTCCGATGAGGGTAGTGTTATTGGTGGCTCTATAGGGTTACTTCCTTCAGCTTCCATAGGTAATGACCACGCCATGTTCGAACCTATCCATGGTAGCTACCCACAGGCAAAAGGCAAGGATATTGCCAACCCAATTGCCTCCATCCTCTCCGCAGCCATGTTGTTGGATCATTTTGGGTTAAACGAAGAAGCAATGGCCGTTGTAAGTGCCGTTAACAAATCGTTGAAGAAAAATATTGTTACCCCGGATCTGAACGCTGAAAGTAAATACGGAACAGACCATGTGGGTGATTTTATTGCGAACAACATCGTAGATTCTGATGATAACCTCAATATAAACGATGAAAACATCGGTTTGGGAAAATCTACCATTATTTAATTAGACAGTATTTACTCTTCCAAAAGCATTGTTAGGAAATCGTGGAACATGGTTTTAAACGCAGTGTATTTAGCTCCGGTGGCCGGACCATTAAATCCGGTATGTATTTTTCTGACCACTCCTTTTTTATCGATAAATATGGTTGTAGGGTACGATAAAACATGATTAAGCATGGGTAGTTTTTCCTGTGCCTTTACCTTGTTGGAAGTTCCGTATTGGGCAAGCACCACAGGATAGGTTACCCCGATGCGATCTTTTAACCTTTGGATACCTGCAAAGGCTGCTTCCTTAGTTTTGGCATACTCAAAAGCTAAGGCCATTACCTGTAGGTCTTTATGGTGGTTTTCTTGTAGATAAGACGTTAGAAACCGGGTTTCATCCAAACAATTTGGGCACCATGTACCCATAATCTGTAGCAGTACCACTTTGTTTTTAAATTGTTCGTCCTGAAGCGAAATCATGGTGCCATTTTCATCGGGAAACGAAAATTCCAAGGTGTCATAACCTTCTTTTAAATAAGTAAGGGACTCCTCGTCCGGAAGTTCAAAATTTGTATTGCGTTTACTTTCAAAAATTTCTTTTGAATGGTTACCAGAATAAAAAATACCGTTTAAAGTGCTATCGGTAACTTTCGCCGTAAACAAAAACGCATGTGCCCCATCAAAAGTTGAAATTTTTAGGGAATCCCCAATAATCCTTCCTTCCAAATAACGATAATCTCCTGTAGTTGTGCGAAAAGTGCCGGTAACCCGGTCGCCCTTTTGATCAAAAATACCCTTCGCAATATAGGGTTTAGTTCCCCTAAGATTAAAAGTAGCTTCCCAAATTCCAGAAACATCCACGGATGCCGGTGCTGTGGAGGTAAACCTATCCAAATCCCCATAAGTGGCTGTAAATGGCACTACCCTATCCAAACTTTCTTTTATAAAGTCTCCGGCAATCCGTTCTTCCGTGAACACGCCGGCCAAATAACCTTCATAAACGGGCATTTTTATTATTACAGAATCGTTCTTAAGGTTAATATTCTCAATGGTTATTACCTCTTCTGCATTGTAGACCTCCATTTTAAAATCTGCTTCCCCGCTTTTTATCAATTTAAAATTGAAAGGCAATACTTCATCATCGGACACTTGTAATTCTGCCAACCACATTCCCGCTTTCGGCAATTCTTTTTTCGATTCAGAACAACCAGAAAAAACCAACAAAACAAGAAATAACAACGCTATCCTAACCATATCTTTTTTATCTATTTACATTATCGAAATAACTTATGGAAACTTACAACAAAAAATAAAAACAAATCGATTGTTCAGCTATTGAATGTCTTATTCCATTGTTTTATCTTTGGGTGCTTTAAAAAAAAGGGATGAAGATTTCATACAACTGGTTAAAACAGTTCCTTACCATTGATTGGGATGCCGAGAGAACGGCAGAACTTTTAACCGATTTGGGACTAGAAGTGGAGGGCATTGCCCCTTTTGAATCTGTTAAGGGCGGATTGGCCGGTGTAGTGGTTGGCCACGTACTTAGCTGTATAAAACATCCCAATGCCGACAAATTAAAACTTACTACGGTAGATATTGGTTTGGATGCACCCATACAGATTGTCTGTGGGGCTCCCAACGTTGCACAAGGGCAGAAAGTTCCGGTAGCCACCATTGGTACCACGCTATACTCGAACGATGGAGAAGCCTGGACCATAAAAAAAGGAAAAATACGTGGTGAAGAAAGTTATGGTATGATCTGCGCCGAGGATGAGCTAGGGCTAGGAACAAGCCATGAAGGTATAATGGTGCTGAGCGATGAACTTGAACCCGGTAAACCTTGCTCGGAAGTTTTTGAAATAGAAAATGATGAGGTTTTTGAAATTGGACTTACCCCTAACAGGGCCGATGCAATGAGTCATTACGGCGTAGCCAGAGACCTTAAGGCGGGTTTAATACAAAAGGAAATCCAAAAAGAACTGATTACCCCTTCTGTAAGTAATTTTAATGTAGATGCCCGGTCTTTAAAAATAGATGTTGAGGTAGAAGATAACGCCTTGGCGCCCAGATATTGTGGCCTCACCATTAGTAATCTTATTGTACAGCCCTCACCAGATTGGCTTAAGAACAGGCTTAGAGCCATTGGTATTACACCAAAAAATAACATCGTGGATGCTACCAATTATGTACTGCACGAACTGGGGCAACCCTTACATGCTTTTGACGCTTCCAAAATAAAAGGAAACAAAATAGTGGTGAAAACGCTTCCCAAAGGCACCAAATTTACCACACTGGATGATGTAGAACGAGAGCTGCACGAAGAAGACCTTATGATTTGCGATACCGAAAAACCTATGTGTATTGCAGGGGTATTTGGAGGAATAAATTCTGGGGTGACGGAGAATACCACGGCCATCTTTTTGGAAAGTGCCTATTTTAGTCCTGTGGCCATAAGAAAGACCGCCAAAAGACACGGCCTTAACACGGACGCCTCTTTTAGGTTTGAGCGGGGTATAGACATCAACAATGTACAATATGCCCTGCAACGGGCCGCCCTGCTGATTAAGGAAATAGCAAGTGGTGATATAAGTTCTGATCTGGTTGACCTATATCCTAACAAGAAAGATGACTATGAGGTATTTTTAACCTTCGATAAGGTGAACAAACTTATTGGAGAGGAAATCCCAACGGATACCATAAAGGCCATCTTGGCGTCGTTAGATATAAAGGTGAAAAACTTCACCGAATCTGGCTTGGGCCTTAGTATTCCCTTTTTTAGGGTGGATGTACAACGAGAAGTTGACGTAATAGAGGAAATCCTTAGGGTTTACGGTTACAACAACATTTCCTTTACAGAAAAGCTAAATGCATCCATGTCCCCAACTTCTAAGTACGAAGATTATAAGTTGCAGAACCTCATTGGAGATTTGCTGGCCGCCCAGGGTTTTTATGAGATTATGACCAATAGCCTTACCACCCCGGCACATAATGAAATGTTGGCCGAAGCTGAAAAAGGAGTGGGTGTAAATATGCTAAATCCTTTAAGCGCCGATCTTTCCGTAATGCGGCAGTCCATGCTGTTTTCCGGTCTGGAAACGGTATCGCACAATATTAATAGACAAAGGCAAAACCTAAAGCTTTTTGAGTTAGGGAAAACATATCATAAGTCATCCAACGAGTGGGTAGAGAACAAGCATTTGTGTCTTTTGATCAGTGGAAACAGGTTTGAGGACAGCTGGGCAACGGAGACAAGAAAAATGGATTTCTTTTATCTTAAGGCCATTGTGGAAAACATATTGGACAGGTTGGGCATTTCGGAAACCATTTCCTCCTATATCGAAAGTAATATATACTCGGAAGGCTTAACTCTGACAAAGAACAATAAGGAATTGGTAAGTCTTGGACCAATAGACATGGGCATTCTAAAGCGTTTTGATTTAAAGCAAGAGGTCCTTTTCGCTGATTTTAATTGGGACAATATTTTGGGTCTAGTGTCTAAAAACGAAGCTGTGTTTACGGAAATCCCTAAATACCCCGAGGTAAAAAGAGATTTCGCCCTGCTACTAGATCAGCATATCACTTTCAAACAAATACGGGAACTGGCATTACAGACCGAGAGAAACCTTTTGAAGCATGTTAACCTGTTCGATGTTTATACCGGCAAAAACCTGCCAAATGGTAAAAAATCCTATGCGGTAAGCTTTACGCTACAAAATAAAAGTAACACGCTAACAGATAAACAGATAGATAAAATTATGGGCAAATTAAGGTCTAAGTACGAACAAGAATTAGGTGCGGAACTACGTTAAAATCTAAATCTTCTTAGGCAAGATTACACTATCAATCTCGTGGATTACCCCATTACACTGACTAGAATCGGCAGTTATGATTTTAGCCGTATTTCCGAGATCATCGGACAAGATAATATCAATACCACGCATGGTGGCCCAAATTTTGTTTCCCTGGACCGTTGTAAAAGAAGCCTTCCCTTTACCCCTACACATAGCTTTTAGAATATTGGAGGCCGTTAAATTGCCCGCAACAATATGATAAGTTACCAAGGAGTGTAATTCCTTTTTGTTTTCAGGATCCAATAACGAGGCTACCCTTTCCGGTGACAGCTTTTCAAAGGCAGTGTCCGAAGGGGCAAAGACAGTAAATGGTCCGTCCTCATCTAAAATACGTTCTAAATCCGCTCCCTTTACAGCAGCCAATAAGGTCTTATGGTTTTTGGAATCTTCAGTACTTCTAATTATGGATTTGTCCTCCTGGGCATAGGTAAGCACCACGGTAAAATAACTAAGCAATATTACCAAGGGTGTCTTAAGGTTCATGTGTCTCGTAATTGGGGGATTATGTAGATTACCGATTAACGGTAACAATTCATCGACAATATACACTAAATACGGCGCAAGACCTATAGTCATTAGTGTCGTTCATAGAAATTAACATAATATTAACATATGATAGATTTTCACAAAATGCTTTTAAAAATGTAATTGCTTAATTTTGATGCAATTGCCATAAAAGAAAAGGAGTGTTACTACGCAAAACAAACATTGAAGAAAAGCTTTCCCGTTCCAAAAAGGACGTAGTTTCGCAAGAAAAAGTGTTGGATGAGGTTTATCTACTGCTGAATAAGGAAGCACAAAAAGAGGAGAGAATTGCAAAAACCCTTACGGAAAATAGGGAAACTGTGTATAACAACTTCATTTTTGATCTGTTAGAGACCGACAAGATCTTCCACATAAGCCAAATAAAGGAAATATGCATCGATTATCGGTTGCGCTTTTTAAACTCCAAATATTTTAAGGGAAAAATTCCTGACGAAGCCATCGCAAAAATTAAGCACTTGGAAAAACAGCATGGCATAGAAATTAAAGGTTTTAAAATTATTGCCCCTTCCAGACTTTTTAAATTGGAGGATAAGGACGATCCATTGTTATTGGTGCCCATAGGAAACGACTATTTTTATTTAATTCACAAGTGGGGTAACGATCTGCACCCGCTAAGAAAATTGTTGATGTGGCCTTTTAAAAATATTTCAAACCTAACCGCCCTAGTACTTTTGCTCAGCTATTTTATAACTTTAATGGTACCTCAGGGATTATTTTCCAAATCAGGGGCAAACACCGAATTCTGGATCATCTACTTTTTTATGTTCAAGTCCGTGGCGGCCGTGGTCATTTTTTATGGTTTTGCCAAGGGGAAGAACTTTAATCCTGCCATATGGAACAGCAAATATTTCAACGCCTAAATTCTGCGCCTACCAGAAAAAATAATCTTATTTAACAAAAATTGTATAGGGTACCCCGGGCAAATCGATATTGTCCACAAACTCTGGATCAGGAATTGGTTTAATTCGTAAAAGCCCGCCCTGTCCACTACTGCCAGATTTGCTATATCCAATTAAAATAAGGTTGTTCTTGGCATCGAAGGCAACCGTGCTGGTATCACCAATCTCAAATTGGAACTGACGCTGTTCTGGAGTAAGGAAGTTTTCATAAAAATAGAGAATGGCAGTATTAGAGCCAAAATCGTACACCGCCGGTACAGTAGGGTATTCGCTAGAGGAATCGGTGGTCCATTGGTAATACAAATTACCCAATATGTCAAAATGTGCGGTTTTGGAAGAACCAAATTTCGGTTCTTTACCATCATCATAACGGATTGTTGAAATTACACCCATAGTACTGCCGTTAATCTCTAAATGGAGTTCCGGATAACTAACGATAATATTTCCTTCCGAATTTTTGGCTATTTTTTCCACATCAACATCCAAATTAATTTCATGTATCAGCTCATTGCTATCGGTATCTAGTACAACCAGGGCATTTTTGCCATCATCTTCGTTGAATGTAAGAATAAATAGGTGATTACCGGATTGAACCAGTTGCAGTGGTTCTTTATCCAGAGCAATGTCTTCCCTGTCGTCATCGGAACCTATAGTTGCTAGTCTAACAAAAAAACGTTCATCCTTGCTTGCAGAAAGTACCTGATATGCTGCATACACATCCTGCATAGAATGAGCCACTGCCTTTACTAGGATATCGCATGGATCGCTGTTGGTAAAAATAGTCACTACCTCAGTACTATCATCCTCAAAATTGTGTTTGGTGATTTCGCCCGAACATGATGATGTTTCCTTATAGAAGGTAAAATGTCTTGCATCGATATAGGTCTGTTCCGGATTTAAGGTGCTCCCAAAGGGGCTACTGCCAGGGTTTAACGTAATTACATCTTTGTTGGCGTTAAGAAGCACACCAGATAGTGTGCCACTGGCGCTTACAAGCACCGTATAATCGGCATCTGCACCAGTTTCAGTTTCTCCCGGATTTTCCAATTCGGTATCGTCCGAAGAACTGCACCCCAGAATTACACATGCCAAAAGCATCCAAAATAGGCTGTAGGTTTTCATAATGTAAGAATTTGGGTTCTACATAACTCAAACAGGAACCGCGTACATCTTTTCGCGCTGTTCCTTTATTGTCTTATCAGACATATATTCATCAAACGTCAAATATCGGTCAATATTACCTTTTGGAGTCAGTTCTATGATTCTGTTTGCCACGGTTTGAGCAAATTCGTGATCGTGTGTTGTAAACAGTACTGTGCCCTTAAAGTTCTTTAGAGAATTATTAAAGGCCGTTATACTTTCTAGATCTAAATGGTTGGTGGGTTCGTCCAACATCAACACATTGGCCCTAAGCATCATCATTCTACTTAGCATACAACGTACTTTTTCACCTCCGGAAAGTACGGTACACTTTTTAAGGGCCTCTTCCCCGCTAAACAACATTTTTCCCAAAAAACCACGGATATGTACCTCTTCGCGCTCCTCTTCGGTCTTTGCCCATTGGCGTAACCAGTCTACCAGGTTTATGTTTTCGTTAAAAAAACGGGCGTTGTCAGCCGGCAGGTAAGATTGATTGGTTGTTATGCCCCACTGTACGGTACCTTCATCGGCTTTTTTTGCCTTATTGATAATTTCGTAAAATGCCGTGGTTGCCCTGGAATCCTTGGAAATTACCGCAATCTTGTCCCCTTTGGCCAAATTAATATTTATGTTCTGGAACAAAAGATCGCCATCATCGGAACTACCTGCAAGTTTTTCAATATTTAGAATCTGATCACCGGCTTCGCGTTCGCGTTCAAAAATGATGGCCGGGTACCTTCTGCTCGAAGGTTTAATATCGTCTATTTTTAATTTTGACAACATTTTTTTACGGGAAGTAGCTTGTTTACTCTTTGCAACGTTTGCGCTGAAACGTTGAATAAATTCTTGCAATTCCTTGGCCTTTTCCTCCGCTTTCTTATTCTGCTGAGCCCTTTGCCTTGCTGCCAACTGGCTACTTTCGTACCAAAACGTATAGTTACCGGAGTACAGGTTTAACTTTCCAAAGTCTATATCCGCTATACTGGTACATACCGCATCCAAAAAGTGACGGTCATGAGATACCACGATTACGGTATTGTCATAATCCGCTAAGAAGTTTTCTAACCAAGCTATGGTCTCATAATCCAAATCGTTTGTAGGCTCATCCATGATAAGTACATCCGGAGATCCAAAAAGTGCCTGTGCCAAAAGTACCCTTACCTTTAATTTGGAATCCATTTCACCCATGGAAGTATAGTGTAATTCCGCGTTGACACCCAGATTGGATAACAAGGCAGCTGCATCACTTTCCGCATTCCAACCGTTCATTTCTTCAAACTGCACTTGCAATTCCCCGATTTTATCGGCATTTTCATCATTATAGTCCGCATAGAGGGCATCAATTTCTTTTTTTATATCGAACAGAGGTTTATTTCCCATAACAACGGTTTCCAAAACCGGAAACTCATCATGGGAGTTGTGATCTTGTTCCAAAATTGACATTCGCTTTCCAGGTTCTAAATGTACATGCCCCGAAGTGGCTTCGATCTGACCCGAAAGTATTCTCAAAAACGTGGATTTCCCTGCCCCATTGGCACCTATGACCCCATAACAATTTCCTTCCGTGAAGGTAACATTGACCTCATCAAAAAGAATTCGTTTTCCAAATTGCACCGATAAATTAGATACGGATAGCATATATTGCTGTTTTAAAATTTCTGCAAAAGTAGCAAAAATTAACCCTAAAAACTAACAAACTCTAGCCGTTTAAAAACCCCGTGCGTTACGTTAAAATCCCAAGTTTTAACGCACAATTAACAGCTTTCGCCTATTGGTTTAATTAGTTTTGTGCAGAATACGGCAGATGTTATTGTATGAATAAAATTGCTATTTACCTGTTTCTTTTCTTGTTGGCAAGCTGCGGTGAAGAGAAAAAGAGTTCTCCAACTGTATATTTTGCCGGAGAAATTGTTAACCCTACCAGCGAGTATGTTGTGCTGTATAAGGACGATCAAATATTGGATTCGGCCAAGCTCAATGATCGCAATAGATTTAAATTCAATTTGGAATGCGTTACGGAGGGGTTGCATCATTTTAGCCACCAACCAGAATCGCAATATGTGTATTTCCATGAGGGCGACAGTTTACAGATTCGCTTAAACACCATCGACTTTGATGAATCCCTGGTTTTCTCAGGTGTCGGAGAGGAGATCAACAATTTTTTGATTGAAATGTTCCTCATCCATGAAGACGAGGAGCCATTAATGTACTCCTCTTACAAGTTGCACCCCGATGAGTTCACTGCAAGGATAGATTCGCTTAGGGAGTTAAAAATGGGATTGCTGGCGGACCTTATAGAAGAGACGGAGTTGCCCAATAAAACTTTGGAAATAGCCAAGGCCAGTATAGATTATGGCTGCTACATCTATAAGGAGAAGTATCCTTTTTATCATAAAAAGAAGACCAAGGAGAAAAAAATGCACGCCACCCCGGAGGATTTCTATGGGTACCGAAACAAGCTGGTCTTTAACAATAAGGACCTAGCCTACTACAGGCCCTATTATAATTATATGAGGTATCATTTCGGGAATTTAAGTTATATGTCTTGTGCAGAAGCATGTGGCACCCATGAGCATACCCTTAAGAACCACTTACATTTTACGCGCCATACCCTTGCCCTTATAGATAGTTTGGTAAAACAAGAAGATTTAAGGGACAATCTCTTTAGGCATGTGGCCATGGATTATTTACTTAAGGTAAACGATACCAAGGAGAACAATAAAAAGTTCATAGACCTTTTTCATAAGCTATCTGGCAACAACAGACATATAGCGGAGATCGACGGTTTATACGAAGGTATCAATAGAATGCAACCCAATAGCGAACTACCAGATGTAACGGTCTACGATACGGAAGGCAATGCCGTATCCATTAAGGACATTGCTAAAAAAGGAAAAGTTGTTTTCTATTTTTGGTGGGGAACGCAAAAAGGTCATTTTAGGAACATTACCCAAAAAGTTGAGGAGCTTAGTGCAGCTAATCCGGAATACACCTTTATAGGTATTAATTTTGATACCGACAATCTTAGGTGGCTTTCCATGATAGAATCTGGAAAGCTCGACAGAACAAAACAGTATAAATCCGACAATACCAAAGAGCTTAGACGGTCTCTGATCGTTGATCATCTTAACAAGGGTATTATTACCAACGATGGGCTAATTGCAGATGCCTTTGCCAATATTTACACTTCCTTTAAAGAATAGTAGTATAATCCCAGCGTACAAAAAAACCAGGACCGAAGCCCTGGTTTAATTATCAATTCAATAAGCTTATCTAGCTAGTTTCCCTTTTCATAATCCGCCAAAAACTTGGCCAAACCACTATCGGTCAATGGGTGTTTTAACAGGCCTTCAATTGCGGAAAGTGGTCCTGTCATAACATCCGAACCTAATTTGGCACAGTCTATAACGTGCATGGTATGCCGCACGGAAGCTGCCAATATTTGAGTTTCAAAACCATAGTTGTCATAAATATGTCTAATTTCGGAAATTAGGTTTAGCCCATCGGTAGAAATATCATCTAACCTACCAATAAAGGGGGAAACGTAAGTAGCCCCTGCTTTGGCGGCCAACAATGCCTGCCCAGGTGAAAATACCAAGGTGCAATTGGTGCGTATACCTTTATCAGAAAAATATTTTAATGCCTTTACGCCATCTTTGATCATAGGAACCTTTACAACAATCTGTTCGTGCAACTCAGCAAGCTCTTCCCCTTCTTTTACCATCTCATTAAAAGTGGTAGAAATAACTTCGGCAGAAACATCACCATCCACAACATTACAGATGTCCACATAGTGTTTTAAGATATTGTTTCTTCCTGTTATCCCCTCCTTGGCCATCAACGACGGATTGGTGGTTACACCATCCAAAACGCCAAGTGCCTGTGCTTCTTTAATCTGATCTAGATTTGCAGTGTCTATAAAAAATTTCATGTTTTTGCCTATGTTTTAGATTATCTGGTAAAATTACAACTTATAGTGGTTTAATAGAAGCTTCTCATACATTATATCCGGTAATATTTTTTTGAGAAATAAGGAAAATTTCTGCATGGGCTGTCCAACCTTGTAATGTATCCTGGCTTTTTTGGTGTGTATAATGCGTAAAACCATTTTAGCTACCGCTATCGGATCTTGAGCGGTATCCACATGGTCGTTTATTTGTTTAAGGGTGTTCTCATACGGCTTTTTATATGCAGAGCTTTCCGATATGGGTGCATGGTAGCGGCCAGCGGCAATATTGGTAGCAAAATCCCCAGGGGCCAAATTGGTGATCTGTACGCCAAAATCCTTGGTCTCCATGCGCAATGCCTCTGTGATAAGTTCCAGGGCTCCCTTGGAGGCGGAGTAGATACCTCGGTACGGCAAGCCCATATACCCGGCTATGGAGGTAATATTGATTATAAGTCCGGCCCTTTGCTTCCTCATTTGTGGCAGTACAGCCTTTATCATATAAATGGGGCCATGAACATTGGTATCAAAAGCACCCTGTATTTCTTCGTACGGCGTTTCCTCAATAGGTCCGGTTATGCCAACGCCTGCATTATTTACAAGAACATCTAATCTACCCTCATTTGCCACCACTTGTGCCACAGCGGTAGCAATAGTTTTTGGATCTTTTACATCTAACGCCAACAAATGAAATGCGTTAAAATTAGGGTGCTTGGATAAGTTGCGTGTAGTACCGTATACAATAAAACCTTTGGATGTTAGGTATTCCCCAATGGATTTCCCTATTCCGGAAGATCCCCCGGTGATCAATACTACCTTACGTTCCATAGTGGTTGAATAAGATTACAAATAAACAAATAAAAAGGATAAAAACAGAAATCGATCGGTTCACTTTTGGGTACAAAAAAAGGCAAGCTACCTACATCGCACCGCTACAACCGCTTACCCTTGCTGCGTTCCCACCCTGGGGGATTCTGCAGGAGCTGGTCGTGTAGGACTTGCCAAATGCAAAGATACAACCTTTTAAATTTTGGACAATCTTTTCTGCATTCCAAAATGTTTATTTTTTCCGCTCCCTGGCAAATACCCTTTCAATTTTTATCTATTCTCAGTTTACATTCTTAAATTTAACCCTCAAATAACTTAACCTTACATCATCTTCCAACCTTTTGTAACGATGGTAGCAGGTTAAAAAATGAACTTCATCTATGAATACTTTTAAGCTAGTCTTTGCGGGCGTTTATATGTTAATGTTCTTGGCGTGCGGTGGTGGAAACACCTCTAAACTTTTTGACATGCAACTGGAGGGTAATAAAACAAAATTTCAACAAAACCAGACAGTAACGGTAAACCTTAAAAACAAGCAAAACAAGACCATAGAAAAGGTAACCTATTACCTAAATGATGAAGAATTATCCGTAACCAACAACAGCTTAAAATTAGTTACACCAAAACTTGGTAATCTAACCCTAAAGGCCAAGGTAGATTATGAGGGTGTTACCGAGGAGGTATCGAAAAAAATAAAAGTGCTTGCCCCCAAGGGTCCTGAAGTTTATACTTACGAAATACTTTCTGAGTTTCCGCACGATCCCAAAGCCTTTACCCAAGGATTGGAATTCCATAACGACACACTATATGAAAGTACCGGACAAAAGGGAAAATCCTCCTTGCGCAAAGTGGATTACAAAAGTGGAAAGGTGCTAAAAAAAATAGCATTGGAAGATACTTTTTTTGCGGAGGGTTTAACGGTAATGCGCGGAAAAATATATCAGCTTACCTGGCAGAGCGGAACAGGTTTTATCTATGACCTTAAGAGTTTTGAAAAAATAGGTAGTTTTCAGTACAACCAAAGCAAGGAAGGATGGGGCCTATGTAACGATGGGGAAAAATTGTACAAGAGCGATGGTACGGAAAAAATATGGTTCCTAAATCCACAGACCCTGGCAGAAGAAGGATATATAGAAACGGTAACCAACAAATCCATTTTTAACAGAACCAATGAGTTGGAATACGTTGACGGAAAGATCTACGCCAACGTGTGGCAGAAAGAAAGCATGATGATCATTGATGCCCAAAGTGGTGCCATAGAAGGCGTGGTAAACTTTGGCGGGCTAAAGGGCAAGGTTACCCAGGTAGAAAACCTAGATGTACTTAACGGTGTGGCCTATCATCCGGAAAGAAAGACGTTCTTTGTTACCGGTAAACATTGGGATAAACTTTTCGAGGTCAAAATAAAGAAAAAATGACGAATACCTATGAGATGGCAGTACAGGTGGCGAAGGACGATCTTGATGAGCTTCATCATGTAAATAACGTACGCTATGTACAATGGGTGCAAGACATTGCCAAAGAACATTGGATCAGCTATGCCCCTAAAGAAGTTCAGGACAACGTGGTTTGGGTATTGCTAAGGCATCATATAAATTACAAGAGCGAGGCCAAATACAAAGATCTCGTAAAAATGAAGACCTACGTGGCAAAAACCGAAGGAGCCAAATCTATAAGGATCGTGGAAATGTATAACGATACTACCAAGGAACCTTTGGTACATTCAGAAACCGAGTGGTGTTTGCTCAATGCCAAAAGTTTAAGACCTATTAGGGTCTCCGAAGAAATTAAAAAAGTTTTTGAAAAGAAAAAAAGTACGGCCAATTAGGTTGTAACCATAACAATGCGCCCATACCTATATCTTATACCTATTTTGCTCCTGTGCGTGCTGTGGGGATCTTGCCGCAAGGATTTCGATTATCCACCTAGTATAGGTAGGTTGGAGTTTTCTAGGGACACTGTTTTTTTAGATACTGTTTTCACCAATATAGGAAGCAGTACCTACACCCTAAAAGTTTACAACAGAACGGGAGACGATTTTAATATCCCAGAAGTACGTTTGGCAGATGGCCAGGCCAGCAGCTATAGACTTAATGTAGATGGTATTGCAGGTAAGGAGTTTACGGACATCCCTATCTTGGCCAGAGACAGTCTTTTTATATTCGTGGAGACCACTTTTGATATCTCCCAAACTTCGGAAAACGAATTTTTGCATACCGATGCCATAGAATTTAATTCCGTGGGAAGCCAACAACTGGTTCAGTTGGTAACCTTGGTAAAAGATGCCGTATTCCTATTTCCCAACGAGGCCCCGGACGGGAGTAAGGAAACCATATCTTTAGGCTTGGACGAAGAGGGGAATGAAATACGCGTGGAAGGGTTTACCCTAAGCGGAACAGCGCTAAATTTCACCAATGAAAAGCCCTATGTAATTTTTGGTTATGCCGAGGTACCCAACGGAGAAGTACTTACCGTAGACGCCGGTAGCCGGGTACATTTCCATAAAAACTCTGGAATTTATGTTGCCGAAGGAGGCACAGTACGGATAAACGGCCTATTAAGTTCGGATACGTTGTTGTTAGAGAACGAGGTAATCTTTGAAGGGGACCGTTTAGAACCAGAATTTTCGGATACGCCCGGGCAATGGGGAACTATTTGGTTGGCTAACGGTAGTGGGCCTCATGAAATAAACTACCTAAGTATATTGAATGCTACCGTAGGCCTTTTGGTAGAAGGGCAAACAGCGGTAGCACCCCCTAACCTTATTATTAGAAATTCTAAAATATATAACAGTGCCAATATAAATCTCTGGGCGAGGACAGCGGTAATAAATGGTGAGAATTTGGTATTGGGAAATGCAGGCAATGCCTCCCTATATTGTAATTTGGGCGGTAACTACAGTTTTGTGCACTCTACCATCGCCAACTATTGGAACAATGGCTTTAGAAGTGGATCCGCTTTGCAAATAGATAATTTTGGTACAACGGGCATGGCGGCAGATCTTTCCGGAGCCAATTTTATAAATTGCGTTGTTGATGGCAATAACAATTTAGAGCTGTCCTTAAGAAGTAACGGAGCAAACACCTTTAATTTTAATTTCACCAATTGTCTGGTAAAGTTTGATGACAATAGAGGGCAGTTTACAACAGACCCTTTCTATGATTTTGGCAATACCAGCTTGTACAATACAATTGTGTTGAACGGTACCACCGATTTTGTAGATCGAATAAACAACGATTTTCGTATCGGACCCCTTTCCGATGCCATTGGCAATGCGGAAATAAACACAGCGCTATTGGTACCGTTAGACGTATTGGGAACCGATAGAACGATATCCCCAGATGTGGGAGCCTACCAATTTATCCCTGACAGGTAGTTCATCGATTTTAATGAACCTGAAGAAGGAATTTTCTTTCAAAAGAATTCATTTTCAGTACATTACACAGAAAAACCCTAGAAATCCTACGGTTTTTTTGTAATGGTGTCTAATTTACTATCCCTAATTTTGTTTAACACCCAAAGGCTGATGGAATATACCTATACCATAATCGACTCTGATGCCACTTCCAATTTGCAACTACAGCACCATTTGGAGGAGTACGGGGAATTTGTGTGCACTGGTTTGGCCAAAAACAGTGTCAGTGGCCTCAACGCCATACTTAAACATTTGCCAGATGTGGTCTTCGTAAATCTAAACGAAAAGGCCAACGAATATTTCCAAATGGTAATGGAGTTACACCAGTACATGAACACCATGCCCATCTTCATAGGCATATCCAAAAGTAAACAATATGCCTACGAAGCCATTAAGAACAATTTTTTTGATTACTGGTTGCAGCCCTACAATGAGTTCGATATTAGAAAATCAATTCTGCGCTTGGTAAAAGATGCCCCAAAAGACACCGATTCGCATACGCTCTGTTTAAAGTCGTACAAAGATTTTCAGTATTTGGACACCAATGAAATCTTATATCTGCAGGCAGACAATAACGCTACGGACATTGTAATGAAAGATGGTAATACCATAAGTGCTTTTAAAACGTTAAAGACCTTTGAAAACCGTTTGCCAAAGAATTTTATCCGTGTACACCAAAGTTATATCATAAACACCAATTACGTATCTCGTATAAATTATGGCAAATCTATCTGTTCATTAAAAAACGGAAACCGTCAATTGCCCTTCTCAAAAACGTATAAGGAAAACATAGACGGGCTTAAAAATATCTTGTCAAAAAGCACCATTTCTACCCTCAATTAATAGAATCCTCTCAAAAACCGTGTAAATACTCTCAAAAACCTTAGTTCCACTAAGGTTTTTTTTATGTAACCCTTCCAAAGCACTGCCTTGCTTAGTTTAGCTACTGAACAAAATAAATAACTAATTAAACATTAAGAAGATGAAAAAGGCAGCAAGTATTTTAGCGGTAGTGGTAATGAGCATTGGAATGTTTTCATGCGAATCGGAGAGCAGTCTAGAAGAGACACAAGCATTGTACCAAGACTTAGGGGATGAAAATGCAACTGATGGACAGAGCACTACTACTGATGGAAGAAATTAATTAAATATCCCAAAATAAATAGAAGCCTCGGACAAATTGTTTGGGGCTTTTTTTTATATCTTGTAGTTAATGGGTACACTCTACACTATAATAAAAGTCTTTTTGGTAAAAGGGATATTTCTTCTTTGCTTTTTGTCCGCGTTTAATGCTTGTAAAAAGACCGCACCCCAAGGTGCCGATTTTGCAGAACTTGAACGAAATGACAGTATTTTTGTTTGGATAGCGGAAGGAAGAAATTCTGCCAACCCTTTGGAAGAAAGAAAGGCCTTGCTGCAAAAGGCGTATAGAGGGGCCGTTTTAAGTGCCAACGATTCCTTAAAAGCAAAATACTTTTCTAGATTGTCGCTCGCCTATTTACGGATAGACGATTCTTTGTTATTTAGAAATACCAATAGGGAAGCCATGAAAATGGCGCAAAAAGTATCGGATACCACCACCCATGCCGAAGCTCATTGGGATTTGGCCGAATTTTTAAGAGCAAAGACCGTAGAGGACAGTGCTTACTATCATTTTGCCGAAGCGGAAAAGCTATTCATTCATTTAAACGACGATTACAATGCAGGCCGTATGTTGTATAATATGGCCATTGTACAGGCAGATGTAAAAGATTATACCGGTAGTGAAATTACTACCATACAAGCTGTGGAACTGCTGACGCCCTTTAATCAAAAACAACAATTGTACAATTGTTATAACCAATTAGGTTCTGTAACTACTTCCTTGAAAGAGTACGATAAGGCGGTAGAATATTTTCAAAAAGCCTTGGATTATTTAAAACCAATTGGGCGTTATAATAGCCATGCCCTGGAGGCTTACAACAATTTGGGGGTAGTATTTCTAGAGCAAGGTGAAAATAAAAGGGCCCTTCAGTATTTTACCATGGTATTGGATCGGGACAGCTTGTTACAGGTAAATCCAAAACTATTCGCTTTGGCCAAGAGCAATTTGGCCTACAGCAGACTTCGCTTGGACGACAAATCCGAATTGCCGCAACTATTTAATACCGCTGTAAAAATACAAGATAGCATAGGCGATAATTTTGGGATATCTAGAAGTTATTACGGCCTGGCAGAATACTACCTCTGCGAAAAAGATACGGCAAAGGCTCTTGCCAATGCGCAGCACGCCAAACTATACGCGCAACGGAGCAGTAATAACGAACGCTTGTTAGAGACACTTAAACTCTTCACCAGTATAGATCCAAAAAACGCCACAACTTACACCAGAGAGTATATTGCCCTCAACGATAGCTTGCAACAAGAAGAACGCAAAACAAGAAACAAATTTGCGCGTATCCGTTTTGAAACCGATGAGTTTATAGCCCAAAACCAACTGTTGGCACGGCAACGGCAATTGTGGATAGGGATAGCCATTGGCGTGTTTCTCTTGGCAGGATCTATCTTTATAATAATTTCGCAACGCGTAAAAAACCAAAAACTGAAGTTTGAACAGCAACAGCAAGAAAGCAATCAAGAGATCTTTGACCTTATGTTGGCCCAGAAACGAAAGGTAGAAGAAGTTAAACAAGGAGAACAAAAAAGAATTTCGGAAGAACTGCACGATGGTGTTCTTGGTCAAATGAACGGTATACGTATGGTATTACTGGGGCTTAACAAGAAAACGGACGACAAAGCGGTGTCTTTAAGACAAGAGGCCATCACAAAATTACAGGACGTTCAAGAAGAGGTAAGGGCAATTTCGCACGAATTAAGCTACGCTTCTTATCAAAAAATTCATAACTTTATCGATTCAATTGAAGAGTTGTTAAAAAGTATTGGCGATACCGCCAAATTGGAATACCAATTTAACTACGATCAAGAAAACGATTGGGATCTTCTCAATGGGGAGATCAAGATCAACCTGTACAGAATAGTACAAGAAAGTTTGCAAAATTGTGTTAAACATGCCAAGGCAACCAAAGTTACCCTAGATTTTGATGCCACGGAACATATTTTGCATGTACGTTTAACAGATAACGGCAAAGGATTTGATGTAAAAAAAGGAAAACGGGGCATTGGCCTCAAAAACATAACCTCCCGGGTGCAAAAATTAAACGGAACCTGGGATATTAGGAGCGCAATCGGGGACGGTACAACCGTTTCCATCAGCATTCCAAATACAGATAAACAACCCACCCCACCATTTAACATAGAACAAACCGCTTTGCAAAAGGCATAACACAACTATTCCATGAAGACCATTCGGGTTTTAGCAGTAGATGATCATGAGATGACCACCTACGGGTACAAGTACATTCTAGAAGATACAGATTTTGGGGATTTTAAAGTTCAGGTAGATACCGCCAAAAGCTTTGAACAAGGCAGACAAAAAATTGAAGATTCTGCCAGATCCTTCCATTATGATATTATTTTGCTCGATATACAATTGGCACAAGGTGCTGCCCAACACCAGAGTGGTGAAGACTTGGGTATTTTGGCACGCAAAGTTGTGCCAGAATCCAAAATTGTATTTATGTCTTCCTTTAGCGATAACTTTAGAATAAACAGCATTTTAAAAACCGTAAATCCGGAAGGCTATATGGTAAAATCGGAGATCGATCAAAAATCCCTGGAGGCTATGGTAACCACGGTTACCACTTCCCCACCCTACTATACACAAAAGGCTTTGGCGGCGATCCGAAAAAAAATGTCCAATGATCTTTCGTTGGACGAGAACGATAAAAACATACTTTATTACCTGTCCATTGGTACCAAGACCAAGGATATGGTAAACCACGTTTCCCTCTCATTGGCCGGCATAGAAAACAGAAAACGACATCTAAAAACGTTATTCGGTATAGAAAAGCAAAACGATCAGGCGTTGATCACCGAAGCAAAAAACCGGGGTTTTATCTAAAAATTGGCATACGGAATTTAGCTTAGTAGATAGTCTAAAACATCTAAAAAAGCATTTTTCACAACATTTTTTGTGATAAAAATAAAAACCTTATTTTTTCTATGGTTTTTGTGTAATTCACATTTATCTTTTACTGTTAAGTTTGTAGGCATATAGTTATCCAAAACAGTAGAATACATGCCGATACCCAAAGATAGCTCTGAAGAAAGGATGCGTTTGGAGTTTGATAACAAACTCAAAATCGCCGGATTGGACACTTTTAAAAAGAGTCTTGAAAAAGGTTTTTTTTCCGAGGTGACAATACATTGCTCCGCCTCGGAAGAGTCCATTGGCAATTTGATCGTTGAACTCGACTGTAATTTTGGGCTTCATGAGATTCTATATCATATGGAGAGCGGTACTTGGGGCAATACATCCCAAGAAGAATACAATACCGACAATTCTTCCTTGTTTCTACAAGCACTTACAGCACTTAAGAAAAAGAACGAAATGGTATTGGATGTAGAGGAACTATCTATATTCTTAAAGGATACCACAATAATCATAAACAAAATATTCGATCAGAGCATCCCTTACCAACTAGAAAACATTCTATCTAAGTTGGCAGAACATTACGTTCATTTCACCAAGGGCCTGACCGAGATCCCTTTTGAAATATATGTCCCTGTATTTGAAGAAGGTCCATTGGGAAACGATACCACTTTGCTGGATATTGAATCTGACAATAACAACGAGAACGACTTCTTTAAATATTGGGGTTTATACTTTTATTCAGAGGACGATGCCGTAGTTTACGAGTTGGCCAAAAGGTCCATTGTTATGGGCGATTTGTACATGCTAAACCAGTAAACAACACAATGGGAAACCAATTTTAAGGGCTAGTTGGTTTTCCATTAGCGGCTATCGGTGTTAAACATTATACAGCGCCCTACCCTTCATTAAATCGTTAACTTTTTGTTTTACACCTGCTATAACCGTCTCGTTTTCGGCATTGGTAAGTACTTCATCAACAAAATCAACAATAGCACCCATATCATCTTCCTTAAGACCCCTAGTTGTAATTGCCGCGGTTCCAAATCGAATACCCGACGTAACAAAGGGCGACTTATCATCAAAAGGCACCATGTTTTTATTGGCGGTAATATCTGCCTTTACCAGCACTTGTTCTGCATCTTTACCGGTGATATCCTTGTTGCGAAGATCTATCAACATCATATGGTTGTCCGTGCCGTTGGAAATAATTTTATAGTCCTTGGCCATAAATGCCTCCGCCATGGCCGCCGCGTTTTTCTTCACCTGAAGCATATAGTGCAAAAAGTTATCGGATAAGGCCTCACCAAAAGCTATTGCCTTTGCAGCTATAATATGCTCTAACGGACCACCCTGGTTCCCAGGAAAAACGGCCAAATTCAATAATCCCGACATTTTACGCAAGTTGCCGTTCTTTAGTCGGATTCCAAAAGGATTCTCAAAATCCTCGCCCATCATTATCAGGCCACCTCTAGGGCCTCTTAAAGTCTTATGCGTTGTTGTGGTAACGATATGGCAATGTGGAATAGGATCGTTCAATATTCCCTTTGCGATTAGCCCCGCCGGATGTGCAATATCTGCCAATAAAAGAGCTCCAACACTATCGGCGATCTCGCGAAATTTCTGAAAGTCCATATCCCGGGAATATGCCGAAGCCCCAGCAATGATCATCTTAGGTTTTTCCTTATCGGCAACCTCTTTTATTTTATCATAATTTAAAACTCCCGTTTCCTCATCAACACCATAAAAAACAGGGTTGTACAACTTACCCGAAAAATTAACGGGAGACCCGTGTGTAAGATGCCCACCATGGGAAAGATCGAAACCTAAAATAGTATCCCCGGGATTTAAACAGGCAAAATACGCCGCGGAATTTGCTTGCGAACCAGAGTGCGGTTGCACGTTGGCATAGGCCGCTCCAAAAAGTTCTTTGGCACGATCAATGGCAATTTGCTCTATCTCATCAACAACTTCGCAACCTCCATAGTAGCGCTTACCCGGATATCCTTCGGCATACTTGTTGGTAAGTACCGAACCCGCAGCCTCCATCACCTGTGGGCTGGTAAAATTTTCGGAAGCGATAAGCTCTATTCCTTCTGTTTGTCTGTCCTTTTCGGCATCTATAAGTTCAAAAATCCGCTGGTCTCTTTGCATAGTTGATGAATTCTGTTAAATGAGGCGTAAAAATACAAATTGCCAATCGTTAATTAGAAGAAAATAATATATTTGATCAGTAATTTATCAAACATAAATTAACAATTGCCATATGCCTATAAAAACTAATGATCCTGCTAGAAAAACATGGCTAGATGTAGCCCCAAACTCTGATTTTCCAATACAAAATATCCCTTTCGGGGTTTTTTTGACCAGGGACGATATTGTTACCATTGGAACAAGGATTGGAGACTACGCCATAGATTTGGGGGCCTTGCATCAATTGGGATATTTTGAGGGCATTCCGCTTACCGATGATATCTTTTTACAGGATACCCTAAACGATTTTATCTCCGACGGTAAGAAAACATGGCGAGCGGTACGTAACAGAATAAGTGAAATTTTTAAAAAGGACAACCCTGCCTTACAAGACAATGAGGAGCATAAAAAAATTGTTCTTTTTACTATGGATGAAATTGAGATGCAACTGCCTGTCCATATAGGTGATTACACGGATTTCTATTCCAGTAAGGAACATGCCACCAATATTGGCACTATGTTCCGCGATCCAAAAAATGCCTTAATGCCCAATTGGTTGCATATACCTGTTGGCTATCATGGTAGAAGTTCTACCATAGTACCTTCTGGCACACCAGTATATAGGCCTATGGGGCAAACACTGCCAGCAAACGAAAAAAAACCCATTTTTGGCCCCTCTAAATTGGTAGATTTTGAATTGGAGACCGCCTTTATTACCACAGATGCCAATGTTTTAGGGGAACCTATTGCTGTAAGTGAGGCAGAAGACTACATTTTTGGCATGGTACTTTTTAACGATTGGAGCGCCAGGGACATTCAAAAGTGGGAATACGTGCCCTTAGGACCCTTTTTGGCAAAGAATTTTGCATCCTCTATTTCACCTTGGATAGTCACCTTGGACGCATTGGAACCTTTTAGGGTGCCCAGTCCTGCACAAGACCCACAACCGCTACCCTATTTGTTGCAAAATGGAGATCATAGTTTTGACATACACTTGGAGGTAGACCTTGCCCCGGAAGGTGAGGCACCCACGACGGTTACGCGGTCTAACTTTAAATATATGTATTGGACCATGGCACAACAATTATCACATCATACCGTAAACGGATGCAAAGTAAATAGCGGGGATATGATGGGCAGCGGTACAATCTCTGGCCCTACTCCAGATTCTTATGGATCCATGTTAGAACTTGCTTGGCAGGGGACCAAACCTGTGCCCTTAAACAATGGGGAAACAAGAACATCCATTCAAGACAATGATACCGTAACCATAAGAGGGTATTGTAAAAATGACCAAATCAGACTAGGTTTTGGAGATGTTACTTCCAAATTACTGCCGGTGTATAAATCAAAGACAAAGCGGTAAAAAAAGGCCTAAAAGTGTTTTTCATCGATATTATACGATATTTCATCGTTTTTCGTTATGTGTTAGAACGAAATTGGCACAGCTATTGGAACTGACCATATTGAACCTTAAAATCTAACATCATGAAAAAAGCACTACTCTATGGTATCCTTTTTGTTTTTTTAATTTCCTGTGGAGGAGTTAAGAAAACTCAGGAAGCGCTAAATACAGGCAACTATTCGGCCGCCATTGGTAAGGCGCTGAAGAATTTAGCGGACAACAAAACCAAAAAAAGCAATCAGCCCTACATCTTACTTTTAGAAGAAGCGTTCGCCAAGAATATGGAACGAGAGCTGCAGCAAATTTCTTTTTTGGAAAAAGATGAAAATCCTGCACATTATGAAACTATTTATAAAAGTTATACCCATCTTAGATCTATTCAAGAACGCATAAAGCCGCTTTTACCTTTACGGATTTATGATGAGAACAGGGAAGCCAGATTCTCCTTCAAAGACTATGAGGACAACCTGCTAGATGCCAAAGATCAACTTTCCGAATACCTGTACGACAATGCTTCGGACTTATTGGAAAACGCTACGAACAAGCGCGATTTTAGAAAGGCGTATGAGGATTTCACGTACTTGGATCAGATTAATCCAGGATTTGATGACACTAAACAAAAAATAGAAGAGGCCTATGCCAAGGGCTTAGATTATGTAGCGGTAAAGGTTATCAACGATACCGAACAAATTGTTCCCGAAAGGTTAGAGGAAGAGTTGCTAAACTTTAATGCCTATGGTCTTAACGACCTATGGACCGAATACCACACTACCCCAATAAATAATCTAAAATATGATTATCAAATGCAGGTGGCCTTTAGAGATATACAAATTTCTCCGGAACAAGTCAGTGAAAAGCAGATTATTAAGGAGAAACAGATAAAGGACGGTTATAGATATGCCGTAGATACCAATGGAAATATTGTGAAGGATAGTCTTGGTAACAAAATAAAGGTTGATAAATTTAGAACCGTAAGATGCGATTTCTATCAGTTTACACAATTTAAATCTGCACAGGTGGTAGGTAACGTAAGTTTTACGGACCTTCGTACAAAACAACAATTAAACTCTTACCCCTTGGCCAGTGAGTTTGTCTTTGAGCATATTTATGCCAATTATGATGGGGACAAGAGGGCTTTGGACAACGACCTTGTTGGACTTTTGAACCTTAGGGCCGTTCCTTTCCCTTCCAATGAACAAATGGTGTACGATGCCGGTGAAGATTTAAAGGCCAGGTTAAAAGGAATTATTACCCGCCACAAGTTTAACTAAGAAAAATATAAAAGCCCCATTATCCGGGGCTTTTTTTATAAGTAGTCTTCCAAGTTAATTTCGGTAATTGCCCCGTGGGACGAATGTGCTACGGCTACCCCATTCTTTATTACCAATAATTGTGGAGATTGGTGCATCACCTGAAATTTATAGCCAGTTTCATTGGAAACTTCCCTAAAGGCATGTAAATCCAAATAATAAAGATCTAACTGTGCTTCTGTAAAACCGTAGCTTTCTACAAACATATTAATGACCATTCTGCTAATACCACAGCTTGTGGAATGCTTAAAGATTACCTGTGTTTTGGTTTTGGATTTTTCTTCGATCTCTTCTAACTGAGAAACAGATGTAAGTGGAATCCAAGGCAATGCCTTTTCTTCCTTTTCCTTGTTTGTGTCCTTCTTTCCGAACAATGTGTCCAATAATCCCATAATCTCCTTGTATTAAAATATTTCTTTAAACAGATAAGCCATGCACAATCTGTTTGCATGATAAGTCGTACTAGAACCGCATACTTACAAACTGTCTAAATGTCCGATTATTCTTGCGATAACCCGACATTTTGTCCGCTTCAAAGCGTTGGTAAGATTGTTGACCTATACTATGCAAAAGTAAACAGCAATGGAAAATAAAACATATATGAACTTCAATAATTTCACTATAAAATCGCAAGAGGCCATACAGCAAGCACAAGAGCTTGCCCAGAGCCTGGAGCATCAGCAAATAGAAAACGAACATCTCTTTAAGGCTATTTCCTTGGTAGACGAGAATGTATTGCCCTTTATTCTAAAAAAACTGAACGTTAATAGCGGTATGGTTATGCAGATCTTGGAAAAGGAACTCGAACGTTTTCCCAAAGTTTCCGGAGCAGATATTATGTTGTCTCGTGAAGCCGGCAAAACCCTTACAGAGGCCACCCTCGTCGCCAAAAAAATGGAAGACGAATTTGTTTCCATAGAACACCTGATACTAGCGGTATTTAGATCCAAAGGGAAAATTGCACAGATATTAAAAGATCAGGGAGTTACCGAAAAGGATCTTAAAACCGCAATTTCGGAATTGCGAAAAGGAGGTCAGGTTACTTCCCAAAGCGCCGAAGACACGTACAATTCCCTAAACAAGTATGCCAGAAATCTTAACCAACTAGTAGACGATGGCAAATTGGATCCGGTTATTGGGCGCGATGATGAAATTAGAAGAATCCTACAGATACTTTCTCGTAGAACAAAAAACAATCCCATGCTGGTTGGTGAGCCAGGGGTAGGAAAAACAGCAATAGCAGAAGGTTTGGCACATAGGATAATTCAAGGTGACATTCCAGAAAATTTGAAGGACAAAGTTATCTACTCCCTAGATATGGGTGCCCTAATTGCCGGTGCCAAGTATAAGGGCGAATTTGAAGAGCGCCTAAAAGCAGTAATCAAAGAAGTAACCACATCTGACGGAAACATAGTATTATTTATAGATGAAATTCACACTTTGGTAGGTGCCGGAGGCGGCCAAGGTGCCATGGATGCTGCAAATATCCTTAAGCCGGCCTTGGCACGTGGAGAGCTAAGGGCCATTGGTGCAACCACCCTTGATGAGTACCAAAAGTATTTTGAGCAAGACAAAGCCCTAGAGCGAAGATTTCAAAAGGTAGTCGTGGACGAACCCGATACCGAAAGTGCCATTTCCATACTAAGAGGTATAAAGGAAAAGTACGAGGCGCACCATAAGGTAAGAATTAAGGACGAGGCCGTTATTGCGGCCGTAGAACTCTCCCAAAGGTATATAACCAATAGATTTTTACCGGACAAAGCTATTGATCTTATGGATGAGGCCGCTTCTAAATTAAGGATGGAAATAAACTCCAAACCAGAAGAACTAGATGCGCTAGATCGTAAAATAATGCAATTGGAAATTGAGATTGAAGCCATTAAACGAGAGAACGACAGCACAAAGCTTAAAACCTTGAACATAGATTTGGCCAACTTGAAGGAAGAACGTAATGAAGTTTTCGCAAAATGGGAGAGCGAAAAAATCGTAGTGGACAATATTCAAAAGACCAAACAAGATATTGAAAATTACAAAGTGGAAGCCGAACGTGCCGAAAGAAACGGTGATTACGGCAAAGTTGCCGAAATACGCTACGGTAAAATTAAGGAGGCCCAAGAAAAATTGGAAACCCTACAAAAAGAACTGCAAGTACAACAAGAAGCGGGCACTTTAATTAAGGAGGAAGTTACCAATGAAGACATTGCTGAAGTGGTTGCAAAATGGACTGGTATACCGGTAACTAAAATGCTGCAGAGCGAACTGGACAAATTACTGAAATTGGAAGAAGAGCTTCACAAACGTGTCATTGGACAAAACGAGGCCATAGAAGCCGTGTCAGATGCTATAAGGAGAAGTAAGGCCGGATTGCAGGATGCAAAACGCCCAATTGGTTCCTTCTTATTTCTTGGGACCACAGGTGTAGGTAAAACAGAATTGGCAAAAACCTTGGCGGCTTATCTATTTGCTGACGAAAATGCCATCACCCGGATAGATATGAGCGAATATCAGGAACGCCATGCCGTTAGTAGATTGATAGGCGCACCTCCCGGATATGTTGGTTATGATGAGGGAGGCCAGCTAACCGAAGCCGTTAGACGTAAGCCCTATTCTGTAATTCTTTTGGACGAAATTGAAAAAGCACATCCAGATACTTTCAATATTTTATTGCAAGTGTTGGATGAGGGAAGGCTAACGGACAATAAAGGCAGGGTAGCCGATTTTAAAAATACCATTATTATTATGACAAGTAATATGGGCAGCCATATTATTCAGGAGAAATTTGAAGACACCAAAGACATTTATAGTGCAACGGAAGCGGCTAAAGTAGATGTTTTGGGATTGTTGCGCAAAACCATACGACCCGAGTTTTTAAACCGTATCGATGATATTATCATGTTTACGCCCCTAAGTGAGCAAGACATTGTACAAATTGTAAGGCTGCAGTTAGATCAACTCAAAAAAGGAGTTGCTAAACAAAATATATCATTGGACGCCACGGAAGAAGCGGTGCAATATCTTGCAAATAGAGGTTATGACCCGCAATATGGAGCACGACCAATAAAAAGAGTAATACAAAAAGAAGTGCTCAACAGTCTGTCCAAAGAACTGTTAAAAGGTAAAATTAAAGCAGAGAGCATTGTGCTGATCGATGCTTTTGATGATGAGTTGGTATTCCGAAATCAGAACGAACTGGTAAATTAAAAGGAATAATTGATATTGAAAAGGCATCCCGGTCAAATATAAAGACCGGGATGCTTTTTTTATTACAAAATATATACCATGCAGTATATAGTTTTTTTTATATTCGTAATAAAATATACCGCCATGTCTACCAAAGCCGAAAGAACTACCGCTTATATTATTGAGACTGTTGCGCCAATATTCAATAAACATGGTTACGTAGGCACAAGTATGAGCGATCTTACAGAAGCTACCGGGCTCACCAAAGGAGCCCTTTACGGAAATTTTGAGAACAAAGAGGCCTTGGCATTAAAAGCTTTTGAATACAATAGCCGTTTACTCCTTACAGAAATCGACAACAGATTAAATGTGCCGGGAACGGCTTTGGAAAAACTTTTCTCATTCACAGGCTTTCATAAACATTATGATGATTTTACCGCAGAGATAGGAGGATGTCCAATTCTAAACGTAGGTGTAGATGCGCAACACAATAATTCCTTGTTGGCAGCAGCAGCCAAGGAAACAGCTAAAACCATAGAAGGCAAAATTGCGCTTACATTGGAAGATGGCGTTAAGAATAACGAACTTAGACTACCGGTAACACCCTTGCAATTTGCCAAACAATTATACACCATGCTGCAAGGTGCAATAGCCATGGCCACAATTACGGGCGACAGAAAATATTTACTAAATACAGTTGCCTATCTAGACCAACTTATCACCAAGGAAATAAAGAAATAGTATTGCCTACTCCCCTACCACTCTAAAAATCCAGGTCTTTCCTTCGTACTTTCCAAAAAACTTGCTGTCCCTTGCCCTTCGGGCCTCTTGCATGGTATTATAACGTCCCAGGTAAACATAATTATATTTGTTTACGCTGCGATAGAAAGATCCGGGTTGCATACCGGCTTCCCTCAGCGTTTTCATAAAACCATCGAAATATTTTTTTGTGCCAAATACGTTAGCTATCAAATAATAGCCCGGAGATAGCCCGTCTTCGGTTGCCACTTCCTCGTACCTTTCATTTGCCTTAGGTCTTGCGGCCTCTTCTTGCTGTGCAATTTCTTGTTGCGCTTTTTCCAGGGCTTCTTTTTCTTGCTGTGCTATTTTTTGGAGTTCGGCCTGTTTCTTGGCCGCTGCAGCTTCTGCCAGTTGTACTTTCGCAACGGAATCTAACCTTCTTTGCTCCGCTAGCCTCCTAGCATCCGCAGCTGCCTTAATTTTTTGGGCGTATTGTATGGAATCTTGCTCCCTTTTCTTTCTCTGAGCCCTTGTTTCTCTTTGTGGTTTTTGCGTCTTGTCCTCAACAATGGGTGCTATCTCCTTAATGGGCTCCTTAATTTCCTCTTTTGGTTTCGATATTACCACCTCTTCCTCCGGAATTATTACCTCTTCGTCATCCACATCAAATCCAACTATTTTCTTTCTAGTGTCTTGCTGTCCAAAATTATAAGCGGCTATAAGCTCAAAGCTGGGGTCCTGATCTCCAAAATCGTCATTACCACCAAATTCAATAAGGGCTCCCAAAGCCAAACTTTTTAAAAGTTTAGCTCCTGCACCACCAGAAATACCATAAAAACTATTATAACCCGCCTGTGCCCAAAACTTGGATGTGGACAACAACGTATTTAGTCCAAACTGGGTATCCTGATTCGGTACGGTCTTTAAATAAACCGTAGGTCGTAAGACTACATCATCCAAATTGCCCAGAAGCAGTGGAAAGTCATAACTGGTCATGGCCAAATAAATTTTGTCTTCCCCTTTTGAATCACTTTCACTGGTAGAAAAATTATAATTGAAAATATTTTCCGATGCAAAGCCAATGCTAAAACCGTTAGATACGAAACGTACGCCTGGGGCGAATTGAACAATAAAATCTGTGGAAACTTCTAGTTCTGGTAATATAATATCCGGATTGGGCCTAAAATTATCATCGGCCAATTCTTTTTGAAATCCGAACAAGTTTAGTCCTACGGCTATGGCCATGTTGTTTCCGAGATCGAAGGAATATGCATAATTTATAACCGCGCCAGTATTTAAAAAAGTACCTGTATTATGCTGAAAAAAACCCACTCCTATGGCCGATTCCGCATTTAACCTACCATTGTAATTTAAAAATACTGTAGTGGGATCTCCATCAATGGATTGCCACTGCCATCTAGACCAAACACCTATAGAATGGCCTCCGTTTATATCCAAGGACTTTACAGGGGTTAAAAAAGACCCATTTAACTCCGTTAAATTGTGTTGCCTAAAATCAGTGGGGAGTTCCGTTTCTTGTGCATACGAAACACCAAAAAGAGTTAAAAAAAATAATAGTGCATTGGGTTTTAACATATACAAAAAAACAAAAAACTAGTGGTGAAACATACTTTTTTACTTTAAATTTAGTTCGTATTTTAAGAATTATTAATCGTAAGCCAAACAATTCCGTTATGAAAATCGCCAAGTTTCTTTCCATTGTTCTTTTGTTGACTGTATTTACCGGTTGCAAAGAGGATAAAACCGTTCCTGAGGAAATTGGGGATAACGTAGTCTCAACCTTCTTTTTTATAAGACATGCGGAAAAGGATAGAAGCAACCCGGACAACGTTGATCCTGAGTTGAACCAAGACGGTTTGGGCAGGGCCATGAAATGGGCAGAAGTATTGGACAACGTGCCTTTAGATGCCATTTATTCAACTGATTTTGAAAGAACTACCATGACCGCCGCACCGGCAGCTGTTAAAAAAGATATTACCGTACAGTATTACGATCCCGATCAGATAGATATAGAACAGTTTAAAGCTGTTAACCAAGGCTATAACGTACTGGTAGTAGGACATAGTCATTCCACACCAGAATTTGTAAATAAAATGATAGGGATAGAAAAGTACAATGCCTTGGACGATTCCGACAATGCAAGTTTGTTCATTGTACAAATCGTAGGAAATCAGACCACCGATCTACAAATTAGGGTTGACTAGCCGTTCTGTGAACAGTAATGTCGTTCAGTTCAATTTTTGAGAGCAGTTTTAATTGCCCAGCATCAAATAGGCTATCTATGGATAACACGGAGGCATCTTTGTCCTCAGGTTTATAATTTTTGTAGTCAACAAAACGTATTCCATTTACATATCTTTCGTTATATGCTTCCCTAAACCGAACACCACCTCCGTTAACATGAAAATCATATGCCAAATAATCTGGTTTGGCCGTGTTCTTATTAAACCAATATACATAAGTATCGTCAAAATCGTCGCCCCCTCCTTCTTCACTAAATGTTACTTTAATCTTGTAATAATCTGCTCCTTTTACCTTTACCTCTCCCAAAAACTCTTTTTTTACAGCAGGCTCATTCAGTCCAAAAGGTAAGTTGGCAAAGTAATGCACGGAATTTACAGAATTGCCAAACGCAGTGGCCAAAGTGTCTGGTACAATTACCAAGCTGTCGTTTACATAGCGGCAAAATGCTCTAGATTCCCTAATATCCACAACCTTGTTGGAATCTACTTCAAATTCTCGCTGTAAGACCTTTTCGTTTCCGTAACGAACGGAGTGGTACAAACGGTCCCTAAAGGCAAACGAAATATTACTGTTTTCATAGAGGTCTCCTCCACTAACCGCTATGGCGTCATCAACCAGCTTTTGCGCAGTAGGTCTTTCCTTGGTAACTTCTTTACAGGAAGTTAGGAAAACGAGAAAGGTGAATGTAAGCAAGACTTTCATAAACATATACTTTAAACAACCCGATGGCTTTATCGGGTTTTACAAAGATCAACATAATTATTATAATTTCCCTCAATTGCATATCCCATTTTTGTTGCTACTTTTGCCCTGCAATGCAGAAAACCATCAACATTAAGAACAAAAAAGCCAAGTTTGAATACGAATTCTTGGAAACCTATGTGGCCGGATTAGTGCTTTCGGGGACCGAGATAAAATCTATTCGCCTAGGTAAAGCTTCCATTACCGAAAGCTTCTGTGAATTTAATGATCTTGGAGAGCTTTTTGTAATTAACATGCAGATAGATGAATACTCCCACGGTAGTCATTACAACCACAAACCCAAGGCCGAACGCAAATTGTTATTGAATAAGGGCGAACTAAAAAAGCTGGGGAAAGAAGTGAAAAATACCGGCCTTACCATTGTTCCCCTAAATTTGTTTATAAACGATAACGGATTCGCCAAAGTTAAGATAGCCCTTGCCAAGGGTAAAAAACTATACGATAAGCGTGAAAGTATTAAGGATCGGGACAATAAGCGAAACCTAGACCGTATTAAGAAAAACTTTAATAATTAGGGATTTGAAATTTACGGTATAACTTCTGGAGGGTTAGTTTTTATCTTCCAACAAGGGTACAAAACGAAAAGAGCCGAACTCTTTTTTTTCAAACTCCTTCTCGGATTTCCTTAAATAGCAGGTCATAATCTGATCGTCTTCGCCTACAGGTATTACCAATCTTCCCCCAACTTTCAATTGAGCCATTAAGGCCTTAGGCACCTGAGGTGCTCCTGCGGTAACCAAAATACCATCGAACGGGGCTTCTTCGGGCATACCCTTGTAACCATCGCCAAAAACCGTTTTTTTTGGTCTGTATCCCATCTTTTCAAAAAACCGCTTTGTTTTCTTAAAAAGCTGTAGCTGCCTTTCAATGGTATAAACTTTCACATTTAAGTGTAGTAATACTGCTGTTTGGTAACCGCTTCCCGTACCTATTTCCAAAACCTTATGGTTTGGTGCCACCTCTAATAATTGCGTTTGAAAAGCCACCGTATAAGGTTGGGAAATTGTCTGCTCGGCCCCAATTGGAAAAGCTTTGTCCTGATAGGCATGATCTTCAAAACCGCTGTCCAAAAACAGGTGCCTGGGGATGGTTCTAATGGCATTTATGGCCTTCTTGTCAGTGATTCCCTTGGCCACAAGGGAGTCGGCCAACTTGTTGCGCATGCCTTTATGTTTTAAAGTATCTTTCAATGGCTTGGTTTTGGATTACGAAGGTAAATAATTCAAATCGAAAAAATAAGGACAAGGTCGATCACATTTTACGTCCAAAACAGTGCAACCCGTTAAAATTAATCTCACTATTTTTGAAAAAACAAAATTTATGCTCAAAGTTGGAGTTTTAGGAGCAGGTCATTTGGGTAAAATCCATTTGAGGCTTCTTAACGAATCGGACAAATACACCCTCCTCGGTTTTTATGACCCAGATGCCATAAATGGCAAAAAAGTAGCCGCAGAATTTGGATACCCCTTTTATGACAATATCAACACCCTTATGGATGCGGTGGATGTGGTAGATATTGTTACCCCTACCCTTTCACATTTTGATTGTGCAAAAAAGGCCATGGAAAAAGGGAAGCACGTTTTTATTGAAAAGCCCATTACCAACACCCTGGAAGAGGCCACGGAATTATTGGAGCTTGAAAGAAAGTATAGCGTAAAAGGACAGGTTGGACATGTAGAACGATTTAACCCAGCCTTCAGTTCCGTTAAAGACAAGATTGAGGATCCCATGTTCATAGAGACCCATCGTTTGGCAGAATTTAATCCTAGGGGAACAGACGTTCCGGTGGTATTGGATTTAATGATCCATGATATCGATGCCATTTTGAGCGTAGTAAATTCCGAGGTAAAACAGATTAATGCAAGTGGGGTTTCGGTCATTAGTAAATCCCCGGACATTGCCAATGCCAGAATCGAATTTGAAAACGGATGTGTAGCCAACCTTACCGCCAGTAGAATTTCGCTGAAGAACATGAGAAAATCTCGATTCTTTCAGCGCGACGCATATATTTCGGTAGATTTCCTGGAGAAAAAAGTAGAAGTGGTAAAAATGAAGGACGCACCGCAAAATCCCGGGGATTTCGACATGATATTGCAGAATGCCGAAGGCGAAAAAAAACAAATCTACTTTGAGAACCCCAGTATTGAGACCAATAATGCCATTTTGGACGAATTGGAAACTTTTGCGGATGCCATCAACCACGATTCAGAACCAATAGTAAGTCTGCAACAAGGGACCAACGCATTAAAAGTAGCCCTACAAATCATAGAATCTTTCAAAAAATAATAGCATGAAACAAATAGCTGTCATAGGCGCAGGAACCATGGGAAATGGTATTGCCCATGTCTTTGCCCAGAACGGTTTTAAGGTAAACCTCGTGGATATTTCCCAGACCGCTCTAGATAAAGGCCTTGCCACTATCACTAAAAATTTGGATAGAATGGTTGCAAAAGAGGTGCTTACAACTGCGGAAAAAACCAATACCCTAGAACGCATCAACGGGTACACATCAATGGTTCAGGGCGCAGAAGGGGTAGATCTTATCGTGGAAGCCGCTACGGAGAACCTAACATTAAAGCTCGATATTTTTAAACAACTCGATGAAATTTCTGCCAGCAACACTATTTTAGCCACTAATACCTCCTCCATTTCCATTACACAAATAGCAGCGGTCACCCAAAGACCTGATAAGGTAATTGGAATGCACTTTATGAACCCGGTGCCTATTATGAAATTGGTAGAAATAATACGGGGGTACAGTACTTCGGATGAGGTAACCAAAAGTATAATGGATCTTTCCGTTAAACTGGGCAAAACCCCAACGGAGGTAAATGACTATCCCGGATTTGTGGCCAATAGAATACTTATGCCAATGATTAACGAAGCCATAGAAACACTTTATACCGGCGTTGCCGGAGTGGTGGAAATTGATACGGTAATGAAACTGGGTATGGCCCATCCTATGGGGCCACTACAATTGGCAGATTTTATTGGTCTGGACGTTTGTTTATTTATTCTAAACGTTATGTATGATGGATTTAAAAATCCAAAATATGCACCCTGCCCACTTCTGGTAAATATGGTAGCCGCTGGCAAACTGGGGGTTAAATCCGGGGAAGGCTTCTACGATTACGCAAACACAAGAAAGGCTGAAGTGATAGCCTCACAATTTAAATAATACCCTGTGGCGATAATACAACCTTTTAAGGCAATTAGACCAACCAAGGATAAAGTACCTTTTGTGGCTTCTAGATCGTACGAGGAATACTCAAAAAAAGAGTTGGAAGCAACTCTTAGTTATAATCCCTTTTCTTTCTTACATATCATAAACCCAGGTTTTAAATTTGATAAAAAGGTAAAGGGAAAGGAAAGATTTAGTTTGGTGCACAACCGGTATCTGGAATTTCTGGAAGACAATATCCTTTTGAAAGATGCCAAGGACAGTTTTTACCTGTATAAGGTTCAAAAAGGCGATGTCAGCTGCTGTGGCCTTTTCTGCGGTACCAGCACCGTGGATTATGAAAATAATGTAATAAAAAAACACGAAAATACATTGCAGCAAAGAGAACAGCTTTTTGCAGACTACCTTGATACGGTGGGGTTCAATGCTGAGCCTGTTTTAATGACCTATCCCAATAATACTGAAATAAGCACAATTATAGAAGAGGAAACCGAAAAACATCCTGAGTATGAATTTACTACTACGGACAAGGTTACCCATTACTTATGGGTTGTTTCCAAAGAAGAAACCATAAAAAGACTTCAATCGGCTTTCCAAAAAATTGAATCGCTTTACATAGCCGACGGACATCACAGAAGTGCTTCTTCCTATCTACTGGCACAACATTCCAAGAAAAATAATCCTGATCATAACGGAAAAGAGCCCTATAATTTCTTTATGAGCTATCTAATCCCAGAAACGGAAATTAAGATCTATGAGTTCAATAGAATGGTGAAAGATCTCAACGGACTTTCAAAAGAGGAGTTCCTTATAAAGCTAGACAAGTTCTTTAGGATAGAGAATAAAGGGAATATGCTTTATAAGCCTACCAAAAAGCACCATTTCAATATGTATCTAGATGGCCAATTCTACTCCTTATACCTCAGAAAAAAAGTATATCAATTCACCGATGCCCTCAGTCAGCTAGACACTCAAATATTATTTAAGACCGTTTTGGAACCGGTTTTGGGAATTGCAGATTTACGCAATGACAAACGCATCCGTTACGGTTATGGTAAGCATAACATCATTAAAATGAAAGATGAAATTGATAAAGGCAACTTTGCGGTTGGGTTTAGTCTGGTTCCTATAGACATTGAAGAAATTAAGGCCATTGCCGATGAAGGTATGGTGATGCCTCCTAAGAGCACATATATAGAACCTAAATTAAGAAGTGGTATAACAATCTACGAATTTTGATATGTCCATAAAAAATCAGCTTCAACAACTTCGCAAAACCATTCCTCCCCACGTAACCTTGGTTGCCGTTTCCAAGACCAAACCCGTTACCGATCTGCTGGAGGCCCATGAAGCTGGGCAGCGGGTTTTTGGCGAAAACAAAATACAGGAGATGACCCAAAAATGGGGAGAGATGCCTAATGATGTGGACTGGCATATGATTGGGCACGTGCAGCGTAATAAGGTTAAGTATATGGCGCAATACGTATCCTTAATTCATGGTGTGGATAGCCTAAAATTATTAATAGAAATAAACAAACAGGCCCAAAAACACAATAGGATAATAAATTGTCTTCTACAAATCCATATTGCCACTGAAGAAACCAAATTTGGATTAAATGAAACAGAGGCCGCAGAACTGCTACAATCACCCATTTTTAAAGAATTGACCAACGTGCGCGTGCTAGGGTTTATGGGCATGGCCACTTTTACCGACAACAAGCAACAGATACGTAAAGAATTCCGGTATTTAAAATCGATATTCGACAATTTTGCCGAAGACCATCCGCAACTTACCATTTTATCTATGGGAATGAGTGGAGACTATCAAATCGCAATTGAGGAAGGTAGTACCATGGTGCGGATAGGAAGTAGTATATTTGGGGCAAGGAACTATCACTAACAATACCTAGAAAGGCTTAATGTACGCCATACTCGATATAGAGACCACCGGAGGAAAATACAATGAGGAAGGTATAACGGAAATTGCCATTCACAGATTTGATGGTCATAAGGTAGTAGATAAGTTTATCAGTCTAGTAAACCCTGAAAAGGAAATTCAGCCTTTTGTGGTTAACCTTACCGGAATAAATAACAAGATGCTCCGCACGGCACCCAAATTTTATGAGGTGGCCAAGAGAATTATTGAGATAACCCAAGATACGGTCGTAGTGGCACATAATGCCCAATTTGATTATCGTATCTTAAGAACAGAGTTTCGACGCTTGGGTTATAATTTTGAAAGGAAAACCCTCTGCACCGTTGATCTTTCCAAAAACCTTATCCCAGAAGCAGATTCGTACAGTTTAGGTAAGTTGGTCCGATCTCTCGGCATACCTGTAAGTGACCGTCATAGAGCCAATGGAGATGCTCTGGCCACACTAAAATTGTTTAAACTTCTATTGACCAAGGACACGGATAAATCCATAATGAAAAGTGTTATTAGGAGGGAGACCTTGGGTGAACTTTCTCCTAAGCAGTTAGACATTGTTGAGAGCTTACCTTCGGAAACCGGTATTTTTTATATGTACAACAAGGATGGGGAAATTATTTTTCTGAGTAAAAGCAGCAATATTAAAAAAAGGGTAAATCAGCATTTCATAAAAAGTGGGGACCAAGCGAGAAAAATTCAGAAGGAGACCAAAAAAGTAACCTTCGAAAAAACGGGAAACGAACTGGTGGCAATTCTTAAGGAAAATGAGGAATTGGCCAAAAATAAGCCCAAATACAACACCCGAAGGAGAAAAAAATTGGTTTCCCATGCGCTATATAAAATCACGGATCAGCAAGGGTACATTACATTAAAAGCAGGTCCTTTAAACGGTTCTACCTCCTTAGTAACCACATTTGGGAGTATACATGCCGCTAAAAATCTACTCTATAAAATCAATTCCGAATTTAGGTTATGCGATAAATTGAATGGGCTATCGGAAGCAAAAAAAAATTGTGCAAAGTATAACGAAGGAGATTGCACCGGGGCATGTATTAACAAAGAAGACGTTACCGTGTACAACAAAAGAGCGGAAGCGGCCATTGAAAAATACGGTCTTGGCAATAAGAATATTGTGGTGGTCGATAAGGGTAGGGAAATTGGGGAAAGAAGCGCTATCCTGATAAAAAATGGAACCTTTACCGGTTTAGGGTTCTATGATTTAAACCATCAAATAAATAATATTCATATCTTAGAAACAATGATTACCCCTATGGAGGGAAGTTTAAACATTAATCATATGATATCGGCCTACCTAAGAAAAAGAAAAGTTTTAAAAATTATTCAGCTTTAACAACGTGTTTTGATAAAAGAAGCTACAAATAAAGGTTGGAGACATAAGATCCACGAAGTTATCTATGGTACGCATACCCGTGCGGGAAAACTTTTCGATATCATTCTATTGATCGTTATAGTCTACAGTATCATTGTGGTAATGTTAGAGAGCCTCCCTAGATTCGATGTTAAATACCATAGGTTTTTGGACATTTCGGAGTGGGTAGTGACCGTACTTTTTTCAATTGAATACATCCTACGCATCGTATGCATAAAAAAACCAAGTAAATACATTTTCAGCTTTTTCGGCATTGTTGACTTTCTTTCCACAGTGCCAAAATACTTATCTTTTTTCCTTGTTGGATCTCAGTATCTCACCGCATTTAGGGCATTGCGCTTGTTACGGGTTTTCAGGATCCTTAAATTGGTACGCTTTGTGGGCGAATCCAATAACTTGGTCAGGGCCATGAGTGCAAGCAGGACAAAAATTATGGTTTTTGTCTTCTTCCTTGTCATTATTTCTGTCCTTTTGGGTACCACTATGTATTTGATAGAGGGGCCAGAACATGGGTTCAACAGTATTCCCCATAGCGTATATTGGACCATTGTAACCCTTACTACCGTGGGTTATGGTGATATTTCTCCGGAAACCGCTCTAGGGCAGTTTATAGCAACCGTGATTATGATCATAGGTTATGGTATTATTGCCGTACCAACTGGCATTGTCTCCGCAGAATACGCTTCCGCCAAAAAAAAGAACGAAGGAAATAGGAATACGGACAGGTTTTGCGAAAGCTGCGGAACGCAAATACATAGGGAAGATGCTGAATATTGCAGAAAATGCGGATATAACCTATCCGAGCATCAATGAAAAAGAAAATACTTATTTCGGTGGTTGGACCTACGGGCATTGGTAAAACCTCATTGGCAATTAAACTGGCACAACATTTTAAAACGGAAGTCCTATCTGCCGATTCTAGACAGTTCTACAAGGAAATGTCCATTGGCACCGCGGTACCCACCTTGGACGAATTGAACGCAGTTCCCCATCATTTTATTCAGCACAAAAGTATTTTGGACGACTATTCCGTTGGTGATTTTGAAAGGGATGCCATGGACCAATTGGAGTTGCTCTTCAAAAAGAAAGATGTTGTATTGTTAGTTGGCGGTAGTGGACTCTATATTGATGCCGTTTTGAAGGGATTGGATGAGTTTCCCAATATAGATCCGAGGGTTAGGCAGGATCTTAACAAAAAACTTGAAGCGGAAGGTCTAGAAGCCCTCCAAAAGCAATTAAAGGAGCTTGATAAGGTTCAGTACAAGAAAATGGACGTAGATAACCCCCACAGGTTAATCCGGGCGCTAGAAGTCTGTATCGGCACAGGGAAGCCTTATTCATCCTTTCTATCCAATACGAAGAAATCCCGCCCGTTTGCCTCCATAATCTTTGGGTTAATGGCCGATAGGGAAATAGTTTATGACAGAATCAATCAAAGGGTAGATCAAATGATTGAAAACGGTCTTTTGGAAGAAGTAAATACATTAAAGGAATACCGCGGGTTAAACGCCCTGCAAACCGTAGGCTATAAAGAGCTTTTTAATTATATTGACGGAGGGTATACCCTAGATTTTGCCATTTCAGAAATTAAGAAGAATACGCGTCGGTTTGCCAAACGACAAGGGACATGGTTTCGGAAAAACGAGCATATACATTGGATAAATTACAACAGCCCTACCAACAATGTTATCGCTAAAGTAGAGCAGCAAATAAAAGATCTATAAATGAAAAATAAAAGAGGTATCGTTTTCTTCGTAATGGGTGTATCGGGCTGTGGAAAATCTACCATTGGAAAAGGTTTGGCGCAGGCGCTTACTATTCCTTTTTTCGATGGCGATGACTACCATCCAAAATCAAACATCATCAAAATGCAATCTGGGAAGCCTTTAAATGATGACGACCGCCATGATTGGTTGGTAACATTGAACAAACTTGCCCATGAACATATTGAAAAAGGTGCGGTGATTGCCTGTTCTGCGCTAAAGGAAAGTTATAGAGCTTTATTAAGCACCCATATCGAAGAACACGTTCATTGGGTGTATTTAAAGGGTTCCTTCGATGAAATCCTAGCAAGGTTACAACAACGCGAAGGTCATTTTATGCCCGTTGATTTGCTTAGATCCCAATTTGAAACCTTAGAGCCACCACTTATGGCCACTACCGTTTCCATAAACCTATCGCCAAAAGATATTGTTGACCATATTTTGAATAGACCAGCTTAGAAAGCAAAAAACCATCTCGCCTAGGCAAGATGGTTAATTTATATCGTAAATATGGTGCTTACTCGGTTTTAATTACCAATCTAAACCCTTCACCGTGAATATTGAGAATTTCTACCGTATCATCTCTCTTGAGATACTTCCTTAATTTGGCGATGTACACATCCATACTTCTGGAAGTAAAATAATTATCGTCCCTCCAAATCTTGGTTAGGGCCAACTCACGGGGCATTAAATCATTTTCATGCAATGCCAGAAGTCGTAATAATTCATTTTCCTTTGGAGAAAGTTTTATAGCCTCTTCCTCTTTGTATTTTAAAAATCTAAGCTTGGAGTTTAGATGAAATCCGCCAATAACGAACTCAAATTGCTTGCTATCTGCCAGCGTATTGGAGGCTTTTCTTTGAAGTATTGCTTTAAGCTTCATCAACAGCACTTCCGAATCAAACGGTTTGTTAAGATAATCATCGGCACCGGCCTTATATCCTTTAAGGACATCTTCTTTCATTGTTTTGGCCGTTAGGAAGATAATAGGTACGTGTTCGTTTTTCTCCCTAATTTCTTTCGCCAAGGTAAAACCATCTTTGTAGGGCATCATCACATCCAAGATGCATACATCAAAGTTGTCCTTTTTAAATTTTTCAAAACCTTCCATTCCATTTTTGGCCAAAGTAACGTCAAAATCGTTCATGGATAGATAATCCTTAAGAACTATTCCAAAATTGGGGTCGTCCTCTACCAATAATATTTTCTTGTTCGCTGTTTCCATATTTTTTTTAAATTAAGGGTAGTTTTATATAAAAAGTGCTGCCTTTACCTTTTTCACTTTCCGCATAGACCTCCCCTTGGTGATCTTCAATAATTTTTTTTACGTAGGCCAGTCCTAATCCGTGCCCTTTTACGTTATGTATATCTCCTGTATGTTCTCTATAAAATTTTTCAAAAACCTTCTTTACTACTGCTTTCCCCATCCCTGCTCCTTGGTCCTGAACCTTGATAATTATAAAATTCTTCGCAAGCTCCGTGTACACATCTATTTTGGGCGCTTCTGGCGAATACTTTACTGCGTTGTCCAAAATATTGACCAATACATTTGTAAAATGCATACTGTTTGCCAAAATATCCGACCTACTGGCATCCAAATGCGTATTTACATAGCCTCCCCTATCATCAACAATAAGTTCAATATGCGTTACGGCATGCTCAATTATTTCGTGTACATCCACCCTGTCCTTACTGATGTCCAATTGGTTCTTTTCCAATTTGGAAATCCTCAAAACGTTCTCCACCTGGGCATGCATGCGTTTATTTTCATCCCTGATCATTTGCAGATACCTTTTTACCTTGCTCTGATCATCAATTATTTTTGGGTTCTTAATGGCTTCAACAGCTAGGTTAATAGTAGCTATGGGTGTTTTAAACTCATGTGTCATATTGTTTATGAAATCGGATTTAATCTCCGATATCTGTTTTTGTCTTATCAATTGATAAATGGCCCCAGAATAAGCCACTACTATAACAAGAATAAACAACACCGACAATACGGCCATACCCAAAATGGATTGCAGCAGAAACTTTTCCTTTTTGGGAAAAGCTATCAATAGGGAAAAATCTGTAATACCCTCACTATCCTTAAAAATGGGAGATTTATAAGCACCCTCAGTGGTACTTTTAAATCTTTTGGATTTTACCTTGGTGGGGAGTCCTTTACTATATACCCCATATTCATAATCCAGATTCAATCCCTTATCCTTAAGTTCTCTCTCCAAAAGTAGTTCTATTTCTTGTTTGGAAACCCTCTTATGTATGGGCACAGTTTTGGCGAATTCACCAAAAACGTCTTCATATTGAGCTTTTTCCAAAGCAGATAAACCTCCTATCTTCTCTAGCTTTTGAACCGGTGTAAGCTTGTACTGCTTGCCGTCCAAACCATAGTCTTCCTTAAATATGGTTTTGGTACGCTTGCTTGTATAACTTTTAATGGTTGTGGTATCGGAACCAGAACCATTGTCAAAGAACGTGGATGCTATATTATAATCCTCTTCGAGTATACCATGCGAATAAAAAAGTATCTCGTTGGAATTAATATCCCTATCAACGAAAAAGAAATTACTTAGATGGGAACTCTGGGGTTTGCCAACGCTATCTTTGAGCTTAAAATACCGCTCAAAATAATCGTTCCTTTCACTCAGCTCAATCTTATCGGCAACTTTACCCAAGACCTCTGAAACTACGTTGGAAAACTGTTCTTCCTTGTCCTCCCAAGACTGCTTTATCCAATATCCCTGAACAAAAATGATACCAATAAGGGACAGGCTCATTAATATAACCAAAAGGACAAATAACCTCTTATTCATATTTTTGTAAAATTAGAACTTTAACATTTAGTGTTTCCTCTGTTTAACCTAACCTTAACAAAAATGTTAAAATTATTGGTTCAGTTCGAAATTTTAAGAAGCTGGACATGAATATCATTAACCATATTTCTTGTTTTCTCCAGGTCGGTATTGCTAACAATAAAATCTGCTAACACTATTTTTTCCTCGTCTGGCCATTGATTGTTGATCCGGTTAAGCACTTTTTCCCTTGTACTGCCGTCTCGATCAATAACTCGCTGTATACGAGTGCTTTCCGGTGAAGTAACCAGAATTATCCTGTCATAGTTGTTTTGGGAACCAATTTCAAAAATAATAGCTGCCTCCTGAATAACGTAAGGTGATTTTTGCCGCGATTTCCATGACAAAAAATGTTTTCTTACTGCCGGATGCACTATTCCATTAAGCTGTTCCAAAAGGTTGGGGTCTTTGAAAACTTTACTGGAAATGTACGTTTTGTTTAACTTTTTGTCTAAATAGGCCTCATCCCCAAACAATTGTAGAATTGCCTTTTTTACTTTCTTGGAGGACCGCATAAGGCGCTTGGCTTCCTTATCAGAATTGTAAACAGGCACTCCTAGTGCTTTAAACATTTTTGCGACCGTTGTTTTTCCACTACCAATCCCCCCTGTAAGCCCAACTATCATTGTTCCCTTCTTAGAATAAACTCTACCTGCTTTTCCAACAGCACGGCACTTTGAATATCAACCGGTTTTCTTCGTAACTCCAACATCAACGTTTTAACATCGTTTCCTTTAATGGAACCGTAGTCGGCAATAAGTTGAAAGTCCGAAGCACTTAAGTCCTTCAATTTATCAATTTTGGCCTTGCATAGAATAGATACCACATTGGGAAAGGTCTTAATCTCCGTACCTGCTGGAAAATTTACCACCTCCACAGGGACTTCTATGACCTTTTCTGAAAATCTGGATACCTTCCCGGATACTTGGACGCGCCTAACGGAAAAAGAAGTGTTTTCCATACTCTCTAGCAGTTCTAGACCTATTGTTTCCGAAAAGTCGGACGACAAATTTGAAAAAACTTTTGGTTGGGTGCGCACCACGGTTATGGAATCAATTTCACTTTTTGGCCCTGTTATGGTTACTTTTTGGGGTTCAACATGCAGTACGCCGTCCAATAGATAGTTTTGGGACATATTAATTTCAACATTGGGCGTTATGGGAACTTCTTTGGAATAGATTTTTTGAAAATCAAAAAACAGCGTATCCTGATCAATTTCCAACAAATTCATAGAACTGGAAAGTTGTTTTTCGATCTGTTTTATATAGCTATCTTGGGAAATGAAATATTGTGAGCCCTTTTTTTCCAATACGGACAAATCTACCTTTACATTTTTGGGGTCAAACCCAAACCATAAAAATTGAAATCCACTGGCCCTCAATTTTACATCTATTTCTTGTTTGGAGGCCTTGCTTAGAAGTAAACTATCCGGAACGTTTATATAGCGTAACTTAAATTGTGCCCTATTGGTATAGGGTTCGGACAAATTGCTGAGGAACCATAAGAATCCCGAGCATACCAAGAACAGTAAAAATATCTTTACTTTTCTTTTGCTCAATCCATTTTTTATCCTTTGTATCACACTACAAATTAGTTTTAAAAAACAACTTGGGAAACAATTCTTGCGGATTCTTTTTACTAAAGCTCAATAAGGTGGTAGCTTTTAGAAATCCATATCCATATCCAAAAAACTGAATGGCCACAGCTACTAATGATAGGAACGCAATGGACAGGCTTTTATTATTTATGAGGGCATGCACTAAAATGAGTGCAAAATAACAAGCATAGCACCAAAGCGGATAAGTTGCATAAACTGCGTTGCCCCAAACTGCAAGAACCACTGACGCTATTAGGCCCAAACAAAACAGGGAAGGAAACCAATACGTTATTTTCCTGGTTTTAGGGTGCCATTTATTTAGTATAGGACGTACCATCCCAAATTTATTGACCTGTACATAGAATTTTCTCCAATCTATGCGGCGTTTATGGTATACGAAAGCTTCGGGTATCAATTTGGTGTCAAATCCCTTTTCCCATATCCGAATGGTAAGATCCGGATCTTCACCGGGGTGTATGTTACCAAATCCTTGGGTATCGGTAAAGGCTGCTTTGGAGATACCCATATTAAAACTTCTGGGCTGAAACTTATCCACCGTTGCCTTTCCTCCCCTAATACCACCGGTGGTAAGGAATGAGGTCATGGCATAGTTTATAGCCTTCTGAACTTGGGAGAAAGATGGGTGCGCTGCATCTGGCCCTCCAAAACAATCCACATAATGCCGAGAAAGTGATTGCTCTACGGCTTCTAAATAATGAGGTGGTAAAATGCAATCGGAATCTAGAATTAAAAAATAATTGCCCTTGGCACGTTGCATACCATAATTTCTAGAATCGCCAGGACCTGTATTCACCTTGGGCAAATACGTTATATTCAGTTGATTTTCAAAATTGCCAATAACTTCCTTGGAATCCAAGGTAGAGCCATCTTCCACTACAACCACTTCAAAAGGGCCTTTATAAGTTTGGTGCAAAAGACTATCCAAGAGTTCTTTAATCTCGTTGGGCCTATTGTATACGGGAACAATAAAAGAATAAACTAAATTCATCACCTGCTTACTAAACAACACGGCCACCCTTATTCTTCAGGATGGCCATTGGGTTGGTATATAGTTCTATTCTGTAAAATGGTCTATTACCTCTTGACTGACCCCGGTATTGGAAAAACCGCCATCGTGGAAAAGGTTTTGCATGGTGACTTTCTTCGTTAGGTCAGAGAACAGAGAAACAGTGTAATCTGCACAATCCTGAGCTGTTGCATTGCCCAAGGGCGACATTTTATCCGCATAGCTTATAAACCCATCGAATCCTTTTACCCCCTGCCCGGCAGTGGTAGGTGTTGGGGATTGTGATATGGTATTTACCCTTACCTGTTTTTCCTTTCCAAAGAAATATCCAAAGCTTCTTGCTACAGATTCTAAATAGGCCTTGTTATCTGCCATATCGTTATAGTCTGGAAAAGTACGCTGGGCAGCCATATAAGTTAGGGCAACGATACTACCCCATGCGTTCATAGCATCTGCCTTATATAGGCTCTGCAATACCTTATGGAATGAGAGTGCGGATACGTCCCAACCTTTGGCCGTGAAATCATATTTTTCATCCGTGTAGGCTCGGCCCTTACGCACATTTACGGACATCCCGATAGAATGTAATACAAAATCCAATTTTCCTCCTAGGATTTCCATGGACTTCTCTACCAGATTGTTCAGGTCTTCTTCACTAGTGGCATCTGCCGGTACGATTTCGGAACCGGTCTTTTCCGCCAATTCTTTTATCTGGCCCATCCTCATTGCAATTGGGGCATTGGTAAGTACAAACGTACCCCCTTCAGCGTGCACGCGTTCTGCCGTCTTCCAAGCAATCGAATTTGCGTCTAGCGCACCAAAAATAATTCCTTTCTTTCCTTTTAATAAATTGTAAGCCATTTGGTTTGTGTTCTTGGTCCCATTTAAATTTGGGATAAATTAATGCCCAAAGATATTTAAAAAAGTAAGAATTAAGCAGACCATGGACATAAGTCGCAACTTTAAGACAAGTTAGCGCCATTTTTAGATGGGCAAATGGCGGGCCTATTAGTTTAAGAGTTGTTTTGCATGTGCTATTGCCGAATCCGATAGTGCTTTTCCTCCCAACATTTCGGCGAGTTCTACCACCCGTTCTTCTTGGGATAAGGGCTTCATTTTAGTGTTGGTAATATTTTCGTGATCTTCCTTGTATACCTTAAAATGATGATCACCTTTGGAAGCCACTTGTGGTAAGTGGGTAATTGAAAAAATTTGCATACTATTACTCATATCGGCCATTATATCTCCCATACGGTTGGAAATCTCTCCAGAAACCCCTGTATCGATCTCATCGAACATCATAGTGGGCAACTGCTCATATTTTGCCAAAATGGATTTAATCGTCAGCATTATCCGAGACAATTCCCCTCCGGATGCTACCTTTTTCAATTCTCCAAATGCCGTTCCCTTATTAGCCGAAAACAAGAAACTGAGGTCGTCTTTGCCATTACGTTTAAAAGTATCCGCAGGACTCAGCTCTATTTTAAAAGAAGCATTGGGCATGCCGAGAGTAGCCAATGTTTCCTCTAACTCTTGCTTTAATTCTGGTATAACGCTCTTTCGTTTAGACCTTAGTATATTGGACATAGCCTCCAATTCTTGCCTCAAAATTGCTAATTCGTTTTCCTTCTCCGTAATATCTACCTCTATATTCTCTACTTTACCAACGGTCGTCTCAAGTTCTTCTTTTATGGACAGTAGGGCTCCAATGTCTTGGACCTTATGTTTTTTCTGAAGGTCGTACAACAATTGTAGTTTGGTATTTACCTCTTCCAAAAGCTGTGGGTTTATGGTTACCTTGTCTTGCAAAAGACCAAGTTCTGCAGAAATATCATCCATTTCTATGAAAACGGATTTTACACGATCGTGCAACGCCTCGTATGTGCTGCCAAACGATGCCAACCTGCTAACTACCTGCTTAAGTTCCGTTAGTGTTCCTAACGCACCCATTTGCTCATCATTAAGTATTTGATGACCTTTGGAAAGCAATTCCATAATGGTTTCCGAATTGTTTAGCAAATCGTATTGGGCTTCCAATTCTTCTTGCATGCCTAGGGTAAGCGAAGCCTCTTCCAATTCTTTTAGTAAAAAGCTATTGTAATCGTGCTCCTTAGTGGCATTTTGCTGAAAATCCAACAACTGTTCCAAGGCGCTACTGGTAACTCTATAATTTATTAGTTTTTCGTTGTAGTCGGCCAATCGCTCCCCATTATTGGCCAGTGCGTCTATTACCTTCAATTGAAAATCGTTATCCGCCAATTGCAGTGTTTGGTGTTGCGAATGTACATCGATCAACCGGTCACCCAGTTGTGAAAGTACTGCCAAAGTAACTGGAGAATCGTTTACAAACGCCCTAGATTTTCCGCTGGGTAGTATCTCGCGCCGAATAATGGTGCTCGATTCATAATCCAAGTCATTTTCATTGAAAAAAGGTTGCAGTTTGTATTTGCCGATCTCAAATTCGGATTCAACAATACATTTTTGTTCCTTGACACGGAGAGATGATAAATCTGCACGTTTTCCCAGTACAAGTGACAATCCACCCAATAAAATGGATTTACCGGCACCAGTTTCGCCCGTAATCACAGTAAAACCATCCGTAAACGAAACGTCTAGATGATCTATAAGGGCATAATTTTTTATTACGATTGAAGTAAGCAATATGTTTTATCTAGTATTGCCGTAAAGATAATTTATATTCCAATGGAAAAGAATGGGGGTCAATAATTTATTTCATTCCAAGTGCTGGAATAAAAAGGAGCAATATTATTGAGCGTTTCCTTAAGTTTTACAATATCTACTTTGGGACCATCGGAAAATACGTTTCTGATTTCCTCGGATTTGGCATCGAAAAACGTTTGTATAAGAAATGCGTTGGGCCTACGCTTAATCAAGGTTTGAAAAAGTCGCATACTTCCGGAGATCACTTGTTTTCCCGTGCTATTATTGTCCGCTAAAATATCCAGGCCTTTTCTATGGTAGTTGTACATGGCTATCCTATACTCCCTGAAGGTATTGGAGAGCAAATTGTCTACCAATTCAAAACGTGTACGCTCCCCCGTAGATTGGCTCCATCCCGTAAAACTACTTCCCTGTGCCTGGGTAACTATTTGTTGAGCCTTTTTATAAAGGTCATTACCACCTTCGAGGGTAAAGGTATCTGCATCCAAGCCTAATATTATGTATACGTAGTAGGTGATTACTCCCACCAAATTTGAGTCGAAAACATTTTCATTGTATACCAGCGGCTGAAATTCTATATATTCAAAATTGAATTGATCGTCCTTGTAATTGAAAATTGGACTTTCATAGGAAGTATTAAAAACTGGCCTGGAAGACTGCAATTGAATGTTGGCCTTAAACCTGCTAGATTCAAATTCCGTAACCGTAATAAACATTCTGGCATTTACCCGTTCGTTTTCCAAATACGTTCTATTTGTCCATCTACTCTTGTTGACAAAATCGTTAAGGGAACGCTCCAAGGTCTTAAAAACTTGCTGATTCGTTTGGCTAACCTGATCGGAATTTACCGTAATTACGCAGTTAAGCTCCTGAGCTCTAATAATCAGAGAGAAAAACAAACAAAAAAAGATTGTAAAAATATTACGCATTGATCCTGCTTATAATTTCATTTAAGATATCCAATGCAACAGCTGCCTTGGTCTTAACATCAAACGTTTTAATATCCAAATTCTTATCTATGAAGGATATTTTATTGGTTGCCTTGCCAAAACCCGCCCCCGCGTCGTTCAACGAATTTAGAACAATGGCATCCAAATTTTTCTTTTTAAGTTTTCCTTTGGCATTTTCCACTTCATTTTCCGTTTCCAAGGCAAAACCAACAAGGAACTGTTTGTTCTTTTGTTCCCCAAGGGAAAAAAGGATGTCTTTGTTTTTAACCAGATCGATGGCCAGCTCGCTTTCTTTTTTCTTTATTTTTTGATCGGCTACGGTTTTTGGTTTGTAATCGGCAACTGCAGCCGCACAGATTGCAATGTCCACATCCCTATAATGCTTGTGAACCTCCTTGTACATTTCGTCTGCCGATACCACCTTAACCAAAGTAATAAAAGAATGTTCTACTGTTAGATTGCTAGGGCCCGATACCAAGATTACTTCCGCGCCTAAATTGGCTGCCACCTTGGCAAGTTCAAAACCCATAAGGCCGGAGGAATGATTGCCAATAAATCTCACCGGGTCTATGGCCTCGTAAGTTGGACCTGCAGTAATCAATACTTTCTTACCACTAAGGGGTAGATCTTGGGATAAAAAATTGTTTAAAAAGGCTACGATATCCTCGGGCTCTGCCATTCTTCCCTCGCCATGCAGGCCGCTTGCCAATTCACCGGTGCCTGCGGGTATCATTAGGTTACCAAAAGATTGTAATTTTTGGAAAGTTGCTTTGGAAGCAGGATGTTTGTACATATCCAAATCCATGGCCGGAGCGAAGAAAACCGGGCATTTAGCGGACATATAGGCTGCAAGCAACAGATTGTCGCAAGTGCCATTGGCCATTTTGGACAAGGTGTTCGCCGTTGCCGGTGCTATAACCATTAAATCTGCCCAAAGGCCAAGTTCTACGTGGTTGTTCCAATCTGTTTGCCCTTCTTCCTCGGTATTCACAAAGGATGATAGTACGGGATTCTTGGAGAGGGTCGCCAAGGTAAGGGCAGAAACAAAAGAACCGGCGCTTTCTGTCAAAATTACCTTGACATTGGCGCCGGATTTTATAAGCAATCGGACAAGAAAGGTGGTTTTGTAAGCGGCAATCCCCCCAGTAATTCCCAAAAGGATATTTTTGTCGCGTAACATTTCCCTATGCGTCTTTCTCCGTATTCCTGTAGTAAATTTTATCCTCTAACCACTCCATTACTGCAAGAGCGTGTGGTTTAGGTAATTTTTCGTAGAATTTTGAAACTTCGATCTGTTCTTTATTTTCAAAGACTTCTTCCAAGCTGTCGCTATAGGTAGCAAACTCTTCAAGCTTTTCTAAAAGTTCCTTTTTAATTTCAGAATTGATCTGCACCGCCCTTTTTGCAGCTATAGATATAGCTTCATAGATGTTATCGGTTTTTTCATCAAACTCGTTCTTGTTGATGGTAACCGTTGAAACCGGGGCATTAGAATTTTTCAAATCATTCATATTCATCTTTCTAAAGATTAATTACTTGTCTTTGTAGCTATTTGGACTTTATTTCTTTCTCAATTTTTTCCAAGAGATTATCTGCTTTTTTGGCGTATTTGGTCTCTGGAAAGTATCTTTTTAATGTATTATAGGCACTTTTGGCCGTTTCCAATCTTTCGGGCTTTTTATCGTCCGTACTGTTCAATGCCAAGTTGGTAGTAGCCTCTACCTTATAATATAGCGCATCTTCCCTATAAATGGATCCAGGATTATCGGACACAAAATTATCCAAGGCCGCTACCGCCGAAACTAACAATGGAAAGTTAAACTCTCCCAATTTGTTGTATTGTTTGGCAATCTCTATAGATTTCTTTTCTTTTTTGGTAGTTAGCTCCTGGGCCATTACGTTGGCTTCGGGGAAAAATTCCGAATCGGGGTAGGTATTAATGAAGTTCTGCAATTTCTGCAAAGCCTTGTCAGTATCTGTCTGATCCAATGAATATTCCGGGGAAAGCATATAATAACTTTTAGCCCCTATAAAGGCCGCTTCCTGTATTTTATCGCTCTTTGGATACGATTTTATAAACCGTTCGAACTGGTAGCCAGAAAAATTATAGTCTTTAATCTTAAAATAGGAATTGGCAAAAAAGAACATTACCCTTTCACCCTGAGGTTTGCCCACATACTTTGGCGCAATCTGCTCGAACAGACGATTTGCCCGCTTAAAATCGCCTTCATTATAAAATTTCTCAGCCAAGTCGTACTTTGGTTTTACATCCTCATTCTTAAGTACTTTCTGGTACTCGCTGCAAGAATGCAAAACAGCTGCCAACAACATAAGGGGAATAAGTTTCCTCATTTTTAAAAACATTTTGCAAAATTAGGGATTATCTATGGATATAAAAAACATTTTTACATACGCTAAGGTAGGCCCAAAGCCCTGAAGGTTACAACTCTTTTAGCTAAGTTTTAACTTATATTCCCTTATCCCTAACTAGGCATGAACAGGATAAAAAGCATGCATAAAGGCAACTATTTGTTCTTTGAGGTCTTTAGAGGCTTCCACTAAGGGTAACCGCACCAACGCATTTGAAAGCCTTAAGGTTTCAAAAACAGCTTTTATGCCAGCAGGGTTGCCTTCTTTGAAAATAAGTTCCATACCCTTAAGAAGCGTATAATGAAGGGCGTATGCTTCTGAAGGATTACCGTTAATCCCCAAACGGATCATACTCGAAAATTCTTTGGGAAGACCTTGTCCCAAAACAGATATAACACCTACTCCCCCAGCCAGTACAGTTGGCAAGGCCGTAAAATCATCGCCAGAGATTACCATAAAATCCTCTGGTTTTTGTCCAATGAGTTCCGCTACTTGCAACATATCTCCGGAAGCTTCCTTAATTGCTATGATGTTTTTACAGTCCGTGGCAAGACGAACAACGGTTTGTGGAAGCATGTTGCTGCCAGTGCGTCCGGGCACGTTATATAAAATAATAGGCTTGGATGAAGCTGCCGAGATGGCTTTAAAGTGTTGATAAATACCTTCCTGGGTGGGTTTGTTGTAGGATGGGGACACAGATAGAATTGCGTCAAAATCGTCTAAATCCAATTGCTGCAATTCCGAAACCACAAGGGCAGTATTGTTTCCGCCCACTCCAAGTACCAACGGAAGTTTTCCGCCATTTGCGGCAACAACGGTATGGATTACCAACTCCTTTTCTTGTTGGCTTAGGGTAACGGATTCGCCCGTGGTGCCCAAAATCACCAGATAATCCATTCCACCATCAATGTTATAATGTACTATGCGTGCCAAGGCATCGGTATCTACCGAATTATCTTCCCTAAATGGGGTTACCAAAGCAACACCTGTACCATGCAACTGCTTCATTTCTTAATTTCATTTAGTACCACCAGATATTTACGTAACTCCTTTTTAAAGGTATTAAAATCGTTCATCGAGGTCTTTAAGATCAAATCATTCAACTTTTCATCTACTTCATCAAAACCTACACGTATCCTTGCCCTGGTCTTAATGCTCATTAATTGCAACAAAAGGTTTTCCTCTGTATAGTAATTGATCAACATATCATATTCCCTACTTAGGAACTCCAAGGCATAACTGTTTTCGATAGCTCCGTTCCAACCCAAATCCTTATCCGAAAACACCGGAGTGGCATAAGGAGAATTCTTGTCATAATAATCCTTATAACCAATGATCCTAACGGCATTGGGCCTTAGGGAAAATTCTTCTACAAGATCATAGAACTTATTGGCATCATCAAACTTGTCCAGATCAACAATACAACCCACAGAAGTAATGCCCTTGCTACGCTGCACTACTTTAGAGGTACTGTCCATTTCCTCCTTCAGGTATTTAAGTCCAGATTTGTACTTAAATTTGTCTTTAATTCCCTTTAAAAACATGTACTTTTACATTTCTACAAATGTAATTAATATCCATGCAAATCTAATACGAAGATAAGAAGGATTATGATTTTAAAAATGCAACAAATTGTTTTATTTGTAACAATTATCGGATTTAGCTCGTGTCAGGAACAGAAATCTTCACTTCATCAAATACACGGGCGGCAGTTAACAATTACGGATTCTATTAAGGGTCTAGACTCCATTACCGCTTTTGTGGCCCCCTACCACAATAGAATTAACCAGGTATTGGACAGTCCGCTGGCATATGCTCCTAGAATGATTACAAAAACCGTAGGGAAATACAATACCACCGCCGGAAACCTTATGGCAGATATTGTGTTGGAAATGGCAAATCCCATTTTTAAGGCCAGAACGGGAAAAGAAATTGATTTTACGGTACTCAACCATGGCGGTATCCGCTCGGTAATTTCAGCAGGTAACGTAACGGCCCGTACGGCATATGAAATAATGCCCTTTGAAAATTTGATCGCCGTAGTTCCTTTAAAAGGGAAATCCGTAAGAGAACTGGTCTCCTTTTTAATTGCTTCGGACAGGGCCCATCCTATTGCCGGTATGCAAATTTTGCTCAACAAGGATGGGGCGCTTAAATCGGTAAATATAAATGGTAGTCCGTTTAACGAAAATAGGACCTATTACGTAGCCACTTCGGATTTCTTGGTCGCCGGGGGGGATAATATGGGTTTTTTTAGTGACAATGCCACGGTTACCGATATAGACTACCTTATACGTAACGCCATAATTGATTATTTTAAAAAAATGGACACTATCGCGCCTGTTATTGATGACCGATTTACAAAACTCAACTAACTATGGATAGAAGATCTTTTATCTCAAATACGGCAGCTTCGGCCTCTTTTTTAGGACTGGGCGGACTCTCCTTAAACTCTTGTATTGGGAGTGCCAAAAAGCAAATTACCATATTACATACCAATGATGTGCATAGCCATATAGACCCATTTTCCGAAGCACATTCGGAGTTTCCCAATTTGGGAGGGTTGGCGCGTAGGGCAAGCTTGGTCCAAAGTATAAGGGAGGAAAACCCCAATACACTTTTGCTCGATGCTGGAGATATTTTTCAGGGTACTCCTTATTTTAATTTTTATGGTGGGGAACTGGAGTTTAAGTTAATGAGTATGCTAAAATATGATGCGGCTACTTTAGGGAACCACGATTTTGACAATGGCATAGACGGCCTCTTTGCACAACTACCACATGCCAAATTTGATCTTATTACCGCAAATTACGATTTTAGTAACACCATCATGGATGGATATACGAAACCCTATAATATCTATACGGTAGATGGTCTTAAGGTAGGTATCTTTGGCCTGGGGATTGCCTTGGATGGCCTTGTTACCAAAAAATTATATAAAGAAACCAAGTACTTGGATCCATACGAAATGAGTCAGGAAATGAGCAGGGTACTCAAGGAACAGGAAAAATGCGACTTGGTGATTTGCTTATCACATTTGGGATATGAATACGAAGACCCAAATAGGGCCAGCGATCTTGCATTGGCGGAAAAAACCGAAAACATAGACCTCATTATTGGTGGGCATACTCATACCTTTTTAGACAAGCCTACCATAAAAAGAAACTTAAAGGGAAAGAATGTGCTGGTAAACCAAGTGGGCTGCTATGGCATTAATCTTGGTAGGATTGATTTTTATTTTGATGGCGAAGAAAAGGTAAATGCAGATGGTGTAGCCATTAGCGTTTAACCCATTACTACATTTACATTTCTAGCGACTTGTAATGAAGGACTATATCATAACCCATACCGAAAAGCAAGATTTGAAGGTAATCTGCTGGATGTTCAATGAAGCCATCGTTTACCAAAAAAGAAACAACTATCCCGTTTGGCCTCCTTACGACTCCAACATACTGGCCAACTATATTGTAAAGAAGGAACAACGCAAAGTTGTAGTTAACGACCAGATTGCCTGCGTATTTAGCGTTTGTTATTCCGACCCTTTAATTTGGAGAGAAATGGACGGGGACCCTTCGGTATACCTGCATCGGCTTGTTGTAAACCCAAACTTTAAAGGGCAACGTAATTTTGAGAAGGTACTGAAATGGACCATCGCACATGCAAAACAACTAAAACTTCGATTTATACGCATGGATACCTGGGCAAATAACCCACCCTTGGTAGACTACTATCTTAGTTTTGGCTTTAAAGTAGTTGAATACTTTACAACCCCAGATGTAGCCGAATTACCCATACAACAGCGAAAGAATGAGGTGGTGTTGCTTGCCATGGAAATTTGAATACCAAATTGCTACGTGATTCTTTTTTGGTTTTTTGGTGCTGTCCAGTTTAGCTTCCCTTCAAGACATAGTTAACCAACTCTTGCCCCTCTTCTTTCAGAGTACTTTTGGGGTATTGCCTGTGGGCCCGTCTATACCAGTATTTTGCATTCCAATCGTCTCCTTCTTTTCTGTGCAGGTAAGCGTGGATCCAATTACCTACAACTCCCGGAATATCTTGTGCTATATTGTGCGATGCCTCCCAGTTATCCTTAGCGTCCCACCACAATGCCCTAAGTTCCGCGGGCCAATCTCCCAACGGTTCGGAACCATCCAAGGTTTCCATAAATTTTTTATAGTTTTTCGGTAACATGCTTGTTTGCTTTGATAAATAAAAATAGGTATTCGTACTAAAATTACCTCCTTTCGTCCAATACGCCTTGATTTACTTCTTTACAATTGTTTATTTACAATGTACAACCGACTAATTTACTCATTAAACACAACCATTATGATTAAAAAATCAATTACGCTCGCAATGATCGGTATAATCGCCATAGGGTCATTGTCACAATTAAAAGCACAAGACGAAGCGGCGGAAAGTCCTATGTGGGAATCTATTATCCTGACTCCTGACAACACCAAACTTAAGATTTTGGGAGAAAATATGAGGAAGCACAACCAAAAATACCATAGCGAAGATGGCCCATACAAAGCCAATGTGTTCAATATAGCTAGTGGACCGAATATTGGAAAATTAGTATGGATGATGGGTCCTCTTAAATATGCACATTTAGATTCCAGACCAGCAGAGGGGGGCCATGACGAAGATTGGAGGGATAACGTAATGCAATACGTGAAGAAAATTCAGAATGGTGAATATTGGAAGGGAGATGTAGCGCTTTCCAATACAGAAATGCTAACCGGGGATGCCTCCGTATATCCTATCCTTTTTGTACGATATTGGGAGTTAAATTTAGAACATGCCCATGGTACCCCAAGATTGTTAAAATTAATCAGTGAAACCATAAAAGGCATGGAAAAAGAGTTTCCATGGGGGGTATACTACAATGAATTTAGACAAGGCACAAAAATCGGAAGACATGTGGCTACCGTGGGATTCTCAAAAAAATGGGCCGAATATGATGTGGACCTAAATTTTAAGAAAACCTTCGAAAAGGTACATGGTGAGGCAGCTTGGGATCCATTCGTAAGGGATATGGATATGCTACTTGATGACTCATGGGACGAAGTCTGGACCTATAACAAAGAACTTAGCGGCAAATAACGGCCTACCAACAAACCAGCACCAACATTAAGACCTCTTCGGGGGTCTTTTTTATACCATAGCCAAAAAGTCGTCCTCGGATATAATCGGTACCCCAAGACCTTCGGCCTTGGTCTTCTTACTAGGCCCCATATTGGCCCCTGCCACTAAATAATTGGTTTTGGAAGATATGGAAGACCCTACCCTACCCCCATTGTCCTCTATCAATTTTTTTAACTCGTTTCGGCTTACCTTTTCAAAAACACCCGAGACCACAAACGTTTGCCCTTTAAGTTTCTCTGTCTGGTTTAGGAGTTTCTCGGCCGAAAGTTCAAACTGAAGACCATACTCCTTTAAACGTGTGATGATTTTCTGGTTTTTTTCGTTTTGAAAAAACTCCACGACACTGAAAGCAATGCGTTCCCCAATTTCATCCACGGCTACCAGTTCTTCGCTAGATGCGCTCATCAATGCATCTATATTTTTATAGGCTTTTGCCAATTTTTTTGCAACGGTTTCACCCACAAATCGTATTCCCAGGGCAAAAAGCACACGCTCGAACGGAATTTTGACAGATGCCGCAATTCCATTGACCAGATTTTCTGCCGATTTTTCCGCCATACGTTCCAAAGGCAGTACTTGTTCTTTGGTCAGTGTATACAGATCCGCGTAGTCTTCTATAAGCCCTTCCTTAAAAAGTAGTTCCACGGTTTCGCCTCCTAGTCCCTCAATATCCATGGCTTTGCGCGAAATAAAATGTTGTATTCTTCCTGTAATCTGAGGCGGACAACCGTAATAGTTGATGCAGTAGTGCTTAGCATCCCCTTCGGTACGTTGTAAAGGGGTGCCACATTCCGGGCATTCAGAAATATATTCAGTAGGGGTAGAATCATCCGGACGTTTGGATAAATCCACAGCAATAATTTTAGGTATAATTTCTCCGCCTTTCTCCACAAAGACCGTATCCCCTTCCCGTATATCGAGCTTGGCAATTTGATCTGCATTATGTAAAGACGCTCTTTTCACCGTGGTCCCGGCCAAAAGCACGGGCTTAAGATTTGCCACGGGGGTAATTGCCCCTGTACGCCCCACTTGATAGGTTATCTCATGGAGAACGGTAGACACCTGTTCTGCTTTAAATTTATAGGCCATTGCCCATCTAGGTGCCTTGGCGGTATATCCCAACTCCTCCTGGTATTGGATTTTATTGACCTTTATGACCACCCCATCCGTTTCGTAAGGTAGATCGTGTCTATGGTTATCCCAGTGCTCCACAAATTGCATTACCTCATCGGTGGACTTACAAAGTTTGGCAATAGTGGGTACCTTAAAACCCCATTCCCTGGCCTTTTCCAACATCTGAAACTGAGAGGTAATACCGGTGTTATTACCAACAATACTATACAGTAAACAATCTAGCGGGCGTTGTGCCACCAAAGCACTGTCTTGTAACTTTAAACTTCCAGAAGCGGTATTCCGCGGATTCATATATGGATCTTCACCTGCGGCTATGCGCTCTTCGTTCATTTTGGCAAAACCATCGAGAGTAAGGATAATCTCTCCCCGTATATCAAACTTTGGAGGATAATCGCCCTGTAATTTTAAGGGCACGGATTTTATGGTCTGTACATTGGTGGTAGCCTCATCACCCTGAAATCCATCTCCCCTGGTAACGGCCTTTACCAATTGTCCATCCTCATAGGTTAGGCTTATGGAAGCACCATCATATTTTAGTTCGCAAGTAAATTCTACCTCCACATCCCCCAATATGCGTTGAATGCGCTTTTCCCAGTCCAACAGATCTTCCTTGGAATAGGAGTTGTCCAAAGAGTACATACGATGCTCGTGCACAATGGTTTCAAAATTCTTGGTAACGGCTCCGCCTACTCTTAAGGTTGGGGAGGTAGGATCGTGAAATTCCGGGTGTTGAGCCTCCAAAACTTGCAGTTCTTTTAGTTTGATATCAAATTCGTAATCCGATATCGTAGGATTGTCCAACACATAATAATTATGGTTGTGCTGTCGCAATTCTTTGCGCAATTCCTCTATTTGTTGCTTAGTGTTCATTAAACCTGTTCTTTTTTTATCCATTTAGGCACGTGCATGGGACTATATTGTCTCATCTGCTCCAAGAGGCTTTCCACATGATCGTCTACCAAAATCATATGATAGTTCTCCTTTTTTACGAAGCCGCGGTCTACCATAGTACCCAACATTTTCAGCAAGGGATCATAAAAACCATTCGTATTTAAGATGGCAATAGGCTTTTGATGCAACCCCAATTGCGCCCAGGTGAGCATTTCAAAAAATTCTTCCAAGGTTCCATAACCTCCAGGGAGCATCATTACCCCATCTGAAAGCTCGTGCATTTTAAGTTTGCGTTGATGCATATTTTGGGTGATGATCAATTGTGAAAGCCCCGTATGAAACACCTCTTTTATTTTTAGAAAATCTGGAATAACCCCAATAACCTCCCCTTTGGCCTGCAACGCTCCTTGAGCCAACTTACCCATGACCCCAATTTTTGCAGCCCCGTACACCAAAGTGATATTTTGTTTGGCAAGGGTTTGGCCCAATTGATATGCATGATCTATAAATAAGGGATTGTCCCCCTCACTACTTCCACAAAAGACTACTATACTCTTCATAAGTAATTTTTATTCACTTTTACCAATTAGGTTTGTTATCCTCACCCAATTACCCCCTTCAACATCCTATCATTGCCGAAAATATCTTTTCGCAGTTCAATTTCCAAAAAATTCTGCGCTTCTAAAAGCGCTACCGTTTCCTTTCCCAAATATTGATTGATTTCAAAATAAAGAATACCACTGGTGCTTAGCTTTTTGGCTGCCAAACTTGTTATGCGTTCGTAGAACAGTAAAGGTGATTCGTTAGGGACAAAAAGTGCCACCTCGGGTTCAAAATCCTTTACATTTTTGCGCATTGCCCGTTTTTCCGAAAGTCTTACATATGGCGGATTGGAAACGATGATATCGAAGGTTTCATTTAAAGGCTCCGCGGTTAAGACATCTGCCTCTATAAACCTAATTTCCACGGCATTATTGATAGCGTTTTCCTTAGCTAATTGCAATGCTTCGCTAGAAATGTCCATCGCAACTACCTTGGCACCCGGCAGGTTTTTTGCGAGAGTAATGGCAATACACCCGCTACCTGTGCCAATATCAAGTATTTTCAAGTTGTATTGTCTTTCGCTAACAGGGATCGATTCTGCTGCCGTTTTGTTATGTTTCTTTTCAATATCCTCCAAAATCCATCTTACAAGTTCTTCCGTTTCGGGCCTAGGAATCAATACATCTTTATTTACCTTAAAAGTTAGGTCATAAAAATAGGTCTTACCCAAAATGTACTGAACCGGGGTTTCTAGTTTTAAAGCATTTAGTCCTTCAAACAATGGTTGTTCCTCCTCTTTGGACACAATTAGGTTGGGCTCTAACGCCAAAACGAAACGTTCTAGACCCAGATAATGGGAAGTCATCAAATGGAAAAAACTTTCCACTTCTTCCGTTTGGTAGAGGGAGTCTAACTCTTTATGGAATATATTTTTGATCTCTTTTAAGAGCATTTATGAAGCTTTGTTTATACTATCTGGAATAGTAATTCAATATCTTTTAGGTTGCTTATATACCTAACTTCCCTATTAAACCACCGTTTTTCACTAGGCCCAAATTTAGATGCTCTTTATCATCCACACCGGGCAAGAAAAATGGCCGGTATTTCCCATAGGTGCATCGATATATTGGAACCCGGTCTTTACGTATAATTTTTGGGCAGCTTTCATATAGGGCATAGTCTCCAAATAACACTTTTCAAAACCGTATTCCTTGGCACGCTCCAAACAAACTTCCATCATTTTGGCACCAATACCCCTACCCCTTGCGCTTTCCAAAAAATACATTTTTTGCAATTCGCAGACATTTTCTTTGGAGCCCTCCAACTGGGCAATCCCGGAACACCCCACTATTTTCCCTGCCATCTCGGCAACAAAGTATGTGGCCTTGGGCACATTGTAATTTTCGAACATTTGGTCTAGCGCCTTATCAGCATAGGCAGTACCTACTTTTGGCACACCCATTTCTATTAATACCTCCCGGATTACTTTGGCAACTTCCACATTATCTTGAAGGGTTATTTCCCGAATGGTTATGGCTTTCATATATACAAATCAATATCTCTTCAATTGTTCTATTTTTGTGCTGTGAAGATACACGAAAAATATATTTTGCGATGTATACAATTGGCCAAAAATGGCGTAGGCACCACCTTTCCAAATCCAATGGTCGGCAGCATCATTGTGCACAAGGGGCGTATTATTGGCGAGGGCTTCACAAGCCCTTATGGTGGGGCACATGCCGAGGTTAATGCCATTAATTCCGTAAAGGACCAATCCCTATTAAAAGAAGCGACCCTATATGTAACTTTGGAACCCTGTTCCCATTTTGGAAAAACACCACCCTGTGCAGATTTAATAGTACGGCAAGGTATCCCAAATGTGATTATTGGTACTTTGGACCCAAATAGCAAGGTAGCTGGCAAAGGGGTTAAAAAACTCCGAGAAAGCGGTTGTAATGTTATTGTTGGGGTTATAGAAGGCGCTTGTAGAGAACACCATAGAAGATTTCTCACCTTTTATGAGAAAAAACGGCCTTATTTTCTTTTGAAATGGGCGCAGACCGAAGATGGATTTATAGCCCCTGAGCACACCAAAAGAAACAACGACCCTCAACCATATTGGATTAGCGGTGTAAGATCTAGACAGTTGGTACACCAATGGCGTAGTGAGGAACAAGCTATTTTGGTGGGTACAAATACGGTAATACAAGATAATCCGAAATTGGATGTGAGACATTGGCATGGAAATTCACCTACACGTATAATATTGGATAGGGATCTAAAAATTGATGCCCGTTTTAATGTATACAACGGAAAGGCAAAGACCATAATAGTTACTGGCAATGAAAATATTGGAAACAATATGGACAATGTGGATTATGTTGGAATCGATTTTTCACAAAACGTTATAAAACAATTATGCGAAGTATTGTATGCCCATAAAATTTTAAGTGTGCTAGTAGAAGGAGGTGCCCAAACATTGCAAACTTTTATAACTGCTGGTATTTGGGACGAAGCCCGTGTCTTTATCGGCAAATCTAATTTTGGCAAAGGGTTGAAGGCTCCTATTTTAACCGAACACCCAGTGAACATTAAAAATATTGATGGCGACGCTCTAAATATCTACAGAAATGATTAAAAACATCATCTTTGATTTTGGGGATATTTTTATCGATCTAGATAAACCCGCCACCCAGTTGCAAATGATGCGATTTGGTTATGAAGGCCTTTCCACAAAGGTGTTAAAATTGGCTATGGATTATGAACAAGGACTTGTTACTACCGATAGTTTTATCACCAATATGATCAAATTTTTTCCCAAGGCCACTAAAAAGGACCTTATTATGGCATGGAATGCCATAATACGATACTTTCCGGATTATCGGCTTGAATTTATTGAAAATCTGGCCACAACAAAACGTTATCGCCTTTTTTTGCTTAGCAATACAAATGCATTACATATAGATCAGGTAAAACATAATATGGGAGTAGAAAAATATCAGCGGTTTAAAAATTGTTTTGAGCAATTTTACCTCTCCCACGAAATTAACCTTAGGAAACCTAATGCTGAAATTTACCAATTTGTGCTTAGGGAAAACGGTCTAGAGGCCAAAGAAACCTTTTTTGTGGATGATACCAAGGAAAATACACTGGCAGCAGAGCGCTTGGGTATCCGGTCTTGGAATCTAAAAGTAGGCCAAGAAGATGTTATAGACCTTAACTTAAAACTAAACTATGTTTGACCTGGCCTTAAGTGTGCTTTTTTCTAGTTTGATCTTTGTTATTTTCAAACTTTTTTCAAACTATAAGGTAGAAACATTCTATGCCATTATTGTCAACTATATGGTGGCGTGTCTAGTAGGACTCTTTTTTTACAAGGGCGATATAGCTTTAACGGAAATCCCTACTAAACCCTGGTTTTTAGGTACTGTGGCACTTGGCCTCCTTTTTATTTTGGTCTTCAACATTATGGCCCAAACCTCCCAAAAAATCGGCGTCTCGGTGGCCTCAGTGGCAACCAAAATGTCTTTGGTGATCCCTGTACTTTTTGGTTTGTTCCTGTATGAAGAAAAACTGGGAACCCTAAAAGGAATCGGAATTGTTTTGGCTCTTGCTTCGGTATATCTGGCCTCTGTAAAAGAAAAGACAATTTCGATAAGCAGAAATGCCCTATTGTTGCCTTTATTGGTTTTTATAGGATCGGGACTAATAGATACCAGCATAAAATACCTGCAAGCCACTTACATCTCTAACAATGAGTTTCCTTTGTTTTCTGCTACGGTATTTGCTTCAGCCGCTTCGGTTGGTGCTGCAATTGTATTGATAAATGTGTTCCGTAAGCCATTGGGGTTTAGTCTTAGAAATATTATTGGGGGCATTGTTCTAGGGGTACCTAATTATTTTTCAATCTACTTTCTACTTAAAGCCTTAAATAATGAGGCACTTACCAGTGCATCTATATTTACCATTAATAACGTAGCCATTGTAATGTTATCTACCTTGCTGGGTATTGTTCTTTTCAAGGAAAAAATAAGTACAAAAAACTGGGGAGGAATAGCCCTGGCCATAATCAGTATTTTTTTAGTAGCCCTGTTTTAATGGAAAATGGAACAGATACTTACAAGACCCTGCTAGCACCCTCTTCAGAGGTAATACTGAAGGAACGGAAAAGTAAGTTCTATGCATATGCATTTCCCCTGACCTCCGAAGACCAGGTAAAAGAAATAATCAACACCTTAAGAAAGAAACATTATACGGCCAACCATGTATGCTATGCCTGGCAACTAGGTGTGGAAAACCCAAGATATAGGGCCAACGATGACGGCGAACCCAATAATTCTGCTGGTATGCCCATTTATGGACAAATACAGGCGTATGGCCTAACCAATGTGTTGATAGCGGTAGTCCGTATTTTTGGAGGTGTTAAGTTGGGGATCGGCGGACTTATAAGTGCCTACAGAGGTAGTGCCAAAATGGCCATAGAGGCCTCCGATATAGTGACCTTAACGCTTAAAGTAGCGATACGGATAACTTTTGAATATGCGCTTATGGATAAGGTTATGCGAATTATTAAACAATATGGATTGGAAATTGCTACCCAACAATTAGAAGTACGTTGTGATTATAGCCTTTTGGTAAGAAAACAAATGGCTCCCAAAATCATAGAAATTTTCAACCAAACATTGGGAGTAACCCTTCATGCAAGCAATTAGGTATTTAGCTTTTCCAAGATATAATCTGGACATTTCATGGGTCTTTTCGTTCGCATGTTGATGAATGCCAACACAGTATGTCCTTCCACCAAAATTTCCTTGGCTTCGTTGTATATTTTATAGTCGAATTCTATTTTAACAGCAGGTTCTTTTTTTAGTATGGTAACCACGGTGATAAGATCATCATACACAGCCGATTTCTTAAAATTTAAGTTTAAGGAAATTACGGGGAGCATTATTCCGTTTTCTTCCATGCTTTTGTAGGAAACCCCCAATTTTCTTAACCATTCCACTCTTCCCATTTCCAAATACTGGGGATAGTTACCATGATAAACCACTCCCATTTGATCCGTTTCACCGTATCTTACCCTAAAAGAAATTTCGTCTATATTCATATTTTTTCAAGTAAAAAGCATATATTTAATGATTACAGAATAGCAGCTTGGAACATGCAAAAAAAAAACAGAAAATTCAATGCTAAATCATTTTTTTTTTAGCTTTTTTGTTCACATATTTGTCACCACCGAAGAGGTAGTCCAATCTACCACTTAGAACCAACTAACATAGTCACTAACCAACAAAATAAGATTTAAATTTAGAAATGAGTGTTACTGCTAATTCCGTATGGAACAATTGTTTGGCTTTTATCAAGGATAATATCCAACCGCAGGCATTCAAGACTTGGTTCGAACCTATTAAGCCGGTAAAGTTATCAGAAAATGCCCTAAGTATTCAGGTACCCAGTAAGTTTTTTTACGAATGGTTGGAGGAGCATTATGTTAAATTGTTAAAAGTTGCCCTTACCAAAGAACTTGGAGATCATGCAAAATTGGTCTACATAATAAAGATGGAGAACACCTACGGCAATAGAGAACCTTTTACCGAAAAAATACCTAGCTCAAATCGGGGCGGTGTTTCACCGCAAGAGTTGGATGTACCCATTAAATCTAAAAATCCGGAACTTAAGAACCCTTTTGTTATCCCCGGAATAAGAAACATAAAGATAGAATCGCAACTTAATCCAAATTACAACTTCGATAACTTTCTAGAAGGGGATTCCAATAGGCTGGCCAGATCGGCAGGGATGGCAGTGGCCAACAAACCAGGAGGTACATCCTTCAATCCCTTGTTGGTTTTTGGAGGTGTGGGGTTGGGAAAAACGCATTTGGCACATGCCATTGGTGTTGAAATTAAGGACAAATATCCTGAAAGGACCGTGCTTTATATTTCTGCCGAAAAGTTTACACAACAATATATAGAGTCCGTAAAGAAAAATACACGGAACGATTTTATCCACTTTTATCAACTTATCGATGTATTGATAATTGATGATGTACAGTTCTTGTCTGGTAAATCGGGTACACAAGATGTTTTCTTCCATATTTTCAATCATCTCCATCAAAATGGAAAGCAGGTAATACTTACATCGGACAAGGCTCCTGTAGATATGCAAGATATTGAACAACGTTTGTTATCGCGTTTCAAATGGGGACTTTCTGCGGAATTACAAAATCCGGATTATGAGACCCGTATCTCTATTCTTAAAAACAAATTATATAGGGACGGTGTTGAAATGCCCAATGATATTGTGGATTATGTTGCAAAACACATAAAAACGAACATTCGAGAGTTGGAAGGTGCCATTATCTCATTGATAGCACAATCATCTTTCAATAAAAGGGAGGTAACTTTGGAATTGGCCCAACAGGTTGTTGAGAAATTTGTTAAAAATACCAAACGTGAGGTTTCCATAGATTACATTCAAAAAGTAGTTTCGGATTACTTTGATATGGATGTGGCTACCCTGCAATCCAAAACCAGAAAAAGACATATTGTACAGGCACGCCAGCTGGCAATGTTCTTTGCCAAAAAATTTACAAAAGCTTCTTTGGCCAGTATAGGCTCCCAAATTGGAAAAAGAGACCATGCCACGGTACTTCATGCCTGCAAAACGGTAGATAATCTTGCGGAAACGGATAAGCAGTTCAGAAAATATATCGACGATTTAACAAAGAAATTTTCATAACCCATTACAATGAAAATTAAGGTTTTAATGGTATGCCTAGGTAATATATGTAGGTCGCCCTTAGCCGAAGGTATTCTCCAAACAAAAACAGATCCAAAGCATATTTTTGTCGATTCTGCAGGAACAGCAGGTTATCACGTAGGCAAAAAACCGGATATTAGATCTATTGAGGTGGCAAAAAAGCATAACATCAATATTGAAGGGCAACGCTGCAGAAAATTTACCAAAGAAGATTTTATCGCCTTCGATTTCATCTACGCCATGGATATGAGCAACTACAACAACATCTTGTCCTTAGGCCCTAGCGAGGAAGATGCCAAAAAAGTAAGATTGCTATTGAATGAGGTAGATTTGGGTATTAATGAAGTACCGGATCCTTATTATGATGCCGACGAGGGTTTTGAAAAAGTCTTTAGTTTGATTGATACCGCTTGTACCGAAATTGCCAATCGTTTAAACCAAGAACATATAGCTTAAATGGCCAACTTTGACAATACCAAAGGCAGATTATACTTGATTCCTACCACCTTGGGGGAAAATGAGCCCTTGGAAGTGCTTCCAATCTCCATAAAAAGGGCTATTGAAAATATTGATTACTACATTGTTGAAAATGAAAAATCTGCCCGTCATTTCATTAAAAAAGTAAGCTCTAACAAATCGCAACCTAGCCTACATATAGAACTCTTGAACAAATTTACCGAACCCGAAGCCATTCCAGGTTTTTTAGAACCTTGTTTGGCCGGTAAGCATGTTGGTATCCTTTCGGAAGCTGGATGCCCGGGAATAGCTGATCCAGGGGCGGATGTGGTTAGAATTGCTCATGAAAAAGGTATACAGGTGGTACCACTCGTTGGCCCCTCCTCTATTCTGTTGGCCCTAATGGCCAGTGGCTTAAACGGCCAGAACTTTGCCTTTAATGGATATCTACCTATAGATACTGCGGAAAGAAAGGCCGCCATTAAAAAAATTGAGCGTACTTCTAAGGAATTGGACCAAACCCAAATATTTATTGAAACTCCCTACAGAAATGACAAGTTATTGGTAGAATTACTGAGAACACTTTCTAAAAACACCTTACTGTGCATCGCCGCAGATATTACGCTAACGACAGAATACATTGCTACTAGAACTGTTTTGGAATGGAAAAATGTGTCTGTAGAACTTCATAAGCGGCCTTCGATATTTATTATCCAAGCATAAAAAAAGCCTTGACATTTACGCCAAGGCCCCATTTTCATATTTATAAACTAATCTTAAACTTTTGGGTTACGTTTTGGCGGTACGTTAGAAATATCGTAACCAGAGAACTTCTTAATATAAAAAGCAATATTGGTTCCATAAGCATCTTTAACGTCAAACTTGCCATAAGAGCGTAAGTACTTCTTCACATTACCGGCACCAGCCAAATGGGCCGCAGCCAAAATACCCGATTCCGTAATCTCTACACCTCTAATACGCTTGCCTACAAATCTGTTAATATCTCTGCGCAAAATCCATTTGTTCCTTGCAATATTGATTTGAAACACTTTTTCTTGGAGTGCAGGATCGTTCAGGAAAACAGTGGCATTGTAAACACCCATCAATTGTAATGTTCCTACACCGAACTGATATTTTCCTAAATAACCTAATGTATTAATAATGAAATAGTTACCACTAGACTCTTTAAAAGCCAAGGCCTCTTTGAAACCGATATAGGAGCTTCCCAAAAAGGGAGGTACTACCAATGTGGTCTTAACAATAGTTTTGTTTTTGGGGAACAAAACTTCAGTAGGTTCATTTACTTTAAGCGTTTCTGGCACCACAAAAGTTTCCTTTGTTTTAAAGCCAAAACTGATTAAAATAAATATCATGATAAGAGGACAAACAGTGCTTATCCACTTTCTCATATTGTTGTTTTCTTAAGACTTACAGCAAAAAAGCGCCTGCTTAAATTTCACCCTACAAAGATACGACCGTTTTTTTCTACCTAAAATGCTTACTACCCAAGATTTTCTTAAAACGGGCTTGTTTTAGTTAAGATGTCTTAAAATCTGGATTAATTACCTATCTATTAACATTTTGTGCATTTATCCATCGGACATATTGCGCTTTATTTCGGTTATGTTGTGCCAAAGTCTTGGCAAATTTGTGAAACCCGAAATTCTGAACATCGGCTACAAAATAGAGATAATCATGGGCCTCGGGGTTCAAAACTGCATCTACCGCCGAAATATCTGGCATAGCAATGGGTCCGGGGGGTAGGCCCGCATATTTGTATGTATTGTAGGGGGAATCTAATTCCAAATCCTTATACAACACCCTTTTAATAACCCGATCAAAATCTTTTGAATGTAGTTTTAAAGCGTATATAACTGTAGGATCTGCCTGCAATAACATATTCTTTCGCAAGCGGTTTAAATAAACCCCCGCCACTCGGGGTCTTTCGGACACTTTTACCGTTTCCTTATGCACTATAGAGGCTAAGGTAATTACCTGTGCCGGCGCTAACCCTAAGGTCCTGGCCTTTGCTTTACGATCTTGGTTCCAAAACCGGGTATACTCTTTATGCATTCTATTCCTAAAATCCGCAGCTGAGGTATTCCAGAAAAGTTCATAGCTATTGGGAATGTACATGCCTAAGGCATTGTCCGGTGCAAAATTTTTGTCGCCTAAAAACTTTCTATCCTTGAAAGCTGATAATAGGGTTAAACTATCGGCCTCAATTTGGACGGCTATTCTTCCAGCCAAATTGGCCAAGGTCTCCTGATTGTTAAAAGAAACTTTAACCGGTATGTTGTTACTGCGTAAAGTGTTGATAATTTCGTTATTGTTCATCCCTTTTTTCAAAGCGTATTTACCACCTTTTACGTTGTCCATATACCCTTTTCTCTGCGCAACTTCACGAAAAGAATCAATGTCCTTCAGCAAAGGTTGCAAGACGTTCGCCACTTCTTCAAAATTGGCATCGGAGGGTACAAAAACAAAAGCCTGCTCATTGGTAAAGGAAGTATTGGGAGAGAAAATAGCGCTATATACCATATATGAGAAGGCGCCGCCCGCGATAAGACCAAGAAATACAACAACCAGTACAATTTTCTTTAAATACATCAGTTTTTTATGTTTTGTAACAGTATTTCATTTTTAAAGGTTCCGTTGGAAAAAATCCAATCTTTTTTAACGCCCGCTTCTACAAAACCCATTTTTTTAAACAGGTGGATGCTGGGTTTATTGTCTTCCATAACATTGGCATACAACTGTCTCAGGTTTAAGTTTTCAAAAGCATACTTTATCAGTATGGAAATGGCTTCGGCTCCTACCCCTTTGTTTCTATCCTCTTTATCTAGCACAACGATACCTATACCGGCCCTCAGGTTCTTAGGGTCAAAATCGAAAAGGTCTATAAGTCCCAGCCGTTTATCATTATGATTGCAGATGCAGAGTCGTAATTGCTTTACTTCATAGATATCCCTATGGGCATTTTCCAAGTACAATTTTAATACTTGTTTGGAATAGGGTGTTGCAGTACCACTTACCTCCCAAATGTCCGTGTCGTTTTCCAACGTATAGAGAAATTCTAAATCTTCGGGCTCCAAAGCTCGCAAAAAGATGTGGTTTCCCTTAAGGCTCAACATTCTATTTCACCTTTAAAGACCTGTTTTGCCGGTCCGGTTAAATACACATTGTGGTATCCTTTTTCACTTTTATTAAATTGTACCTTAAGATTACCACCTGGTGTTTTAAGCGTAATGTTTTCTGCCTGCGTTTGCCCGCTATGATGCATGGCTACGGCAACTGCGGTAACCCCGGTTCCACAAGATAACGTTTCGTCCTCTACTCCTCTTTCATACGTACGGACGGAGAAAGAAGTTTCTTGGGGTTCCACAAAATTAACATTGCTTCCTTTTTTTCCGTAAATGCCATAGCGTAATTTTTCGCCCTCCTTTGCCACGTTTAACTCTTGTAGGTTCTCTACCAATTGCACATGATGTGGAGAACCTGTATCTAAAAAAGTATACTTGTCCTTTTCTTTTATTTCGGTTACATCTTGCATTTGTAGGCTCACCAAATCGCCCTCTATTGTTGCATTATGAAGTCCGTCCACGGCGTTAAAACTGGCCTTGTCGTCTATAATACCCAAATGCTTTGCAAAAGCCACCAAACATCTACCTCCGTTTCCGCATAAGCTGCTAGGATTACCATCCGAATTGTAATAAACCATTTTAAAGTCGGATTCATCATCATTCTCCAATAAAATAAGACCGTCCCCTCCTATCCCAAATCGTCTATCACATAGCGATGCCACTAGGGCCACATCTTTTTTTGGAAAAAAACCGGTTCTGTTGTCGATCATAACAAAGTCGTTTCCGGTACCCTGATATTTGTAGAAAGTAAGTATCATAACTGGTATTGAATTGCAAAGATATAACTTTATTAAGGGTTTTTTAGCAGTTAAAAAGTCGTTAAACACTTCTTCACAAAAGTGTAAATCTGTTATTTTTACGACAGATTTTATTAAAACCCATATAAATTATGAAAAAAATTGCTAGTCTTTTTTTAGTCTCCTTATTTGCAGGGGCAATTACTTTGGGAGCTTACAAACTATTTTTTGAAAAGGTGAACTATACGATTGTTTCGGAAAATTCCGAAGCTCCCGTTTTCGCTACCAGCTATACGCCCACTTCGGCCAGAGGGTCTGGCATTAATGAGGTTGACTTTACGGTAGCGGCCCAAAATACGGTAAATGCCGTGGTGCACGTAAAAAATGTTACCGCCGGAAGAGGGCCTTCGAGCATTGCAGAGTTTTTCTATGGATCTGGCGAAAGCAAAAGACCGCAGGTAGGTACTGGTTCTGGAGTAATTATTTCTCCCGATGGCTTTATAGTTACCAATAATCATGTGGTAGCCCAGGCCAATCAGTTGCAGGTTACCCTCAACAACAACAAAACGTATGATGCCGAGTTGGTAGGTACCGATCCTAATTCCGACATCGCATTGATAAAAATAGATCCTAAGTTAAAACTACCATATTTGGCTTTCGGGGACTCCGATAATGCCAAGATCGGGGAATGGGTTTTGGCCGTTGGTAACCCTTTTAACCTAACTTCTACCGTAACAGCAGGTATCGTTAGTGCCAAAGCTCGGGATTTGGGAAGAAGGCAATCTTTTATACAGACAGATGCGGCTGTTAATCCCGGAAATAGTGGTGGTGCCTTGGTAAATACCAACGGTGACCTAATAGGAATTAACACGGCAATTTCCTCCCAGACCGGATCTTATGTTGGTTACTCTTTTGCCGTACCAAGCAACATTGCCAAGAAAGTAGTAGAAGATATCATGGAATATGGTAATGTACAAAGTGGTATATTGGGAATTAGGACAGCGCCCATAAACTCTCCCTACGCCATTGAAAAAGGTATTGATGAAATTGATGGTGTCTATATTGAGAGTGTTGAGGAAGATTCTGGGGCGTACGATGCTGAACTGCAGTCTGGTGACGTCATCAAAGGTGTAGACCATGTTGAAATACATAAGTTCGCAGATCTTACAGGGTATATATCTTCCAAAAGACCCGGAGATACCATAAACGTTACCGTAGATAGGGATGGCAAAAACAAAACCGTTTCGGTAATGCTGAAGAAAAGACAGACCTTGGTTGTACCTGTAATGGGCTTTGAGGTTAAAGAGCTATCCGATAAGGATAAGAAACAATTTAAGACCAAAAAAGGTGTGAAAATTACAGGTGTCCCAGAAAGATATAGAGGTTATGGGTTGGAGGGTAAAGTCCTTATCTTTGTTGACGATGAGGAAATTGATGACATCCAGGATGCAAGAGCGCTTTTTGGCAAAATCTCCAAATATTCCAAAACTAGTATTACCATGCTCAATGAAGACGGAGAACGCGAAAGGCTTATCTTTCAATAAAGGAAAAACAACTTCAAAAAAGCGCCTTAGCAGGGCGCTTTTTTTATTTACAAAATAGTTGGGCGAAAACGTTTGAAATATATAATTTTGCAAAAAAATTCAACAACTCTAACACCACCTAATGAGTCCTATTAAATCGTACGAAAAAGAATTGGCTTTTCAGGCCGACAGAAGAAAGGCCACTACAGAATTCATTAAAATTATTAGTGATCTTTGGTATGATAAGTCTATCGAAGTTGTACTGTTCAAAAACCAGATCATCGATAAAAATGTAAGCGATATCATAAACCTGCACGAGTATGCAGGGGAATTTGTGCAGAAACCGATTTCCATATTTGATTCCGTAGAAATTCTAAGGGCAGTAAACGATATAAAATTACCTCCCTCAAAATTGGATATCGGCAAACTTACGTACGAGTATCATGCGGAAGACAATAATCATCATAATGTTAAGGCATTTGTTTTGGATAAACTTAAGGATGCCGGATCATCACAAGAAATTAAACCCAAAGACGTAGTGCTCTACGGATTTGGAAGAATAGGCCGTCTTTTGGCCAGAGAACTCATGGCAAAGACCGGGAAGGGCAACCAATTGCGCCTGCGTGCTATAGTTACCAGAGGTACCATTACCAAGGAAATTCTAGAGAAAAGGGCTACCCTGCTACGTACAGATTCTGTACATGGGCAGTTTATGGGTACCGTAGATACGGATTTTAAGAATAAGGCCCTGACCATAAACGGCACAACGGTACGCATTATCTCGGCAGATAAACCCGAAGATATAGATTATACCCAATACGGTATCTCCGATGCCCTTATTATTGACAACTCCGGGGCATTTAGGGATAAAGCGGCCTTGGGCAGGCACTTAAAATCTAAAGGAGCTGCAAAGGTATTGCTTACAGCACCAGGAAAGGAAGTACCCAATATAGTGCATGGTGTAAACCAGAAAGAGTTTGATCCGGATACAACAAAAATATACTCCGCAGCATCCTGCACAACCAATGCCATAACCCCAGTATTGAAGGTCATAGAAGATTCATTAGGTATTAAAAAGGGCCATTTAGAAACCATACATGCTTATACCAATGATCAAAACCTTGTAGACAATATGCATGGCAAATACCGACGTGGACGGGCTGCAGCCCTTAATATGGTAATTACGGAAACCGGTGCCGGTAAGGCAGTCGCCAAGGCATTGCCCATACTAAAAGGGAAACTAACTTCAAATGCCATAAGGGTACCCGTGCCCAATGGCTCTTTGGCAATCCTAAATTTAGAGGTAAAAAACAAGACATCTAAAGACAGTATCAATACCATTGTAAAGAAGTACGCCTTGGAAGGTGATCTTGTAGAACAGATTAAATACTCACTGAGTAACGAACTGGTATCTTCGGACATTGTGGGTACCTCCTCCCCCGCTATTTACGATAGTAATGCAACCATAGTTTCAGACGATGGCAAAAATATTGTTCTATATATTTGGTATGATAATGAGTATGGATACTCTCATCAAGTTATTCGGTTGGCAAAGTATATTGCAAAAGTAAGGAGATATACCTACTATTAATATGGTTAAAGGTTTTAATGGTGAACCAAGCACCTTTTTTGGAGCGGTTTTCTTACGCATTATTACGTTATTTCCAATTTTTTTTCTTAATTGATATTATTGAATTACTTTAGCCTCTCTCTAAATCATTATTAACAGTAAGCATCATAAACATGAAAGGCATAAGAACACTACTTATCGTAATTGCCGTATTGACCTATAACATACAATTTGCGCAAGAATCTGAAGAAAAACAGCTGTCATTGGACAGTGGTCCTATTAGCAGTCAGTTCGAATTTGTTTCGAAAAAATCAGGTAATTATCGTGCAGAAGGTAAAGCGTATGAAGTTGTACGGGTTATTTATCTAGATAAACTTAGGAAGAATGTATTGGATTCATTGAATGCATCCAGTAAGAAAGCCGCAGAACTTAAGGCAACCATTGCCGGGCACGAGGCTACTGTTGCTTCACTTAACAAAAGGCTCGATGAAACCACCAGTAACCTTAACAATGTTACGGAAGAAAAAGATAGCATGTCATTTTTAGGGGCCCTGGTCTCCAAAGGCACCTACAACTTTATACTGTGGACCATCATCGGTGGCCTGCTCCTGCTATTTTTACTTTTCGTATATAAGTTTAGGAATAGTAACATACTTACCCAAGAAGCCAAAAGTGCCCTCTCCGAATTGGAGATCGAATATGAGCAACACCGAAGAAGAGCATTGGAGCGCGAACAAAAAATTAGCAGGGAACTCCAAGATGAGATAAACAAATACAGAAAATCCAAATAAATGTTAAAGCCTCTTTCTTAGAGGCTTTTTTAGTTAACTTCGATTTATCTCCTTCTCTATAGCCTTTCATGCATAAGCTATTGAGAAAGAAAAGCCTCAATATTACTGTAACATTACATTTTTGGTTTCATCCATTATTTAGGATGCCTATTTTTTGTGGAAATGGTTCTAAACCCTTAATGGATGATGCTTAAAAATTTATTTCTCTTTACCCTAATCAGTTTTTCCTTTTTTACCCTTAGTGCCCAACAAACTATAAATGGCAGCGTAGCCGGAGATGATGGTACTCCTTTGGCATTTGCCAACGTATTGCTACAACAAGAAACGGATTCCATTTTGGTAAAAGGTGCCATCACAGACGAAAATGGCAATTATTTGTTTGAGAATATCAGTCCTGGAAATTATATAATCACCGCAAGCACGGTAGGTTTTGAAACCAAAACCACGCCCCCATTTCAACTTGGTCAAAATACGGATTACACGGTCCCTAATATTGGTCTAACGGCGGGTTTGGCTTTGGATGAAGTAGTGGTGCAAACCACCAAGCCCCTATATGTGCAAAAAATAGACAGAATGGTCATTAACGTGGAAAGTAGTATTGTTTCCGCAGGTGCCTCTGCCTTGGAGGTTTTAGAAAGGTCGCCAGGTGTTATTGTAGACAGGCAAAACAGCAGTATATCGCTTTCAGGAAAGAGTGGAGTGGTAGTAATGATCAACGGAAAAATTAGTTATATGCCCCAGGACAGTTTAGTGCAACTTCTGGAAGGGATGAGCTCCGACAATATTGAGACGATAGAACTAATTACAACACCCCCTGCCAATTTTGATGCAGAAGGAAATGCAGGTTTCATAAATATTGTTCTCAAAAAGAGGGCAGACCTTGGCCTAAATGGCACCTATTCGCTTTCAACGGGCATAGGAAACGGGACCAACATATCCAACAACATTAGTTTTAACTACAGAAAGGACAAAATAAATCTGTTTGGCAATTATTCTTTTCTTAGGGATAGCCAGGGTCAACAGTTCGATTTTTCGCGTAGTTTCCAAAACCAGAACAATCTTCCTGCAACGTTGCGTACGGTGTCGGACAGAGACCCAGTTCAGAGAAATCACAACTTACGTTTGGGGCTAGATTATCAAACTTCCGAAAAAACAGTAATCGGGGTACTGCTAAGTGCTTATGACAATAAATGGACCATGGATGCATTAAACAACAGCATCGAAACAGAAAATAGTTCACCCATTTCTTTTGTAGAGCTTATTACCACAGAAAGAAACCAATGGCAGAATTTTAGTTCTAACCTAAATTTTAAACACAACTTTACTGATAATAAGTTTATCAGTTTCGACTTGGACTATTTGCATTATTACGATGAGAATCCGACGGATTACGTCAATAGTTTTTTTGATGGAAATAACTCCTTACTTAGGGAAGAGCTTACCAATAGTGATAAAACAACGCCCATAAACATTGTGGTGGGAAAAGTAGACTACAGCAATCAATTGAACGATAACATAAAAATTGAGACCGGTGTAAAAGCGGTTGTTTCAAACTTTGAAAATGATGTTTCCGTGGCAACTTTTGATGGACAGGCATTTGTGGAAGACCCAACATTGACCAATAAAAGTAATTTAGATGAGCGTATTCTTGCTGCTTATAGTGCAATGGATTATAAACTTAGCGACAAAACCTCCTTTAAATTGGGGCTTAGGTATGAGCATACCGATTCGGAGCTAGATACAGAGACTGGTGGAAGGGTGGTAGATAGGGAATTTGGTAAATTGTTCCCAAGTGTTTTTGTTTCCCATGCAGTCAATGATAGTCTTAGTTTTAATGCTTCATACTCCAAAAGAATAACACGCCCCACTTTTAACAATTTGGCGCCCTTTGTAATCTTCTTGGACCCCACCACCTTTATCTCCGGTAATTCTGCACTTCAACCATCCATATCCAATGCTTTGAAATTTGACACTAACTATCGTAACATTTTGCTGTCTTTTCAGTATACCATTCAGGATGAACCAATTTCCAACTTTCAGGAAAGGTTCGATGATGCTACCGGAAGGCTTTTCTTTGAAGCCGCCAATAACGATGAGAGTAGATTGTTCACTATTACCCTTGGACTCCCGATAAATGTGGTTAGTTGGTGGAAAATGCAGAACAATTTTATTTATCAGAATACACAGGTAGATGCGGTCTTAAGAGGGGACTCTTTTAGTTTTGAACAAAACTCTTTTAATGCAAACAGTTCGCAGACATTTACTATTGCCGAAGATTTTACTGCAGAAATCAATCTAAATTATTTTGGCCCCGGACTATTCGGAATTAGGAGTTTCGATGGTGTTTTTGGGATGAATATCGGTTTTCAGAAGAAGTTTGGTGATAAATGGGGCACACTCCGTTTTAGTGTAAATGATGTTTTGGAATCTTTTGAATTTACCGGTAGGACAACTATTCCCGAACAAAATTTAAATACGGTAAACACTTTTGATTTTAGCAACAGAACTTTTACCTTAACCTACTCCAGAAATTTTGGAAACAGTAAATTAAAATCGGCACGTCAGAGAGGCACCGGATCAGATGAGGAAAGAAGACGTGTAAATTAGAGGGTACCGCTATGAACATTAAAAGAGCTACTTTAGATGATGTAGACCTGTTGGCACCAATGTTAGATGCCTACAGGGTCTTTTACAAACAGGACAGTGATATACGGGCCTGTAGATTATTTCTGCAACAACGCTTGGGCAACGATGAATCTGTTGTTTTTTTTGCCCAGATAAACAACACTCCAGTAGGGTTTACACAACTCTATAGGTCCTTCTCTTCCGTTAGTCTAAAGCCCGTTTTTATTCTAAACGACCTTTATGTGGATCATGGGCATCGAAAAAAAGGCGTTGGCGAAGCTTTATTAAATGCAGCTAAGGACCATTGTATCACTAAAAAATTTAAAGGTTTGGCTTTGGAGACAGCCAAGGACAATCCGGCACAAAAACTCTATGAACGCTTGGAGTGGCAAAAAGATTCGCAATGTTTTCATTACTTTTGGACCGCTCCCATATCCTAATTCGCTTTAGGACCGAAAGCACAAAGTAAAACTATCCTATGCGCATCGATATAATTACTGTACTCCCCGAGCTATTGAAGAGTCCCTTCGAGGCTTCAATACTCAAAAGGGCCATAGATAAGGGCCATGTAGAAGTACATATGCATAACCTGAGGGACTATACCGACAAGAGTTACAATCAGATAGACGACTATCAATTTGGTGGTGGGGCCGGTATGGTTATGATGATAGAACCCATTGATAAATGTATAGCAGGTTTGAAAGCAGAACGTTCTTATGACGAGGTAATTTATATGACCCCCGATGGGGAAACCCTACATCAAAAAATGGCGAATAGTCTATCGCTCTTAAAAAATATTATTATCCTCTGCGGTCACTACAAAGGTGTAGACCAAAGAGTTAGGGACAAATTGATCACTAAAGAGATTTCCATAGGCGACTATGTATTATCTGGCGGGGAACTGGGAGCGGCAGTTCTTTGCGATGCGGTAATACGGTTGATTCCAGGGGTATTGAACAATGAAACTTCTGCACTGACAGATACTTTCCAAGACGATCTTTTGGCACCGCCAGTATACACAAGACCTGCCGAATACAAAGGAATGAAAGTCCCAGAGGTACTGTTAAGCGGTAACTTTCCGGAAATTGAGAAATGGCGCGAAGCCAAAGCCTATGAAAGAACGGAAAAACGTAGACCCGATTTATTGAAATAAGAAAAATGAACGAAAACATTCCCGTATTGCTTTCCGTAGGTTCTTTTCTCCATGCTGTAGGGCAATTGCTTTTATTGGTTATTTCCGTTATACTTTTCCTTAAGCAAAAGTCTTTTGCATCGATACTGATGTTGCTGGGGATCTCCTTTTCCGTACTCTTTGGCATTGGTGGTTTTGTGATGTTGACCCTAGCCAGTAAGACCGGCCCGGAAGCCATACTAAGGATACAAGGTATATTCTCTATTATCAATGGAATCTCCCATTTGGTATTTGCCATAGGTGTTTTACTATTGATTTTAACAGTGATAAAAAAAATGAATGGTTCTATGAATAGTGCCAAATAGCTCCTTCTTAAAAAAGCACTATTTCCCTTGTTGGTAAACAATTATTATCTATTTTTGCAGTCGGTAAAATCAACCTCTGACGAAAATCGTGAATGTTGGTTTTAAATAATTGAAAACCATACAAATGGAAGCATTAATAAAATTTGTTGAAGACGAATTTGTTCCTAAAAAAGAATTTCCCAAATTCTCTGCTGGTGATACCATCACCGTTTATTATGAAATTAAGGAAGGAGAAAAAAAGCGTACCCAGTTTTTTAGAGGGGTTGTAATCCAAAGAAGAGGTAGCGGTTCCACAGAAACGTTTACTATTCGTAAGATATCTGGCACCGTAGGTGTTGAGCGTATTTTCCCTGTAAATATGCCCGCCCTACAGAAAATTGAGGTCAATAAAAAAGGTAAAGTACGTAGAGCTCGTATTTTCTACTTTAGAGGTCTTACCGGTAAAAAGGCAAGAATTAAAGAAGTACGTGCTTAATACTTTAAAATTAAAGAGATTAAAAAAACCGAAAGCAATGCTTTCGGTTTTTTTTATAATACACTTACTACAGTTAACACTCAAAAGCTCTTAAAGTAGTTGTTATAATAGATACACAATCTAATAATTGTTCTTCCGTCATTACCAAAGGAGGTGCAAAACGGATGATATTGCCATGAGTAGGCTTGGCCAACAGGCCATTTTCCTTCAAGGCGATGCAAATGTCCCAGGCCGTTGTGCTTTCTTCAGTATCATTTATTAAAATGGCATTTAAAAGCCCTTTGCCCCGTACGGCGTTGACAATATTACAAGTAGGGATAAATGCATTTAGCTCTTTACGGAATAATTCACCAAGCTCATACGCATTTTGTGCCAATTGCTCCTCTTTTACAACGTCTAGTGCGGCTATACCCACTGCTGCAGCTATTGGATTACCACCAAAGGTACTTCCATGATTACCCGGACGTATTACCCCCATGATGTTATCGTTGGCCAAAACACCGGAAACCGGATATACACCACCAGACAACGCTTTTCCTAAAATCAAAATATCGGGTTTTACCTCGGGTGTACCACTGCAATGCTTGTTCTCACAGCCACAGTTTCCGCAGGTGGCCAACAACCTTCCTGTACGGGCTATTCCCGTTTGCACTTCATCTGCTATAAAAAGTACATTATACTGCTCACAGAGTGCTTTAGCAGCCTTTAAATAGCTTTCTGATGGAACATAGACCCCTGCTTCACCTTGAATGGGTTCTACCAAAAAACCGGCCACATTCGGGTTCTCGGACAAAGCGGTTTCAAGAGCGGTTAGATTATCATATTCAATTTTGATGAACCCTTTCGTATACGGACCAAAATTCTTTCGGGCAACTTGATCATTGGAAAATGAAATGATGGTTGTGGTACGCCCATGAAAATTGTTCTCACATACTATGATCTGTGCTTTATTCTCCGGAATGCCTTTTTTCTCATAAGACCATTTCCGGCAAAGTTTTAAAGCTGTTTCCACAGCTTCGGCACCTGTGTTCATCGGAAGTAGTTTATCAAAACCAAAGGTTTCCGTGGCGTACTTCTCAAATTTACCCAGCATATCGTTATAAAATGCCCGGGACGTAAGTGTTAATGTTTGGGCCTGATTGGTCATGGCCCCAATAATTTTAGGGTGACAATGTCCCTGGTTCACCGCCGAATAAGCAGATAAAAAATCGTAATACTTCTTTCCTTCCACGTCCCATACGTGCACTCCTTCTCCCCTGTTTAATACTACAGGGAGCGGATGGTAATTATGAGCTCCGTGTTTTTTTTCCAATGCAATGGCATCTTGGGTGCTTGTTGTTTCCAAAACTGACATAACCTAGAATATTTTAAATAAAACTTCAGTAATTCCTTCTTAGGGAGAGAAATCATCCTACGTAGAGGCTGCAAATTACTAAATATTTAATCAATCCTAACTAGAAACAACGAAGATAATTATCCCTATAATTTATTGGTTAAGGCAGATATTTGTAGTTCTAAACGCTTTAATTCCCGCAGCAAATCGTTTTTATCCATTTGCATCCATACATATAACTTTAGCATCCCCATAACTATCATACATAAGAAACCGGCTGCCGACCATTTAATTAGCTCATTGGTTACATCGGTATTAAAAAATGCTACAATACAGTACACAAACAAAACAAAAATTACCAGATGTACTATATTCATAATTATCGCCAACCAACCCATTTTGCCCCTATAAACCTCATTGATTTTACCGAAAAGATTCTGTTCTCCCAATTCATCATAAAATTTTGCCTCTTCCTTGGTAAGTGCCTCTTTTATAAGCTCGTCTATTTTTTCTGTGTTTTTTTTCATCCTACTTATTTTTTAAAATTGATTTTAATTTTTCGCGTGCATGGAAAAGCCTAGATTTTATGGTCCCCACGGAAACATCCAAGACACCGCTCATTTCCTTTAGCGAATATTCCTCCGTATAAAATAGCCTAATCACAATTTGTTGATCCTTAGGTAATTGTTTTATAGCTTTTTGGAGTCTTAAGATATCCGCTTCCCTATCGCTTGTATTTTCCTGTGTTTCGTATGGTTGTGCGGTTTTGGAGTAAACTTCTAGGTTCTCCCTTGTTTTTTTACCCTTTTCCAGGTAGTCCAAGGATTTTCTTGTAACAATTCTTGTTGCCCAACTTCCAAAGCTGTTTGGGTCTTTTAGGCCAGATAATTTGTTCGCCATAATGCCCCAGCAGTCTTGCACAATATCCTTAGCTACTTCGGCATCATGTGTATACCAATACGAGTGCCTACATAGCTTAAGATGATATCTGTTTACCAGTAGCGACAAGGCCTTCTGGTTGCCAGAACGGTATTGCAACACCAAGAGTCCGTCGAAAATTTTATTGCTTTTTTCCATACTGCGTACACCTTTAAGACCGGAAAAAGGACAAAAGGTTCAACTTTTTTCAAAGTATTTGATCCTATTAAAGATAAGTGTTATAATTTCTGCTTAAATACATTCCTATTAGTACTTTTGCGCTATGCGAAAAAGGAACAAAAGGCAAGTCTTTGAACACGTAGAGGTATTGGATGCAGGTGCCAAGGGAAAAACAATTGGCAAAGCTCCGGACGGAAGGGTTATTTTTCTGACCAACACAGTACCTGGCGATATTGTTGACGTGCAAACGACCAAAAAAAGGAAAGCCTACTTTGAGGGTATTGCCACCAATTTTCATTCGCTCTCCGACAAACGTGTTGCCCCGCAATGCCAACATTTTGGAGTATGTGGAGGGTGTAAATGGCAACATATGGGCTATGAGCACCAACTACGATACAAACAAAAGGAAGTAATCAACAACCTTACTCGTATAGGACATTTGGACCTACCGGAGGCTTCACCAATCTTAGGGGCCAAAAACCAATATTTTTATCGCAACAAAATGGAGTTTTCATTCTCGGATAGCAGATGGCTAACGTTAGATGAGATAAATTCCGATCAGCAAATTAAGGATAAAAACGCCTTGGGTTTTCATATCCCGGGCATGTGGGATAAAATTTTGGATATCGAAAAATGCCATTTACAAAGGGATCCTTCCAACGCCATAAGGCGAGAGATCAGAGATTTTTCCATTAACAACAACCTGTCTTTTTTTAACCCCAGAAACCAGAGCGGCCTGTTAAGAACACTTATGATACGAACATCGTCTAATGGTGAACTAATGGTACTATTGCAATTCTTTAAGAATGATATCGAAAAAATAAACCTGCTGTTAAATCATGTTATCAAGGTATTCCCAGAGATTACCTCTCTACAATATGTTGTGAATCAAAAAAAGAACGATACCATTTATGACCAGGAGGTCATCTGCCATTCGGGAAGAGATCATATCATAGAGGAAATGGAAGGGTTACAGTTTAAAATAAATGCAAAATCATTCTATCAGACCAATGCAGAACAAGCGTATGAACTTTATAAGATCACTAGGGATTTTGCAGGTTTAACGGGGACAGAAATAGTTTATGACCTATACACCGGCACGGGTACCATAGCACAATTTGTCTCTAAAAAGGCAAAAAAAGTGGTTGGCATAGAGGCCGTGCCCGAGGCCATAGCCGATGCAAAGACCAACGCCATGGCCAATGGCGTTAAGAATGTAGATTTTTTTGCCGGCGACATGAAAAAAATTCTAAACCAAGACTTTATTACTGCCAACGGTGTGCCAGATGTTATCATAACCGACCCCCCAAGGGATGGTATGCATCAAGACGTAGTGAAACAAATTTTAACCATCTCGCCAAAAAGAATTGTTTATGTAAGTTGTAACACTGCCACCCAAGCCAGGGATCTTGCCTTAATGAAAGATGATTATGTTGTTGAAAAAATACAACCAGTAGATATGTTTCCGCAAACACATCATGTAGAAAATGTTGTACTTTTGGAAAAGCGCCAAGCCTAATTGCTAATGGTAAATACGAAGATTTTTTATGCGTAAAATAAGGGTACTATTTTTAATACTGTTGGCAATGTATTCTTTTGCGGCATGTGAAAAAGATGACATCTGTGTGGACGGCGATACTCCTCTATTGGTAATTCGGTTTTATGACGTAGCGGACACCACCCTGTTAAAGAGTGTATCTGGCCTGGTTGTGAGCGGTCTTGCTTCTGATGGATCCGTGGTGGGGGTTATTCCTAATGCGGGCACAGATTCTATAGCAATACCTCTTAGGATAGGCGAGGCAAGCACTTCCTTCATTTTATCAAGAAACCTTACTCCAGACGATGAGACCACGGAGAACATGGATACCCTTGCTTTTGATTACGAAACTCAGGAGGTATTCATTTCTAGGGCTTGTGGATTTGTTGCCAATTACAATAATCTAACGAATACCTTGACCACGGATTCCGACAATTGGATCCAAGATATAACAATAGTAACCCCCTCAGTGGAAAATTCAACTACGGCCCATGTTAAAATATTTCATTAGTAGTTGCTTCGGTTTGGTTTTCTTCCTTGGGCAGGCTCAGAGCAAGCCCATTGACCTGCAACCAAAAGATACCGTGGTCTATAAACAACCTTATGGCTTAAGAGCGGGAATTGATTTAAGCAGACCGGTACTTTCTTTTCTTAATGATGACTATACCGGACTGGAAATTGTTGGGGATTATAGAATTAGCCAACGGTTGTACGTAGCTGCCGAGTTGGGAAATGAGAAAAAGACCCAGGAAGAAGAATTAACCAATGCTTCGAACGACCTCCAAGGTATATTGTACAACTACACTACTTCTGGTAGTTATATAAAACTTGGTGTGGATTATAATACCTATGAAAATTGGTACGGCATGAACAATTCCATTCATATTGGGGGTCGTTATGCTTTCAGTAGTTTTAGTCAAACATTAAATAGTTTTAATTTTTTCGACAGCAACAGATTTTTTAGTCCAGATGATTTTGTCCCTGGGTCATCCGAAGCTCAAGAATTTGATGGGTTAAATGCTTCTTGGCTCGAAATCGTTTTTGGTATGAAAGCAGAACTATTTGCCAACATCTATTTGGGTGCCAGTGTACGTTTAGGTTTTTTGATCACCAACACCGAAGATGAAAATTTTCCCAATCTATGGATTCCAGGATTTAATAAGGTAACGGATGACAGTAATTTTGGTGTAGGATATAACTATTCTATCACCTATTTCCTTCCACTTTATAAAAAGGCCAAAAAACCGAAGAAAGAAGAAGAAAATCAGGAATAGGTCATAGTTCTCGCATACCTTTCATAAAAGCCCATTTCATCATTATTTTTTCGCCATCATCCGTTTTAATTGCACCAAATTTGGGAGCTAAAATGTTCGCTGCAATGGCCGAGGTAACCGCCAAAAAAATACGACTTATAGGAAAATAATGCCCTAAGGCCAACCGGATAACCACAAATAGTGCGGCAAACCCAATGAAATTAAAAAGTAATGCCTTGTATTTTGGTCTCATTCTTTAATGGTCTTATTATATTTAGCTTTCTTGCTACCAGCATACATAACATATTTTACCAAGCGAGATTCTAAATGACTATTAAACACTTTGATCTTTCTAGATGGACGTAATCCTACAAATTTTAGAGCTTCCAAATTTGATGTAATAAGCCAGGCATCAGTTCCAGGGTATTTTTGCTTTAGGGTATCTCCTATATTTGAGTAGAAAGTCTCCATTTCTATATTAAGGCGTTCCCCATAAGGTGGATTAAAAACCATATGTAGCTGGCCTTCCGTGTATTTTTCCGTTTCAAAAAAGTTTTCACGCTCAACGGTAATGTATTCAGATAAATTTGCATTGCTAATATTGTCCTGTGCTTTTCGTACAGCCGATGGCGCTTTATCATAACCCCCGATCTTATACCTAAATTCCCTCGTCTTATTAAGGCTGCTTTCCACAATTTTATCAAAAAGATCCTCGTCAAAATCATCCCATTTCTCAAAAGCAAATTCTTTTCTGTTGATATTGGCAGGAATTTTACAGGCTATCATAGCCGCTTCGGTCAAAAAAGTACCACTGCCGCACATAGGGTCCAAAAAATCGCATTGGCCATCCCAACCGCTTAAGAGCAATAAGCCGGCAGCCAAAACTTCATTAATGGGTGCGATGTTGGTAGCGGTTCTATAACCTCTATGGTGTAGCGACCTACCCGAGGTATCCAAAGCAACATTGCATTGATTCTTTTGAATATGGATATTTAATCGAACATCAGGGAACTTAATATCAACATCGGGCCTTCTACCTACCGTATCACGGAACTTGTCAACAATGGCATCTTTGGACTTTTGGGACACATATAACGAATGGGTAAAATTTTCGGAATTTACCGTGGTATCTATGGCAAAGGTAGTATCTGCCGTTAAATAGGCAGACCAATCCATATCATATATTTTTCGATAAAGATCTTTTTCGTCCCTGACATAAAAGGAATGAATAGGCTTCAAAATTTTTATAGCGGTCCGTAAACAAAGGTTGGCTTTGTACATAAATCCGGTATCACCATCAAAAGATACGTTCCTAACACCTTCTACCACATTACTTGCCCCAAGATTGCGTAATTCCTTAGCAAGAATTTCCTCAAAACCGAATAGGGTTTTGGCAATCATTTTAAAATTATTGTTCATACGATTCCAAAAGAATACGGCAAAAATACATTAATTTTAAACCCTAGGGTGTACTTTCCAAAATTATACCAACAGCTAATCTATAGTCTATGATTTATTTATTACCCGTTTTGGCGGTATTGCTAAGTTTTGCCTTTGTATTGGCCACAAAACCTAGAATTAAAGGTGCTTTTAAGTTGTTACTACCCTTTAGCGGAGCATTTCTATTGGCCCTTACTATTTTTGAACTTTTCCCTGAAGTATATCTTAATGGTGACCCAAAGACCATTGGACTATTTGTGATGGGTGGTATTTTGTTGCAAATATTTTTGGAGTTTTTCTCCAAGGGAGCAGAACATGGCCATGTTCATCTCAACAGCCAAAGCGTAAAATTTCCATGGTTACTTTTTATAAGTTTATCTATACACTCCTTATTGGAAGGACTCCCCATAGAGGCACATGGTACCATTCTATATGGTATTTTGGTACATAAAATTCCTATTGCGATTATTTTAAGTATCTTTTTACTGCACTCCAAAATTAGATTGTCCTATGCAATTTTGTTTATAATCCTATTTTCTTTAATGACCCCACTAGGGACTTACCTCGCGGTAAATATGGATTTTGTATCTATCTATAGAACCCCAATAACGGCCCTGGTTGTTGGTGTGCTACTTCATATTTCCACTGTAATACTTTTTGAAAGTTCTGAAGGTCATTCCTTTAACCTAAGGAAACTTGTCGTCATTATACTGGGCATAGCTATTGCCTATCTATTGTAACAAATACCTTGAATATTGGTGGATTTTATACCTAAATAACTGTATAATAGATCATTAACCAATGACTAATAGCTCCACCCAAAACAAAAAAGTGCCATATGAGATGATTATAAGGGATTTTACGGATGGCATAAAAAACGATCCCCAAGGTATAAAAAAAACCACCTAAGAAAAGTAGTTGAATGCCTAAGGTTGATATTACTTCTCTTAGATTTTGGAAGTCGAATGCTATGAGCCAGCCCATAGCCAAATAAAGTAAAAGCGAAACATATTCGAATCTGCCGGTAAAAAAAAGTTTCAGAACCGTTCCTACGGCTGCTATTCCCCAAACCAAATAAAAAATCAGCCAGCCATTACCTTCAACCAATGTTATTAAGGCTACAGGCGTATAGGTCCCCGCAATAAGGAAGTAGATGCTTATATGATCTAAAATTCGCAATCTTTGCTTTAGGGAAACTTTCGATACCGAATGATATAATGTAGATGCCGAGAAGAGCATAACAAGGGACAGACTATAAATTATGATGCTGGCCGTGGCAAAATCACTTTTGTTTGTATTGCGTTCCAAAAGAATGAAAAAACCGATTATCCCCAACAAAGCCCCAAAACCATGGGACAAAGCATTTAGCCTTTCCTCTTCTTGATATGATAAAGCTTTCATTGAATTACTTAGTAAGAGCTATTCATTTACTTATAACGTTTGCCGTGCTTAATTACCATATCCACATTTTGCAATAAACTTATATACCTTAATACATCGCCATCTACTGCAATAATATCTGCATATTTCCCAGGGGTGATGGTCCCTACTTCATCAGCCACTCCCATCCAAAGGGCTGGCCAATAGGTGGCGGAACGTATGGCATACATGGGGTCTATTCCAAACTCGTTCACCCAGACATCCAACTCGTTCCATGTAGATTGACTATGAAATTTCATGGGTATACCGCTATCCGTTCCGATCATGAGAACAACACCGGCATCCAACAATTGATTTATTTTCGTTTTTAATGTTGGCTTTCTAGAAGGAGTCAACTGAAAATAGGGAAGTCTATCCGGGTGCGCTATACTCTTTTTGATATCTACGATTACACTATCGGGTAAACCCAAATGCCAGGAATCATTATCCAACTTTTCATGGTTGTCCCTAACATATTCATAGTTGTACAAGCCTTCTACGGTTGGGCACCAAAATAAAGGTCCCTTGTTCATTTGCGCGGTACGCTCTTTTATCATTTCCATTACATCGTCGGGATATTTTGGAGCAGAGGACAATCCGGTATGTTCAAAGCAATCGGCCCCTACTAGCAGTCCCCTCCGTATTTCTTCTGGTCTGTGGCCATGGGCTACCACTTTTAAGTTATTCTTATGTGCTTCATCTACTACCGCTTTTAGCTCTTCCATGGTCATTTGATCCTGATCTATCAACTTAATGACATCCACTCCGGCCTTTGCAAGTTTTTTTATTTTCTTTCTACCATCTTCAGGGCCATTTACGCCCCATCTAAAATCTTCTGTCCCGGGGTAGGGTTTGTGTTGAATAAAAGGTCCGGAAACATATAAGGTTGCTCCGGGTATTTCTCCCCTATTAATTGCATCTCGTACTGCGATGCTTGCCTCCAATGGGGCACCAAGATCCCTGGCGCTAGTAACACCGGCCATTAGAAGCTGATGTGCGGATGAAGGCATTATAACATCCTTGAACAGGGGTGGATACGTTTTATCCCAGTAAGCATAGTCGGCATGTCCGTTGATCATGGTATGCACATGCATATCCCATAGACCGGGAAGTACGGTCATCCCTTCTGTTGAAATTACTTCGGCATTAGGCGGTATGGGTGTGTTGTCTATGGTGCCAACGGTCTTTATTTTTTCGCCTTCAATGATTATTACACTGTTTTTTATGGGGTGGGAGCCAAAGCCATCCAATAATGTACCTCCTACCAAGGCCTTGATTTGATTTTCTTGGGAAAAGATGGTTAGAGCAAATAGACAAAATAGTAGTGTAATCGTAGTTTTATGCATGGTACTATCCTTTTTTATAAAGATAGCATAAAAACAAAAAAGGTCCCTTGCAAATTGCAAGGGACCTCGAAGAAAGGCGGCGGCCTACTCTCCCACCTGGTGTGGCAGTACCATCGGCGCAGACGGGCTTAACTTCCCTGTTCGGAATGGTAAGGGGTGGGCCCCGTCGCCATGGCCACCTAGATTTTTAACGTGGCGCCCCAAGTTCCCGATGGTATCGGTTCTGGGATCGCGCCCGCGCAATATC
>NZ_JBHEBG010000003.1:0-603942 GCF_046557915.1 Spongiimicrobium sp. 3-5
CACCAGGTGGGAGAGTAGGCCGCCGCCTTTCTTCGAGGTCCCTTGCAATTTGCAAGGGACCTTTTTTGTTTTTATGCCTTATCTAATGGAAATGTCCATTGAAACTCAAAATAAATACGACTTAAGATATTCCCGGGGAGACACTCCCTTAATAATCTTAAATTGTCTATTAAAATTGGAGATGTTGTTAAAGCCCACCCGATAGCAGATTTCAGAAACATTCAACTTTTTTTCGAGTAGTAGTTTGCAAGCATACCCTATACGCACCTCATTTACATATTGCGTAAAATTCTTCTTGTGATTTTTTTTAAAATACCTCGAAAATGAGGTAGGATTCATATGAACAATTTCTGCGGCCCTTTTTAAGCTAATATTTTTGTCCATATTGTTCATCACATAGTCATAGACCTTTCCCATTCTACTTTTTTCAATGTTGGCAACGGAATTGGAAAACCCAGAACTGGAAAGTAACCTATAATCAGAAGTTTTGGAAAGCGAACATAATAAATGAATCAGTGCGAGCATCCGCTCATAATCGGCAAGTTCAAAAATCCGCTGTGCCGCAAGAAGTGCCTGCTCCCTAACAACCCCATGAAATTTAATCCCTCGCAGACTTAAGTCCAAAAGGGTATTAATAGATGCCATTTCAGGCAAGGACAGAAAAGTGCGCCCTGCAAAATATCGTTCAAAATTAATTACTATGGCCCGTGCAGCAAGCGTAGACCCTTTCTCAAAATAATCACTATCGTTCAGCATAAGGTGGGGTAAATTTTTACCTATCAACACCACATCACCAGCCTGAAATTGTTCAATACTATCACCTACGAACTGAGTGCCCGTACCTTCCAATATAAATACCAACTCCAGTTCCGGATGGTAATGCCATACCTTAAAAAAGTACTGCTCATCCAAATAGCTTACGCTAAACGACTGGTCTTTAGAGTTACTACGATCTATTAGTCTAGGTTTCATAAAAAGTATCTGGCTAAACTAAAATTACACTTAATTAATTGCAATTGAAAGGAATAATATACACAAAAAGCAATTAAAGTATTAGTAAGCAGCCTAAATTTATAGGTTATGTATCATTTCTGGTTGAAATTTTGGTAGCATTGCTTAAACATTTGTTTCAACTTTGTTTAAAATCGAGCGCACATTCTCGGTTCATGTATTTTTAAATAAGGATAATAAATAGAAATCAGAATGAATTGGAAGAACGATGAAGAGCTATTTGCTTTAATGAGAAAGGAGTTATTTTCGGCTGTTGTTGGTGATGTAATGGACCAAGAAGGGTACTTACATCAGTTTTTACCTCCAAAAATTCAACCCTTAGATTCTAAAATGGTTGTAGTAGGACGAGCGATGCCAGTTTTGGAAGCTGATATTTTAGAAGAACAGGAGGCCAACCCTGTGGTTTCAAAACCTTTCGGATTGATGTTAGAGGCTCTAGACGATTTAAAGAAAAATGAAGTGTACATATGTTCGGGAGCCTCCCCTACCTATGCGCTTTGGGGAGAACTTATGAGTACTAGAGCCATGGTTTGTGGAGCCTCTGGAGCTGTTGTAAATGGATTTTCTAGAGATACAAAAGGTATTTTAGAACTTAAGTTCCCTACCTTCTCCCATGGTCGGTATGCACAAGATCAGGGACCACGGGGTAGGGTTGTGGATTTTAGGGTTCCTTTGAAAATGGATAAGGTGTTGATTCAACCTGGAGATATTGTCTTTGGCGATTTGGATGGGGTATGCATCATTCCCCAGTGGATAGAGGTGGAAGTAATTCATAGAGCACTGGAAAAAGTAAGAGGTGAAAAAATGGTTCAAAAAGTCATTGAAGGCGGTATGTCTGCATGTGAAGCTTTTGATAGGTACGGAATAATGTAATACCTTGTTTTCTCTAAAACTAACATGTTTTTATGATGGATATTGATTTTACGGGCAAGAACATTCTGGTAACCGGAGCGGCTGGTTTTGGTGTAGGAGTAGGAATTTGTGAAGCGGTAGTAGCTGCTGGGGGAAATCTGATCATCAATGATTTGGACGAGGAAAAGGCTAAAGACGCAGCCAATAAATACCCTAATGCCATTGCAGCTCCGGGAGATATAAGCCAAGCTAGGGATGTCAAAAAAATTTTTGAGAAAGTCAATGGCCAATGTGGAGTGGTTCACGGATTGGTTAACAATGCTGGCATAGGATTAAGCAAAAAAGCACATCTGGCAGAGGAGCAAGAATTTGATAACCTCTATGACGTAGATGTCCGTGGAATTTGGTTGATGTCCAAAACCTTTGTAAAACAACTCTTGGCCCACAAAGCCGTTGGGAACATCGTAAACATTTCGTCCGTACACGCCCAGGCAACTATGTCCAAATACGCTATCTATTCTAGTGCAAAATCTGCGGTAAACGGCCTTACAAGAGGTATGGCCTTAGAATTGGGTGAACTGGGTATCAGGTGTAATTCTGTGGCTCCGGGCTACATTCATGCAGAACAGAATCTCAGCCTTATTAGTACCTGGACCGATGACCCAGAACAATGGGTAGAAGACTATAAGAAGGAGTATCAAAGTTTAAAACATACTGTTAGTGCCCGCGATTGTGGGAATGCCGTAATCTTTCTTCTTTCCGATTTAAGCCGATCAATTACGGGTCAAAATATTGGAGTAGATGCAGGATTCAGCAATATGCTGTTCAAGAATAGCTTTGTATCCGAATAATAACGAACACAAAATGAAGATTACCCACATAACATTGTACGAAGTATTGGTGCCGGCACATCCGGGGGCAATAGCAAGTGATAGCGTCAACAAACCATTACATAAGTTACCCGTTGGGGCCAAAGCGGGCTGGAGTATACAGTTCGATCAGGTTACCAAACTTTTGATTAAACTAGAACTTCAAAATGGACTCGTAGGATGGGGAGAATGTTATCGGGGACATAACTGGGAGACGGTAGAGGCCATATGCACCATTTTATTGGGTAAAAATATTGAGCAACTGGTATTGCAAAAATTACCTTTTGTCTTCAGCAGGGAGTATGATGGCTTTGAGTGCGCTGTATGGGATGTATACGCTAGGTTAAAAGAAGTTAGGGTCGTAGATCTTCTGGGAGGAGCATTGAAGGAAAAAGTTAAGGTAGGTGCCTGGTCTAGTCATCGCAGTCAAGACGATATTGCAGATTTGGCAATCAAGTACCAACAAATGGGTTATGATTGTCTTAAGTTTAAAAGCGATTTGGAAGACGATGTAGTTGGTTGGTGTAGTACCATTGCAGATGTTGCGCCGGATATGAAGGTTATTTTGGATCCTAATGAACGATGGGACTACGCTTTTGAAGCGAAATCACGAATAGATGGGCTGCAGAAAATAGGTAATGTTCTTTGTTTGGAAGATCCTATCCCACGTTGGCAACTTTCCGAATATGCGAAGCTAAGGGCTTACAGTTCAGTTCCAATTGTACTTCATGTTTCTTTACCTTATGTATTACACGGCCAGCGAGTTAAAGATAGCATTCGGGCGATACAGGAGCAGGCCGTGGACGGATTCAATTTTAATTGTGGCCTTGCCAATTTTCAACGTTTGGACCATATTGCTTCTGCGGCCGAAAAACCGTGTTGGCATGGATCCGAAATCGATCTTGGAATATTGGAAGCCATGTATGTACACTCGGCTGCCGCTGCTGCTTCGTGCATATGGCCAAGCGACATTTTTGGACGATTAATAAGAGAACACGATTTACTACAGACTCCCCTGAAAATAGAACCCCCATTCGTTCACCTGCCACAGGGTCATGGCCTTGGTGTAGTTCCCGATATGGAAGCCATCAAACATTACAAAGTAAGCCAAAAGGAATATAAGCAATGACCAACAATCCATTTTCGCCAAAAGATGAAGATAGATACTACCTCTGGAATATGTTGGTGGAACGAGATATCGATGCATTTGTTGCTCAGAATTGGAACATGGTAAAGGACGATTTTTTGGAAAGTGCTTTCATGGGAATCGATGCCGGACAAATGAAGAATATGGACGAGTGGAAGTTACAATTTCCTAGTCTGGATGCTTACAAAAAAGAATGGCTAGAACATGCTAAAATTACGAGTGAAACTACCTGGGGCGAAGATATTGGGCAGGCACTTCATAGGATTACCGTTTTACAGCATATAGAAGTGCAAGGCGAAAGTGCCTTGGTCCGCAAAAGATGTTGTGGTGCTATTAAAAAGAAAGATGGCCTCATGGAGAATACAGATTGGCAAGCATTGTATAGATGTCGAAAAGTAGATGGTCAATGGAAAATTACGGGGTTCACCGGAAGTATGCCGGTAACAAAAAAGGAGCGAGAAGGGCCGCCTAAAAATCTTAAGTCCATGCCAAAAGGAGCAGGGCAACACAAAACCGCAGGACCCTACGCACCTGTTCTCGTTGTAGATCCGGGAAAGTTGGTGGTTATTTCGGGGCAGGCAGCTATAGATAACAATGGAGATATCGTTGGGGATACTATTGAAGAGCAAGCCGCGTACACCTTGGCCAATTGCAGTAAGCAATTGGCCTCGGCTGGTTGTACCTTACAAGATGCATTTAAAGTAAATGTATATATTAAAGATTTAGGGCAGTGGTCGAGATTCAACGAGGTCTATAAAAACTATTTTGAAGAACCAAAACCGGTACGCACGGCTGTTGAAACCGGTCTGTTGAAAGGTCTGTTGGTAGAGCTTGAAATCTGGGCCGTAAAAAAATGATGCCCGATATAAATAACAAATGGGAGGAACATCTTTTATAGTGCTAATTGGTTTAGGGTAGCCCAAAAAGGCTGAAGATTTTAGTCGGACGAATGAAATTTTGAACATATTTAAAATTTAAGTGATATGATCTGGGACGAACTTACGACCACACAATTAGATCAAATAAGCAGGAACATTCCTGTTTTATTAGTAGTTGCGGCAACGGAACAACATGGTTCCCATTTGCCTTTAGCCACTGATAGACTCATAGGCGAACACTTTGCCCAAGCATTGCACAAAGCAGTTCCCGATAAGATTCTTGTTTTGCCATCAGTGGCAGTGGGTTGCTCCAATCATCATATGGATTTTCCCGGCTCTTTAAGCCTAAGTCACGAAGGTTTTGTACGGCAGGTAACAGAAATTATAGCTTCTGTGCTAAAACATGGTTTTACCAATATCATCTTGTTAAATAGTCATGGCGGAAATCAGGCCGCAGCACAATTGTTTGTAGAAAAAATGGGCTATGAAAACCCCAAAGCGAACCTTGTATTGGCTACATGGTGGCGTATTGGTGGCAAGGCCATGGAAGCATTAAATGAAAGCGGGCCAGGAGGAACCGGTCATGCCGGAGAATTTGAGACTTCCTTAATGCTATATATTGCGCCACATCTGGTCCATATGGATCAGCAGCAGAAAGGCGCACATAACGATACATTTCCATGGGCTGAAGGCGATATGTTGAATGGCCCTCAAGTCTCCTATTACAGAACAATGAAAGAAATGACAGCTAATGGCGTTTTTGGCGATCCAGGTCTGGCTTCCGCTAAAAAAGGAGAACAAATCACGGTGTTGGTGGTAAATGCCTTAAGGCAGATTACACAAGATATGCTAACGCTTTGATTACTTATAGATGACCAATTTTGACCCTTTTATAGACGGCCTCATTGTTTTACTATACCTTGTAGGTACTATTACTGCCGGATTATGGGTTAGAAAATTTGTCAAAGGAGTTGATGATTTTTTGGTGGCAGGTAGAAGTGTCGACCTCTATTTGGGGATAGCTTCCTTGGCAGCAACGGAGTTTGGAATTGCTACCTGTATGGCCAATGCCGAGTTGGGATTTAAGTATGGCTTTGTTGGCATAGTGCCCGGAATTGCTTTGGCTTTTGCCATGTTTGTTGTGGGTAAGACCGGCTTTTGTATTAAGCCTTTAAGGGATAAGAGGGTAATTACCCTACCCGAACTTTTTGAGACAAAATTTGGAAAGAAAGTGAGATGGGCCAGTGGCGTGGTCATCGTTTTGGGAGGATTACTTAATATGGGGGTTTTTTTAAGACAGGCCGGTAATTTTCTAGCAATAGTATGTGGATTCGATTTGGGTTATATCGAGATTATTATGACCCTTATCCTTTTAGGGGTTGCTGCATATACCATTCTTGGCGGAATGATATCCGTACTTATTACCGACTATATTCAATTTGTGGTCATGAGCATAGGTCTCATTACAGTGATTGTCCTTTTCATAATAAATTTTGGCTGGTTCGATATATTGACCACATTAAAAACAGAGTTGGGAAACGAGGCATTTAACCCATTCGACAATGGTAGGTACGGTTGGGACAGAATTATGCTAGATATCCTATTGGCTTTTGCCGCCATTCTAACATGGCAAACAATTATAACCAGGGTCTTAGCGGCCAAGAGTACAAGAACGGCCAGAAAGATATACATTGGCACTTCTCCCTTTTTAATAGTACGTTTTGCCGTACCCGCTTTATTGGGAATTGTGGCGTTGCATTACTTTGGGCCAGGAAAATTTGGAGAAACAGAGACCATTATGGCCATGCCTAGCTTAATGGCTGCGGCCGTACCGGTTGGTTTAATTGGGATTCTTGTAGCGGCCATGCTTGCGGCGGACATGTCTACAAATTCTTCTTATTTGATCGCTTGGAGTTCAGTGATTTATAATGATATCATGAAGCCTATACATAAGGGAGTTTGGTCAGATAAAAAAGGACTGTTATGGAACAGAATACTGATTGGCCTAATCGGGATTTTTTTACTGTTATATGGGCTTTGGTACCCGTTGAAAGGGGATTTGTGGGTTTACATGCAAGTTACAGGAACCATATATCTGGCCAGTATGAGTGTTCTCTTAATAGCGGCCTGTTATTGGCGCGAAGCGAATAATTGGGGAGCCATAGCGGCAATTGTAGTCGGAGGAGCTCTCCCGGTAGGTTATTTGGTATTCCAGGAAATAGAAGCCACAAAGCAATTTGTTCTTTCTATTGGTCCTTATAAATTTGGTATTGCAACCTATATAGGAGCGGCCCTAGCCATGATTATAGGCTCAAAATTAAAACTACTTTTTACTAAAGAAATATAATTATGGATTATTGGTTTTGGACGGTATTTTGTGGATTGATCCTGGGATGGTATATCTTAGTGACCATCGTAGTTGCCTATAAAGGATGGGGAAATATTAGAAGTATGATAGAAAACTTAAAGGAAAAAGGCTAAATCGATCTACTCAACTGTTTTCTTAAAATTACAAAAGCCGCTCCCTAAATAGGGAACGGCCTTCATCGACTAATTCAAATAAAACTAAATTCTTGGTAAATCGCCCTCACCTTTTAGAGGAAGATTGGATTTTCCCATCAAATAATGGTCTACATGATGAGCAGCCTCCCTACCTTCGGATATGGCCCACACGATCAATGATTGTCCTCTTCGTTGATCCCCGGCGACAAAAACACCCGGGATGTTGGACATATAATTTTTTATAGAAGCCTTGATATTTGTTCTTGGATCCATTTCTAGCCCCAACTGATCGGCAATTGTCATTTCAGAACCGGTAAATCCCAAAGCAAGAAGTGCCAAGTCACATTTCCATTCTTTTTCGGTTCCTTCAATTTCTTTAAGTATAGGGCGCTCTCCAGGTGTTGTTATCCATTCTACTTCGGCCGTAATCAATCCGGTGAGGTTTCCTTGTTTGTCCCCAATAAATTTTTTGGTAGAAATACTAAAAAAACGCTCCGCACCTTCTTTATGTGACGAGCTTGTACGCAACCTCATGGGCCAAAACGGCCAAGGCTGATCCTCGGGGCGCTCTGGTGTACCTTTTCCCATAATTTCAAAATTGGAAACGGATTTTGCTCCATGTCTAAAGGAAGTGCCAATACAATCGGAACCGGTATCTCCACCACCGATAACAATAACGTTTTTGTTTGTGGCCTTAATTTCTTCACCTAAATCGGTAATGCCATCCACCCGTTTATTATTTTGGGCAAGGAAATCCATGGCCTGTACTACGCCTTTAAGATCCGAACCTTCTATTGGCAGTGGTCTTCTTACTGTAGCACCTCCACATAAAACCACCGCATCAAAATTTGTCTTAAGTTCATTGGCCTTTATGTCCACACCAATTTCAATGCCGGTCTTAAATACAATGCCTTCCTCTTCCAAAATGGCCAATCGCCTGTCTATTACATGCTTTTCCATCTTAAAATCTGGAATCCCGTAGCGTAGTAGTCCGCCTACTTTTTGGTCGCGTTCAAAAACGGTTACGGAATGGCCCGCCCTGTTCAGTTGTTGCGCAGCTGCCAATCCTGCAGGACCAGAACCTACTACAGCTACTTTCTTCTCTGTTCTTTGTGCAGGTGGATTGGCAGTAATCCACCCTTTTTTAAAGGCTGTTTCCACAATATTCTTTTCAATATTTTCAATGGAAACCGGATCCTCATTGATGCCTAGTACACATGCTTCCTCGCAGGGCGCAGGACAAAGCCTGCCTGTAAACTCAGGGAAGTTATTGGTAGAATGCAGAATTTCTGCCGCTTTTTCCCATTTGCCCCTATAAACAGAGTCATTAAAATCAGGGATCATATTGCCCAACGGACATCCACTATGGCAAAAAGGAATGCCACAATCCATGCACCGGGCCCCCTGGTCCTTAAGCTCTTTTTCTTTTAAGGGTATGGTAAACTCCTTATAATGTTGCACCCTATCTTCCACAGGGGTATATTCTTCAACCTTTCTATCGAATTCCAAAAATCCCGTAATCTTTCCCATATTTCAATAGCTTAAATAGTTTCTACTTTTTCTTTTTCCAACCGTATCAAGGCTTGTTTGTATTCTTCCGGGAAGACTTTGATAAACTTTGGTAAACTTTGATCCCAGTTCTCTAAAATTCGCTGAGCCAATGGACTTAAAGTTGCGTTGTAATGTTTTTCGATAAGTGACCTTAACTCTGCGATATCGTTGTCTTCATCCACAGCCAATAAATTCAGTGCTTCCTTATTACATTTCTTTTCAAAAGTGTTTTGTTCATCAAATACATAGGCGATACCCCCGCTCATTCCGGCGCCGAAATTTCTACCTACTTCACCCAGAATTACGGCAACGCCCCCGGTCATGTATTCACAGCCGTGATCCCCGATACCTTCCACAACGGCATGCGCTCCGGAATTTCTAACACAAAACCTCTCTCCTGCCTTTCCGTTTATGTAGGCTTCCCCGGAAGTGGCGCCATATAGGGTAACATTACCGGTAATTACATTGTCTTCGGGTTTAAGGGTAGATTTGTCTGGTACTTTTATTACCAATTTGGCGCCAGAGAGCCCTTTACCCAGATAATCGTTGGTATTTCCATTGACGATAAGTGTTAGCCCTTTGGTTGCAAAAGCCCCAAAACTTTGTCCTGCCGAACCCGTAAAGTTCAATTTTAAGGTGTTTTTTGGTAAGCCTTCGGCACCATAAATCTTGGAAATCTCATTGCTAATGATAGCTCCAACCGTTCTGTCAGTGTTGGAAATTGGAAAATCCAGCGTGGTCTTTTCCTTTCTGAACAGGGCCGGATGTGCTTTTTCAATAATATCAAATTCGATAGAATCCTCAATATGATGTTGTTGCTTCTGTGTGTTGAAAAATTTGGTGCCCTTTGGTACATCTGGTTGATACAATATAGGCGTTAGGTCTATGCCTGCGGCTTTATAGTGTGCTATGGCTTTCTTACGATCCAATTTATGAACCTGCCCCACCATTTCGTTTACGGTTTTAAAGCCCAACTGTGCCATAATTTCGCGAAGCTCTTGTGCTACGAAATACATATAATTTACCACATGCTCTGGTTTCCCTTTGAATTTTTTGCGCAATTCAGGATTTTGGGTGGCAATGCCAACAGGGCATGTATTGAGATGGCAGACACGCATCATTATGCAGCCCGAAGCTACCAAAGGAGCCGTGGCAAAACCAAATTCTTCTGCTCCCAATAAACAAGCAACTGCCACATCCCTTCCTGTTTTTAACTGTCCGTCGCATTCCACAACAACTCTATTTCTTAAATCGTTGAGTACAAGGGTTTGTTGTGCTTCAGCTATTCCCAATTCCCAAGGTAGTCCGGCATGCTTTAGGGAAGTTAGGGGAGATGCCCCTGTACCTCCATCAAATCCTGAAATAAGGATTACATCGGCTTTTGCCTTGGATACCCCTGCGGCTACTGTGCCTACGCCAACTTCCGATACCAATTTTACATTGATGCGAGCTTCGCGGTTGGCTGATTTTAGATCGAATATCAGTTGGGATAAATCCTCGATGGAATAGATGTCATGATGTGGTGGTGGAGATATTAGGCCAACGTAGGGCGTGGAATTTCTTGTTTTTGCAATGGCAGGATTTACTTTAGGCCCTGGCAATTGTCCACCTTCCCCAGGTTTAGCCCCTTGGGCCATCTTAATTTGTATCTCCTGCGCGTTGGTAAGATAGTTTGAGGTAACCCCAAAACGTCCCGACGCTACTTGTTTTATTGCACTGTTTCTCCAATCCCCATTTTGACTTTTGTAAAAACGTTCGGCGTCTTCTCCGCCTTCTCCGGAGTTGCTTTTACCCCCAATTCGGTTCATGGCTATAGCCAGATTTTCGTGCGCTTCTTTACTAATAGAACCGTAAGACATTGCTCCGGTCTTAAACCGTTTAACAATCTCTGTCCAAGGTTCTACTTCTTCCAGAGGGATGGGGTCATAGTTGGAGAATTCGAACAAGCCGCGGATGGTCATTAAACTTTTGGCCTGTTCATTCACCATTTCAGAAAATTCCTTATAGGTATCGGGTTCATTATTTCTTACCGATTTTTGAAGTTTGGCAATAGTAAGGGGATTAAACATATGTTTCTCGCCATCTCTTCTCCATCGATATTCACCCCCGATCTCCAAATCTAGATTTGCCGCTATTTCTTGTTTTTTAAAGGCTTTTTGATGACGTTTGGTAATTTCCTTCTCTATTTCGTAAAGGCCAATACCCTGTATACGGGTGGGTGTATTGGGGAAATATTTTTCAACAGTTTTTGTGTTGATTCCGATACATTCAAAAAGTTGTGACCCTCTGTAGGAATTAAGTGTTGAGATCCCAATTTTGTTCATCACCTTTAAAATTCCTTTTCCTATGGCCTTGTTGTAATTTTGAATTGCTTCTTCAAAGGAATATTCGGTAATATCGTTCTGCTCTATTTGTTCTGCAATGATTTCATTTACTAGATATGGGTTGATAGCACTGGCGCCAAACCCGAATAGAAGTGCAAAATGATGCACTTCCCTAGGTTCTGCCGATTCTATGATTACACTTAATTTAGAGCGCTTACCTAAATGTTGTAATCCGCTGTTTACGTAAGAACATGCCAACAACGCAGGTATTGGGGCATAGTCCTTATCCACATTCCGGTCAGATAGGATAATGATATTGGCCTCATCATCGATAGCTTGTGTCGCCTGCTCTAAAATACTTTCTAGCGCCTCTTCCAAGCCGTTATGCCCCTTTTCTATAGGATAAAGCATGGGAATGGAGACTACTTTGTAATCCGGACTTGCATCATAGTTTTTTATCTTATCCAAATCTTCCTTGGAAATAACCGGATTCCTAATCTTTAACTTTCTGCAATGCAATTCTGTAAAGTCGAAAATATTATAATCGCTTCCCAGCGTTAAACTAATATCGGTAATGAGTTCTTCACGGATACCATCTAACGGAGGGTTGGTTACTTGTGCAAATAGTTGTTGAAAGTAATTATAGATTAACTGTGGCCGCTCGGACAATACAGCAATAGGTGTGTCCGATCCCATAGATCCAATAGGTTCCTTGGCGGTTTTGCCCATAGGAAGGATAATGGTATTTACGTCTTCTAGCGTATATCCAAAGACCGATTTCCTTTTTTCCAGGGAAGCTTCATTTAAAAACAATGGACAATCGTTGTAAGGAATATCTTTTAAATGCACCAAATTCTTGTCCAACCATTTTTTATAAGGATGCCTATTGGCAATTTCCTCTTTTATTTCTTCATCATTAACAATACGTCCTTCTTCCATGTTTACCAAGAACATTTTTCCAGGTTCCAACCTTCCATGAAATTCAATATTTTCGGGTGCAAGTTCTACCACTCCGGTTTCCGAGGACATTACCACATACCCATCTTTGGTGACCGAGTATCGGGATGGGCGAAGGCCGTTCCTGTCCAGGACGGCCCCAATGTAGTTGCCATCGGTAAAAGGAATAGATGCGGGTCCGTCCCATGGTTCCATTAAACAAGAATTATACTCATAGAAGGCTCTTTTTGCCTCGGACATTTCTGTGTTTTTTTCCCAAGCTTCCGGCACCAGTATCATCATAACCTCGGGTAAGGAACGTCCTGTCATCAATAATAATTCTACTACCATATCCATGGTGGCAGAATCAGATTTTCCTGGTAAAATAACAGGAAGTATATTCTTTATTTCGTCTCCAAACCAATCACTTTTTAAAAGCTCTTCTCTAGATCGCATTCGGCTAACGTTACCTCTTAGGGTGTTTATTTCTCCATTGTGGCACATATATCTAAAGGGCTGGGCCAAATCCCAAGTGGGGAATGTGTTGGTGGAAAAACGCTGGTGTACCAAGGCCAGCCTCGTTACTACACGGGGATCCATAAGATCTTTGTAATACAACTTAATGTCTTGGGGCATTAAAAGCCCTTTGAAGATTATAATTTTCGTGGAAAGGCTGGGTAAATAGAAAAATTGACTTTCTGAAAGTTTGGAATCAATGATCGTGTGTTCGGTTACCTTTCTAGCAATGAACAGTTTTAAATTAAAATCGAAGTAATCCTGATCCTCAGTGGCTTTCGCCACAAAAACTTGCCTTACAAAGGGTTCTGTCTGGGCGGCTATTCTTCCTGGTACGGCCTTGTTAACCGGTACATCTCGCCATCCTAGAAGTTGCAGGCCTTGTTTTAGAATATTCTCTTCAAAAATGGAAATGCAATATTTCCTTTGATTTTCTTTTTGAGGTAAAAAAACATTACTCACGGCATATTCTCCGGGTTCGGGAAGGTCAAAGTCACAAACGGCTTTAAAAAAATCGTGAGGGATATCGATTAGGATACCGGCACCATCACCCGTTTTACCATCCGCACTCACTGCACCCCTATGTTCTAACTTGTCCAGTATTTCCAACGCCTTATGGATGATATCGTTAGATCTTTTCCCTTTAAGGCTACATATGAACCCTGCACCGCAGTTATCGTGCTCAAATTCGGGAAGGTACAAACCTTGTTTTCTCAGCTTCATGATTATGGTATTTATTCAAAAATATCATTTTATCTGAGTTATATTCAAAGCTTTAACCCTTACTTAATAAAAAATTCAACGTTTATAATTAAACGTTAAAAAAAACGTATATCAAGACTTTTAGGAGTGTTAATTTATCATTATCATAAATTAAGGATGTGAGAACCCTTCTTGGGGTATTTTTATAGGGGTATACTGTTAGAAAAACAGTTAATACTAAATATAACCCTTCAAAAATAAGCGATCATGACAATAAAAGACATAATATACGCAAGACAACCCTAAAAACGATGGGGTATATAATGTTTCTTATAATTGATAAGCTACTAATTCCTTAGAATGCTTCGCGAAATTACTATTTTTTGGATTTCAGAAGTACCTTCATAAATCTGGGTAATCTTGGCATCGCGCATCATTCTTTCTACATGATAGTCTTTCACAAAACCATTTCCACCATGTATCTGAACTGCCTCTACAGTTGTTTCCATGGCAACTTGTGAGGCATAAAGTTTTGCCATGGCGCCAGAAAGGTCATAATCGTTGCCATTATCCTTATCCCAAGCCGCCTTGTAGACCAAATGACGGGCTGCTTGTATTTGGGTATGCATATCGGCCAATTTAAACGCAATGGCCTGATGGTTGCTTATTTCTGTTCCAAATGCCTTACGTTGTTTGGAGTATTTTTTGGCTAAATCATAGGCTCCTGCAGCAATACCAAGAGCTTGGGCGGCAATACCAATACGGCCACCTGCAAGGGTTTTCATGGCAAATTTAAACCCAAACCCATCTTCTCCTATCCTATTCTCTTTGGGGACCTTAACATCATTAAATAGTAACGAATGGGTGTCACTGCCCCGTATTCCTAATTTATTTTCCTTCGGACCTACCTCAAAACCGGGGGCGTCTTTTTCTACAATTAGTGCATTAATGCCCTTATGTCCTTTTTCTACATCTGTCTGTGCAATTACCAAATACACGGAAGCAGAGTTTCCACTGGTGATCCAGTTTTTGGTTCCGTTTAGCACATAATGGTCTCCCATATCCAATGCGGTTGTCTTTTGTGATGTAGCGTCGCTACCCGCTTCGGGTTCGGATAGACAAAAAGCCCCGATAATTTCACCGGAGGCCAATCTAGTTAGGTATTTTTCCTTTTGGGCTGCGTTGCCATAGGTCTCCAACCCCCAACATACCAAGGAATTATTTACGGAAACAATGACCGAAGCAGATGCGTCTACTTTGGAGAGCTCTTCCATGGCCAGCACGTAGGATATGGTATCTAAACCACTACCTCCATATTTTGGGTCTACCATCATGCCTAAAAAACCCAGCTCACCCATTCTCTTTACCTCTTCTGCGGGAAATTTCTGTGCATCGTCCCGTGCTATGACCCCCGGGAGTAATTCCGTTTCAGCAAAGTCTTTGGCAGCTTGCTGTATCATCAATTGCTCTTCTGATAGTGTAAAGTCCATTTTGCTATTATATTGATAAAAAATTACTGCAAATATAAGCTTATGATGGGATATATTTAACAATATCAGTTATAATTTAAGAATGCTTTAATGTCGAAATTAAACTTTTTGATCTAAAATATTCAGATCTCCGGGCGACAAAAATTATGAAACCAGTGCAATATTTTTATATTTGTTTGGCTATAAGCCGCACAATTGATTTAATCCAAAATTATGAGACAGCATTAGCCCCTTTTGGGGTAGTTAAATGAAGTATGCAAGCAGTTTAGTAGGAAATCTAGATCACATAATTTTATAATCAATTGAAATGAAAGAATTATTATCCAAGTACGAAAATAAACAGCCCGAAATAGTATTTAACTGGAAGGATTCCGAGACGGAAGCCGAAGGTTGGACGGTTATCAATTCGCTTCGAGGAGGAGCGGCAGGAGGTGGTACCAGAATGCGAGAAGGCCTAGATATGAACGAAGTGCTTTCCTTGGCAAAAACGATGGAAGTAAAATTTACCGTATCCGGACCACCCATTGGGGGTGCAAAATCGGGAATTAATTTTAATCCGCACGACCCAAGGAAAAAAGGGGTTTTAGAACGTTGGTACGGTGCAGTGGCCCCCTTACTAAAAAGTTACTATGGAACGGGAGGGGATTTAAATGTGGACGAAATACATGAAGTTATCCCCATAACCGAAGACGCCGGGGTATGGCACCCTCAGGAAGGGGTCTTTAACGGCCATTTTAAGCCTACGGAGGCCGATAAAATAAACAGAATAGGCCAATTAAGGCTTGGTGTAATAAAGGTGTTGGAGAGTAATACATATTCTCCGGACGTACGTAGAAAATATACCGTGGCGGATATGATAACCGGTTTTGGCGTAGCAGAGGCGGTTAGGCATTATTATGATATTTATGGAGGAACAGTGGTAGGAAAAAGAGCTGTGATCCAAGGATTTGGAAATGTAGGGGCCGCTGCGGCCTTTTACTTAGCACAAATGGGGGCTAAAGTTGTTGGAATTATTGATAGGGTAGGCGGTGTAATTAATGAAGATGGGTTTTCTTTTGAAGAAATAAGTGCTTTTTTTCTGAACAAAAAAGGCAATACCTTAATCGCTGACGCCCATCATATGATTCCTTTTGAAGAGATCAACGAGCAAATATGGAACTTGCCCACAGAAATATTTGCACCATGTGCGGCTTCAAGATTAATAACCAAGGAGCAGATTGGTGAAATGATAGATAGTGGTTTAGAGGTGATTACCTGTGGTGCAAATGTTCCTTTTGCGGACAAGGAGATATTTTTTGGCCCTATTATGGAGTATACGGATGAACGCGTAAGTTTAATACCAGACTTCATTTCCAACTGTGGAATGGCACGTGTTTTTGCTTATTTTATGGAAAGAAGGGTAGGAATGGACGACGAATTAATTTTTAATGACACATCGAATACCATTCGAAAGGCAATTTTGAATATCTTTAAGCAAAATCCAGCAAAACAGAATTTGTGTAAGACAGGATTTGAGATTGCATTGAAACAATTAATATAAATATTAAACCAACCGAACTATGGAGACCATCATCATCATTGTATTTTTGGCCGGGTATCTCGCAATTACCCTAGAACACAATCTAAAAATTGATAAACTTATACCAGCTTTGGCCATGATGGCCATTTTGTGGGCCATAATAGCGTTAGCGCATATGCCTGTTTTTGAGGTGAATGCAGAACTTAGGGAATTAGAACCCACGCATATTGATGAGATTCTCCTGCACCATTTAGGGAAGACTGCGGAAATACTTGTTTTCCTGTTAGGTGCAATGACCATTGTAGAGATAATAGATTATTTTGATGGGTTTGCTACCATTAAAGGGTATATAAGAACAAAAAGCAAGCGAAAACTATTATGGCTGTTCTCCATTTTGGCGTTCATCCTATCTGCGATTATTGATAATTTAACGGCCACCATTGTTTTGGTGACCATTTTGCAAAAAGTTATTAATGACAGACAAACCAGGCTGTGGTTTGCCGGTATGATAATTGTTGCCGCCAATGCTGGGGGCGCCTGGTCGCCTATAGGTGATGTTACCACCACAATGCTCTGGATCGCCAACAAGGTGTCTGCAGGTCAGTTGGTAATACATGTATTGATACCGTCAATTGTATGTATGATAGTGCCTACCTTGATCGCCGGTGGTAAAAAGGCCTTTAGCGGTGAAATAGACGGCACATTTGAAGATAATGCGCCAAAGTCTAGATTCGGTGCTACCATGCTATATCTTGGGTTGGGAGCCATTGTTTTTGTTCCTTTCTTTAAAACGATAACCCATTTGCCCCCATATGTAGGGATGATGTTGTCCTTGGCCGTAGTTGCTACTTTTGCGGAGATTTATAGCGGCACAAAATTTAGTATATCCAATGCGGATGGTGATGACCACGATACGGCGGGCCACCATAGTCCGGTGCATCATTCACTTTCAAAAATTGAATTACCAAGCATACTGTTTTTCTTAGGAATATTATTGGCCGTTGCGGCTTTGGAGTCCTTAGGGATGTTGTTCCATTATGCAGGTAGTTTAAACGCCGCCATCCCCAATACGGATATTGTTGTTATGCTTTTTGGTGTTGGGTCGGCCGTTATTGACAATGTTCCCTTGGTGGCAGCCAGTATGGGCATGTTCTCCGAGCCTATGGATAACCCACTTTGGCATTTCATCGCCTATTCCGCTGGTACGGGTGGTAGTATGCTTATTATTGGATCTGCTGCCGGTGTAGTTGCCATGGGAATGGAAAAAATAGACTTTTTTTGGTATCTAAAGAAAATAGCATGGTTGGCAATGGTTGGTTTTGTTGCCGGTGCCATTGCTTTTGTGTTAATGAGAGATTTTGTCCTGCACGGATAATTTAATCGATAAAATACCGTTATTAAGGCAACTTTAATACGAGAAAATATATGTTATTGTTTCAAGACCTTGCAAACGGGGCAGAAGTTGGGGATGCCATATCCGAAGAAAAAACACTTTCAGTAGTCGATTTAATAGTAAATGGTGGTACGGGCAGTATCGTTATTATTTCGGTGTTGTTTGTACTTTTATTTGTGGCGATGTATATTTATTTTGAGCGCATATTTGCCATAAAGGCAGCGTCCAAAATAGATAAGAATTTCATGAATCAAATACGCGATCATGTAATGAACGGCAAGCTCGAAGCTGCCAAATTACTTTGCGCCCAAACAGATTCTCCTGTGGCCCGTCTTACCGAAAAAGGAGTTTCCAGAATTGGAAAACCCTTGGACGATATCAATACCGCAATAGAAAATGCAGGTACCCTAGAGGTTTACAAACTAGAACGTAATGTCAGTGTGCTAGCCACAGTAGCCGGAGCAGCGCCCATGATCGGGTTTTTAGGTACGGTAATCGGAATGATATTGGCTTTCCACGAAATGGCCTCTAGCGGGGGACAGGCAGAAATGGGTTCTTTGGCCTCCGGTATATACACCGCCATGACAACCACTGTGGCAGGCCTTGTTGTAGGTATCATTGCATACATAGGCTACAATCACCTGGTAAACAGAACGGATAAAGTGGTACACAAGATGGAGGCAAACGCCGTAGAGTTCCTAGACTTATTGAACGAACCTGTTTAGTGCTGAAATATGAAATTGAAAGGTAGAAATAAAGTAAGTCCAGACTTTAGCATGTCGTCCATGACAGATATCGTGTTTTTATTGCTGGTCTTTTTCATGCTCACATCCAACTCTCCAAATGCCTTGGATTTATTATTACCAAAGGCAAAAGGGAAATCTACCAATACTCAAAATGTCTCGGTTACCATCAACAAAGACCTGGAATATTTTGTGAACAACGAGAGAATTAACGGAGAATACATAGAAATTGAATTAAAAAAGGCACTGGAAGGGCAAGAAAAACCTACGATTATCCTAAGGGCGGAAGAAAGTGTGGCCATTAAAGAAGCGGTCCACGTTATGGATATCGCCAATAGGAACAGTTATAAGGTTATTTTGGCAGTGCGACCCAATTAATGTCGCTATTAGATACGAGACACAAGAAAAAATCCTTTACACTTACAACTTTGTTGTTAAGTGTACTATTACTCTTGCTTTTTTATATAGGACTCACCTATATGGATCCTCCCATTGAAAATGGTATTTCCATAAATTTTGGCACTACGGATTTTGGTAGTGGTAATGTACAACCAAAAGAAAAAGTAAAATCCGAACCCAATAAGAAACCTACAGAACCAAAAATAGAAGAACAAGAGATAGAAAAAGTAGCCAAGGAGACTGCCGAAGAAGCCCCGGCAAAAGCACCACCGGCAGAAAAGGTCTTAACGCAAGAAAGCGAAGAATCCATTAAAATAAGACAAGAACAAGAGGCTAAGCGAATAGCGGACAATGCTGCCAAAAAAGCCAAGGCAGAGGCGGAAAGGGAGGCTAAAAGGAAACGCGATGCGGAGGCCAAGGCCGAGAAAGAACGCCAGGCAAAGAAAAACAAACTCGATGCCCTTATGGGAGGACTCAATAAATCCGATGGCACGGCCTCTGGTTCTGAAGGTGATGACCACAAAACAGGGGATAAAGGACATCCAGATGGTGATCCGTATGCTACTAGTTATTACGGAAGCCCTGGTTCGGGAAATGGTACAGGCGGTTATGGATTAAATGGTAGATCCTTGGTAAGTAGGGGTAAGGTACCTCAAGAATGTAACGAAGAAGGTACTGTAGTTGTAAAAATTGTTGTGGACAGAACAGGAAAGGTAATCAGTGCCACCCCCGGGGTAAAAGGTACCAATAACAGTCACCCTTGTCTTTTAGATCCTGCCAGTAAGACCGCATTTAAACACAAATGGAATTTGGATTCCAATGCGCCCAGTCAACAAATAGGATTTGTAGTGGTCAATTTTAAATTGAGTGAATAGATTGTACCTTTGCAGATTCAATCAGCATTGAATGACCTATAAGGAAACTTTGGATTGGATGTTTGTACAACTTCCAATGTATCAGGAAAAAGGCAAAGTTGCCTTTAACGGCAAATTAGATACTATTAGGTCTTTTTCCGATTACTTAAACTCCCCCCACAAAAAATTTAAAAGTATCCACGTTGCGGGTACCAATGGAAAAGGTTCCTGTAGTCATATGTTGGCTTCCATACTACAAGAGGCGGGCTATAATGTTGGACTGTATACTTCTCCGCATTTAAAAGATTTCCGAGAGCGCATTAAAATAAATGGACAAGAGGTCAGTGAACAGTTTGTTGTGGATTTTATAGAAGGCAATAGTTCATATTTTGAGGCACATAAAATGTCCTTTTTTGAAATGACCGTAGGTATGGCCTTCAGTTATTTTGCGGACCAAGAAATAGATATAGCGGTCATTGAAGTGGGATTAGGGGGGCGACTAGACTCTACCAATATTATAAGACCCGAAGTGTCCCTGATTACGAATATCGGTTTTGACCATATGGACATGTTAGGGGATAGCCTGGAAAAAATAACATTTGAAAAAGCCGGAATTATTAAAGAGCAAGTGCCCGTGGTCATCAGTGAACACCAAGAAGGGGTGGCCATGGTCTTTAAATCGATCGCCCAGAAGAAAAATTCCGAGATTATATTTGCCGACAGCACTATCAAAACTATCTATCCAACATCCTTATTGGGAGACTATCAAACTAAAAATGTCAAAGGAGTGGTAGCTACTTTAAGGTTGTTACGGAATTTTCATATTACCGAGGAGCATATAAAAGCCGGGCTTATGAAGGTAGTGGAAAATACTGGCTTGTTGGGAAGATGGCAAGTGCTCCGTAATAAACCCACGGCAATATGCGATACTGCCCATAATAGTGAAGGACTAACCTTGGTATTAGAACAGTTATTTAAACAAAAGTATGGCAAGCTCCACATGGTATTGGGTTTTGTGGTGGACAAAAATTTGGATGCCATTTTACCCCTTTTACCCAAAGATGCCCTTTACTTTTTTACTCGCCCAAATATTCGACGAGGTTTGGATGCCGAAACCTTGATTAAAAAAGCAAGGGAATATGGGTTAAAAGGCCTTACTTATGGCAGTGTTAATGAGGCGTATAGCGCAGCACTTAAAGCCGCTGGCAGCACCGATTTGATCTTCATTGGGGGAAGCACCTTTACGGTAGCGGAGGTACTGTGATTTTTTGTAGGTTTTTCTTTTGGGAAAATAAAAACAATCCTATATTTGCACTCCCTAATCTAAGGATGGGGATTTTGATATAATGGGGCTCTTAGCTCATCCCGATAGTTATCGGGAGGTTCAGGGCAATATTGAAGAATTTTAAGTGGGGCTCTTAGCTCAGTTGGTTCAGAGCACCTGCCTTACAAGCAGGGGGTCACTGGTTCGAATCCAGTAGGGCCCACATCAAACGGAAAACCCGTGCTGAAAAGTGCGGGTTTTTTTATTTCCAGAAAACACAAAACAGGAGTCTTGATGTTTGGAAGGGAAGACAACGTAGGGTGTTCTCAAGCTTTTTAATTTTCTCTTTCAATAGTGGTTTTGCCCAGGGAGATATACAACTAGATGTCGATCATATTAAAGAACAAAGGTTTTCTGTAGCGTTGCAAGTAGGAAAGTAAACTTGGGATGAAACTCCTTAACTCTTAATAGTTTTTAGGTTTCTTTGCTCAAAATCTTTGAGCGTTTTTCTTCGATCAATCAGAAAACCTTACATAACATTAGCTTAATACAATAACAATAAAATAACCCAAAGTAAACAGATTTTTAATTTGAGGTTAACACAATTTTTACAGCCGATGAGGTACTTTGTAGATGTGTTTAAACACAATAATTAGGTATTTCATGTAATCTATTAGTTTTTGTCGACTATATGTGAATTCCAATTGACTGCCTCTGGCCAAGGCAGTTTTTCTTCTCTTGGATCAGAAACACTGTTGATGGCGGGGGCTATTGAACCGTACCCCATCCCTCTTTAAAAAAGGATAAAGTTTTTTCTATTTTGCACAAGAACATCACCAAACACTGATTGTTAATAACATCAGTTGTAGCCTGTTCTAAAAATAACGTTTCCGAAACAATTACTTAACATTGGTATTGGTTATTTGCAGCGACAAAAACTAATACTTAAATGAAATCCAAAATCCTAACCCTAGGATTACTTGTATCCGTATTTTTTTCTTCATTTTCACAAGAAACCAATGCTCCATCTTTTGGCAAGGGACTTTTTAACCTTATTGGAAAAGATAGCACCTGGAGTATGAAAATAGCCACCAGAATGCAATTGTTGGCAGTTGCCAATTGGGAAGAAGGACCAGACGGAGGCCTCGTAAATCCAGAATCGAACACTTTAGTACGTAGGGCCCGTCTAAAATTTGACGGGTTTGCCTATACACCAAAACTGAAGTATAAGTTGGAACTGGGTCTGTCCAATAGGGACATTTCCGGAGCTTCGGAATTTAACCGTAATACCTCAAGATATATACTAGATGCCGTGGTAATGTGGAATTTTTACGAAAATTTTGAACTCTGGTTTGGCCAGACCAAACTTCCAGGTAACATAGAACGAGTAATTTCCTCGGGTAATCTTCAACAAGTAGATCGTTCCTTGGTTAACAGTAGATTCAACATAGACCGCGACATGGGAATTCAGCTAAGACATCATTTTAACTTATCGGAAAACTTTCTGATAAGAGAAAAGCTAGCCATCTCGCAAGGAGAGGGGAGAAATGTTACCGAAGGTAATTTAGGAGGGCATCAGTTTACCGCCCGTATAGAGCTCCTGCCCTTTGGGAAATTCAAAAGCAAGGGAGATTATAGCGGAAGTGATTTAAAGCGGGAGACGAGGCCAAAACTAATGATAGGGGTTACCTACGACAGCAATCAGGACGCGGTTAGGAATAGAAGTAATATGGGGTCATATATGGTTAATGACGTTGGGTTCTACGAGACTACTATAAATACTTTCTTTTTGGATGGAATGTTTAAATACAATGGTTTTTCGCTAATGGGTGAATATGCCCATAGGGATGCCAAAGATGCTATTGCCAGAAATTCTGATGGCTCCGAGACGGGCGATGTGGTACAAGTAGGAGATGGTCTTAACCTACAGGCGGGTTATCTTCTGAACAAAGATTGGGAAGTATCTGGGAGGTACACAAATATTAAACTGGATGAGAATATAACGGGGAGTAACCCCGAAACGCAATATACACTTGGACTCTCCAAATATATTGTGGGTCATAAATTGAAGGTTCAAACAGATATTAGCTATCTTTCTGTAGAAAATGGTACTGATGAGTTAATGTATAGGTTGCAGTTCGACATTCATTTTTAAAGGATGAAAAATAACCTTTAGATAACATTGTAACTATGTATTGGACAGATATTTGCCAACTTGATTTTTATTTAAATTATGGATAATATTTACTTATTAATGGTGATTGCCCTGGCTGCCTTGGCCGTGGCAGATCTTGTGGTCGGGGTCAGTAACGATGCCGTAAACTTTTTGAATTCAGCGATAGGGTCCAAAGCTATTTCGTTTAAGACTATAATGATCGTTGCAAGTTTGGGAATTGCCTTTGGCGCTATTTTTTCTAGTGGAATGATGGAGGTTGCAAGAAAGGGAATATTTAACCCTGGGGAGTTCTATTTTAACGAAATCATGTTCATTTTCATGGCCGTAATGATTACGGACATTCTACTTCTAGATTTCTTCAACACCTTAGGTATGCCCACCTCAACAACAGTGTCCATAGTATTTGAACTGTTGGGTGCAGCGGTAGCAATGTCTTTAATAAAGATCGCAGCGGACGGCGGAAATTTTGGTGATGTTGTAAATTATATCAATACCACCAAAGCAACGGAAATTATTTTGGGTATTTTACTTTCGGTGGTAGTCGCGTTTTCCATTGGTGCTTTTGTGCAATGGTTATCTCGTTTGTTACTTTCTTTCAACTTTGAGAAAAAGGCGAAATGGGTAGGTGCCATTTTTAGTGGCGTTGCATTATCCGCAATTACCTATTTCATTCTAATGAAAGGAATTAAAGGTACACCATTTGCTGGTCAAAGTTTTGATTTGATTGGGGGAATGAAAATAAAAGATTTCTTGGAAGATCAGGTACTTCCCATTGTTTTGGTGAGTTTTGTTTTTTGGTCTCTTCTTTCGTATTTGCTTATTACTTTACTAAAAACAAATATTTATAAGTTAATAATCGGTGTGGGAACTTTTGCCTTGGCCTTGGCCTTTGCCGGCAATGACCTGGTTAATTTTATTGGAGTGCCCATAGCAGCTTGGCAATCCTATGAAGCATGGAGCGCTTCAGGAATAGCGGCTACTGAATTTAGCATGGAGATTCTGGCTGCAAAAGTGCCAACGCCTACCCTTCTGCTATTTCTTTCGGGTATGGTAATGGTGGTTACACTATGGTTTTCCAGTAAGGCCAGAAACGTTTTAAAAACCTCCATAGATTTATCAAGTCAGGGTGAAACAAAAGAACGTTTTCAACCCAACTTCCTGTCACGAAATTTGGTTCGGTTTTCCATATTGATTGGGAAATATACCTCCGTTGTAACTCCTTCGCCAGTTAAGAATGTAATAGAACAACAGTTTAAGAAACCCAGTATTCAATTATCCAAAGGGAAAACCCATGAATTGCCAGCTTTTGATATGGTGAGAGCGGCGGTAAACCTGATGGTTGCCGGAATACTGATCTCCATTGCTACTTCCTACAAACTACCTTTGTCCACTACCTACGTTACTTTTATGGTAGCCATGGGAACCTCATTGGCTGATAGGGCCTGGGGTAGCGAAAGTGCAGTATATCGTGTAGCCGGAGTGGTCAATGTAATAGGAGGTTGGTTTATGACTGCCATTATTGCTTTTGTTGCTGCAGGAACCGTATTGGCCCTCATTAGTTTTGGTAAAGGTGCCGCTATTGCAATATTATTGTTCGCTGCTATATTGCTTTTAGCAAGAAACTACATTTCCCACAATAAAAAAACCAAAGAGATTAAGGCGGAAGATAGTTTAAATAGGGCCGAAAGCAGTTCTATTCAGGGTGTTATCGAAGAAAGTGCTAAAAATATATCTAGCGTTATAAATCGGAGCAATAAAATTTACACCAATGCCATCGATGGTTTGGCCAAACAGGATTTGGATCTCTTAAAAAAGAACAAAAAACAAGGAGCCAAACTGTCCGAAGAGATTGACGATCTAAGGGATAGCATCTTTTACTTCATAAAAAACCTTGATGATAGCAGCGTAGGGGCAAGTAACTTCTATATCAATATACTGGGATATCTGCAAGACATGGCTCAGTCTCTTGAATACATTGGGAAAGTTAGCCATAAACACGTTAACAATAACCACAAAAAGTTAAAGTACAATCAGATTAAGGAGCTTAAGGAAATAGATCATAAACTCGATGAAATCCTTAGCAATGCAAAAAATGCCTTTGAGGAACGTTCTTTTGAGCAAATTGGCAAGGTCCTTAACAGTAAACAGGAATTGTTTGATCTTGTTTCACAAAAAATAGAGAAACAGGTGGCTAGGACCCGCACAGAGGAATCCAGTCCTAAAAATACCACATTGTACTTCTCGTTACTTTTGGAGACTAAAGATTTAATGAATGCTATGATGAATCTTTTGGAGCAGTATTATGAAGCACATAATAGTACTGCTAAACCAACTTTGTTGGAAGAATAGGCTTCCTATAGAGGTTAAAACAAGGCAGAACCTCGCCTTACCTATTTTAATAATAGAATTAAAATCCACACTTTTGTGTGGATTTTTTTATTTCCAGAAAAATCGGGAGCAAGAAAAAGCCCGATAGACTTCGGGCTTTTTTAATAAACTAACTCAAACTAAACTAACTCAAAACTCAATACAAATTTGGGGGTTATGTCAGTATTGTATGTTAATGAAACGTCATCATTGGATTAGGAAAAAAATAGTTGGCCCAGTGGGCCTAAAAACCTTACCCTTCATTAACACTTTGCGCTGCCTTTTACGCGTTGCGATACGCTGTTTTCAAAATCATTGGAGGTTACAAGTTTCGCATACGCCTTTGATTACCAGGTTTGCATTTTCGGCCAGGTAGCCCTCGGGGAGATTTATAAGGGGAATTTTAAATTCCTTCAAACAAATGGTTTCTCCACATTTATTGCAATGAAAGTGTAAATGCAGGTCTTTGCCCAGTTTACAATTACAGCCCTTTTCGCAGAGCGCATATTTGGCGGTGCCGGTACCATCATCGATTTGGTGCGCTATATTCTTTTCTTCAAAGGTTTTTAAGGTCCTGTAGAGTGTGGTTCTGTCCACTTGGGTAAATGCTCGTTCTATATCGTTTAAGGTTTTTGCCACCTTGCTTTCTGTCATATGCTTAAAAATAAGTAGTCGCATGGCCGTTGGCCTAATTCCCTTGGCATTTAAAAACTGAGCAATGTTGTTCATCAAAAAAAGAATTATTTGTTATGTTCGTGGCTATACTAGACTTAATGCCAACGACTTCATATTGTAAAATTAAGGATTTACTTGCGCAATGGTATTGTAAAAACATTGATCCATTGCGCTTGTTTAAAAAACATTGCGTTAAAAAAGGGTATTTGTTGGGAAACATAGATGGGTCCACAATCAATGAATGTGCAATAACCAAGAAAGTTTGGAGATAAAATCTTAATACCTCTGTTTTTGAATTATGGAGAATCATAAATTATTCGTATGTTTATCCATATACATCAAAACTAAATTGTAATGGGAAAATTTGAAATTAAAAAGGATAAGTCTGGACAGTTCAGGTTCAATCTTAAGGCATCCAATGGACAGGTAATACTTAGTAGTGAGGCGTATACCACAAAAACGGCATGTGAAAATGGTATAGCTTCTGTAAAAAAGAATTCGGCCAATGACGGAAACTTTGAAAGAAAAACTGCAAAGGACGGGAGTCCATACTTTAACTTAAAAGCTACGAACGGTCAGGTAATAGGTTCTAGCGAAATGTATAACAGTACCGCTGCCATGGAAAATGGTGTGGCTTCTGTTGCAAAGAATGCTCCGGATGCTTCGGTAGAGGACAACTCCTAATACCAGGGATCAATCTATCCCGATAGTTTGTGAATTCAATGATTTAAAAAGGGTGGTTTTTGCCACCCTTTTATTTTTCCCCAACCTTTTCCAAAAATTGCTGATCAAAAACGTATTTCTTTTAAGGTGTTTCCTTGTTGAAAAACCATAAAAACCTTAACTAAATTAGGGTTTTAATTGCAAAAATACACTTTGTCCAAGTTAGTAGTCCTTTATCGAATACACTTTCCAATTTCTTCAGTTATCGTAACTTAAAAATGTTTTGATAGTGCAGTTCAGTTCCCCCTTTTTTTGATAGTTATCATCCTTAAGGGATGGGTGAGTACGTATATTATTATAAAACTCCGCATCATGTCATTAAAGGTTACTACCTGGAACATAGAGCATAGTTCTGAACTCATTACAGCCAATCCCTCCGCCAACGATTTGGACAGGATTAGAAGAATACGGGAGACCATCACTGAAATGGATCCGGACATTCTTTTAATCGTAGAAGGCCCAAAAGGAGAGCAGGCAATTACCGATTTCTGCAATACCGTATTAAATAATACTTGGGTACCCGTACTTTTAAAGCAACCTGGAGATACTTTGGGAGACAAAGATAGTGACTACGGCTATGATGGTAGGGGCACGCAATGGATGTGGTATGTGGTAAAACCAGGAATTTTAAACAATTGTAGAATACAACAGGCCCAAGTTTGGCATTCCTTTATTGGGTCAGCGGATTGGAGTGTTAACTATTGGGGTAAGATAAAACCAGATGACCATGATCATTATAGACAACCACAAGTACTTGTTTACACCTTGGGAAATGGAGAGGAAATAGAACTGATCGGAGTTCATCTAAAGTCTAAAATAAATTTAAAGAGTATAACAAGGGATCCGGAAGGTAATTTGGATGGCAATTATCTTGAGACTGCGCTTAAGGCCCGCGTAAAGTTGGCCACGGAAGCACGGAACATTAGAGATTATGTGGACGCTAAATTCAATCAATTACCAGCCCCCGGAATTATGGTGCTGGGCGATTGCAACGATGGACCTGGTCATGATTTTTTTGAACAGCAGTACCTTTTCTTCGATCTTATCCAGAACCTACAGGGCGAAGTACTCTTGGCAGAACGCTATTTTAACCATGTTTTGTTCGATTTTCCTGCTAACCTAAGATGGACGGCCAAATTCCGGGACCCTATACTTAATATCCCTGCAAGTCAGAACCCCTTGCTGATCGATCATATCTTAATAAGTCAGCCCTTGGTAAATGGAAGCCTTTCCTTAAAAGTAAATTCGGGCAATGGTCTTGTGGAGCATCAAGCCTTCGAACGTGGCAATGCCGGCGCTAACAATAGCACAAGATCTAGTGATCATAGACCGGTGTCCTGTGTTTTGGATGACAATCCTTAGGAAGTCAACAGGATGGTCTTAACATACAAAAACACCCTTTCTCTTCTAAGAGATTGGGTGTTTTTTACAAACAAACAACAATCATTAATTGTAAGACTTGCTTAAGTTATCCCAGTTTTTGTTCGCTATGCCTACCAGCTTATTGTGGTTCTTTTCCGCTAACCAAAGTTGCTGGGCGTCTAGTTCTAAATTGTACAGGTATAGAAAGTACTTCCCGTCCTGTACGATAAATTTATTGGGATCGGGTCTAAATTTTGCCCCGGCATAAACACCAAAGGCACAGTATCCGCCATATTGTGGCTTATACTTCCCAGGGTTTTTGTCGAACTTGGATTTTTGGGCAGCCGTGGTAAAATAGTAAACTACCTTTTGGTATTCGGATTTATGTTCCTTTATACCTTTTTGCGCAATACCTAGATCCAAATAAGATACCGGACTATAACCTTGAAGGGCAATATTGCTATTATCTATGTTATTGGCTTTTTTATCTTGACCATAAGTCATTGATGCGGTAAGCACTGCAATGACCAAAATTGAAATATTCTTTAAATTTTTCATCGTTTTTAGATTTTGTTTTTACTTAATTATTTGATTTCGCCTAAGGAAACTACAAGAAATACCGCCGTTGTATTAAACCGGTATAAAAGATTTGGCTGCCATAAGGTCGATCGTCAGATGAACCTAAAAAAGAATTGCCTAAGCCGGCCGTATAATCTGTTACCCTGTGAAATGTTGTGGTAATGAATCGTAGTTTCATCTTCTTCGGTTTAAGCGTTAAAATATTCTTCGTTAATAACCTTGCCCTCGTCGTTCCAAATCCGTCGGATGATTTCGTGCCAGTAGATACTGCTACCGTCTTTCATATCAAAATCAAACGTAAACTCAGAAGCAGAGACATTGCCGTCTACTAGGGTATGATGAAGAGTAATACCGTTTACCTTGCCTATGGCGCTGGCAAACCCTTCCATTTTCTCAACCATTTCGGTTTTGTTGCTCGTGGCAACGTTGTTGTAATCCGAAGTGCGTGCGTCCTCGGCAAAGAATTGTTTTACAGCATCTACAATGGCCCCTTGGGCAACGATGCTGTCGATTTCTGTAGCTAATGCTTTAATATTCATACTTATTGTTTTAATGATTTAACAAAAATTGCTTTGTAATTAATTACAGGGCAAATGTCCGTATGAAGTGTGTGAAGAGAGCTACAAAAAGAACGCTAAGAGTTGTACTTTTTACGCTTAAAATCTGTTGGGGAGTGGCCGGTGTAATGCTTAAAAAAGCCCGAAAAATGGTTAGGCTCCTCAAAACCCAAACGATAGGAGATATCTTGTATGGGAGCGTCTTGGGCTAACATGGATTTGGCTGTATTTACGAGCTCAAAACGGATAAGCTGCCCTAGGGAAGTATTTAACTTGTCTTTGGTTTTTTTTGATAATGCTTTCACCGATAAATTCATCTTATCGGCATAGAACCCTAACGACCTTTGTTCCGTATGATGGGTACGTAGCAAGGTTATAATATCCTCTATAAAACTGTCTCGTTTGGAGTAATCAAAATCTTTTCGGAATTTGGCAGGACTTTGCCCTGTTGTGTTCTTAAAAACCCTATTGAAATACGCAGGGTCCTTGTATCCCATCCCATAGGAAATCTCCTGGATGTTTTTATCGGTAAAGGCGATTTCCTTTTTACTTTCAACCAATCTTTTGTTGGTTAGCATAGATTTAACCGTTAAACCTATCTTGTCCTTTACCAAAGCTTGTGCATGGTGTCCATTCTCATTGATCAAGCTTACAAGATCTTCATTGTTTAAATGGTTGGCGTATTGCTCGTCTATAACCTCCTTAATGTCAAAAATTGTCTGATATTCACTTTTACTTGCATGAAATGGGTTTTGCCAATACCATTGTTCAGAAGAGACATCGATGATGTTGGTCACCTGCTCCGCGAACACAGTATCTGACAAGTATTTTTTGCAGGCTTCGCATTCGTTAAAATTGATATACCCAAGGGAGATAAGATGTTTAAACAAGACCCTAACTTCCTTGTTCCGGTAAATGGTCTCATTTGGAAACTGTATTTTCCGAACGCTGAAATCGTCAGAAAGAAATTTTATATATTGTCCTTTTTCGAGGTAAATGGCCTTGTCTTGCCAGTCGTAATAGTTCTTAAAATCTACCTGAATACTACCAGTGCCCGATAGAATCTGGAATAAGGAGTAGGTGTTTATAAAGTATACCTTGTTTATTTCGGGTGTAAATTTTTCTACCATCGCTAGGGTTAACTCACACAGTATTGGTCGTATTTTATAAGCGAAATTAACAAAGACCCGATGTTTTTAGATCAGTAGGTTTAGAATCGATATGCCAATGTCGCTATATTTCGGTTAGCAGCATATTGAACAAGGCAGTAGCGCTACTATGCTCAAGGGGTGAAGTGGGTTGTCCAGCCCAGAGGGCTATTTCATCATAACGCCCTTGCCTGATCAATTCCTTACGCAACGGTGCCAAAAAAGAGCTTTGTATTGGAAAGGGTGCCATCTGTTGGCTTTGGACATCTGAATATCGTTCTGAAAAATTATTCGAGATCGCCCTGGCCAGTCTTCCGGTATATACGGTGGTAAGACTTGTTTTAAGCAGTTTTTTAGAACGAAGGGCAGTTTTGTGATAGTCGGGTGCGCCAGATTCTTTTGTGGCCAAGAAAGCGGTCCCTATCTGTACCGCCGAAGCACCGGCCTTTAGCATTTCAACAACCTGTTTAGAGTTACCTATACCGCCCGCGGCTATTATGGGAATCTTTATTTTTTTTGATATCCGGGAGACCAGGGTATATGTGTCGTAAAGCGAGTCTTCCGCCGATTTTAAGAAGGCCGCCCTATGACCACCGGCAGCCGCCCCTGAAACAACTACCAAATCTAAACCTGCAGCTTCTATGAGCAAAGCCTCCTCTTCAGTAGTAGCGGTACCAATTGTAGTTGTCCCAGCCTTTTTGAACGATTTTAGCACCTCTTTTTCCGGGATGCCAAAAATAAAACTCATAACAGGTGGTTTTACTTTCAATACAGCCTCTACCTGTTGCTCAAAAACAGGTCCTTGGGGTTTGGGTAAACTGGGAACAGGAAGTTTTAATTCCTCAAAATAGGGCCTAAAAAGTTGTTTTAACTGGTTAAACTCTCGTGGTGTATACTTTTTGGCCGGATCATCTTTTAAAGGCACCCAAAGGTTTAACGCGTAGGAATGTTGGGTAAGTCTTTTAATTTCGTTATCCACTTCCAATATCTCCTCTGGTTCATAAGCGTTTAAACCAAAAGAACCCATTCCCCCCAAATTAGAAATTGTGGAAACCAATTCAGCGGAAGAAAACCTTCCGCCAAATGGTCCTTGTATTATTGGGTATTTTATTCCTAGAAGTTGAGTAGCCCGTTTATCCTTCCACATGGGTAAAAAGTTTGTTTACAATTTTCCATTCTTTATCGGAACAATGTAGGGATAAAAAGTCGTAATAGTTTTTCCCCAACATGGGCACATGGGCTTTTACCATTGCGTTATGACCCATAGCCTCAATACCTAAAACCTTCATTTTAAAAGTTTCGTTAAGATCATTAGGGCTTTTGCGTTGTTTTACCCTTGCTAAAAATTGTCCAATGGGCATTTCAAAGACTTCGCCATGAATGTCGCCATAAACAACGGCCTGTTTGTCAAAAACGTTCTTTAATTGGTCTACATTGCCCAAAAAGAGTCCTTCAAAGTAGTTATTCACCACAGTTTCTATGGCTTTGGATTTTGATGAATACATAGTTAATGCTTTAGATTAGCTTATTGCATGCCCCACGGTATGTCCGCCGGCAACATCAATGGTTTCCCCTGTAACAAAATCGGCATTTGCCAAATAATAGGCCGCCTGGGCAATTTCCTCGGGTTCTCCTACACGGTTTAATAAATGAAGTCCTGCCAAGCTGTCCGCATTATCTACCCCAATTTTACCTTGAAGCGGGCTCCGTATTATACCAGGGGATATGGTATTAACTTTTATGTTGTCCTTTCCGTATTCTACTGCCAATTGCTTTGTAAATGTATGTATGGCCCCTTTGCTAGATACTGCTGCACTTGCAGGAAACCCGGCAATGGCATGATCTACCAATACGGTACCCATATTTATGATGGCACCCTGTTTTTGTTTTTTCATGGTGGGGATTACTGCCTGCGAGGTAAAGAAGGTGCCTTTGAAATTTATATCCAAAAACATGTTTAGATCTTCTTCGTCTACATCCAAAAAGGGCTTGGGAAGGAATACGCCGGCGTTATTGATCAGGACATCTATGGTCCCAAATTTTTCTATGGCTGTTTTCACCAATCGCTCCCCGGTTTCTTTTTTACTGACATCCCCAACAACCCACTCGGCGTTTTTGGGCTTTCCAAATTCTTCGTAGGTGGCCTTTAGTCGGCCTTCATGTTTCGAGTTCATAATTACATTGCTGCCGTTTTCTAAGAACAACCGCGTAATAGCTTTACCAATTCCGGTAGAAGCTCCTGTTACAATTACTGTTTTTTCTTTCATTTCTTTGTTTTTGTTTTAAATTCTGAATACTGCTTCCCATTTACGCCCCAATTATCTACCGCAATTTCATCGATGACAACATGGGTGGTTTTTGGGTCTTTTTGAAGAATCTCCACAACTAGTTGCGTTGCACCTTCAATGAGCTTTTGCTTTTGTTTTTTTGTTACCCGCTCATCCGTAACCTTAATGTTTATATAAGGCATATCAATAGATTTAATTACAGTACAAAGATCAAGGGAAATTTAACCCAACGATAGGAGGTAGGTCACTATTTAGAAGTGAGGTAGGTCACGTTTTGCAAGAAGTATTGGCGTAACAAAATTACTCCGAATCGCTATAAAGTCTGCTTAAGGTCTCACGCGATATGCCCAAATAGGAAGCAATGAGTTTTTTGGGTACGCGTTGTAGCAGATCGGGATATTGTGCCGATAACTGCTCATAACGATCTTTGGCGGTATTTTTTAACAAGGACAGTACCCGGTTCTGAGAGGCTATATATCCAAGTTTAGTCTTTTTTGCCCAAAAACGTTCCATTTTGTGCATTTCCGCACTTAGTTTTTCCCTGTTTTCAAAGGTAATGTAGAGTAATTGACAGTCTTCCAGGCAGTCTATAAAAACCTTGGAAGGCACTTTGTTGTTGAAGGCTTCGTAATCTGTAATCCACCAGTTTTCCATGGCAAACTGAATGATGTGCTCTTTTCCAGCGGAATCGAAAAAATAGGAACGCAAGCATCCTTGGATAACCCAAAATTCCTTGTTTACGGGTTCCTTTTCTTGGATAAGGTATTGATGCTTTCTACGCCGAATTGGCTCAAAATGAGATAGGATGTATGAAAACTCCTCGTCCGTAAGGGAGATAAGTTCTTCTATGTGTTTTCTAAGCGGGTGCAAATCCATTTATAAATCAACGATTGGACAGATTATAAATATAAGGATAAAGAACCGACTATTGGTATTTGCGAATAGGTGTAGAGGCCTATAGACGCAAAGCACGGACAAAGCACGTAGAGCTGTCTTTTAGGCCTCTATAATTGGTTTTATACCAAGTTGGCTATGAGTAGCAATAGACTAGTGATTACACTTCCTATAAGTAGGTTAAGTATTAGTTTTGGTTTCTGTTGTGATAGCACAGCACCATTAAAAAACATACACATAATGGTAACAAAAAATAACTGAACCATTTGTGTCATCCCATTGCCATTCATAAGGATAAACATGGCGGCCGCAGAACCCAAACAACTTTGTGCTATAATGAATATTGCAGAATAACCTTGTAGACCACTTTTAAACTCTTTTAAAGATCTCAGATATAATTCCATGATGTGTGATTTAGCATAATAACACAAAGTTAAGCTCGGTAGGAGGCCCAGGTTTATGACCTAAATCATAACCGTCATTAGTTTGCATTTTGTGGAATAAGTGGAAGCCCGCAGCTAAATTGAAGGTAATAGTTAACGCAGTATTTTATGATGCTCTAACTTAATGGCGCCTTTTTTCTGTAAGGATTTAATGGAGCGTATTACGGTTTCTACACGCAATCCGGTTAAATCTGCCATTTGTTGTCTAGAGAGCTCTACTTTATAGATTTCATCTGGGTTTAGCTTATGGATATGTTTTTTAAAATAATCCATTAAACGTAACAAGCGGTGCTCGGCATTTTCTGAAGAGATTTCCGCAACCATCATAGCTTTATAATGTAGGCGATTGGCTAGGGTCTGGGTAACCTGTAAGTGTACATCAGGATTGGCTACCAAAAGTTCAAAAAATGCTTCTTTTTTTAGTTTCCAAACATAACTGTCCGTTACAGCTTCTGCATGGGCAGGATAGTTTCTTTCGCTAAACAGCGGCGGTTCCCCAAAACTACTACCTGGTTTAAAGATACCTTGTATAAACTCCTTACCATCATCATTAAAATTGTTCATTTTGATTTCACCCAAAGCTACCTGATAATAGAATTTTGCTTTAGAGTTAATGGTAAAAAGTGTGTCCCTTCGTTTTACGAATATCTTTTCAGCATTATAGGATACAAGCAACTCTTCGGAAATCATGAAAATGTACAAATAACGATTTTGTAGGCAGCAAATTAAGAACTTAAGCTGTTTTGAAGCGTATTAAACCTAAAAAACTTGGCGGATGGCTATAATTATATAAATAGGATTCAATAATTTTCCGATATTGCATGCCCTAAGGGGATATTAGCTCAGTTGGTTTAGAGCGCTGCCTTGACAGGGCAGAGGTCACTGGTTCGAATCCAGTATATCCCACAATCCCGATACCATTTTAGGACTGGTATGGTAATGTTTAATTGGCTTGTACAGAGGAAAAAACAATAGTGCAGGTCTTGGATTTACCAAACCATTGCACTCTTTTCTTTGCGGCCGTTGTATATATGAAGTCCCTGATAATTTTGGGTACAAGGGTCATTAACCTAGCGACTTTTTGAAACTTTGGAATTTTGGATAGGATTTTTAGAAAACCATCGGAGTGGGTATGTACACCCTGCTCATCTATAAGTATTACCGTCTCTAAACGTTCCACAGCAAAGTTATTTGCTTTTAACAGCGTTTTTCCTTCCCAGGACTGGAACGCTACAAATCGAAAGTTCTTATCCGGTGAAAAACGCAAAATATTCGTCACCACACCGTTGCACAGCCTGCATTCGCCATCAAAAATGATAATATTTTCCTTGCTTATATTTTTCATCGCTAAATTGAAGCGGTTTTAGATTATAGTCGTACAGAGCCATCAATAATTTCAATTACCCTATCCGATTTTTTTTGGAGCTCCAAATTATGTGTTGCCATAATTACGGTCTTGTTCTTTGCCGCTGTTATTTCCCTCAGGAGTTCAAAGATCAACAGGGTGTTTTTCTGATCTAGGTTTCCCGTGGGTTCGTCGGCAATTAGGATCGATGGATTGTTGATCAGGGCCCGGGCAATGGCAACTCGTTGTTGTTGGCCGCCAGAAAGCAATTGAGCTGGATGTTTCGAATAACCTTCCATGCCCATTTCCCTTAATAAGGTTAGTGCTTCCTCCCTAATTAGACTTACTTTTTTTTCTCCCAGTTTCATGGCAGGTAACATCACATTTTGTAATACATTGAATTCCGGTAATAGATAATGGAATTGATATACAAATCCGATATGTTTGTTTCTAAAGGCCGCTAGACGATCGGCCTTTAAGCTTTTAATGTTTTTGTCATGTATAAACAAATCACCTTCAAAATCCGTGTCCAAGGTGGCCAGAATATATAAAAGTGTGGATTTTCCACTCCCCGAAGTACCAAATATTGATACCAATTCCCCTGCTTCTGCATATATGGAAACGTTATTGAGTATCTGCTGCCTTTGGGGAAGCAGGAAGTGTTTATAAATATGTTTGGCCTCTAACATCATGTATTTCTTATTATTGTGGCCGGATCTACCTCGCTGGCCTTTTTGGCAGGAAAGTAACCAGCTAGTACCGCGGTTATTATCCCAAAGGACAGTCCAAGCAGGTAAAATAAATAATTGAAGTTTACAGGATAGGTATCCACGATAATAAAGTCGGTGGTTTCCAAGGGAGTTTTAGAAATAGCAAAACTGATCAAAAAACCAAAAATGACCCCCAGAAATGCACCTATGGCTCCTATTAACAGCGATTGGGTAAGAAAAACGAATATGATATCTTTAGATGTGTAACCCATGGTCTTAAGAACTGCAATGTCCTTTCTTTTTTGGACAACGGTGATATTCAAGATATTATAGATACCAAACCCTGCAACGAGCAAAAGGGCTATGGAAATGGTCCATGTAAGGACATTTCTTACCTTATTGCTAACAACAATGGTTTTGTTGTTTTCTTTCCAATCATTTATAGCCACATTTTCCAATGCTTCGTCAAGTAGCCCCCTAAGGCTTATGTTCTCCCTATCTTTTAGCTTTATATGTACGTGCGAGATCACGGGCTTATCTGCAAGCAAGTGCTGAAGTGTTTTACCAGCTACGTACGTTCTAAGATGGTCTATAGTAGTGAGTCCAAAACTGAATATCCCCGAAACCTCCAGCATACGGCTCCTTCCGTTGGGTAAGATCATTTTAAGACTATCGCCAACAGCGAGCTCCAATTTTTGGGCAAGGTTTACACCTAGAAGTATGGCATTGTCGCGATTGAGGCTTGGAAGACCTTCTCCTAGCACTAATCTTCGGTCCAAATCTACCATTTTTGTTTCCTGATCAGGAAAGACCCCGTTAACACTCACTGGCAATTGAGCAGTGTTACTGATTAGTATTGCGGGAGAAATAGTTTGATGCGCGTAAGCGGCAACATTACTGTTTTCGTCCAATAATGAATTTATCTTATCAATCTCATCTAGATGGGGTATACTGTTCTGGAAGATGCTTTTTTCTTTGTTTGCTCCATGCTTGTTACTTATTATTATGTCCGGGCTCCCATTGAAAACGGCATCGTCCAAAAAAGCATTTACTCCGGTCATGAAGCTAATCATGACAATAAAAATGGCCACACCCAGGACCACACCGAAAGTGGCCAGAATACTTTGTTTTTTGCGGTTCAATAAATATTGTAACGCAATAAACAGGTTTACCTTGTTAAAGGGGTTATTGGACATACCAATAGGTCGGGGAAACCTGTAGTCTATTACATTGGTCCGTGGGTGTTTCTTCTAAAGGAGCGGTAAGATCCTTTCTAGGGCCATACCCCTGGAGCCTTTGATCAGGATTGTACTTTTTTCCGGTTTATGCTCCTTTAGGTATAACTTCAGGGTATCAAAAGAGCTAAAGGTTTGTAAAGAGGAAGTTACTCCATCAAAATTGACGCCTACTAGAAAAATCTTGTCAAATCCCAGTTTTGCGGCCATGTCTGCAATATATTGATGTTCCTTGGCAGCGGTTTCCCCAAGCTCGAACATATCGCCCAAGAATACTATTTTTGGAGTTCCTGTCATGTTCTTGAAATTCTGTAATGCCGCCTCCATGCTCGTAGGGTTCGCATTGTAGGCATCCAAGACTATTTTATGTCCGTTTTGGATTATGACTTGAGAGCGGTTGTTTTGCGGTACAAAACTTTCAATAGCACTTTTTGTATCCGCTATTGGAACGTTAAAATATTTACCCATAAGTACAGCAATGGCACAGTTGGTAAAGTTGTAACTACCGATTAACTGCGATTTAATAATAACATCCTCGGCCTTGAGTGCCACGTACGGATCGGCCCCTAAAAAAAGGATGTTGTAATAGGTATGGTTATGCCCGCTAAACCCCATTTTTTTAATATAGCTGCGTAGTTTCTTTTCTTGGATTTCGTCATCGGCATTTAGAAAAACCGATTTGTCGTTATCCATTAGATAATCATAAAGCTCGCTTTTTCCTTTAATAACTCCTGCTTCACCACCAAATCCTTCTAAATGTGCTTTGCCAAAATTGGTGATATACCCAAAATCTGGCTGCGCTATTTTACAAAGGAAACTTATTTCTTTTTGATGGTTGGCACCCATTTCCACGATTGCTATTTCGGTATCTTGGGTAATGGAGAGCAAGGTAAGTGGAACCCCAATATGGTTATTTAGATTTCCTTGGGTGGCAATGGTGCTGTATTTTTTGGAGAGCACGGCATGGATGAGTTCTTTTGTAGTGGTCTTGCCATTACTTCCGGTAAGAGCAATTACACGCGCCTTGTAATAATTTCTGTGAAAGTTGGCCAATTGCTGAAGGGTTTCCAGTGCATTGTCCACCAATAAGGTCTTGTTGGAAAAATGTTGCTCTTTTTCGTCTATTATGGCTAGGCTTGCTCCTTTGGCAAGGGCTTCTGATGCATAGAGGTTACCATTAAAGTTGTCTCCTTTTAAGGCAAAGAAGATATCATCCTTTTTAAGTTTTCTTGTGTCCGTACAAACGTTGGGGTGTTGTAAAAAAAATTGGTGCAATTCTTCTATGCTCATAAATCTAAGATATAAAAAAAGCCCTTTTTAAAAAGGGCTTTTTTACACATATTTTTTTTTGCCGTTATCTTACTTTTTTGCCTCTAACGGTTTTATTTTTTGTTTTTGATTTGGATCCAACACGAGACATGGCACATCTAAATCCGATATAATCCGTAGCCATATATTGAGGTAGGTACCTGCGCTGTGCAGGGTCTAACCAATAGGCTCTATCTCTCCATGACCCACCTTTGAAAACTCTTACCTCATCATTGATCAGGGTAGTTCTATTGTTGGAGGTATCGTATTGACGAACCACCCTACCAAGAGAATCTCGTTCCACATTATGTTTAGGAGAATTGTACATGGATCTGCCATCCTCGTCTTCTTCATCACTAAATCTATCAAAGAATCTTGAAGACCCTGGATCACCATCTCTATAACCCCTGTTGTCACTAGAGGAAAAGTTAGTCCTAAGATAAGTTTCTTCGTCTCCTACAGGTACCATTTTAATTTCACCAGGAAGGTTCACCGCTACAATTTTGCCATTTGGCAAGGTATCGTAAACGATAGAGTCTCTTAGTATGTTTACTTTGCCATCTTCTCCGATAGCAGTTTTCATATAGATATTACCTCTATAATAGTTGAAGTCACTAATTTCGTCGTCTACAATTGGACGGTATACATCGGATACCCATTCTGCAACATTACCGGCCATGTCGTAAAGACCAAGGTCATTGGGCTTATACGATTTAACTTCTGCAGTAATATCCGCTCCATCGTCAGACCATCCGGCAATTCCGCCGTAATCTCCTTTTCCTTGTTTAAAGTTCGCCAATTGGTCTCCTCTACCAACACGTTGTCCGTTTCGGGTATAATCACCTTCCCAAGGATATTTTTTTCTACCTCTATAGTTGTTGTATTCTCTAGTACCTTGAAGTGCAGCCGCAGCGTACTCCCATTCGGTTTCTGTTGGAAGTCTATATTCTGGCATTATGATACCACTGCTTCGCTTTGCAAAGGCAGATACGGAATCTTTTTTCTGTTTTCCCTGTAGGGAATCTATCTGGCCGTTATAAACGGACTCTGGCCTGTTTAAATAGGCCTCGGTACTAAAGGTGCCTTCTACCTCACCGGTAGCAGCTTTATATTTTGCGTCTTGTGAAAGATACCCTTCCTTTTCCAACATGGCCTCGTTTACTCGGTCTGTTCTCCATTTGGCAAACTGTACGGCCTGTATCCAATTTACACCAACTACGGGATATTCGGCGTAGGCCGGGTGTCTTAGATAGTTGTTGGTCATAGTCTCGTTAAATCCGAGTCTATTTCTCCATACCAACGTATCTGGTAAAGCACCCTTGTAAATATTTGCATATTTTGGATTTTCTGGAGGATAAACACTCTTTAGATAGTCCAGGTATTCTAAGTACATAACATTGGTAACCTCCGTTTCATCCATGTAGAAAGATTGCACATGTTGTTGCGATGGGGTATTGTTCCAATCGTGCATTACGTCATCTTGTACCTTACCTTTTGTAAAGGTACCGCCTTCCACAAACACCAAACCAGGGGCAGTTGCCTGTTCTTTGAAATCTGTGTTGTACTGAAAACCACCTTCTTTTGCATTGATTTTCCAACCTGTAGCCCTTGAAACATTTTTGGATGAGGACGAGGATTTTTTACAACTTGTAAAACTACCCGCTACAACCAGACAAGAGAGTACAACTTTGATAAACTGTTTTTTCATAATTTGGACTTGAGTTCAAATACAAACCGCCACATGTGGTGGTTTGGAATTCGTATTTTAATTAATTTGTGCGTCACTTTCGGCTTATAAAACGACGAATTGCCTATTATATTTTGTCGCTCTAAAAATATTTTGGCCAATTTAGCCTGGGCGTATGATGTAAAGCATACCTTCCCAAAAATTATAACGATATAATATGCAATCTAGTATGGATAAACGAGTTTCTTTTTCGTTTTGACGAATTGTACCGCTTAGAAATTTCATTTTAGGTTAATTTCGCCAGCCATTAGGCCTTTTTTTTGCCCTATTCTTCGTATTGATAGGGATTCGCAAAAATAATAATGCTTTTATACAAGATAATATTAAAATGGACGTTTATTTGTAATACAACTAAATCATAATAGAAAAAATGAAGAAATTATTGATACTCACTTTGCTCTGTTTTGTGTGCAAAATATTTGCACAGGAAGACAGGGTAATAACCACTGCAGTGCCCTTTCTTACCATTGCAGCGGACGCTAGGGCAGCGGGTATGGGTGATATGGGTGTGGCTACATCTGTTGATGCCTTTTCTCAACAATGGAACCCCGCTAAGTTTGCTTTTGCGGAGCGAAAAATGGGAATAGGAGTTAGTTACACGCCTTACCTGGAGAGCGTTACTACAGATATAGCGCTCTTAAACGCTAATTTCTACAATAAAATAAATGATCGGAGTGCCTTCGCTGTTAGTGTTAGATACTTTACCCTAGGGGAAATAGAGCTAAGACAATTTGCCAATGACCCAGGTACAATAGCAAAACCTAATGAGTTTGCCATTGATGGATCTTACTCATTAAAATTAAGCGACCAATTTTCCATGGCCGTGGGAGGTAGGTTTATCAGTTCCAATCTAAAACTTCAAGATGCCGGGGTAGATTCTCAGGCGGGCAATAGTTTTGCCGTAGACGTGGCAGGTTATTATAGATCAAGGGAGATTGCCTATAACAGTTTTGACGGACGTTGGAGGGCAGGTTTCAACATTTCCAATCTTGGAGGTAAAATACAATACGATGAAGGCGGACAGGAAAACTTTTTACCTGCCAATCTTAAATTAGGTGGTGGTTTCGATTTTATTCTGGATCAGGATAATGTATTGGGAATTACCACTGAAATAAACAAATTATTGGTTCCTACACCAAGGGATTTTGATGGCGATGGCGATGTAGACTCGGAAGATAATGCCGAATACCAAGATATTACCTTCTTCAATGGTATATTCGAATCGTTTGGGGATGCCCCGGATGGTGGTAGCGAAGAACTTAAGGAATTAACCTGGGCCGTTGGTCTAGAATACGTTTATCAAGAAGCCTTTATGGTAAGGGCCGGATATTTTAACGAAAGCGAAGAAAAAGGGTCTAGAAAATTCTTTACACTTGGAGCGGGCTTTCAGTTTAAATCAGCGCAGATAGATCTATCTTATTTATTCTCTTCCTCACAAGTAAGGAACCCTCTGGAAAATACCCTGAGATTTTCCTTAACCTTTAACTTTGGAGAAGAATACTATAACAACTAAAATAATCATCAGATTTGATGGAAAAACCTGCCTTTGGGCAGGTTTTTCTATTTTTGTTCAGATACTAATCGCAATCCAACTAGACTTATGAAGAAGCGCCAAGTTACTTTTGACCTAAATGTCTATGATTCTTTTGAGACCCTTTCTGCAGAAGATCAACAACTTATGAAGATGGCTGTGGCTGCCAGAAAAGATGCCTATGCACCGTATTCAAATTTCTTGGTAGGAGCTGCAGTATTGATGGAAAACGGCGAGGTAGTCATTGGAAACAATCAGGAAAATGCTTCGTACCCATCCGGATTATGTGCTGAAAGAGTGGCCGTCTTCCAAGCAGGGGCAAAATATCCCGGTATACCAATAAAAGCCATAGCGATAACTGCAACTTCCAGAAATTATGTGGTAGGAGAGCCTGCGGCCCCGTGCGGTAATTGTAGGCAATCCATAGTTGAGTACGAACAAAAACAACAATCGCCCATTAGATTATTGCTTATGGGGGAAGCAGGGGAAGTGTTACAATGTAAATCCATTGCGGATATTTTACCCTTGGCCTTTAACAGCTCTTTTTTAAGATAGGTTTTTGCCATCAATTAAATAATGGCATAACCTGTAACTAGCTTTTACCTCAATGTTTTTCCACTATTGATTTAATGTGTATTTTTGTTTTTCCGTTTTATGAAAATTCTACAAAAAAAATAGGTTAATGGAAAAAATTACCAAAGAGGTCTACCTAAAGTGGTATGAGGATATGCTCTTCTGGAGAAAGTTCGAGGACAAACTGGCGGCAGTTTATATTCAGCAAAAAGTTAGAGGTTTTCTACACTTGTACAATGGACAAGAGGCCGTTTTGGCCGGAGCATTACATGCTATGGATCTAAGCAAGGATAGAATGATCACTGCATATCGAAATCACGTTCAGCCCATAGGTATGGGGGTAGATCCTAGAAAGGTAATGGCCGAATTGTACGGAAAGGTTACAGGGACGTCTCAAGGAATGGGTGGTTCCATGCATATCTTTTCCAAGGAGCATCGTTTCTATGGCGGTCATGGTATTGTTGGAGGTCAAATTCCACTAGGGGCCGGGTTGGCTTTTGGTGACAAGTATTTCAAAAGAGATTCAGTAACCCTTTGCTATATGGGAGATGGTGCGGTACGGCAAGGTTCCTTACACGAAACCTTTAATCTTGCCATGTTGTGGCAGCTGCCGGTAGTGTTCATTTGTGAAAATAATGGATATGCCATGGGAACATCCGTAGCCCGAACTTCGTATTCTACCGATATTTGGAAACTTGGATTGGGTTATGAAATGCCTTGTGGCCCAGTTGATGGTATGGATCCTGTTACCGTAGCCAAAGAAATGAGCAAAGCAATAGAGCGTGCTAGAACAGGGGGCGGACCTACCTTTTTAGAAATGAAGACCTATAGATATAGAGGACATTCCATGTCAGATGCACAGCATTATAGAACCAAAGCGGAAGTGGAAGAATACAAAAAAATAGACCCCATCACCCAGGTCTTGGATGTGATAAAGGAAAAGCAGTATGCCACAGAGGAAGAGGTTAAAGAAATTGATGCGCGTGTAAAGCAATTGGTTAAGGAATGTGAGCAGTTTGCAGAAGCATCGGATTACCCTCCTATAAGCCAGTTATATGATATGGTATATGAGCAAGAGGATTATCCATTTGTAGAACATAAATTATAAGTAAATGGCTGAAGTAATAAATATGCCCAGACTTAGTGATACCATGGAAGAAGGTACTGTGGCTAAGTGGCTAAAGAATGTTGGGGACAAGATAGAAGAAGGCGATATTTTAGCGGAAATAGAGACCGATAAGGCCACTATGGAGTTTGAGTCGTTCCACGAAGGAACACTTTTGCATATAGGAATTCAAGAAGGCGATGGTGCCCCGGTAGATACTTTATTGGCAATTATCGGTGAAGAAGGAGAGGACATTTCTGGATTGTTAAACGGAAAGTCGTCCGCACCGGCACCGTCCAAAGAGGAAACACAATCAGATACACCAGAGGCGGTAGATAACAAAGAGATTGAAGCAGCTTCTGGCGAAACAACCGCCATCCCGGAAGGGGTAGAGGTTATAAAAATGCCCAGACTTAGTGATACCATGGAAGAAGGTACCGTGGCTTCATGGTTGAAAAAAGTAGGAGATACCGTAGAAGAAGGAGATATACTTGCGGAAATAGAGACGGACAAAGCTACCATGGAGTTTGAATCCTTCTATAATGGGACCTTGTTGCACATAGGGATCAATGAAGGAGAATCTGCACCTGTGGACACGGTTTTGGCCGTGATAGGCCCGGAAGGGACCGATGTAGGTGCTGTGCTTAGTGCCAAACCTTCTGCAGCTGGGCCAACGACAGATACAAGTAGTGCTCCGGAGACTAAGAAGGAAGACTCTCCTGCTGTAGCAACGGAGAAAGTAGTTACTCCCAACGGACAACGTATTTTTGCTTCGCCTTTGGCAAAGAAAATTGCAGCAGAAAAAGGAATTAACATTGCAGATGTAAAAGGTACCGGTGACCATGGTAGAATTGTTAAAAAAGATGTGGAAGGTTATCAGCCTTCGGAAAAACCGGTCCAGACCACTCCTGCAGCAATTGAGCAGCCCACGGCGGCACCTATGGCAATGGCTCCGATAAATCTTCCTGTAGGCGAAGAGGGTAGTGAGGAAGTGAAAAACTCCCAAATGCGGAAGACTATTGCCAAAAGGTTGGCAGAATCAAAATTCACCGCACCACATTATTATCTAACCATAGAAGTAAATATGGATAGCGCCAAGGCATCCCGGGCCCAAATAAATAGCCTGCCCGATACCAAGGTGTCCTTCAACGATATGGTTGTTAAGGCTTGCGCCGTAGCACTTAAAAAACATCCACAGGTCAACACTATGTGGAATGGAGATACAACACGCTACAACCAACATATACATGTGGGTGTGGCCGTTGCTGTTGATGAAGGGTTGGTAGTGCCCGTTGTGAAATTTACGGACCAACTTAGCCTTACCCAAATAGGTGCATCCGTAAAAGATTTGGCCGGTAGGGCAAGAAATAAAAAATTAACCCCGGATGAAATGCAGGGGAGTACGTTCACGGTATCCAATTTAGGAATGTTCGGTATTCTGGATTTTACCTCAATTATTAACCAACCCAATTCTGCCATCCTCTCTGTTGGCGCAATTGTAGAAAAACCAGTGGTTAAAAACGGCGAGATTGTGGTGGGAAGCACAATGAAAGTTACCCTGGCCTGTGATCATAGAACGGTTGATGGAGCTACTGGTGCGCAGTTCTTACAAACTTTAAGGGCCTATTTGGAACATCCTGTAACAATGTTGGCATAAGACTTTTCAAAAGATTATATATGAAGCATCCTGATTAGTTCAGGATGCTTTTTTTATCTTTAAACTCAAAATTGATAAATAATGGAAAAACTTATCTGTACCGTTTTGCTTTCGCTAGCATTGGGTTGTGGGTCTACACAAATCAAAGAATCAAATACATCCGAAATTTCAAATTCACCAGACGGACTCAAAGCCCGTGTTGATGCTGTAGAAAAAAAAGATGATATGGTCATGGACCAAAAAGAAACTTCTTTCTCAAATAGTACTGGTGTTGGGGAAATTATCAGTTTTCTATCTTCCAATGGATTGAAGGGTAGAGATTCTGGTAGCGAGGGTATTGCCAAAGCCGCCGATTTTATAGAAAAGGTGTTTTTAAATAATGGTGTGGCACCTTATTTTAACTCCTACAGGGACACCTTGTCCAATTTTTCGGAACCGGCTTATAACATGGTAGGTTTTGTTGAAGGTAGTGACCCTGAATTAAAAAAAGAGTTCTTGGTAGTGGGGGCACATTACGATCATATCGGCGTTATAAAGGCAGTAGCCGGGGATTCAATAGCCAATGGCGCCAATGACAATGCTTCCGGTACTACCACAGTACTAGAGTTGGCACGATATTTTGGAAACGCCAAGACCAATAAAAGAAGTATCATTTTTGCACTTTTCAGTGCCGAAGAAAAGGGACTTTTGGGATCTATACATCTGGCCAAAAAACTGAAAGAAGAAAATTTAAACCTATATGCCATGTTAAATTTTGAAATGGTAGGGGTGCCTCTAAAGGAAAAGGATTACTTCATGTACATAACGGGTTATGAGGCCTCCAATTTAGCCGAGGTAAGTAACAATTATGCCAAAGAAAACCTAATAGGGTTTTTACCCACGGCCAAAGAATTTGATTTGTTTAAACGCTCGGATAATTATCCCTTCCATACCGAATTTGGAGTACCTTCCCAAACGTACTGTACTTTCGATTTTACCAATTTTGATCATTACCATAAAGTTGGCGATGAGGTTTCCCTAATGGACTTTGAACATATGGCTGCAGTTGTAAATAAAACCATTCCGGTACTAGAAGGCATTGCCAATGCATCTTCCCAGGAGCTTAAATATAAGTAGTCCATGGCCAACGTAGTTATTACAGGAAGTAGTAGGGGTATAGGTTTCGAAATGGCCAAACTTTTTGCCAAAGAAGGACATCAAGTGTTGGCACTCTCCAGGAATACCGAGCCAATATCCAAAATAAGCCATAAAAATATTACAACTTTCCCTTTTGACATTTCCAAACCTTCCGATTTGAAAAAATTGAAAGGTTTTCTAGATGAAAATTGGGAAACAGTGGACGTACTAATCAACAATGCGGGTAAATTGTTGCGAAAACCCTTTTTGGAAACCACAGCTTTGGAGTTTGAAGCGGTTTACGCCGTAAATGTTCTTGGCCTGGCTAACCTTACTAGGGCCATTATACCCAAGATGGCCAAAACCGGACATGTGGTCACGGTAAGTTCTATGGGAGGTGTTCAAGGAAGCATTAAGTTTCCTGGTCTCGCGGCTTACAGTTCCAGTAAGGCGGCCGTTATTGGTCTTACTGAAGTATGGGCAGAAGAGTTTAAAGAATCGGGGCCATCATTTAATGTATTGGCACTGGGTGCGGTTCAAACAGAAATGTTGGAAGAGGCTTTTCCAGGTTATCAGGCTCCTACCACACCTTTGGAAATGGCAACATATATTAAAGACTTTGCCCTTACCGGACATAAAATGTATAACGGAAAATTGTTACAGGTTTCAAATTCTACACCCTAAGCAATGCGGCGTTAAGCGTTTTTCTCATAAATAAAGAAATCGGCAAATGACGTAGTTTTTGGATTTTTTGCATCAAACGGATACCTGTTGGGTATTTTGTCGATCAGCTGAAAATTAAGCCTGTTCTTTGCCACCCAATCCGTAAACTTTCTATGCTTTACGTGTACCGCTGATTCGCTATTATTATCGTTGGAAGAATAAACGATAACATATTTATATGAAGAATCAAATAACCGTTCCATATAATCTTCGAAAACTGTATCCTCTACCAAATGATAGATAACATCAAGACTAAGTGATAAATCAAAAGTCTGGGGACGATAGGCACTTAGATGAAAAAAGGATTTGGTTGGATCATCACCAAAAAGATCTTTGCACTTTTGGATTATGGAATCACTTACGTCGTAAGCAGTGTACGAATTAAATTTGAAAAGTTGTAGTTGATTACCATCTCCACACCCAAATTCTACAACAGTATCTATCTTGTTTGTGGAGACAAAAGGGTTTATTACTTCTGCCTTAAATTCTGCGAGCCTATTGTAAGAGCCCGCACCGGAGTGCCCTCCTTTTTCATAGCGTTCTTCCCAGTATTGCGTAGATGTCTCAAACGGCACTTTAGGGTTTTTTTTCTTTTTGAAAAAAGCTGAAATCTTTTTTACGATGTTTGACATAATCCGGTAAGTTGTGAATGTTGGGTTAAACTCAAAACTTCAAAATACTTTGTTCTTTAGCTTGGGCGAAGTTAATTTTTTTTGATGAATTGTTCATTGCAAAGTAAAGGTGTTTACAAAAAAACTATTTTTGTCTTAATGGACGATGTTTTAAAGAAATACCTTCCCGAAAGAGCAGTTTTACCCTGCTTGGAGCTTATTAAGGAGACAGGGGTTAATTTAAAAATTGTAAACCAACGAGTTACACGTCATGGGGATTACAGGCGCTTGCCCAACGGCACGCATCAAATAACGGTGAATGCCACTGAAAATAAATATCGGTTTTTAATTACCCTGATACATGAGATTGCACATTTGTTGGCCTTTGAAAAATTTGGCAGGGCCATTAAACCCCACGGAATAGAATGGAAAAAGACCTTTCAGTATCTGATGCTTCCATTTATTAGACCAGATGTATTTCCGTCCAATCTTTTGCCCGTACTGGCCAGACACTTTAAAAACCCCAAAGCCAGTAGCGGTACCGACGCCGATTTATCAATTGCTTTAAAACAATTTGATGTTAAGACCAATAAAACGTACATTTTTGAACTACCATGGGGCAGTATCTTTAGAATATATAATGGTAAGCGTTTTAAAAAAGGAAATAAAAGGGTTAAAAGGTACGAGTGTGTTGAAATTGGCACCGGTAAAATGTATCTTTTTCAGCCCAATGCAGAAGTAGAATTGCTAAGTGATTAGCGAAGTGTTTGGCTTCCGAATGAAAAAGGATGTTAACCATTGAGGCCAGAATGGCTTTTTTTGGGTAACCAATAAAGAACAAAAAGATGAATAATAATTATTATGCGGTTTTAATGGCCGGTGGAGTTGGTTCTAGATTTTGGCCAGTAAGCACTTCTTCTTATCCAAAGCAGTTTCATGATATGCTTGGCAGTGGAGAAACACTCATACAGAAGACCTTTCATAGGCTTAACAAGTTTGTGCCCAAAGAGAACATATTGATTCTTACCAATGAAAGATATAACGACCTTGTATTGGAACAATTGCCGCTGGTAACCTCCGAACAGGTAGTCTTGGAGCCTGCCATACGAAATACGGCCCCTTGTATTTTATACGCAGCCTTAAAAATCCAAAAAATGAACCCGGACGCCGTAATGATAGTAGCCCCAAGCGACCACTGGATTGAGGATGAGGAGGCATTTGCGGCAGATGTGAAAAAATGTTTTACCAAATGCGAACAAGAAAAAGTGCTGTGTACCCTGGGCATTAAACCAACATTCCCGAATACGGGTTTTGGGTATATCGAATTTGAAAAGGAAAGCTCCGAAGTATTGAAAAAAGTACGTCAGTTTAGAGAAAAGCCCAATTACAAAACGGCTAGATCATTTTTGGAAGAAGGTAATTTTTTGTGGAACGCAGGAATATTTATGTGGAGTGCCAATACCATAGTTGACGCCTTTAAGGAATATCAACCCCAACAATATAAATTGTTCCATTCCGGATGGTCTTGCTATAACACCACCGAAGAACGGAGTTTCATTGCAGAGAACTACCCGGTAGCCGAGAATGTTTCAATAGATTATGCTATCTTGGAAAGATCAAAAGCAATTTATGTGCTTCCTGCTTCTTTTGATTGGAACGATCTGGGAACATGGGGTTCGCTATATGACAAGTTGGATAAGGATACAGATAACAATGCCGTGGTAAACAGCAAAGTTATTACGACCGATGCGCATGGTAATATGATAAGATCCGCCAAGGACAAGGTGGTGGTGGTAGATGGGCTAGACGACTATATTATAATCGATAAAGAAGAGGTGTTACTGATTTTTCCCAAATCCAAAGAACAAGACATCAAACAAGTGCTAGCAAAGGTTAAAGATAAATTTGGGGATAAGTACGCTTAATTATGCAAGAAAATCAATTTCAACAAAACAACGGAAAGCCGGAAGAGGAAGAACTGAGTGGCGAAGAAGTAAAAAAGAACTTTCAGGGACTATTGGGGAGTTCTAAAAAGTTTCTCTCGGAATTATTGGATATTAGAAACAATACCGATCAAGATGCCACCAAAGAATCAATAATAGCGGATATTCCTTTTAAGGGCCATACTTCATGGATTTTGATCTGCTCTATTTTTATAGCTTCTGTAGGCTTAAACGCAAATTCCACTGCCGTTGTTATTGGTGCAATGTTAATATCACCCTTAATGGGGCCTATTTTGGGTATAGGGATGTCTTTGGCTATTAACGATATAGATACTTTAAGGCGCTCCTTAAAGAATTTTGCCGTAATGGTGATACTTAGTGTTTTTACCGCTTTTTTGTTCTTTTACTTTTTTCCCTTGCGGAATGAATCCTCCGAGCTGCTTGCACGCACCGCACCCGATATCAGGGATGTGTTGATCGCTTTTTTTGGAGGACTTGCACTAGTGATAGCTAGGGCCAAGAAAGGAACCATTGCAAGTGTAATTTTCGGGGTTGCCATTGCCACGGCTTTGATGCCCCCTCTCTGTACTGTAGGTTTTGGTTTGGCCATTGGTAATTTGGACTATGCCGGAGGAGCCATGTTCTTGTTTGGTATAAATACGGTTTTTATTGCACTAGCTACTTTTTTGGTCATCAAATTACTGCGTTTTCCCATGGTCCGTTACGTGAATTCTAAGCGTAGAAGACTTATTGCAAGACTTGCCTCGCTCTTGGCAATAATCATGATGGTGCCGGCCGGGGTTACTTTTTATAATGTGTTTCAGGAGTCTAGATTTATGAAACAGGCACAAGACCTCATCAATGAGACCATAGGGGTCTATCAGTTTAACAAAAGTGGTAGATTTATGGATGATCTTACGCAGATTAATTATAATGGCGATGTAAATCCTACCATAGAATTGGTCTGTATGGGCGATGAACTTATCCCGGAAAATGTTATTGAGACATGGCGAACCCAGAAAAATAAATATTCCAAACTAACGGATACGGAACTTAGGATAGTACAGGGCGGAAAAGACGATACCGAACAAAAGTTTAATTACGTAAACGAGCTGTACGAATCTAAAAAAGCCGAACTTTTGGGTAAAGACGAAAAGATTCTTATGCTCGAGGAAGAATTGGGAAGATTGTCAAAACTATCTATTCCCTTTGCAGACATTAGTGCGGAAGCCAAAACCACTTATGAAAATCTTATGACCCTTGGTTTTTCACCGACTATAAAGACCGACTTTAACAAAACGGATACCATTCCTGTATTTGAGGTGAGGTGGAAAGATAAATCTAGGAAACAGCAAATTGAAGCGGACACCAAAAAACTGCATGCCTGGTTAAAACTTAGACTGAAAAACGATAAAATCGAAATTAAGGAAACAGAGAGCTAATTACGCTCTTCTATGTACATCTGCCTTACTTTTTTGAAGAGTTCCGAGGAATAAACAAAATTGGTGACCGCTTCATTGTCGGTTTTAAAGATCTCTTTATTAGTGCCTTCCCATTCCTTAAGTCCATTTTTGAGGAAGATTATTTTTTCCCCTATTTCCATAACGGAATTCATGTCATGGCTATTTATAATTGTGGTGATATTGTATTCTTTGGTGATTTCTTGTATAAGATTGTCAATGAGGATGGCCGTTTTAGGATCCAATCCAGAATTAGGTTCATCGCAGAATAAGTATTTGGGGTTCATTACAATGGCCCTTGCAATAGCGACTCTTTTTTGCATACCACCAGAAATTTCGGAGGGATATTTATGATGTGCATCCACTAGGTTTACCCGCTTTAACACAAAATCTACCCGATCTTCCATTTCTGATTTGGACCGTTTTGTAAACATTTCCATTGGAAATCTAACATTGCCTGCCACCGTCATGGAATCAAAAAGGGCACTTCCTTGGAATACCATACCCATTTCTTGGCGTAAATCCCTTTTTTCATCTCCGGAAAGCTCGGCGTAGATCTTTCCGTCATAACTTATGGTGCCTTTTTCTGGTGTAAACAACCCCAAAAGACATTTTAGGAAAACCGTCTTTCCCGATCCGCTTTGGCCAATGATTAAATTGGTTTTCCCCTTGTCAAAACTGGTGGAAATTCCCTTTAGTACTTCCGTTTCTCCAAACGATTTTTCTATATCCTTTACCTCTATCATTAGCCTAATAGTAACTGGGTTAGTATATAGTTGAGGATGATTATCACCACACTGGTCCAAACGAACGAAGTGGTACTGGCCTTACCAACTTCCAAGGCCCCACCCTTCATGTAATAACCATGATATGATGGTATTGTAGCTATTACAAATGCAAATACAATAGTCTTTATAAAGGCATAGGTTATATGGAAGGGTATAAATTCGTTCTGTATTCCCTTAATAAAATCGGCACTAGAACTAAAACCTCCAAAAACACCGGCAATCCACCCTCCCAAAATTCCAACATACATGGCTATAGCTATGGCAAACGGGTACATTAAAAGCGCTATTATTTTGGGAAATACCAAATAGTTAAGTGAATTTACCCCCATAACCTCCAAAGCATCAATCTGTTCCGTAACACGCATGGTACCTATACTGGAAGTGATATAAGAGCCCACCTTACCTGCCATGATAATGGAGGTAAAAGTTGGGGCAAATTCCAAAATTACAGACTGTCTTGTGGCAAAACCTATCAGACTCCGCGGTATCAATGGACTTGTTAAGTTTAACGCTGTCTGTATGGTAACAACTCCGCCAATAAAAAAAGATATAAAAATAATTATACCTAAAGAACCAAAAATTAACTCATCTATTTCTTTTAGAATTAAGGTTTTCATCACCGACCATTTGGTGGGTTTTTTAAAAACCTCTCGGATCATTATAGAATAGCTACCAATAGATGCTATATAGTTCATGCAGTAAAAATATACTTCTTGTTGTAAAAATAACAATATTAAATGTCATTTAATCTTCAATTAAAGTTTTAAGACTTTAATTTATTTACTTTTACTTTTTTAAGAAATTCAACATGATCAGAAATAACACGCTGCTTTTTATTTTAGTATTTCTATTCGCCAGCTATCCGGTTGATGGATGGGCTCAAAGAAAATCAAAAACAAAATTTCAACAACAACAGGTAAAGGCCCCAAATACCAGTCCCCGATTAGTGGTAGGTATTGTGGTAGATCAAATGCGTTATGATTATCTAACCCGGTTTTGGAATCACTATGGAGAAGGTGGTTTTAAGCGCTTGGTCAATGAAGGTTTTAATTGCAAGAACAATCATTTTAATTATGCGCCGACCAAAACAGGTCCTGGACATGCTTCCGTCTTCACCGGTACTACGCCGGCGGTACATGGAATTATTGCCAATGACTGGTATGATAAGGATCTGGATAGATTGGTTTATTGCACCGAGGATCAGACCTTTGGTTCTGTTGGGACAAGCTCGGACGCCGGAAAGATGTCGCCCCAAAGAATGTTGGTTACCACAGTAGGGGATCAATTACGGTTACATACTCAAATGCGAGGTAAAACCATTGCGGTTTCCTTAAAGGATAGAGGTGCTATATTACCCGGTGGGCATACTGCAAATGCCGCCTATTGGTTCCATGGCCAGAACGAGGGACTCTGGATTAGCAGCACTTTTTATATGACAGAACTGCCAGCATGGGTCAATGATTTTAATGTTTCGGACGCGGTTGAACAATATAAAAAGGTATGGTCACCAATAAAGGATATTAACAGCTATTTGGAGAGTGGATCAGATGCAAATAAGTACGAGCGTTTGTTTGTAGGCGAAACTACTTCTGCCTTTCCCCATGATCTTGTAAGTCTTTGGGACTTGAACGAAGGATTCGATATACTTAAGGCCACTCCTTTTGGAAATAGTATCACTACAGATTTTGCATTAGCTGCTTTAAAAGGCGAAAAGTTAGGGCAAGATACTATCACCGATTTTTTTGCCATAAGTTTTTCCAGTACGGATTATGTGGGCCATCATTTTGGGGTAAACTCAAAAGAAGTACAGGATACCTATGTACGACTGGATAAGGATTTGGAGCGACTTTTAAACGCGCTCGATGAACAAGTTGGAGCAACAGAATACACCGTATTTTTAACCGCCGACCACGGTGCCATTCATGTGCCGGCTTTCCTTAAGGATAAAAAGATTCTTGCAGGGTATTCCGAACTGGCCGAGAAGCAATCAGAATTTGACGATTTTTTAAAATATACCTTTGGAACTACAGATATAGTGAAGAACATTTCTAACGATCAAGTTTTTTTGGATCACAAGATAATTGGGAATCTAGATTTGGAAATAAAAGAGGTTCAGCAAGTTATTGCCCAGGAATTATTGGGGTATTCCTTTATAGAACGGGTGTATACCGGATATCAGATGTGGAACAATCCATATAATGAGGGCATACCTCATATTTTGCAAAATGGATATCACCAAAAACGCTCTGGCGATGTCTTAATGGTTCTAAGCCCGGGAACGGTTGATTATGATCTAACAGGATCTACCCATGGAACCCCACAGATATATGATACGCATGTACCATTATTGTTTTATGGGAAGGGTATAAAAAATGGAAGTACTTTTGAAAGAACCGAGATTCCCGATATTGCGCCGACCATAGCATCTTTATTGGGTATTGCTTTTCCCAATGGAGCTACAGGAAAGACTTTGGAAAAGGTGTTAAAGTAACTTTTTTAATATAGCGTTCCAACGAAGTTTACGGATAAATTTGCCCTCTTCTTCGGTTACCAAAAACTGGGACTTGTTTTTTGCGGCTTTAAAAAATCCCTTTAGATTGTCTGTAAAAGCAAATATCTTGCGGTTTTTTATGGCCATCTTTAGGGAGGCTATTAAAGTGATCCAAAACCCATAGCGCATGGTATACATGGCTTTGCCCTGCAGTAGTTTAGCCTTTTTATTGTAGGCATTCCCAATAGGGCGTAGGTGCTTCACTTTTAGTTCGGGATTGGTAAAAATATCAAAGCCCTGGTATTTGGCAAGAAGTTCGTCTACGGTATCCCAACCCATGGCACTTTTTAAACCGCCTATGGCCTTGAAACACTGTTTTGAATAAGCCTTAAACGCACCCCGTACATGGTCAGAATTCATGGGGTGGTTCAATATCCAGGCCCCATTTTTATTCTTTTCGTAGGCAAACCCCCCAGCAATACCTACTTGGGGCTGTGACTCAAAAATTTTGGATATTTCAGCAAAATAATTTTTGGGAAGTACTATGTCGGCGTCCATTTTTACCATAAAATCATAAGGTTCCGTCAACTGCTCTAAACCCTTGTTAAATGCGTTGATGACCTTACTGCCCGGCATGTGTGAAGTAGATGAAATAGTGTTCACCTTTACAAAAAAAGAGTGCTTATTAACAAATGAATCTATTATGGCCTCTGTGGTATCCGCGGAGTTGTCGTTGACAACTATTACCTTTTGTGGTAGATGAGATTGCTGAACTACTGAGTCTAGGGCTTGCGTTAAAAAAGCCTCCTCATTATGTGCAGGAATTATAATACAGTATTTCATAAATACAGAAACCAAATTACAATATCATAGCCAAAGATCGATTTCTTCTACTGATCTTTTTTGCGGATTGCGTATACAATGTAATATCTGGGGGTAAAGCTTCTAAGAAAGGGTCTAAAACCTAACTTGTTTACTGGATTTGTCCATTTTGCCATGTCCCTTATTTCCCAACCGGCTTTTTGCAGCAACCAGTCAAATTGCCAATCCTCAAATTCGTGATAGTGCCTATCCCATGGGTCCGTTTTGCTTTTATAAGCAGGTGAGAACCATAGTCGTAAAGGGATGCTGGCAACAAGCTTGTCGGCTTTTATCTCCCGCAGTACATTGAACGGGGCTACTAAATGCTCAAAAATTTCAAAGGCCGTTACCACTGATGCCGTGGACTCTACAACGGAAGAAAAATCAATATCAAGGTCTTCACCTTTAGTGTTTTCTACCTCATATCCTTCGTTTCGCATTAATTTTGAGAATGGATTGTCCACTCCCAAATCCATTATTAGCTCTTCTGGGCGAATATGCTTTTTAAGGAACTCCAGGGTATGTTTATATCTTTTGTTGGGATAGGTGTTATCGTACATACCAGCTGTGCCGTTTTTTTAGTCTAGATTTCTAAGTACGAAAGTAAAAATAAAGTATGGTATTAACTAAACAACGAAGCACTTAAGGTAAAGCCCGTAACGCTTTCCTGATAATAGTCAATATTTGTAGACCAATGCATTTATGTTCATTCCGGCACCAACACTGGCGAAAATTAGGACATCTCCCTTATTAATATGCTGATTTTCCAACTCACCAGATTTTACCATATCTAGAAGTATAGGAACGGTAGCTACGGAATTGTTTCCTAATTTGCTGATATTCATGGGTACAACATCTTCCGGGACTTCTAAGTCATATAATTTGTAGAAACGTTTCACTATAGCTTCGTCCATTTTGGCGTTCGCCTGATGGATGAATATTTTCTTAACATCGTTTATAGAAACACCACTATCATCCACACAATCCTTCATGGCTTGTGGAACGTGGGTAACAGCAAATTCATAGATTTTTCGGCCGTGCATTTTAATATAACGCCTATCATTTTTTGATGATTTGTCATAACCTTCACCAAAAAATAAATAATAAGCCTCACCGTTGGCATATGTAGCTGAGGTATGGCCCAAAATATTCCCAGTTCCGTTGGAAGTAGCTTCAATGATAGTAGCACCCGCTCCATCCGAATAGATCATGGAATCCCTATCGTTCTCATCTACAACTCTAGAGAGCGTCTCTCCGCCAATCACTAGACATTTTTTTGCTAAACCACTTTTGATAAAGGCTTTGGCCTGTATAACACCTTCTATCCAGCCTGGGCAACCAAAAAGAACGTCATAAGCAACGCATCTAGGATTTTTTATTCTTAGATGATGTTTTACTCTTGTGGCCAAGCTAGGAAGTGTATCGGCTTGGCATTTACCGTAGGAAACATCACCAAAATTATGGGCAAAAATGATATAATCTAACTGTTCTTTATCTATACCGGCATCTTTGATTGCTTTTTGTGCTGCCAAAAACCCCAAATCTGATGCGTTCAAATCATTGGTGGCATATCGTCTTTCGTCAATTCCGGTAATTGCCTGGAACTTATCTATAATTACATCGTTAGGATATTGAAAATTGGAGCCGTCAGAATTCAAGAATTCGTGATGCCAAAAGTTTTCATTGGGAGTAATAATTGTAGGTATATATGCACCTGTTCCGGTAATTGCAATATTCATTAGAATTGTAAGTGTTGGTTGTTTGGTATACAAGATATCAAAAAACCGAATCCTTAATTATGCGTGCATAAGAGTTCTTATGATGTTCAATTCGTATCCCATATCAGCGCACGGCTTTGCAGAAATCACAGGTAAAACCCTTAGCGACCTATTTTAATGGGTTTATGACGGATTTTTAGGCTTCCATGTATGCTTCAATAGGAGCGCAGGTGCATATCAAATTACGGTCTCCATATGCATCATCGACTCTTCTAACACTTGGCCAAAATTTGTTTTCACTTATGTAGGGCAAAGGAAATGCAGCCACCTGTCTGCTGTACGGATAATCCCAAGTATCATTTGTTACCATATCCATAGTATGCGGTGCATTTTTTAATACATTGTTATCATTGCCTTGTTCTATTTGGTCAATTTCGGATCTAATGGCTAGCATGGCGTCGCAGAACCGATCTAATTCGGCCAGATTTTCACTCTCCGTGGGTTCAATCATTACCGTGCCAGCTACAGGAAAGGACACTGTAGGTGCATGAAACCCGTAGTCCATTAATCGCTTTGCTATGTCGGTCACTTCAATTCCTTTTTGTTTAAAGGGCCTGCAGTCTATGATCATTTCGTGTGCGGCTCTGCCGTTTTCTCCAGTATAAAGCACATCGTATTTCTTAGTCAATCTATGTTTTATATAATTGGCATTGAGAATCGCTATTCTTGTTGACTGTGTCAATCCACTTTCTCCAAGCATTTTTATATAACCATAGGAGATAAGACATGCCAATGAACTTCCCCAAGGAGCGGCCGAAATGGCGCTAATAGCTTTTTCACCACCTGTCTTAACCACTGGGTTTCCGGGTAAGAAAGGAAGTAATTGCGGTGCAACGCATATGGGCCCCACCCCCGGGCCGCCTCCACCATGCGGAATTGCAAATGTTTTGTGCAAGTTTAGATGACAAACATCGGCTCCAATGGTTGCGGGGTTGGTAAGCCCTACCTGGGCATTCATATTGGCTCCATCCATATAAACCTGCCCGCCATGATCGTGGATCAACTTGGTTATTTTCTTTATCGAGGATTCGAAGACCCCATGGGTAGAGGGGTAGGTTACCATTAGAGCTGCAAGATTTTCTTTATGTGCAACTACTTTCTCTTCTAAATCCGCTACATCTATATTTCCTTTTTCATCGGTCTTGGTAACCACTACCTTCATCCCGGCCATAACCGCCGAGGCAGGGTTGGTGCCATGGGCAGAAGCAGGAATGATGCATATATTTCTATGTCCTTCATTTCTAGATTCATGATAGGACCTAATGGTCATTAAACCTGCGTACTCTCCTTGAGCACCAGAATTTGGTTGCAAGGATGTGCCCGCAAAACCAGTAATTATGGTCAAATCTTTTTCTAGCTCTTTTAGAACAATTTGGTACCCTTCGGCCTGTTCTAAAGGTACGAACGGGTGAATATTACCCCATTGAGACCAACTTAAAGGAAGCATTTCCGTGGCAGCGTTCAATTTCATGGTGCAAGACCCCAAGGAAATCATGGAATGATTCAGTGCAAGATCTTTCCTTTCCAATTTTTTAATGTACCGCATCAGCTCTGTTTCCGAATGGTAAGAATTAAAAACTTCGTTTTCCATAAAAGAAACGGAGCGCTGCAAACTACCAGAAATTATAGACTTATTTCGTATTTCTTTGACTTCCAGGGTCTCCTTACCCAAAGCCTCGGCAAAAACATCTATTATCCGCTGTAGATCTTTTAATGACGTAGCTTCGTTCAAAGCTATGGAAACAGTCTCTTCATCAACATATAAAAAATTTATGTGTTGTCTTTCTGCGATGGCTTTGATATGTTCTACACTTAGTTTAACCGTTATGGTATCGAAATAGGAAGTATTTATCTGGTAGAGTCCCAATTTCTCCAGGTTATCCGCTAAGGTAACTGCAGAAGTGTGGATTTTGTCAGCGATATACTTTAGTCCTTTAGGACCGTGGTAAACTGCATACATACCCGCCATGACCGCCAATAACACTTGTGCGGTACATATATTGGAGGTCGCCTTGTCTCGCTTTATATGTTGCTCGCGCGTTTGTAGGGCCATACGCAAGGCTGTTTTTCCATCAGTATCTTTGGTAACGCCTATTATTCTACCCGGGATGTTTCTTTTATAGGCTTCTTTTGTAGCAAAAAAGGCGGCATGGGGCCCACCATAACCTAGCGGTATGCCAAATCTCTGCGTAGTACCCACTACAACATCAACGCCCAATTCGCCCGGAGGGGTCAATAGTGCCAAACTCAAAATATCGGCGGCAACGGCTATTTTAATGGAGGCGTTTTTTGCCTTGTAAACAAATGTTGCATAGTCATGGATTTGACCATGTTTGCCGGGGTACTGTAAAATTGCCCCATAAAAATCACTGGAAAAATCAAAATCCTCATGGTTTCCAATTACCAGTTCTATCCCCAATGGTGTGGATCTGGTTTGTAAAAGCGATAAGGTTTGTGGTAAAATTTCCTCGGACACAAAGAATTTAACTGCTCCATTCTTCTTCTGATCCCTATTTCTAAGGTCGAAGAGCATTGTCATGGCTTCCGCGGCGGCCGTACTTTCGTCTAACAAAGATGCATTTGCCAATTCCATCCCTGTAAGATCGCACACCATGGTCTGAAAGTTCAAAAGAGCCTCCAAACGTCCTTGGGCAATTTCTGCCTGATAGGGTGTATAGGCCGTATACCATCCTGGGTTCTCCAAGATATTCCTTTTGATTACGGACGGGGTAATACACTCATGGTATCCCAAACCAATATAACTTTTGTACACCTTATTTTTTTGCGAAAGATGTTGCATGTGTTCCAGAAAATCCTGTTCATTCATCGGGGCAGGTAGATCGAGAGGTTTTTTAAGCCTAATTTCATCCGGAATGGTTTCATAAATAAGTTGTTCCAGGCTTTCTGCTTCAATGGTTTGAAGCATATTTTGAAGGTCTTCTTCCCTTATGCCGATATGGCGCGATGCAAACACGTCTGTTCTCATAGAATTGTAAAAATAAGCTCCGCAAAATTAGGGATTAATTCTCTTATTTAAACGAATTTCAAAGCCGTAACCAGTAAAGTTTTTAACGTTAAATAAGGGTTATAAACAGTTTGGCTACTTTTGCCTAATGAAGCTATTTAGGCAAGTCTTCGATTTTTACCTTGATGCTAGTATTCATGTGGCATTTTCCGTTGTTTCCCTCGTTTATATCACCACTCGTTTCCTAAGCATTCCGGTAGATATGCATTTGGCCTACTTCATTTTTTTTAGCACTATTTGCTGTTACAATTTCATTAAATACGGCGTAGAGGCAGAAAAATACCTGGTAATGACCAATCTTTACCACAAATACATACAGTTTATAAGTTTGGCTGCCCTTGCCGTTGCCCTTTATCATGGTTATTTTCTGTCGGGAGGTATTTGGTTGGCAATTGTTGCGTTGGTAGGGGTTGTTGCGCTATACGCCATGCCCGTATTACCAAAGGCCAAGAATTTAAGGAGCTTGGGAGGTTTCAAGATTTTTCTAGTGGCTCTGGTATGGTCGGGAATCACTGTAGCGCTTCCGGCTCTAAAGTTATATTTAACAATGCCTTGGGACCTTACCCTTGTTTTCTTTCAACGATTTTTATTGGTGTTGATATTGATGTTGCCCTTTGAAATAAGAGACTTAAAGTACGATGTGCCAGAACTTAGAACCCTACCGCAGCGTTTTGGTGTTCAACCAATGAAGCGACTGGGGATATTACTGGTTGCAGTATTTTTTTTATTGACTTTTTTTAGGGACGAAATCTCCTTTCTTGAAATTTCGGGTAGATTTTTTTTGTCGCTGATCTTAATAATGGTGTTATTGATCACTTCCAAAGAGCAACCTAAATATTTTGCCTCTTTTTGGGTAGAAGCTGTTCCAATTTTTTGGTTGGGAATTTTATGGGGATTCGGGATAATTCTAGGGGTAAACTAGGAATTTCGTAGTTTGTTCTTCATTTCGTTTTTCTCCCTTTCCGAAAGACCATGTAATTGTGCCCGCTCGCAGAGCGTCGTAAGGCGGGTATTCTTTTTAGTAAAAGCTGTGCATGTTTTGCACATAAGCAGATGAAACCTCAGCTTTAGGGTCTCCCAAAAGGTAGCTTCTTTATATTGCGTTTTATTACAGATATGGGACGCTTGTTCGCAAGAAATCATAATATTAATACCAATTTTGATTAAGGCAGCCCATAAGCGCCGTTCTGGCCCTATGTATCATTACCCATAGGTTAGACGGGTTAATTCCTAATTCATTACAAATATCTTCCGTGCTAATACCCTGCACTGTTTTCATGGTAAAAACCAAGGACTGTTTTTTGGGTAACTTCGAAATACATTGCTGTATTGCCAAGCCCAATTCTTCATTTTCCAAGGCGTTATTTTCCATTTTACTATAAGGATCTGCCACCTGTTCTTCCAACCAATCACCTTCAGAATCACTGTTGGAATTGTAATTAATGCGTACTTCCGCTTTGCCCTTATTGGAATTTATTTTTCTATAGTGATCTATAACTTTTCGCTTTAGAATGGCAATAAGCCAAGTGCGTTCCGCGGCATCACCCTTATAGTTCTTGGCAGAGTTTAACCCGGCAAAGAATGTTTCTTGTACTAAATCTTTTGCTATCTCTGCATCACTAACCCTGCCTATGGCATAATTGAAAAGGTAGTCTGCATAGAGGTCTACCCATTTATCCGGATTTAGTTGATGCGCTGTCATATTAGAATTTGCAAGTATCAAAGTAAATGATTTTTTTGTTAATGGCTTCGTTTATTTTAATTCATTATGTTTAACCAACCTTATGGCCTCTCCTTACGGTTCATTGCCTGAACAAGGTTTCAACATGACCAAATAACCAAAAAATCTATCACAGAAGTTTCACAAAAAGGTTTTAAAAAGAAACATTAACTAATATTTATGAGGCCTTGCCTATTAATCCGGCCCTTTTCAACAAGGCTTCTTCGTTGGGCTCGGCACCTCTAAACCTTTTGTAGAGTACCATAGGGTTTTCTGTTCCACCTTTAGAAAGGATATGCTCTTTAAACTTCCCTGCTATTTCCTCATTGAAAATGCCTTGCTCCTTAAAATAGGCAAAAGCATCAGCATCCAAAACCTCTGCCCATTTATAACTGTAATACCCGGAAGAATAACCACCCTGAAAAATATGTGAAAAAGAAGTGCTCATACACGTTTCCGAAGTCTCCGGAAAGAATTGAGTGCCCTTAAAGGCAGATTCTTCCAATGCTTTTACATCCGTTATTTCTGAAGGGTCTTTTCCATGCCAAGCCATATCCAAAAAGCCAAAACTTAACTGGCGAAGTGTTGCCAGACCTTCCTGGAAAGCTGAAGAATCCTTTATTTTTTTAATTAAATCCATTGGTATGGGTTCTCCGGTTTTGTAGTGTTTTGCAAATAGTTCCAAGGCCTCTCTTTCATAACACCAGTTCTCCATAACCTGACTTGGTAGCTCCACAAAATCCCAATATACGGATGTGCCCGATAAGCTAGGATACGTGGTATTGGCAAGCATACCGTGTAGTCCATGGCCAAATTCGTGAAACAACGTGGTGACTTCATTAAATGTAAGCAGCGAAGGTTTGGTCTTGGTAGGCTTGGTGAAGTTGCAGACATTGGAAATATGCGGACGTACGTTCACGCCATTTTTTACATATTGCGATTTATATGAAGTCATCCAAGCACCGCCACGTTTTCCTTCCCTCGGATAAAAATCCGCATAGAACAAGGAAATGTACTTACCGGTTGCATCATAAACTTTATAGGTCTTAACCTCCTCATGGTATTTTTCAGTATCGAAGACTTCTTCAAATTTTAACCCAAATAGTTTTTCCGCTACCTTAAATACCCCGTCGATCACATTATCGAGCTTAAAATAGGGTTTTAATTGTTCGTCGTCCAAATTAAATAACTTTTGCTTTAGCTTTTCGGAATAATAAGCGCTGTCCCATTTTTCCAGTTGATCCAATTTGTCCAAACTCTTCGCAAATTCTTCTAACTCCTTAAACTCTTTTTCTGCGGCCGGTTTGGCTTTTTTTAATAGGTTGCTTAAGAAAGTGGTTACCTTTTCCGGGGTTTCTGCCATGCGTTCTTCTAAAACAAAATGGGCATGGGTCTGGTAACCTAACAGATTGGCACGCTCATGGCGTAAATTGGCTATATTGATTACCAGATCTTGGTTATCCAAGGCATCGCCCTTAAAACATTTGCTACCGAACGCTATAGACATTTTTTTTCGGAGTTCCCTGTTCTTGGCATATTTCATAAAGGGTATGTAGCTTGGATAGTCCAGGGTAAACAACCATCCTTTTTTGTCTTTGGACTCGGCCAGTTGCGCCGCACCTTCCTTGGCGCCCTCTGGTAGCCCTTCCAGATCATCTTCATTAGTAAGTAAAAGTTGAAATTTATTGGTTTCTGCCAATACATTTTCTCCAAACTTTAGTTTTAATTTTGAAAGAACTTCATCTATCTCACGTAACCTTTTCTTATTTTCATCACTTAAATTTGCTCCATTTCTACTGAATCCCTTGTATTTTTTTTCGAGCAAGCTAGTTTGTTCCACGTTAAGTGTTAAACTATTTTTTTGATCATAAACGTGTTTTATTCTTTTAAATAGGGCCTCGTTCAAAGTAATATCGTTGCTGAACTTGGAAAGAAGCGGAGAAACTTCTTGCGCTATTTTTTGAATTTCCTCATTGGTTTCCGCAGAATTCAGATTGAAAAATACACTGGATATCCGGTCTAATTGTTGCCCGGAAAACTCCAAAGCTTCAATGGTATTTTCAAAGGTTGGCGAGGCCTGCGAACTTGCAATGGCGTCAATTTCCTTCTGGGCCGCTGCAATGGCTTGCAAAAATGCAGGTTTAAAATGTTCGTTCTTTATTTTTGAAAATGGAGCGGCATCAAATGATTTTAATAAGGGATTGCTCATTTATGGGTGATATCTTTAATTTTAAATTGATTTAGTGTAGGTTGTCCAAATAATTAAAAGGAAGGCAGGTTCAGCTTTCACCTTTTTTTCTAACTTCTTGGGCTCCGCTAATGACCTTTTGTTTTAATCCTTCCTTGTAGATCAAAATCTTATCAAGTGTACATTGGTCAGAGGCTCCTATGATCTGCGCTGCTAAAATGCCGGCGTTTTTGGCGCCGTTAAGGGCAACGGTAGCTACCGGCACACCTCCGGGCATTTGTAGTATGGACAGTACAGAATCCCAACCGTCAATAGAATTACTGCTTTTTACCGGAACCCCTATTACAGGTAGTGGCGACAATGATGCTACCATACCAGGCAGGTGTGCTGCTCCGCCGGCTCCTGCGATGATTACAGCATATCCTTTTTCGTGGGCGGTCTTGGCAAAATCGAACAATTTTTCGGGTGTTCTATGGGCAGAGACAATGTCTACATCCACTGCTATGTCAAAACCCTTTAAAATGTCCACTGCTTCTTTCATTATAGGCAAATCACTGGTACTGCCCATTACAACCGCTACTTTACTCATACTTAATTGCTTATTACCTTAATTGTATTTTTAACCTGTTCCGCAACTTTTCGGGCCTTTTCCATATCGTCATTGATAATTGTAACGTGTCCCATTTTCCGAAACGGACGGGTCATTTTTTTACCATAGATGTGTGGGGTAACCCCGTTCATCCCAAGTATTTTATCTATATTTTCATATACCACAGGTCCCGAATGTCCTTCGGAGCCTACCAAATTTACCATAATCCCGGCAACTTTACTACGGGTACTTCCCAAAGGTAGATCTAGAATTGCCCTGATGTGCTGTTCAAATTGGTTGGTATAACTTGCCTCAATACTGTAATGACCGCTGTTATGAGGTCTTGGAGCTACTTCGTTCACCAAAATTTCATCCTCGTGCGTCTGAAACATTTCCACAGCCAATAGGCCCACCTGTGCTATCTTTTCTGAAACCCTAAGCGCTACCTCGGTAGCTTTTTGGGCCACTTCCGTGGAAATACGAGCCGGACAGATTACATATTCTACCTGATTGGCCTCGGGATGAAATTCCATTTCCACAACGGGATAGGCCACTACTTGTCCCGAAACGTTGCGTGCAACGATTACCGCAAGCTCATTCTTAAAAGAGATCAACGATTCCGCAATGCATTCCACGTTGGGAATACCTTTTAGATCGTCTAATGTTCTGATTATCTTAACACCTTGCCCGTCATAGCCAAATTGGGAACTTTTCCATACAAAAGGAAAAGATAGCCCCCCGTTGGTAATGCTGTCTTCAATTTCATTGGTATAGGCAAAGCGTACAAATGGTGCCGTAGGAATATGATTATCCATATAAAAAAGCTTTTGAGCGGCTTTGTTCTGAATAATTTGCAATGCCTGGGTGGGGGGGTATACCTTAACCCCTTCTTTTTCTAACCTTTTCATGGCCTCCAGGTTTACATTTTCAATTTCTATGGTAAGGACGTCCAGACCTGATCCAAAATTGTAAACCGTATCAAAATCCAACAGATCCCCAACGACAAATTCGTTACAGGAAATTTTACAAGGTGCCTCATCGGAAGGGTCTAGCACCTTGGTGTAGATATCAAATTTACGGGTCTCGTACAACATCATTTTCCCCAATTGGCCACCCCCAAGGATTCCTAGCTTAAATTCTGATGAAAAATAGTTCATTAAAGTACTTTTTTGGCTTGTGATGGGATAGCATACACTTCGCGGCACAAAAATACATCTAAATCTTAGAATCGACCCGTATACGGGCAAAAAAGAGAAATCAAAGTGTTATCTTTGCCAACCTTAATTTAATTTATTGGAGTTGATAAAATTACACGACAAACGGTTTAAGCCCTTTCTTAGTGAAGAAGAGATTCTTTCTGCCGTAAAGAAGGTAGCTGAAGAAGTGGCCTTGGATTATAAGGACCAAGTACCCATTTTTGTTGGTGTGCTCAATGGTGCTTTTGTCTTTGTAAGCGATTTTCTTAAATATTATCAACATCCCTGTGAGGTGTCATTTGTAAAATTGAGCTCGTATCATGGACTTACATCTACGGGTATAGTAGAAACTCTTTTGGATATTCCGGATAATCTTGAAGGACGAAGCGTAATTATATTGGAGGATATCATAGATACCGGCCGAACCTTAAAAGAGCTGGTACATCTTTTTTCCAATACAAATGTCAAAGATTTTAAGATTGCCACACTCTTTTATAAACCAGAAGTATATAACGGGGAGTATTCCATAGATTATGTTGGGATGGAAATCCCGGATAAGTTTATAGTGGGCTATGGGCTAGATTATAATGAATTAGGAAGAAATTTACGAGAAGTATACCAACTAAACCAAAACCATATGATCAATCTTGTTTTGTTCGGCAAACCTGGCGCAGGCAAAGGAACACAAGCAGAGTTTTTAAAGGAAAAGTATAACCTTAAACATATTTCCACAGGTGATGTGTTCCGTTATAATATTAAAAATGGTACAGAATTAGGGAAATTGGCCCAATCCTACATGGATAAAGGCGATTTGGTGCCCGATGAGCTTACCATTAAAATGTTGCAAGAAGAGGTTGAAAAAAACCCTGATGCCTCGGGTTTTATTTTTGACGGATTTCCCAGGACTACCGCGCAGTCAGAGGCCTTAGACAATTTTTTGGAGTCCAAGAACATGAAGATAAATGCCACTATAGCACTAGAGGCGGATGATAAGGTCTTGGTAGAACGCCTTTTGGAAAGAGGAAAGTTAAGTGGCAGGCCAGACGATCAGGATAAAGAAAAAATTGAAAACCGTTTTGAGGAGTACAATCAGAAAACGGCCCCATTGAGGCAGTACTACGAAGCCCAGTCAAAATTCCATAGTGTAAATGGCATAGGTACCATTGACGAAGTTACGCAACGACTGAAGGCTGTTATAGATACGCTTTAGCTACTAAATTAGTTCCTCCAAACCTAGTGTTGGACCACTCATTATGACCGAAGGCAATTTTGTAGATTACGTAAAAATGTATGTGGCCTCTGGCAAGGGAGGCAAAGGATCCGTGCATCTACATCGAGAGAAGTACATTACAAAAGGAGGCCCTGATGGGGGTGACGGTGGTCGTGGAGGCCATGTAATAGTAAGGGGTAACAAAAACCTTTGGACTTTACTTACCTACAAGTTTAAAAGACATTTTAAGGCAGGCCATGGAGGGCATGGCAGCAAAAATAGAAGCAGTGGGGCAGATGGTGAAGACATATTTCTAGATGTACCCTTAGGTACCATAGTAAGGAATACCGAAACCAACGAGATCGTTTTTGAGATTACCGAAGACCAACAAGAACGGATTATAGCCCAAGGTGGTATGGGAGGCCGTGGCAATTGGCATTTTAAAAGTCCAACCAACCAAACCCCTAGATACGCTCAACCCGGTATTCCTGGGCAAGAAGTGGAGATAACCCTGGAACTTAAGATTTTGGCAGATGTTGGTTTGGTAGGTTTCCCCAATGCAGGTAAATCTACGCTGCTTTCCGTAATTACCTCTGCGAAACCCAAAATTGCGGATTATGCGTTTACCACGCTTAAACCCAATCTGGGCATAGTGAAACACCGCGATTTTCAGAGTTTTGTTATGGCCGATATCCCGGGCATAATTGAAGGGGCTGCTGAAGGAAAAGGGCTGGGACATTATTTTTTAAGACATATTGAGCGTAATGCCATTCTCTTGTTCCTTATCCCCGCAGATAGCAACGATATCTCCAAAGAATACGAGATTTTATTAGACGAGCTCCGTAGGTACAATAGTGAGCTTTTAGACAAGGATAGATTGGTGGCCATCTCTAAAAGTGATATGTTGGACGAGGAACTGATGGGCGAAATGAAAATTGAACTCGACAAGGATTTAAAAGGGGTGCCTTATCTATTTATTTCCTCTGTAAGCCAGCTGGGATTGCAAGAATTAAAAGACCGGCTATGGACGCTGTTGAACGATTAAACCATGTATTTTCCTACCTACACTAATTTTTTCATTAATTTTATATAAAGCCTCGATGATGAAAAACATTGGATACTACATGCTGTTGGCCATACTTTTTGCCTCTTGTAGCGCGGTAAAGGTGAATTACGATTATGAAAAGACAACCGATTTTTCTGGCTACACCACATATAACTACTACCCAGATTTAAATACAGGGCTTGGTGAACTAGATACAAAACGACTTCTTAAGGCCGTGGATGCGGCTATGCAGGCCAAAGGAATATTGCTGGCAGAGGAACCCGATTTCTTTATAAATATCCAAAGTAGCTCGTTCAGGGCCCCGAGGAGTAACAGCTCAGTAGGAGTTGGTGTAGGTGGCGGTGGCCGCAATGTGGGAGGCGGGGTGTCCATAGGTATTCCGGTAGGACAACCGAGTTTTTCCAGAGAAATAGTTTTTGATTTTGTGGATAGCCAAAGAGATGCCTTATTTTGGCAAGGTGTTACCGAAAGTTCCTATAGGGACAACGCCTCCCCAAACACTCGAGAGCAATTGCTAAATCAGATTGTAACAAAAGTTTTTTCAAAATATCCGCCAGCTATCAAAAAATAGGGCTTACAATTCCAACATAAGTATTTTCAAGATAAGTGGGTTGTTGGTTTAACGATTCATCCTTTTGTTCAATGCCGCTTTAGGTCTGTTCCCACTTCAAAAAAAACCCTAATCCTTGTAACAAATTATAGGTTTACGCAACTAACAAATTAAGACCTTATGGCGCAGCCAAGAGCGTTGAGGATTAAATTAAACCATCAAGAAAAGTAAAATGAGAACAGACACACTTAAAATGAACAAAATGCTAGCCATCGTACTGCTACTTTTAGGTATGCAGTCTTATGCCCAAACGGAAAAACCCCTTCCAGGAAATACGGAACTGGCAAGCTCCGACGAGGAACTAATGAAATTGGCCGCTATGGACGTAGGCGATTACAGGTACACCGTAGAGGACTATTTTGCAAGACCCAAGGCCTCCACGTTTAGATTTTCGCCTAATGGCAAGTATATTTCTTATAGAGAGAAAGACGAACATGGTAAAAGGCATATACAGGTCAAGGACATTGCAACAGGAAAGGTAACTAGGGCCATTGAGGAGAAAGAGGAATTGGTTAGGGGCTACGGATGGGTTAACAATTCGCGTCTGGTATATCTTATGGATCAGGGCGGAGATGAAAATTATCATTTGTACGCAGTAAACTTGGATGGTACAGAATTAAAAGACCTTACACCCTTTGAAGAGGTGCAGGCCAGTTTTTTGGAGTTGTTGAAAGAAGACAAGGACCATATTATTATTTCCTTGAACAAAAACAACCCTCAAATTTTCGATCCTTATAAAATAAACGTGCTTACCGGCGAAATGATACAGTTATACAATAACGAAGATGCCTCTAACCCCATCGCTGGTTACGATTTTGACAAGGATGGTAATTTAAAAGCCTTTACGAAGATAAGGGATGGGGTAGAACAAGATCTTTATTATCAACACGAAGACGGTAGTTACCAGGTGGTTAAAAGCTTAAATTGGAAAGATGCCTTTGGTATCTTACAATTTGATTACAGAACAGAAAACCCGCACGACGCCTTCGTTATATCTAACCTAGAAAGTGATAAGGCAGAAGTAGTGCTTTACGATTTCATGGAGGGCAAGCAATTGGCAAAAGTTTTTTCTCATGATCAATACGATGTAAGCAATCTATCTGTTTCCAGAAAGCGGAATTACGAGCTTGATTATTTTGAATACGAAGGGGAGAAGAGTGTAATTGTTCCGGTGAGCGATTATTACAAGGCATTGCATACCAAATTTGAAAAGGAATTTAAAGGAAAACAGTTCAGTATCGCCGATTTTACGGATGATGAAAACAACTACCTCATTTTTGTGGATAGCGATAAAATATACGGTATTTACTATTCGTACGATGTGGTTAAAGATGAGTTTAAGGAGGTCTTTAATCTAATGCCCCAGCTTAAGGAGGAGGATATGGCGGAAATGCGCCCTATCACGTTTACTAGCAGGGATGGCCTTACCATCCATGGATATATTACTATGCCCAAAACGGCTGTGGAGGGGCAAAAGGTACCCGTTATAGTAAATCCGCATGGCGGCCCACAAGGCATACGCGATTCATGGGGCTTTAATCCGGAAGCACAATTGTTTGCCAGTAGGGGATACGCTACCCTTCAGGTTAATTTTAGGATTTCCGGGGGATATGGTAAAGAGTTTTTGGAATCTGGGTTTAAACAAATAGGAAGAAAGGCCATGGACGACGTGGAAGACGGATTGCAATACGTAATTGATCAGGGTTGGGTAGATAAGGATAAAGCGGCCATATATGGAGGCAGTCATGGCGGATATGCCGTACTCCGTGGACTCACTAAAACCCCGGATCTATATGCTTGCGGAGTAGATTATGTGGGTGTTTCCAACCTGTTTACCTTTATGAAGTCTATACCACCCTATTGGAAACCCTATTTAAAGATCATTAAGGAAATATGGTATGATGAGGACATTCCCGAGGAAAAAGCAATTATGGAAGAGGTTTCCCCGGTTTATCAGATTGATAAAATTAAAAAACCGCTATTGGTGGCCCAGGGGGCCAATGATCCAAGGGTAAATATTGATGAGTCCGATCAAATTGTAGATGCCCTACGTAAAAAAGGTTTTGACGTGCCTTATATGGTAAAATATGATGAGGGACATGGGTTTGGTAAAGAGGAAAACTCCATTGCTCTTTACAAAGCTATGATTGGTTTTTACGCCAAACATTTAGGACAAAACGAAATTCCGAAACCTATGAAGGACTAAGGTTGGTTTTTGGATAAAAGAAAAAGGGCGGCCATGGCCGCCCTTTTTGATTACTAAGTTGGTTTTACCCCTGAAGTAAATCTTTATATTTATCCTTATAGCCATATAACATAACAATATTTAGGACCAATAGCCCCAATGCCCCACCAATAGATGCTGGTTCCAAGGTGGCATGGAACAATACCGCGTTTACTGAGATACTCATTAAAATTAGCATCATTAAGGCCCCATATTTGTTAGTTAAGAGTGCCAGTGCCGATATAATCTCTATAATGCCTACCATTACCACCGTTTTAGTGCTAACAAGAGCGGTAAAATAAGCCATACCAGCTTCCGACATTTCCCCGAAAGGCATAAAATGTAGAAACTTATTAGCCCCAAAGGTCAGTAGGAAAAGCCCGAAAACAATTCGGAGGATCAGAAAAACTTTAGAATTCATAATTGCCTGTTTTTAAATTAGTTCAGTGTCAATTTATGAAAAATAATAAAGCGTAATTGCAAATTTCGCAATTATTTCTACTTTATTGTCAACCTAATTCCTTCGCTATGGCTGCTGAACTCAGGAGCATACATACTCTGTGCGGTAGTAATTCCATTGCTGAAATCGCCCGCATTGTTCACCCTTAGGTCGTATTCAAAAACGTGCACACCTTTGGAGAGATAATCAAAAAAGAAATTGGTGCTGGCATCCTTGGTGCTCTCGTAATACCCAAGACCATCTTGCCATTTGTAACCCGAAAGTACATTAATTGGTTCCAGACCGGAAGCACGCATATCTTTTAAATGTATAAACTCCATTGGCCTATCCGCCGTTAGTACTACCCGTACCCTTACTAGATCTCCGATCTTTAAATCCGTGGTAGGGCCAATCTCGGAAATCTCTTCTCCAAAATCGGTATTCTTTTTAAGGAACAGTTTTTTACTCAATTCTAAGGGTGTTTTTGCTCCCGTAATTTTGTCCAAATCTTCAAAATATTGCCAGTAGAGGCCTCCCCAGGCTATTCCTTTCCCTTTTTTCGAGATTTGTACTTCTGCCATTTTAGAGGTAATTTCAGCACCCGTCCATGCAGTTTTAAAATACCCTGTGCCTGCTTCTACCTTAACATTCTCCAATTTTTTTGGCTCAATTTTGGTGCCACCAAGCAATACGTCCACACTTTCTGTGACAGACAGCCATTTACTTCCCTGAAGCAATAATGCGTAAACTGCATTGGCCGTGGCTTTAGTGGTCTTCCATTGGTTTGTCTGCTTATGTTTTAGTAACCATACTTTAAGGTTGTCCACAGTAGCGGTATCCTTGTTTATTTCAGAGAAGGCCTCTATAAGCAATGCTTGAGTTTCTATTGGAGCTTGATACCAATGCCAGGAGCCTATGTTCGCCTTCCAATACATGCCCAATTCCTCATTAACAATACTGTTCTCTTTTAGTGATCTCATAATATTCTCTGCAGTTGCGGGCTGGTCCATCCTATATGAGATCAATGCCAACATGCCTTGGGCATAGAGACTCTTGGACAACCAGTACTTTTTCGTTTGCCTTAAGTAGTAGTCCGTTATTTCTTTCACTTTTTTAGAGGAAGTGATCTCCGGAAAGAAGCTACGCATATATAAATAATGTATTTGAGTATGGCTTAAGTGATCTTTTGATAGGTCTTTGGCGTACCTTTTGGTCTCTTCATATTCCTTTACAAATTCAGCATCCAAATAGTTCAAGGCTTGCGTTAGCATCTGTTGCATGCCGTTTTTGGAAGACGTTACATTAAGTTTTTTTAGATGCCCCATACCGGTTACAATATGCTGGGTAATAAACCTATTTTCTCGGCCTCCTTTAAACCACGCCCACGCTCCGGACGACATTTGATTGGTCTGCAGCTTGCGCAGTGCGTCTGCCCGTTGGTCTTTCATTTTGTTGAGATCAAAAAGGAGTGCAATTCTTTTCTTTTGTTCCGTTTCTGACTGGGCATCCCTTAGCCAAGGGGTTTCTTGTATTAGAAGCGATTTTAGTTCCTGATTCTGCTCTAAATTGCTTAACAGGGCGTCGCCACTTGCCCATTGGTCAAAGACTTCTTTAATTCTGGGGCTGCTATTTGCAATGTGGGCGGCCAAAGTATTGGCATAGTACCTAGAAAATGTTTGCTCATTACAATCATAAGGATACTCCATTAAATAGGGCAGGGCCTGCACAGCATACCATGCCGGGTTTGAGGTCATTTCTAATGTTAGCCTATGATGTTTTAAGGTAGTTGAAGCATTGTTCTTTAGCTTCTGCAGAACAAACGTCTTGGTATTATCACTGCCTACCCACATGGGTAGGGTTTCCGTTACCAGCATTCTATTGGTAAGTACGGGTAGGGCCGCTTGTTCCCCATCGCTAAAACCTTCGGCCTTTGCAATTACGGTATATTGTACCGCCCCGAGGTTTTCAGGGATGCTTAAGGCCCATGATACTTGGGTGTTACCTAATGAATCTACCGAAAAAGAATGTTCGGCCGTTCCATTTTTAGCGTCTTTTACCAGTTTGGCGGTTACATTCTCTCCTGTAATTAAATCTGTCAATTCCAAGTGAGCATTACCGGAAAGAGTTTTTTCCGTTAGGTTAGAAATCTTACTGCTTATGATTACCTTGTCGCCTTCCCTCAAAAAGCGGGGAACGTTTGGCATTACCATTAACTCCTTTTGGGTTAAAGTAGTTAAACTTGTAGTGCTGCTTTTTAAGTCTTTGGTATGGGCAAGGAGTTGCAATTTCCATTTGGTAAGGGCTTCAGGGGTTGTAAAACTAAAGGAAACATTACCTTCTTTATCCGTTTGCAATTTTGGAAAGAAGAAAGCGGTTTCTTGTAAGTTTTTTCTAGGTTGAACAGTAGCATCTTCTACATTTTCGGGAAGTTCTTGGGATTGATCTCTGTCCGACTCATTGGATCCTATGGAGACACCGGCCACCTTCCCCTCCAGTTTATCGCTAACCACTACAATTTCATCCAATGATTCCTCCTCCGCATCCATCTCCATCATAGCGGCAGCAGGCTCGGCGGAACGTTTGTTTACACTGTTTGCATACCCTATACGTATGTTATTGCCTAAGCCAAAATAAAAGCCAAACCAATTGAAGCTATCGTAATTTTGCAGGGTATAAGGGTATGTGCGATTATTATCATTATAGTTCCAAAACTGATCTATACCAAAACTTTGATACCCTCTTATATTACTTCGGCCATAATAGTTGGGTAGAGAAATAGGGTTAAAGTTCCAATTATGACCCTTAAATGCATCCAAGGACGCGTCGTACATGCTTGCGAGCAATTCTGCGGACACCCGTTCCCCTTTTGGACCCTTTACCTTAAAGGTCCAAGTTTCATCCGTTCCGGGCTTCAATTTATCACGAAAGGTTAGGGTTTCTATTTCCAAATCGGTTTTTGGATAAGGAACAGAAATAGTGATAGCACCCGATTGGAAGGCATTATAGGCCGAAAAACTGTAGCTGATGGCAAAACCCCCTAAATCCGTTTCTTGGACAGGAATTGTTAACTTCTTAATGTCATTCTTCAATTGGACCACATAGGTATTTACTATTTTCCGGTCTTTTTCTACTTGTACCGTTACGCTAAGATTGGGGGCGGCAGATGCTAGGGATACCGATACCTTATCCCCTGAAGAATAAGAAGGTTTATCAGTCTTTATTTCGAACAACTGATTGTCTGCTAATTTTTTATCTCTATCACTATATAAGGTCGTATACACGATATCCGTCACTAGCTGACCAAATTTATCTTTACTTTCTAGTTCGATCACATATTTTCCAGAAGCCCATTTTTTTAGGTTCTCCAGAGTTGCTTTCTTAGATTTTCCTGTGTTGAACGCAGTTTCCCATAAAACAGGCCCTTTTTTCCAATGGATATAATTATGCTCATCGGAATAGGCCTCATAGGGGTACAACTCTTTATATTTTTCCTTGGTGAAGGATTGGTAGTCGGGTGCTTCCCAAAGTCGGGGTCTAAGTACCTGTTTTGGAGCTATTAGTTTATATATTTTTAGCGTTCCAGTGTTGGCTACAAACTGCCCATTAAGATTTTGGGTAACGATATCGATATCATGATCGGATTTATATTTGTCCAACATAGGTGCTACCGATAATCTAGCTTCAAGCGAATGATAACCTACCCTTATTGTAGATAAAGTACTTTGTGTTTCTCCATTGACGTCCGTTACATCAGCCGTCACTTCATAGGTAAATACGGGCAGGTTCTTTTTTAAGCTACCCAGGTCGGGGATGGCCACAAACTCAATTTGGTAGTTGCCAGAGGCGTCGGTACGTGTCTCCCCATGGGCTATTTCTTGCGGAGCAGTGTTGTAGTAAGGTCTGCTCCAATAGTACCATCTTGGGAAATAAACTGTTCTTTTTACCCGGTATACCACTTTTCCATCGGTAATATTGCTACCCGCATAGGCCGTTGCCTTACCTTTTACCAAAATGGTGTCGTTTACACGGTAGGATTGGGTTATGGGTTCAAATGACGTTTCAAATTTGGGTCGTTTGTACTCTTCTACGGAAAAGTAATGGTTCTCCCTTACCAATCCGGAAATGGCATAAACCTGAATATAAAATTCACCCGTTAACCCAGAAGCAGGTAGCACAAATTCTCCATTGAACGAGCCGTAGTCGTTAGTCTCAAAATCGAGCTCGGAAATCTTTTGTCCGTTTACATCGTGCAGACTGGCAAATACGTTTTCATCGGACAGTACTTTGGATTTATCCTTAAAGGTTTCCATTACTATTCCCTTAAAATAAACAATCTGTCCGGGACGGTAGATGCTTCTATCCGTAAAAAGAAAACCCCTTTGGGTTACCCGCTCCTCATTGCCACGTTTGTACTTTCTGTTTATACTGAAACCTCCAAAGTGGGCCTTGTCCTTTCCATATGTTATGGTGGCGTTCAGTGATGTTAACCGATGTTCTGCCAAAGCAATACCAATTTTACCCATGGCATCGGTCTTTAGTTGTTTTGATAGTGTAGGTCCGTTATAGTCTTTTTTATAAGTAAGCCTTACATTGGCACCTACCACAGGATTCCCATTGTTGCGATCTATAACTTGAAAATACTGATGTGTATTGGTACTTATCTCCAAAAAGGCCAGATCGGTGACTTGTATCGGAGAAAATGCAAATGCCGTTGTATCTTCGGAACTTGGTTTTGCCAGAATTAGGTATGATCCTCCCGGTAGCGCTGGCAACAAAACTTCTGTACTGTGTTGCTGATGGTCCCCTTCGTTTTTTAAATCTGCATTCCAATGTTTTACAAGGGGCAAGTTTTGGATGATGTTCAGTTTTTTCTTTTTTTCATAGGTGGTGTTAAGTCTTTTAAGCTGAGCTTGGGTTACACGGTAGGTGTACAGCTGTAAACCTTCATGGTTTCTATAGTTTACTAATAGCTTAGAACTTTTGTCAATAGGAAGATTCCTTTCAGTGGTCAATTCAAGATATGTATTTAGAATTTCCGATTTTAGACGTTGACATTTTAATGCACCCGTACTTTTAGGGTATTTTGAAATAACCGAATCACAAAGTTCCAAGGCTTCTTTACGCTTCCATTGATGTTTGGTTTTTTTCTTTGGAATATAGCTGGTGCCTTGTGTGTTGTAAAGAGATGCTATTTCATAGGAGTACAAGGACGATACCTTGTGGTTTGGATACTGTTCAACAGAATTCTGAAGGGCCTCCAAAAAATGACGTTGCTTGTCTTCGAAAGTAGCATTTTCATAAACGAATTTAAGCCGATCAATATCTACATCTACCAAAGCCTGTGGGTTTTTGTTCTGGGTATGGAAACGTATCAACTGCTGATATATCCCTAAGGCCTTAAATTGTAGTGCGTGTTTATCTTTGGTGTCGAGCGTTATATCTTTGAAAGTATGTGCCTCGCAGAGCAGATCGGGTTGGGAAATTTCAAATTTGTACGCAGGGCGGGTAATGCTATTTTCTTGTGTTTTATAAAAGTTTAATGCAGTATGCGCAAGGATATCGAACATTGTAGGCCTAAAAACTTCGGACTCCTTTTGCTTGTTTAGAATAGCAGACCACTTTTCCAATCCAATTTGTTGCAACCTTTTTGAATTGCCTAATGAATTGTCTAAATGGATCTCAATTTCGCGAAAAAGTGTAGTAAGATCCCAAGTTCGAAAGTCTAAGGAATCAATTTTATTGGCTGTTTTACTTCGGTTATAGAAAACATATCTATTTTGCTGAAAATACTGCCAATAAAGGTTGCCCAAATAGCTTTCAAGAACATTTTTAACAGGGAAATCACTTTGCGAAATCTGAGTTTTAAACTGCTTAATGATTTTCAGTTGGGCGTCTTCCTCCAATATCATGGCATATTTGGAGGTATACAACAGCGCCTTTATGGTCTGTGCAGAATTATCCTCTTTATTAGCTTTTTTGGAAATGGAGGCCACTGCTTTTAAGGCAGACTGCGTTAAACCCTGCTGCTCCAATTGCTCAACTTTTTTCCAAAGGGCCCTGTATGCCTCATCACTATGCTGTGAAATGCCCATTTGTGCATATAATAAAACTACAATAAGGGTAGTAAAATGTTTCATATCGATAAATTTACTGAACAAATATGTATCCTAATCCAAAGCTTTGCAATATTAAATTAGGGAACATGTCTTTTGATTGAGGGAACTTGCCTATTGATACAGATGCAAAAAGAATACCAAAGATAGCATACTAATAAGGATAAGTTTTTCGTTTCGACTAAGCACCAAAGTCTTTGTTTATAATGAAACTCCTATTTGTATGGTGTTTTTGCTTAATTCCCTTTTTTGGACTGGCCCAAGAAGATGTCATTGCATTGGTAGACACCTATATTTCCGATAAAAAATACCACAAGGCAGAGCGGTTATTACTATCCCATGGTTATCCTGGTACCAGTGATATTCTGCGCGATAAGCTGGGCGAAGTATATAGTTGCCAAGAAAAATGGGAAGAAGCCATAGACATCTACCGAGAATTGGCCAAACAATACCCCGAAAATGCGGAGTATCATTTTAGGTATGGAGGTGTATTGGCCAAGAAAGCCCAGAGTAGTAGTAAGTTTACCGCATTTACTTTATTAGGAAGATTAAAAGAAGGATTTCTATCTGCCGCCGCTTTGGATGCCGAGCACGTAGGCGCCAGATGGGCACTTGTAGATTTGTATGTATCGCTACCCGGAATTGTTGGAGGTAGTATTAGTAAGGCTCAAAAATATGCCGAAGAACTTAAGGCAATATCGCCCTTGGACGGCTATTTGGCATTGGGTTATGTGTTCGAATACGATGAGCGACCCCAAAAGGCCAAACAATACTATTTAAAGGCCTTGGGCTATATCGATAATTTGGAAAAAGTGGAGCGTAATCAATTAAATTATCAAATTGGAAAGGTATGTGGGGATTACAACTTAAAACTGGATGACGGTATAGCACATATGAAGCAGTATATTGCCGATTTTACTGTTAAAGATGGTGTGCCATTAGATTGGGCCTATTATAGGTTGGCCAAACTGTACCGGAACAAAGGTGATAAAAAATTGGCGGTGCTATGGATTACAAAAGCATTGGAAAAGAGACCCAATTTTGCACCTGCATTAAAAGAGCAAGAGAAAATCAATGCCCTATAATTTATAACGATTTTAATAACCCGCCATCAATGGGAATGTTTGTGCCCGTGATAAATGAAGCTTGTTCGGAAGCCAGAAACGCCACCAAATAACCGTACTCTTCCGGATTGCCAATTCTCTTTAATGGTACCCTAGATGCCATCTCCTCCCGAACCTCGGAAACTGGTATTCCAAACTGCTTGGCCTTGGAAGCATTTAATTGAGCCACGCGTTCCGTATCAAAGTAGCCTGTTAGGATATTGTTTACCGTAATGCGGTGCTGACCCACTTCCCCGGCCAAGGTCTTTCCCCAAGTAACAACCGCCGCCCGTATGCTGTTAGATAAGGTTAAGTAAGACAAAGGTTCTTTTACAGAAACGGAGGCCACATTAATAATACGCCCCCAATGCTGGTCTTGCATTCCTTTAAGGGCCAATTCCGTAGTGAACACAACGGTTTTAAACAACAGATCAAAAGCTTCTTGATAGTGGGTCACTTTCTTTTCCAAAACACCTCCCGAAGGTGGCCCCTGCGTATTATTGACAAGAATATCAACTTTGTTATTTTCAAAGTATTGCGTTACACTCTTTTTGTACTTCTCAAAGTCGTTGAAGTCTACTAAAATGTAATTATGTGCCTGTTCCTCGGAAAAGGGTAAGTCCTTTATAACGTTTTTTAATTTCTCCTCGTTTCTGGCCATCAACGTTACACTGGCCCCGCTTTTTGCCAATTGTATGGCAATTGCCCTGCCTATGCCTCCACTACTAGCACCTATCAAAGCCTTTTTTCCTTTTAGGGAGATATTCATATCAATTAAATTTTTAAAAACGCAAAGCTTACATGTAATCCTCTCTCGCAGGGCTAAAGACATCCATCAATCTGCATGCCGTTAGTGCTTTACCGCCATGAGGAACGTTAGCTGGTATCACGGCTATGTCCCCGGCTTCATAGGTATTGGTAATCCCATCCACCGTAAATTCAAAACTTCCCTCCAATACTTGCATCACTTGTTCGTTCATATGCGAATGTTCTGGAACCACGGACCCCTCTTTAACATCCCAATAAGCTAGGGTCATATGCTGGGTGTGAAAGAATTTACCGAAATAACCAGGCATAATTTCCCTTGCCGGAATGTTAGATAGGTCGATGTTCATTTACCTTTGATTTAAACACGAAGATAAAAATATTAATGCGTTAAATGAAGATGTTTGTAGTAGAAGTGGCAATCGCTATCTTTACCCAATAATTACCGTATTTTATGCAAATCCATTTTATTGCGATAGGAGGTAGTGCCATGCATAATTTGGCATTGGCCCTTCACCATAAGGGCTATATCGTTTCTGGCAGCGATGATGTTATTTTTGAACCGTCCAAAAGTAGGTTGTTGGAAAAAGGACTACTTCCGGAAGTATTTGGTTGGTATCCGGAGAAAATCCACAAAGACCTCGATGCCGTTATTTTGGGCATGCATGCCAAACCAGATAACCCAGAACTGAAACAAGCGCAAGCATTGGGACTTAAGATTTATTCCTATCCGGAGTTTTTGTACGAACAGTCTAAAAATAAGACCAGGGTAGTTATTGGGGGTAGTCACGGGAAGACCACAATAACTTCTATGATTCTACATGTTCTCAACTACCATGATCGAAAAGTGGATTATATGGTCGGTGCACAACTAGAGGGTTTTGACCGTATGGTTCATTTAACCGAGGAGAATGATTTTATTGTTCTGGAAGGGGACGAATACCTGTCGTCTCCTATTGATAGACGCCCTAAATTTCATCTTTACAAACCCAATATTGCCTTGTTGAGCGGCATTGCATGGGATCATATAAACGTTTTTCCTACCTATGAAAATTATGTGGAACAGTTTCAAATTTTTGTAGACAGTATAGTAAAAGGCGGAAGCATTAGCTATAACGAAGAGGACTTGGAAGTAAAACGTGTTGTGGAAGCTTCTGCCAATACTATTCGAAAGTTACCTTACCAAACTCCTGTGTATTCTGTGGATGATGGAACCACCTTGTTGGAGACTCAAGAGGGCCCAATGCCCCTTGAAGTTTTTGGAAGACATAATCTGAACAATTTGGCCGGGGCAAAATGGATATGTCAAAATATGGGTGTTGATGAAGACGATTTCTATGAGGCAATTGCCACTTTCTCAGGAGCGTCCAAGCGCTTAGAGAAGATAGCGGAAAATACCGTTAGTGTGGCTTATAAGGACTTTGCGCATTCTCCTAGCAAGGTGGCGGCCACCACAAGGGCCGTAAAGGAGCAATACCCACAGCGAAAACTTGTGGCTTGCCTAGAATTGCACACTTATAGCAGTCTTAATGCCGAATTCTTGAAGGAATACAAAAATTCATTAGACCGCGCCGATCTACCCATTGTCTTTTATTCTCCGGAAGCTGTAAAAATTAAGCGTTTAGAAGAAGTTACCGAAACACAGATTGCAGAGGCCTTTGGAAGGAAAGACCTTATGATCTTTACCAATGTAAAAGCTTTTAAAACCTTTCTTTTTGAACAATCTTTTGAAAACTCGGTACTTCTTTTGATGAGTTCTGGAAACTATGGCGGGTTGGATTTTAATACCATAAAAGGACTTTTGGAAAACTGATGCTTAAAGGTCTACCTGTAAGTCTGTCAGGAATAAGTTGATTGGAACGAATTTTGAATCCATAAAGGCATGCGAAGCCCAAGACAACCAAATTATTTTAAATCCTTGATGGAAATCTGTCGGCGCAAAACCTCTATGGTATTAATTGCCTTTATGTTGGGGGTTTCCAATATTATTTTGGAAGAAACCAGGATGGTCAATGATACCCGGGAACATATAGAACAGCAAGAGGTGTCGCCCGAAGAAGGGGATTTAGACTCCAATACAACCTATACGGATTTCTGAGCATTTTCATGATGCTCAAAAATGGCTTCAATAAAGGCGCTTACATCTTTCATCTGGCTCCGAATTAGTTCTTGCTTGGCGAGCTCCCTATCTTTTTTAAGTTTATCCTGAGAGAATTTAAATTTCCCTTCCCACCCGGTAATTTCAATTTCAAAACCAATTATATAATCGATTAGACTTTCCATCCTTGGATCGTCTTGTTGAAGCACATGCTTAGGGTTTTCGCCCTCCAAAAAAGAAGTCATGCGGACCATGGTACTTTTAACCGCTTCTTTATCTGTGAGTAGTTTAATCTTGCCTTTGATGTGGGCAAAAATGTAGTTCCATGTTGGGAGTTGTTTTGTGGTATAAATCGAAGGTGAGATATAACAATCTGGCCCGTAAAAGACAGCTGTTACCAAGGCATCGGGTGTTAGGGTCCCTACTTGGGGGTTAAAACGATCTATATGGGCCACAAGTTTTCCGTATTTACTACCATCTTCTTCATATACAATAGGAATGTGGGTAATAAGCGGTTCCCCGTCCTTAACGGTAACCAAGGTCCCAAAGGGAAAGTTTTTCACCACTTCAAGAACGTTCTCAAAATTCCGTTCCTGATGGTGTTGGGGTGGATATTTAATCTTCATTGAAAAAGAATTTTACTAAACTCCAAATTGTCTTAAATGATGATCTAAATGTTTGTATTGCATTTGGCCCCACTGCTCGTGAGTGAAATTCCCGAAAGCGGGGTGGGGGTCCCACGATTTTCGTTCCCTTAGGTCGTGGAAACTATTTATGAGCATCCTTAATTGGGTTATCTCTTCATTGAAATCTTTTTCGGTCTCCACTTTAAACTGGGCAGGCGTAGGTAGGTTTGGTTTCCAAATTTTGTCATTGTACATACTGGCCTTAAACCCCTTCATAAGCAGCTTCATGATTGGATTTGGTTTTTTTAAGGATTTCTTTCCCAGAGCCAGCTCTAAAGGGTACTTGCAATGACAACACATCTGGGCAACGCCCATCTTACCCCAATTTGCCTGGGAGTTTTCCGTTAACATATCAATTCGTTCCAAAACCTCTTGGTAGCACGTCTTTTCAAAAATCGACTTCATATTCGTTTAATTTACGGTTGAAATTTACAACAAAATTATTTAGTTCGTTATCTTTAGCGCATGCAAGAAAAGCTTTCTTCGTTTTCAATAAAACACTGGTCGGATGATGACAGGCCAAGAGAAAAATTGGTACAGAAAGGTCAGGCCTCATTATCGGACGCAGAATTGATCGCCATCCTTATTGGTTCGGGAAACAAGACCGATAGTGCAGTAGAGCTCTCCAAAAAGATACTGGCTTCCGTAAACAATAACCTAACAGAACTTGGTAAACTGTCCATTGCGCAATTAATGCAATTTAAGGGTATTGGCGAGGCTAAGGCGGTCTCTATAGCTGCGGCTTTGGAGATAGGAAGAAGGAGAAGAGGTGAGGTTGGGGGCAAAATAACTAAGATCAATGGCAGTAAAGATGTATTTGAACTCCTACATCCCATTTTAGGGGAATTGCCGCACGAGGAGTTTTGGATCATCTATCTAAATAATTCCAACAAGGTCGTTCATGCCACACAACAGAGCAAAGGAGGTATAACAGGTACTTTGGTAGACGTTAGGTTGGTGCTTAAGCGTGCCTTGGAACTCGGCGCGGTCTCTCTGGTACTAGCTCACAATCATCCTTCGGGTACGCTGAGGCCAAGTACTGCCGACAAGCAAATTACGGCGAAGTTGAAAACTGCGTCCCAAGCATTGGACATACAAGTTTTAGATCATGTAATAATCACTGAAAAAGGCTATTTTAGTTTTGCCGATGAAAATATGCTTTGATCTTTTTATTGAGAATTAGGACTTTAAGAAATTTATGTTACTGATCTATACCCATAAAATTACACCACGCTTCACATACATAATGAAGCACATATTTACCGGTATTTTAGGGGTAGAAGCCGTTTTTACGACTAAAATTGAAGATTTCATTAAACATACCGGTCCTAAGATCACCTATACCAAACAACCCCTACAAAACGAGTTTTTTATAAGAAGCAACGATTTGTTGTTTGAACAAGGAATCAATGACTTTGAAGTACGGATTATGGATTGGGAAGGGGTGCCATGCTTTTTTGAGACAGGGGATCGCAGTACGGTTCCCTATGACCTGTTTTCGGCCAGTTTTTATTTATTGAGTAGGTACGAGGAGTATTTGCCCCACGTAAAGGACATACATGGAAGGTTTCCCCCATCGGAAAGCGTTTCTTTTAAAAACGGATTTCTACAGATGCCGGTTGTAGATATCTGGGCCTTTAAATTATTGAAAAAACTCAAAGAACGATTTCCCGATATTGATGTAAAAGAAAGAAAATACAAATATAATTCCATTATTGACGTAACGTCCTCACATTGTTTTGCATGTAGGGGGTTTGCTCGGAGTTTTGCAGGGTTTCTGTTAGATTTGGGCAACTTTAGGTTAAGACGTGTGGCCGCCCGCTTTCTAGTTTGGCTAAATCTTAGAAAGGACCCCTATGACAACTATTTGGAGTTGATCGATATACACAAGAACTATACTATTCGCAGTATGTTCTTTTTTCAATTTGCCGAATACTCTACCTATGATAAAAATATATCGCCCAACAATAACAGATTTAAATATTTAATCAAATCCATATCGGATTATAGTATCGTTTCCCTTGCTGCCTCCTACAGTTCAGCCAATAATATAGATGTACTGGCGGATGAGAAAAAACGCCTGGCCAATGTAATCAACAGGCCTGTGCGTTATTCCCGTTTACGATACAATAGGGTAGACGTGCCGGAAACTTACAGAAATCTGGTAGATGCCGAATTCACCGATGACTATACCATGGGATATACCCATGAAATTGGATTTAGGGCGGGTACTTGTACCCCTTTTTATTTTTACGATATTTCTTTGGAAATACAACAACCAATCAAAATACATCCTTTTGCCGTACATGACTATGCTTTGGTAAAATATAAGGATCAACAAACAATTTTGGCCAATGTGGAGCGCTTGTATAGCCAGGTAAAGGAAGTACAGGGCAATTTTGTTACCATTTTCTCCAACGAACTTCTGGGTGAGGAACATGCTGTTAACTGGCTTAATCTTTACAGCAACGTTATAAAAAATTACCATGTATAGTCACCTTGTTACAGACGTTTTCTTTGACTTGGACCATACCTTATGGGATTTTGATAAAAATTCTTCCCTTACCTTCCAAAAAATATTGCTTCAGAATAATGTTGAGGTAGATATAGAGGACTTTTTAGATATTTATGTGCCGCTAAACCTAAGGTTTTGGAAATTGTATAGAGAGGAAAAGATTAGCAAGCAAGATTTAAGGTATCAACGTTTAAAAAAAACATTTGTAGCTCTTAAATATACCGTGTCCGATGCCATGATCGATTTACTGGCAGAGCAATACATTGCCAATCTGTCCACATTTAACCATTTACTGCCCAATGCATTGGAGACCTTGGATTATCTAAAACCCAATTACAATTTGCACATAATTACGAATGGTTTTCAGGAAATTCAGGAAAAAAAGATGAAAAATGCCAAAATTCATGGTTATTTCGATCAAATAATCGATTCTGAAATGGCAGGTGTAAAGAAACCCAATCCTATCATTTTTAAACTTGCCCTAAAAAGAGCTGCTGTAGAAGCACAAAGATCTATGATGATCGGGGACAATATAGAGGCAGATATTCTTGGGGCCATGGCCGTTGGTTTCCATTCCATTCATTTTAATGCACACAACGATCCAAAGCACGATCATTGCAAAATTATCCATGATCTTAGTGAAATAAAAAGTTTTTTATAGAGTTATCATAGTACGGAAACACTGTTTATTTCTTTATTGTTTAATGGGATACATGGCGTTGAGAACACGGTAACATATGATTAATTATTGTAGACTTCTGATCTTTATACTGGTTGTTTCGGGGATGTTCAATTCTTGTGCCGATGAACAGAATTTTGATCAATTGGATAATTTTACCGCAACTCCTTCTGTGGAGGCAAGTATACTTTATGTGGAGGCGCCAGAACAACTGATCAATGCGGTACCTGCAGGAACCAATTTCTATTCGCAAGAGTTTAACTTCGATGCTTTTAGTGAGCAATTTTTTTCGGAAAGGGTTCTGGAAGGAATTATTACGTATGAGATTGAGAACACCACCAGTAAGACCTTGAGCGTAGTTCTCGAGTTTTTGGATGAGAGTGGAGCCGTTTTGGATACCGAACTGTTCGACATAGACCCCACGCCTACTGCCAATTTGGAGCGCCAAATCGCTTATGGACCGGGTGGAAGAAGTATCGATATAATTAAAAACACTTCGAGCATTAGAATCAGTGCTACCAATCTTGCAGATAATACAAGCGTTTCTAACACATCTCCCAACAAAATAATTGTAAGATCTAGTGGGAGGTTTACCATCGAACTCATACGATGAAGTCATCCATCTCTGGTTTTTTGATCGTTCTGGCCGGATGTTTGTCTGTATATGGGCAAAACAAACAACTTTTATATGATTTCAATGAAATACCACAAGGGCTTATGGTAAACCCTGGGATGCAAATGTCCTATCAGTGGTATGCGGGTGTTCCTTTGCTATCCGGAATAGCAGTGCAGGCGGGTACAAGTGGTATTACAGTAAATGATATTTTTGCGGACGATGGAATAGATATAAACCTTAAAATTAGGGAACGAGCAGTTTTTGGTCTCAGCAAAAGGGATGAATTTGGGGCTACCGTTCAGTTAGAAATTCTGAATGGCGGTTTTAGAAGTGGTAATGGCCATGGTGACTTTTATTCCTTTGGTATTTATTTGGAAGAAGATTTGATAACCTATTGGCCGCAAGACTTGGCAATTTTAGGATATGAGGGCAACGCCGATAATCTTGGTAGAAGGTTTAACCTTGGTCATCTTAAAACAAGGGGAGAATTGTTGAGTGTGTTTCACTTTGGTGTTAATAGGCAGGTGAGAAATAACCTTACGCTGGGAGCTAGGGGCAAGATATATTCTAGTATATTCAATTTCAATTCTACTCGTAACAAAGGCCATTTTGTTACCAATGAAGGACAAAACAACCTACTGTCCAACACTTTGGTAGCGGATATGATGTTGCGGACATCCGGGCTTAAGGAAATAGAAGAAATATTGGATGACGATACTGTGGATAGCGGATCGGCCATTGCCTCCCTTTTAAGAAAAAGAGCTTTACTGGGCGGAAACCTTGGACTGGGCTTCGATGTTGGATTTAGCTATAACCTTAATGAGCAAACCATTATTACGGGAAGCCTTTTGGACGTAGGCTTTATTTATCATACAAAAGATATAGAGACAGTAACGCTAAAGGGAGAGGCCACCGTAGAAGGGGTAGAAGTTATTTTCCCAGAAGCCTTGGTAGACCCCAATAGGGATTTCTGGCAAGATTTGGTAGATGAAGTAGAAGGACTTGTACCTTTTGAGACAACAGATAAGAGCTATATATCTTTTAGGCCAACAAAGTTGTACGGATCAATTCGGCACGATTTTGGTAAACCCTTAAATGGAGGAGGTGTTTTGGATTGCGACTGTACGTATAACGGTAAGGGGTCTAAAAGCGTAAATAGGGCAAAGTATACCAATAGTGTAGGAGGCCAAGTATACGTTATAAATAGGCCAAGAGGACCACAGGCTGCACTAACTGCTTTTTATCAACGCCGATTTGGGAACGGATTGGCCGTAAAAGCAGCATACACCGCTGATAAGTTTTCGTTTACCAATATAGGATTGGGGGTAAACGTACAGGCAGGCCCGGTAAATTTTTATTTAATGGCCGACAATCTGCTGGCATATAGGAATATCGCCGATAGCCATTATGCCTCTTTACAGTTTGGATTAAATATTATATCTTGGGGCAGCAAATAAATTAAAGAACAAATTTGAGATGAAGAATTTAGTGTTAGGTCTTTTTTTACTATTAGGATATTGTGGATTGTCACAAGTGCAATTAAGCAATTACAAATATATCATTGTACCTAAAACTTTCGATGGTTTTAAAGAAGAGAATAAGTACCATACCAATTCACTTGTTAAGTTTTTGTTTACCAAAAAAGGATTCAATACAGTATATGAGGATGCACTACCAGAGGATTTGGTCCATGATAGATGTTTGGGCTTGGTGGCAGAACTGGTGGATGATTCTTCCATGTTCACAACAAAAGTGGTCTTGGCGCTCAAAGATTGTAATGCCGTGGTGGTGTTTACCAGCCAGGAGGGAAGGAGTAAATTAAAAGAATATAGGCCATCTTATTCGCAAGCCATAAGGAATGCTTTCAGTTCTTTTGAAACTTTAAATTATAGTTATGTTCCCAAGCAACCCAAAAGCAATGTTCCAATAACGGTAAGTTATAAAAACGATGTAAAAACGTTACCAAAAGAAACGAAACCGGAGCTGGCAGTTAAGACAACAAAAACCAGTACAATGGTAAAACAAGAAGCTACCCCGGAAGAACAAAGGTTTAAAAGTGTAGAGCCCATGCCCTCCTCAATCAAAAAAGAAGTCGTTGAGGCTGTAGCCGAAACACAAGCGCCAAAAGTGGCTGTAACATCGGAACCTGTTAGCGTTAAAGCTGCTTCGGATATTCTCTACGCCCAAGAACTACCCAATGGTTATCAGCTGGTGGATAGCACACCAAAAATTAGGTTTAAGATTTTTAAAAGCTCCCTGCCTGATTATTACCTTGCCGAAACTGAAGATAAAAAGGGGGTGGTCTATAAAAAAGATGGCAAGTGGTTGTTTGAATATTATGTAAATGACAATCTAACGATAGAAGAGCTTAACATTAAGTTTTAGAGCTCATATTTATCCTTCCACCTATTTTTTAAAAAATCCTTGAGGGCATTTTCCCTTTGATTGTTTCCGGGAGAGTAAAAAGAATTTCCCGATAAGTCATCTGGCAGAAATTCGGTAGCGATAAAATTGTTCTGAAAATCGTGGGCATATTTGTAATCGTCACCATAACCTAGATCTTTCATCAATTTTGTGGGCGCATTGCGCAATGGTAATGGGACAGCCAGGTCACCGGTTTCCCGTACGGCTTGTTGCGCTCTTTTAATGGCGATATAACTGGCATTACTTTTAGCCGAGGTTGCCAAATAAATTGCACACTGGCTCAATATAATTCGGGCTTCGGGATAGCCAATGGTAGTAACTGCCTGAAAGGTATTGTTGGCCACAACTAAAGCCGTGGGGTTTGCGAGTCCTATGTCCTCAGATGCAGAAATGAGCATACGTCTGGCGATAAATTTTACATCTTCCCCTCCTTCTATCATTCTGGCCAACCAGTATACGGCTGCATTAGGGTCACTGCCCCGTATAGACTTTATAAAGGCCGAGATGATATCGTAGTGCTGCTCTCCGGTTTTATCATATAAAACGGTATTCTTTTGTACCTTACCTAATACCAGTTCATCTGTAATTGTGATTTTGTCACTTTTTTCGGCCGATACTATCAACTCAAAAATGTTCAATAATTTTCTACCGTCACCGCCAGAAAGACGTAGCAGTGCTTCCGTCTCCTTTAAATTTATTTTCTTGGTTTTTAACAAAGCATCTTGTTTCATGGCCCGTTCTAAAAGATCTTCCAGATCCTTTTTTCCAAAAGGGTTTAGAATGTATACTTGGCATCTAGACAATAGCGCCGGGATTACCTCAAAGCTTGGATTTTCCGTAGTGGCTCCAACGAGGGTTACCCACCCTTTTTCCACTGCGCCCAACAGGGAATCTTGTTGCGACTTGCTAAAACGATGAATTTCGTCAATAAAGAGAATAGGGTTCTTGGAAGTGAATAACCCGCCGCTCTGCTTGGCCTTTTCAATGATTTCCCTAACATCCTTAACACCACTGCTAATGGCGCTCAATGTGTAGAAAGGCCTACCACTTTCGTTGGCAATAATATTGGCCAAAGTGGTTTTGCCGGTCCCAGGAGGCCCCCATAATATCAAAGAGGGAATAATACCCTTTTTGATTTGATATGTTAAAGATCCCTGTTCACCTACCAAATGATGCTGACTAACATAGTCTTCCAAGGTTTTAGGGCGCACTCTCTCTGCAAGCGGTTCGTTCATACCATAAAAGTAAGATAATTATCCAGATGACAATTTATCAGGTTTTGGATTTCTGGCCAATATATTGAAGTAAAAAATGTAAATTCAAGGTATGTCAGAAAGTAGTTATTTCAGGTTTTCCGATAAGGTTGTTCTAATGCCTTTTCTAACCGTGTTGTTAATATGGGTTGTTTTTTGGGCAGAAATACGCTTTCACATCAATTTAAACGAATATGGCGTATACCCACGCACCCTTGAAGGGCTAAGAGGCGTATTACTTAGTCCATTCATTCATGGATCCGTGGAACACTTGTATAACAATACTATTCCCATAGCCGTTCTTATGGCTTCCTTATTTTATTTCTATAGAAAAATTGCAGTTAAGGTATTATTATGGGGTGTATTGCTCTCGGGGTTACTTACTTGGTGTATTGGCAGACCTTCTTACCATATAGGTGCAAGTGGCCTCATCTATGTTTTGGCTAGTTTTATTTTCTTTAAGGGCATTTTTACGAAACACTATAGGTTAACGGCACTATCATTTTTTGTTGTTTTTATATATGGGGGATTACTATGGTATATTTTCCCGGTACTTGGCAATATTTCGTGGGAAGGACACCTATCTGGTTTTATAACAGGTTTGCTATTGGCAATATTTTTGAAAGTACAGATGCCGTCCACAAAAAAGTATGCATGGGAGCGGGAAGATTATAAAGAGGAAGAGGACGAATTCTTAAAACATTTTGATGAGCAGGGTAATTTCATTGAAAGTCAGGAGCAAGAGCCACCACCAGATGATCCTGGCTTAACTATCCGGTACCATTATAAGAAGAATAAGGACAACCAAAGCGACTAATCTTCCTGTCTTTGTCGTACTGCTTCATAAAGGAAAACACCACATGCCACGGATACGTTTAAAGAGTCTATTTCACCCAAGAGAGGTAGCTTGGCCAATTTATCGGAAGCCTTTAGGATGGACGGGGAAATACCTTTATCCTCGGCGCCCATAACAATCGCGGAACCTTGTTTAAAGGAAACATCATAAACCATGTCTGTAGTCTTTTCGGTAGCCGCAACTACATTTATTCCGGAAGCTTGTAAATAAAAAACAGCGTCCTTAAGATGATCTACTTTTGCAATTGGAACTTTAAAAGCTGCTCCTGCAGAGGTTTTTATAGTATCTGCAGTTACCGGAGCGGCACCTTTTTTTTGAATAATTATAGCATCTACACCAGTACATTCAGCGGTTCTTATTATGGCTCCAAAGTTCCTTACATCGGACAATTGATCTAATAATAGAAACAAAGGTTTCTTTTTTTTCGCAACTATTTCCTCAATCAACTCTTCAAAATCAGGAAAGGTAATAGGGGAGATGTTCGCAATTACCCCTTGGTGGTTATTTTTGGTAAGTCTGTTGAGCTTTTCAACCGGTACGTAAGAAGAGCTGATCCCCAATTTACGAATCAATGCCTCTAGCTCCTTGGACAGACTTCCTTGTAACCCTTTTTGAATAAAGACCTTGTCTATAGGTTCATTGGCGTTGATGGCCTCGATTACCGCTCTGATACCATAAATTTGGCTGGTATTTTTCATGGGGTAAAGGTATACAAAACAAAAAGGATTTGCACTAGTTTAGCGAGGGAGATGATTTAGAGGATTTTCTTTTAGTTAGAAAGGGTATGAACGCCTAGATTACCATTATTCGCAGTATTTATTAAGAATGGTTTGCGATCGATCTCAACAATGCTAAGCGATTTTACATTTCCATAAAAACTAAGCCCCGATGAGGTATAGTCCATTTTATAATAATCGCCCTTGCCATTGGAAATAAGGACTAACCCTGAAAAAGCATCCAATCTTGGCGTTTCTACCTCGGTCTCATATATATTACCACCTATAATGGCATCTTCAAAGCCATCATGGTTGATGTCCATAAAAACGGCATCCATTATTGGGAAAATTTGCGCTTCTATAGGGAGGAGTCGTTTTTCGAAGGTTCCATTTCCTTTATTCACCAAAATCATGGAGTTAAATTCGGTAACTTCATTTTCGTAGGAAACATTTAACTTTTCGCCATAGATTTCAGATAAACTGGCGTTGGCAAAATCATTATAAGTAGGAAATTTGCCTTGGATAAATGGCATTTGTTGAGAAGAACATTCCCTACCCCTTACGGGTACATATTCGCCATTATATTTTTTGCTCAGAACAATGTCATTAGTGCCGTTATCATCAAAGTCATTGGCAAATATCTTGAACGGCTTTTTCTTGCTGGCTTTAAATTTTAAATTAAGGCCAACATTGCCCACTAGGTAATCTTTTAGCCCATCATTGTTTATATCTGTTTCATTAACGGAAAACCACCAGCCCTTTTCCTGATTTATTTGGTTTTCGTTGGCAACTCTTCTAAATATTCCGTTACGGTTTTCAAAAAAGCCTACCGGTGTCCATTCTCCAACAGCAATAAAATCTTGCCACCCATCATTATTGAAATCCGTACTGATTATCTTATTTACAATGCCAAAATCAATTAATTCGGGAGCTTTTTCCGAGGTTACATCCTTTAAGACCCCATTATCATTTTCATAGATCACCGAGGGACTAAATCTGGGATATTTCTTCGGGATTATCCTATTACCTACTATGATGTCATTGTCACCGTCTTTATCAAAATCCAAAGCAACTACCGTTTTCCCACTTTTTGGGTTTTTGTTCAAGATATTACTAGACAATTTTGAAAACTGGCCCTTTCCATCGTTTATATAGACTCTGTCTGCATAAAAAGAGGAGTTTTCTTCAAATTCATTACCCCCACTGACTACGTATAAATCCAAATCCCCATCTTGATCTAGATCAAAAAAAGTAGATTCCATGTCTTCATAACCGCTATCTTGCTCCAAGACATTCACAGATATTTTCTGAAAACCATTTGCGACCTGTACATAAAGGGCCCCCGCTTGTCCGGATGCTCCTCCAATATGGACATCATCCTTTCCATCACCATTAATATCTCCTTTGGAAATAAACGGCCCCATAGATGATTGTTTATACGGTAGCAATATTTCGGTCTCAAAATCATCATAAAAATTTTCCTTGTGCGTAAAACCAAGTCCTAGATTTTTTTGGTCCAATTTTTTAAAAAGCAGTTTCTTTTTGGGTTTTGACGCATACTTTTCTGCATTTTTCTCTTCAAATTCAATCGTTGTATTAGCAGCTACTTTGTATTTTTCTTCCACTTTACCGTTTAGCCATGTAACGGCAACAGTATCTATAACAGTTTCTTTTCCTAGGCCAAAATGGGCGGTATTGTCATGAGAAGACATGTAGCCCCTTACCCTTTTGCTTTCTACAAACTGCGATTTACCATTATAGGCAATCCTAACCTTCGCAAATGGTTCGGAGTTGTTTCCCAAGGTTTTTACCTTAAGAAAATTTCCAAGCTTTTTATCGGAAGTAAGGTTTTGGTATAAGAAGGCATTCTCATCTATATTATTGACCACCAGATCCAAATCCCCATCGTTATCCAAATCTGCGGTAGCCGCGCCATTGCTAAAGGAGAAATCTGCCAACCCCCATTCTTGGGCAACATTCTTAAAATTTAGGTCTTGTCCGTTCTGGTAAAGAATATTGGGAAGTTTCTCTGAAGGCATACTTTCATATAGGTTTCTTTTAACCTCCAAGGGAACGTTGCCCCTATATTTTCTTTTGGCCTCAATGACCTTCATTTGTAGATCGTTATCCAAAGCATATCTTCGGTAACCATTGGTAATGTATACGTCTTTGTCTTCATCATGATCAAAATCTGACATAAGAACAGACCAACTCCAATCCGTATTTGCCATCTGGGTAAGCTGTTCTATATTATTGAACTTGTTATTCCCCATATTCAGTTGGAGGGAATTGTACATGTATTGATAATGAAAATTGGCCTTGTTCACCAAATAATCAAATCTACTGGTACTCATGGAGGCCATTAGGGTTTTAGATCTAACATGATCATTGGATGCCATATCCAACACAAAGATATCTTGTAGTCCATCGTTGTTGATATCGGCAATATCCAACCCCATTCCGTAGTAGGAGATATGATTGGTATATTCTTTTACCTTATCGGTGAAAGTACCGTTTCCGTTATTAATGAAAAGTGCGTCGGGAATGTAGTAATCACTTGCTAAATAGATGTCTAACCAACCATCGCTGTTTATGTCACTAATAGATAGGCCTAGTCCAAACAAGGGTCTAAGGAGTCCTGCTTCGGCCGTTATATTAACAAATTTACCGTTATCATTTCTGTATAAGTGAGCACTGTTAAACTTTTGTTCTTCCGGATTTTCTTTAAGAATCCTATAGAGATTCACTGGATCTACCCCATACAGTTCGTTTTCGTTCATAACGATGCAATCCAAGTCGCCATCATTATCGAGATCAAAAAATGCGGATTGGGTGCTGATTCCCATGTCTGCCAGGCCATATTCTTGGGCTTTTTCCAAAAAGGTGCCATCCTTTTGATTTATGAACAACAAATTTTTACGTTGATCCCGGATTTTTGGCCCGCCTTGGGAGACATAGATATCTTTCCAACCGTCATTGTTAATGTCTACGAAGGTAACCCCGGTAGACCATCCGTTATCACCCTTTATTTTGGAGCTTTCCGTAATATCCTTAAACTTAAGATTTCCTTCGTTTAAAAACAGTCTGTTTTGCACTTGGTTGCCACAGAAAAAAACATCAAAAAGACCGTCGTTGTTTAAGTCCTCTACACCTACACCAGCTCCGTTGTAGAAGTAATCATAGTCGAATAGGTTTTCTTTGGTAGCTACATCGTGCACCAAGGTATTGGAAAAATTAATACCGCTCCAAGAAGGTTCTACTTTTTTAAAAACCGCAGAGCTAGAGCCTATTGCGTCACCATCATCTTTTTCAGGGGTATTGTTCTCCTTGTCTGCGCATCCAATTACAAGGAAAGCTAGTATTGTTCTTAAAATTCTTGTGTTCATTAAACAATAGTCTATTTTATACCAAACCCCTAACAGTACTGCTAGGAAAAGATCAATTTGTTAGTGCAAGTACTTCCGGAGCGTTTTTGTCATAATTATATCCCCTCCAAAAGAAGCCGACCCCTGTAAATCGCCAAACAACCTCTCCGTCAGAGGTAACTTCCCAAAAACCTCCACCAGGATCACCGGTACCTTGGGTAATTAAGGTGTTTCCATTCTTTAGTCTTACGGCTCCGGAAACTTTTGGGGAATATAGTTCCTCATTAGTAAATGACCAAACAATTTCAGGTTCGTTATTTGTGTTGGGTTGAAGATCGAAGGTAGTGGGCATTTTAAGCTCATAAACTGCAGACTGGTCCGTATCGTTCATTCGATTCACAAAAATCAATATGTTTCCGGCACCCGAGACAGATCCTTTTAGCAGATTGGGGAAGTGGTTGTTGAAAAATAGGCGTTCACCCATGTTATTGTCATATGCCGAAGGGTTGCCAAAACGATAAAGTAAATCACCTCCTTTACCAAAGTTGCCTCCACTACTGGTTTTAGCCTCTTCTGTGGTAGTACTATGGTCAATTACCCATACTTCACTGAAGAAGTTAACACTGAGGTAAATAATATCGTTGATTTCATCATAAGAAAAGCCATTGGCATGCATAATGTCTCCATCATCAATATCTACATGGTTTAGGTCTATCAATTGTGGATTATCTGCAACTACCCCAAAATTCTCTTTGGTATTGTCATGATCTTGTATCAAATGATCCCAGGCATGCCATTCCCATTCAATTTCGTCCGTAGTAGGATTTATTTCTATAATGGCTTCGGGGAACACATCAATGGTTAAATTAGACCCGGCATTTTCTGCTTCTTCCACGGTCTTTCTTTCCCATACCAGGGCTAGTACATTGCCATTGGGTAATAGTTCCACGTCGTGATGAATGATATAGTCCTCTGAGGAATAGAAAAAATCCCAGTCTAGAGTGTTATCCGGATTTATCAACTGTACGACACCTCCTAGTCCACCAAACGGGATTGCGGGGTCTTCTACTTTAAGGCTGGCCAACAGTTTGCCATCAGGTAGTAAAAGCATGTCGTTTCCCGGGGCACCTTTTAATTTCCATTCATGGGTAATATTGGCATTTCTATCCATCAGATAGGCCCTTTTGTTACCAGGGTCATTGACTAGGATAAGTCCGTCCTCTGTAAGGCTTTCATTAAAGAATTCCACAGTACCCGGCGGTTCTGCTTCTATTGGGGGTTCTTCTTCCTCTTCTTCCTCTTCTTCCATTTCAATTTCAGTGGCGTCTTCATCTGGAAGGGGGGACTCATCATCCGAACATGAAATAAACAAAGAAACAAGTACGAGCGAAACGCAAAGTAACCTAAACGTTTTGTGTATCATAGTAATTTTTTTTTTTGGTATTCGAGGTAGTTGAATTGTTACGATTAGTAAACAAATCAGTTACAAAGAATTATATAAAATTAATCTATATAGACCATTATCCTTAACGGATTGTGTTAAAATATAAAGTAAAAAAGGGCTATCATAGAGATAGCCCTTTTAAAAAATTATTGTAATAGAATCACTCTATTTATTTACTCACAAACAAGTATTGGAATTTCTCCCGGAGCCGGATTGGGGCCATCACTTGCCGCAGATTTTCCGTTTGGATCTAAAATGTTGTAACTATGCTCATTTTCGTAATTACCAGGAACATATGTAAATACTAAACTAGTAGTTCCTTCCGGTACGTTAACAGCAACTACAACTTCTGAACCAGCTTCCAAGGTATAGTCAGTGCCAACACCGTCTATCTCAACAGTTATGAAAGCACCATCCCATCCGTCACCAAAACTATCAACAATTTTAATGGAATAGTCACCAGGGAACGGAGCATCCAAGTTCAACTGAACACATTCGGATACGATTAACGCCACATAGTACTCAGTGTCGTTCTCATCAGTAGTTACAATTCTACCATCCGCGGTAACAATCTCATAACGCAATTGCACTTCATCGTTAACTCCAAGATCATCGAATGTTAGGTTGTCACCGTACAATTCTTCTTGAGTATATACCAAGTTCAAGATTCTGGCACCTTCTTCCAAGGTAAGGGCAGAAATATCATAGGTGTCAAACAAGGCCTCTGGCTCCGATACGTTTATGTCATCAACAATACTTCGGTCAACAAAGGCTCTGTATACATTTAACGTTTGCATAAGGGCACCATCTGCACCATCGTTGATACTTAGATTAACCTCATAATCGTCCAAGGCAGCAGTTAATGAGATCTCGTTGGCGTTTACATTTTCAATATCAAACTCTATACCGTCATCCACTAATGTAGTGTATTGATAAGGAGAGCTAAAGAAAGAACCTCCACTTACGTTACCTGTAGCATCAGAAGCTCCAAAAGACCTACCATCCGTAAGGAAAAGTTGTAAATCCAATACAATTTGATCTCCTGGTAAAACTTGTGTTAACGCTACTCCTAGCGCAGTAAGTGCTTCAGCCATAGTATAGGAGAAAGAAGCGTTAGGTAGTCCGGAATCACCAGTTGAGAAATCACTGGCCGCAAGAGTTCTGAATGCCACCGGGGCTACAGATTCTCTGTCGGTCTCACCATCTTCATCTTCAAAATTGTTATCTACAAAACTGATAGAAAGTTCTACACGGTCTAATAAAGCACCCCCTTGATCATCTTGCTCATCTATGTTAAGATCGAAGACTTCCTCGGTTCTAAACATATCAAAATTAGCAGTCTGGGTTATTGTTCTGATGATTGCTCCCCTGGTTACAGTTTCCTGCACGTCAATAGTCAATTTATCATCCTCACTGCACGAGGCTATAAAGACTACCAATCCCAGTAGCAAAAAGATTTTTAGATTTTTCATGAATTTTATTTTTGTTTTCATTGCTTTATCATTAATTGGCTGTAGGACCATTTGCGTTAGTATCCCAGAAAACTGGCACCGTCTGAGTTGCTTTTTGACTAATGCTCGAGTTGGTGTTCACCAAATCAGAAGGATAATACATAGATCTTATAAATTGATCTGGACTGGCCTCTAAATTTGGTTGTAAGGTTCTTGGGTAGTCATTCCTTCTATAGAAGTTGTATGGGTCTACACCGTTACCGAAATGTGCAATAAAATGCTGTTCTGCCAATACATTCCATTTTCCGTCCGTATCGCCATCATCAAAATCGATGGAAACATCGTTGATGTAGGTGGAAACATCTGCTGGCGAAGGCTCAAAAGAAGTGTCCGCTCCGTTTTCTCTTCCAATTAAGAAAGCTTGTACCTTTGCAATGGACTTAGTTACTCCGCTAAGCATTTCCGCTTTGGCACCTGGGATATCTCCACTTACCATAGCTACCTCTGCCTGCATAAAGTCTACACCGTAAGCAGTAAGGAAGGTAGTTATACCAGCACCTCCGGCACCTGTAAGAGGACTAATTTCAGAGAAACTATCATCGTCAAACTGTCCGCCAATAGGATAAGTCCCATATGCAGCTCTTAAGAGTCCATCTGGTGGAATACCATCGGCATCACCGTGATCACGACCCCAATATCCGTTGTTCAACCAACAAAAGGTAAACCCACCATCGATATAGTGCTGTGGAGGACCTTCCAAAGAACAGTTAAGTGTTTGCTCATCCGGTGCAATTTCTGCACCTGGAACTGCTGGAGCTTGTCTGAAGAAATAGTAACGAAGTCTAGGATCATCACTTGTGTCCATCAAATTCATCAACCAGTTAGACATATATTCGTTAGCACCAGAATTCTGGTAGCTAATACCGAATCTTGGATGTCTAGTATCTGGCTGTGTGGCACTTGTTGCAGGCCAATTCCATTGAAAGTCATCAGCGGTGTCTTGAATATAGTTTCCACCTGCCACAATAGCGTTAAAGCTTGCAATAGCATTAGGATCTACCAATCTACGCTGAAGGTAGATTTTCATTTTTAAAGTGTTTGCCGCTCTTACCCATTTTTCATAATCCCCTGCATAGAAGAAATCCAATGCTGGTTCCGTACCGGCAGGAGCATTAAAATTGGCAATTGCTTCGTCTATAAGCACTAGCATAGCGTCATAGATGCTTGCTCCCGGATCTGCAACCGGGTTAAAGATACCTTCATCGGCTTTTAAGGCCTCAGAGTAAGGTACATCTCCAAAGAAATCCACCAAGGTTATCATTAAGTAAGCTTCTATAAATTGTGCAATGGCTACATGATGTATTTGATCTGCTTCCAAGGCCAAGGGAGTCATGGCACGGATATCTGCCAATACCCCTCGGTAAGCGTTGATCCATTCATCATCCATATCACTGTCTTGGTAAACACTGGTATAGTTTCTACCGCTCATGTTTACAATACGCGTCAATTCCATTCCAAGTTCGTTCAAGCCATCACCATCGGTGTTACCACCAGATTGCCAGTTATCATTGAAATCGAAATCCGCATCTCCTTCAAATTCCCTTACGAAATCCTCTTGAATCGAATTCAAGAAGAAATCTACACTTGCCTGATCCGGAGTAAGATCATTAGGGTCAGCCGTAATATCTAGCTCTGTAGTCTCACAAGAAGTGAATGCGAGCATACCTCCAAAGACCGCTAAGGCTACATAATTCCTTATATTTTTCATTATTTTCATAGTTATTAATTCTTAGAAAGTTGCTTTTACACTAAATCCGTATCTTCTGGAGCTAGGTCCGTTTATAAAGTCAAAACCAAAACCGTTACCCACACCTGTACCTGAAGTATTTGGGTCAAAATTAGCTCCCTTAGGAGTATTTATGGCCCTAAAGTATAGGTTGTTACCAGATACTGTAAATACCAGCGATCCAAAAGGTGTTTTGTCCAAAAATTTACTTGGCATTCTATAGCTCAAAGATGCTTCCTGTAATCTTATTAGTGTTGCATCATAAACCTGTAGTTCGCTAGGTCCGTTCAGAACGTTACTAAAGAAGTACGTAGAGTTGTTTATCTGCAGATTGTTAGGAGCTCCGTTTAAATCCACACCAGGAAGAATATAAGTGTTTTCCCTATCTATGGTCTCAACAATTAGACCCCTTCCTAATAGTGTAGAAATCGTAGAAGAGTATACATCACCACCTTGGGTATAATTCCACTGGAATCCTAAGGTAAAGTTTTTGTACCCTATACTATTTCTTAGGTTCATTACCCAGTCTGGGTTGGGGTCACCAATTATACCGTCGTTAGCATCCTGAACGTAGTTACCATCCAATCCAACAACTAATCCGCCGTTATTTGCATCTCTTTGAACACGACCTCCAAAGAAAACACCTAATGGCTCTCCTTCGATTGCTGCGTTACCCAAGTTTCCAAATCCGGAATATACTACTTGATCTGTATCCAAACCTAAGTCGGTTACAGTTGCTTCGTAAGCCGTGAAGTTAACATTGGTATTCCAGTTAAAGCCATCGCTATCGTTGCTTCTAAACCAATCTACTCCCAAATCAATCTCGATACCTTCAGATTCGATCTCCCCAATGTTGGTGGCAACTATTTCAAATCCTGTAGAAGGATCCAAAGGTCTGTCCAATATAAGGTCGTTTGTCTTACGGGTATATACGGAAGCATCTAAAGTAATGCGACTGTCCCACCATCTAGATTCGATACCTACTTCTATCTCCTCCAATGTTTCTGGCTGTAAGTCTGGATTACCCAATCGTTGTGCTGTGGTATTGGATACTGTGTTGGATCCTCCATTTTGGAAATCCTGAGTGTCCAAGATCAAGGTGTTGGCAATAGGATAGGCAGATGATTCAAAGTTAGCCGATACCCCAATACCACCACGTAGCTTTAAGTAGTTCAGTACTTTTTCAGATTTCAATCCATCAAAAGTTTTTGTTGGTATCCAAGATACACTGGCACTAGGATAAAACTGTGATCTGTTTGCAACTGCGAAGTTGGATACCCAGTCATTTCTTCCTGCAAGTGTTAGATATACTTGAGTGTCATAATCAAATTCAGCCTGTGCATAAAGACCAACGATGTTTCTTTCTCTAAAATCTTGAATCTCGTTTTGGTTTAAGAAGTTAAAGTGTCTCAAAACACCAAATACCTGTTGTCCATCACTGGCAACACCGTTTTGGTCGAAAACCTCTCTTCTTGTAGTTCCACCAATGTTAAAAGAACTTCCAATTTTTTCAGTAATATTAAAAGAACCGTTAAGCACCAAGTTGTGATCCCAAATCGTATTGGTGTTGTTCCAAGTCTCATAAACACCACTTTGCTGTCTAATGTCATTACTACCACCAGTACCACCTTTGTTCTGGAAGTTTACATTGTTCTCACTGTAGACATCGATACCAGCCCTATATACAAGGTTAAGATTATCGCTGATATTGTATTGGATAGCCGCGTTACCAAATACACGATTAGTTTCCTGGTTGGACTCTGCGTTGGCAACTGTCCAAAGAGGATGCTGAATATCCGCTGTTTGTCTGTAGTAAACACTACTACCGTCTATAGGGTTTGTAAAGGGAAGGCCTTGGATGTCTATACTACGAGGTGTAAAGAACAAATCTCCAAAAACAGAAGAACCTGTACCCGTAGCACCATCACCCTGACTTAAAGCTACTGGTGGAGATATAAATTTGGTTCTTGCGAAGTTAAGTGTACCGGTTACGGTGAACTTGTTACTTAACTGTGCTCTACCACCAATACCCAAGTTGTTACGTGTAACACTATTGTTAGGTGTAAATCCTTTGTCATTTAAATGACCATAGTTAATGTTGTAGTTGACCTTTCCATCTTCAGACGATCCTCTGGCATTTATAGAGGTATTGGTAATGATACCTGTCTTAAAGAATTTTTCAACACTGTCATAAGGTCTCCAATCGTAACGTACTCCCTGGAACTCTGGGAAAGCTGCCTGTACCCCTGAAGTAGAAGTGGAGTAAGGGTGAGCCAAGGTCGCATTGTCATCGATCAAAGGCTGAGCCGCCCAACCAGATGCTCCCTCTCTTCTAAAGCTTGGTCCCCAGTTACTGAAGAACCATCCAAAAGATTGGTCAAAACCGTTTCCGTACTCATCCTGATAATCTGGAAGTGACGCCAGTTCGTTGATAAAAACCGAAGAAGTCACTGTAATTTCGGTCTTCTTAGGACCGCCTTGTCTGGCAGAACCCCCTTTAGTTGTAATAAGTATAACACCGTTCCTACCTTGAGAACCATATAGTGTGGCTGCAGCAAGACCTTTAAGAACGTTTACACTTTCAATACTGTTGGGATCTAAATCCAAAAACCTACTGGATCCGTTGTTACCGTTAACAAAATCGTTTCGGTCACCTTGTCTACCTTGTGAGTTGGTATCTGTACTAAATGGTACCCCATCAACGATGAAAAGGGCTTGGTTACTAGAACTAAATGTACTAAGACCCCTAATAACTATATTGGTACCGGAACCGGATAAACCACTCTGCTGGGTGATTTGCACCCCGGAAGCCTTTCCTTGAAGTACTCTGGCAACATCACCATCTGGGCGTTGTTCCAAATCTTCCTCACCAACTTCCGTAACGGCATATCCAAGGGCTTGTTTCTCCCTTTTAATACCAAGGGCGGTAACAACTACCTCCTCTAGCGCTTGGGCATCCTCTTGCATTTGCACGTTTATGGTGTTGTCCGCACCTACATTTATTCTGACATCGCGCTGACCGATATAGCTAAAAAGCAGTGTTTGACCTGCACTAGCATTTATCGAATAGTTTCCGTCAAAATCCGTCTGGGTACCCGTAGTGGTACCGTCAACAACAATGTTAACCCCAGGAAGCGGAAGACCATCTTGGTCCGACACCGTACCTGAAATCGTTTTTTCCTGTGCAAAAGATAAATGCACAACAAACGCCAACAATAGCGTTAAGATTCCATTAAGTTTTGTTCTCATTTTTTAATTATTTGAATTAGCTAGCCGCTAAAATCATAATTTCATGTTAATAATCCAAACTAATTTTGATAAAACATTAAGAAAGTGACCAATAATTTAACTTTACAAGCGCCTTTTGTTAAGATTTTAAGGTTGGATTATGTTAAAAAATTTTAAAATCCATTCGCGATTATGCCGTTTTTTACAAATACTTGTTTTAATTGGGATAAGTATTGAAAATATTGCAATTCTTTTGTTTTTTTCTTGGTTCAACTATCTTCCATAAACAACGATTGTTAATAGAAGGTTGCCAAAAGCTTATGTTTTGAAATAGTGTATATATATAATAGGTATAACAAATAGTGCTTTTACATTTTGAGAAGGGTTATGATAAGGGGCTATACCCCTAAGCGGTAACCAAAGCAGGGTATTTAAATAGTGCACTACAAAGGGTAACCTAAAAACGCTATGAAAGGATTACAAATATTCTTTAAAATTGTATCTTTAGGTATTAACCAAAAACCAGGTACTATGCTTTACAGTAAATTGAAATTCCCATTCTCATTGGTTAGTACCATATCACTTTTTACAATATCTGTTTTAATGGGGCAACAGACCGTAAATGTGCAACAGAGTGCCTATGCTTCTTATCAAGTAGGGCTTCAAGGTCTGGGGCCCGACTTTGGGAATAATCCGGCTTCCGAAAACTTCTATAGCGATATGCGAATTAGATTTGGTAAGATGGGTATAGAGGAAAAACTTGAGTTAGAGGATATCGATGGTTCAATTTATATAAATGAGGTATTTGTATTGGGAGCGGTTTATTTTGGCGATGAACCTGCCAAAAATCTTTACATGCGATACAATGCGTTTAACGATGAGATAGAGATTAAGGAATCTAAATCGGCCGCTACCAAAACCATGGCCTTGGTTAAGACCAAGGACGTTTCCTGTACAATGGGCGTGGACAAGTGGAACTATATGCAATTTGAGGATAAAACCGGGTCGCAGTCCCAAGGGTATCTAAACCTTATCTATTCCGCAGAGGAATATAAACTCTATGAACAAAAGCGTAAATTGTTTAAAGAGGGGAAGCAAGCCAAAACCTCTCATGCCACTTCTTTTCCACATAGGTTTGTGGACGAGACTAATTATTATCTTTCCGTTTTGGGAGCTACTCCCGCATATATCAACGGCAAAAAAGCAGATGTCGTAGCCCTGTTCGATCCAAAAAAGCAGAATGATATAAAAAAATTCCTCAAACAAAAGAAGGTTAGTCTAAAAGACAAAAATGGCCTGGTTAATCTTATGGCCTATGCCAATTCTCTTTAACAATCTTTGATCTTGTAGTCTTACGTTTGGCCAATATCATCGCCTATGCTGTTTTAAGCGATTGAAAACGCTAAAAATAAAATATAAAAACCCGCTATTTTACGGGTTTTTTTCATCCATGTAACAGACTTTCATTCCTATTTTTAAAAGCACCGGAAAAATTAATGTCTTAAGGTTTGAATTATTATGAATAATTATTACATTTGCCAGCCCTTAAAAGGGGGTAAAAATTATACATATATAATATAGTATGCCAACAATTTCACAATTAGTACGAAAAGGAAGGGCCACAATTACTAAGAAGAGTAAATCGGCTGCTTTGGATTCGTGTCCTCAAAGACGAGGGGTTTGTACGCGTGTTTATACCACTACGCCTAAGAAACCAAATTCTGCAATGCGTAAAGTTGCTAGGGTAAGGTTAACCAATGGTAAAGAGGTAAACGCATATATCCCAGGTGAGGGTCACAATTTGCAAGAGCACTCGATAGTATTAGTAAGAGGCGGAAGGGTAAAGGATTTGCCAGGAGTTAGGTATCATATCGTTAGGGGAGCTTTGGACACCGCAGGTGTTGCAGGTAGAACCCAACGTAGATCTAAGTATGGTGCAAAACGCCCTAAAAAGTAATCATAACTTTTAAAGAGAAGACATGAGAAAAAAGCAGGCAAAAAAGAGACCACTTTTACCAGATCCACGGTTTAACGATCAATTGGTTACGCGTTTTGTAAACATGATGATGTGGGACGGTAAAAAATCCATCGCCTTTAAGGTGTTTTACGATGCCATAGATATCGTTGACGAAAAGAAAACGGATGATGAAAAAACTGCGTTGGAATTATGGAAAGACGCACTTTCCAATGTCATGCCGCACGTAGAAGTAAGAAGCCGAAGAGTTGGAGGGGCTACCTTCCAGATACCAATGCAAATTAGGCCAGACCGTAAGATTTCTACCGCTATGAAGTGGTTGATCAGTTTTGCGCGTAAGCGAAACGAAAAATCCATGGCGCAAAAATTGGCATCAGAAATTTTGGCCGCGGCCAAGGAAGAAGGCGCCGCCGTTAAAAGAAGGGTAGATACCCATAAAATGGCCGAAGCAAACAAAGCATTCTCTCACTTTAGATTCTAAGCATCAAAAATGGCAAGAGATTTAAAATATACAAGAAATATAGGTATTGCAGCGCATATTGATGCTGGGAAAACTACTACTACAGAGCGTATCCTTTATTATACAGGGGTAAGTCATAAAATTGGTGAGGTACATGATGGCGCGGCCACTATGGACTGGATGGAGCAAGAGCAAGAGCGTGGAATTACAATTACTTCTGCCGCTACTACATGTACTTGGGATTTTCCAACCAATAATGGTCAGAAAATTGATAGCTCCAAACCATACCACTTTAACATTATAGATACTCCCGGTCACGTGGATTTTACTGTTGAGGTAAATAGGTCGCTAAGAGTATTGGACGGTCTGGTATTCCTATTTAGTGCCGTTGACGGTGTTGAGCCTCAATCCGAGACCAACTGGAGATTGGCCGATAATTACAAGGTGCCAAGAATGGGCTTTGTAAACAAAATGGATAGACAAGGATCTAACTTCCTTATGGTTTGTAAGCAAGTTAAAGACATGTTGAAATCTAACGCAGTACCTATCGTTTTGCCTATTGGTGACGAAGCTGATTTTAGGGGTATTGTGGATTTGGTAAAAAACCGAGCCATTGTTTGGCATGAGGAAAACATGGGGTCTACTTTTGACATTGTGGACATTCCTGCCGATATGGTGGACGAAGTTAAGGAGTACAGGGCAATTTTGATTGAAGCAGTTGCCGAGTATGACGAAAATTTAATGGAAAAATTCTTCGAGGATGAAGATTCCATAACAGAAGATGAGGTACATGCAGCTTTAAGGGCGGCGGTAATGGACATGAGCATTATTCCAATGATCTGTGGTTCGTCCTTTAAAAATAAAGGCGTTCAATTTCTTTTGGATGCGGTATGTCGTTATTTGCCATCACCTTTGGATAAAGAAGCTATTTTAGGTACTGATCCAAATTCTGGAAACGAGATTTCTAGAAAGCCAGACCCAAAAGAACCATTTTCTGCGTTGGCTTTTAAAATTGCAACCGACCCGTTCGTAGGTCGCTTGGCATTTTTTAGGGCATATTCAGGAAGGTTGGATGCCGGCTCCTATGTACTCAACAATCGTTCTGGGAACAAGGAGAGGATTTCTAGAATTTATCAGATGCATTCCAATAAGCAAAATGCCGTTGAATATATCGAGGCCGGAGATATTGGCGCAGCTGTAGGTTTTAAAGATATAAAGACAGGAGATACGCTTTCCTCAGAGAAACATCCTATTGTTTTGGAAAGCATGGATTTTCCAGATCCGGTAATAGGTATCGCAGTTGAGCCTAAAACCAAGGCCGATATTGATAAGTTGGGTATGTCACTGGCAAAATTGGCCGAAGAAGATCCTACTTTTCAGGTAAAAACAGATGAAGCTTCCGGGCAAACTATTATATCCGGGATGGGAGAATTGCATTTGGATATCATCGTGGACCGTCTTAGGCGCGAGTTTAAGGTAGACGTAAACCAGGGGCAACCCCAGGTAGAATATAAAGAAGCTATTACTGCTGCGGCTGATCATAGGGAAGTTTACAAGAAACAGAGTGGTGGTCGAGGAAAATTTGCTGACATTGTGTTTACCATTGAACCAGCAGAAGAAGGTAAAAGTGGATTGGAGTTTGTTTCCGTGATTAAAGGTGGAAACGTACCAAAAGAATTTATTCCTTCTATAGAAAAAGGGTTTAAAATGGCCATGAAGAATGGTCCGTTGGCAGGTTATGAAATGGATTCCATGAAAGTAACCTTAAAGGATGGGTCTTACCACGATGTGGATTCTGATCAATTATCCTTTGAGCTTGCAGCAAAATTGGGATATAAGAATGCTGCCAAAGCTGCAAAAGCGGTGATCATGGAGCCAATTATGAAGTTGGAAGTACTTACACCTGAAGAAAACATGGGTGATATCGTAGGTGACCTTAACCGTAGAAGAGGACAGGTTAGTGACATGTCGGATCGTGCAGGTGCCAAGGTTATCAAGGCTACTGTGCCACTTTCGGAAATGTTTGGGTATGTAACCTCATTGAGGACTTTGTCCTCGGGTAGAGCTACATCAACCATGGAGTTTTCACACTACGCTGAAACGCCTTCCAATATAGCTGAAGAGGTGATTAAGTTAGCTAAAGGTGTAACCGCTTAAATTTTAATGAGATGAGTCAGAAAATCAGAATAAAATTAAAATCATACGATCACAACTTGGTTGATAAGTCTGCCGAGAAAATCGTTAAGACGGTGAAAACCACGGGTGCCGTAGTTACCGGGCCAATTCCTTTACCAACGCACAAAAAGATATTTACAGTATTGCGTTCACCGCACGTAAATAAAAAATCTAGGGAACAATTCCAACTAAGTTCTTACAAAAGACTTTTGGATATTTATAGTTCTTCTTCCAAGACCATAGATGCTCTTATGAAGTTAGAACTCCCCAGTGGTGTTGAAGTAGAGATAAAGGTATAGTGAAATTTCGTTTCGGAAGGAAACGGATAACATGTCCCGAGCGTTTCGCGAAGGAAAAACGGTTAAAAAATATATTCAGGGTTGAATTATTTTTAACCCTGTTTTTTTGCCTGGTATTGGCAAGTTAGAAAGAGTAATTAAAACTAAATTAAATATAAATATGTCTGGGTTAATAGGAAAAAAAGTAGGTATGACCAGCATTTTCGATGAGAATGGAAAAAATATTCCATGTACTGTTATCGAAGCTGGGCCATGCGTAGTTACCCAAGTCAGAACCGAAGAGGTAGACGGGTACAGTGCCCTTCAGCTTGGTTTCGATGACAAGGCAGAAAAGCGTGCAAATAAGGCCGAAACAGGTCATTTTAAAAAAGCAGGTGCTTCTCCCAAGAAAAAAGTCGTTGAGTTCCATGGTTATGAAGGAGAATACAAATTGGGCGACACACTTGGTGTGGATGTCTTTGTAGAAGGAGAGTTTGTGGACGTGTCGGCAACATCCAAGGGAAAAGGTTTCCAAGGGGTGGTAAAACGACATGGTTTTGCTGGTGTAGGCCAGGCAACCCACGGACAACATAACAGATTAAGGGCTCCAGGATCTATCGGTGCCGCCTCGTATCCTGCAAGAGTTTTCAAGGGTATGAAAATGGCCGGAAGAATGGGTGGCGGAAAAATAACGGTCCAAAACCTTAGAGTTTTAAAAGTAGTTCCGGAGAAGAACCTTTTAGTTGTAAAAGGTTGTGTGCCCGGTCATAAAAACGCTTACGTAACGATTCGAAAGTAATGAAGGTAGCAGTTTTAGATATCAAAGGAAAAGAAACAGGAAGAAAGGTAGACCTTTCTGATGCTGTTTACGCGATAGAGCCCAATAACCATGCTATTTACTTGGATGTAAAGCAATACTTGGCACACCAAAGACAAGGTACGCACAAGGCAAAGGAAAGAGCTGAGATCGTGGGTAGTACAAGAAAGATCAAGAAACAAAAAGGGACAGGTACGGCCCGTGCGGGTAGTATCAAATCTCCAATATTTCGTGGTGGTGGTAGAATTTTTGGGCCAAGACCTAAGGATTATAAGCAAAAACTGAATAAGAACGTAAAGCGTTTGGCAAGAAAATCGGCCTTTAGTTTGAAGCTTAAAGAGAAGGCTATTTTGGTTGTTGAAGACTTCAGTTTTGATACACCAAAAACTAAGGATTTTATGCAAGTTTTGAAGTCCCTCGGACTGGAAAACAAAAAATCTTTAATTGTGTTGGGCGATTCAAATAATAGCGTATATTTGTCGTCACGCAATTTGAAACGTTCAGACGTTGTAAGTAACTCAGAATTAAGCACTTACCAAATATTAAATGCAAATAATATTGTGCTGCTTGAAGGTTCATTGGAAGGTATTGAATCGAACTTAAATAAATAGGAAAACCATGAGTGTGTTAATAAAACCAATTATTACGGAAAAGATGACTGCGGATAGCGAGTTGTACAATCGTTATGGTTTCGTGGTAGATCTTAAGGCGAACAAGCTTCAGATCAAAGATGCCGTTGAGGCTACCTATGGAGTTTCCGTGAATAAAGTTCGTACAATGAATTATGGCCCTTCGCGCAAAACGCGTTTCACTAAAACTGGTGTGCAGCACGGAAAAACGAATGCTTTCAAAAAAGCTATCGTTGATGTTGCAGAAGGTGATATTATTGATTTTTACAGTAATCTATAAAGACAAGAAATGTCAGTTAGAAAATTAAAACCAATCACTCCTGGACAGCGTTTTAGAGTAGTAAACGGATTTGACGCGATTACTACTGATAAGCCGGAGAAAAGCTTGCTTGCTCCGTTAAAAAAGTCGGGAGGTAGAAACAGTCAGGGAAAAATGACCATGCGCTACAAAGGCGGGGGTCATAAAAGAAGGTACAGGATTATGGATTTTAAAAGGGAGAAGCAAGGAGTTGCAGCTACCGTAAAATCTATTCAGTACGATCCAAACAGAACAGCTTTTATTGCTTTGGTGGAATACACCGATGGTGAGAAGAGATATATATTGGCGCAGAACGGTCTTCAGGTAGGTCAGCAGGTTTCCTCAGGGGAAAAGGCGACTCCAGAAATTGGAAATGCACTTCCTTTAAGTGAAATTCCATTAGGAACCATTATTTCTTGTATTGAATTACGTCCCGGTCAGGGAGCTGTAATGGCAAGGAGTGCAGGTACATTTGCGCAATTAATGGCAAGGGAAGGCAAGTTTGCCACTGTAAAGTTACCATCTGGGGAAACAAGATTGGTATTGGCAAATTGCTTGGCAACAATTGGTGCCGTATCCAATTCGGACCATCAGTTGATTGTGTCTGGTAAGGCAGGTAGAAGTAGATGGTTGGGAAGAAGGCCAAGAACTAGGCCAGTAGCCATGAACCCTGTGGATCATCCGATGGGTGGTGGTGAAGGAAGGGCCTCCGGTGGTCATCCAAGATCTAGAAACGGCGTTCCTGCAAAAGGGTATAGAACACGTTCCAAGACCAAGAGCACCAATAGATATATAATAGAACGTAGAAAGAAATAAAAAGTAGAAAGAAATGGCACGTTCACTAAAAAAAGGACCTTACGTTCACTATAGTTTGGATAAGAAAATCCAACAAAACGTCGATTCAGGAAAAAAGAGTGTAATTAAGACCTGGTCCAGGGCTTCAATGATCACTCCGGATTTCGTTGGACAGACAATTGCGGTTCATAATGGTAGACAATTTGTACCCGTTTATGTTACAGAGAACATGGTAGGGCATAAATTAGGAGAATTTTCACCTACACGATCTTTTAGAGGTCATGCCGGTGCAAAAAATAAAGGAAAAAAGTAAGCTATGGGAGTTCGAAAAAGACAAATGGCCGAAAGAATCAAGGCAGAGAAAAAGCAAATTGCATTTGCAAAGTTGAACAACTGCCCTACTTCACCCAGAAAAATGCGCCTTGTAGCGGATTTGGTTAGAGGTGTTAAAGTAGAACAGGCCCTTGCGATATTGAAGTTTAATCAAAAAGAAGCTTCCCGTAGGGTAGAAAAGTTATTGCTTTCCGCTATTGCCAACTGGCAAGCCAAAAATGAGGATGCCAATATTGAGGATGCCGATCTCTTTGTACAGGAGATCCGTGTAGACAGTGGTAGCATGCTAAAAAGGTTAAGACCGGCCCCGCAAGGAAGAGCACATAGAATTAGAAAGCGTTCCAACCATGTTACCTTGGTTTTGGGAGCTAACAATAACGCACAAAGCTAGAGTAGTAGTATGGGACAAAAAACAAATCCAATCGGGAATCGTCTTGGTATCATCAGAGGATGGGAATCCAACTGGTACGGTGGAAACGATTATGGCGATAAACTTGCCGAAGACGACAAGATCAGAAAATATGTTCATGCACGTTTGGCAAAAGCAAGTGTATCCAGAGTTATCATAGAGCGTACTCTTAAACTTATTACCGTTACCATTACTACTGCAAGACCAGGTATTATCATTGGTAAAGGTGGTCAGGAAGTGGATAAATTAAAAGAAGAGCTTAAGAAGATTACAAGTAAGGAAGTACAGATCAATATCTATGAGATTAAAAGGCCAGAGGTCGATGCCAATTTGGTAGCGGCAAGTGTGGCCCGTCAGATCGAAAATAGAATTTCATACAGACGAGCTATAAAAATGGCTGTTGCAGCGGCAATGAGGATGAATGCAGAGGGCATAAAGATTCAGATTTCAGGACGTTTGAACGGTGCGGAAATGGCACGATCGGAATCTTATAAGGATGGCCGTATACCACTATCCACTTTTAGGGCCGATATCGATTATGCCTTACATGAAGCACATACTACCTATGGAAGATTGGGTATAAAAGTATGGATCATGAAAGGTGAAGTATACGGTAAAAGAGAGCTTTCTCCTTTGGTAGGTATGTCCAAAGGTCAGGGTAAAGGTGGCAAGCAAGATGGCAAGAAACCACAACAACGTCGTAGAAAGTAATTGTTAAAGAAGTAAGAAGAAATGTTACAGCCAAAAAGAACTAAGTTTCGCAAAGCGCAAAAGGGACGTATGAAAGGGATTTCCGGAAGGGGTCATCAACTTTCTAACGGTATGTTCGGTATCAAATCATTGGATTCCAAGTTTATTACCTCACGTCAGATTGAAGCTGCGCGTATTGCGGCAACTAGATATATGAAAAGGGAAGGACAATTGTGGATAAAAATATTCCCGGACAAGCCTATCACCAAAAAGCCTCTAGAGGTTCGTATGGGTAAAGGTAAGGGAGCCCCGGAATATTTTGTAGCAGTAGTTACCCCCGGAAGAATAATGTTCGAGGTTGCAGGTGTCCCCATGGATGTTGCCAAGGAGGCCTTACGGCTGGCCGCACAGAAACTACCCGTTAAAACAAAGTTTATTGTAGCAAGGGATTATTCGGCTTAATTTTTAATTGTAAGGTATTATGAAACAATCAGAAATAAAAGAACTATCGGTTGAAGCATTGGCAGAAAAATTTGCCGAATACAAAAAGCAACACGCAGATTTAAAAATGGCCCATTCCGTTACACCGTTGGAAAACCCTCTACAGATAAGAACTCTGAGAAGGACCGTGGCGAGATTGGCTACTGAATTAACAAAAAGGGAAAACCAATAACTGGTTCTGCTTTATGGAAAAAAGAAACTTAAGAAAAGAAAGAGTAGGAGTTGTTACGAGTAACAAAATGGAAAAATCAATTGTGGTTTCCGAAGTTAAGCGTGTTAAGCACCCTATGTACGGTAAGTTCGTTTTAAAGACGAAAAAATATGTTGCACACGATGAGACCAACGATTGCAATATTGGAGATACGGTAAAGATCATGGAAACACGTCCTTTAAGTAGAACCAAATGTTGGAGATTGGTAGAAATCATTGAAAGAGCTAAATAATTATGTTACAACAAGAATCTAGATTAAAAGTAGCGGACAATACGGGGGCAAAAGAAGTTTTGACCATTCGTGTGCTTGGTGGTACAAAAAGAAGATATGCTTCTGTAGGTGATAAGATAGTGGTTACTGTTAAAGAAGCTGCTCCAAATGGTACAATTAAAAAAGGTGCCGTTTCCACAGCCGTTGTTGTACGTACCAAAAAAGAAGTTAGGAGACCCGATGGTTCTTATATACGTTTTGATGACAATGCATGTGTGCTTTTAAACCCAACGGGGGAAATGAGGGGAACACGTGTTTTTGGCCCTGTGGCAAGAGAGCTTCGAGACAAACAGTTTATGAAGATAGTATCATTGGCCCCTGAGGTGCTTTAATATAATTAGGAAGATGATAAAGCTAAAAATAAAAACAGGAGATACCGTTAGAATAATTGCCGGAGACCATAAAGGGACAGAAGGTAAAATACTAACGATAGACCGCGAAAAGAATAAGGCTATTGTTGAAGGTGCCAATATGGTATCTAAACACGAAAAGCCTAGTGCCAAGAACCCACAAGGTGGCATCGTAAAAAAAGAGGCTCCTTTACATATTTCAAATTTGGCGTTGATCGATTCAAAATCGGGAGAGACCACCAGAATTGGATATGAGATAAGGGATGGTAAAAAAGTAAGGTTTTCCAAGAAATCCAATGAAGTAATTTAGTTATGGCTTACGTTCCAAGATTAAAACAAGAATATAAAGAGCGCGTTATAGACGCCCTTAAGGGAGAGTTTGGTTACAAAAATGTAATGCAGGTTCCCAAATTGCAAAAAATAGTTGTCAGTAGGGGAGTTGGTGCCGCTGTGGCCGATAAGAAGCTTATTGACTACGCTTTGGACGAGCTCACAACCATTACCGGCCAAAGGGCAATTGCCACAATGTCCAAAAAGGATGTTGCTGCTTTTAAATTGCGTAAAGGTATGCCTATCGGAGCCAAAGTAACCTTGCGAGGAGAAAAAATGTATGAATTTCTAGATAGGTTGGTAACAACAGCATTGCCACGTGTAAGAGATTTCCAGGGCATAAGGGCAACAGGGTTTGATGGCAGAGGAAATTACAACCTTGGGGTAACGGAACAGATAATCTTTCCAGAGATGAATATTGACAAGATCAATAGAATTAATGGAATGGACATAACTTTTGTAACTACCGCAGGTACGGACAAAGAAGCAAAATCATTATTAACCGAGTTAGGACTTCCTTTTAAAAAGAACTAGTATGGCTAAAGAATCAATGAAAGCCCGCGAGGTAAAAAGAGCAAGAACGGTAGCTAAATATGCCGAAAAGAGAAAGGCATTGAAAGAAGCCGGGGACCATGAGGCCTTGCAGAAATTGCCGAAGAATGCATCACCTGTGCGCATGCACAACCGGTGCAAATTAACAGGAAGACCTAAAGGATATATGAGAACCTTTGGTGTTTCTAGGGTAATGTTCAGGGAAATGGCCAATAAAGGGTTAATTCCTGGGGTTAAAAAAGCAAGTTGGTAATACTTAAAAGGTAGAGAAGATGTTTACAGATCCTATAGCAGATTATTTAACAAGAATTAGGAATGCCAGCAGAGCAGGCCACAGGGTAGTAGAAATACCTGCTTCCAATTTAAAAAAGGAAGTAACAAAAATATTGTTCGATCAAGGATATATCTTAAGTTATAAATTTGAGGACAACGCGGTTCAAGGGATCATCAAAATCGCTTTGAAATACGATAGATTGACGAAAGAACCCGTAATTAAAAAAATACAACGTATCAGTAAGCCCGGTTTGCGTAAGTATACTGGATCTGGCGACTTGCCACGCGTACTTAACGGCCTAGGGGTAGCAATTGTGTCTACTTCCCATGGTGTTATGACCGGTAAGCAGGCCAGAAAGGAAAATGTCGGCGGCGAGGTTTTGTGTTACGTCTATTAATACGATAAAAGAGTTAGAACAATGTCTAGAATAGGAAATAACCCAGTAGCGCTTCCAGAAGGTGTAACCGCAGAGGTAAAAGAAAATGTGATTTACATTAAAGGGAAGTTGGGAGAACTTGAGCAAGAATTTTCCGCAGTCTCCATTAAGGTGGAAGATGGACAGGTTTGGGTAACCAGGCCATCAGATTCCAAGGAGCATAAGGCCAAACACGGACTGTACAGATCTTTAGTGTTCAATATGATCGAAGGAGTCTCCAAAGGTTGGACCAAGGAGTTGGAATTGGTTGGTGTAGGATATAGAGCCAGCAACCAAGGTCAAAAATTAGACCTTGCCTTAGGATTTTCTCACAATATAGTAATGAATCTGGCTGCTGAGGTTAAAATAGAGACCACTTCCGAAAAAGGGAAGAACCCAATTATAAAACTAACGTCGCACGATAAACAATTGGTGGGGCAGATTGCCGCCAAGATCAGATCTTTCCGTAAGCCAGAACCTTACAAAGGAAAAGGAATTAAGTTTGTGGGCGAACAATTGAGAAGAAAAGCAGGTAAATCAGCATAATTAGTAGTATTATGATATTGTCAAAGACGCAAAGAAGACAGCGAATAAGAAGAAGAATCAGAAAAGTTTCTTTTGGAACTGCTGAAAGACCAAGATTGGCCGTTTTTAGAAGCAATAAGGAAATATATGTTCAACTTATAGATGATAACAAAGGAACTACTTTGGTAGCTGCTTCGTCTAGAGATAAGGAGTTCAGTGGTGCCAAAGGCACAAAAACGGAGATTGCAGCGCTCGTTGGAAAGGCTATCGCGGAAAAGGTGAAAAAAGCCGGATACGAAGCAGTTGCTTTTGACAGGGGTGGTTGTTTGTACCACGGACGTGTAAAATCATTGGCGGAAGCCGCAAGGGAAGCAGGACTTAAATTCTAAAAAATATTATGTTCCAGAAATACAAAAATGTAGAAACCGTAAAGCCAGGGGGATTAGAGTTAAAAGATCGCTTGGTAGGTGTGCAAAGGGTTACCAAAGTTACCAAGGGTGGTAGAGCCTTTGGATTTTCGGCTATCGTTGTGGTAGGTGATGAAAATGGCGTTGTAGGTCACGGACTGGGTAAATCAAAGGAAGTAGCTACCGCAATTGCGAAAGCTATTGAAGATGCCAAAAAGAATCTAGTGCGAATTCCTTTGAATAAAGGGACGCTTCCACACGAGCAAAAAGGAAAATTTGGTGGTGCCCGAGTTTACGTTCAACCTGCGTCACACGGTACCGGAGTAATTGCAGGAGGAGCGGTTAGGGCGGTCTTGGAAGCTGTTGGAGTACATGATGTACTATCCAAGTCCCAAGGATCTTCCAACCCGCATAACGTTGTTAAAGCTACATTTGATGCGCTTTTACAGTTGCGTGGAGCAACGACAGTTGCAAATCAAAGAGGTATTTCTTTGGAGAAAGTGTTCAAAGGGTAAAGCAAGGATATAATGGGAAAGATCAAAGTAAAGCAGTTAAAGAGCAGTATTAAGAGACCACAGAACCAAAAAAGAACTTTGGAAGCACTTGGTCTAAGAAAAATTGGGCAAGTAGTGGAGCATGATACCACGCCTAATATTCTTGGTATGATAAATAAAGTTAAACACTTAGTTTCTACTGAAGAAGCTTAATATAATAACAGTGTGATGAATTTAAGTAATCTAAAACCAGCAGAAGGCGCTGTCCATAAAGCAGGAAAGAGAGTAGGAAGAGGGCAAGGTTCCGGCAAAGGGGGTACAGCTACCAGAGGGCATAAAGGTGCGAAATCTAGATCTGGGTATTCCAAGAAAATTGGTTTTGAAGGTGGTCAGATGCCCCTTCAAAGACGTGTTCCTAAGTTTGGTTTTACAAATATCAATAGAAAGGAATATACTGGGATCAACCTAAACAAATTGCAAGAATTGGTAGATAAGAAAGTGGTGAAGGATACCATTACTTTGGAGACCCTTGTAGAAAATAGATTGGCCGGTAAAAACGATTTAGTTAAAATTTTGGGAGGTGGAGAATTAAAGGCTTCCCTTAAAGTTACCGTACATAAATTTACTGCTACCGCCAAAGCGGCTATAGAAGCTACAGGTGGCGAAGCAATAAGTTTATAAGCATTACATTATGAAGAAATTTTTTGAGACAATATCCAATATTTGGAAAATAGATGAACTTAGAGGTAGGATAATAATTACCCTAGGATTACTCTTGGTTTATCGTTTTGGCGCCCAAGTGGTGCTTCCAGGTATTGACACATCTCAATTGGCGGAATTATCCTCCAATACGGACAGTGGTATTTTGGGTATTCTTAACGCATTTACTGGTGGGGCTTTTGCCAATGCATCGGTATTTGCCTTAGGTATTATGCCCTATATCTCGGCTTCCATTGTAGTACAACTCATGGGAATCGCAATTCCGTATCTTCAAAAATTACAGAAAGAAGGAGAAAGTGGAAGAAAGACCATAAATCAAATTACCAGATGGCTAACCATTGGTATCTGTATTGTGCAGGCACCGGCTTATCTATATAGTTTAGGAGCACTAGGTGTTCCGGATAGTGCTTTTCTATTGGGCAAAGGACTTGGTTTTATAGTACCCTCCGTAATTATCTTGGTTACAGGATGTGTTTTTGCGATGTGGCTAGGTGAAAAAATTACGGATAAGGGGATAGGTAATGGAATATCATTACTGATCATGATTGGGATCATTGCCACTTTACCACAATCTTTTGTTCAAGAATTCATTTCTAGAACGGCAAACAATACTGGTGGATTGATGTTCATTCTTATTGAAGTCATTATTTGGTTCGTGGTTATCCTGGCAAGTGTGCTATTGGTTATGGCCCAACGACAAATACCAGTACAATATGCCCGCAGAACGGCGTCTGGTGGCTACGAAAAAAACGTTATGGGTTCTAGGCAATATATTCCACTTAAGCTAAACGCTTCGGGAGTTATGCCAATAATATTTGCACAGGCAATTATGTTTGCCCCAGGCTTACTTGGAAAAACTTTTAACAATACAGCTGTTGGCCAGTGGATGGAGGTACAGTTCCAAGATATTTTTGGCTTGGCCTATAACATCCTGTTTGGATTGTTGATTATAATTTTTACTTATTTCTATACCGCTATTACGGTACCGACCAATAAAATGGCCGATGACCTAAAGAGAAGTGGTGGTTTTATCCCCGGGATTAGACCAGGAAAGGAAACAGGTGAATTTTTAGATAAGATAATGTCTCTTATAACCTTGCCAGGTTCCGTATTTTTGGCCCTTTTGGCCGTACTACCGGCAGTTGTTGTAAAGCTTATGGATGTACAACCCGGATGGGCACTGTTTTATGGTGGAACATCACTACTTATTATGGTAGGTGTTGCCATAGATACCGTTCAACAGGTTAATTCCTATTTGTTGAATAGACATTATGATGGATTGATGAAAACCGGTAAAAACAGAAAAGTAGCATAAGTAATGGCTAAACAAGCAGCGATAGAGCAAGATGGAACCATAATTGAAGCGTTGTCCAATGCAATGTTTAGAGTAGAATTAGAAAATGGTCATGTAGTAACGGCACATATCTCTGGTAAAATGCGCATGCATTACATTAAGTTATTACCAGGGGATAAAGTAAAGTTGGAAATGAGCCCGTACGATTTGACCAAAGCAAGAATTACATATAGATATTAAGACGATGAAAGTTAGAGCATCAGTAAAAAAGAGAAGTGCCGAGTGCAAAATTGTGCGTAGAAAAGGCAGGTTGTACGTAATTAATAAAAAGAATCCTAGATTTAAACAAAGACAAGGGTAATTATGGCAAGAATTGCAGGAATAGATATACCAAAACAGAAGAGAGGGGTAATAGCACTTACCTATATTTTTGGTGTCGGTAAAAGTAGGGCCAAAGAAATTTTGGAAAAAGCCCAAGTCAGTGAGGATACGAAGGTATCGGATTGGAACGATGATGAAATTGGTCGTATTAGAGATGCGGTTTCGTCGTATACGATTGAAGGTGAATTACGTTCCGAAACGCAATTGAACATTAAGCGTTTAATGGATATCGGATGTTATAGAGGTATCCGTCATAGATCTGGTCTTCCACTTAGAGGGCAAAGGACCAAGAATAATTCTAGGACGCGAAAAGGAAAAAGAAAAACAGTTGCTAACAAGAAAAAAGCAACCAAATAATACGTAGGTAACTATGGCAAAGACAGGTACGAAAGCGACAAAAAAGCGCAAGGTAATTGTAGAGTCTGTTGGAGAAGCCCATATAACAGCTTCTTTCAATAATATCATAATCTCGTTGACCAATAAAAAGGGCGATGTAATTTCTTGGTCCTCAGCAGGCAAAATGGGTTTCAGAGGTTCTAAAAAGAATACTCCGTATGCAGCTCAAGTAGCCTCTGAAGATTGTGCGAAAATAGCACACGAGGCTGGTCTAAGAAAAGTAAAAGTTTACGTAAAAGGACCTGGTAACGGCAGGGAATCTGCAATTCGTTCCATACACAATGCCGGTATAGAAGTTACGGAAATCGTAGATGTTACCCCATTGCCGCATAATGGGTGTAGACCTCCAAAAAGAAGAAGAGTTTAATCAATATTAATCAATAGTCCGTTAAAAAAGGACGTTTCACAGGAAAGGTAGTTACGATTATCGAAGGATAAGCCTTAATTCATAATCACGTTTCCAAATTAAAAGAAGATGGCAAGATATACAGGACCAAAAACTAAGATCGCGCGTAAGTTTGGCGAAGCGATTTTCGGAGACGATAAGTCTTTTGAGAAAAAAAGTTACCCACCAGGGCAGCACGGGCAAAACAGACGCCGAGGAAAAAAATCGGAATATGCCGTTCAGCTTATGGAAAAGCAAAAAGCAAAGTACACCTACGGTATTTTGGAACGTCAGTTCAGAAATTTATTCTCCAAGGCCAATAGAAGCAAGGGAGTAACCGGTGAGGTATTATTACAATTATGCGAATCGCGTTTGGACAACGTGGTTTATAGAATGGGTGTTTCTTCCTCTAGAAGAGGAGCAAGGCAGTTGGTATCCCATAGACACATCACTGTAAACGGTGAATTGGTCAATATACCTTCATATTCCTTAAAAGCCGGTGATGTTGTAGGCGTTAGGGAGAAATCCAAATCACTACAGGCTATCCAAGACTCATTAGCTGCCAACAGCAGTGTTTATGAATGGATTACATGGAACTCGGAAAAGATGGAAGGCACTTTTGTTTCCATACCGGAAAGGGTTCAGATTCCAGAAAACATCAAGGAACAATTAATCGTCGAGTTATACTCAAAATAAAACAACACTGATCCAATTATGGCATTATTTAATTTTCAGAAACCCGATAAAGTAATAATGATTGATTCCTCAGATTTCGAAGGGAAGTTTGAATTCCGCCCTTTGGAACCTGGTTATGGATTAACCGTTGGAAATGCACTAAGAAGAGTTTTACTTTCCTCTTTGGAGGGTTTTGCTATCACTTCTGTTAGGATTGATAAAGTAGAACACGAATTTTCCGTTATTTCAGGTGTTGTAGAAGACGTTACTGAGATTATACTTAATCTTAAACAAGTACGCTTCAAAAGACAGATAGAAGACGTGGATAGCGAAACAGTATCTATTTCCGTAAGCGGAAAAGAACAATTGACAGCTGGGGATTTTCAAAAATTCATTTCAGGCTTTCAGGTTTTAAATCCGGATATGGTAATCTGCAATATGGATCCCAAGGTAAGCATCAACATGGAGTTGATCATCGAAAAGGGAAGAGGATATGTCCCTGCAGAGGAGAATAAGAAATCTAACGCACCTTTAGGAACCATTGCTGTGGATTCTATTTTTACGCCGATCAAAAACGTAAAATATAGTATAGAGAACTTTCGTGTAGAGCAAAAAACCGATTATGAAAAATTGGTTTTCGAAATTGAGTCAGATGGTTCTATACACCCTAAAGATGCTTTAACAGAAGCTGCTAAGGTATTGATTCATCACTTTATGTTATTCTCTGATGAGCGTATTACCTTGGAGGCCGATGAAATTGCGCAAACGGAAACCTATGATGAGGAGTCTTTACATATGCGTCAGCTTTTAAAGACCAAACTTGTGGATATGGACCTATCCGTAAGAGCCTTAAATTGTTTGAAGGCTGCAGAGGTAGATACCTTGGGTGATTTGGTTTCTTTTAATAAGAACGATTTAATGAAATTTAGAAACTTTGGTAAAAAGTCGTTGACCGAGTTGGAAGAGTTGGTCATCAACAAAGGGCTAAGTTTTGGAATGGATTTATCAAAATATAAATTGGATAAGGATTAATTTACTTTATACATCTAGGTTAAACCTAATGTTATAGGGGAAATATATAGTTAAGAACGATGAGACACGGTAAGAAAGTCAATCATTTAGGAAGAAAGGCAGCCCATAGAAGGGCTATGCTGGCCAATATGGCCTGTTCCTTAATAGAACACAAGAGAATAAATACTACGGTTGCCAAAGCCAAGGCCTTAAAGCAATTTATAGAGCCTTTGATCACAAAATCAAAAGCAGAGAACAACCAAACGGTAGAGAAAGGTACCCACAACAGACGTATCGTATTCAAAAACCTTAGGGACAAGTATGCGGTTACGGAACTTTTCAGCGGGGTTGCCGAGAAAGTAGGCGACAGACCAGGAGGATATACAAGAATCATCAAGTTGGGAAATCGTCTTGGGGACAATGCCGATATGGCCATGATAGAGCTTGTGGATTTTAATGAAATCTATAACGCCGGGAAACCAGCGAAAAAGAAATCAACAAGAAGAGGTAGAACCAAAAAGGCAGCTGCTCCCGCCACTCCGGTAGCGGAAACTAAGACCGATGATTCAGAAGAATAAATTGTTATTAAATTTTTAATAATTGAAAAAGGATAAGCCTAAAAGCTTATCCTTTTTTTGTGTTTATTTGTTAAACTTTAATTCATTATACGCTAAATGAAGTATCAAACAAGAAAAAAGGCAATATTACTTTTGGCCGACGGTACCATTTTCCATGGAAAATCCGTTGCAAACAATGAAGGAACAGCTTTCGGGGAGGTGTGTTTTAATACTGGAATGACAGGCTACCAGGAGATTTTTACCGACCCTTCCTATTTTGGACAACTTATGGTGACAACCAATGCACATATTGGTAACTACGGCACCAATAAAGATGAAGTAGAGTCTAATTCTGTTAAGATTGCAGGCTTAATCTGCAAAAATTTCAGTTATGAATACTCCAGACCCAGTGCGGATCTAAGCTTAGAGCAGTTTTCGGAAGAAAGTAAACTTTTTGCCATTTCCGATGTGGATACCAGGGCATTGGTGAGCTATATAAGGGATAATGGTGCCATGAACGCTGTTATTTCCACTGAGGTAGACAACGTTGAAGGCCTTAAACAACAATTGCAGAAAATTCCGAGTATGGTTGGTTTGGAGCTTTCATCCAAAGTATCGACCAAAGAACCCTATTTTTTCGGTAAGGAAAATGCCAAATATAAAATTGCAGCCTTGGATATCGGCATTAAAAAGAACATTCTCCGCAATTTGGCCAAAAGGGATGCGTATATAAAGGTATTCCCCTATAATGCTACCTTTAAAGACCTTAGTGATTGGAATCCGGATGGGTATTTTATTTCCAATGGCCCTGGAGATCCAGAGCCTTTGGAAGATGCCATACTTACCGCCAAAGAAATAATAGCCAATGATAAGCCGCTTTTTGGTATCTGTCTTGGGCATCAGGTGATCGCATTGGCAAACGGAGTATCTACCTATAAAATGCATAACGGACATAGAGGCATAAATCACCCTATAATGAACTTGGTTACCGGAAAGGGAGAGATTACCTCTCAAAACCACGGTTTTGCCATCAATAGAGAAGAAACCGAAGCCAATAAAGAATTGGAAATTACCCATGTGCATCTAAACGACCAAACGGTTGCTGGGATACGAATGAAAAACAAAAAGGTGTTTTCCGTGCAGTATCATCCGGAAGCCAGTCCAGGACCTCATGATGCCGAATACCTTTTCGATCAGTTTTTTGAAATGATAGGATCTTCTGTGAACTAAAACGTTTTCGTTTAAGGAATTGTTATTTTCTTAAGAATACTCATGGTTTATGACAAATGTTCAGCCTTGGCTTTTGTATATTTGCAGCGTTGAAAATCAACCATAAACAAAATAAAATCATATGAGTATTATCATTAATGTTCACGCAAGGCAAATTTTGGATTCTAGGGGCAACCCTACGGTAGAAGTAGATGTAATTACGGAAAATGGCGTTTTGGGTAGGGCGGCAGTTCCTTCTGGTGCGTCTACCGGTGAGCATGAGGCCGTTGAACTTAGGGACGGTGGAGATACCTTTATGGGCAAAGGCGTTCGCAAGGCCGTGGATAACGTAAATACCACAATTGCGGAAGAAATAGTTGGAATGTCCGTATTTGAACAAAACTTACTAGATCAGACCATGATTGATCTAGACGGTACCCCGAACAAATCAAAATTAGGCGCCAACGCCATTCTAGGCGTTTCTTTGGCAGTAGCAAAGGCCGCAGCTGATGAAATGGGGATGTCATTATTTCGTTATGTTGGTGGAGTAAGTGCCAATACCTTGCCAGTTCCTATGATGAACATTATTAATGGAGGTTCGCATTCCGATGCTCCAATAGCTTTTCAGGAGTTTATGGTAATGCCGGTTAAGGCAAAGAACTTTTCCCATGCCATGCAAATGGGTACGGAAATCTTCCACAATCTTAAAAAAGTCTTGCACGATAGGGGTTTAAGTACAGCTGTAGGTGACGAGGGAGGTTTTGCGCCTACTTTGGACGGTACGGAAGATGCTTTGGATACTATTGGAAAGGCCGTGGAAAAAGCAGGATATACTTTAGGAGATGATGTAATGATAGCCCTGGACTGTGCCGCAGCGGAATTTTATGTGGACGGAAAGTATGACTACACCAAATTTGAAGGTGACAAGGGAGCAGTAAGGACCTCAGAGGAACAAGCACAATATCTGGCAGACCTATGTGCAAAATACCCGATTATATCTGTAGAGGACGGCATGGATGAAAATGATTGGGATGGCTGGAAAGCCTTAACCGATAAGGTGGGTGACCGTGTACAATTGGTGGGAGATGACCTATTTGTTACAAACGTGGAGCGTTTGTCCAAGGGTATTGAAAATGGCATTGCCAATTCCATACTTATAAAAGTAAATCAGATAGGAACACTTACCGAAACCATCTCTGCTGTAAACATGGCGAAGAATGCCGGTTATACTTCAGTAATGTCGCACCGATCTGGTGAGACCGAAGATAATACTATCGCGGATTTGGCAGTGGCTTTAAATACCGGACAAATAAAAACAGGTTCGGCATCTAGATCGGATAGAATGGCAAAATATAATCAGTTGCTTCGTATAGAGGAAGAATTGGGAGATACGGCTTGTTATCCTCAGATGAAGGCCTTTAAGATAAAATAAAATTACCTTTTGTTAACCCATAAAAAGCCTTTCCAATTTGGAAAGGCTTTTTCTTTGTATTATGATAAGATTTTGTTGAAATCAGAACACTAATTTCCTTATCTTTCAATATAAAAGTTATATAAAATAGGGGTTTTCCAGCGATTTATTGTGTTTTGAAGAACCCCCTACCAACTTCCTAAAAAAGCATGAATAACTTCTTGTTTGTAGCCGCGGAAAATGACGCAATTGCCAACTGTAAAGCCGGGGGTATGGGTGATGTGGTGCGCGATGTGCCCAGACAAATTTCAGAAAGGGGAGATAAGGTACATGTAATAGTACCTGCCTATTCCAGACTCCATAGAGATGGGGGCACCCTAAAGGCCCGCCTTAATTTTCAACTTCGGGGAATTCCATATACCGCAGAGTTGTATGAGCTAATTCCAAAAAAAGAGTTTAAGAATATTCATCATTATGCCATTCATCATCCCGAAATTGAAGCGGGAGACATAGCTCACATTTATCATAACGACCCCACGGAACCTTTTTATACCGATGCTATTAAATACTTTATTTTTTGTACTGCGGTGGCAGAAGCAATAAAAAAGGGCGCATTTGGGAAATTAGATGTTGTACACCTTCATGATTGGCACGCAAGCCTGCTTTTGTTCCTAAAAACATATCATAGGGGGTATCGGTCCCTAAGAGAAATCGGCTTTGTGTATAGCATTCATAACTTGGCCATCCAGGGTATTCGTCCTTTTGAAGATAATTATTCTTCACTTAAGAACTGGTTTCCAGACGTACCTATCGATTATGAAGGACTAAAGGATTATCGCTATCAGGATTGCATTAACCTTATGGCAGTAGGTATTCGTCTAGCAGATAGGGTGCACACGGTTTCCCCATCTTACAAAGACGATGTACTACTTCCCAGCTCGCCTCCCGAGTTTATAGGCGGCGAAGGGTTAGAAAAGGATTTGCAGCAGGCAGATGCCGAAGGCAGACTCTTTGGTATCCTAAACGGATGCAATTATAAAAATATAAGGACTGCGGAAAAGAATAGACTCTATAAGAATATCATCCGTGCCGTTTTTCAATGGGTACAGGAAGAATCCAAAAAGTATAAGGCCCATTTTTTGGCCCATACAGGAGAAAAGGTAGAGGAGTATCTTACCGAGCCACCCAGTTTTGTATGCTCTAGCATAGCCAGACTTACCGAACAGAAATTCTATTTTTTTAAGCGTTCGCCAGAAGCCCTGATCCAAATCCTTAAAAAATTGGAAGAGGTTAATGGTATATTGATGATTTTGGGTACCGGGGCCCCAGAGTATGAAGAGCTTTTCAGGGATGTTAGTAGAGAGCATAAGAATTTTATTTTCATCAATGCACAATCCGAAGATGTTATCGATTCCATTTACTTGGAGTCCGATCTTTATTTTATGCCTAGCCTGTTTGAACCATGCGGAATAAGCCAAATGTTGGCCATGAGAAATGGAAATCCTTGTTTGGTTCATAACACAGGAGGACTAAAAGATACTGTGCATCATATGAAGACGGGCTTCAGTTTTGACGGACATACCTATGACGAGAAAATAAAAAACATGGTCGTTGCTTTTGATGAGATATTGGCACTCTATCTCAATGACAAACCAAGTTGGAAAAAAATACAAGGTAATGCCAAAAAAGTACGTTTTACCTGGAAGAAATCGGTAGATGCCTACTATGAGTTACTTTACGCGACAAATCGTTGATCTTTAAGAAATTTATTAAAGATTTGCACGACAAATTGAAGGCATAACGGGTTTTATTAAAAATATGCCAAAAGAAATTATGACATTGTTAACCTGCCCCGTTTTTCGTAATTTTATGGCTCCAATATTAAACAAGTAAACTATACAAATGTCAGATAACGCTACTATTGAATACAAGGGTGAAAAATATGAGTTTCCGGTTATAAAAGGTTCTGAGGATGAACTGGCCATAGATATAAAAACATTACGAGGGTCCACAGGAATGACTACATTGGATCCTGGTTATAAAAACACAGGTTCTTGCGAGAGTGCCATAACTTTTTTGGATGGAGAAAAGGGCATATTACGTTATAGAGGTTATTCTATTGAGGAACTTGCGGAAAAGGCCGATTTTTTGGAAGTAGCGTACTTATTAATTTTTGGGGAATTACCGGATAAGATACAATTAGAGAAGTTTCATAACGACATCAGGGAAGAATCTACCGTAGACGAGGAGATGAAGAAAATCTTGGATGGTTTTCCAAAATCTGCCCACCCCATGGGCGTGTTGTCTTCCTTAACCAGCGCACTTATCGCCTTTAATCCATCTACTGTTGATGTAAGCTCTGAAAAGGCCATGTACCACGCCATTGTACGTATCTTGGCAAAATTTCCGGTTTTGGTGGCATGGACATTAAGAAAAAAGAAAGGACTGCCCCTAGATTATGGAGACGATTCCTTGGGCTACGTGGAGAACATTCACAAAATGATGTTCAAAAAGCCAAATCAAGAATATAAGAAAAACATGATCGTAATAGATGCTTTGGATCAATTGTTGATCTTACATGCCGATCATGAGCAAAACTGTTCTACCTCCACAGTACGGATCGTGGGCTCGTCCCATGCCGGTCTTTTTGCTTCTCTTTCTGCCGGAATATCGGCACTCTGGGGACCACTTCATGGAGGTGCCAACCAGGCCGTTCTAGAAATGCTGGAAGCCATTGAAGCAGATGGGGGCGACACAAAAAAATATATGGCCAAAGCCAAAGATAAAAACGATCCGTTTAGGTTAATGGGTTTTGGACATAGGGTCTACAAGAATTTTGACCCAAGGGCAAAGATCATTAAAAGGGCTGCGGACGAGGTGTTGGCAGATCTTGGAATAGAAGACCCAATTTTGGAAATCGCTAAAGGATTGGAAAAGGAAGCATTGGAAGATCAGTATTTTGTGGATAGAAAACTATATCCCAATGTTGATTTCTATTCAGGAATAATATATAGGGCACTGGGCATCCCAACAGAGATGTTTACCGTTATGTTTGCTTTGGGCAGACTTCCCGGGTGGATTGCACAGTGGAGGGAAATGCGACTTCGCAATGAACCCATAGGTAGGCCCAGACAAGTTTATATTGGCGAAAATAGTCGCCCTTTTGTTGGGGTAAATAAACGATAATCCAACAAAATAGTAAAGAATAGGCTGCCCAAAATCATTATAAAATGGGCAGCCTTTTTATATCCAAAGTTTAAGGAATCCCTATATTTGCGCAAATTTAAATTATGCTCCATCTAAACGTTACTGACGAGATTTCACCTTTAAAAGCGGTTCTTTTGGGTACTGCTGAAAGCTGTGGACCCACCCCCTCACCAGAAGAGGCTTACGATCCTAAATCCTTGGAACATATATTAGCGGGTACCTACCCGAAGGAGGTAGATATGGTAAAGGAAATGGAAGCTTTTGCCACCATCTTTCACAAGCACGACGTTGAGGTGTTTAGACCTGAAGTACTTAAGGACTGTAATCAGATTTTTTCGAGAGATATTGCTTTCGTAATAGAGAATAAATTGATAAAGGCCAATATACTTCCCGATCGGGAAAAGGAATTTGATGCCATCCTTCATGTATTGGACCGCATTGCACCGGAGAACATTATTTGTGCCCCTGAAGAAGTGCATATAGAAGGAGGTGATGTTATGCCGTGGAACGAATATATTTTCATTGGGACGTACACAGGTGATGATTACCCGGATTATATTACCGCTAGGACCAATAAGGAGGCAGTAGCCTTTATTAAGGAGCAATTTCCGCACAAAAAGGTAAAGTCTTTCGAATTGCGCAAGAGCAACACCGTTGCCAGCGAAAATGCACTACATCTCGACTGTTGTTTTCAACCCCTAGGAAAAGGAAAGGCAATTTTACATAAAAATGGGTTTTTGGTGGAAGAGGAATATCAATGGCTGGTGAACTATTTTGGTAAGGAGAATATTTTTGAGATTACCAAGGATGAAATGTACCAGATGTTCAGTAATGTGTTCTCCATATCGCCGAGTGTAGTAGTTTCCGAACGTAAGTTTACAAGGCTCAACAATTGGCTGCGCCAACAAGGATTTACCGTAGAGGAGATTCCCTATGCGGAGATTGGCAAGCAAGAAGGACTTCTGCGTTGTAGTACCCTTCCGTTGATAAGGGAATAACAAATCACCGGAAATTCTAACCCTTTATTTTTATAACAGCTTTTAAATACCTGAAAAACAGAAAGTTAATTCTTAAATCTGTATTTTAAGAAAAACTTTAACATGCTTTTATTTGGTTTACTAGACGACTGGTCATATTTTTGCGTTATCGTTTAAAACAATGGAGAAAACCTTAAAACATGAGATAAAGGCAAATTACCTTTTGGAGAAGGGAATGGAAATTCTTTGGTCTAAAGGTTATAATGCTACCAGCGTCAATGATATTGTTGTGGCGGCCGGTGTCCCTAAAGGATCCTTTTACTTCTACTTCGATAGCAAGGAAGATTTTGCGGTGCAGGCCATTCAAATGTATTTTGAGGAGCATTTTGTTCCAGCTCAAGAGATTTTGGACAATAAAAAGGTTTCCCCAAAAAAACGCCTGTTAGATTTTTATGAATACCGTTGCAACATCCTAATTGATGAGCTAGACTGTAAAATGGGTTGCTTAGCGTGTAACGTAGGAAACGAAATGGCCGAGCATAGCGAAAATATACGTAGGGTAATCGTGGAGAAAGAACGCTATGCGCAAGATCAGATTACTGTAGTGGTCAAAGAGGCGCAGGCTGCAGGTGAGATAGATGACTCCCTTGTTCCCGAAGATGTAGTTGCCTTTTTTGAGGATGCCGGAAAGGGGGCCATGACCAGTATGAAGGAATTACGGAGCCGTTATCCTATCGATAATTTTATGTATATGCTCAAAACATTGTTTTTAAAATGATGAAGAAATAACCACCACCAACCACGAGTAACAAACTCTTTTCAATAATCTTTAAAATTTTGTCCAAAAGGAAGTAATTAAATCGTCCTTAATGTAAAGACTTTAAAACTGGAACAACATAACTTAATTTATAATCGACTGGTCAACTATTAAATCTAAAAACAATGAATGCACTAAAAAAGGCGGGTAATGCCGCAAACACTTTTGCCAAAAAATGGGCAGAATTCGTAATCAAGTTTAAATGGCCCGTACTTCTCGCCTCATTAGCCTTAGCCTTAGGTTTGGCTTCTCAGGGCAAGATGGAGTTTGATGGGGACTATCATGTATTTTTTAGCGAATCTAATCCAGAATTGGAGGCTTTTGATGCCCTACAGGAAAAATATACAAAAGACGACAATATCGTAATTGTCCTAGCTCCCAAAAATGGGGATGTATTTACTCGTGAGAACCTTATCGCCATTGAAGAGCTAACGGAAGCGGCATGGAACACGCCCTATTCTTCCAGGGTAGATGCGGTGACCAATTTTCAGCATACCAGTGCGGACGGTGACGATCTCTACGTAGACGATTTGTCTTATGAATCCGCTAATAAGACCGCTGGTGAAATTAGGGAAATAAAGGAAAAAGCGCTAAAAGAACCATTATTGGTACATCGTATCATCAATGAAACGGGTAGTGTAACCGCTGTTAATGTAACGGTGCGCCTACCTGGTGTTAACAGTGCTGCGGAAATTCCTGAGGTTACCATAGCCACCCGAAATATGATTACGGAATTTAAGGAGAAACACCCACAGTTCGATGTTTACACAACGGGTTTGGTGCCCTTGAACACGGCATTCTTTGAAGCATCGCAAAGCGATCTTGGCCTTATCGGTATTATGTTGATCATCGTAATCTTCGTAACCTTTTTATTGACCAGAAATATTTTTGCTACCATATCCACCCTAGTAGTGGTACTGTTCTCAATTTTAAGTGCAGTTGGCTTTGTGGGTATCATGGGGATTAAACTTACACCTCCGTCGGCCGTATTCCCTACAATGATACTAACCCTAGCCGTTGCAGACAGTATTCATATACTCATTACAATGCTCCAAAAGGTGCGTAAGGATGGGTTAGACAAAAAAGAAGCCCTGGCAGAAAGTATGCGTTTAAATTTTATGCCTGTATTCATTACCAGCCTTACAACGGTAATTGGGTTTCTTACCATGAATTTTGGGGATGTACCTCCTTTCTGGCACTTGGGTAATATAACAGCCTTTGGTATGACCATGGCTTTCATTTACTCCACCACTACCTTACCTGCCTTAATGGCCATCTTTCCTATCTGGAAAAAGAAAGATGCAATGGTAAAAGAGGATAGGATTGGGAGGTATACCAAACTTGGTCTTTTTGTGTCTAGGCAACCTGTAAGGCTCACCATTGTTTCTTTGGCTGTCATAGCCGGCTTAACGTATTTGGCCACCTTAAATGTCTTTAATGATGAGTTTGTGGAATATTTTGATGATTCCGTGGAATTTAGAAGGGATAGCGATTTTGTAAACGACAACCTTACCGGCTTCTATAATGTGGAATTTTCAGTAGGAAGCGGAGAGAGTGGCGGAATAAATAGTCCTACATACCTAAAAAGCCTAAATGCTTTTGAAGATTGGCTTAACGATCAGCCCGAGGTGGTCCATGTAAATGCTTTTAGCGAAGTAGCACGCAGGGTAAACAGATCTATGCACGGTGATGACCAAAACTATTACAAAGTTCCGGAAAATAGGGAAGAAGCAGCACAGTATCTATTACTCTATGAACTATCCCTACCGTTTGGACTGGATTTAAACAATCAGATAAACGTAGACAAATCCGAAACTAGGGTTACCGCCACCTTAGAGAATATTTCTAGCGCGGAAATGATAGCTTTTTCAAACCGTGCTGAATCGTGGCTTAAAAACAATACTGACAAACCGATGCATGCGCTTGGTGTGAGTCCGACCATGATGTTTTCCAAATTGGGATTCAGACAGGCAGATAGCATGTTCAATGGAAACATCATTGCACTTATTCTAATTTCCCTGGTCCTAATGTTGGCCTTAAGAAACTTTAAGTTGGGGCTTTTGAGCATAATCCCAAATGTTACCCCAGTTTTAGTAGGGTTTGGAATATGGGCATTGTACAAAGGACAGATAAATACCGGAATGGTGATCGTTTTTGGAATGACCTTGGGTATTATTGTAGATGATACGGTTCACTTTATGAGTAAGTTTCTTAGAGCTCGGAGAGAATTGGGTTATGATGCCAAACAGGCCGTTATCTATGCCTTCGAAACCGTAGGCCGTGCCTTGGTAACCACTACCTTGGTTTTATTGGCCGGTTTTGCCGTATTGTCCACATCGTCCTTTGCGCTTAACAGTTATATGGCGCGGATAACCGTAATCATAATTTTATCGGCCCTAATTATAGACTTTATCCTATTACCCTCCTTACTTATTCTGGTAAGTAAAGAAAGTGAGGTTAAGGAAGATGTAAAAGAGTTTAAACCACAAATGCAATTAGATAAATAAAATAAACACTTAAAATTTTAGTATATGAGAACATCAATTTTTATGTCGTTGGCACTTTTTGGAATGATAACCGCAAGTGCGCAGAGCCCTGAAGAAAAGGGACTGGAAATTGCCGAGGCTGCGGAAGAAGCAGACCTAGGATTTGGCAGTAGCATTGTAGACCTTAAAATGACTTTAAAAAACAAAAATGGTCAGTCCAGTGAGCGCTTCCTTACCAATAGAACGTTGGAACTTACCGAGGATGGGGATAAATCCCTTATTGTTTTCAATAGCCCCAAAGATGTTAAAGGTACAGCCACGCTTACCTTTACACATAAGGTAGGATCGGATGATCAGTGGCTGTATTTACCGTCCATTAAAAGGGTAAAAAGGATATCTTCCAACAACAAATCGGGTCCTTTTGTGGGAAGCGAATTTGCCTACGAAGACCTGTCTTCACAAGAAGTAGAAAAGTATACCTATAAATTCTTGGACCAGAAGGGAAGCCTTTTATTGGTAGAACAAGACCCCGTAGATCCCAAATCTGGATATACTAGGCGCATTGTTACGTATAACAAGGATAAAGGATATCGAATTGAAAAAATAGAGTTCTATGACAGAAAAAATGCACTATTAAAAACGTTGACCTATAGTGATTATAAACTGTACAAGAACAAATTTTGGAGGGCAGATACCTTTAATATGGTCAATCACCAAAGTAACAAGGAAACGCTACTTAAGTTCAGTGGGTACAATTTTGGGGTAGACCTTTCGGATGATGATTTTTCGCAGGTTGCCCTGCAACGAGCCGGAAAATAGATAAATGGTATAATGAAATATTAAGGCAAGGCCGGTCGGTGAGCACAAGGTAATGCGTTTTTAAAAGACGCGGTTGTTGGTTGTTTCTGGTGCTGTTAAGGTTGGTCTTGTCTTTTGTTATAAGAATATATGTACATAAAGAGCATATTGGGCATTGTTTGCCTTGGTTTCACTACGTTCCTTGTAGCACAAGAAGAGGATTCTAAGAAATTGACCCACGACTTTGAACTGGAAGTAGAGGCAGAATACCGATATTTTACGGATGACGCCCAGTTTAACGGGCAAGAAGATCACTATCCGGCGGTTTCCTTTCAACCAGAATACAGCTTGGAATGGAACAAAGGTTATGAGAGCTTAAATTTTAAAGGTTTTTTAAGGGTAGATCGGGATGATGAACGTACGCATTGGGACATTCGCGAATTGTACTATCAAAAGGCCAAAAACAATTGGGAGCTTAACGTAGGTCTTAAAAAGGTTTTTTGGGGAGTTATAGAAAGCAATCATTTGGTAGATATCATTAACCAGACCGATGCTGTGGAGACGTTTGATGGGGAAGAAAAATTGGGGCAACCCATGGTACAATTCAGCTACATAACCAATAAAATAGGCACCTTTGATTTTTTCTACCTGCCCTATCATAGAAAGCGCACTTTTGCAGGTAGCGAGGGGCGTTTACGTTTTGGAACTGTGATCAATAAGGATGATATTGGCTATGAGAGCGGAGCTCAGGAATGGCGGCAGGATATGGCAGTGCGCTGGAAACACTACTTCGGTATCGTAGACGTTGCACTTTCGCATTTTTACGGCAATGGCAGGGAACCACTCTTTGTCTTTGATGCGCAAGGCAATATTAACTCGTTCTATCCTGTAATCAATCAAACCGGGTTAGAAGTACAGATTACCCACGATGCCTTTCTATGGAAACTGGAATCCATCTATCGAAATGCGGATGCTCAGGACTTTTTGGCTCTGGCGGCAGGGGTAGAGTACACGTTTAGCAATATTGATGGCAACGGCCTCGATATTGGCATTTTGGGGGAATACTTGTATGATGAACGAGACGAACTTGCCCTGAATGCCCTACAAAATGATGTATTCTTCGGTAGCCGAATTGCCTTTAACGATACCCAGGACACCTCTTTTCTTATTGGCGGAATTGCCGATCTGAAATCGAGTAGTAAAATATTTAGTCTAGAGGCGTCTCGAAGATTTGGTAGCACCTGGACCGCTGAAGTGGAAGCACGTATTTTTAATTCCATCGATCAAAATGAATTAATATTGGGTAATTTTCAGGACGATAGTTTTCTTAGGATTTCGATTTCGAAGTTTTTTTAGAGCTATTTGCAACTATAAATTTGGCAAGGAACATTGTTCCAAAATAATGTAAAAAAAATGTGCTTCAATATTTGCGGATTCGTTACAAAATGAAAGCGGATTTAACTACATTTATCGCCAATTTTTAAACCGCAAATGAAACAGATTACCAATACCATATTGATGATTAGGCCGGTTAGCTTTCGGATGAATGAACAGACGGCCGTAAACAATTATTTCCAGGAAGATCTGGATATTAAGAACAATGCAATAAATGCCAAGGCCCAAGAAGAGTTTGATGCGTTCGCAGCTGTTTTAAGGGACAAAGGCGTAAATGTGGTGGTGATTGATGATACCAAGAAACCAGATACCCCAGATTCTATATTCCCAAACAATTGGATATCCTTCCATGCCGATGGTACGGTGGGACTCTTTCCCATGTTTGCGGAAAACCGACGGGGAGAACGAAGACCTGAGATTTTGGACACCCTGGAGGAAAAAGGGTTTCTCATAGAGAATATCATGGACTATACCTCGGCCGAGGCCGAAGGATTCTTTTTGGAAGCTACCGGGAGTATTGCCATGGATAGGGTTAACAAAATTGCCTATTGTGCGCTATCCGCTAGGGCCGATGAAGAATTGTTTGTAGAATTTTGTGAAGATTTTGATTATGCACCGGTGATTTTCACAGCCAATCAAACTGTAAATGGTGAGCGTCTTCCAATCTATCATACCAACGTAATGATGTGTTTGGCAGAACAGTTTTCAGTAATTTGTCTAGATACCATTGACGATAAAAAGGAACGTAAAACAGTAGTCGATCACCTTAAAAAAAGTGGGAAGGAGATTATAACGATCTCCGAAGCACAGATGCATCAATTTGCGGGTAATATGCTGCAAGTATTGGGTAATGACGATCAACGCCTTTTGGTAATGAGCAGTGCTGCATACAATAGCCTTACCTCAGAGCAAATAGAGACCATTCAGAAATCGAGTCAAATAGTACATAGTTCCTTGGATACCATAGAAACTTGTGGTGGTGGTAGCGCCCGTTGTATGATGGCCGAGGTGTTTTTGCCCAAGTCCTAATAGGATCTATTTGCGATCAATTTTACGTTTCTTGCCTAAGATTACCTCCTTAAGGAAAACGGCCGTCATTGCAACCATAAAAAATGCGAAGGGCAAGGAAGTAATTATCAAGAGTTTTTGCACTGCGGTCAGTACATCAATATTTGGTTTGGCAGTACCGAGCACAATAAGGGCCAAAGTTGCCAATAGGATAAAAACGGACCAAAGCAACCTGTGTTTTTTGCTTGGATCTTTTTTGCCTTTGTCCGTAAACATACTGAGTACAAATACCGCAGAATCCACAGAGGTTACCAAAAAGCTAATTAGCAAAACAATGGTGGTAAAATTAAGGACTCCGGCAAGAGGATAGTTTTCGAAGAATACAAAAATTGATGAAAACACGTTACCAAACTCATTATTATAAGTTCCCCATGTCTCAATAACATCAAAGGCCGATGTGCCAAAAACCGAAAACCAAAAGAAAGTGCCTAGGGAAGGAATGATCAATACGCCCAGTAGCAGTTGGCGTAAGGTTCTCCCCTTAGAGATTCGAGCTATGAAGATACCTGTAAAAGGTGCCCATGCCAACCAAAACGCCCAATAATAAAATGTCCAATCCGTTAGAAAGGCAATACCAGGGTCATAACCATTGACCGCTATGCTCATAGGTACAAAGTCTATAACATAATGCAGCGTGGCCTTTGCAAAAGCTACCAAGATGGCGCCCATATCACTTAAGATAAATACAACCATCAGCAGCGCTAGGGTAATAAGAATGTTAAGTTTGGAAATGAGTTTTATGCCCTTGTTTACCCCTTTCCAAGCAGAGATGAAGGCCAGGACCGAGATTATGGTTGCCAATAACAGCGTGGTGGGCAAACCAAATTTACCATCAAACACATGATTAAGTCCACCATTGATCTGGGCGGTGCCCAATCCAACGGCAGCTATAAGACCAAATACGGTAGTAATAATGGTCATGATATCAATACCGTTCAAAGCCATTTTATTGGAAATGGTATCTTCTATGGTGGCACTTACCCTTACTTTCTTTTTACGAACGAAGAGTGCATAACCAACAATCATGGCAAAGAGTCCATAAAAGGCCCATGCCGTAAACCCCCATTGGTAGAAGGTAAATTCCAAAGCTAAAATTTTGGGCTGTAATGTAGAGGTATAAGGTGGGTTTTGCTGCATAAAAACAGGCTCTTGAACGGCACGGAGCAATATGCCGGCACCCATACCGGCGCTATACAGCATAGCGGTCCATGCCCATAGCGAATGTTCTGGTTTTTCCTTTTTTTTCCCAAGTTTTATCTTCCCAAGCGGAGAAATTGCAATACCCAATAGCAATAGTACACACCCAAGGCCTAGATAGAGATAAAAATACCCAAAATAGTTCCGTACCCAAATGGAGGTAGATTCTATGGCTTCATAGCTCTTTTCAGTTGCAAAAAAAACGATAAGTGTTAGCAGAAATACGGTTCCTACGGAAAAAAGAAGTAGTGCATGCTTTCTTAATGCTTTATATAGTGTGATAAAATGGATTTTTAGCTTTTAACAATATTTCTGATCATCCCCTCAAAGATAAAATAATGAAAGGGAATTATGCTGTACCAGTACAGTCTACCTTTTAAGCCTTTAGGTCTAAAGGTGGCAGTTTGATGCAATACGTTATTTTCATCTATTTTAAATTCTAACCACGCTTCGCCCGGTAAACGCATTTCCGCAAACAGCAGTAGCCGCCGAGCAGATTTATCCGCGAGTAAAACCCGCCAAAAATCCAGGGCATCCCCAGGGTATAACTTATCCGGGTGGGTGCGCCCCCTTCTAAGGCCTACCCCTCCGCTTAATTTATCCAGGAAACCACGTAGTTTCCAAAGCCAATTGCCGTAGTACCATCCATTATCCCCACCAATTTTCCATATGTTTTGCAACACCTTTTGGTCATCATTTACTTTCATTCTTTTTTCATCCTTTAACACCCCATATTTTGGTACCTGAATGTACTTTTCCAAATTTTTATCAAACCTTCCACTTACCATGCTGTCTTTCCAACTGCTTACAACCAAGTTTTGCTCAATTTTCTTAAAGGCCATTGCAATGGCCTCTTCATAGGTATGGGTCTCAATACCTAAAAGTTGCTCTAATCTGTTGTCTTTTGCTACCACTTCTATTTTCATACTGTCCACAAGGCTCAGTGCTAGTTTATAAGAGGTAGAGGTTACAAAATAGAGCCAATATGAAGAAAGTTTAGGGGTCATAACCGGTACTGTAAATATCCAGTTTTTGAATCCTCTTACCCGTGCATATTGCTGCAGCATTTGTTTATATGTAAGCACATTGGGACTTGCAATATCAAAGGATTTGTTGAACGTACTTTTATGTCCAAGTACCTTGGTCAAAAAAGATATAACATCTCTAATGGCTATGGGCTGTGTTTTAGTAAGTACCCATTTAGGGGTGATCATTATCGGCAGTTTTTCACATAAATCCCTGATTATTTCAAAAGAGGAACTCCCCGATCCCACAATAATTCCGGCTTTTAAAACGGTAAGATGGTATTTTCCTTTGGAGAGAATCTGCTCTACATTTTTTCGGGACCGGAGGTGCTTGGAGAGGTTTTCATCATTTACAATACCACTAAGGTATATCACCTGCCGTACCGAGGTGTTTCGCAGATACGAAATGAAATTAAGGGCCGTCGTAGCTTCCATTTCATCAAAGGTTGTTGTAGATGAACTCATGGAATGTATCAGAAAATATGCAGCGTCAATATCATGGGGAACCAGGTTCTTGCTTATCGGTTTCAAAAAATCAATTTCTAAGATTTGTAGTTTAGCTCTTATTACGGGATCTATGGAAAGCCGTTCCTTATCGCGTACGGCACAAACTACCTGATGCCCTTGTTCTAACAGCTGTGGCAACAAACGCATACCGATATAACCATTGGCGCCGGTAAGTAATATTTTCATGGTTTAGATGTCTTCAATGGATGTGGGCAAATTATCCGCTTTATAATCCAGTATTTTTTTAAAAAATTTCTGTACCGCCTTGGTATCGGAATTTACCTTTATAAAATATTGATCTTTATGTACTGAATAGACACTTGCATTTCCCTTGTAAATGGTTAGTTTATAGTAGGGTATTACCAGCGCAAAAGTTTCTAAAAGCGACCGAAACCTAACAATAATGCCCTTAGGACGCATTTCTATATTGCAACTATCTATAGTATTGTCCAAAATCAACAAATTCCGAATTTCCAAGCTGGTCTCCGTTATAAACATTTTTGGAGACCCTATACCACCCATTTTAAAGCGCTCTTTAAGCAGAAAGGGTTTTCCCACGGCCTCATCTACCTTTTTTGTTATTTCTTTATTGTTATAGGAAACATTAACCAGCATAGCCTACTTTTTTTTTCCAAGGTGTTCTTCGTTTCGCAGCTCCAAGCGCGCCGTTTTTGGTAAGTTGGCCACTACTAGGGCATACGATTTGTCTAACCACTGGTAAAGAAGTTCGTCGGCAACGGAACCGTCCATAAGTACTTTGCTCCAATGTTTTTTACTGAAATAGGAGGGGTCTTGCATTGCAGGATACATTGCCCTTAGTTCATCAATCGTTTCCGGATCACATTTTACACTGATACTTTCAAAAGTGTTTAGATCCGTAGCCGTGAACATCTTCCCTTTTACTTTAAACACTAAAATATCCGGTAATTTGGGAAAGGGAATGGATTCCGTCACTCCTTTTTTTGAGAGACAGTACTGGCGGTATGCTTCAATATTCATGGCTTTCTCAAAATTATAAAAGGTGAAAATTAGCGCTGTTGAGGTTAAATATGCTTTGTATCGTCCTTAAAGTTAACAAAATTAGGGGCCTTTAGTGGTTATCGTATCATTTTTCGATCTAAAAAAGCATATATTTTATGTAGTTTTGCAGCCTTAAATACCTGTAAGTAATGAATATCCAAGAAGTCTTATCAACAAAAGTTAAGGAAGCCATTTCTTCTTTGTATTCCGTGGTACTCCCAACCGTTGAATTTCAACCCACACGCAAAGACTTTGAGGGAGATATAACCGTAGTTGTTTTTCCTATGCTTCGCATTGTAAAAGGAAACCCGGTAGAAATTGGCAACGCCGTAGGGAGTTTTCTTGTAGACAATGTAAAGGAGGTATCTGCCTTTAATGTGGTAAAAGGTTTTTTAAATATTTCAATCAGTGATAAGTACTATCTCAATTTTTTCAATACTATAAAAAACAACGCAAATTATGGTACTGTTGAGGAGCAGGATAAAAAGGCTGTAATAGTGGAATATTCCTCGCCCAACACCAATAAGCCCCTGCACCTGGGTCATATTAGAAATAACCTGCTGGGCTATTCGGTTTCCGAAATCTTAAAAGCTTCCGGTAAGAAGGTGTATAAGACCCAAATAATAAACGACAGAGGCATCCATATTTGCAAGAGCATGGTGGCCTATGTTAAGTTTGGAAAGGGAGAGGAACCCTCGGAAACCCTTAAGGGAGATAGGCTCGTTGGAAATTATTATGTTGCCTTTGATAAAGTTTATAAGGAACAGATTAAACAATTGGTAAATGAAGGGGTAGATATAAAGGCAGCAGAAAAAGAAGCCCCTATTTTGTTGGAAGCTCAGAAAATGCTGCGTAAATGGGAGGCCGGAGATACGGAGGTGGTAGCACTTTGGAAGAAAATGAATGCCTGGGTATATGCAGGGTTTGATATCACCTACAAAAATTTGGGTGTAGATTTTGACAAATTATATTATGAAAGTGATACCTATTTATTGGGTAAGGATGTGGTTGCGGACGGTCTTAGAAAAGGGGTTTTCTTTAAAAAGGATGATGGTAGCGTATGGATAGATCTTACCGATGAGGGGCTCGATGAGAAGATTGTATTACGCTCCGATGGTACCGCCGTTTATATGACACAAGATATAGGCACCGCCATTCAACGGGTTACGGACCATCCGGATGTGGGCGGCATGGTGTATACTGTTGGCAATGAGCAAGATTACCATTTTAAAGTACTGTTTCTGTTACTTAAAAAGTTAGGTTTTTCCTGGGCAGAGAGCCTTTATCACCTAAGTTACGGTATGGTAGACCTCCCTAGCGGTAAAATGAAGAGCAGGGAAGGTACCGTAGTGGATGCTGATGACCTTATTGCGGATATGACGGCCACGGCCGAGAAAATTTCTAAAGAACTTGGCAAGTTGGAAGAGTATAACGAAGATGAAAAACAGCGTCTTTATAGGATGATAGGACTTGGAGCCCTAAAATATTACATTCTAAAGGTAGACCCCAAGAAAAGAATTTTGTTCGACCCGGAGGAGTCCGTGGATTTTCAGGGAAATACAGGACCCTTCATTCAATATACCTATGCAAGGATACAGTCGATACTAAGAAAAGCGACCAGTATCGGTTTTAATGATACAATTCCGGACGTTTTGGTATTGCATCCCAAGGAAAAGGAACTTTTGAAACAAATACAATTGTTTCCGGAAACGGTATTGTTGGCCGCTGAGAACTATAGCCCGGCATTGATTGCCAATTATACCTATGATTTGGTAAAAGAATTTAATTCGTTCTATCAAAATGTGTCCATATTAGGTGAGGAAGATGAACAAAAGAAAATCCTAAGGGTACAACTTTCCAAAAAGGTAGGCGAGGTCATTGCTTCGGCGTTTAAACTTTTGGGGATTTCTGTACCTCAGCGGATGTAAGAACGGCTAAAACCATACTCTAAAGCTAAAATTGGGGGTAATACCCAGGGAAACGTTTTCTACAGTTTCTATTCTATCTTGATTATTGACCCGATAGTAGGTATTCAATATGTTTTCGCGGTCTAGAAAATTTAATACGGAGGCTCCTACCGAAGCCTTAACCCTAGGGCTTAGTTCAAAATCATAAATGGCAGAGGCATCGGCCCGTATATAGTCTGACAGTCGACTGCTATTTGGATCTTTGTAATTGATGGATAATGGAAAAGTAGAACTATCTATAGCACCTGGTCCGTCCAAAGGTTCCGTAAAGGGTTTTCCTGTTCTGTAATTGAAACCAATACCCAATTTTAGATTGTTTCGCGAATATGTTCCTGCAAAGGTAAGGGTGTGTCTAATATCCAAATTGTTGGGAAATTTACTTGGGTCTATGTCCTCAAAGGTGTAATTATTAACATTGTAGGCATAACTTAACCAGGTACTAAAGCGCGGTGTCTTTTTATTGATCAGGAATTCTACCCCTTTAATGTCGTAGCTGCCAATTTCTCCATTAAATTGATCTTGGTTCTGAAAACCTTGGGTAGCAATACTTACACCTTCCACTTTTTTATAAAAGCCTTCTAGGCCTATATACAGGTTGTTTTTCTCGTGTGCGAAACCCATGGATCCCTGCTTGCTTTTGGTGATTGGTAAAGTAACCTCATCAGATAATATCCATCTTCGTTTTTCAATGCCCAGAAAATTCTGCTCCAAATCTATGATCTGGTTGGTGGTCTGACTTTTAAATTCCCCCAAAACTTCAACTTTAAGGTTTCCCGTAAGGGCGTAGTTAACGTTTAATCTTGGTTCTATGATAAACTCTCTAAACGTGTCCAGGTTTTCCATGTAATTGAGCCGCGCACCTCCTCTTACCTTAAGGAGGTTGTTGTTGGAGGTATAACCAATTTCCGAGAAAAGTGCGTGGGTACGGATCACCCCTTTGATATTACTGTTGAACGGGGGTTGGGTAACATCTGTAAAATTGGTAATGCCCACCTCGTTAAATTGATATCCATTGAAGAGCTTTATGGTATTTGTTAGGGTATAATCGGTTTTAAGCTTTACGGCCGTTTCCAAAACCCTATTGTTTTGAAACAGTTGTTGTACGGCATCTGGCGAAATGCTTAGGGCGTCTAGATTATAACGGGTATAGTAGATGTTTAGAAAAGTAGAAAAATCATCGGTCCAATTACTTTCCAAACTACCACCAAAAGAAATATTGGTTTGGTCTAATCGGCTTTCCGTAGTTCTGCCACTTACTTGGGCAGTTTCCATATAATCTAGATTGTTGACAATATTGATAAAGCTTAGACGTACTTTCTGCCAGTTATTAATATCGTATAATAGTTTGCCCGTAAAATCGTAAAAATAAAAGTTCTCTTCCCTAAGGATATCAATATCTGCTGAAGGGCTGTTACCCTCCTTTACCTCGGTATCCTGAAATGCCCTATCGAAAAAGCGGTTAAAGGTAGGGGTGTTTAAAAAATCAGTTACGGAACGACGAGCGGAAAACTGAAGGGCCATGTTATCGGTTACGGGTATCTGACCGTACATATCGCCTCCAATTAGGTTAAAACCAGCTCCGCCGAAAAAACCATCTTCAAGATCATTTTTTGTCTGCATACTAATAACCCCACTTACGCCATCGCCATATTGGGCACTGGTACCATTTTTTACAATGGTCACCTTATCCGTTAGATAGGGATTAAAAACCGATATCAACCCAAAAAAGTGTCCGGACTGATACATTTTTATACCGTCCCATAGGATTAAGTTTTGGTCGTTGGTGCCACCACGTATGTTTATATCGGACACAGTTTCGTCTATGCTTTTTATACCTGGAAGTGCCTGCACTGTCTGCAGTACATCGGGTTCTATCAGTCCTGGCAATATTCCAAAATCCTCTGTATTTAACAATATGCTGGCATCGTCTTCTTTGGATAGTCCGGTGGTCAAAAACTTAAAAAGTACCACTTCGTCCAGCTTTTGAAAATTTTGTGCCAGTAATAAGGTTTTGCAAGGACGGCCCGTGGTAAGATCTTCTGCACTCACAAATTTGGTTTTATAACCCAAATGCCGAATACCGATCATGGTTTTCCTGGGAATATTCTCCAATCTAAACTGTCCGTTAAGGTCTGTAACCGTAACGATATCGCTTCCTAGCACTTCTATTGTGGCCCCCGTAACGGTATTTTCTTCAAAGTTATCCAACACCATGGCACAAATATCCACTGTAGTACTTTTAGACAAGGTGTAATAACGTTCATTAAGTTTCTTGATCTGTATTTGTGTTTGTTGCTGAATGGCGCTTAGTATTTCATCCAAACTGCCCTCCCGGGGTACGGTGATTCTTAGTGGAGCAATATCCTCGTCAACATAGGAAAATTTAATATCGAATTTCTCCTCTAAGGTTCGGATGTAGGAGATGAGGCCTTCGGACAGAGGAATACCGTCCTGCGCCTTGCCAACGGCAATCAGAAAAAGTAAAGATAAAAAAAGTGTTACAACGTGTCTAGGGTGCGCTTTCGGCATAGAATAGCACTTTATTATCCTCTAATTTAAACTTTATTTTAGAGGGAGTACTAATACTCTGTAACGCTAAATCCATGTTTGTGTTGCTAAACGATCCTGTAAACAACTGGTCTACATCAATATTTTGGGTCGCCACTTCTATATTGTACTGTCTTTGAAACTCGTTCAATACAAAGGTCAACGGAATACTTTTAAAAGTACTCTCATTGTTCATCCAAGTAGGTTCAGCAGTATTTGGGATTTCCGCGTCTAATATTCTCCCGTTAACAACAAGGAAGGAAGATCCTCCCGGGAGTTTAATCTCCTTATTTTTATAAGTAACACTTACCAATCCTTCAAAACAGGTAACTTCAAAGAATCCTTTTCTATTTTCTACATTAAATTGGGTGCCTAAAACGGTTACAATTCCATCTTCCGTGGAAACGGTAAAACGCTTGCCCTTGGCTACTTTAAAAAAGGCCTCACCTTCTAGGGAAACATTTCGTTCTTGGTCCCATTTCCTCTCACTATAGGAAATTTCGGAATCGGCATTTAAAACTATTTCGGAATTATCGGGAAGTACCACTTCCGTTCGCTGGGCAAACTGGGTACTTACTTGTTCATCCATTGAGTTTATGTAGAAGTAAGAAACAGCAAAAATTACAGCAATGGCGGCAGCTACTCTCATTATCCTTTTAAAAGGACTCAAAGGAATAACCTTTACCTCGGCTTTCTGCTTTTCTTTTATCAAGTTAAGCGCCTCTTCAACATTGAACTCAGGGGCCTCCAACTTGTTGGAAGCGGCCAAAATCTTCTGGTAAGAAGTATACTCATCCGTTTGTTTAAATACGGCGAGTTCCTCTTCCGAGAGTTCGTTGTTAAGCCATTTTGCCAAATAATTCTCTTGCATGATTTCTATGCTTTACGTTAATATAACAACCCAAAAGAAAAAAACCCTACCTGCCATCTTCCATTCCTACTTCCAATTCCCGTCTTTTCCTATTATGTTTCAACTTTTTAACTTTCCACCTCTCACTACCTACTGCTTATATCCCGTCAATCTGTTCTCGAAGGGCTTTTAAGGCCAAATGCATTCTTTTTTCAATGGCCTTAACGCTTACACCTTCCATTTCTGCAATTTCGGCATATTTTTTTCCATCGATCCTATTCAACAAAAAAGTGGCCCGTTGGTTTTCCGGTAAATCGTTTAGAGCCTTATCCAATTTTTCTTGATATTGTTTTTCTTCCAACAAAAATTCGGGAGACTCGTTAGAGATATCGTTTTGGGTGTTGGCATACTTAAGGCGTACCTTTTCTGCCTTCAGCACATTTAAATATAAGTTATTGGCCACGGTATATACAAAGGACTTGGCTTTGTCCGGGCTTACCTTGGCACAGTTTTCCCAAAGCTTAATAAAAGCCTCTTGTACAGCATCGTGCGCTTTTTCTTCATTGCCATACTTATAATATATGTAATTGAAAACCGTTTTGGAATTAGTTCTAAAGAGAGAGCTATATACTTGCTCCTCGCATACGTTGTCCTTATTAGCAGTGCTCAAGTGATTGGTTTTTTCAAAGATATTTTAAAAAAAATTAAAAACGGAGTAGGGTATTTTTAAAGTTGGTTGTTTTATGATTGTACGAACTAATAAAATCCAAATCGTTATGAAAAAGTTTTTTAATACTACATGCTATGTAAGCTTACTTGCTATGGTGCTTACATTTTCTGCCTGTCAGGAAGAATTTGAAGAATTGCCTACAGGTGACGAACAAGAAACCATTATGGCCAGTTCATCCACAGCCAAGCTTATAGAGAGAACCTCCTCTAAAGACGGCTCTTATGATAATATAATAGATGAAGCCAGTTGCTTTGCCGTTCAATTTCCTTATACCGTAAATGTAAATGGAGTTGAGGTTAATATTGATTCTCTAGAAGATTTAGAGGTGGTAGAAGAGATTTTTGATGAGGTTGATATTGATGATGATATTTTGGAAATTTTATTTCCTATCACCATTACCTTGGCAGATTTTACCGAAATCGTTATTAACAACAAGGAAGAGTTGCGAGAGTTGGCCGAAGAATGTATAGAAGGAGGAGATGACGATGATATTGAATGTATAGATTTTGTTTATCCTATAACACTTTTTACGTTCGATATAAATCTTGAGCAAACAGGAAACGTATCTGTGAACAGCGATGAGGAACTAAGACGTTTCTTCGCCGGATTGGACGAAAATGACCTTATCAGTATAGAATTCCCAGTTACTTTAAAACTTTATGACGGAACCGAGATTGTAGTAGATAGCAACGCTGAATTGGCCAATGCCATTGAAACTTCCAAGGAAGCTTGTGACGAAGATGACGATGATGATTTTAACGATGACGATTTTGAGGATGGTAGATTGGATTTCTGTTTAACCGCTTGTCCATGGGTAGTTAAAGAAGTGGTACGAGACGAGGTTAACCAAACAGATCAGTACTTTGAGTACGTTATGAATTTCTTTGAGAGTGGAGAGGTAGTTGTAAAAGACAGAATGGGTAACAATATTGAAGGTACTTGGAGCACAAGGGCTACCGATAATGGACCATTGTTAAAACTAGAGTTTGATGTCTTGGTAGACTTTACCTTGGAGTGGTTTGTATACGAAATAGAAGATCATAAGATAAAATTGTATGCCGAAGGTGGAAACAAGATCATCATGAAACAAATATGTGTGGATGATGAAACTGGTCCGGATACGCTTAGAGCCGTCTTAAACGAATGTGTTTGGGTAATTAAAAAAGTGAAAAACCAGGGCGAGGAGATAGACAGACTACTTGGATATGAGTTTAAGTTCATGCCAGAAGGAGTGGTAACCTTAAGTAACGAAGAAACTACTTCAGAAGGTACATGGGAGATTACATCCAGTGAAGAAGGAAGATTGGTAATGGCAATTACCATGGGTGACGAACCAGGGGTTAGTTTTGAATGGCCTTTGACAGACCTTAGGGACGACCGCTTGAAGTTTGAGGTAGAGGATATTGATTACGAACTTATACTACAACGCGTTTGTGAAGACAATGCCGATGACGGTGATGTACTGGAAATCCGTAATGTTATGATGGACGGCGAGTGGATCGTAGCGCTGCATCAAGACGGCGATGATAACGATACAGCTGATTTTGCAGCATATACGTTTGCCTTTGGAGCAGAGCATATGATTACTGCTACCCTTGGAGAAACCGGTCCATCCTCTCCCGGACTTTGGAGAGTATTGCGTAACAGCGATGGCAAGCTTAAAGTGTACCTTAACTTAGGCGATCAGAACCCATTGGGTGAGCTTACGGACGATTGGGATTTTGTTTCCATCAATGAAGGCCGTGTAGAGCTTAAAGACATAAGCGGTGATGACACCATTACCACGCTGGTCTTCGAGAAAAAACAATAGTGACCATTATATAGGCACTACTTAACAATACCTTATTTGCCCCAATTTTAGGAAAAGGGTAGTTTTCGGAAGAAGCTACCCTTTTCTCTTTTATATTTTTAAGGGCGGGGCTTCCCACTTCCCATTGTTATTGTTAAATTTGCATTTCCTGTAAAGAAGACAAGACCATGTTCGATAATTTAAGTGAAAAATTAGATAAGGCACTGCACGTGCTTAAGGGCCACGGCCAAATTACGGAGATCAACGTAGCGGAAACCGTAAAAGAAGTGCGTAGGGCTTTGTTGGATGCCGATGTTAATTTCAGAATTGCAAAGGAATTTACCAATAAGGTAAGGGAAAAGGCTCTTGGACAAAATGTACTCACCACCTTGCAGCCCGGCCAATTAATGGTGAAGATCGTAAAAGACGAACTTACGGAGCTAATGGGTGGGGAAACCGCAGGGGTAGATCTCTCCGGAAATCCGTCGGTAATCCTCATGTCTGGCCTGCAGGGTTCTGGTAAGACCACTTTTTCTGGAAAGTTGGCAAACTATCTAAAAAATAAAAAAACAAAAAACCCATTATTGGTAGCCTGTGACGTCTACAGACCTGCGGCCATAGATCAATTGCATGTCGTTGGTGAACAAATAGGTGTGGAGGTATATTCCGATAGGGGAAACAACGATCCGGTGGCCATTGCAAAAGCCGGTCTGGCCCATGCCAAGACCAACGGATTTAATGTAGTCATTATAGATACCGCAGGCCGCTTGGCGGTAGATGAACAGATGATGCAAGAGATTGCAAATATCCATAAGGCCATTAAACCCCAAGAAACCCTTTTTGTAGTAGACTCCATGACGGGGCAAGATGCGGTAAATACGGCCAAAGCCTTTAACGATATACTAAATTTTGATGGGGTAATCCTCACCAAACTAGACGGTGATACACGTGGAGGGGCCGCCATTTCCATTAAATCGGTAGTGGATAAACCAATAAAGTTTATTGGAACCGGGGAAAAAATGGACGCTATAGACGTATTTCATCCGTCGCGTATGGCCGATCGTATTTTGGGTATGGGCGATGTTATCTCGTTGGTAGAAAGAGCACAAGACCAGTTTGATGAAACGGAAGCGCGGAAAATCCAGAAAAAAATAGCCAAGAATAAATTTGGATTCGATGATTTTCTGAGTCAGATTCAGCAGATCAAGAAAATGGGGAACCTAAAAGACCTTATGGGAATGATTCCAGGGGCGGGAAAGGCTTTAAAAGGATTGGACGTAGATGATGATGCCTTTAAGCATATAGAGGCCATAATACATTCTATGACCCCTCTAGAACGGTCTACGCCTTCCAAATTGGACGCCAGTAGAAAAAAACGTATTGCCAAAGGCAGTGGACGCACCATACAGGAAGTAAACCAATTGTTGAAGCAATTTGACCAGATGAGCAAAATGATGAAGATGATGCAAGGCGGTGGTGGTAAAAAAATGATGCAAATGATGGGAGCAATGAAAGGTATGCGCTAACACCGACCCGGTTGCGCCGGGCACGTTCGGAGTTATAAATATCCAAAAGCTTACCTATCAACCTTAAACCAATAACCAGAAGAAAGCACATGAAACTATTAGACGGGAAGAAAATCTCTAACGAAATTAAGGATGAAATTGCTATAGAAGTTGCCCAAATGAAGAAAGGAGGGGAAAAAGTACCGCATTTGGCTGCTGTGCTTGTTGGTAACGATGGAGCTAGTTTAACCTATGTGGGAAGCAAGGTAAGGTCTTGCGAAAGGATTGGCTTCCAATCTACCTTGATACATCTTCCCGAAACCACTTCTGAAGAAGCCTTGTTGCAAAAAATAAACGAACTCAATAAAAATTCCGATATAGACGGGTTTATAGTACAGTTACCACTGCCCAAACACATAGATAAACAAAAAGTCCTTATGGCCGTAGATCCCGATAAGGATGTCGATGGTTTTCATCCCACTAATTTTGGTAGAATGGCTTTGGATATGGAATCCTTCATATCCGCCACCCCTTTTGGCATCATGGAGCTTCTAAAGCGATATGAAGTAGATACACAAGGGAAACATACTGTGGTTATTGGAAGAAGCCACATTGTTGGGCGTCCTATAAGCATTCTTATGAGTCAGAAAGGGAACCCCGGTAATGCTACCGTAACACTGGCCCATAGCCGTACCAAAGATATAAAAGCACTCACATTACAAGCCGATATCATCATATCCGCACTTGGAGTCCCCAAATTTTTGAAAGCGGACATGGTTAAGGAAGGCACTGTTATTATTGATGTTGGTATAACCAGGGTTCCAGATACCACTAAAGAACGTGGCTACTACATTACAGGCGATGTAGATTTTGAGGGTGTTAGCAAAAAAGCATCCTTCATTACCCCTGTACCGGGAGGTGTAGGTCCTATGACCATCGCTATGCTCTTAAAAAATACACTTCTGGCACGGGAAAGACATAGGGCAAGAAACCATTAGGCCACTTACTGGTATATATCTCATCAGTTCAACTGACCCGAAACACTTTGTATGGTATCGTTGGGGTTAAGGATGTCTAAATCGTTATTTCCCTCATCATTTGTGCAGCTACTGAAACATACCACCGAGAGCAGTATGGAAACTGCAAGTATCAACTTTTTCATAAACTAGGTTTTAGTAGGTGTTATTACCAAGTTCGCTCTAGTACATAACGTAATAAAGCCAAAATTCTTGTAATTTCAAGGTGGTTCTGACCAGCACTTAAAAGTAGTATTCGATATATAGGTTGAACAAACTTGGGTATGGTCTATTTTTTAGTTTGACGCTGGATAAGAAATCAGTATCTTTTTATCAAATATCCAACCTAATGAAAAAACTGATTCCGCTAACGGCATTTCTCCTTATTCTATTGTTTGGTTGCAAACTTGAAAATAATAAAAATGCAAAAATTTCCTTTGAGGTATCCTTCTCGGACCAAATAGGTGTGGATAGCAAGAATGGCCGACTGCTATTGATGCTTTCCAACAACAATGCCGATGAACCTAGGTTTCAGATAAACGATGGTCTTAAGACACAACTCATTTTTGGGGTCAATGTTGATAAACTGGCACCTGGCCAAGGGGTGCATTTCGATGGGCAGGTCTTTGGGTCGCCCATACCAAGCTTATCAGACATACCACCCGGGGAATATTATGTACAAGCCCTCTTGCATGTCTATGAAACGTTTAACCTTGCCACAGGCCATACAGTACAGTTGCCTATGGACAATGGGGAGGGGCAGCAATGGAACAGGTCTCCGGGAAATATTTATAGCAAACCGTTTAAAATAACCATAGGAGAAAACGGAAATGAAACCATAAATGTAGTGATGGACCAGATAATTCCTCCCATCGAAGAACCCGAGGATACGGAGTGGATAAAGCATATCAAAATAAAATCGGAGCGTTTGTCCAAATTTTGGGGAAGGGATATGTATTTGGGCGCCCATGTACTATTACCTAAGGGGTTTAAGGAACATTCTGAGGCCAAATACCCACTTATGGTCTTCCATGGGCATTTTCCGTCCAATTTTGGAGGTTTTCGTACTACACCGCCCGATCCCAATATGAAACCAGAATATTCCGATCGTTTTAAATTAGATGGGTATAATATTCTTCAACAACAAGAGGCCTATGATTTTTATAAACGATGGAACGAGCCCGATTTTCCAAGATTCCTGATTATAGAAATACAGCATCCAACACCTTATTATGACGATTCTTATGCCGTAAATTCAGCCAATCAGGGGCCATACGGAGATGCCATTACTTACGAACTGATACCACATATAGAAAAAGAATTTAGAGGCTTGGGAGAGGGTTGGTCTAGATTTCTTTATGGTGGTTCCACAGGAGGGTGGGAAGCTTTGGCAGTACAGGTAATGTACCCCGAGGAATACAATGGCTGTTTTGCCGCGTGCCCAGATCCGATAGATTTTAGAGCCTATTGCCTTACCAATATTTATGAGGATAAGAACGCCTATTTTTATGAGAGCGATTTTAAAAAAGTGGAAGTGCCTAGTCATCGCGATTATTTGGGACATGTACAGACCACACTTAGAGAAGGAAATCACCGAGAACTGGTTTTAGGCGATAAATCGCGTTCAGGACAACAATGGGACATTTGGGAGGCTACATATTCTCCTCAAGGGGATGATGGTTATCCGGTTCGACTTTGGGATAAAATGACAGGGGATATTGATCAGGAGGTAGCTGCATACTGGAGGGAAAATTACGATCTAAGACATATTCTGGAAAGAGATTGGGATAAACTGGGCGAGCACTTAAAAGGAAAGATCCATATCTATTGTGGCGATATGGATAATTATTACCTCAATAATGCAGTATACCTAATGGAAGATTTTTTGGAGGGTACAAAAGATCCTTATTATGCAGGTGAAGTCACCTATGGGGATAGAGCTGAGCATTGTTGGAACGGAGACCCGGATAAGCCCAACCATATTACACGTCTTAGGTATAATAGTATGTACGTTCCTAAGATAATGAAACGAATTGCGGAGAGTGCTCCCGAAGGTGCAGATCTCACTAGCTGGAGGTATAAATAATGTCCTAGTGCCTTGTAAAAAATTATAGACCATTAAATATGCGTTTAAAACACCTTTTTATAATTGCCTCGTTCATTTTGGTAAGCGGAAATTCATTACAAAGTCAGGCCACAGTAATGATAAACAAAGATCGTTTGGAGAGCAGTATTTTTGAACTCGCCAAGTTTGGCCAAAAAGAGAATGGGGAAACAAGTCGCGTGGCGTTCAGTGATGCCGATGTTGCTTCAAGGGCCTATGTTATGAATCTTATGAAAGCGGTAGGTATGGAAGTAAGCATCGATTTTGCAGGGAATATCATTGGTTTTAAAGCTGGCACCGATTCTTCCAAAAAAACCATTTCCTTTGGCTCGCATATTGATACCGTTCCTGATGGCGGTAATTATGATGGTTGTGTAGGCTCCATGGCCGCAATAGAAGTTATGTGGACCTTTATGGAGGAAAATGTACATACTACCCATCCGCTGGAACTTATTATTTTTTCCAATGAAGAAGGTGGCGTAATGGGAAGTAGGGCGTTGGCAGGGGAACTTGGAGAATCTGCATTGAATGTTGTTAATAGTACCGGGTTTAGCATGCGAGAAGGTATTGAAAGACTTGGGGGTAATCCAAAATTACTTGCTGAGGTGGTTCGCAAAAAAGGACAAATGGCCGCTTTTCTAGAACTGCACATAGAACAGGGCGCTATCCTTGATCAAGAAAATATAGACATCGGTATAGTGGAGGGCATTGTTGGCCTCAATTGGTGGGATGTAGAAATAAGTGGTTTTGCAAACCATGCAGGGACCACCCCGATGGATATGAGGCAAGATGCGCTTTTGGCAGCTTCAAAATTCATAATCGCCGTGAATGATGCGGCAAATAGTTATGAAGGCAAGCAGGTGGCGACGGTAGGTAAGATAGCTGCAGAACCGGGAGCTCCCAATGTAATTCCCGGTAAAGTTACCCTAAGTTTGGAGATTAGGGACTTGTCTTCCGAAGTAATTCAAAAGCTGTTTTTGGATATTGAGCAGCGCGCAAAAAAAATAGCGGAAGAATCAGGTACAGAGATACGTTTTAGAGCTTTGGATACCACGGGAAAACCTGCACTAACGACCGTTTTTGTTCAGGACAAGATCAAAATGGCAGCGGAAAAACTTGGCCTTTCACATAAAAACATGCAGAGTGGGGCCGGGCACGATGCCCAAGATATGGCCCTGATTGCACCTACGGGAATGATTTTTGTACCGAGCAAAAATGGTATAAGCCATTCTCCCGAGGAGTTTACCACTGCTGAGGATATGGCCAATGGAGCCAATGTACTTTTGCAGACGATTCTTATTTTGGATAAATATTTAATAAAAAAATGATGATAGAAGTAAATGCGTATGCGGCCCATGAGGCCCAAGGTAAATTAAGCCCTTTTCAATTTGATTTAGGAGAATTAGGGAGCGAACAGGTAGATATTAAGGTACACTATTGTGGTATGTGCCACTCGGATTTAAGTATGTTGAACAACGAATGGGGCCTTACACAATACCCTTTTGTTCCCGGACATGAGGTAGTAGGAGAGGTGATTGCTGTTGGCGATGAGGTAAAAAATCTGGCAAAAGGAGATTTGGTTGGTCTGGGCTGGTTTTCTGCTTCTTGTATGCATTGCAATGAATGCATGGATGGCAGCCATCATCTTTGTGCTACGGCAGAGCAGACCATAGTAGGTCGTCATGGCGGATTTGCAGATCATGTAAGGAGTCATTGGTCTTGGGCTACACCGCTACCAAAAGGGATCGATATGGCCAAGGCAGGACCTTTACTTTGTGGTGGGATAACCGTGTTTAACCCAATAATACTATCTGGCGTAAAACCTACGGATAAGGTGGGGGTAATCGGAATCGGTGGTTTAGGCCATATGGCGCTAAAATTTCTTAAAAATTGGGGTTGCGAAGTAATAGCATTTAGTTCCAATCCTGCTAAAAAAGAGCAGATCATGGCCATGGGTGCAACAAAGGTTATCAACTCTAGGGACCCCAAGGATTTGGAAAGCATTGCTGGTAGTCTAAACTTTATTTTAAATACTACCAATGTTACCTTAGACTGGAATTCTTACTTGGGTACATTGGCGCCCAAGGGTAAATTACATAACGTAGGAGCGGTGTTAGAGCCTATGGCCATACCGGCATTTAGTCTTATTGGAGGCGAAAAATCGGTAGGTGGCAGCCCATTGGGGAGTCCGGCCCTTACTCGGCAAATGTTGGATTTCTGTGTGCGTCATAACATTTACCCAACAACTGAAGAATTTCCATTGGCAGAGGTCAATGCAGCTATAAAGCATTTGGAGGAAGGGAAAGCCAGGTTCAGAATTGTACTTAAGGTTTAGAACAGACCCTTATTTTTCGAAGAGCTGCTCCCTATCCTTAAAAGCCTTGAATTCCAAAGCGTTTCCGGAAGGGTCTAGGAAGAACATGGTTGCCTGTTCCCCAACCTGTCCTTTAAAGCGTATGTAGGGTTCAATAACGAATTTAATCCCTTTTGACTTAATTTGGTCCGCAAAGTCGTGGAAGATCTCCCAAGGCAGCACCACACCGTAATGCGGTACCGGTACATCCTTACCATCCACAGGATTGGAATACAAGTCCTGATTTTCTGTTTTGGGCTTATAATGAATGACAAGCTGATGTCCAAAAAAGTTGAAATCTACCCAATGGTCACTGCTGCGCCCTTCTTCGCATTGTAATACCTCGTTATAAAAAATGCGGCATTCTTCAAGATTATGCACGGGGATGGCAATGTGAAATGGAGATACGGTCAAAATCTATCTTTTTATAAAAATATTCTTTTTCTAGGACTTTAGAAAGGCAACGATTTGATTTCTTACTGCATCTTGATGCAAGGAATGTCCCAACCCGTTGGTTCTTATGAGGGTGCTGTTTTTCCAACTGGCATGTAAGTTTTCGGAAGAGGTTATAGACGCAATGGCATCTAGTTCGTCGTGGATCAATAAACCTTCCTTGGTAAAGGATTTGGCAAATTTGGGTGTTGAGAAGTCGGAAAAACCAAAGTTGAAAGTTTTAATAAAATACGCTTCTAAACTTGTCATCATCCGTTGGTTTAACCCTAGAAGGTTTCGGTATTGAGCCATAAAATCCGACAATTCCGAGGGAGCGCCCAAGGACACCATTTTTTTTACTGCGTCATTAGGATGTTTGTATTGATTGTAGATCATGGCCATACCACCGAAAGAGTGCCCTATAAGGTAGGTGGGATTGTAGGTTTTAATAACGGCTTGGATGCATTCCGCATACAGGGGAACGTTTAGTTGTTTCCCTGTGCTATTGCCATGGGCGGGGCCGTCCAATGCAATAATATTGTAGTTCTCTTCTTGTAATTTTGAGATTAGGTTGCGCCAACGAAAGGTATTGCTTTCCCAACCATGCATCAATAGCACCGTTGGCCCGCTCCCCGGCCAACAATATGTCTGTATGGAGGTGTTTTGGATTTTCAATACTTGGTCTTTGGCTTCATCCAAATATACACTTTGCTCTGGGAGTACCCTTCCTTTTCGGGGTGTGCAAAAGAGCACAAAGGCCTTTTCTGCCGCCCGTTCGCTAGAGACTACAGCGAGGCTTTTAAAATAAGAGCCATAGGCCAAAGGGATGTATTTATTAAGTAGTCTTTTCATGAATTCCCCATATTTGTATTATTTTTCTTTTACCAAAAAAATGGTTACTTTTGGTAACCAACTCTTTAATAAAAACCAAAATTAAACAATTTAAGATCAATATAAAATAGGTGTTATAAATTATACTAGGTATGAAAACAGTTACTGTAACTGAAAATCAGAAACTTAAGGCTGCAAAAAAAATCAAGGAAATGTATGGGCACATAGATTATCGCAATCCACCGCAATGGTGCCCAATTAGGGATGTCATGGCAATGGCATCCGATAAATGGAGCATTCTAATTTTTCTCTATTTGGGGTACTTTCCAGTATTGCGTTTCAGTCAATTAAAGCGCTATGTTTATGGAATATCCAATAAGGTGTTAAGTGAACGTCTTAAAGTTTTGGAAGCAGATGGCTATCTTTATAGACAGATGTACCCAGAAGTACCGATTAGGGTAGAATACCAACTCACGGACTTTGGGCATACCTTTCTCGAAAAGTTGTTAGAGCTTACCGAATGGGCCGAAAAGTATGGGGATAAGGTAATCGCTAATCGTGCGGAGTGGACCAATAAATAATTAGTCTACCATGCGGTTCCAAATATCTAAATACATTTTCCATGTATTGCCTTGCTTTTTCCAAACCACTACGTATTTGCCTTTCCAATCTACTACGGATCCATCCACTTTTTTTGTTTTCCCTTCGTAGTATCCATAATCATAAGCATGTGCTCCTAAAAAGTTTATTTCTACCGGGGTCATCTTATGATGTAATATCTTGGCTCCCTTACCCAACATCCAGCGATTTTTAATGGCCTCATGGCCTTCAATGACATCTACATCCGTCGGAAAAATTTTAGCATCCGCGGTGTAGGCTTGGAGCATTCCGTTATAATTTGCCTCCATATAGTCTTGGGAAAACTTTTGTAATACAGCTAGTATTTTTGTCTTTTCAGCTTCATTGCCCAAAATTTTGGGTCTGGTACAATCTATTTTCCATGTAGGAAAAACAATGGAACCATCTTTGGACACCCATTCACCCGTCCATTTGTAACCCTGTGCGCTTATTTCCGAAAAAGTAAGCCTGTAATTGCCTGCTACGCCATTGGGTGCTTTTTGCTCTCTGTACAGCACAATGTTGCCATTCTCGTTTTTGTTCCCTTCCCACACAGGTAACAAAGTACTTGGTTTTGCCGTATTGTAGTAATGCACGTACCATCTGGTACTGTCCGGAATAAATTGTCGTATGCTACCGCCATGGGAGCCGTCTTCTTTTAAGGTCTCGTCTTGCACGGCCATCCCATTCATAATGTATTTAAAACGCCATTTCATGGCCACTGGAGCGGCCCATGTACGATCTGGTTTTCTTCTTATGGAACTGCAATTGCATTCTCCGATTAAAGGGGCAAAATCCAATAGTTCTTTAGGGGCCTCGGGATTGGGAAGTCCGTATGGATGTTCAAATGAGGGATCAAATTGGTATTGCGAAAAAATGGAAAACGAAATACAGAAACAAATTGCAGTGAGTACATGGGTTTTCATAACACGATGGTTTTATGTCAAGGTAACTAAAATTGCGGTTGTATTTGTTTGGTGCCACATATGGATAAGCAACTCAATCTGCCTCTCTATTTACATTTTCGATAGTAAATGCAGGTAAACATATGGCAAGGTATTCGCAAGGCTCGTTAAAAGGATTGGAATATTGAATACGGGTGTTTTTATTTATTTTGATGGACTGCCCAATTTCTAAAATCACCTTTTCACCCTCAATGATAAATTGCTTTTTACCTTTTATGATATAGGTGTATTCATCAAAAAGTGGTGTTTGGAAGGGTTCGCTCCAACCTGGAGGTGCTACCATATGCGCAATGCTTATCTCAGAATTTCCATCGGTTGCCTGGCCAAAATGTTCTTCAATAAGTTTCCCATCGTTCGTAGGAACAACAAAGGGAAATTTTTGAACGGTATATTTCATATCCTTGATTTTGGATTCCTTATGGCTAGTCCCACCCGATCATGAGATACTTAATTCTGGCTGCATCGGGTATTTGAACGGCTTCTATATTGGTGCTGGAAGCATACCTAAGACTTGCCGGAAGTTCTTGTTTATCTATGGTGAAATACATGTCGTTTTCTTTTAGAAAGATTACCACGTTGTTTAAGGAGGTAACCACCTTTCTTACCGAATAATTGTCCTTTATATCTTTAAAAGTACTGTTTAACCCCACACCCTTGTCGGTAACAAAACGCTGGTCGTAAACCCTAATGTTCTCAATAACAGGGAGGCTGTCCGTTGAAGGTGTTAAGGTGAGCAGGTGTTTTCCACCTTTTTCATAAATCCTTACCTTTTTGGTAGAAGAACCCAATCGTATTTTGGTAGTATCTTTTACAATAGAATCCAAGGCGTAAATAGCATCCAAATCTTTTAGTACGGACGATCTTTCCAGCTTGCCTACCCTATCTTTGGTTACAAGAAAAGTGGTGTCTTTTTCTTGGCATTGTGTAAGGGTCAAACTAGCCATAAGCAGGGCTATTTGGTATATTTTTCTCATAAATTTTAGCGTATAACTTTTTTCAATACCCCTAAGACACCCCTTATAAAAGTGGCGCTTGTAAGTACTTTGATAACCGGATTTTGTCTGGTGCTTGTTCTTCTTCGGGTTGTGCGACTGCTACTTGCCTTACTTCTACTTGCTTCTTTTTCCGCTTCTTTTTCGGCTTTCGCTATTTTTTCATTCAAAATTTCATAGGCACTTTCCCTATCTATCACCTCATTGTATTTTTTTACCAGTTTTGAGTCCGATATCACTGATTTCAGCTCTCCGCTCGTCAAAACGTCCATGCGGCTCATAGGCGCTCTTAACATGGTTGCTGCTAAGGGCGTAGGTCTTCCTTTTTCATCCAGGGCAGATATAAGGGCTTCCCCAATACCCAATGAAGTTAGTACTTCCTTGGTATCGTAATATTCGGATTCCGGATAATTTTCCGCGGTAAGCTTAATGGCCTTTCGATCTTTGGCGGTAAAAGCCCTTAGGGCGTGCTGCACCTTTAAACCTAATTGCGCCAGTACGTCATCGGGAACGTCGGTTGGGTTTTGGGTAACAAAATACAACCCAATACCTTTGGAACGGATTAGCTTCACTATACTCTCTATCTGATCCATTAGGGCTTTGGAGGCTTCCTTAAATATTAAATGGGCCTCGTCTATAAAAAGAATCAATTCTGGTCTGTCACTATCCCCTTGCTCAGGGAAGGTTCCGTATATTTCTGCCAAGAGGCTTAACATAAACGTAGAAAATAGTTTGGGACGATCCTGAATGTCCGTTAAGCGAATTATGTTTATATATCCACGACCATTTTCATCAATGCGGGTAAGGTCGTCCACCTCAAAGGATTTTTCTCCAAAGAAAAGGTCTGCACCTTGCTGCTCTTGCTCTATAACCTTTCTTAGAATGGTTCCAGTAGAACTTGTGGAGATTCTTCCATAACTTTCGGTAAATTCTTTTTTGCCTTCTCCTGTTGCGTATTGCAGCACCTTTTTAAAATCTTTGAGGTCTAAGAGCGGTAATTTGTTATCGTCGCAGTATTTAAATATGACAGCAACAATACCCGATTGTGTTTCCGATAGATCTAGGATTCGGGACAATAGCACAGGCCCAAATTCGGAAACGGTGGCCCTAAGTTTTACACCGCCTTGTTCTGACAGTGATAATATTTCCACAGGAAAACTCTTTGCTTCAAAAGGTAGTCCAATTTTTTGATGGCGTTCGTCAATTTTGGGATGGCCCGGGCTAGGTTGTGCCAATCCGCTAAGATCTCCTTTTAGGTCCATCAAAAGTACAGGAATACCTTTGTCCGATAAGTTTTCGGCCATAACCTGCAATGTCTTTGTTTTCCCTGTTCCTGTGGCACCCGCTATCAGTCCATGCCGGTTCAACGTTTTTAGAGGAATCTTTACGTATGCGTTGGTAACAGTTTCACCGGCCAACATGGCCGAACCCATGGTTATATAATCTCCTTTTGTGGTATATCCTTTTTCTATATGGGTAAAGAAAGCGTCCTGACTGCTCATGCTGGTTTATTTTTGATAAAAATAGGGTAATTTTAGTTAAAAGTAAATTTACTTTTTTCCGAGTTGTACTATTTAAAATTGTACACTTTCTCCCAGGATATAAAAGCAAAGTGCAGTTCCATTCCATACACTATGGTTGTCTTTTTATATATCTTTGCAAAATGATTACAGATGAAGTAATGACATTAGTGGATAAAGGGCTAATGCTTCCTCTTATGGAGGAGTTTTATACCATTCAGGGCGAAGGATATCATAAGGGTACCGCGGCCTATTTTATACGCGTGGGCGGCTGTGATGTAGGCTGCCATTGGTGTGACGTAAAAGAAAGTTGGAATGCAGGCACGCATCCCCCCACAGATGTGGAGAGCATTGTACACAATGCCGCAAAATATTCGGATACCATTGTTGTTACAGGCGGGGAACCCCTTACCTGGGATATGGAACCATTGACCAAGGCGTTAAAGGCCAAAAACCTAAATACCCATATTGAAACTTCAGGTGCCTACCCGTTAACGGGAGAGTGGGATTGGATTTGTCTTTCTCCAAAAAAGAACAAATTGCCCGAAGGATTAATTTACAAAAAGGCACATGAGCTTAAAGTAATTGTCTATAACAAGCACGATTTGATTTTTGCCGAAGAACAGGCAGCCCTTTTAAATGCCGAGTGTATCTTATATCTTCAGCCAGAATGGAGCGTCCGCGAAAAGGTTATCCCAATGATCGTGGATTATGTTATGGAACACCCACAGTGGAAAGTATCGCTACAAACCCATAAATACTTGAATATCCCTTAGACTTGGATGGTTTACAGTAAACAGTTGGCAACAACCAATTGTCAATAAATAGGGCTTAGCAAATAATTACCAATCGATTAGTGTGTATCAGGTATATCGATGCCTAACGACCTCCGTTGGCTTGCAGGTCCAAAATACATTCTGGATCCAAAACTGGGGTGGCAGCCAATCCTTTAGATGCCATGCTCTCCAAACGGTTCATCATACTACCACCGAATTGTAGTTCGGCTTGCATAAGACAATCCGGTACGTTACAATGACTTTCCGCATCTGGATCTTCATGATTATTTACCATAGGGGTTCCCAAATTTACGAGACCGAACAAATGACCAAATTCATGATTTAAAGTAGCTGTTTCTATATCTGAAACCGAAATTATATTGCTTCTACTTGCCAAATTTCTTATGGTAGACTCATAAATGATCATAGAGGTATTTCTATACACGGCACCTAAGGTTACCAAGCCTTCCCCCTCGTCATCATCATCCGCTGGCGCATCTGCAAAGTAAATATAGACTGCCAATGTGGTACCTTCATTATAGGCTGTTCTGTTTTCGTTTTCCAAATCTGCAATTTCTTCCAAAATTAGCGTCTCCTCATTGGGTGAGGCTAATTCAAGAAACGATACATCTACACTTGTTTTAAAAGTACGGGACCTAAGAAATATCTCAAACGCGTCCATTGTGGTTTCAGTAGGTCTAAACCCTTGCACATAGGCAACTTCAATATGTAGGCTATCAAAATTGTCGTTGGACAATAAATCGTTGGCAGAGTCTCCTGTTGCCAAAAGATTAGCGGACTTGTCAATTGTCTGCGGAGTTGGTCCGTCATTGGAATCTTTGGAACACCCTAAAACAAAAACTAATAACAATATCCAGGGTAAGGCATTTACTTTTTTCATATGACTTCCTTTTTTAAATCAATCTTTTGTACAACCAATAAATGGGTACCTGTTTAACGGCAAAAGTACCACAACTATTATGCCTTTAGGGTAAGTTTAGCTAAATAGTCGTAATGTTTACCCTCACATATCAGTTCACAAATTAAATTATTTGCCGTTGCCGCGCGCTGCAGCGTATTATAATCTATATATAACCATGGAAAAGCATCGCCTTTTATTCCTTTATATTGCATTGTAAATATTACCTCTCCATAATAGGCAGGTCCACTAGGAATCCAATATTCGTTCGTGTCCTCCGTACGATACATGTAAATGATATCTGAGGAGTCCAGTAAAATTTGCCCCTTGGGCTTTAGGAGGGTTTTTAGGTGCGCAAAAAAAAGATCGAGCTTGTTTAACTTACCCACTATACCTATACCGTTCATTAACATTAATAGGGTATTGAACCGCTGTCCTGTAAACGCATAAATATCGGAATGAACAACTTGGTCTATGCCTCGTAGCAAACAAGTTTCCACTGCACCTTTGGAGCTATCGAGAGCGGTAATCTTTAAATTTTTATTTTGTAAATAGAGACTATGACTGCCGGCACCACACCCAATATCCAGTATGTTGCCGTATGAAAGTTCCATGGCTTTTTGCTCTAAAGTAGGCATGTCTTTGTAATCTCTAAAGAGATAGGGAAGAGGCATGCTGTCGTGTTCTTCCAGAGAAGAATAAGTTGCAATATCCTCGATATAGTCTCCATTTTGAAAATCGAGTAAGGCCTGCCCAAGTATATCTTTTCCCATAGTGCTATTAATGCAATGTAAATGTCTGTCTTTATTTGTTTTCTAACAAGTATGATTACCTAATGTAACAAGTATTGTAACTTAGAGGCGTTATGGAAAAAAGGTTAGGAGAGCTCCCTCAAAAAGCTAGGGAGAAACATAAAGAGAATAAAAAGTTCTTTACTAAACTTAAAAGAAAGCCCCCGAAGAATTTGGATTACCTTATGCAGGAACTGCATACGGAGGAGTTCGAAAAAACGGACTGCCTTACCTGCGCCAATTGCTGCAAAACTACAGGCCCGCTTTTTACCCAAGCCGATATAGCCAGAATATCCAAACATTTAAGACAAAAACCCCAGCAGTTTGTAGCACAATATCTTCGCGTTGATGAGGAAAACGATCATGTGTTAAAGCAGGTGCCCTGTACTTTTCTCGATGCAGAAAACCAATGTTACATCTATGATGTTCGTCCCAAGGCTTGCAGGGAGTTTCCCCATACAGATCGAAAAAAGTTTCACCAAATTGGAAACCTCACCCTTAAAAATGTAGCTATCTGCCCTGCTGCCTTTAACATAGTGGAGGCCATGAAACAACGTTTGAAATAATGGGGCCAAACTTGATAAAATTGACGGTATAGCCTATATTGTGGACATGGAAGCTATTTTAAACTATTTTGAAACCATTCCTTCGTCCCATAGAAGTATCTTATTGGTTTTTGGGATTACCTTTTTTTGGTTGTTGGAAGGGGTCGTACCACTCTTTAAGTTCAATTATAAAAAGTGGCGCCATGCTTTGCCCAACTTATTCTTTACACTCACTACCGTTATTATAAATTTTGCCTTGGCCTTTTTACTCCTTAAAACTGCCGATTGGACCGCGGCCAATAACTTTGGGATAATAAATTGGCTGACCCTGCCGTTGTGGGCCTATATAATTTTGGGCGTTCTGTTATTAGATTTTATAGGAGCCTATCTGGCACACCTGGTAGAGCATAAGGTAAAACCATTATGGATGATTCATTTGGTGCACCATACCGATCATAATGTAGATACCACTACGGCCAATAGGCACCATCCACTAGAAAGCGTTATCCGATTTGCATTTACGCTTTTCGGGGTATACCTTATTGGTACACCCATAGGAATAGTGATGCTATATCAATCCATGTCATTGGTGGCGACCCAATTTGGCCATGCCAATATTAAACTACCGAGGAAAGTAGACGAGGTACTTAGTTGGGTCATTGTTTCTCCAGACATGCATAAAGTACACCATCATTACAAATTACCATATACAGATAGTAATTATGGGAACATTTTTGCCATTTGGGACAGGATTTTTGGCACATTTATGAAGTTCGATAGGGAGGCTATAGTTTATGGGGTGGATACTTTTCCTGATGAAAAGCAGAATGGCAGTATCGCAGGTCTTTTAAAGCAACCTTTTCATAAGTATAGAAAGCCTACCACCATGAAGGGGGAAGGCTAAAACATCAATGCTAAGGAGGCGTACGCTTCTAATCGTACAGCAAATATTTTTGCCTTATTTTGTTGAAAGTGGAAAGGTCTTGCTGCCATGAGGCTCTTATAGCTTCTTCTGAAAGACCCGCTTCTATCTGTTTTTGAAGCTTGTCCGTACCCGCATGTTTGGTAAAAGAAGCGGTTCTAAAAAAAAGACTCTTATCCGTAGTATTTTTATAGGCATCCAAAATCCAACTTAGATTTACACTATTCACTGTAGGATGCGAGGATAGGTCTACCCCAAAGCAAACTTTGCCTTCTTGTTTGGGATGCTTGGATCCAAAATTGGGCTGGGGCACATAGCGGAATTGGTATTGCGTACTATCTAAAAAGGGAGCTCCGTAGCGTTGAAATTGATATTCCGTTCCCCTTCCGGCATTTACGTGGGTACCTTCAAATAATCCCATACCGGGATATAAATTTATGGCGGTATCACTTGGTAAATTTGGAGAAGGTCTTATCGGTAAGCTGTAGGGAGTTTTATGGGTGTAGTTTTTTAAGGTTATTACCTGTAAATCCGCTTTTACGCCATTTTCCAACCAACCTTCCTTATTAATCATTTGTGCATATTCTCCAATGGTCATTCCATATACCAAGGGTATGGTATTCAACCCCAAAAAACTGGTATTCTCTGCTTCCATGGTAGGTCCGTCCACGTAATGACCATTGGGATTGGGGCGGTCTAAAACCATTACGGCCACCTTTTGTGCGGCACAGGCTTCCATAACCAGTTGCAGCGTAGCAATATATGTGTAGAAGCGGACCCCAACATCCTGAATGTCGAAAATTACCACATCCAACCCTCTTAGTTGCTCTTCAGAGGGTTTTCTGTTACTTCCATAAAGCGATATCAATGGAAGTCCGGTCTTAGTGTCCACGCCGTCTAAAACAGCCTCTCCGGCATCTGCCTGGCCCCTAAAACCATGTTCAGGAGCAAAAACGGTTTTTATATCAACCTCTAAAGCAAGCAACGAATCTACCAAATGAACATAGCCCGTGGTTTCTTTAAGGACCACACTGGTCTGGTTAGCTACAATACCCACTTTTTTATTTTTTAATAGCGGTAGATACGTTTCCATTCTGTTGGCACCCAAAACTATGGGTTCGTTATTTGTTGAAGCCTTTTGTGCAGTGGCAAGTTCCTTTCCTTTTTTGGTATTATCCACTCTATTTCCACAGGATGATGATAGTATTAAACATATCATAAGGGCAACTGCCTTAAGATGGTGGCGATTCAAAAAATTGCTTCGTATTTTGGAGTTGGTGTTTGAAAAAAAAGACGAATACCGGATGAAAACTGTACTTTTGGAATTGAATAAAAAGACCATCGATTGAATTTTGAATATTTTGTAGCAAAACGCCTTATAAAGGGTAAGGAGCATAAAATTAGCATTTCTGCCCCAATTATTAAAATAGCTATTGCAGCTATTTCGTTGGGGATAATCATGATGTTGGTTGCTATTGCCACAGGAGTAGGCCTAAAACACAAAGTACGGGAAAAAGTTGCTGCCTTCAACGGACATATTCAAATTTACAATTACGACAACAATACTTCCGATGTTTCTGTAGTACCCGTATCAACCGAACAGGATTTCTACCCAAAATTTACGGAAATAGAAGACATTTTGCATGTGCAAGCAGTGGCGAGTAAAGGCGGAATCATACGAACCGAGGATACTTTTGAAGGAATTATTGCCAAGGGCGTAGGGAAAGATTACAAATGGGACGTTTTTAAGGAATACTTGGTCGATGGCCGATTGCCAGATTACAGTGGTGAGCTTAATGATGAGGTAATGATTTCTAGGAGCATGTCGAGCAGATTACAACTTTTCACGGGAGATTCGTTTTTTACCTTTTTTTTGAAGGACGACGATGCTGCTAAAACACCGAATAAACGTAATTTCAACGTTGTAGGTATTTACGATAGCGGATTTGAAGAGTTTGATCGCACCTATGTTTTTGTTGATATCAGGCATATTCAGCGTATGAATAAATGGGAAAGCGATCAGGTAGGGAATTTTGAGGTATTTCTGGAAGATTTTGAGGCTATAGACCAAAAAAGCAATGAAATTTACGGAAAAACACTATCTACATTGGACACGCAGAATATTAAGAATAAATATTACAGAATATTCGAATGGATCGGTCTCTTCGATTTTAATATTGCGCTGATTATTGGTATTATGATCATTGTGGGGGGCATCAATATGATTACAGCACTTTTAGTACTCATATTAGAACGTACGCAGATGATCGGAATCCTAAAGGCATTGGGTTCGTCTAACTGGAGTATCCGCAAGGTCTTTCTTTACAATGCGGCCTACCTCATCGGAATAGGCTTGTTTTGGGGCAATGTTATAGGATTGGGATTTCTATGGATGCAACACAAGTATCGCTTGTTTAAATTTCCGAACCCCGAAGAATACTACATAGATTACGTACCTGTTTATATAGATCCCATTACGGTACTTCTTCTCAATATCGGCGTTCTTGTCCTATGTATGCTGATGTTGTTGTTGCCTTCCTATATTATCACCAGGATAACCCCGGTTAAGGCTATAAAGTTTGAATAACGGTTTCCTTAAAAGGTAGTTATACTTTTCTTTATTCTTATACAAAAGCTATCTTTGCCCAATATATGGAATACGCAAAAAATATACTGGAGACCATAGGCAATACGCCTCTTGTTAAACTCAATAAACTTACAGCAGAACTCCCCTGTTTGGTGTTGGCAAAGTACGAGACTTTTAACCCAGGGAATTCCGTTAAAGATCGGATGGCTTTGCAAATGGTTGTAGATGCCGAGGATGCAGGTGTTTTAAAACCGGGAGGGACAATTATTGAAGGTACCTCTGGTAATACTGGTATGGGGTTGGCCCTGGCTGCCGTTATCAAAGGATATAAAATGATTTGCGTAATAAGCGATAAACAGTCCAAGGAAAAGGTAGATATCCTTAAGGCCATGGGCAGTGAGGTTTATGTGTGTCCTACAGACGTTTCACCAGAAGACCCGCGGAGCTATTATTCCACGGCTAGAAGGCTAGCCCAAGAAATCCCGAATTCTTGGTATGTAAACCAATATGATAACCCTTCCAATACAAAGGCGCACTATATAAGCACCGGACCCGAAATTTGGGAGCAGACCAAAGGAAAAGTGACCCATTTTGTGGTAGGCGTCGGTACGGGAGGTACCATTTCCGGAGTTGGATCATTTCTAAAAGAGCAAAACTCAAATGTAAAAGTCTGGGGAATAGACACTTATGGTTCAGTTTTTAAGAAATATCACGAGACAGGAATCTTTGATGAGAATGAAATCTACCCCTATATAACAGAAGGAATAGGGGAGGACATCTTACCCAAAAACGTTAATTTCGATGTCATCGATGGGTTTACCAAAGTAACGGATAAGGATGCGGCGATATATACCCAGCGCTTGGCGAAGGAAGAAGGGATGTTTTTAGGCAACTCGGCAGGGGCAGCTGTAAAAGGACTGCTTCAGCTAAAAGAGCATTTTAGTAAGGACGATGTAGTGGTGGTACTATTCCATGATCATGGAAGTCGCTATGTAGGCAAAATGTTCAACGATGATTGGATGCGTAACAGGGGCTTCTTGGAAGATAAAGTTACCAAAGCTTTGGATTTGGCAAAAAGCCATGAAGATTTGCCCTTGGTAACGGTTAAAACCGAGGAATTGGTAATGCATGCCATTGAACGAATGAAAAACAACAACATATCACAAATTCCTGTGGAAGATGTAAACGGATTTGTAGGTTCGGTAGATGAAGCCATTTTGTTCCGTGCCATTATGGAGGATGGTGAAATTACGTCGAGGCCAATAAAAGAAGTAATGCAAAAACCGTTTCCGATTGTAGACAGAAACACTTCTATAGATGAGGTGGCCAAGTTAATAAATAGGGACAATCAGGCCGTATTGGTAGGTTTGGATGATGAAAAATACCAAATCATTACCAAATATGATATTATAAGTGCCTTACATTAATTAAAACGGTATTTTGTTATAACCGTTTAAAGGTAAATTTTTGACCTCCCACAGAGGCTTCATACATTAGTCCTCCCTTAGCCATGGTAAATACCAATACCCCTTCGGAATATTTAGCGTCGGCCGAAACACCGGAAGCAACGGCAACAGCTGATACCTGTGCCGAAAATTCTACCTTGTTGGCCTTTAATCTGCTTAGATCATCGTCGGCTTCAAAAAAGACAACCTCTCTATAGGCTTGTCCTCCTGCCTGAAAACCAATACTAATTTGCTTTAGACGTGCAGTACCAATAAGTTCGCCCTGCTGCCAAACAGCTCCGGTACCTGCTGCTGCGCCTACGCCTAGTCCTCCTTTACCCACATTGGGGAAAATAACATAACCATAGGAAGAATTAAAAAATTCCGCCATATCCGGATCAGCCTTTAAAAAAGCAGCTTTGGCCTCCTTGGCCTCACGGATAATTTCGTTTTTTTTCTTGCTCGACTGGCCATAAGTGTTTACACACAAGAAGAATGTTGCGGCTATCAACCCTGCAATTTTAGCCGGTCTTATAATAGAAGATTTCATAGTACTGGTTATCAAAATTTATAATGACAAAGATATTGGACAGTAAAGAAGAAACCAATATATTTTTGGTAAAGCTATGCTAAATTTTATCTCGGAAGGAATGGGAATTTACGGTTTTGCATACCACAATTTAAAACATTTATAAATGTCCGATGACTGGTGTTTGTATCATAAATCACGGGTGCATTAAGGATGGTTTTTACGTTACTTTTTGGTATCTTCGGCAGTGTTTATTGATACTCTAAAAACTAACCAATAATGAAATTTTATCCCCTTGCGATACTGGTTTTAACGCTCGCCGTAACTTTGCCCCTTTCCGCGCAAAAATTATCGCGTACGGAGAAAAAGCTTTTAAAAACCATAGAAGATAACAACGATGATGCCCTGGCTTTTTTAGAAAAAGTGGTCAATGTAAATAGCGGTACCTTAAATATAGCAGGTGTAAAAAAAGTAGGCGCTGAATTTCAAGAAGTGTTCAACACCATAGGGTTTGCTACTACTTGGATTGAAATGCCACCGGAAATGAACAGGGGTGGACATCTATTTGCCGAGACATCCGGAAGCAAAGGCAAAAAGCTATTGCTTATCGGTCATTTGGATACGGTTTTTGAAGAAGACAGTCCATTTCAAAAATTCGAAAGGATAAATGACAGTATTGCCCATGCTCCTGGGGGCAACGATATGAAAGGAGGCAATGTAATTGTACTTTATGCCCTTAAGGCGCTACATCAAAATGGCTTATTGAAAGATGCCCAGATAATTGCAGCTTTTACCGGAGATGAAGAGAGTACGGGAAAACCTCTGGATATCAGTAGAAAAGATTTGGTAGATGCCGCTAAAAGAAGTGATATTGCCCTTGGCTTTGAAACTTCTACAGGATTTAATTACGCAACAGTGGCCAGAAGGGGAGCTTCTGGATGGGCGTTGGATGTTACGGGCAAAAGGGCACATTCTTCCGGAATTTTTAGTGAAACTGTAGGAGCGGGTGCAATTTTTGAGATGTCGAGAATCCTCAATGCGTTCTATGAAGATGTTCGCGGAGAGGAATTCCTTACTTTCAATCCTGGAGTACTTTTAGGAGGCACTTTTATAGATCATGATAAGGCAAATAGCAAGGGAACAGCCTTTGGGAAAAGTAATGTGGTGTCGCAGTCCGCAACAGTCACTGGTGGGCTTCGGTTTATTTCCGAAGAACAAAAAGAAAGGACCCGAACCAAAATGAAAGAAATTGTTTCCAATAATTTACCACATACTTCGGCTAACATTAGTTTTACAGACAGTTACCCGGCGATGGAACCTACCAAAGGCAACAAAGCCCTCTTAGAAGTATTGAACAGTGTAAGTTTAGATTTGGGACAGGGTGTTGTTAAAGCCTACGATCCGGGAAAACGAGGAGCTGCGGACACCTCTTTTGTAGCGGCTTATGTAGATTGTTTAGATGGTCTTGGCACCATGGGGACCGGAGCACATACCCCAGAAGAAACTGTTAATTTGGCCACATTTGAGGCATTGACCAAAAGAACCGCAGTACTAATTTATAGACTTATTAAGGATTAACAAATGATAGAACTGATCAACGGTAATCAAACCGTTAACATAGACGCGGGCGAATTGGTAGGTTTTCTGATAAACGATCACCAGCTGATACATCAGAAAGGTAGTCCCGGTTGGCGCAGTTCGGATACCGAAATGTTTCCAATTATTGGCCCTACCAATGAAGCTGATTTTAGAGTACAGGTATCCAAAGGAGGGGCAGCCGTGCAGGACCAGCATGGGCTGTTACGGGAGTTGACCTATGAACTGGTTTCGCAGACAAAGCAAAAGGCCGTTTTTAGTAAGAATTATGAAGCTCTTACTCGCGTAGAAAACTCCAAATATCCAGAAAAATCGACAGCCCCAAGACTTATTTGGCCATTTTCCTTCCAATTCCAAAAAACCTTCGAACTAAAAGAAGATGGCTTGCACATCACGTTCTCCGTAAATGGCGAAAAAGGGATGCCTTTTATGTTGGGTTACCATCCGGCCTTTAAATTACATACCACTACTCCCCAAATAATTTCAGATTCCAAAAAGATTGGGTTGGACCAAATTTTGGAAGTCGGTAGTAGAGCACTAGAGGTACCTCATTGTGAACATTTAATTTTAGAAGACACCTACTCTTTGGAGATAAGGACCGAAGAATTTGGAAGTTTTATGCTCTGGACAGAAGTACCCAACATGGTATGCATAGAGCCAATCACCTTCTATCCCTATGCCGTATCACAAGGAATGTTGCACGAAGGGTTTCAATATTTAGATAATGGCGCAAAGGAATTTAAAGTCGTAATTTCCGTTAAATAGAACTATACAGCCAATGAACGTATCCCTGGAAGATAGCTATGGTTATTTATTTGAACCGGAATTGCTTCGAGAAATTGAAGCGGTCGGCAAATTCAAAAAAGTATTGCAAGGGGTTGTATTAATGGATATTGGCGAAACTATTAGCGCAATGCCGTTATTGTTGAACGGAGCCATAAAAATTCTTAGGGAAGACGATCAAGGCGATGAACTATTGTTGTATTTCATTGAGAAAGGGGATAGCTGTGCAATGACCTTTTCCTGCTGTCTTGGTAAAAGAAAAAGCGAAATTAGGGCAGTAGCCGAGACAGATACCGAACTTTTAATGATTCCGATAGGGCAGATGGAAGTTTGGATGGCAAAATACAAAAGTTGGCAACACTTTATTTTGGATAGCTATCATACCCGCATGATGGAATTGTTGGAAACCGTTGATACCCTTGCTTTTCTTAGAATGGATGAACGTCTTCTGAAACATTTACAAGATAGGGCCAAGGTAACCCACGATGATGAGATACACATTACCCATCAAGATATAGCATATGACCTTCATACCTCTAGAGTTGTGGTTTCCCGACTTTTAAAGAAACTGGAGCGCGATGGAAAAATAACCATGCAGCGAAACAAAATTCGAGTTTTAGATCTATAAGGATTGGCCTTAGCGTTTTGATATAAAAATATATACCCCACAGCAAGCTGGTTGTAAGACCCATATATTAATGGTAGACCGTAACCAGTGTAACATTAAGTTTTCGGATTTAATGGTACATTTGATGCATGCAACGGTTTTTTCCATTTCTGGGTTGGCTCCCCCAATATAAAAAGTGCTATTTTCCCAGAGATTTAGTGGCAGGTCTAACAGTTGGGATTGTGCTGATTCCACAAGGAATGGCCTATGCCATGATTGCCGGACTCCCACCAGTTTATGGCTTGTATGCTTCCTTGTTCCCAATAATCATATATGCATTTTTGGGGACTTCCCGCCAATTGGCCATTGGACCTGTAGCCATGGACTCGCTCCTTGTTGCCGCCGGCCTAGGGGCACTTTCAATAGTTGGTTTGGAAAACTATATAGCCATGGCCATATTACTATCTTTTATGGTGGGGCTAATACAACTTTTCTTAGGACTTTTTCGGATGGGGTTTTTGGTAAATTTTCTATCCAAACCAGTGATTAGCGGGTTTACCTCCGCTGCCGCTCTCATCATTATATTTAGTCAGTTAAAACACCTTTTGGGGGCCGATATTGAGCGGAGCAATCGTTTTCATCAATTGATTTCCAATGCTTTCGAAAAGATTTCGGAAACCAACCCTTATGATTTTGCCATTGGGATAACAGGTATAATCCTGATTGTTGTACTAAAAAAATGGAGCAAGCGTATTCCCGGTATACTATTGGTGGTAGTTTTGGGGATTCTTGCAGTTTATTATCTAGGATTGGAGAGGTTTGGTGTGGCGTTGGCAGGGAACATTCCCAAGGGATTACCCTCTTTTGTATTGCCTGAGTTTGGATGGGATCCGTTTCGGGATATGTGGCCAATTGCGCTGACCTTGGCCCTTATCGGTTATTTGGAGGCAATTTCCATAGGAAAGGCCATTGAAGAAAAAAACGCAGAGGATACCATAGACGCCAATCAGGAATTGGTGGCGTTGGGCACCTCAAATATGATAGGTTCTTTTTTTCAATCTTATCCTGTTACCGCCAGTTTTTCGCGTTCTGCGATAAACAATGACTCCGGAGCTAAAACTACCATAGCTTCCCTTCTTAGTGTGGCCATGGTAGTGGTTACACTCTTATTTCTTACACCGCTGTTTTATTACTTGCCAAATGCCGTTTTGGCCTCAATAATTATGGTTTCGGTTTTTGGATTGATAGACGTTACATATCCTAAAAGCCTTTGGAAACACAGGAAGGACGAGTTTTTGGTTTTGATGTTCACTTTTTTGGCAACATTGTTCATCGGAATAAAGGAAGGTATTCTAATTGGAGTGTTGTTTTCCCTTTTGCTTATGGTTTACAGAACTTCCAATCCTCATTTTGCAATTTTGGGAAGGATTAAAAATTCGGACTATTACAAAAATGTCAATCGCTTTAGTGATGAGGTCGTTGTTCGTGAAGATTTATTGCTTATCCGTTTTGACGCACAACTGTATTTTGGCAATGCCACTTATTTTAAAACACAGCTTTTTAAGCATATAGATGCCAAGGGTCCCAATTTAAAAGGAGTTATTTTAAATGCCGAAGCCATAAATTATGTGGATAGTACCGCTGCCAAGATGTTGCTAAAGGTTATTGATGAACTACATAATAGAGGTTTGCGATTTTTTATCGCTGGTGCTATTGGCCCTACTCGCGATATAATTTTTAGAAGCGGTATCATCGATATACTAAAAAAGGAACATCTTTTTGTAAAAACTATGGAAGCCGTGGCCTATTTTGATGATCCTAGCTCGGTATCCAATATGCACGGGAAGGTAGCGTATCAGAATCAAAACCTTATGTGACCAAAGTAACATGGCATTAATTATGGAAGCCTTATTTTTGTTTTAAAGTTTTACCGATATCAACAAGGAGATAACAATATTTAAGGCACAAAGTAAAAGTTTATTATCATGAATATAGAGCAAATTTATACGGGTTGTTTGGCCCAGGGAGCCTATTATATAGAAAGCAAGGGGGAAGTTGCAATTATTGATCCCCTTAGGGAAGTTGAGCCTTACCTAAAAAGGGTCCGGGAAGACAATGCCAAGATTAAGTATATTTTTGAAACCCATTTTCATGCGGATTTTGTCAGCGGCCATGTTACCTTATCAAAGGAAACCGGTGCGCCCATTGTGTTTGGTCCTAATGCAAACCCAAGCTTTGAGGCTACCATTGCAGAGGACGGACAGGAGTTTGCACTGGGGGAAATTACCATAAAAGCGTTGCACACCCCCGGGCATACCATGGAAAGTACTACCTATTTGTTAAGGGATGCCAGTGGAAAGGATTATGCCATTTTTTCTGGGGATACTTTGTTTTTGGGTGATGTGGGAAGGCCCGATCTTGCCCAAAAGGCAGCCGATATGACCCAAGAAGATTTAGCAGGAATACTTTTCAACAGCCTTAGGGAAAAGATAATGCCTCTTGCGGACGAGGTTATTGTGTATCCGGCCCACGGAGCAGGATCGGCCTGTGGAAAAAACATGATGAAGGAAACTGTGGATACCTTGGGCAACCAAAAGAAAATGAACTACGCCTTGCGGGCAGATATGACCCGGGAAGAGTTTGTAAAAGAAGTTACCGAGGGCCTTTTACCCCCACCCAAATATTTCCCGTTAAACGTAAAACTAAATAAGGAAGGTTACGAGGATATCGCGGATGTATTGGATCGGGGAACAAGAGCGCTTACGCCAGATGCATTTGAGACAGCTGCCAATGAAACCGGTGCGGTGGTGCTGGATGTAAGGCATCAGAACGATTTTGTGGAAGGACATATTCCCAGGGCAATATTTATAGGTCTCGAAGGAGGTTTTGCTCCGTGGGTAGGTGCGCTCATCGCAGATGTTAAGCAGCCCATACTTTTGGTTACACCCAAAGGCAGGGAAGAAGAAACGGTAACCCGATTATCTAGAGTAGGTTTTGACGGTACACTGGGTTACTTGGAAGGCGGGTTTGAAGCTTGGAAAAAAGCTGGAAAAGAATGGGATACGGTAACCTCAATACATGCCGAAGAGGCAAAACAAGGACTAAATGCAAAAAAGCGAGCTGTTTTTGATGTACGGAAAGATGCGGAATATAGTGCAGAGCACATAGCGGATGCCATTAATACTCCCTTGGACTTTCTAAACGATCATATGGCAGAATTTCCTAAGGACGATACTTTTTATGTGCATTGTGCCGGTGGATACCGTTCCGTTATTGCAGCTTCAATACTAAAAAGCAGAGGTATTCACAACCTAATAGATGTTAAGGGTGGGTTTGGAGCCATGAAAGAAGCCGGGATGGAAGTTACCGATTATGTTTGTCCTACCACTTTAAAGTAGCCAAGGTAACACTGTTTCGTTTAGGAAGGCACTTCATCGTAGTCTTTAAGAATATGTATCTTATCCGGATTTCTGTGCATATAGGATTGTACTATACGTTGGGTTTCCAGGGTATTTTTTTTGGGGTCGATATGAGCTTTTAAGTCCGCCAGCGAGGAGATATTGGCTTCCTTGTCAATAAATCCATACCCCGCATATAAGGTGTCCTTTATAAAAACAATGGCATCTTCATCTGCAGATCTTCCCTTTTCCCTAATAATGAAATCTTCATTTTGTGCGCCTATTTCCTTTACGGCCGTCCTTACTTTTTTGTTATAGTCTTCTATCTCTTCTTTTCCCCTACAGATACCTCCACAACTTGTAATACTATAATGGGAGCAGCTAGAAACGTTTTCCTGTAGATGGCAATATTTGGGGCAAAGTTCGTAAGTGGCACAAAGTTTTTCCAAATATGTTCTGCAATCTGTTTGATTATAAAAAATAGACAGGGAATCGGGGCACATTTTTAACTTGTTATAGGCCAAATGCAAGATTCCGTTCCGATCCTCATAACTAAAAATACCATACTGCTGTACAGTTCTTTTTTGTGCTTGGTTATATAGTGGGTAATGATGTTTTATTGCAGCGGATTCCATTAAAAGGGCCACCAACTCACTTCCCGATAGTTCAAAATCGATGTTGGCGGTCTCACTGCACATGCGGATTTCTTTGTTTGCTTTATCATAAAAATGACTTAACACCCTTTTTTTGATGTTTTTGGCCTTTCCTATGTAAATAATCTTGCCTTTACTATTCTTAAAATAATAAATGCCAGGAGCCATGGGCAGTTGCTCGTAGATTGCTTTTGGCAGGGCTGGGGGTAAGGTAGCTTCCTGAGAGCGGGCGTTTAAAAAAGTCTTGAAAACCACATCTGCACCCTGTACCCTAAGTAATTTTTGGAACAAAAGGACCGTGGCATGCGCATCACCCCTAGCCCTATGTCTGTCCGTCAACGGAATATCCAATGTAGCACATAATTTTCCCAAACTGTATGAGTGATATCCTGGAAACAGTCTTCGAGATAAACGTACCGTACAGAGTTTCTTCCGAATAAAATCGAGCCCCAATAACTTTAATTCGTTCTTTATTACATTGTAATCAAAGTTTACACTATGCGCCACGAAGATGGTGTCTTGTGTAAACTCCAAAATTTTTGGAGCTATTTCTTCAATTTTAGGGGCATGCCGCACTAATTGGTCGTCTATTCCCGTCAACCCTGTAATAAAATGGGGAATCTCGCACTCGGGGTTTACCAAACTGGTGAATTCGTCCACAATGTCATAGCCATCGTATTTAAAAATGGATATCTCGGTAATTTTATTGCCTTTGATACCATTTCCGGTGGTTTCTATGTCTACAATGGTGTACATCCGTTATCTCAAAGTTGTTTTTCTAGGGTTACAATAACCGATTTACTTATTGGGGTATTGCTCTTATCGGCAAAATGATTGTAGGGTACCAAGACATTGGTTTCGGGAAAATAAGAAGCCAGGTTACCACGTGGAATGTTATATGGAACGACCAAAAAATTAATTGCTTTCCGCTCCTTTTGGTCATAATTGCTTATCAAATTAACAACATCCAACTTTTTAAACCCCTGTTGGGCCATATCATCAGGATTCATAAAAACAACCCTTCGCTCGTTAAAAACACCACGATACCTATCGTTTAGTCCATAAATGGTAGTGTTGAACTGGTCGTGTGAGCGTATCGTCATCAAAACAAATTGGTTTTCCTTTAAATTATGGTCGGGCAGGTTACACAGGCTAAATTGTGCCTTACCATGTGGAAGTTTACTAAAATCTAACTGTCTTACATTATTGGGCAGATAAAAACCGGAACCTGAGGATTGTTCGTTTAGGCCCTTAAAACTTTTGATGACCTGTTCCAATTTTTGACGGATGAGATTATAATCCTCACTTAAATCTTTCCATGCTACCGGGTGATCTCCTTTGAAATAAGCATGGGCCATTTCCCCGATAATCTCTGGTTCGCTCTTCAGATTGTCTGAAACTGGTGGCAATATACCCTTCGACCTGTGTACTTTACCCATACTATTTTCTACCGTAAAAAATCTAGGAGTGCCATTTTTATGGTCTAACTCCGACCTGCCCAGGGTAGGGAGTATTAAAGCTACTTTACCGGGTACCAAATGCGTTCTGTTTAGTTTGGTGCTAATATTTACAGTAAGATTACAGTTTTGCAGGGCTTCCATAGTATATTCCGTGTCCGATGCCGCTGATACAAAGTTGCCTCCCAGTGCAATAAAAACTTTGGCTTTGTTCTGATACATGGCCTCAATGGCGTGTACGGTATCTAAACCTTCCGTGTTTGGGGCCTCAAAACCAAATGTTTTTTCAATCGCCGTATTTAATTCTTTAGATACATGGTGCATAATACCAACACTTCTGTCTCCCTGCACATTACTGTGTCCACGTACCGGACATGTACCGGCTCCAGGTTTTCCCAGACTACCTTTAAGCAGCAGTAGGTTTACGATTTCCTTTATATTGTCTACCCCGTTCTTATGCTGGGTAAGGCCCATGGCCCAACAAATAATAATTTTATTTCTATTGGCCAGCAGATCAACAGCCTCGTTGATCTGTTTTTGTTCGACCCCGGATTGAGAAATCAATTCTTCTTCGGGGAACCGATCTAAATCGTTTAAAAATTCGTTATATCCATGGGTATAGGTGTTAATGAAATCATGGTCAAAAACGGTACCGTGTTCCCTGTCCAATGCCGCCAGTTTTTTTATTAGCAGTTTTAACAAGGGAACGTCCTGATTTATTTTTACTTGTAGATGAACATCGGTGAGCGATGTTCCGGAGGCCAATACTCCTTTAATTTCCTGAGGGTTTTTAAAGCGGATCATACCCGCTTCTTCCAGCGGATTGATGCTAATTATCTTTCCGCCATTTTCTTTACATTTCTGTAGAGCCGATAACATTCTTGGATGGTTGGTTCCAGGGTTTTGACCCATAACTATAACCACTTCTGCCTTATCAAAATCTTCCAGCTTTACAGAACCTTTGCCTATGCCTAGTGTTTCTGTTAGCGCTACGCCACTAGATTCGTGACACATATTGGAACAATCGGGCATATTATTGGTGCCAAACGCCCTAACGAACAAGCCATATAAAAAAGCCGCTTCGTTGCTAGATCTACCAGAGGTGTAGAAAATACCTTCATCTGGCGAATCCAAATTATGCAGTTCTTGTGCTATGAGGTCAAAAGCGGCCTCCCAGCCAATAGGTTCATAAAAAGTATTGTTGGCCCTTAAAATCATAGGTTCTGTTAACCTACCGCTTTTGCCTATTTGAAAATCTGTCCATGTAGATAGTTCCTCTATGGAATGACGGGCAAAAAAGTGGGCATCAGCACGTTTTAGGGTTGCTTCTTCTGAAAGTGCCTTGGCCCCGTTTTCACAATACTCTCCCAATTTAGATGGTTTGTCGGGGTCTGGCCAGGCACAACCTGGGCAGTCAAAACCTTCTTTCTGGTTCATATGTGCCAGGGCATTTAAAGAACGTACTACCCCCATTTCCTTAAAAGTATGTTGCAAGGCGGTCTTTACTGCAGTAAGTCCGGCAGCATAGGTGGCAGGTTCTTTTACAGTGATACCTGTAAATTCCGTAGAACCGGTTACTGAAATCTTTCTCTTTTTATTGTTGCCCATGGATAGTAATACGTATAAGGAACACTAAGTTATCACAAACTACGGAAATAACAGGATCGCAAACCTGATTGTTTTAGAATTGTGGGAAATTTGGTTAAACCCGGGTGAATTTAACAATGAGTTCCTTATGTTCTGGAAAGAGGGTAATAAGTTCCTGTCTAAGCGGAAGTTCAAAATCCTCAAAATCAAACCCGGGAGAGACCGTGCAACCCACGAGCGAGTAGGAAGTTTTGTTTATAGTTTTTGCTGCAAACCAGTACCCTCCTGGCACCACAAATTGCGGCTTTTCATTATTGTCAATATCTAGACCTATGGTTATCTCCGTATGTTCACCTTTTGGAGAAATCATATGAAGTTCAATCGGCGATCCCTTATGAAAATGCCAAATTTCGTCTTGTTTGATTTTGTGAAATGCAGAAAAGGTATCCGAGGTCAATAGAAAATAAATGGCGGTGGTGTAGTTACGCTTGCCTCCATAATTTGCAGCAAGATTATCGGGGCTTATTTCCCCAATACTTCTATAGGTTTCCCTAAAATACCCCCCTTCTGGATGTGGTTGTAGATTTAAGGTTTTCACCAGTTGAGTGACTTCGTTCATAGGAATGCTATTATGGTTCATCAATACTATTTTTTAATAACGGTTACCGGATTTCCCTTGGTGGCCGCATAGAAAACTATTATTTCTGCAGGTTGGGACCCTTCATTTTTTCCATAGTGAAAGGTATTTACCAATTCTACAATAGGGTCGCCTGCTTTAAGGTGCAAAGTGTTCTTGTATTCGTCTATTACCGTTAGTTCTCCTTTGAGCAATACCCCTGCATTGATTACAAGATGTTTGTGTACCGGTAATTGGGTGTTGGGTGGAATCGTATACTTTAAGATTTTTATTTGCGGATCACCTTCTGGGTAATGTGGTAGTTTGTTGCCGTCCCAACTGGTTTCGGTCTCTACCAAGGTAACTACTTCGGTCTTGGTTGGTTGCTCTTTGCACGAAATCAATAAAAAGCTTAGTATTAGTGCCAAAAAAAGAGAAGTTCTCATACTTGATTAAATTAGGTTTTTCGCAAGAAGTACAAAATCCCGTTTTGCAATTATTTGATCCAATCGTTAGAATTTTTTCTCTTGGAATAATCTACAAGACCCGATGGATAGTTGATCCAATCAATTTGTTTTATTATTTTCCCCGAAGTGTTAAAAATCAGAATGGTAGTAAAATGCATAGCTTCAAAGGAGTGTTCTCCCCATTTGAAAGGGGTAAAATATCCTTTTGTAACAACTGTTGTTTCGTCAAAAACCTGATGATCAATGACTAGGGTAACGGCATCGCTCTTATGGAAGTTTGGGTTTTGCCAGTCAAAAAAAGCGGTAAGAGCTCTTTTACCTTCAATTTTGTCGCCGTTAACAATATCTTCCAAAATGACGTCGTCGTGATAAAAGCTTAAAAACTTTTGAAAATCTTTCCGCAACTGAAATGTTTCGTAATAGGCAGTAGCTATTTCTTCAATCTTGTCTGTTTTAGACCGTTCAACACAGGAGACATTCACCAAAAACAATAGGCATGTGCAACTAACCAATGACATCTTAACCTTCATATCTTTTCGCAGTTAAAATAAAATTAAAGACTTCTGCCAAATTAATTATTTAAAACCGAAAGCCCTGTTAAAAAAGGTTTGGGTTTTATTTGTTCTATAGCGATAATTAAGTAGGATATAATGTCCTAATTCTGAATACTCGGTTGTCATTAGAGAAAATTAATCATTAAACTAAGACAAATGGACATTACGCATAATTTAGTTATTAAGGCTACAGCAGAAAGGGTTTACAAAGCGGTGGCTACGGAAAATGGCATCAAAGGTTGGTGGTCCAAGAACTGTACTGTTGGCGAAACGGTAGGAACAACATCACATTTGAAGTTCGACAAACAGGGAACTTTGGTGGAAATGGGATTTAAAACCTTAGACTTGCAACCCAACAAGGTAGTATGGGAGTGTATAGAAAATGCTAACCCTGCTTGGTTGGGAACGCAAATCAATACGGAGATCTCTGAAGACGAGAAAGGGTGCAAGGTAGTTTTTAAACATACGGGGTTTGAAGATAAATGGGCAGGACACGATGCCTTCGAAATGACGAAAGGCGGTTGGGACCACTTTGTTGGCAGTCTTGTCTCTTTTTGTGAAAAGGGAGAGGGCCAACCTTGGTGAAGACAAAAACTTACCTATTGCGTGGTTTTTGAAGCTCGAAGTCTTTTTTCACAAATTTCAATTTTCTTTAGTAAAAATCTATGTTCTGTAGGGGAAGGCCTTAAACTTAAGGCTTTCCCCAAAAAGAAAATGGCTTGCTCGTAATTGTGCAACTTCATATGAAATATCCCCTGGGTGGCCGGTAGTAGGTGGTAGTTTTTTAACTCGCTATGGGTATTCAGTTTTTGTAAGGACAATAGTGAAGCTTGCAACCCTTTTAATTTACTCTCTATAATCGCTAAATTTAGCTTAATGATGGCGCTTGGTTTATGATGTTGCAGCAACATATAGAGTTTATGGATATTTTTCCAATTGGTACCGTCAAAGTCCCGGGCCGTGCAATGTTCGGCAGCAATGTTAGCTTCTATATGATAAGTGGAAAGTGTTTTGTCATGGGCAGATTTTTGCAAATATTGCATTCCATAAACAATCAATTCTTGGTTCCACAGGGAGCGGTCCTGATCTTCAAACAACACCAGGGCCCCTTGTTTATCTATTCTAGCATCAAACCTTGCGGTATGGAAACACATAAGGGAAAGTAGGGCAAATATTTTTTTGTTCTCATCAAAACGGTTCGCCAATAGTTTTGTTAATCTAATCGCTTCTAGACATAAGTCTCGCCTGATTAAAGAATCGTTCGCGCTAGAATTATAGCCTTCATTGAAAAGTAAATACAAAGTCAAGGTTACTACATCCAACCTGTTTTCCAATTGTTTGCCGCTGGGTATCTCAAATGAGGGCCCCAATTCCCGAATATTGGTCTTTGCCCTGTAAAGTCGCTTACTTATTGTAGACTCTGTAGTTAGCAATGCCTTTGCAACTTCCTTTACCCCAAAACCACATAACGTTTTTAAAGTAAGTGCAATTTGAGACTGGAGATTAATTGCTGGGTGGCAACAGGTAAAGATCATTCGTAACTGATTGTCCTCAATTTCACCTTGAAGGAAAATTGTACCGATTTCATTCTTGGAATAACGTGCCGCAACATGGTTCCAATGGTGCTCCTTCTTCATTTTGTTGCGCTTTAGCTCATTGAATACCTTACGTTTGGCAACTTGTATTAGCCAGGCACTGGGATTTTCTGGAATACCCTTAACACTCCAATGATCCATGGCGGTTATGAGGGTTTCCTGTACAATGTCTTCGGCCAGCTGAATATGGGAGGCCCCAAAAATCCGGGTCAGGGTAGCCACTAATTTTCCATATTCCTTTCTAAAAAGGTGCGCTACAATATGATGGCTATCGGCTGTCAAGAACTACTTCATTTTAGGAAACACAATAGGCCTAACCTCTATACTATAAGGCCCCAAATGAGGTGAAGATTGCGCAATATTGCTGGCTTCATCCAAGTCTTTGGCCGCAATAATGAAAAACCCGGCGATAATTTCCTTGGATTCCAAAAAAGGCCCATCCGTAGTAATTTTGTCGGTCTTGGAGGTTAATAGACTACCATTTTCCTGTAAACGTTGCCCGGCCAGGTAATTTTCACCCAAGGTATTTACCCAATTTGTATAACCGGCCATGATTTTTTGCAGTTCATCCGGTGACATATGGTTCATACCATCTCCTCTTAATATCAATAAAAATTCTTGCATACTATTTTTCTATGTAGACAATTAAAACAACGACATTAGGACAGGGTAAGCACATTATTATCTATGTCTAAATTTATGTCCATACTGGGGTACGGTAAAGATAACCAATTGCTTAGGTTCTATTAATAAAAGGGAAGGACCCCTAATGTTTTTGCGTTGCTATGGCAAAGTAACGTTCTTTGTTTAAGTAAGTCTAACCCCGTGTCGGCATTGGGTTTCTTATTTATAATCACCAAAAGTATCGTTCAATATCGATTCCCCGTTAGCGTCTGCCACGCTTACATGGCGTACTTCCCCGGCTCCCAAAAAACGGTACCGGACACCTACCAATTTACCAATGGATTTGCTATAGGCCCCTTCAAAGATTGTTTTGCCGTCCAAAGCTATAAGCACTTTTTTATCTTTTACCTCTAAATGTACATTCCTGAATTCCGAAAAATCGGCGCCAAAGGCAGAAAGATCATGTTCCTTACCGTTTAAATAGAGGTCGTTTAGCATTAATGAGATGTCCGAAACACATCCAGTAATGGAAAAAGGTAAAATAAAAGCTCCTTCGGTACCAAGAAGCAATATATTAATGTTTTGACACACGGCCCACTTGTCTTTATAGGCATTACGGATCGATGTGTTGAACGTTATGTTATCTCCTGATACATTTCCGAAATCCTGTACCTTATGAAAACTACTACCTACAGGTGTTTCGTTCACTGCAATTTCATCGATTATACTACTGCTAAAGGCCAGTTTTTCGTCCAAAAAACCGTCTTGGTCCACATATTTGGGAATGGGTCTGTAATCTATTGCCCCCATCCAACTGTCGGACTTTACAAAAAGGTCATGTTCCTTTACTATTTTACCATCTAAGAGCAATTTGGCCCTGAAATAACCAGGGTAATAGTAAATTCCTGTGGCCTGTTTTTGATTGGCCTTTACGCCAAAACTTTTTTGGGTGTCCCAAGACTGTTGAATAGAGATGCTGTCCGCACGCACAGAACCTAAGTCAAAATTAAAAATTACGGTGTTGGGTATCCCTTCGGTAACAGGCTGGCTGCTAAACTGAATTTGTGAAAGATCTGCAATGGAAGGATTGCTTTTATTGAGATTGATCATAGAAAACAAGGAGATCAATAAAATCAGTAGAAATGCCGAGGACATTAGTACCAAAGCAATATGGGATTTCTTTTTTCGGTTTTCTGCCTTAGCCTTCGGTAATTTGCCCTTCTGCTTAAAATCTCTCCAATTTAGATAACCGGCAAATTGTGCAAGTGTATTTAAGGTGCTTATGCTGGGTGTGCCTTGGTATTTTAACCTTCCCCAAACGCGCTTAAGGGTTGTAGGGCTAAGTAGTACATTGGTCTCTTGCCTAATAGCTTCGCTTAATTCGGTATAAACCTCATTATGCCATAAGTCTGCGCTTCCCCATCCCAGTTTATTTTCTATTAGTGCTCTGCACCGCTGTAATAATATGTCCTCATTCTGTTTCTTCATGTACTGCAAAAATCATCAATTTATCCGATGTGGTCAATATTGAACGGATTTGCTCGGATTTGTTCAAATGGGGTCCGGCCCAATTATTTAGTTTTAAAAAAAATGCAATCATGAACAAATTTGTAATACTCTTAATACTGAGTTTAGTTTATTCACAAACCCATTTCTCCCAACAAACCATTCCTATGGATACCACCAATTGGGACGTAACGGCCAATGCCCATCTATTTGAGAACTACAAGGGCAAGGATGCCGTTTACCTCCAAGGTGGATTGGCAACACTTAAAGATACCAAATTCATAAACGGAACCATAGAATTTGATATGTATCTTGATGGTCGTAGAGGATTTCCAGGGATTAGATTTCGAAGATTTGATGATGTTAACAGTGAGTACTTTTACGTAAGACCCCACCAATCTGGAAACCCAGATGCAAATCAGGCTTTATCCATTTTTAACAGAATGGCCTCTTGGCAATTGTTTCACGGGCCTGCCTATTCTGTACCCTATGTGTATAAGGTCGATGATTGGACGCATGTTAAACTTGTGGTCAATGGAAAGCGGGCACAAGTATATTTTGACCATGCCGAAAAACCACATCTTTCATGGTACCTAAGACACAGCCCCAAGGAAGGTAATTTATCTATCGGGGGAAGTGGCGCAGCGGTACATTATGCCGATTTTAAGATAGACAAGCAAGCCAGTGAAATGGTAGATTTTAAAGTTGCGGAGACCAAGCCCATACCGGGGATTATAAAAGAGTGGGAGATTTCGGATAAGTTTGATGAAAGTGCATTGACGAACACTGATGGGTTACCGGCATTGATCAAAGCAAGAAAATGGATCAATAAAATACAAACAGAAGAGAATAACGCCGCGGACATAGCAAGGGTAACAGATCGTTACGGATCCGATGGCAATACGGTATTTGCCAAACTAACGGTTAGATCGGCTAAGGCCCAGGAAAAACTTTTTCATTTTGGATATAGCGATCGGGTAGTACTAATACTGAATGGCAAACCCATCTACAAGGGCAACAACGGATTTAGCACCCGCGATTATCGTTATTTGGGCACTATTGGTCTTTTTGAGACCGTCTATTTAAATCTAAAACAAGGTAAAAACGAAATACTGCTGGCAGTATCCGAAGATTTTGGCGGTTGGGGGGTAACGGCAAAGTTTGAAGACCCCCAAGGAATACAATTGCAGTAACAAATGCATAGATAATAGTACATTTCTCTTTTTCTTATGGTGGCCCGGCCGGTACGTCCCAGTACCTCCGGGCTTTGCCTTTCACTGCGTTAACGGTACTAGATTGTGGACAAGGTGACCGCTAAGTATTTATTTTTCCTTAATTCCATCATTTTATTCCCCATTGCTGCAACCCTTTGTTTTTTGAACTGTCTATTATTGAAAAGAAGGGTATTTTTACACAACTTTTTAGCTAGCAGTATCTAATTGGAACCCAACATCCTATATACACATAAAGACCTGATTGAAAAGAGTAAATCTGGTCATAGAGATTCGCAGTATCGCCTGTATGGGTTATACGTGGACGCTATGTACAATGTTAGTATGCGTATGCTGGGTATAAAAGAAGATGCTGAAGACGTAGTACAAGACAGTTTTGTGGAAGCTTTTAAACAATTGGATTCTTTTCGTTATGAGAGCACTTTTGGTTCTTGGTTAAAGCGGATCGTAATCAATAAGAGCATCAATTTCACAAAATTGAAAAAGGTAGCTGTGACCCCCTTGGAAGAACACGACTATTACATAGCCGGAGAAACCGAGGAGAAGGCGAAAACCATGGATATCCAGAAAATAAAAAATGGAATATCCCAATTACCGCCTGGTTATCAACAGATTATTAATCTGTACCTCATTGAAGGTTATGACCATGTAGAGATTGCAGAGATTTTGGGGATAACGACCTCCACTTCCAAATCGCAATACCACAGGGCAAAAAAGAAATTGATAGAATTAATAAATATGGTGGCATGATGGACGAATTTGAAAAACACATCCGGGATAATAAAGATTTGTTTGATGGGCACAAGGCAGATAGGGACAAAATGTGGGAAAGCATCTCCTCTCAATTGGAAAAGCCAAAAACAAAAGTGATTCCCTTATGGAAATCCCCATTATTTAAAGTAGCGGCCAGTATTGTATTGGTGTTTGGACTTGCCTTTATGGCAGACGCGACTTTTAGAACCGGATATGGGGCCGAAGACAATATTGTGAGTAGGGAATTATTGGAAATAGATATGCATTATCAGAGTTTGGTTGCAAGTCAGGTGCAACTGGTAAAAGATCATCCCGAACTGTCCAATGCGGACAAGGAAGAATTTTTATCGTTCATGGATGAACTCGATGTGGAATACAAGGAACTTAAACAGGAAATGGGCGAGAATTTGGATAATGAGCTTGTTTTGGAAGCCATTATCGGTAATTACAAAAAACGCATAGAACTAATAGAAAATCTTTTACGACAAATAAAGGATTCTAAAAAAATAAACGATGAGCATGGGTACGTACTATAAAAAACTGCTGTTGATAGCAATATGCCTTGCTTTTGGGTATAACCTGGGGGCACAGGAACGCGCATCAAAAAAAATAGAAAAATCATATGCCATGACCAATGCCGGTGAGCTGCATTTGGATAACAAATATGGTAACGTGATCATTAATGGGTGGAACAAAAATAATATTGCGATCACCGTAGATGTAAAAGTATCGCATCGCAAAAAAGACAACGCCCGGGAATTATTGAACCGCATTAGTGCCGAATTTAAGGTTGTGGACGACTTTATTGGAGTTACTTCGGTAATTGCCGAAAGAGGTACCGGATTTTTTGCCCGTTATTTCAATAAGGCGAATCCGTTCGATTTTGATAAGACCAACGTGCAGATCAACTATACCATTTATTTGCCCGTTAATGCAGAAATTGATATCAAAAACAAGTTTGGGGATGTTATCATGGGCGATTGGACAGGGAAATTGAAAGCTAGGGTTACCCATGGCGATATGTGGATCAATGATGATCTTACGAATGCCAATATTGTTATGGAATTTGGAAAACTACGTACCAAAGCCATTACCTATGGAAGCATTAACATGAAGAACGGTGGAATAGACCTGGAGAGATCGCAAGATTTAAGAATAAACAGTAGTGGTACTACTATTAAATTGGAACAGGTTTCTACACTAGACTTATTTTCTAGCAAAGACGAGGTTACCATTGAAAGTGTTGGTAGCATCGTAGGAGACCTTAGATTCAGTAATGTGCAAATACAAAGTTTGGGTAGGGAAATAGGTCTTAGGATGAAATTGGTAGATTTTAGAGTGGGAGCTGTTGAAAGTCGGAAACCATCCATCAAAATAGATCAGGAATCTTCCGAAATCTATATTAATGTTGATGGGCTTTCGTTTGATTTTGAAGCAAATCTAGAACAAGGGCTTTTAAGGATACCGACCACGAGTACAAACATAAAGACCAATGTGCTAGATAGGGGGAAAAAGATTCGGGAAATAAAGGCATCCTATGGTAAAGGAGACCCCGGCACCTTCTCGGTTACCGGTATAAAAGGTGTGGTGGTGCTTCGGGAGCAGTAATCATTTGACAACTTAAAGCTATAACTACCACGCAGCTGGCCCAATTTTGATTTCCATAGTACAAAAAAATAAAAAAAACACTAAAAAAATGCAACCATTATCAAATTAGCTTGTCTATGATAATGTCAATCAAAAACAAACACATGAAAAATTTTAGTTACTTGTCACTTCTTTTTCTCTTGGGTGGCATCTCTTATCTCAGCGCACAAGGTTCCGATAATTTTATCGAATTCAACGATCGCAAAAATGTAGTACACGGTGTTTATATCGGGATTACCACGCATATTGGGGAAATCGACGATAAAGAGACCTATTTGGGAGGTTTAAAAATAGCCTATGTTGCCAATCAGCAGTTTGAAGTAGGTTTTTCGGGGGTCTTTTTTTACTCTCAACAAAACTTGCCAGGGTTTTCCTTTTCGGATAATGAAGATTTAATTGGAGCCTACGGAGGACTTCATTTAGAACCTATCTTTTTTAGTAAATCTAGGGTAAACCTGTCATTCCCCATTCTTATTGGGGCAGGTGGGGTAGCCTATGTTGACGGAGATCGCGACTTTGATGATGATTTTGATAACGATATTAACGAGTCCGATGCGGTCTTTGTGCTAGAACCTGGGGCCAATGCACTTTTTAATATCTCTAGGTACCTGCAGATAGAAGCAGGCGTACGGTACAGATTCTCTAGCCGATTGGACTTGCAGCCAGGACCGATAACCCGGATAAACGGCTTTTCAGCAGGACTAGGCATCAAAGTAGGGGTATTTAACTTGGGGAGAAATAGGTATAAAAAAAACATAGATAATGAAAGATAGTTTTAATTACAATAACACAGAATACGATCAACATATACAGACCCAATATGTATTTGCCAAGGACGATCAGGTATACCTCCGAAAAAATGGAACTAATACTGCTACAGACCTATCTATGGCAGACGACGACGAATGGTTTCCTGTAAACTTCCAATGGATTCCAGTATTTGAATTACGAAAAAATTTGGTGGAGACACCGATAATCTAACAACATTATGAGAACAAAATTAATTATTATTGCCCTTTTCGGGGCCAGCACCCTTATGACCTCTTGTGATTACGATAACATAAAGGTATCCAATGATGTAACAACTTTAAGCTATGATATTTCTGACTATTCCAGATTAAAAATATCGGATAGTTTTAACGCCTTTGTTACTTTTTCGGAGACAGAGGAAAGTATAGAAGTAGAGGCCAACACAAATTTGCATGGCCATATAATTATTTCTAAGGAGGGAAGCACCTTGGAAGCCAGACTTAGGAGGTTTACAAACCTTAGGGGAAATGTTACGCTAAACATCTATATCACCACCTCTAACATTGAAAAATTTAAAGCATCCGGAGCTTCCAAGATTTCTTTAGAGAACGATTTGGTTTCTGATGATGTCTTGGTAGAGCTTTCGGGTGCGTCATCCTTTACCGGGGAAATCCATACGGATAGATTGGATGTAGAATTGCGAGGCGCCTCTACTATCGACCTTTTTGGAACGGCCGATAGGTGCCACGCACAACTATCTGGCAGCAGTAGTTTGTTGGACTATGATTTGTCCGTTAACGATCTAAATATAGATATGGCAGGTGCCAGTGATGCTTTTTTATCCGCAATGGAAAGCATAGATATAGAAGCAGCGGGCGCCAGTACACTTTATTACATGGGCAATGCCACCATAGAACGGGAGCGTTTGTCAGGGGCTTCCAAAATTGTTAAGCGATAATTTTAAGTATACGGCAAGAACTTAAAGATTTAACCAATAGTTGAGTTTAAGAACTATGGCCCGTTGTCTGGGAAATTGTATGCTTGGAAAGGTGAGGGAACCACTGGCGGTTTGGCTTTCGGCAAAATAGTTATCTGTATAAACCAAAAAAATATCAGAAACAGGTTTAAATCGCCATTGCAATCTGGAGTTGAGGTTAAGGTTTTCTATTTGGCTATTGAACTGTACAAAGGTGGTCCAAAAAATATTTTTGGTAAAAGTGAAATCGAGTCGTGAGCCGATTAAAAGCAAATCGGCATTTTTAAGAGGTTCAGGAAGGCGTACGTGGTTGTAGGCAAAATTTAAGGAGGCAAAACCCAATGGCTGATAACGATAGGTAAGCGTTCCGGAAAGATTGTATAAGTTACCGTTAAAATACTCCCCCAATTGCGTAGATAAGTTGTAGGAGAACTTTCTGCCCGCATTGGAGAAGTAGTTGGCCTTAACAAAATTATAATTGTATTGGGTGTCTGCGGGCAACGGGGTATTCCCCAGTCCACTGGGATCAAAAGGCCTCAACAACCGAGTGTACTGTCTCACCACCGAAAAATCCCAGAAAGCGGTACTCTTAAGATTGCCCCTATAATTTAAAGCAAGATTATGATCTAGGGCATCAAAAGATGTATTGTTCCTTATCAGATCTGCAGATACCCCGGGTCCGTGTCTTTGCGTACCTCCCTTTTTTGGATAAAAATTATACCAAACACTTGGTGTTGCCTGAAAAATATCTCTGCGGCGAACAAAACCTACTTCCGGGTCGTATCCCTCTCCAATACTTTGGACGGTAAGATTTGCCTCCCAACGATAGGAACTGTGGTTAAGAAAACCACCCGTAGCGTATTTGGCTTCCGTATTTGTTTCATCGAAAGAACGGTGGTAAAAGTATTTACCGTTCCAAGTATTATCATTGGAGGCCAAATTTACGTCTAGTCCCAAGGTTCGGTTATACGAACTGGGAGAGAATGTAAAATCCCCGCCGATAGCATCCGTAAAAGCCTGTTTGTTTATAAAGGTCATACCAATATATGAGCGCGATAGTATTTTTTGCTGTAGGGCGGCTACGAGATAATTGGTAGAAGCCAGTTGTATGTCTTTATTTTCCTCAAGCTGGGCGTTAAGTATTCCCAGTCGTAAATTTTGATTGAGCTTACCGTTTAAACGCAAGCCCCCGTAGATTCTATTTTGCACATTCTGACCTGTGGACTCGTCCCTGGCCACGCCTATCCTTCGCGAGAAAAACGGACGTGTGCCTTCAATACCGAAATTGGCGAATAGATCGGCATTTTCCAAAAAGAACTGACGGCGTTCGGGAAAGAAGATCTCGAAGCGATCTAAATTGGTGACCTGCTGATCCACTTCTACCTGCGAAAAATCGGGATTCACTGTAACATCCAGGGTCATCGCCGGACCCAGGCCTATTTTTGCATCGAGACCTAGGTCCAAGTCGTTAATGGTGGGTGTGTCGGTCTCAAAGTTTTTGGAATTTCTAAAAATGCTGTAGGGGATAAGGGATATGTTCCCCTTTGTCTTTTTTAAAGGAGCGTCCCAAAGTAGTTTTTGGGTAAAGGCTAGGTTGATGATAAACTGGTTTCTGGGAATGGGGGTCCAGGTAGATTGTTCGGCATAAGCACTATCAAACCTATAAAAATTGATATACCAAGTGTCCAGGTTTTCTTTGTAGCGCAAGGTTTTAAAAGGGATGGCCATTTCAGTAATCCAATAATCATCGTAGATTTTGGCCTCGGAATGCCAAATGTTGTCCCAGCTGGTAGAAAAGGTATCGGCAGAAGCCACACTGCCACCGTTTGCAATAAGGCCTTCGCGCTGTACCCCAAAAGGGTTTACGCCAAAAAGAAAAGCATTATTCCTATCAGAATAAGTGTCTATAACAGCACTAAAAACATCATTGGCTTCGCCTCTAAAATCTCGGCGTAGTGATGGGGTTACGTATTTACGTGGTCCTAGATTGTACATTTTGGCAATGATATAAAGGTTATTGTCATCGTAAGTCATCCTCACCTCGGTCTGTGCCCTGGCAGTTACAGAATCACTGGGAAAGAATTGCATAAAATTGGTAGCCACTTCTGCTTGGATCCAATCCGTCTCATCCATCACCCCATCAATAGCAATGGTACCTTTTGCACGTTTAATATGAAGTCCCTGAGCGGTTAGGGTGCCAAATGTAAATAACACGGTCAATAAAGCTATAAAAACCTTCTCCATGATAGTTTGTTTTAATGTTCTAAAAATATTACATTGAACAGACCGAGTGCTTATTGCATCGGGAATACCACTTATTCAGAATGAGGAAATCGGCACGGTATACGGCACAACAAAACAACGAGGAAGTTGCACTACAAAGCAGTACGGAGGAAGATATTAAAGGCGATGGGCTATCGGGCAAACGCATCACGTTTCAGATCAACCGCTTTTCTATTTACCTTACGACTTTGGAGACTACCAAAGCTGTGGTTATCCGCAAGGGACTTACGCAGAATTGGTTGCAGTTTCATTATCAACTCTCCGGGCGTACCAAAACGGTTAAGATAGAGGGACAAAAAGAAATTCATACCCAACCCAACTCGCTCTCCATTATCTACGAAAAGGCTGGAAGCTGTGAGATTCATTTTCCGGAGGGTTGCACCTATAACAGTTTTGGATTTACTGTAGCCCCCGATTATTTTATGAACTCCTTTCTAAAAGACTTTAAAGAACTACAGCCTTTGAGAAAGGCATTGGTGGCCGGAAAACTGTTTTTTCTCGATGAAGAGTATTCGCGCTTGGATTCCCGAACCAGAGAAATCATAGCTGCCATAAGGAACAACCCCTATAGTGGAAATTTAAGAGAGGTTTTTATAGAGAATAAATTGATAGATTTAATCTTTTATTCCATTCCGTTACTACGACAACATAAGAACGCCTTGGTTAACAATGGTAGGTCTTACGATAACAATGTACTTGACGCACAACAATATATTCTAGATAATTTGGACCAACGCCTATCCTTAAAACAGATCGCCAAACATGCCGGATTAAATGAATATACGCTAAAGACCAAATTTAAGGAGACCTTTGGCAGAAGTGTTATCGACTACTGCATAGAACTAAAATTGAACAGGGCGTATTCCGAAATTCAGAATACCGATAAAAAGATAACTGTTATAGCCTATGAAACCGGGTATGCCAGTTTGGGCAATTTTTCCAACGCCTTCTTTAAGCGATACGCAATAAGGCCTAGTGAGGCACGTGGGTCCAAAAATTAAGAGAGGTCTCGCGATTCAAAGTTGCCGACGAAGTACGCCCCCAACCTCACCCTCGATCTTTTAATTGATCTGCACCTTTCACCATTTTGGCCTCGTGTGCTTTTACCACATTTTCGATTCTTGCAATTACATCTGGGTGGTCAGCAGAAATATTAAACCTTTCCGAGGGGTCTATCTCAACATTGTATAGTAATGGTGGATGGTGTTCCTTACGTGTGTTTGCCGTATAGCCGGCCTCGGTAATAAAATGAGCCTTGTAGGCACCCACCCGTATTGCGTATAATTCATCGCCACGATAGTAATAAACCGCATTCCTGGGACTTTCGGCCCCTTCGAATAGTACAGGGCTAAGATCTAAGCCATCAACTACCCGATCATTAGGTATTGGAACACCGGCAATTGCACTAAAAGTGGTAAAAAGATCCATGGTAGTACCCATATCCATCACTACTTTTGGTTTAATTTTTCCGGGCGACCAGAAAATACCAGGTTCTCTCATACCACCTTCCCAGGTGCTTCCCTTGCCATCTTTAAGAAGCCCTGCGGTTCCTCCGGAATTTTCTGTAGGTAGCCACGGCCCATTGTCCGAAGTGAACACCACTATAGTATTTTCAGCTAAACCCTCTTCCCTTAAATAGTTTAAGATACGGCCAATGCCATGATCTATTTCCTCTACTACATCCCCATACAGCCCTCGCCTACTTTTTCCCAAGAATTCTTCGGAAGCAAAAAGCGGAACATGGGGTAGATTATGGGCCAGATAGAGAAAAAAGGGTTTTTCTTTGTTTTCTTTGATGAATTTTATAGATTCTTCCGTAAATCTTCGAGTAATGGTTGTTTGATCTGCCGGGCGTTCTACAATTTCTGTGTTTCTTATAAGAGGTACATTAAAATCTTCGCTTTTTAAGTTTTCCGCTTCCTCGGTCCAAAGGTCCCAATAGCCACCGGGGGTATTGAGCTCTCTTGTTAGGTCCATATCATTGGAATAAGGAATACCGAAATAGTAGTCAAAACCATGGTTGGTGGGTAAAAATTCTTCTTTATGTCCTAGGTGCCATTTACCAACTATTGCCGTTGCGTAGTCTACAGATTTTAGCTGTTCTGCCAAGGTAATTTCACTTTTGGGAAGCCCGTTGTGGGAGTTGGGAAACAAAACCCGGGCAATAGGACTTGCCATGCCGCTCCTAACAGGTAAACGCCCTGTAAGAAGGGCCGCCCTACTTGGTGTGCAAACACTGGCACCAACATAAAAACTGGTCCATTTTTGACCTTCGGAGGCCATTTTATCCAGGTTGGGTGTGTTAATGGTGGGGTGGCCATATACGCCCAAATCACCATATCCAAGGTCATCGGCAAAAATGATTATAAAGTTGGTCTTTTTATCGATAGGAGTATCTTGGTTTTCTACCTGTTTATGGTTTGGTCCGTTAGTACATCCCAATAGGAGTATTAGTAAAAAACCGACTGTTGAATTTAAAATTGCTTTCATGATACTTTGTTTAGTACCCAGGATTTTGTGTGGCACCTTGGTTAAAATTCAGCTCCTCCTGAGGTATAGGCCAAATGTACTTGTGCGGTTCGTAATTTTTTGTGTTCTGTGGATTACTGAGATTGAACGACTCAACAACACTTTGTAACTGTTGGGTGCGGACCAGGTCGTCTTTTCTGTGACCTTCAAAACAAAGCTCCAAGCTACGCTCCTTCAATATGGCTTCTAAAAACTCTTGTTGACTAAGCCCAGCAGGTAAATCATTAAGGTTATCGCCAAAAGCCCTTCTCCGCACCTGATTTACCGCTTCATAAGCAATAGCTGTAGGGCCATTGATAGCATTTTCAGCCTCAGCGAGCATTAAAAGTACATCTGCATATCGCAAATAGGGAAGGTCAAAAGACTCACCATTGGCAACCACAGGCAAAGCAGTATCCTTTCGGAACTTATATGGTCTCCAATCACTTATCTCGGTGGCATTTGCGGCATTGCCATTATCTAAGGTAAAGGCGGCTATATTTTGTGCAAATCTGCTGTCCTCGATGTCCAAGGGAAAGGTCACAGGACTCACAATATTGGCAGGAATTTCGAAAAAACTTTCTGGAAATCCGGGTGCCAAAAGCAAATAGTCGTGTATCGAAATCCCTTGTGGTCCCCATAGAACACCATAGTTTCCACTGGTATTGATATCATTGGCATCAAAATCGATTCTAAAGATTACTTCTGTGGTACTTGTTTCGTTGGTGAGAGAAAAGATATCGGCATAATTGGTTTCCAGACCAAATACCCCGGTCAATTTGTTAAATTGTGCTAGGGCAAGAGCATATTTGTCGTTCTGCAAAAGAGGAAAACCAGCCATTTGGAGATATACTTTGCCTAACAAGGCTTGGGCAACAGGAACGGAAGCCCTGTTGGAAGGAGCGTTGGCTTCTAAATTAGCTTCGGCGAAAATAAGGTCGTTTTCAATTAGTTGATAGGTTTCATCCATGCCTTGTATGGCAGTAGGCGGGTTTTGTAAATCGATTTTTGCCGTGGTTACCACGACAGGATTACCATAAATCTTTACCAAATTAAAGTACAGCAATGCCCGAAGAAATCGAAACTGCGCCGCCGCCACACCCTCGTTAATGGGTTGGTCTTTGTTGTAATTGTCATCTTCTATGGCATCCAAACCAAGATTTACCATGCGAATGGCTTTATAGTGATCGGCCCATACCTTTAAAACCGTATTATTGCCTGCCGTAAAATTATAGGTATCCAAGTCGTTGAATACAGTAAAGTTTCCAGGGTTTACATAAGCCAGATCTGTACCGATATCGCCCCAATAAAGTCCAAAACCGCCAGCATCAAAAAGAAAGTCTCCTTTTAAAAGATTGTAGGTTTGGGTTATTAAAAAACTGAGATCTATAGGTGTGGGCTCAATAACATCTAGTCCTAAGATTAAGACCTCTGCGGTCTTATCCGCTTCTATGGAGACCACTTCCTCAATGGGTTCTAGTTCAAAAGGTACTAATACCGAGACTTCATAATTGCCGATATCCAAGTTTTCAAATAATACTTTTCCTGTTGGCCCTGTAGTTAATTGTTGTGTGGTGGGGGTTGTGGTCACCACGGCGCCTTCAATGGCCTCACCATCGCTGGTAATTACGGTAACTTCCAGACTTCCTTTTGGGTCGGGCGTTTGGGGTTCCTCATTATTGTCGGAACTACAACCTATAATTAAGATAACGTTAAGGACAAGTAGGTAGACTTTCAGTTTCATATAAAAAGGTTAAAGATACTGGTTAGGATAACGTGAATTAAGTAATTTATTTTATGATATACAATTATAATTTTTGGGATAGTTTGGATACAAGGCAGGTTGATAGCTTTCTAAGAAAATGGATAAGATAATGGAGTTGTCTATGTAGCCTCGTATTCTGATTTTTTCTTGCGTAGATACTTTAATTCAGCATCGTTCCGTACCATGGTGATAGCTTGGTCAATATATTTTAGGGCCAGTGTTTTATTACCAATGTGCAACGCATATTCTGCATAGGTGCCATAATAGAGGTAGGCCCTTTGTTCTAGAAGGTTAGGGTTGATCTTCTCTAGAAGTTCTCTGGCCGCCGGCAAATCGCCACGTTGTATTTGTACCACGGCCATGTTCAGGAGATTAAAAGGTGAGTTTTCTAGTGTGTTCAATCGTTGATACCACATTAGGATTTTATCCCAATCTGTTGATGCGTACGAAGATGCTAACGCATGTTGGGCGGCAATGGCGGCTTCATAATGGTAATACCCGTAGTTTTCACCAGCAACCGCCTTTTCCATATTCCTATGTCCCAATGCTATAAGAGGTCTGTGCCATTTGGACCGGTCTTGGTCTTTAAGGCTTATAATTTCTTTTTGACTGTTTATTTTACTGGACAAGCGAGCGGATTGAAAACAAAAGAGCGCAAATACAGCATAACTATTGGGAGTAGCGGTAAAAGGGTTGGTGAGTAGAGTTTTGGCCAGCCTCATAGCCTCTCCACATAGCTCCTCGCGGATAAGGATATCTTTTCGGTTAGAATGAAAGCCTTCATTAAAGATGAGGTAGATAACTTCCAATACCCTATGGAGTCGATGTTCCAATTCTGCTCCGGCGGGGATTTCGAAAGCGATCTGCCCTTCCTGAATATTTTTTCGGGCACGCGTCAGTCTTTTTTTAACCGTTTCCTCCTTTAGTAGCAGGGCGGTAGCAATCTCTTTTCCGCTGAAACCAGATATGGTTTTGAGGGCAAAAGCGATCTGGTCCTTGGAATTGAGAATGGGATTACAGGCAGCGAATATCATACGTAGTACGCTATCGTCTACCTCATGTTCCAAAAACAGTTCGTTTATGGCAATGGTCTCTGCCCCCGTAACTATTTTGGCAATACGCTTGTCCTCGGCCGAAAACTTTCTAAAAAGATCCAAAACCCTGTTTTTGGCGGACATGGTAAGCCAGGCCTCTGGGTTTTCTGGGATATTGCCCTGCCAAGCCTTTATGGCATTGATAAAGGTGTCTTGAACCGCATCCTCAATGGTCTGCAAGTGCTGCAGCCCAAAAATCCGTGTTAAAATGGAGACCATCTTCCCGTACTGATGTCTAAAAAGATGGTCGATCATTTTTTGCTGAATCATTAACCGTAATGTAGTACTTCGCGCACTTCCACGGTACCTCCCAGATCGTAATCGGGGTAGTCTTGTGCTATAGCAATAGCCTCGTCAAAACTGGCTGCTTTTACGATGTAATATCCGCCGATAAGCTCTTTTAGTTCTGTGGCAGCCCTGTCCGATACGGTTCGTTGTGGACCCACAACACGTTTTGCATCGGCTTTAAGGGCATTACCCTCCTTAACAATGCCTTGCTTGGCCATTTTTTCTTGCCATCCCATCCAACTACCTGCTCGGCCCTGAATCTCTTCTGGGGAGAGGTTTAGTTCGGCGTAGTTGGCCCCGATAAAAATTAACATAAAATCTTTCATTTGGATTTTTTTAGGTGTTAAACAAAATTAAGAAAACCGACTACATGGCAATACATTCGTGTATTTCAATTGAAGCCGTTGGGTGCCAGTGCAGATGGGGGTGTCCATCAAACAGTTTGTGGGCAGCTTCCATACTCTCCGCTTGCACCAGCGAATAACCAGAAACCTGTTTGGTGCTGTTGGTCTTGGCTCCGTTAGGGGAGATAGCCACTCCGCCCATTACGGCGGCTCCAAGATCGATCATAGCACTACCGATTCTGTCCTTCCAGTCTAACCAATGCTGCATGCCCTCCGCTTTTTGTTCTGGAGTAGCATCGGCCATTTGGGCCATGGCCTCTGGGGCCGAATGATAGATTGCAATAAATTTTTTCATCCTTGTTATTTTATGGTTCATATATCTAGATAACGAAGCTGAAAAAAGGTAAGGGGACAGTTTTTGGAATTTTTTCGTCCCGTTTTAAGGTAAAAAAGATTTATGATTGTATAAAACCTCAGAGATTGTATGGTTTTATATAGCGATGATCGAATTTTTCTCTTCTTTTAAGGTAGTTGATTTCTCTTGGGCAAAACAATATAGCCAAACCAGTATCTTCCAATGAAAATTAGATGTTAGGTCACAGGTATTTCCGTTACTTCAGGTATTTTGTCAATTCCTTTTTCCAATCTAGATAGCCTTTCCCATTTAGGTGCAGACCGTCAATACTGTGGGCTTTATTAAGTTTGCCATTCTCATCGGTAAAAATGGGCATTAAATCAATATAAATAATACCCTTTTCCCTGCAAAGCCCTTTCAAAAATTTGTTGATCTGAAGAATGCTACTATTGGGCCTGGTTGTATGCAAACCGTCATCAACAGGAAGGACACTTTGGATATAAATCTCCGTTTTTGGCGATTGTTCCTGCACCCTTTCAATTATTTTTACATAATTGGTATTGATATGATCTACCGTTTTACCATAGGCAAGGTCATTGGTTCCTATCATAATAAACAGTTTTTTGGGATTGGAAGAAGTTATTTCCGACAAACGCTCTAAAACACCATCGGTATCGTCTCCTCCAATTCCACGGTTCTTTATGTTAGGATTCTGAAAAAGTTCGAACCATTCTGCTCCGTCGGTGATACTGTTCCCCAGAAAAATAATCTCGCCCTCTGTGTCCGGTAAGGATTCAAAATGTTCCTTCTTATGATAATAATAGGCTTTTATGGCCCTGTTCCACGCTTGCAATTCCTCACCCAATCTGTCATAGGCCAAAATGGAATCCTGTTCTTTTTTGGATAGGATACTGCTCATGGATGGAGGGGCATCTTCTTTATCGGACCCCCACTTTTTATTGGGTTTTGGCCCCATTTTCAATATTAAACTTCCGCCCTTTATTAAATCTTTATGATAGAACCACGGTTTGCCGAGCGTTTGTCCGTTTAATTTGGCCGACTGCACATATATGTTCTTCTCCGAAACGTTTTTTGCTTCTATTACAAAGGTATTTCCTGGATAGTATGCCTTGTCCAGGCTTATGGTAAGCTTCTTAAATTGTGGGCTTCCTATTTCATAGATAGGATTTATAGAGGTACCCCCGTCCATTTGGAACAGCCCCATGGCACTCATCACATACCAAGAACCCATTTGCCCCTGATCTTCATCCCCTTTCCAACCACCAATAGGGTCATTTCCATAATAATTGTCCATAATTTCATTGGCCCATTTTTGTGTAAGCCATGGTTTTCCCGAATAGTTGAATAGGTACGAAGCCTGCATATTGGGCTGATTGCCATGGTTTATGGGTAATATACCCATGCCGTCCAAAGAGTTGCTACCTAAATGTTCCGAGTTAAAGTTGTGTTTTTTAGAGGTCTGGAACCCTTTTTCCAAACGGTTGCTAAATTCTTCCTTTCCCATTAGCGATATGAGTCCGTTGATGTCGTGCGGTACGTAGTACGTATACTGCCATGCGTTGCCCTCCACATAACCAGATCCCAACCAGGCGACGTCACCAAAAGGTTTAAAATTGGCTACCCAGGTTCCGTCGGCATGCTTGCGGCGTACATAGCCAACGTCTTTGTCAAAAACATGTCTGTAATTATAGGCTCTTTTGGTAAACTCTTTATAATCTTTTTCTTTTCCCAAAGCTTTGGAGAACTGACCTACGGTATAATCGTTATAGGCATAGGCCAAAGTGTTGGATACGGGCCCTTCTTCATCTGGAACATAGCCTTTTTCTATATATGATTTTAGGTTTCTATTCCCTACATATCCTCCACTTTCATGATAATGCCCGGGTTCTTTTTGAAGTTTCTTCACTGCTTCATAGGCTTTGTCAATATTGAAACCCCTGATGCCTTTGTGATAAGCGTTGGTAATCAATGAAATTTGGTCCGAGGCCACCATAATTCCCGAATATTCTATTCCGGTAGCTCCCTTGGGCAACCATCCTCCTTTGTCATAGATTTCCAACATGGTTTTTACCCAGTTATTGGCAATATCAGGAGTTACCAATGACCATAGCTGATTTAGATTCCAAAAGGAAACCCAAAAACCATCACTGCCATACAAGGGCATTGAAGGATCTTCTAGTTGTTGTTCCTTCTCGTTCATGTCTAGATACTTTCCATTTACATCGCTCCAGGTACTTCTTCCGGCATATGCCCGATACATATTGGTGTAGAACTTTTTCTTAAGGGCAACACGATCATCATCGATCCTAATTTTACTCAAAAGGTTGTTCCACCCGTTTTGTGCATCCGCTTTAACCGCATCAAAATCCCAAGCAAAGGAATCTAGTTCGGTTTTTAGATTTAATCGGGCTTGTGGAATACTCACCAAGGAAATTCCGGTCTGTACCATTATCTGTTCGCCTTCCTCAGTATCAAATTCTACAAAGGCCCCAACGTCCTTATGTCCAAAACCCGAAGAAATACTAGTGACATTTCTACTTACTTCCTCTTTTACCCAACCATTAAAACTTTTAAAGGGTTTGTTGAACCGCATCACAAAATTTAGTGTATAATCGTTAAATTGGGCCTTTCTTTGACTTTGCTGGTAACTTACTCCTTCTATCTCATGGTCACTTATCTTGGTTATTTGGGTATAAAAAATTTCGTAACCGTATTCTGACGGAATTAAGAGATCTATTAATATCCTTGCGTCTTTTGCCTCTGGAAAAGTATACCGTTGAAAACCTGTTCTTGTGGTGGTGGTAAGTTCTGCTTTTACGTTGTAATCATCTAAAACGACCGAGTAATAGCCAGCTTCCGCCTTTTCATTTTTATGGGAGAATTTGGAGCGATATCCCCTGTCCGGATCTTTTTCCGTTCCTTCCTGAATTTTAAGGGCACCGGTGGTGGGTATGGTCCGCAAGCCTGCCATGGTCCACGAATGAATGTGACTAAAACCGGCAATGTTGTCTATTTTATATTCATAGCCTGCCTTCCATCCCAATTCCTGATTGTCGGGACTTAGTTTTACCATTCCAAAGGGTCTGGTAGGCCCTGGAAACATATTCCATCGAGAATCGTGGGAACCAACCATTGGGTCCACAAAATCTACCGGGCGCGATTGGCAAAACACAGTTTTGGAAAAAATGGTCAATATGAGGAGGAAGATCAATCTTTTCATACGGGTTATACGGTTTTTAAAGGTATGGTGCCAATGAGGGTACCTTTTATTTGTTCGAATATATTTGATCACTTTCATGCAAATGTATCAAAATAATATTTTATATGTACGAACATATGAACAAATTGATTATATTTGGCACTTTAGGATACTAAAATTGGTATTGTCCCTTTTTTGACACTATTCATTTTACACATTAAGCCCTTATTATGCGGTACTTCGGTTTGTCCTTTTCAAATGGTATTATAAAATCAGCTATTCTACTAGTTGTAGTTATTTGTATTGCCTGCGGGGAAAACAAAAAAAATAGGGACGGGCACCCGGATGTTTTAGTGGAAGATAGCACAGTTGTTAAAGCCGCGAGGTTTAACAAGCTCGTAATTGTTGATAGCTTAGGAGTAACCGGGGCAGATGGGGCAATTTCTTTTCCTCTGTCCAATGGAAATTCTGTTTTTATGATGGGAGATTCGTTCCTAGAGCCGGTCATGGAAGGCAAAAGAAACCCAAAAAGTAAGATGATCAACAATACTTTTATCGTTACGGACACAGAAAATAGTCGATCAACATCAATTTTTAAAAATACCTTGGACAATCCCGAAACTATGTTGATTCCTATTAATGACAATGGTATTAAAGAGTATTATTGGCCGGGTCATGGCTTTGAGTTTAACAACGAGCTACACATTTTTATGTCGAAATTTACGCATGACACCCAGGATGTGGACAATACATGGGGGTTTGCATATACAGGCACAGATTATTTAAAATTGGAGAAAGACACGTATAAAATAATTGCTCAGCAAGATTTTCCCTATTCAAACCAAAACGGCGTACATTATGGGCATTCCATTGTAAAGGAAGACGACTACACCTATATTTACGGAAGTAAAGTTGAGGGTGAAAATGCGGTGCTGCACGTGGCGCGTGGAAAAATTAGCGAAAAGGATAGTAAATTATCCGATTATCAGTTTTTTAACGGAAGTAATTGGGTTAATGACCCTACTACATCACAAAATTTAAAGGGAATTGAAAAACAAGTTCCCGAACAGTTTAGTGTCTTTAAGCATAATGACACGTACGTTTTACTATTACAGGAAAGGGATTTGGTTTCGGGGAACATATATTCCTACATAGCTGATTCGCCTACCGGTCCGTGGACAAATGAAAAACTTTTGTACCATACAACAGATCAAGAGCAGTACAAAGAGGATAAGGTGTTTACCTATAATGCCATGGCACATCCGCAATATATTGAAGATGATAAATTGTTGGTTTCTTACTGTGTTAATAGTTTTAATGTTCCCAGTATACATGATAATGTTGATTATTACCGACCACAATTTATATGGATACCAATAACGTTGATTTTGAATTAGACTATTCCCGATTATGGGATTAAATTGTTTGTAGTATTCATATGTTTTATTATATTTGTTTATATGTATGAACATAGTGACATAGGAGAATTATTAAAGAAAGTGGATCACACCAGTGTAGTTCCCTTACATATACAGGTAGAAGAACTTTTGTTGAACATTATTAAATTACCCGACTATGCGAACGGGAAACTACTTCCTAAGGAGATAGAACTGGCTAAAAATTTAGGCGTCTCCAGAAGTACGGTAAGACAAGCCAGCAATAGGCTGTCGGAGAAAAATCTTATAATTCGCAAAAAGGGTATAGGCACAAGGGTCAACAAAGATATGATTACCACTAGCTTGGACAGCTGGTCTAGTTTTAGCAAGGAAATGTTAGAGAAGGGGAAGACGCTTGTAAACTTTGAGTTTGAACTAAAATCGGTGAAGTCGGATAAGCTGGTCAGTTTAAAATTAGGGATAGATTATGACGCAAAAGTGTATAAGCTATCTAGGGTAAGGGGAATAAAGGATGAGGCCATGGTATATTTTATCTCCTATTTTCATCCGAAGGTAACACTAAAAGACAGTTACGATTATTCTCGGCCACTTTACAATATTATTGAAATGGAGTGCGGCTACTATGCAGAAGTCTCTAAAGAAGAGATTTCGGCAATTGCGGCAGACGAAGAATTGGCGGAGAAACTCAATATTGAAATAGGTGAGCCTATTCTTAAAAGGGAACGGATCGTTTTTGATAGGGGCCAAGCGGCCTTAGAATATAACATAGGCTATTATAAAGCTGAAAACTTCAAATATTCCGTCGAATTAAGACGATAAACGATAACAAGAAAGGGTGTAAACAAATATTCTTTTTTATGTATAAACATATAAACATAATAATTATGAAAAAAGCTTTTTTTGCAATCTGTCTGATTGCCTTCTTTTTTGTCAGCTGTGATGATGACGAAAAAATTAACCCGGACGGGCTGGTAGAATATACCGTAGACATCAGTGGAACCTGGAGCGTTGTTAGTGTAACCCAAAACGACGTTGATATTACAGGTCTATTCGACTTTCAATCGTTGAATTTAGAATTTGTCTATGATGGTGATACCCCTTCGTCATTTAAAATGACAAAAACTTCAGGAGTGCCATTTCCCTTTTCTATGGCCGATGGGGACTTTACATTCGATGATTTAACCTATCCTACCGAATTGGCCTTCTCTGGAAACCAAAGCACTTCCATTAAACTAGCCGCTGTACCACTGATATCCAATGGCAGCAATATGCAGTTGGCCGTTAACTACGGTTGTGCAGATAATAGCTATGTATACACATTTAAAAAGAACTAGACCCGATTAAAATGAAAAAAATATTTAAGCAAATCAAAAGACAAAGGGCAACGGTAGTATCGCTCTTTTTCCTGTTTTTCTTGTTTACCATGTGTATAACAATAACAGGGGTCATACAACCATCAACTACAACGGTAGGTGAGGAAATTAGTATAACCGTAGATATTAATGTAAACCCTTCCACCGACGATACCCAATTTCTGGTTTTCGGGTTTTTGGCACCTATAACATGGGATGTTGAAGGCACTGGAACAGTTTCCTATACGTCTACCGTAGGAGATGGGACCATGAGTCTGATATCCGACAGTGAAATTGCACCCAATTCGGCCGGTGGTCTTAACTGGGAAGATGAAATAAAAACGGTACTGGGAATAGGTGAGAACTATGGCGAGGTTAAATGGGTGGTATATAAATCGGATCAAACCCTGACCGCTCAAAATGGAGTGGCCATAGTGGGCCAAATTCAATTGGGCGTAACCGTAGGTCCTGATAACCTTGTTACCCAACTTGGATATGTTGTGGCCAATACGGGTTATGGTGTTAGCGGGGCCGATCATGCGGTGCTGTTTACGGATTGTATGGAAGTAACAGGAGGGTCTAATCCTTCTTTCGATTTATGCGGACCTGTTCCCGATCCTGTGACATTTGAACCCGAAATTTTTTCTTTTGAAGACATCATAAAAATCAATTTCGATGCTACAAAAGGGGATACAGCATTGTTGGACGTTGATCAGGTATATCTGTGTGCTTCGGCCATGGTTGATGGTATGCCCGTAGCGGCATGTGATATTGATAGTGCACTTGGAATGATCAATATGGGAAGCAATTTATGGAGCATTTCCATATGGCCAAGAGGATTGTTCAATGTGGACGACGGCTCTAGTATCTCCGAAATCACCTATACTTTTAGAAATGAAGCGGGTGATATTGTGGTCCAAGATCCAAACACAGTTGAAGATTTTATTCTGGAACAAAATTGTAACTAACTAAAAAATAAATTATGAACCTTAAAATATTAAGCCTTTCCCTATTGTTTATGGTCGTTGGAAATTTTATATCCTATGCCCAAAACAATATCACCGTAAAGGGAATTGTAACTTCCAGTGCAGATAGTTTTCCATTACCGGACGCCAATGTTTTGATCAAAGGAACTTTAACCGGTGTTACAACGGATTTTAATGGCATCTACACCATTGAAGTGCCAAGTACAGAAACGATTCTAGTGTTCAGCTATCAAGGATATAAAACTTTGGAACTATCTGTTGGGTCGCTGACAAACATAGATGTTGCCCTAGATGAGGACGTTTCCAAATTGGACGAAATTGTACTTATTGGGTATGGAAGCTCTTCAAGAAAGGATTTAACAGGAGCTATTTCCTCCATAAAAGCCAAAGATCTGGAAGCCATTACCGTTACATCGCCAGATGAGTTTGTACAAGGGCGGGTTCCCGGATTGGTATTGACACAGACATCCGGACAACCTGGAGGGTCATCTTCTATTCGAATTAGGGGAACCAGTTCAATTTTGGCGGGTAATGAGCCCCTGTACGTTATTGATGGTGTTATCGTTGAAAGTAATAACGCAAATCAATCTTCTGGCGTAACCGAAGGGCCTCCAATAAATGCATTATCAACCATCAACCCATCAGATATCGAATCCATAGATGTACTAAAGGATGCCTCGGCTACTGCAATTTATGGGTCTAGGGGTGCAAGCGGAGTCATTATCATCAAAACAAAAAGAGGGTATAATGGCCAGGTAAAAGTAAATTTTGATTCCTATTTGGGGATTCAAACGGTAGTTAACGAGCTAAATTTGTTAAATGGAGAGCAGTTTGCCCATTATATCAACGAAGCGAATTATAATGCGGGAATGCCAAGAACATATACCAACCCCGCATCATTTGGACAAGGTACGGATTGGCAGAAAGCACTATATAGGGACGCTATCATTCAAAATTACGATATCTCCGCACGTGGAGGAAATGAGAATGTAAAATATGCCATGAGCACCTCCTATTTGGAGCAGGAAGGCGTAATAGTAGGGACAGATTTTGATCGGATAAACTTTAGGGTAAATTTAGATTTTAGAATTAGCGACAAAGCATCGATTGAAAATACTTCAAATATTAGTAGAACCAATTTCAATACTACAAATGCGGAGGGCGGCATAGAATTTGGTAAGGGAAGCGCCGTTTCCAGAGCCTATGTGTTTAGTCCGTTGCTCCCTGTTTTTGATGCTGATGGAAATTATACAAAAGCAAATTTTGTCGTTGGCGATGACGGATCGTTTTTTAATTCTACCGACAATAAAGTTTTTCAGAACGGAACTACGCCCCTGGTTAATCCAATAGCGGATATAGCTTTAAACGAGAGTACCGGAAAAAACACAAGGATTCTAAATAATTTGGTGTTTAAATGGAACATACTTCCAAATGTGGATTTTAAGACTTCCCTTGGTGTAGATTTTTTGTTCAACGATGAGAGTGTTTTTAGAACGGCCGATATAGATTTTACCCCTACGGGTTCTGCCGCTTCCGCATTTAGGGCAAAACAATTGTCCTCTAACTGGATGAGTGAGACCACCTTAAGTTATTCCAATACCTTTAACGATAAACACAGAATAAATGCCTTTGTGGGGTTTTCGGGGCAAGAATCCAAAATAGATAATATAAGTGCTGTAGTCCTTGGATTTCCAGTAGAAAATTTTGGAACGGATAATCTGGGATTGGGATTAGATTTTACCGCCAATTCCTTGTTATCCAAAAAAACGTTGATATCCTATTTTGGTAGGGCCAATTACACTTATGATGATAAATATATTCTTACCCTAACAGGTAGGTATGATGGTGCATCGGTATTTGGTAAGGATAATAGCTGGGCATTTTTTCCTTCTGCCGCCTTTGCTTGGAATTTATATGAAGAAAACTTTATAGAAAACCTAAATGTCTTTTCTTACCTTAAATTAAGGGTTGGATATGGTGAGGTTGGGAATTCCGATATAGCCCCATTTTCATCATTGGCAAGATATCGGGTTGCGTTCCATTATTTTGGCGACACCGCTGCACAGGGGTTTATTCCCATATCACCAGCAAATTCTGACTTAGGTTGGGAGATATCCAAACAGTTTAATGCAGGATTGGACATGAATTTCTTCAATGATAAACTGGGAATTACTTTGGACTATTACGATAAAACTACAGATGATCTTTTATTACAGCTCCAAACACCAGTACATACCGGGCAAACACAAGCAGTGGTAAATGCCGGTAACGTTAAGAACAGTGGTTTTGAGCTTGCGATCAACACCAAAAATTTCTCCGGAAAAAATTTCAACTGGTCAACAAACCTGTCGTTGTCGTATAATGAAAACGAAATTACAAGTTTGGCGGGCTTAGATCAAATTTCGAGCGGTTTCAGCGCAAATGGAATTAGTGAATGGCAGCGATTGGTGGAAGGCGGTGAGATAGGTGCTTTTTACGGCTACGTTTCCGATGGAATTGCACAATTGAGCGATGATATCAGTAGCATTCCACATTTTCAGACAGAAACCCTTGTGCCGGGAGAACGCAAGTACAAAGACCTAAACGGGGACGGAATAATTAATGCGGATGATCGGACTTTTATTGGAAATCCAAATCCGGAATACAGCTTTGGAATCAACAACACTTTTAATTATAAGGGTTTTGATTTAAACGTTTTTCTACAGGGTGTTTCGGGGAATGAAGTGGTAAACTTCAATAGATATAACATTGAAGCATTAGACGGACAGTCCAATGCAACACTTGAGGCATTTAGCAATAGATGGACCCCACAAAACCCTTCCAATACTTATACACGGGCGGTAACAGGCGGAAGGATCAATAGGTTTTCCGATTATTATGTTGAGGACGGCGCTTATCTAAGACTTAAATCGGTATCCTTGGGGTATACCTTGCCTTCCAAATTAATGTCTAAGCTTAAGATGAACCGATTAAGACTTTATGTAACCGGGAAGAACCTGCTTACGTTTACCGACTATAGCGGTGTAGATCCGGAAGTAAGTGTTGGGGGGCAGGACAATAACCTTAGTGCAGGAGGCGATTTTGGTAGCTATCCGGCAACACGGACAATACTGGTTGGATTAAATGTAAATTTTTAACGCTAAAATTTATTTAAAATGAAAATACATAATACATGTAAACTGATTTTGGCCTCAACAATGTTTTTAACATTTTGGAGCTGTAGCGACTTTTTGGAAGAAGACCCAAGTTTTATTACGGAAGACACCTTCTACCAAACAGAACAAGATGCTATTTTAGCGGTAAATGGTATTTATGAAACCCTAGGTGGGGGCAGTGCCAATAGAGGTTGGGAAGGTGTTTATTTTAATAACTACTGGGCGGCCACCGCTTTGGCATCCGATGAGGGGAAACCCGGACCGCTTAATTTTGATAACAATTACCTACAATTGGCAAATTACACCTTTGATGCTACCAATACCGTAATTTTTAATATTTGGAGTGATTTTTATCAGGCGATTAACGCCGCAAATTTGGCCATCGACAATATTCCGGATATAAATATGGATCAAGCTTTGAAAAATAGACTTATGGGAGAAGCACATTTTTTAAGGGGCCTATTCTATTTTGAACTTGTAAGAATGTACGGGGATGTGCCACTGCAATTACATGCCACAACTACGTTTACAACGGAAACATACCTGGCAAGGACTCCCTCTAGCGAAGTTTACGATCAAATTATACAAGATTTTACCTTCGCCGAAGCTAACCTACCAGGTTCTTTTAGCGGTATAGATAAAGGCAGACCAACGTTGTGGTCGGCCAAGGCATATTTGGCAAAAGTAGCTTTAACGCAGGGAGATTGGCAAACGGCCGTTACCAAAACAGAAGATGTTATGGGAGGCCCGTTTGAGCTTTGGGCAGATTACAAAGAGGCTTTTTTAATTCCCAATAACAACGGTAAGGAATCTGTATTTGCAATTAATTTTGATAGCAATGGAACAGGGATCGATTTAATATGGGAAGGAGCCCATTTAACGTTTAGGCCCATGGCACAGGAATATAGGGTCATAGGTGCAAATGCCGGAGATTTGGATATACCTACAGATCAGGTTTACAATGTGTTCGATGATTTGGACCGTAGAAAAAATGTAACGTTCGTTGCTGAAGACAATATTGGTGGTCAGGACGTGGTATTAAGCAGTCCACATGTTCACAAATATTGGGACAGGGATGCAGAACCCATACCCAATAATACTGGGAACGACCTACAATTGATAAGATATTCGGATGTATTGTTGATGCATGCCGAAGCACTTAACGAGTTAAATAGCGGACCTACGGCAACTTCTCTAAATTCGATCAATTTGGTTAGACAAAGAGCAAGAAATCATGCGGGGGTCATAGAAGATGTATTGCCAGATCTAGAAGCAACATTGTCCTATCAGGAATTTAAGGATGCTATTTTGTTAGAGCGTTTCAAAGAGTTTGTATGGGAAGGGCAGCGTTGGTTCGACTTAAAAAGGTTTGATCAATTTGTCCAAAAAATAAATGAGGCCAAGCCCGGGGTAGGGGTTCGACCAGAAAATACGCTTTTCCCGATTCCTCAAAGAGAAAGGGATATCAATACCAATTTAACCCAAAACAATGGATACTAATTAACATATGTCAGAACCAGGGGTACTCTTAGAAGGAAAGCATAAATGCAATAATGGATATAAAATGATGAGGGTATTTAATGTCTTGTTAATCGTGTTCAGCGTTCAAATGGTGATCGCTGGCCCCTACAATATCGCCCCAGAAGCAAAAGTATCTGCATCCACGGCCGAAACAGGTTTTAGCGCCAACAATGTGGTTGATGGTATTATTAGAATTAGCAATCTTGGGGAATGGGCAAGCGTAGGTTCTAAACGTGCATGGGGAGAAACGAGGTTGCCCTGGGTTCAATTGGATTGGGATGTATCGCAGGCCATAAACAAAATTGTACTCTATGATCGGCCTACGGAAAATGAACATACCGCTGGCGGAAAATTACTATTTAGTGATGGTACGGAGATTACAGTAACTACCATTCCCAATAACGGCGATCCCAAAGTAGTATCGTTTCCGGCAAGAAATGTAAAATGGGTCCGATTTGTAGTTACGGACGGGGATGGATTTAACCTTGGACTTTCCGAGGTAGAGGTCTTTCCGGCACCCGATGGTCATAGGGATTTGGTATCGTGGGTAAATCCGTTCATAGAGTCCGCCAAAGGGCGTTATTTCTTCTTTACTCCTGCTGCAAGACCCATGGGAATGGTTGCAGTGGCACCCATTACCAGAAATAAGAACCAGTACGGAGGAGGATATAACTACAATACAACAGAGGTACTTGGTTTTGGCCAAATACATGGATGGTGTCTTTCTGGAATTCAGATCATGCCTACTTTGGGAAATATAGATCCCACACAAGGTGCACAGGGCTGGAAATCCAAATTTAGCCATGATGATGAGATTGCCATGCCAGGATATCAAAGATTGTATCTAAAGGATCATAAGGTCTGGACAGAACTAACAAGTACCAAAAGAACTACCCTTTACCGTTTTAAGTTCACCGAGGCAGATGAGGCCAATATTTTGGCAAATCTTGGTGGTTATCTGGGCAATTCAACTATGATCAATGCCAATGTGGAAAAAGTTGGCAATACGGAATTTGAGGGGTCTTTTGATTCTTCGGGAAGATTTTGGGGCGGTCCGGAAAATGTAAAAATATTTTTCGTGGTTAAGTTCAATACCCCTTTTAAGTCGTTTAACGGATGGAATGAAAAGGAAAATCTGAGCCATATTAAAAAACTGGCGGGAACATCAACGATGACCAGAAGGGATTCCATTGTTTTTCCAGGAATAACGCAAAGTTATTGGGATGCTCCAACAACTGGCGTTTCGGCGAAATACGATGTAAAGGCCGGGGACGAGATTCTAATGAAAATTTCAATCTCATATACCTCAATTGACAATGCCCGAAAGAACATGGAAGCGGAAGCCAAACATTGGGACTTTGACAAATACAAAAAAGAGTCCATTGCTATTTGGAATGAAAAGCTATCAAAAATAAAGGTGAAAGGGGGCTCCGAAAACCAGAGAACAAAATTCTACACAGATCTATGGCATGCACTGCTGGGAAGACGTATACTTAACGATGTCAACGGATACTATCCTGATTATACACAAGGAGAAAGATATGCCAATTTCACAAAAGCTTCGCTTAAGGTTCGCCAGTTACCAATGGATGCTTCCGGTAACGCAAAATTCAATATGTATAATTTTGATGCACTTTGGCTAACGCAATGGAATCTTAATATACTATGGGGCCTGGGCTGGCCAGAAATTATGGACGATTTTTCCGCTTCTTTGGTACAATATGCAGATAATGGCGGATTACTTCCCCGTGGCGCCATTGCAGGAGGGTATTCCTACATTATGACAGGAACACCCGCAAGTAATTTATTGGGTAGCACAATGATGAAAGATTTAATGCGGAAGGCCGATCCGGAGCATGCATTTAACGTTACCAAAAGAAACCACATGCCGGGTGGTATGATGGGAGACAACCCCCAAGAACTGAAATTCTATATAAAAAATGGATGGTGTCCCAATAATGCCGGAAAAACTTTGGAATGGGCATTTCAGGATTGGTCATTGGCGCAAATGGCCAAAAAACTAGGCAAGGAAAAAGAGTATGGTACTTTTTTAAGACGTTCCAAAGGATGGCGAAAGTTATTTAACCCGGAAATAAGTCTGGTACTTCCCAAGGACAAAAAAGGAAAGTGGATGCACAAGGATCCGTTGAGCAATAACGGTTGGATAGAATCTAACTCCTGGCAGGGTTCCTGGTCCGTTTCCCATGATATTGATGCGCTTTCGGACCTCATGAAGGGAGATGATAATCTTACCAAAATGTTGAATCATGCTTTTGAACAAGCAGAACCCAATGATTTTGTATTTGGGTATGGTAGTGGGTATGTAAGTTATGCCAATCAACCCGGGTGCTCCAATGCACATGTATTCAATCATGCAGGGAAACCATGGTTAACGCAGTATTGGGTTAGAAAGGTAAATGAGCAAGCCTATGGCGGAGTAACGCCGGATGAAGGTTATGGAGGCCATGATGAAGATCAAGGACAGATGAGTGGCGTTAGCTCCTTAATGTCCATGGGACTTTTCAGTTTAAGGGGTAATAATGCCGTAGAACCTAGGTATGAACTTACCAGCCCTGTATTCGATGAGATTAGTATTGCATTGAATACCGAGTATTATCAGGGGAAGGAATTTAAGATTACCGTAAAAAACAATTCAGCGGAGAACATGTACATCCAAGGTGCCACATTAAATGGTAGTCCTTTGGATACCTATTGGTTTTCGCACCACGATTTTCAAAAAGGAGGGCATCTAGAATTAGTGCTAGGACCGGAGCCGAATACAAATTGGGGTAGAGAGTAGCGGTTTTTAGGAGATTAACGTCTGGTATTACCGTTAGTGTAGAAATATATGAAATACTATGGGAAAGTATAGTTGTTTAATTTTATGTATTCTTTTCATCTATGCATGTTCCAAAGGGGATAAGGCATTTCAGAATTTGCCCAACAGTAGCACCGGAATCGATTTTTCCAATGATCTGTCATGGGATGAAGATTTACATATTCTAAACTATATCTACTATTTCAACGGGGGCGGTGTAGCTGCAGGAGATATAAACAATGATGGGTTGGTGGACTTGTATTTTACCGGAAATCAAGTATCCAGCCGATTGTACCTCAATAAAGGAGACCTTCAATTTAAGGACATTACGGAAACGTCAAATACCAAAACAACAGCTTGGGCATCGGGTGCTACCATGGTAGATATAAATGCGGACGGCTGGTTAGATATTTACGTATCCATTTCTGGCAGTAGAACACCCGAAGGAAGGGAAAACCAACTGTTTATAAACCAAAAGGACGGTACATTCAAGGAGATGGCGAAGAACTATGGCCTGGCCGACAAATCGTATGCTACGCAAGCCGCTTTTTTTGATTATGACCTCGATGGGGATTTGGACATGTATCTGCTTAACCATATGCATGGATTTGAAGGATTGAACACGCCAAAAGTAAAAAAGGTAAACGGTGAAGCGGAAAATACAGATAAACTTTATAGAAATGAGGGTTTGGGCCAGAAAGGCCACCCGGTGTTCAAAGACGTTTCCCAGCAAGCAGGAATTGTAATTGAAGGTTTTGGGTTGGGTGTTGGTATAAGCGATGTAAACGAGGATGGTTATCCGGATATCTACGTATCAAACGACTTTGTAAGCAACGACATACTATACATTAATCAGGGCGATGGTAGTTTTAAAAATGAAATAGCCTCGTTCTTAAATCACCAAAGCCATAACGGAATGGGCAACGATGTGGCCGATATTAATAATGACGGACTCGCTGATATTTTGGTAATGGATATGCTTCCATCAACAAATGAGAAAAGAAAAAATATGCTCAACAAGCCCAACTACGATTTGTTTGCCTATAGTTCTTATCTAGGTTATGAACCCCAATATATGAGAAATACCCTGCAACTTAATAGGGGTTCAGAAAATGGAAAAACATATTTTGGGGAAATTGGACAACTTTCCGGAATCAGTAGTACAGATTGGAGCTGGGCGCCCTTATTGGCCGATTACGATTTGGACGGGCAAAAAGATATCTATATCACCAATGGATATTTAAAGGACATGACCAATCTGGATTTTATCGTTTACAGAAAAAGAACATCCATTTTTGCCACGGCTCAAAAAGCGGATAGTATTTATTTGGCAAGTATTAAAAAGCTTCCAGAGGTGAAGACACAAAACTACTTCTTCAAAAACAATGGCGATCTGACCTTCAATGATGTGTCTTCAGATTGGACAAAGGATAGCCCTACTTTTTCTAACGGAGCGGTCTATGCGGATTTGGATAATGACGGTGATTTGGACATTGTCACTAATAATATCAACGAAAAAGCAACCATATTAAAGAATACGGCAATAGAAAAACAAACAGAAAATAAGTATCTCGGCATTCGGTTCAAGGGATCGCGGAACAATGGGTTTGGAATTGGGGCCAAGGTATGGGTATATACCAATAACGGTGTGCAGTTTATGGAGAACTATGTGTCTAGAGGGTTTCAGTCTTCCGTTCCGCCACAATTAAACTTTGGTTTTTCTAAAGATACGGAAGTAGATAGTGTAAAGGTCATATGGCCAGACGGTAAAAGTAAGGTAGTAGGCAATATTGTTTTGGATGAGGTTACGACGCTGACATATAGTGATTCGGAAGTTGTACCGGTCAATGCAGATTCCAAAGAGCCCCTGTTCTCCGAAGTTTTGGGTGAGACGGATATTCCGTTCAGGCATCAAGAGTTGGTGTTTACCGATTTTAATAGGGAACCTTTAATTCCAAGCGGCTATGCCAACAACGGGCCGTCGGTTTCGGTAGCAGATATTAATGGTGATCGTTTGGACGATTTTTACGTAGGCGGATCCAATACATTCCCCGGTAACTTATTTGTGCAAAAAACGGATGGAACCTTCGATACGATTCCTATGCCCTTTGATGAAAAATACGAAGACCTGGGAGCAGTTTTTTTCGATGCTGACAACGATGGCGATCAAGATTTGTATGTAGTAAGTGGAGGTAGCGAATTTTTGGACAAGGCGTATTATCAAGACAGATTATACCATAACAATGGAAAAGGCAAATTCTCCCAATCAAAAAACGCACTTCCTACAATAACATCAAGTGGCAGTTGTGCTGTTGTTTCGGATTATGACCAAGATGGCGATTTGGATGTATTTGTAGGCGGAAGGGTGGTACCGGGAGATTATGGGGCTATACCCAAGAGTTATTTGCTAAATAATGAAAACGGAGTGTTCAAGGACGTAACCGCTTCGGTTATGGGAGCAAATGAAATAGGTATGGTGTCCTCCGCATTATGGACGGATTTTGACAATGATGGCTGGACAGACCTAATAGTGGTCGGCGAATGGATGCCGATTACCATTTTCAAAAATAGCAAGGGTATTTTATCAAAAAAAATAGAACTTAAAGGTACAAAGGGATGGTGGAATAGCATCAATGGCGGCGATTTTGACAATGATGGTGATACCGATTATGTTTTAGGGAATCTTGGGACCAATTCATTTTTTAAGGCATCCCAAGACCTTCCTATGACATTGACCCTTGGCGATTTTGATAAGGACAAAAAAAACGACCCTATTCTCAGTACCTATTCAAAAGATAGCGACGGAGAATATAGAAGCTATCCATTTGTATCGCGCGATTTGTTGGCCGATCAAATGGTTCTGATAAAAAATAAGTATCGCACCTACAAGCAATATGCAACCGCCCAAGTTAAGGACATTGCTTCGGAAGATGCTGAATTTATTACGTTGGAATGCAATAACCTAAACAGTATTTATCTGGAAAATCTGGGTAATAACGAATTTAAACCGCAGAACCTTCCTCAAGAAGCACAATTTGCCCCTATAATGGGCACAAGTATCAAAGATTATGATTTGGACGGTAATTTGGACGTACTGCTCATTGGTAATTTTTATCATGCCGAAGTAGGTTATGGGCAATACGATGCTTCCCTGGGCCTATTTTTAAAGGGCAATGGAAAGGGCAAATTTGAAGCGCAAAATTTTAGGGATAGCGGATTTGTCGTAGCTGGCGATTCGCGAGCATTGGTACAACTTACAACGGCCAAGGGCAATTTAATTTTAGCCGCCAGGAATGACGATACCATAAAAGTATTTGAACAGAACGGACCCAAGGGAAAAACAATTGCCTTAGATAGGGAAACAACGCATGCCATTATAACCTCAAAGGAGGGAACAAAGCAAAAGGTGGAGTTCTATTGCGGTGAGGGGTATTTATCGCAATCTTCAAGGAGTATTACAATTCCAAATGAGGCAACAATTCAACAATTTAATTAAAGCGTACAACAAGGTTATGGCCAGATAATGCCAATAATAAGAAACACAATTTACAACGGACATTTTTTAAAAGAAAAGTAAGTTTTAACAACCATTAGAATAGCATTTTAAATGAATAAAGATTTCGCATTAGGAATTGATATAGGAGGAAGTCACCTTGCGATTGCAATAGTAGATATTGCGAACAAAAATATTATTTCGGACACCAAGGTCCATGTCAATATAGATAGTAAACAACAAGCTTTGCCAATATTGACGACAATAACGAACTCGATAAAGACCTGTATTCAAAATTTTGATCATCCAATTCTTGGCATAGGCATATCCATTCCCGGTCCTTTGGATTATGAAAATGGTATCTCCAAAATATATAAATGCAATAAATATGACCATCTTTTTGGCGTAAATATAAAATCATATTTATTCGATCATTTACGAGAATTCGTGGATAGTCCATCAAACATTGTTTTTACCAACGACGCCAATTGCTTTCTCTTAGGGGAGGCCTGGCGTAATTCGCTAAATGGGGGTAGGGTGGCGGCCGTTACCTTAGGAACCGGTATTGGGTCTGGATTTATGGCAGATGATAACATTGTATCCGATGCCGAAGACGTACCACCTGGGGGTGAGGTCTTTAGATTGCCCTATAAAGGAAAAAGAGCGGAAGATTGGTTGGGGACCAATTGGTTCCTAGAAGCGTATAGCAAAGAATTTGGCATAGAAATCAATAACGTAAAGGCCATAGCGGAAGAGGCGGAAACGTCACCCGCTGCCAAAAACATATTCAACACTTTCGGGTTAAATTTAGGAACCTTTCTTTCTCCCCTTTTGAAAGATTTTGAGGCAGACCATCTGGTTATAGGAGGTAGTATCGCTAAAAGTTATGCACTTTTTAGTTCGTCGTTCGTGGCTTGCTTTAATAAAACGCTTCCTAACATAATTGTTTCTGGGAATACAGAAGATTCTGCAATTTTGGGAGCGGTACAAAGACTTATTGGCCAAGGTGACGATCGGTTACAGAACGGAAGGCACACTAAACAATACTTAATGCCAATAAAGGAAGAAGCCGGAAAAGAAGATGAAGGCTACCAAATATTTCCTTCGTTCAAAATAGACGAAGGCTCCATCCAACAAGGTTATAAGAGTTTGGCGCAAGAAATAGCCGCTTTCAAATCTGTAGTTATAGATGGTTACGTAGGGGTGTATTGGGACGATTTCATATTTCAGCTTACCCAAGAATTACAGGCGTTGGGTGTAAACAGCATTTCCTATTCCACCAGTGCAGCTTTTAAGGACCCTGAGGAAATTGATACCATGATCGCTCCGTTTTTAGGAGGGGACGATCCTGTTTTCGGTAAATTATTTCATGGAACACTGTTGGATTTTTTTGATGGTGAAAAACTAAATAGCATTAAAAGAACTCCCGCCGTCCTAAGTATTTTGTATGGGCCCGGAGCTGCCCTGTGTAAAGAGGATAGTAAGGTTATATACCTGGATGTACCAAAAAATGAGATTCAATATAGGTCACGCTCTGGAGGTATCTTAAATTTAGGCGCAAAAGATCCTATTCCCCCGAAACCGCAATACAAGCGCATGTTCTTTATAGATTGGGTGGTTTTAAACAAACATAAGGCCCAACTAACAAAGGGTATGGATTATTTTGTGGATACGCAATATCTCAACGATATCACTTGGTCCAAAGGTACTACCATAAGGCAAGGATTGGAGGAAATGTCCAAAAATGCATTTAGGGTCAGACCATGGTTTGAAGCCGGGGTCTGGGGAGGCCATTGGATGAAGGATAAGATAAATGGCCTCTCACAGGATGTAGCCAATTATGCATGGTCCTTTGAGCTTATAGTACCCGAAAACGGCATTGTATTTTCCAAGAACGGAGTGCGTTTGGAAGTCTCTTTTGATTTGTTGATGTTTTATAACAACCAGGCGGTTTTGGGCGATGCGGCTAAAACCTTTGGTTACGATTTTCCAATACGTTTTGATTATCTAGATACTTTTGACGGTGCCAATTTATCTTTGCAATGTCATCCCACACAGCACTATATAAGAGAGCATTTTGGGGAAAAATTTACGCAGGACGAAACCTACTATATCTTGGATGCAAAACCAGGGGCACAAGTATACCTAGGATTTAAAGAGGGTGCTGAAAAAGAGGAGTTCCACCGTGCTTTGGTAGCAAGCAATTCCGAGGAAAAACCTATGGATATCGACAAGTATATCCAAAAACATACCGCAAACAAACACGATCTGTTCCTAATTCCCAATGGCACCATCCATTGTTCGGGAAAAGATAATCTGGTGTTGGAAATAAGCAGCACACCATATATCTATACCTTTAAAATGTATGATTGGATGCGATTGGATCTTGATGGGAGCCCTAGGCCATTGAACATTGAACGCGGTATGGAAAATGTAAATTTTGAATGTAAAGGTGCGGTGGTGAAGGAGGAATACATTTCAAAAGAAAGTAGCGTTGCATCTGGAAGGGATTGGGAGATATTGAAGCTAAATACCCATGCCAAACATTTTTATGAGGTACATCGTTTTGAATTTCAAGATACCATGGAAATTAAGACCCATAACCAATGTCATATTCTAAATTTGGTCGAAGGGTCCAAAATTAAGGTTGTTACGGGAGATAGAACTATAATTATCCATTTTGCGGAGACTTTTGTTGTTCCTGCCGATACCCGAACGTATACGATACAAAATCTTGGTGATAACAAGGCCAAGGTAATCCAGTCCAATGTAAAACCAGAGTTTTGTAGTACAGGATTTTTATAAGAGCATATTAAATCAGAAGAAAGTAATGAATAAGAGAAAATATTTATTAATGGTCACCGTAATCGGTGCACTGGGCGGATTATTGTTCGGATACGATACAGCGGTAATTTCTGGGGCCATAGGCTTTTTGGAAACCAAATTTGGTCTAGATGCCAATCTAAAAGGATGGGCGGTATCCAGTGCCATATTGGGATGTATAATCGGTGTGGCCGTGGCGGGTATTACGGCAGATAGAATAGGTAGAAAGAAAACGTTGTTGATAACGGCCTTTTTGTTTGCCGCTTCCGCATTGGGATCGGCCATTGCCAATGATTTTACCTTTTTTGTAATTGCGAGGATCATTGGGGGCGTAGGCGTAGGCGCCGCATCCATGTTATCTCCCTTATATATTTCAGAAATAGCACCGGCGCATAAAAGGGGTACCCTGGTATCGTTCTATCAGTTGGCCATAGTCTTTGGGATCAATATCGTATTCTTTTTTAACTATAAGGTGGCCAATTTTGGAACGGAACAATGGAATATAGATACCGGTTGGCGGTATATGTTGGGGTCAGAATTGGTGCCGGCACTTCTCTTTTTTATTGCGTTGTTCTTTGTGCCCGAAAGCCCAAGATGGTTATCCAAAGAAGGGAGGGATGAGGAAGCACTTGGTATTTTACGAAGCGTAAACACCGAGGAAAAGGCCAAAGAAGTGCATAAAGAGATTAAGGAGGCATTAAATCAGGAAAAAGGGACGTTAATGGAGTTGTTCGCTCCCGGTTTGCGCAGGGCCCTGATCGTTGGTATGTTTTTGGCGCTGTTCTCCCAAATTACGGGTATAAATGCCATTATGTATTACGCTCCCGAAATATTGAAAAGCGCCGGGTTTGGTGTGGATTCGGCCTTAATGCAAACTGTTATTATAGGCATAATCAATACAATTTTCACTTTTATCGCCATTAACTACATAGACAAAGCGGGCAGGCGGGCACTACTACTTTGGGGAGTATCGGGAATGATACTATGCCTGTTCGGAATTGGGTTGCTTTATCAATTTAATTTAACATCGGGCCCTTGGTTATTAGTCTTAATTCTTGGTTTTGTGGCCTGTTTTGCATCATCATTGGGTCCAATTCCCTGGGTTTTGATTGCTGAGATATTTCCGACAAAAACAAGGGGTATTGCCATGTCCTTTTCCATTGTAATACTGTGGATAGGCGTAATGCTTATTTCTCAATTTACGCCGGTTTTGTTGGAGATGGGAGAATCTTTTACCTTCTGGATATTCATGGTCAACGCAATCATTTTACTGATTTTTACCTATAAGATGATACCTGAGACCAAAGGGAAGACGTTGGAAGAGATTGAACAAATGTGGAAAAAGTAAAAAAATAAATTGTGTTATTAAAAGTAGCCTCATTATGAATAAATCGAGCATTGCAGTCTTATTTCTTTTTGTTTTGATGACCTCTTGTAAATCTGATAAAGAGAAAGATACGGACGTCCGCATAAACAGGGAAATCCTTGCATCTTTGGGTACGGCGCCCAAAAAGGAGTTTTCAAAAGGGCTAACTATTTTTAAAGAACAGATTGCCCAGGATTCAATGAATGTCGATGCATATTTAGGTTTGGCCGAAACTAATATTCTTTTATTCGCTTTTGGATTGGAATCTCGCGATAATACCATTTCCGAGGCACTGCTGGCTTCTGAAAAAGCGTACGTTTTGGACTCTTTAAACACCGATGTTCAAAAGCTTTCGGCAAAATTGCATTTTTTGAACAAAGAATGGGAAAAGGCGGAGATGGCCTTTCTTAAGTCGATTGAGGCAAACCCAGAGAATTTGGACGCACGTCATTGGTATTCCTTGCTTTTAATGGCTACAAAACGTATTGATGAGGCCTTTGCACAATCGGAAATTATTATGTCTAAGGATGTCAACGGTGATTTTCTAATTGCACGAGCTTCCCTTTTGTATTTTCAATATCGATTTGAAGAAATGAAACCGTTGATGTATAAGGCAATCGAGAAAGATTCTACCATACCATGGACCTACGACTGGCTGGGAATGGCTTATAATGGGTTAAACGAGCATAATAAATCCATAGAGACCTACATTAAAGCTTTTGAGCTCTCGGATGGTACCGTAGAAGTAGGAGGAGGATTAGGACATGCATTGGCATTGGGAGGTGAAACAAAGCTTGCCAAGCAAATGGCGGACTATTACCATACAGCTTCAAAAGATAATTACTTGCCACCTGTACAACGCTCTTTTATCCATTTGGGTTTAGCCGAATACGATGAGGCTATTGCCTTATTGGAACAGGCCTATGAAGAAGAATCGTGGTTTTTGATCTTTATGCAGATAGAGCATTGGTACGACCCAATTAGGGAAGATCAACGGTTTAAGGATATTATGGATAAAATGAATTTTCCAAGGCCATAGTACATTATCATTTGTATTTAACCCGTATAAATCTTGGGTGATATATGGTGGCATCTTTTTGGATATCTTCCCAGAAATCAAAAGTAATGGTATTATAACTGATCAATAATTCCCCTCGTTTGGATAAGTGGTAGTGGGCTTTTGCGTTATAAGGGAGCAATCCTTTTTCTGCATACTCCGGACAGGTATAGACTTCCTGTAATTCTCCAAAAGGTCCTATTGGGCTTTCACCTACTTGTATTCCCACTTTATCAGAAATACCCAAAATCTGGTAGGTGAGTAAATAACGACCATCTTGGGTAGGAGTTACACTCAATTCGTTAGAGACTCCATTGGACAAAGATGCTACCTCTTGTTTATTGGCCACCCAGTCCGTACCGCTCCAATAGGTCCATGTGTCCGTATCTTCAAAGTTCTTTGGTAATGTCCTTGCTGCAATTAAGGATTTGGCACCTTCTATGACCCCATAAATGTAGACGTAACCATCCGGATATGGGGCTTTGGCTTCCTTGGTGTTTACAAAGATTCCGCTTCCAAAATAACCCCTCTTTTGTGTGGATTCATGAACAAAACCCAAATTGGTCGGTATTTGTTCTTGGGTTTTAATGCCTTCTTTTGTCGGATCTTTAATCTTTAGCAGGCTTATGTCGGTCTGTTCAAAATCGAACACATTAGGTCCGGTTTTATGTACATGATAAGCAAAAATATAGAGTGCATTGTCCTTTTCCTGATTAATGAACCCATCGCCCAACCAATAATACTCGTTCTTTTTTGCCAAAGTATTGTTGGGAATAAAATAGGATTTGGGATTACCCTGGTCATCTGTATTATATTCAAAAGCAATGGCCGACTTTTTAGGAAGGTTGCCCTGCATCCAGGCGGTTGTATTGTTCACCATAACATTTCCGGGTTTTGGAACGTTGTTTTCAACCTCCCCGATATAGGTATCGCTAAAAATAAATAGGGTTTCCTTGTGCTGTATGCCCTGTTCTTCCTTACCATCCAAAGGAATTGTAAAAATACCATCGGCAGCAAACCAACCGGAAGTACGTTCCATAAGGGCGGTCCATTCAGGGGCGGCTTCGGCGGTAAAGGTCAGGGGTTTTAAAACTTCTTTTTGTATAGCATTGTCCTTATCTTTTTTGTGACTGTTACAGCTAAGGAACAAGCATAGGAATAGTAGGGAAAAGTAGTTTATGTGCTTCATAAGATTTGTCTTTTAATGGACATGATTAGTTATATGTACATACATATGTACAAATATACATAAATTACCAACTTACTACGCTTTTTTCCTTCGTTTTTGCACTGCCAAAAGGAGAGTTTGTCACATGAGCAGCGTGGCCCAATCCTAAGCTATTACTTTTGTAGAAGATGATCTAAAAACCTACCGATTGTGGTATAGGTGTACGCTTTGTTCCGTCCCAAATCTCTTAGGGCAACTATTGCCTCCTGGTCATAGAAAATGTCTTGCGTCAATATCATATGTGGATGCTTTAGGGTTTTAAGTTGCTCCAGCGGATTTTGTTCTACTACTAACAGCTCTGCCTTTTTTCCAACGGCAATGGTGCCCAACTCTTTTTCCAGACCCAGGGCCTTGGCCGCATTTGCAGTGCCCGATCTAAGTATGGAATGGGGTGTTAGGCCATTTTTTGCCAGCAAGGCTATTTCGTTATGTAGGGTAAGGCCCGGGATGGTTAAATTGGGACCAGTATCCGTTCCCAATAGCATGGTTACCCCTTCTTCATCAAAAATACGGACCAAAGCTTCCATGCACTCGTATTTTTTTACGTTCCATTCGTAGGTGCCCTCATTGGCGTTTACCCACTGTTGTAATTGCCTATTTCCTATAAACCGAACAAAGGGATTTATCTGATCAGTTGGGATATTTTCCAGAAACGGAGTACCCTCGGTGGTCGTTTTATAGATTGCATGAAAAGGGGAGAGTGTAACCGTAATTTTGGCCTGATGTTTTTTTAGTTTTTTGGCAATTTTCCTACCATGAACGGTATCTAGCTTGTAATCCATCATGCCCTGTACTACCTCTTCTATATGTTCATAGGTATTTATGGGATAGTTTAATAAAGTATCCAAATCAATATCGTGCGGTGGGTGTCCGGCAACTTTAAGTCCCGCTTTTTTAGCTTCGCGCATTATGGCTTTAAACTGGGATAGCGTTAATCCGTCGTAGATTTTAATAAAATCGTACCCTTCCTCCTTATACTTGCGTACCGCATTGGCGGCCTCTTCCGCACTATCAATATTTTTATGAAAAGGGCTGGTATTGGAACCTTCGTTTATGGTAGGTGTCGCTGTTATTAAGCGAGCTCCGGGATAAGCACCCTTGTTTATCTGGTCTCGCCATCTAAGATGCATGGGAAACCCCATCATATTTCTTACGGTAGTCACCCCATACCCAAGATACATGGGCAGGTCCGATCGATCAAAAATATGGCTGTGCATATCTATAAGTCCGGGCAGCACATACTTCCCATTTAGGTCTATACGTTTGAAGCGTGCAGGAATTTCTACCGAATCCGGTAAAATATCAAGGATAATACCCCGATCTATAAGCAGCGTATGTCCTGTAATTATTTGGAGGGTATCTTCTTGCATAGGAATAATGTGGGCGTTGCGCAGGGCTACGGCCTTCAGTTTTGCACCTATAGGAGCGGTAGGGTCGTTATAATCTTTTTTCGAGATTAAGACGGAAAGGAGTAATCCAATGAGAATTGTTAATAGCAGGTAACCCAATACCTTTAGGGTAGTAGTTAGTATGCGGCGTACTTTTTTCATCGTAGTGTATTATATGGGTTTTGGGTACAAAGAAAAATTGAAAAGTACTGGCAAGGGTTCGCAGACGTGTTTCCGAACCCATTTTTATAGAAAACTTAAGGCAATTATTAGGTTGATGTAGTGCTGTGTTTCTTTCGGTACTCCGTAGGAGTAAGGCTGCAATCTGCTTTAAACAGGGTATTGAAGGACGATTTAGAGTTGAAACCCACATCGAACATTACCTCTTGTATGGTCTCGTCCTTATCCTTGGGGTTGGACAGTCTTTTTTTGGCATGCTGAATCCGGTAATGGTTTACGAATCCCATGAAATTTTGACCTAGAAAGGCATTGATGAGGTAAGACAACCTACGTGGAGACATTTCCATGGCAATCGCAAGCTCTTTAAGACTTAACTCGGCCTGCGTATGAAGGTCCTGCGTTTGCATAAAATTTTGAATCCCTGCCAACTCTTTTTTGTCGTGGCTATCGGGAACTTTGGGAATGGTGGTATTTTTTTTATCTCTATAAACGTCTTGGTCCAATACGGATATCCCCAAAAATATCTGTGGTTGCTTAAGGCCTTTATAAAACATCCAATTTATGAGCAGCAGCAGGCCTATGTGTATGGAAGATATGCCCTGGTAAATGTCCGTACTCCAAAGTAGCTGATCAAAAATATCGAGTAGAAGTGTAATACAAAAAATAATCATGGTCCATTGCAACCAAATAAGGTCTGTACGCGCTTGGGAAGATTGTGTTTCCCTAAGTATGTTTCGGTAGGCCGCCATAGCTAGTATGGCGAGTATAACATAGGTTATTAAACTAATATATATGAGGAAACCCAGACTATTGCAGGGCGAATATCCCATAGCAATTACCACAAGCAATACAATTACAGGGATGCTGTGCAGTAAATGCCCTGGTTTAAAGTGAAATGACTTATAAATCAACGAATTGGTATATAAATAGAGTAACGGCCCGTAGGCAAACCCATAAATACATACACTATTTTGTATAAACTGGGTGCCAAAACCTAAAGGTTCGCTAAGGATTGCGGTAAATTGTATTCCCAATACCAGTAGAAAGGCGGCCAGGTAGCGGTTACTCGTTTTTTTTGGACCTTGGTCCGTAAGTAACACAAAAGCAAAGCAGAAGCTCTGAAAAGCAACGATTACAGGGATAACATCCGCAAGATATAAGGTCATTGGCGGGGTGGTTTATCGTTGTGTACAAAAAGCTGTTGCATAGGTATAGATCAATAAATCAAAGTTAAGAACATTCCGCCCTTTTTTGAAAATGTTATTGCAACTCCCTGGCTTTTGTAACAAATAGTTAATTCGGTGTCTTTATAGGAAAGACGAAATCGATATATTTGATAGGGTCATAAAAAACACCGTATGGATTGCTTAAAAAGGGGCCATTATTTTAGTAACCACAAAAAGACGAATCACCTAGGTCATTTAACACTTACCGAGGCCGAAAGCAATAACGAACCTGTAGACTGGCACTACCATGAGAACGCCTATTTTTCCTATACGTTGGAAGGACATTGCATCGAAAAAAACAAAAAAGAGTCGTACGAGGTGAAGCCCGGAACCCTATTGTTCCATAATTGGCAAGATGTGCATACCAATGGCAACCACTCTAGCAATTCCAAAACCCTATATCTAGAATTTGAAAAAGATTGGTACCCCGCTTTTGATTGTGATATTGCGGCCCTGGAAGGTAGTTTTAACATAGAAAACCCGTTTTTAAAGGCGCTGTTTAACCAAATATACCTAGAGGCCCGCATACAAGACGAGACCTTTCAACTTGCTGTGGAAAGTCTGGTCCTAAATGTATTTGCACTTCTGAAAAAAGATTGGCCCATCAAAAACAGGGATAACCCAAAATGGGTAGGCACCGTAAAGGAGATGATCCATAGCGAGTTTAATCAAAAACTAAGTTTGCAAGACCTTTCTTTGGCGGCCAATATACATCCGGCGCACTTATCCCGAGATTTCTCGCGATATTTTGGGGCTACCTTGGGGAATTACATCAGAAGGGTAAAAGTAGAACACGCTGCCGTGCTGCTCTCCGGACCGGATTCTTTTACGGAAATTGCATATCACTGTGGGTTTGCGGACCAAAGTCATTTTATCCGATGTTTTAAGGCATCCTATAACATGACCCCAAAAATGTTCAGGACAAAAATTACCACACGTTAAATCTGTTCTATCCACCCCAAAAGTTCTTCCCTATGTTTGCCCACCTAAAAGGAACCCATTATGAAAATTCCCAAATTTGTAATCTTAACGGTGCTACTCTGTATGGGTATCACAAATCTTTTTGCACAAGAACATGCCTACGTCTGCCCTCCGTGTGCATCTGACTGCCATAAAGAAGAATATAAAAACCCCGGAAAATGTCCTACTTGTAATATGGATCTGGAGCAAAGAGAGGAGCTCTCCGTTGCAGGTTTTACGGCAAACAAGGTAAAGATAAAAAGTGGTGATATCTATTTAAATGCGGCCTATGTAACACCAAAAGATATCCAGAAACCAAATGCTGTGGTGGTCATCGTCCATGGGTCGGCCCCCTCCAGATATACGGATGTGGGTTATTATATTTCGTTGGCTACCAAAATGGGAATGTCCGTACTGGCCATTGATAAGCGGGGCGTTGGTGGTTCTGGGGGTGTCTATGAGTTCTTTACGGTGGAAAGGAGTGCCGCTTGGTTTCAGCTTTTGGCAGAAGATGTGGTTGCCTGCTTAAAATGGTTGGGAAAGCAGCCCAGTGTTGACCCGGCCCGCATTGGCCTTTTGGGCGGTAGCCAGGCCGGTTGGATAATGCCCTTGGCAGCCTCCATGGATAAAAGTGTTAAGTTTATTATTGTGGGGGAAGGAGTATCAGTTTCTGCCGGGGAGGAAGATTATTTTAGTGCACTAAGTGGGGACGGTACCGAAGAAGGGATTTCTTTGGAAGAAGCCGATGAAAAGTTGAAGCAATTTAAGGGCGACCGGGGTTTTGACCCTAGGGGGATCCTAAAAAAGCTGAATGCCAAAACCTTATGGATTTTTGGAACCAGCGATCCGGTGATTCCGGTAAATGCCTCCCTTAGGGAATTGGAAAAAATTGACAACGATGACTATGAGGTGGTGATACTTCCACACGGAGATCACAATTTTTATAATACCAAAACCGAGGTTCGGTACAACTTAGTGGATTATATAATGCCGTGGTTGGTAAAACATGGGTTTATAAAAGATTGATATACGGAATCTACGTTTTATATTGGGTTCTTTCCTTTTTGTTTAAAACCAGCTCCCAGCTCCCTAACCCTCCCCAGCTTGGTTCAGTTGTTGTTTTCTAAAGGCCTGTGGGGTTACTTTCATTTCTTCTTTAAAGGCCTGGTATAACGAAGAGGTACTAGAAAAACCCACGGCCGTGGCAATAACCTCTATTTTGGCATTGGCTTCCAAGTCTTTTAGGCGGTCCTTTACCTCGGCCACTCTATAGGTATTTACAAAAGTGTTGAATTTGGTACCGTAGTGTTCCTTTATGGTTTGGGAAACCAAATAAACGGGATGATCCAACGCACTGGAAACAGATGACAAGGTAAGTCCCTTTTGGCGATATATTTTTTGTGTTTGGAACAAGGCTTCCAAATCCTTTACTATCGCGGTACGGGTATCGGGGTTTAGCTTCTTGGTACCATTACTTTTGGGGTTAAGAATAGACCGATCGCGCATAATCATAAAATTGATACAGTAAAGCACCACTAATGCCAGCGCCGTACCTATGGCATAGGATTGTATGGTGCCAAAAAAACTTTGAAAAACAAAGATTAGACTTATAACGGCTACACTGGTACCAAAAAGTAAAAATCGGCGCCGGTTACCATTCCAGTTTCCTTTCCAAAACAGTAAAAAACTGGCCAATACATATAGGGCAAAGACAATGGCTCCGGTATTGTAGATTTCAATAAGTGGCCAGGAGCGATCTATTACCAAACTGCCCAATACCAATAGGGCAGTGGGCGCATAATGGAGATAATCTGCTTTTCGGGGTTTATAGGGCTTGCTAGATACCGTGTATAGCCAAAGCGAGGGACCAACGGCCCAAAGTCCGGCAGCGGCCAGGGCAGTGCCCCATAGCGGTACTGCGGAAAAAACGTAATAGAAGTAAGATTTTCCTATCCTAAGGCTTAGCCCCAATAACATAATACTTAGAAAAAGGGGCGGTAAAGACCTTCCCCGATCTTTTACCAATACATAAACCCCCAAAAAAATACCTTGGGCAATGGCTATTCCACAAACAATGGCAATAATTAGGGTCCAAAGGGTCATGTTTCCTTACAATTGGGTTTGTATTGCTTCTCCAAAATTTATTTCAGATTCGCGGAATCCGAAAATAATAAATGCGCAAAAGAAGCCTCCAAGGCCTTGGAATGGCTTTATTTGTTAGTGGATTACATCACCTATAAAAAACCATTCCAACCAGCCATTGATCCAAATATAAAAGATTAAACAGCGCTTACATTTTTTTTATGATAAATTTAAAAGTAAACGGAAAACGCTACGCCCTGGAAGCATCGGACAAAATGCCCCTACTTTGGGCATTACGCGATATCTTGGAGTTAACAGGTACTAAATACGGCTGTGGCAAGGGTTTATGTGGTGCCTGTACCATACATATAGACGGTGAGGCCATACGTTCTTGTACTACTACCGTTGGGATGGCCGTAGGTAAGGAGATCTCCACTATTGAAGGAAAACAAAACAATGCCATATTGCAGGCCGTACAGGAGGCGTGGATCGCCGAGGATGTTCCCCAATGCGGATACTGCCAAAGCGGGCAGATAATGAGCGCAACGGCCTTGCTATCCAACAACAAAAACCCCAACGACGCTACTATCAATGAAGTAATGAAGGGCAATCTGTGCCGTTGTGGCACCTATTTACGAATTAGAAAGGCCATTAAACGGGCCGCAGAAAAATTGGGATAAACCCTGCAGTAATACCGTAAGGGATATCGAAAGCTTTACAAAGACAAATAGGCATCATGGAACGCAGAAATTTTTTTAGAATCACGGCCCTTAGTGGGGGCGGAATACTGTTGGGCACTTTTATACCCCTTGGCTGTGCAGGGGAAAGAAAGGTCTTGCCAGATTGGGAACCCAATTTTTTTATAAAGATAAGTCCGGATAATAGCATCACTTTTGTTTCTAGCCAATCCGAATTGGGGCAGGGGACATCCACGGGGCTTGCCATGATAGCCGCCGATGAATTGGGGGTGTCCATGGAAGACCTAAAAATAGAATTTGGAATAGGTAGTACGGAACGTTACGGGCACCTTCAGGGTACGGGAGGTAGTAATGGGGTTCGAATATTATGGCAGCCGCTGCGCGAGGCCATGGCCACTACCCGGGAAATCCTAATTTCTGCCGCAGCACAAAAATGGGGGGTAAGTACCACCGAATGCTATAGCGAGCAAGGCCATATACTACATAAAGACCAAGACTGGAAGATTCCCTTTGGAGATTTATTGGACATAGCGGTTACCCTAAATGCACCGCAAGAGATTAAACTAAAAGACCCGTCGGAATTTAAGTATATCGGCAAACCTATCATTGGTCCAAAAGCTGCACAGGCCGCTACTGGTAGTACCCCCTTCAGCATTAATGTAAAATTACCCGATATGCTCTACGCGGGTATTGCACGCTGTCCCGTTTGGGGTGGGGAACTGGTGTCTTTTAATGCCGATAAGGCACTGGCCATCCCCGGCGTGGTAGAGGTTCTGGAGGTAGAACCTACAGAAGTGCAGCCCGATGATTACAAAGGGGGTGTACGACCCGGTGTTGCTGTTTTGGCCACCAATACCTGGGCCGCTTTTGAAGGAAAAAAAGCATTGGAAATAGTATGGGAGAAAGGGAAAAATGGATCAAAATCCGACATCGACATTAGGCAAGAATTGATAGACGGTCGTATGGGAAAACGGGAAGTAAGTTCCGATATAAATGGGGCCAAAGCCCTTTTTAGACGTGGCAGACGTTTTGTTTCAGCTACCTATGATTCTCCCTACCAGGTAAATGCATGTATGGAGCCCTTAAATGCTACCGCCTATCATCGGGGACATAAGGTTGAAATATGGGCGGGTACCCAAGCACCACAATTAAACCAACAACGGATTGCCGAACTAACCGGTTTACCGCAGGCAGCCATCACCGTCCACAATCAACCCTCTGGGGGCGGTTTTGGACGCCGTTATTTTTGCGATTATGTGGAGGAAGCCGTTATACTTTCAGATAAGGTACGTAGGCCCGTAAAAGTTACATGGAGTAGGGAAGACACTTTTTCCACTTCCAAATACCACCCCTATTGCAAGGACTACTGGGAGGCGGCACTAGATGAGGATAATATGCCCATTTCATTGGTATTACATGGTACGGTGAGTAGGCCTAGCGGATATAGACCCTACCCGTATAGCATTCCCTTGGCGTATAACCATAGGCTGAGGTACAAAGAGGGAAACCTATTGCCCCGAGCATCTTGGCGGAGTGTATTTGCACATCCGTGGGGATTGGGGCTAGAGAGTTTTATGGACGAACTGGCGCATAGTGCGAATAAGGATCCCGTACAGTTTCGGTTAGATCTCTTGGAAAAGGCCAAAATTGTAGAACAAAAGGAATTGCCATGGGTGGGCGACGACCTATATCCCCAGAAACTGAAAAAAACCTTGGAGATAGCCGCAGAGAAATCGGGCTGGGGCAAGCAAGGAGAAAATGGCATATATCAAGGAGTGTCCGCACTAGGGTACAACACCTCTTATTGCTCCCAAGTAGTTGATGTCTCCTTGGAAAATGATCAATTAAAAATAGTAAAAATTACGGCGGTCATCGATTGTGGCCTGGCCATAAACCCCAATCAGGTAAAAGCACAGATAGAGGGTAGTATTTTATGGGGGTTGAGTGCACTTTTAAAAGGATCCATAACCGTAAAAGATGGCGAAGTCCAGCAAGATAATTATGATACCTATGATCTGCTACGGATCCATGAGACCCCGGATATTGACGTATTTATAGTAGACAGCAACGAAGCCCCTACGGGGACGGGAGAACCCGCCGTTCCGGGTGTGGCACCGGCAGTACTCAATGCCGTATTTGCAGCTACCGGTAAGCGCATTAGAGCGCTGCCCGTACCCCAAGGATTGTTTAAAACCTAAATGGCACTACAGTACCCCAGGTCTGTTCAGTACGCCCATAATGAAGAAAATGGAAATGGAAAGGATAAGGCAAGTAATGGCCGCAACCAAATTGTCTTTGGAAAACTCTTTTTTGAAACCTAATATTACAGTCTTCATATCGTTTTGTTTGCTACAAATTTGATACGAATGCTCCCCTTGGCATAAACTAGTCGGTAAAGGTAACACTTGCCCGTTCAATGGTCTTCCACGGTACTTTTAACGAAAAACACGGCGGTTAATCCAAAAAATACGGGCTAAAAAAGACATGCCAAACAACCTGTTATCGACTTTTTGTGGCCGTTGTTCCAATATTGGGATTTGAATGTACATAGCTTTTAGGGCAAGGTATTAAAACCAAAACCCTATAGCTAGAAGATAATTGGTAAATTGTGTATATTGTTTCCTCAATGACCAATGTTTTTTCACATATACGCGATTGTAGTCTGTTTCGGAAATTTACGGTAGATGAGCTGTTGTTTGTAGAGTTCAAATGTCTTGTTGAAGAAATCCGCTTTGGTATGTGGTCCGATGCCAACTACTTTGTCTTTGTGACCAACGGTAAAAAAATGTGGAAGACACACAGGAACGATTATATGGTTAGGGCAGGGGATGCCCTGTTCGTAAAAAAGGGGGCCAATATTGCCCATCAATTTCACAGCGAGGATTATTGTGCGCTAATGATTTTTATGCCGGATGAGTTTATTAAAAAATTTATGCTGAAATTCAGTGATACCCTTTCCTATAAAAAAAATACAGAACCGATGGACTCCGATGGTGTGCTGCGCTTGGAAATGGACGATTTTTTAATGTCCTATATGAAATCCTTGGAAGTGTATTTTGAAGCACATGAAAACCCCAATACCAATGTGATTAAATTGAAGTTTGAAGAGCTTCTGCTCAATATTTTTACCTCTAGCAAACATCAAGAAATAGCGTCTTACCTTTGTAGTCTTCAGGCGTCCAACAGTACACAGCTTAAACAGATTATGATGGATAACTATCCGTATAACCTGAAGTTGGAGGAATACGCCACACTTTCCAACATGAGTTTAAGCACTTTTAAAAGAAGTTTTAAAGCGGCCTTCGGGGAAAGTCCGGGACGTTGGATTTCCAATAAAAAAATAGCTTTGGCGGTACAGTTTCTCAAAACTTCCGACAAATCGGTCAACGAAATTGCCTATGATTGTGGTTTTGAGGACCCTTCCCACTTTATCAAAGTCTTTAAAAAGCACCAAAAGGTTACTCCCCTTGCGTATCGGAATGCCGTTACCCTCTAGTACTCCTAGCAATCATCAAAATTGTTACTATAGGTTCATTTTCCTATGAACCGATTATACCATTTATAGAACTTATGGCACCATTTTAACGGGACGGTACCCGATACTTTTGTGATATAAATATTCAGTTAAAGAAATTGAACAACCAGTAATCACTTAAAGTATCATTTTATGGACTCGAAAAACTTTTCCAGACGCAACTTTATACAAAAGGGAGCACTAGCAGGTATTGCGACTACAACCATTATTGGCAATGGTTTTGGTAGATCGAATAAGCCGTCGATAACAGATAAAAAGGGCACCGCTACATTTAATTACCCGTCATCAGCGACCAAGAAACTCACGGAGTTATTGAATGTAAAGTACCCTATAATACAGGCTCCGACCGGGGGTGTGGTAAACAGTTCCTTTACCGCCGCGGTAGCTAATAGTGGGGGGTTGGGGGCTTTGCCCTTAAGTTGGTCCGAACCCGATTATGCAATTAAACAGATCGAAGCCATTAAAGGAAAAACCAAAAACCCCTTTTTTGCAAATTTTGTACTGAATTTTGAGCCAAAGGCTTTTGATGTGGCCATAGCCAGTGGCGTGCCCATTATACAGTTTTCTTGGGGTATGCCAACGAAAGACATGGTGGCCAAAATGAAGGAGGCGAAAGTAATCTTGGGCATACAGGTTACCAGTGAGGCCAGTGCTAGGGCAGCTTTGGATCTGGGAGCAGATTATTTGATATGTCAGGGTACCGAAGCTGGTGGTCATGTGCATGCATCCCGGCCATTGGCAGAAGCGTTACAGCGTGTTTTAAAAATTGCGGGAGATATACCAGTAGTTGCTTCCGGAGGCATAGCCACGGGGCATAAAATGCGTGAATATATGCAAATGGGGGCCGCTGGCGTTGTTATGGGATCAAGATTTGTGGCTACTATAGAAAGTGGCGCGCATGATGTTTATAAGAAGTCGCTGGTAGCATCCGCTGCTGAGGATACCGTTTTTACCACCTGTATGAATAAAGGGTTCGAAAATACGACCCATAGAATTTTACGCAACTCAACTTTTGAGATGTGGGAATCCGCAGGCTGCCCTGCAGTTGGTGAGAGACCCGGAGAAAAGGACATTGTAGTGCAATTTGGGCCCGATTACGATGTAGAACGATACAGTATTAACGCGCCCAATCTAAACTATACGGGTGAAATTGAGGCCATGGCAAACTATGCCGGAACCAGTGTGAACGATATACACGATATACCTACCGTAGCCGAATTGATAGGGCGCATTTGGAGCGAGTTCAAAGAACAGCAGCATTAAGTTACAAACCTTAATATCAAAAGAATGTCAAAAAATCTCTTTTCTAGACGTAATTTTATTAAAAAAAGTGCGCTTACCGGCATTGGTGCAACCACTGTTGCCGGTTACAGTTTTGGTAGATCAAGGAATTTGATTCTTAAGGAAACAAATGAAGCTATTGAATTTAGCTATCCTTCTTCGGCAACCAAAAGACTCATCAAATTGCTAAATATTAAATACCCGATAGTACAAGCGCCTACAGCAGGAGTAGTTACTACAGCCTTAGTATCCGAAGTAACTAAGTCTGGAGCGTTAGGAGGGCTACCCCTTACATGGACAACGCCTAAAGATTCGAGAAGAAGAATTAAAGACGTTCAGAAAATTACAAATGGCTCTTTCTACGCAAATTTTGTTTTGAATTTTGAGCCTAAAGCACTGGATAGTGCCATAAAATCGGGAATAAAAATCATACAATTTTCATGGGGTATTCCATCTAAGCAGATAGTACAAAAAATTAAGAGGGCCAATATTATTTTAGGCATACAAGTAACTAGTGAAGACAGTGCTATAAGCGCTATCCATGCCGGAGCCGATTATCTTGTTTGTCAGGGTACCGAAGCTGGTGGTCATGTACACGCTTCGAGGCCGTTACATGAAGCCTTGGAAGAAGTGCTGGCAGTTGCCGGGAATATCCCGGTGGTAGCATCGGGAGGAATTGCGACCGGAAAGGACATATATACATATTTATCATTGGGAGCTGCGGGGGTGGTTATGGGATCGCGTTTTGTAGCTACGGAAGAAAGCAGCGCGCATCCAAAATATAAACAAGCATTGATCAATTCATCGGCAAAAGACACTGTTTTTACTGTGTGTTTAAACAAAGGGTGGAGCAATGCAACACATCGAATTATAAGAAATAAAACATTTAAAATGTGGGAAGCCGCCGGTTGTCCCGTGGAAGGAAACAGACCAAATGAAAATGAAGTACTGGTAACATACAAGGATAGCGATGCAACGGTCACTAGGTATGAGGGGAATGTCCCAAATACGGATATGATGGGCAAAGTTGAAGAAATTGGCATGTATGCCGGCAAGGGTGTAGGTCATATAAACGATATACCTACGGTAGCAGAGTTAATTAATAGCATTTGGAACGAATTTTTAAACAAATAAATAACCTAAAGCACAAAAAGATGAACACCACAAGCACACAAGTAAATGGTTTCGATATTGAAGCCATTGAGAACACAGTTTTGGCATTACAGAGCAATCCTAAAATTGCTGAGTTTAAATTTAAGGCAACCAACAAATGGGAATCGGGGCCCCGAAATAAAAGCCAGATCAGAGGATTTTACGGCGCTTGCCAGGAAGATATAACAAGAACCCTCCCATTTGAGTGCGGTACGGATATGCCCACTGTTTTAAACGGTACGGATACAGCACCAAGTCCGCCAGAGTTTTTACTGCATACCTTGGCAAGTTGTATAACCACTTCCATGATGTTGTTGGCTTCGGCAAATGGTATTGAGGTAGATGGTGTTACCATACGTGTAGAAGGCGATTTAAATTTAAATGGATTTCTAGGTCTGGACGCCTGTATCTTAAAGGAATACGGGCAAATAAAAGTGCATATCGATGTGGAGGGCAATTTATCCGAAGCGGAAAAGCAAACATTGTTGGCGTTTGCGAAAAAATCACCTATCTACAACACTATACTCAACCCCGGTGCAATAGTTGTATCATTGCATGGTTAAGGCAATAAAGGGGCGTACTCTTCGGATGGGTAGCCCCTGATTTTGAGTGCTTTTTAACAACTATTCCTATTTTTCACTACTTTGTAAAGAATTTAAATACAGCAGTTTATAGTTGTTTTAATTAGTTGATCAACGCTTGCCGCTTGTTTAATCAATTGTGTATTATATCATCTAAAATTTTGAGTAACATGAAATCCATTTTAACCGTCGTCATTTTCGCTTTATTTTTTTTAAACCTGTCTGGTCAACAACAACCTTTCGAGCAAATCGATTTTTCAAAAGGGGATTATTATTTGCTGGGGGTTAAATGGACGGGGGAAGAAACCGATTTGGTAAAATCTATTGGCAATTGGTATGTGGATGAAATTGATGTTTTAAACAAGATTAAATCGGAATGGGTTTTTGATACCCCCGGAAAACAATATGCTTGCGGATACCATTACAAAATACAGTTATGCCGTAATCACGAAATTATAAAGAAGTTTTACGTTAATCTGTATTGCAATGAAATGTTGATGGAGGGCGAATACTTTTATTTCGATACAGAAAAGCTGACCTCTATCCAGCCTAATCTTAAAAAACCGATCCACAAGGCCGAATCTTTTAATTCGCTAAAGGCTGCCAGGGATTACCACAAAAGCATTCTGGGCGATTCCACTTTAATTTGGGCAAGTTCTCCAAAATGGTTGAAATTTGAAGGGACCTTCGGCTTTACCTATACCGATCCAAATGGTGATTTTGACTTTTCTGATGATGCTGAGGAAATTTTGTCCGAGCTAACGGAAGAAATAAAAACCAAATACCCAAGGGAAGTGTTTACCCTGGATAATGTAGGCAGATCAAATGACGAGCTGTATGTTAAAGTGCATTGCAATAAATCATTGGCAGATGCATTTGATATTTATTCCCGAAGGAATACCTGGGAGACACTTCCATTACATCTAAATAGCTATTGGGTGAGGTAAGAAATAAATCACAAAAGTTTTCATACAAATCATCTGTTTATGTAAATAACTAATACATTGTATGTTATAACGTATTCGGCATACTAAAAATACAGTGTAATTGTCACAAAATACTTTTTTTAAATAGGTGAAAAATGGTTAACTTTTAACAATAATAAAGCTCTAAAAGGTTCTTTCCCCCGAGTATTACCATACTAATCTTCATATTGAGCGATGGTTTTGTCTATTTCTTTATGAAGATATCTTTTTTAAGAATATTGTTATTTCTATTATGCCTTCCGTCTGGAGGAATACTTCTTTTGAAGGCGTATGGCATTGCGGATATGCATAAGACCGCTCTGGCCATTTTCCTTCCATCACTACTATTGTTATTGTTGATTTGGGTTTACCTATTCTTAAAAAAAGATGATTTAAAAAACGTTTTGCTGTTGGGGGCCGTTGGTGGTCTACTGGGAACATTTGGTTACGATCTAATCCGAATCCCCATTATGCTTTTGGGCAATCGGATCTTTGCACCCATCAACATGTATGGCATGTGGCTAACCGATGCTACGGCGAGCAGCACATTTACCGATCTGGTAGGTTGGTTATATCATTTTTCTAACGGAATTACCTTTGGCATTATGTACGCTTTGGTAATGAAGGGAAAGAATCTGTGGTGGGCCGTTCTCTATGCTTTACTATTGGAAACAATTTTTGTTGTTTCTCCCTTTGGAGAACTTTTTGGCCTTACCAGCAAACCCATGTCCTTGTTTGCGGCATATTTGGGACATGTGGCTTATGGATACCCACTGGGGAAAATGGTTCAGAATTATAAAGGTTCAATGACTACCTTAAACTTCTTTAGAAAAGGGTTGATTGTCATTTCCGTGATAGCCATCACTTTTTCAGCGGTTTTATGGGGCTCCACATCGGGAGACCTAAGTTCTGAGACGGTGTTTAGGGTGAACCAAGAAAAAATTACCCCGGGTATTTTGCGAGTCGATAAAGGTGCTACGATAACTTTTCAAAACGATACGGGTAGAGCGGTATCATTTTACTTGCCGTTACTAGATATGGAAATTAAGGTAATACCCGAAGCACAGGAAACCAAAAAATTTGAGCATCCCGGTATTTACCATGTTGTCATTAAAGATTTGGAATCGATCAAAGGAGCTTTTATACTTTATGAACCAGTAGAACAATATAAATAGGGAATTATGGAAATCAATTATTCTAAGAATGAGCTTTCTTCGTTTGCTAAGCACATCATGTATTATTTGTCGCTTGGAATTGCTTTAAACCTCTTTTACTTAATAATTACATGGTTGTTAAGTGAGCAAGATCTCTCCAAAATCTATTCCAACCCATTTTTTTCTCCCTACAACGGTTTGTTTGGATGGATGCTGCTAGGAGCTCTTGTTGGCTTGTTTCGACTTAACAAAAAATACACTTTTAGCCGCAAAAAATGGAGCAGGACTTTTCTCTTCATGGTTATTTTCTCGGTATTCATCACCTCTTTTCAAATTTATTATGTGCATAGGATAAAGAAGGGATGGAATGGGCTAACCTATACAGAAAAGGGATTACCAAAGTTTCACTCTTTCTTTTTGATTGAAGATAAAGGGCATTTTAAGGATTTGGATGCAGATATAAGAAGTTTCGAAAAACAGAAGAATTCGTATGAACCCGGATATTATTTTTATAATCCAATTGATCAATATAAAGGCGAATTTATCGATTATGATGTGATTACACCTAGAATTATGTGGATTCTAGTGGTGTTTATAGTCTTTTCCCTAATAGAACTGATGAGAAGATATGGACCTATAGGTTTTTATAAAAATTTAGGCGCATATGGCAATTTATGGAAGTATAGCTTTTCTAGTTACAACAGAAAAAAATTAGGGTTAGTACTCATGGGAGCATCCATAAACCTGATTTTTCTAGCTTTTTTGCCAAAGATCAATGGTTACCCCAGACATATAATATCCGTGTTCCTAATTTTGGGAGCTTTGGTAGCCACTATCCGCTACTTTTTGCTGATATCCGGGAATGGGGAGGCAATAACACGGGATAAGATTCCTAAATGGTTCCTATTGCTCTTGGGCGTAATTGTGTCAAGCTTATTGCTAGCCGTCTTTGGAATGAGGATAATCTACTATCTGTTGGTAATTTGCTGTTTAAGTTATTTGCTAGTGACCAAAAGGTTATCACCGTCCATAATTAAGTCCATAGTTCTGGTATTCCTTATCATGGATTCAGATATATTGATGGCAGATGATGCCACTTGGAAAGAAGGCAGTAATCTAAGTAGTGATCCCGATGGTGGAAGAGCCATTCAGCAAGCAAAAAAGGCAGGGGATGCAGGAGCCATGACCGCTAGCGTGGCTGGTTTAAAAGAAAAACTGGTATCAATTGACCCTAACAAAGGTGGTAAAAAAGAGGATAAATTTGAAAAGGGCTCTGGGGAAGGGTTCGAAAATCCCTTTGCAAAAAAACCAACGGAGACTAATGATTCCGAAGCTTCCGATAACCAAGATTCCGGTTCAGGAATTATTATCGATGAACCCCTTGGGGAAGATTAAAAACCATATCCTATGAAAACTAACAAATACTATCTTCTTTTCTTGCTTGTAGGTGTGTTTCAGGCAATGAACGCACAGCTTGACTATTCTGGTCAGTGGAAAATCGTTAACCAAGAAACAATGGATACAACCATTGCAAGAATATTCGTTAGCAAGAACGATATGATATTGCAAACAAGTAACAAGGTGCAGTATTCTGGTGTTATTGATGGTAATAATGAATTTGAACTTAACTTTGTTTATCCTACAATGGACGATGTTCCGGATCTTGAATATGCCAAAAACCCTAGAGATCCCAAACTCCTAAAACTTTATACCAAGGATGCAGAACCACTTAATCCTATTAAATTTAAGGGTGTTTTTATCCCGAACGACAGTTTGCGCTTAGTACAGATCATACCTCAATTTGACGGGGTTTCCTTACAGGCCGATGAGCCTAAGGAGATAGAATATTCGATGCTTCCGGACAATATAATTTATGTGTATGATAAAACAGGGAAAGAGTCTGGCATTGCGGCAAATTTCTCCAACCCTTTTCCTACCGTAATAATAAATCCAAACAGTATTGACATTGGTTCGGTCTCCGAGAATAAAGCAACTATTTACTTTGAAGCCGATATTAGGGATCCGTTAGCAGATATTGTAAAAAATAAAGCTGATATCAAGGAAGTTTATCTTGAGTATATAGACCCGTCAACTGAAGATTTTATCGTAATTCAAAATCTACAAATAAAAAAAACTCCGGAAAATACATCTAAATGGCGCCCTTTTGCACATAAGATTAGCGTTAGTATTCCATCAACCAGTGTACCATTAATTGGTAAGGAAACGAATATAAACCTACGTGTGGTAAACGCATTGGGTAATACAAGCACAGCATCTGTAATTCTGGTATCGGAGGAAAAGGAACCGCAAAAGGATGACTTCCTTCAGTTTTATGAATACAGTTATCAAAGTTTCAAGCATACGGATGCAATAAACAACGGATATGCAAACCCGTTACAAATCAGCTTAATAAAAGCAGACTATATTAAAGTTCCCCTAGAAGAGGAACTCGCAAGGGATACGCTAATATATAATAATCAGAAGTTGGAAATTTATCCTGAAAAAAATAGTAATAAACCCAATGAGTTTTACATCAGAACTCCCATTATGGCTCTAGGGTTTATCCCCGATGAATTAAAAGATGTTCCTAATTTGATAAGCCCAGAAACAGAAAATGATTTTGAGATAAACTACAAAGATACTGCCAAAGAATTTTATTGGACCTATTCCACAAATAGCCCTTACGATATTTACACATATGCCATTGGTTTAACCTATAAACATAGGGTGGAAAGCAAAATGTTTGAGAAGTTTGATGTAATAGGAATTGATGGTATTTATGATTTAAACGGGAATTTACTAATTAATAAGAATGCTGTTACTGTTGGTCCGGAAGTAAAGGGTAGTGCCGGAAATTATTCTTGGATAAAAAGATATTTTGATATAAAAATACCAAAAGAGAGGAGGCTGTTGGGTAAACAAGCCATATTACAGGGGGTATGGCAGAAAAAGGGCACAAATAGGATCATAAAAGGGCCAATAAGTACTTTCTTTATTAGTTCACTAAAAACAATAATAGTTGGCGTTGATGGGTTTGCGTACGATTCTGCACTGGCAGTAGTTAATAATGATGATGCGGACGGTTTTAAATCTGCCTTTAATAGCGGATTTCGGGATAAGGCACTAAAACAACCGGTATTATCTGCTATTCCTACGGTAACCTGGTGTAACTGGACCGGTATTTATAGTGGGCAACGACCGGGAGAACATGGTATAAACGGAAATTCATATTTGGGATTTAATTCGCAGGGAGAAGTATCGGGGGTAGTTAATGCTTCGGCGGTAATAGGTGGTTTTAATAATAGAGCAAGAAACAATGCCGGAAGTTTATATGACAATCTTATTACCGATTATCCGAATGGTTCCAATAACCCCAAATCATTGAATATAATTTCACTTTATCCTTGGTACTCATATTCGAAAAATGACAACGCAACTGTCACTTCAATTGGGTACAGCAAAAATGTTATAGATGATCTGAAAAAAGTCGCTAAGGAATCTTACTATATTCCCGGTCTAACTATAAGGAAAACGTACGATAAAGATATTGTTCTAAAACAACATAATCCCTTAGCCGCACGTAGATTGGATCTTGAGACATCTGCAATGTTCTTATCCAATGTTTCGGAGAATCTTAAGTATGACAGTGAAAACCTAGTGGATTTTGTTTCTTTATATTATCCAGGACCAGATAATGTTGCCCATCATATAGGCAACAAAGAACCAGAAGATATTAAAGAAGCGTACGATTTTGAACAAGATTTAGTGGGTGTTCGGTATCACAAAGGTCCTGCGTTGCCTAATGTGGCAGATCCTTTGTTGGCTATTCAAGAGCATGCACTACAAGTAACCAATTATTACTTTAAAAAGGTTACTGATTTTTTATTTCACAATGGCTTGTTGTATTCTACAATGTTTGTCCTAATTGCCGATCATGGTCTTCACGCTTATCACAATGATGAGCATCCTTCGGATAGAGAGGATACTAAGCTAAATCAGTTCAATATTTTTCCAAAAGACATTTTGGATGCAGTAAAATTGCGTTCACGTAACTTTTTATTGGATGATAAAAGGTTTGATAAATATATTGAGGAAATGGATAGGAGGAAGGTGAGAGGAGAAAAGGATTTGGATGATTTTTTAGATTCTGATGTATATACTTATTCTCCAAATGGAGGGATGGGACATTTATATATTAGAACGGCATTGCCCTATATGGACAATTTGTTGGCTTTAGAGAGTGCCAAGGCGCTTTTTTTGGCCAGTACAGGTAAAGGTGATGTGAATCTTGATAATACCAAATTAGGACCTAAAAATAGAAATCCATCAAAACAAGAAAGTTTTGAAAAAGATCATGGCGCCTTTGGTAGATTTCCTGCCATATTCGTAAAGGCGTGTCAAAATGATGATTGTTCAGTAGATGGGGAGGATTATTTGGAGAATAGAATGTTGGCCAGATATCGTTGGGTTGAATCGGTTGATCCTGCTAATGGAGAAATTAAATTGAACAGTATTAATGCTTTCTTAATGAAAAGTGGTCATATGGAGGATTGGCCAGATTTTGAGGCACGTTTGGAAGAAATGAACGATCCCATGTGGAATAGTCGCTCTGGAGACGTGGTAGTATTTACAGATGGCGAAATGGGATATTTAACGGTCAATGAAGGAGATCAAATGAATGGTTGGCATGGAGGGGCGACTATTTCCGAATCGTTTATTCCCATGTTTATTAATATTCCGGGCAATGTTGCCGATGAATCATTTATAAGAGATGCTTTTAGAAAAGTAGAATCGACATGGAAAAGCAAGACGGAGACCAGACCAAATTCTGAATTCCTTAGAAACTGGCATTTATCTGAAGTATTATCCGAAATTTATAAAAATATAGAATAACAAATTTAAAAAAAGTTAATATGCTGATCTGGTCCGGAAGAGGTTTTCTCGTAGTTGTAGTGCTCGTGGGATTGATTGTAATTTCGGAATATTTACTTCCCAAGCAATATTCTGATTATGGTTTTATCATAGCATTCTTTGGTACGGCAGTATTTAGCTGGTATTTTGGAATTAGATGGAACAATAAAAATGCCCGAGCAGTAATAGATAAGGAAACCGGAAAAGAATTCTTGCTAAAAAACAATCACAGCCTTTTTTGGATTAAAATGCAATATTGGGCCATTGTTTTTGGGTTTTTAGGAACCATTACGGCGTTGCAAATTGTTTCCGAGTCTGTATAAATATATAATTCCGCTTCCAATTTAGGAATGCGGACAACCTGCTTATTTAGCCCATTTGGATAAAAATTGTATTCCTTTAAGCGATGCCTTAACCGCTTTTTAGTTGTTACTTCTAGTCACTCAGGTTCAATAGATTAGAAATTTAAACAACTACATAATAACCTTATAAATTCTATGGTTTTTCTACAGTCCTATTAGGGGATTTATTGCTAAATTAAGGTTTTTTCCCACCCCAAAATTTTATAGATCTTCCTATACGTTTGCCAAATTGCATACCGTGAAAATACCTATGAATGGGGATTATCCGGTATGGATGGCCTTATTACTTTTGAGTTTAACACTAAAAATTAATAACACTATGCAAAACTTTGAAGATCAAGAATTAGGAACATCGGTAAATTTGGGTTACGGGCAAGCCGATAAAGAATCTGTATATCATTTCCTCTACGGTTCCGAACTCTATGGAACTCTATTTGGTGTTTTCGGAAGGTTTCACTTTGATAGGTCGGCGGATGGGGATTTATGCCGCATTAAAAAGGTTTCCTTAAAACTTTTAAACTACCGAGGAAACGTCAACATAGGTTTTTCTAGGCACTCACCATATTATGACGGGGAGAAAAATGTTTATTTTGGGGTAAAGGGTACTAGAAAAAGTTATAAAAATAAGTATAGCTTTAAAAGCCCCATAGAAATTAAAAAAGGAGAGCGTTTTCCATTAGTATTTAATCGAATATTATACCCACTACCCGGCTTTAATTTTAATGTAGGTAAATGGAATTCATCTGATTATTCAGAACCTATCGAAGGGGATATTCCTAGGACCAGGGTTTTCGATTCTGAGTTTTATTACAGAAATGGAATCGATCACTATAAACGCATTTTAAGGCCTGGAATGGTGGGGTATGACGGATTGAGTATTGAAAGTCTAGAGGAGGGCCAACAGTTTCCCTCACCAAGATGTCATCATAGCTTTGTGAACCTGTTTTTTTAATGCGAAAAGTTGCTAATCTTATTATGCTATTGCTGCCTTGGATGCTCTTGTCTTCACAACCTGAAAGCATAAAATCCTTTTTTTATCATTTAAAGCAACTGGAATTTGAAAAGGCAAAAATGGTTTCCTATCAGTTGGAAGATACCACCGTGCGCAATGAGTTGGAGCGTCTTGCCGAAATTCTATACTATGAGGGGCAAAAAGAACGGGACTATTTTCAACTGGTGTTAGTAAGCAACAGAGAAACCGAAAGTAAAGAGTTATCCGTCATTCGATCATTGCAAAAAGGATATCTGGACCTGTTCTATAACAGGGCACAAGGATCGGCCTATAGGGAATTTTATGCTGCATATCAGATGGCCAATGATTTAAATAAACCTTTTTTGATCAAAGCCTGTCTTTTGGCTTTTTTCAAATATCATAATTACGAATTCGCTCAAAATAGTGATTCCTATAAGGCCTATTTGGAACATTTTAAAAAAATATCAAGTGATTCCATGGATGAAATTTGGGTGTCGATTTACGAAATGATCTTTTGGTCCAAATCCTTTGTGGAATTTGACGAAGATTATTTCGAAGTGGCCAAAAAGCTGGACCGTTTTGAGAATGAGGTAAATATAAATAGCCCAGTGCTGGCCAATATCTACTATGAAAAAGCTTTGATGTTGGATATCCAAGGAGAAATAGAAAGTGCTTCGGAGTATTACAAAAAAACTATCTTTTTGGCAAAGGGCTATCCCTTTCATAAGAGTTTGGCTTTTTTTTCCTCAATCAAGCTAATGATGTTGGAAACCAAGAGAAAAAATTTTCAAAGAGCCAATCAATTTTTGGAATCGGCCCAAGAGCATATCAACACGGCCGATCCCTTGAGGTCGGATTATTATCTAAACCTTAATAGTGCCTTTTTTCATAGGGAACAGGAAGAAAAGAATATTCCCTATGATTTTTTGTTGGCCGCATACCGTCAGGAATTTGAGCTGGATTTTAGAAGGAATACACTGGAAATAAACAGATTGAATGTGGTTTTGGAAAATGAAAAACAACTCAAGGAAAACCTACAGTTAAGGAACAAGAATCTTCAGGCCGAAGCGGAGAACGACCGAAATCGTGGTCTATTGGTCGCATCGCTTATATCACTTATTTTAATTGCATCATTAGCGGTTCTCTTGCACAAAAACACTTCTAAAAAGCGAAAACTGGCCGAGCAACGGCAGGTATTGGAAAAACAAAAAGTGGAAACCTTGCTCAAAGAACAAGAATTAGTCAGTATCGACGCTATGATTGCTGGCCAAGAAAAAGAAAGGCAGCGCGTAGCCAATGAGCTGCACGACGATCTTGGGAGTTTAATGGCCACGGTAAAATTGCATTTTGAAAATATTAATACGGCCAAAGACGATGATTCCCTAAACAATGCAAGCGAATTGTTAGAGAAGGCCTATCAAAAAATAAGAGGGTTGGCACATTCCAAAAATTCTGGGGTAATGGCAAACCAAGGGTTGGTGCCGGCAGTTAGAAAGATGGCCAAAACTATCTCGGAAGCTAACAAGATTAAATTGGACGTTACGGATTTTGGTCTGCAAGATCGCATGGAGAACTCTACAGAGCTCATAATTTTTCGGATTGTCCAAGAATTGGTCACCAATGTAATAAAACATTCAAAAGCGACTAAAGCAGCTATAAACCTAACGCAACACGAAGATATTTTGAACATTGTGGTAGAGGACAACGGAACGGGATTCAACACCTCTACGATTAAACATTCTGGTGAAGGTATGGGGTTGCACAATATTGAAAAACGTATAGAACATTTGGAAGGTAGCTTTACCATAGACAGTGTTGCAGACAAGGGAACCTCGATCATTATAGATATACCGATATGATAACTGTAGTTTTAGCGGAAGACCACCAAGCGCTTATAGATGGCATAAGATCCTATCTAGAAACCGAGGATGACATTAAGATCGTGGGGCACGCCAATGACGGGGAAGCGTTATTGGAAATGGTCAAAAAGAAATCGCCCACATTGGTCCTTTGTGATATCCGTATGCCGAAAATAGACGGAATTGCTGCTGCCAGAATCATTAAAAAGCAATATCCCGGTACAAAGGTCATTGCCTTTACCATGTTTGATCAGGAAAATGCCATTGCCCAAATGTTGGATGCAGGTGTTGCGGGGTATATCTTAAAGAATTCTTCAATGCAAGTGGTGCTAGAGGCTATACGGGTGGTTGGCCAAGGAAAAACATACTTTGATAAGAAAATTCACCTTCCGTTTGCAACCAAGAATAAATCCAAAAGTATATTGTCCGCTCGCGAACAGGAAATCTTGGGACTTATAAGCCGCGGAAAGACCTCCTATGAAATTGCGGACCAACTTTTTATTGGGAAGACCACGGTAGATACCCATCGTAAGAACATGATTCGCAAATTGGGGTTGAGCGGTGCCGGTGAATTGTTACGGTACGCGCTGGAGAAAAAATACGATTTTTAGAAAAAAAGCTCGTGTACATGGCAAAAATCCCCACTAATGGGGATTTTTTTTTGTACCTGCCCATGGTAGCTTTGACAAAGACCAAGCATTGGGAAATGAAGCAACAGACCTTCCCAATTCCGATGCCTTTTTACAAAAACAACTAAAAACCTTTCAAATGAAAAAAACAATCTTTATTGCCGTTGTTTCACTGATAATCTACGGATGTGGGGAAACTGAAAACAAAAATGCGAATCAGGAAAATCCTGAGGAGTTTATGGTGGGAGACAGAATGTACGTTATAGATACATTGGCCCTACTTCCCGAAGACCACAGTTTTATAGAAAACTTTAGCCCAAATCAGTTATATGAGGAATTTAGTTTGGCCATGGCTACGGATAGTCTTAAGGCAAACAAAATGGCAGCCTTGGACCGTGATGATTGCGGTAATATTCCCACTAATTTGGCAGCCTTGGACGGTGGCATAGAGCGGTATGTACTAAAGTACAACAGGAGTGCTGGCGTTAATCTGGAAATTTTTGGTCATAAGGGAGGCTTGGAAAGAAAAGATGTGCTTATAGTGTCCGATTTTGTGCAACGCAAAAAAATAGTTTGCAGCTCTTCTGAAACCAGAACTTATGGGGTAGGCGTACGGTTGGTTATACACGTTAAAAACCGTAAAAAGAGTATTAACCTGTCGTTGCCAAAACTTGCTGCCAACGTTGAGTTGGAAAGGGCCAGGGCAAGTTTTAAACTTACTACTATAGGTATAACCGGGCCCAAAATAATAGACCTGTTGCCATCCTCGGATAGTTTTGATGTGGAAAATTATAAAGAGGTCATGAATGCCGTGGACTCTATTATTGGAGTGATAAAGGACGATCAAGAAGGCGTAATTATAAAGCCTACCCTGCTTCCTAACTTAAACTGAATCTAGAGCTTTGGAATGCTCTTCTAACAATCATAAAGGATCTTTGCCCTTTGCCAGGGGTAATGGAGCAAGGTTCACATTTGACCAGTTAAATTATTACAGTATGAGAACACTGCTAGTTTTAATTTTTGTATTCATGGTTGGATCATGGGTGCAATCTCAGGAAAATCTAAATCTTAAAACCATCTATTATGTTGAAAAGTGCTATGGCCCTAAATGTCTTAAAACATCTAAGACAATCAAGAAAACTATTTTAAAAAAGGGTGATGAGGTTGAGGGCTGGCAAAAAGTCAAAATAGGCGAAGTAGAAACTACAATAAAAAAGAAGTTTAAGGTTGATAAAGATGTTACGACTGGCATATCAAATATAGTTTTGGTCGATGAATGGCCCCTGCAAGCAAAGGCATTTGTAAGATTTAAGGAAGACAAACTATATGTTAATCGGTATTTGATATTTGATGAAAATGGAGAGGACGAGCATAGGGATGGTACGTATTTTTTCAAATTCAAAAATAGGGAGACCATATCCCTAAACCACAGAGGTGTTTATTTGTCCGCTTTGACCATACCAATAAAGTACAGGCCACCTTTAACCGATAAGGAAGGCAATAAAATAAAAGAAGAATTTGTTGCGGATTTCAACGCCAATTTGTTTTTATCTACTACTATTTGGGGAAAGACCAACTTTACGTACCTCAAAAATGTGGATAATAGTATTCGTGATCACAGTTTAAGGATAGGTGGTTTTATAGGAGGTTCTTCTATTAAGCTAAATCCGGGCAATACTGAAAATGCGCCTAACGGAAGGGCACTCCAGGCGGGACAAGAAATTACCAAAGGCCTTTTCTCGTTTGGCGGCGGCCTTACCTATACTTATAACACCATAGGAGTAGGTGCATTTATAGGATGGGATTTGGCAGTTGGAAGAGGCAGCAATATTTGGGACTATGATGGCGCTCCTTGGCTAGGTTTATCCCTTGGGGTGGATTTATTAAAAATAGGCAGGGGAACAAACTAGACCAATCTTAGTAGGTTTATGGAAAACTAGAAAATGTCGAATAGTGCTGTTTATTTATTCAGCTCTGGAAATCTTTAAAATTTTGGAAATTCCCTTGTTGAGGTTGATAAATTTTTAAATGAATGTCCGGGAGCATTCGTTTAACACTGATCAACTTTTTTTTATTCAAAAGTTACCCTCTCATTTTATCCAAAAACTCCCCTTTCTCAAAGGGCATACGTTTCGCGGCCAGTTCTAAAACAGTTTGGATATGTAGGCTGGGTTCTGTTACCGAGCCTTATTCACAGTTTGGCTCTCCTGAGTCGGGTTACAAAACCACATGCTCTATGAGGACAAGTCCAGTAGAGCCATTTTAAGTATTACATCCTATAAGTTCTTCAATAAGGTAAATGACCCTAATTCAGCCAAATACTATAAGTTTTTTTTGAAATTATTAGAAAGGAAACCACGAGTATAAACGGTGGACATAACCTAAATTTCGATACTCGAATTACCAGAGGGGAACGAGAAATTTCCAAAATTAGAGCCGACGTTTCCATTCGCGTGAAACAAGGAGAGTTCATTGTTTTTGCTCATGGAAATAAAAGAAATGTTCGTTTTAAGCATCAACTATCAGTGGAGATTTTTCAAACTTTTCTTTAATGGATTGCGATCTAAACGCTATGAGAATTTATAATGTAACAGGAAAAATTAGTTTGTTGAATTCACCTGTATTTGTAGATGAATGATACTTTAAGAATTTGTTACCTTTCTATTAAAAAGGCCTGAATATTGACTACCCGTTAACTAATACAAGCAATAATTTAGAAAAAATGAATAATTTAGCTGCTCTACCTATGGATAGAATTTTAAATAATGAGTAATCTTAGGCAAGATAGTGTTAAGCTTTTAGTGCTGGAATTGCAGAAGGGTAACGAAAAAGCCTTTCAAGCTCTCTATGACCGCTATCATAATAAGTTATATCATTACATTCTACAGTATGTTAAATCTGTCCACACAGCTGAAGAATTAGTTCAGGAAGCCTTCATCAAAATATGGTTGAAAAGAGCGGAACTAAATGAGAAAAAAGATTTCGCATCATTTTTATTTGTAATGACCCGCAATATGATTTATGATCATTTACGTAAAGCGGCTGTAGATAATTCATTGCGGAAAACCTATTACGAGTTTAAAGAACATGTAAACAACAAAACCCCAGATGATATACAAATGAAAGAGTATGAAAGGGTTTTGGATAATATAATTGAAGAACTGCCAAAGCAGAAACAAAAAATATACATTTTATCGAGAAAAGAAGGTAAAAACAATCAAGAGATAGCCGAAATTCTTGGGATAAGCTCCAAAACCGTAAAAAATAACCTTTGGGAGACGTTAAAAATAATTAAAGAACAATTACAACCTCTATTTAAGTTTAAAATTCCACTTGTTATTTTTATTCTCGAAGTTCTTCATCACTAATTACATTCCTTCTGTATTCCAGGTTTTAATACTGAAATGTTAAAAGTTTAATTTTTACGGGACTTTTGTCCTTTAGAAACGTACTCCTATAAAAGTGCCTAAGCACTACTAGAAGATAAATTATTATGGGTACGTCTGAACATACAATCAAAGACTTACTTTTTAAGTACACTAAGAATACCATTTCAGAGAAAGAGCTGGGTATATTGCATGCGTTACTGAAAGATGGAATGACCGAGGATGAAGTAAAAAAAGTACTAGATCAGCATTGGATAACCTTAGAAGACGAGGAAACTGATATTGAAAGTATTTTACCAGAAGTTTTTTTCGAAAAAATTCTTGAAAAAGCCAAGGATAGAGAACAGATTGCCATAAGAAAACGAACAAGTTGGTCTTCGTTGTCCAGAATTGCTGCGGTCTTTATTGGTTTAATGGCAATTGGGGGATTATTCTATTTCAGCTTGGATACCAATACCCCTACCAATTTAATATCCGAGTATACGGGAATTGGGGAACAGAAAACAATTTCTTTACCAGATGGATCAAAAGTTACTCTTAATGTAGCCTCTCAATTAACCTATCCTGAAACATTTAATGATACCATAAGGGAAATATTCTTAACAGGAGAAGCGTTTTTTGAGGTTGCCAGAAATGAACAACAGCCTTTTGTTATAAGAAGCCGGGATATGGAAACAAGGGTGTTGGGGACATCTTTTAATGTAAAAGCTTATCAGAATGATGAACAGATACAGGTTTCGGTTGCAACTGGCAAAGTAAAGGTAAGCAGAGAAATCAATAAACCTTCCCGTTTAAATGGAATGATTCTTCAGCCTGGAGAGCAAGCGGTTTACGATACCGATACCGGTAATTTTACAAAGCAATATGTAGATGCCGATATGTTAACATCATGGAGAGATGGGGTCTTAATTTTTGAAAAGATCACCGTGAGGGATGCCATAAAAACAATGGAAAGATGGTATGATGTGGATATAGAATTGGACAACTACGCCATAGCCGATTGTATAATAAGAAGTAAACTGGATAATGCAGACCTTGAAGACGTACTGGAGACATTAAAGTTTATTTTAAATATTGAGTATGAACAAATAGATGGAAAAGTAGTACTTAAAGGAGGAGCCTGTAGCTCCAATACATTAAAAACGCCAAAAAACTTAAACTAACACTCTAAAACAGCAACATATGACATAAAGAAAAAAAGCCCCCCAACTCCTGTTGTCGCATTAGTTCAGAGGGCATAAAGATTAAACAAAACCAAACGAAGTTTCATTTAAATCTATTCAAAATTATGAAAAATAAACCATTTAAGGTTTGTTCTATACTCTGCTTGAAAACATTTATTTTATGCATATGGATGTGTACGTTGGGGCTTTTTGCCTTCAACGGCAGTGCTCAGGGCATTGATGATGTTAATATATCATTAAATGTGAAAGATGCAACTGTAAAATATCTTTTGCATACAATAGAACAAAAAACCCCTTTTACATTTGCTTATCAAGAAAGCTTGGTTTCAGGGATTTCCAAAAAGGTTTCCATTAAGGCCAATGAACAATCAGTAGCAAGTGTTCTAAATTATATCTCTGGCATTACCAATTTATCTTTTAAACAGGTCAATGTCAACACCATAGCCATCAATCTTATAGCCGATAATCGTTCCTTATTTAATCCAGGTCCGAAATCCATGGCCCAAACCCAAATTAAGGGTAGGGTTTCAGATGGTATTGGTCAACCCCTGCCAGGAGCAAATGTCGTTGAAAAAGGCACTTCTAATGGCACGCAGACCGATTTTGACGGAAATTTTTCAATAAATGTCAATAATGAAAATGCTGTCTTGGTTATTTCTTATCTAGGGTTTTTAACTAGAGAAATTCCATTAAACGGACAGACGAACATTACGGTTTCCCTACAAGAAGACGCGGCTGGTCTGGATGAAGTTGTGGTGATCGGATTTGGAACCATAAAAAAGGCTAACCTTACCGGCTCGGTAGACCAGTTGGACGTTGATGGACTGGGAATTCGCCCCAATAGTAGTGTAATTGCCTCTTTGCAAGGAACTTTGCCCGGCTTGGTTGTGCAAAACAACAACGGAGATCCAAGACAAAATGCTGAAATCAATGTTAGGGGTTTCAATTCCATAAATGGTGGGTCTCCACTTGTCTTGATAGACGGAATAGCAGGGAATATAAACTTGTTAAACCCAAATGATATAGAAAGCGTTACCGTACTTAAAGACGCCGGTTCTGCCGCCATTTATGGTGCAAGAGCGGCTTTTGGAGTGATTTTGGTAACTACGAAAAAAGGGAAGGAAGGTAAAGTCCAAATCAACTACTCAAATACGTTGGCGGTAACTAGTACAGCTGCTAGAACAGATTATATTTCAGATCCTGTGTTATATGGAAGAACGATCGACGCGGCACAGGGAGGGTTCAATGGAACAACTTTGACAGGCTACACCAGCGAGGAGGATTGGAGAAGATTACAGGAGGTGGCCAGCGGAAGAGTTTTACCGTATAGAGAGTTACAGGCCAACGGCACGTTCAAATTTTATGACGACACCGATTGGCACGAGTATCTTTTCAAAAAATCCGTAATATCCAAAATTCATAATATTTCAATTTCGGGTGGTTCAGAAAAACTAAAAACCTATCTCTCCGGAAGGGTTTTTAATACAGGGACAGTTCAAAGATTAAGGGATGAGGAGGTCAATAGATACAACCTCAAAGCAAATCTATCGCTTAAACTTAACGATTGGCTCGAAATCTCTAGCGATACACAATATAATTCCGGAAACCAGATAGAATATGGGGGAAGAGATAGAGGATGGGGTTTAAACTGGACTTATGCGAACAATTACTTGCATGCTTTTCACCCCACCGAAATTGATGGTATTCCGTATGACAACAGAGGTCAGAGTACCCATGCTTCAATAATTGCCGGGCAAAGTTTTGAGGACTATGATTACAAGCAGTTGGTGAACATGTTGAGTGCTAAAATCACTCCTTTCAATAATCTAAGTATCAATATTGACTACAGTAAAAGATTTACCAACGAGAATTTTAAGAGAAGACTAAATCCGTTTCAGTACTTGATTGGTCCCAATACAGAATTACGCACAACAGGTTTGAATAGACTTACCGAAGAAGATACTGAAAGTATTTACAATGTGCTTAATGTTTATTCAACGGTTGAGGCTTCCATCTCCGAAAAGCATAATTTTAAGTTGCTGGTGGGCTACAATCAGGAAGATTTTGATGAAGAAGCTGTTACAGCGGAACAGGGTGAACTTTTTGATCCGAACTTTTCAAATTTAAACCTGGGAACAGAGTTATTGCAAATTGATGGTTCTACAAGTAGGTGGGCCGTCCAAGGTGTTTTCGGTCGGTTTAATTATGATTTTGACAAGAAATATTTACTCGAGATAAATGCCAGGTATGATGGGTCTTCCCGCTTTCCGGAAGAAAGTAGATTTGGATTTTTCCCGTCGGCATCCGCAGGTTGGCATGTTAGCCGAGAAGGGTTCTGGAAACCATTGGAAAATGCAATAAGTAATTTCAAGATTAGGGGCTCTTTTGGGGAATTGGGAAATCAAAATGTTGGACTTTATACTTTTTCACAACTTTTGGCCATAGGGAGAACCAATTGGTTAACAAAAGATGCGCCTTTAAATTTTGCCGGAGCTCCTTCCCCGCTACCCAGTGTGGTTACATGGGAGAGAACATTAACCACAAATCTTGGGCTCGATTTAAGTTTCTTCAACAATAAGCTTAGTGCTACTCTAGACGTATTTCAAAAACAAGTTAAGGATATGTACTTGCCAGGAGAACCCTTGCCCAGCGTTTTTGGTGCGGCAGAACCTAGGGAAAACAACGCAGATTTAGAAGTAAAAGGTTTTGAACTCTCGGTAGGCTACAATGATAGTTTTATAGTAGGTGAAAGTCCCTTAAATCTTAGGGTAACAGCCAGTTTGACCAATTCGACAGGACGTATAACCAAGTACTCCAATCCCAATGGTATTTTGAGCTCTTTTTATGAGGGGCAACGCCTAGGTGATATTTGGGGCTACCGTGTAGACGGGCAATTTCAGTCAGATCAGGAAGCTGCAGCATATCAAGACCAATTTGAAAATCCATCAGTGAACCTGGGTCAGGTATACAATTTCGCCCAGAATGTAACACAAAACAGTGATTGGCAAGGGTTGAGGGCAGGAGATTTAAAATATCTTGATGTGGATGGCGATGGAGAAATAAGCAGAGCGGAAAATACGCTTCAAGATCCTGGTGATCTCCAGGTGATCGGAAACGGAATGCCAAGATTCCCTTTTGGATTTACAATCGGTGCAGATTGGAAAGGGATAGACCTTTTTATCCAAGGTGCCGGGGTAGGTTCTCAAGATTGGTACCCACGAGGAAGACTTTATTGGGGAACATATGAACGCCCTTACGTAGCATTTATAAGGAAAGATTTGGTTGCCCAAGCCTGGAGCCCAGAAAATCCAAATGGAAAATTTCCACAAATAAACAGGGGATATACCGCTTTGTCATCCAATAGGCAGTTAAGTGCTATAAATGATCATTTTCTTACCAATCTAGGTTATTTAAGGATAAAAAATCTTACGCTGGGGTACACCCTACCGGTAAATATCACCCAAAAAGTTGGGATTGACAGATTTCGATTGTTTTTGAGTGGAGAGAACATCTTTACCTTCAGTTTTGGAGGTTTAACCCGCTACATAGATCCCGAACAAGCTGGATCGGGAATTAGTTTATCAAATCCCAATGGAGCATTTCCAAATACCTCAAGAGATAGGAATGCCGTTGAAGACTATCCTTTGGGAAAGACAATTTCTTTGGGCTTGGACATCACTTTATAAACATTTAAAAATGAATTTTCAAATGAAAACGATATATCCAATAATAGTACTGGTATTAGTGTTGGTTACCGGTTGTGAAAAAGATTATCTGGACAGGCCACCTGGACATTTGATCGAAGCTTCTGATTTTTTCCGTACGGAAGCTCAACTAGTATCATACACTAACGGATTTTACGACATGTTTCCTGGACAAAGTGTTTATGAAGACGATGCCGCATCCGATAATATTATTCCCTTGGCCTTGGCAGAAAGAGTAAGGGGTGCTCGCATAGTCCCTGTGGATAGGGGAAGCGGGGGATGGTCTTGGGATGATCTTCGCAGCATCAATTTCTTTCTAGAAAATGTTAAAAAAGTAAATGATGAAGCCCTGGTAAAAAGATATTCCGGTATCGCCAAGTTTTTTAGAGCTCAATTCTATTTCAGCAAAGTAAGGAGGTTTGGCGATGTTCCTTGGTACGATACCGTTTTGGATGCGGATGATGAGAATCTTTTTAAAGCAAGGGATTCAAGAAAGTTTGTAATGGATAAGGTATTGGAAGATATTGATGAGGCAATTTCAAGTTTACCGTCCGAAATAGAGCTGAACATAGTAACAAGATACACCGCGCTTGCATTGAAAGCCAGAATGTTTCTTTTTGAAGGAACTTTTAGAAAGTATCACGGTTTGGGAGATTTTGAAAATTATCTTACTGAAGCATCAAATGCAGCAGAGGAATTGATTAATTCAGGGGCATACACATTATACAACAATGGAAACCCTGAAACGTCGTATCGGGAACTATTTGATTTGATTGACCAGAATGCTGTAGAAACCATTTTGGCCAGAGATTTCAATGCAGATTTCATAACACATAATATTGGAAATCTGGCCACTTCACCCACAAATGGTTCGTTTGGGATGCCCAAGGATTTGATCAATTCGTATTTATTGATAGATGGTAGCCGATTTACCGATTTACCCAACTATGATGAAGTTGAATATTTTGATGAAATGCAGAATAGGGATCCTCGTTTGACCCAAACCACGGCAGGACCAAATTTTACCGCATATCTGTCCGAAGTTCCCGAACCGGTGGATTTAAGCGTTACTACCACCGGATATAGGGTAATCAAGAGCATATCTTCAAAGCAACAATGGGGCAATAGAAGTTCTGTCAATGACATAATACTCTTTAGATATGCCGAAACCTTATTGGTCTATGCAGAGGCCAAGGCAGAATTGGGGACCCTTACTCAGGCCGACTTAGATATTTCAATTAACAAACTCAGAGGAAGAGTGGGTATCCCTGACCTTATACTGTCCGACGCAAATTCAGACCCTGACCCTTTCTTAGAGGGTATGTACCCAAATGTGAATAATGGGGCTAACAAGGGTGTTATTTTGGAAATACGACGCGAACGTAGAATAGAACTTTTTATGGAAGGTCAGCGATGGGATGATTTAATGAGATGGAAAGAAGGCAAAAAATTGGAGCAGCCCATGGTAGGGATTTATTTTTCTGGACTAGGCGGGTACGATTTTGATGGTGACGGCGACATAGATGTCTATCTACATGATGGAAACACATCAGGTATACCCGCAGGAACTCCAACAGTGATTAACGTCAATGAAAGGCCTCTAACAAATATAGTTTCGGGCAATCTGGACCCATCCAATCAGCCTAAAATTTTTGATGAAACTAAGGATTATCTCTACCCCATCCCTATAGAAGACCTCAATCTTAATGACAATTTGCAGCAAAACCCGGGCTGGTAACATAATTCAGTAAAACGTAATTCTAAAACTAAAATAACTGCAATGAGAACATATTCTAAAAAACCATGTGTATTCAATACCATGATAGTAATTTTATCCATTCTCTTTTTGAGTTGTAGCTCCGAAAATGATCGTTTTGAACCTATTGAAAAAGTGTTTACTCCGATTATAGAATTTTCCTATTCCCCAGATGTGCTTCGCGCACAACAAGAAATAAATTTTACGGGAAGGTGGGCAACAGGTTCAAGTGTAATTGAGACGTGGCGATGGGATTTTGGTGATGATTTGGCTTCTACCGAAAATACCAAGGATGCGGTCTTTGTATATCCTGAGGAAGGAACGTTTAAAGTTTCTTTGACCGCCACGGATGCGGATGGTGCATCAAGTACAGTATCGCAAGATATAACCGTGATCGAACCACTAAAAAAACCTTTTGAAGCGTCAATTGCGTGGTCATTTTCAAATGAAACTGCAATTCCCAATCCAAACGATGCATCGAAGCCTGCCATAGGTGACGACGGAACTATTTACTATTCAGAAAATTATGCCAATGCAGACAGTAGAATAGTGGCTGTTGAGGATTTGGGAGCTACTGCATCAAAAAAATGGGAAGTATTGCCAGGGTATCGCATACGCCAATCACCCGCTATTGGCCCAAATGGCAATTTATATATTGGATTATGGGCCGTTGATGAGTCAATCGTTCAGGTAAATACTGATTCTGGGAATTTTGTCTACTTCGATGGTGTTGGAGCTGGCATATCCAATTCCACTACAGCAATCGATCAAACAGGAAATATTTATTATGGAACAAGATCGGAAGGAATATTTTCCTTTGATGTTAGCGGTACAGAACGTTGGAACTTCCAATCTTCAACATCAGGAGCCCGCTATTATGCCTCTCCGGCTTTAAGTGCCGACGGTACAATAGTTTATGCTATGATGACCAACGGAGAGATTTATGCAATAAATACCGCTGATGGATCAGCAAAATGGTCGGAGCCATACACTTTTGATGGTGACGGTACGGGAGCTTCCCTGTCCATAGATGCTGATGGAACTATTTATTATACAACTTCTACAGAAGTAGGGGCAATACAGGATAATGGTACAAGTGGTTCAGTTAAATGGAGTTATGCTACAACGGGGGCCAATAGCAGTGGTGTATCAATAGGTCTGGAAAGTACTTTATACGTAGGTACTGCCTCCGGCTTAGTATCGCTTAATGCAACGGATGGTTCTGAAAACTGGACATATGAGACGATCATTGAAGAAAGTGTGCCGGCAGTTGATAATGATGGCAATGTTTATGTAGGTACCAAAGATGGCCTCCTTTTGGTCATTAACTCCGATGGAGAGCTTTTAAAACAATTCAATTTAAGTGATAATATAGTCAACTCCCCATTAATAACAGATGACGGCAATATTTTCGTAGAAGCCTATGACGGTTCAAAGATTACACTACATAAAATTACTGTGATAAATGGCAGTGGTCCTGCAGAAACTGCATGGCCAATGAAGGGACAGAATGGGAAAAATACCGCGAGTGCCATTATACCCTGATTTGACGTATAAAAATCATCCAGCTTAAACCAATAGAATATTAATGTAAAAACTTTTTAAAATGAAAAACAATAAAAGAAAAACTTTGGGCTTAAAATACGTGGCCTTTGCGTTATTGGCTACAACGTACTTTCAGTGTAGTAAAGATTACACCATAGAAGAAAATACCGAACAAACAGAACTTACAAGTAGTGGGCAAGATAATGTAAAACTACTTACACTAAACGTTGGATTTGGGGCAAACAGAGAATATAATTGTGATGAAGAGATTAATCCAACCATCGATAAAATACGCTTTGGAGATTTTGATGGGGATGATAAAATAGATGTTTTCTCAGTTGACGATTGTCAGTGGCGCTATTCATCGGGGGGAGATAGCAATTGGATTAATCTAAATTCCACTTCGGATCACTTAGATGAGTTACGTTTTGGGGATTTTGATGGAGATGGAAAAACCGATGTTTTTTCGAAGAATGGTAGCCAATGGAGGTATTCATGCAGTGGTTCAAGCCTATGGACGAACTTAAATTCCTCAACGGATGCCTTATCCCAACTACGTTTCGGATATTTTGATGGTGATGACAAAACCGATGTTTTTTCATACAATAATGGTGACTGGCGGTTTTCTTCCGGGGGTTCTGGCGCCTGGGAGAACCTTAACACTTCAACGGATCCTTTATCCGAACTACGTTTTGGAGATTTTAATGGTGATGGAAAAACCGATGTTTTTTCATACAATAATGGTGATTGGCGCTACTCTTCCGGAGGAGAAGGTCCGTGGGTAGATATGAGTTCCCCTTCGGTATCTCCAGCATTAGACAATCTACGTTTTGGTGATTTTAATGGAGATGACACAACGGACGTTTTCTCAATCGATAATGACCAATGGCGATATTACAATGCTCAGGATTCATCGTGGGTAAACCTTAACTCTTCAACAAAACCTTTATCGGAACTACGCTTTGAGGATTTTGACGGGGATGGCACAACTGACGTTTTTTCAATATCTTCCGAAAAGGAGTGGCGCTATTCCGATGGGGGAAATGGGCCGTGGGAATATCTCAGTTCCCCGTATTGCCGAAGCTGTGTAAAACCACTTTTTTTAAAGGAGCATTCAGTTAAAAAAATAGCCGATTTCATATATGATGAATTTAATTTCCAAGATCTGGACGGGATAATATGTTTACAGGAGGTAGATACTAACTACAAGTATGATGGAAAAGATGTTTTAGGTCATATAAAAGATAAACTTGGGAATGAGTGGTATTCTGAGTTTTTCAGTCCTGAAAACAGTTCTTATGGAATAGCAATAATAAGTAATATAAGCAATACTAAAAAACAATTGTGGAACCTGCCTCAAGAGGGCAATTCTGAGAAAAGGGGGGCTATAGCGTTAAAGTTTCAACATGAGAACAATCAAGCATGGGTGGTCAATACGCATTTAGGGTTGACAGCCTTAGAGAGAGAACATCAAATAGATACGATCGTAGCTAAATATCAAACATTCACTACAAACGTTCCAGTGACAATAGTAGGGGACTTTAACGTTGCGGATACATATCGGATCGGATCAAATTTTAGACCAAATGGGGACGAAATATCCCATTATAACAATACTATTGGTGATTTAACAAAAGCCGGACTTTCAAAGCTTGAGTATGAATCTTCGGAAACCCATCCAATGACCTTTCATTCATGGAATAGTTTTTCTAAAAGTAAAATATTGGACTACATCTTTTGGAGGGACCCCAACAACAATAAACCAGAGGTTTCAAACCTTTCACCAGGTCCTTTCGATGCCGATGAAAGTAAGTGTCTGTGCCCAGGTACAAATCCGGCAAATAGGTATTTGACCGACCATAATGGGGTAGTGTTGGATTATAATATTTTTGGATTATAATTTTCTATGTTGCTGATTTATTGAACTAGTTCCCATTTATTTTAATTAGAAGGATTCCTCGCAGCTTGTTGCGAGGAAGTTCTTTTATTGTTCAAAACAGAAAAATGATAACAGATAACATTTTAGTATGATAGGTAAGATTTATTATAAGTTGCCTGGGTTTATTGTTCTATTGGCACTATTATGTCAGGCCTGTAGTTCGCCGCCTAAAAATGAAGAGGAATTAAATTTAAGATTCATGTCCTTTAATATTCATTATGGTTACACGGAAGAGGGAATTTTTGATTTGAGCAAGGCTGCCAAGCAGATTGTAAAATTAGATCCAGATATAGTTGCTCTACAGGAAGTAGACGTTTTAACCAATAGATCAAAATTGACCGATATTCCGAAAGAGCTTGGTAAAATGACCGGCCTTAACCCTGTCTTTGGTAAGGCCATTGATTATGACGGTGGTGCCTATGGATTGGCCGTCCTAACAAAGTATCCCATTATAAACACGAAGATCCATAAATTGCCAAACAGTGGTGAAGCCGAACAGCGAATTGCGCTTGAAGTTATATTGCAACCCGATGAAAACAGTAGCATAAGAATAGTAAGCACTCATTTGGATTATACAAATGACGCGTTGATATTATTGCAATCCAAGACTGTCAATGCACTTTTTTCCGATGGGACCCCCACTATTTTAGCAGGCGATCTTAATCAAACCCCCGATAGTCCAGGAGTGAAAGTGTTAAAAGAAAATTGGCAACCGGTATTTGATGCCAGTCAAAACACGTTTCCCGCAGATAATCCAACTAAGAAAATAGATTATATGCTTTTGCACCCGTATAATAGCTGGAAAGTTGATAATGCACGGATAGCTGCCAGTAATGGTGCTTCCGATCACCTACCAATGGTGGCCACTGTAACGCTTACAACGCAGAAGCAATAAGCCCATACAATAAATACAGCAATACGATATATCAATTTGGCTGCTTTGCTAATGAATAATCAATTGCAAATTATGGTAGATAAGAAATTTTATAGTTAGTGGTTTAGTTAGTTTTGGCGCGGTGTTAATGCCGCGCCTTTTCTAAAATTTTTCACTTAGGCAGTATAGGAGGGCTTTTAAAAATTGCAATCTGACTTTTGTCTCATGGGCTTTCGAATCCCGGAGGCAAAACGAAAAAAAACCACCGAAAGGTGGCTTAATCAGAGATACCATTACTTTTTATAATTAAAATATGATACTGTCCCTATCAACCGCTGGTAGGTTATAGTTACCATATTCAACTTGTATTTTACCTTGGTCAATCAGCTCCACTCCCTTCTTACCCAAATTTGGCTTAAAAATATATATTCTTTCCAGCTTTTTAAAACCTGTCAACTTGTCCAAGTATTCTTCTTTGAATTTGGAATAGGACAGATTTATGGTTTTTAGATGCTCCAATGACCTTAGCAGGACTATTTGTTCCCCAGTAATCCTAGTGTTGTCCAGTTTTAAAATAGTTAAGTTCGGTAAGTTTAAAATATCCTTAAAAATACTGTCTGTTACCTGCGTGTTACCAAGGTCTAGAATTGCTATTTGTTGCGCAATGGAATGTAGGACTTGAAAGTCGGAATCACTAAAACTCGGCTTGTTCAATGCGGAAACCTTTAAAAAAGATGTGCTTTCACTTATGGGCTCTATATAAAGTCCCGAGCTTTTGACAAGATGGATGCTATCTTGTGGTGCGGAGGCAATCTCAATATCCGGATAATCCGTATTTATCGTTTTAGGAAAAAAGGGAAGAAAAAGCGATTTTTCCAATCCTAACTCCCCAATGGTCTTGTCAAAGGGATGGCCATTTTCTATCCAAACACGAATAAGTGCTATAGCTTCTTTAGAAGGTTGTGTTTTCCCATCCGGTGGCATATGATTATCGTCTTCTTTTGGAAGTTCCAATCTAATGAAGAGTTCACTCTTACTCGGAGCGCCTGCGGTTATAACGGTACCATGTTCACCTCCTTTTAATATGTTCTTACTGGTGTTTAAAAGTAATTCACCCTTTGTCTTTTTAGGGTTATGACAACTTATGCAATTATTGTTTAGAATAGGATGTATTACATCGGTATACAAAATTGCGGTTTCCCAATTCTCATCGGTAAGCACTATTTTCTTCTTTTCAAAAATTTCATACCCCAACGCAGATTTTATGGAATTTGGCAAAGGCTCCACCAAGTATTCTTCCCCATGGGTAATGCTACCTCCTTGGTGGCCAGTAACTGAAATCAATATGAAAAACAGAACCGATAAAGCTAGTACGGGAATTTTGGAAAGAAAGGTCAATATTGAAAGGCCTTTTAATCTTGCCCACATTACAAAAGAAAAAAGTGCGGTTACTATTCCTGACCATAGGTGCAATTTAACCGAATCAAAGGAATAGCCTTCTCCTAAATATTGCAGATATCCTGTTATACAGGCGAAAATAGCGAAGAATCCTGCCCAAAGATAAATTAGGGATATAACCTTATTATATGCTTTTTTATTTCGGTCATGCACCTGTAACAGTAAACCTAGGATAATGAATCCTATGGGTAAATGCACAATAAGTGGGTGTAACCTTCCTAAAAGCTGTTCAAAAATATCCATGTTCCTAGCGCTTTACTCAATATTCAATCGTTCCTTGATCACTTTCATCATATAGAGATTTGCTTTCCATTGATTTGCAACGGGCAATCTTGTATAGGGTAAGGTAGGCATGTAGTCTGCTGGCCCAAATTCTGTTGTTAGTGTAAAATTGTTGCTGGTCTCCCAATTTCTCCTAATTATTTTCTCCCATATATCAACATGTCTGTTTACGGCATCTTTCCATTCCGGGGCCTCCGGGTCGTTTACCTGTGGTCCTTGGGCATGGCCTACACGTGCATGTAGGTGATGTGTGCGGTTTATCACATCCAAAAGATCCTGGTCTTGATTTTCTAACAAGGATTCATGTACCACCATCCAATGACTAATATCTAGATTTAACTTTAGTTCTGGTATTTGAGAGATATAGGTTTTGGTTGCTGGTAGGTTAAAACTAAACCGACCTCTGTGGGTTTCGTGGTAAATTGGAATGTTGGTTTCCTTTGAGATTTTGTTTGCCAAGTCTATAAACGCCTTGTTCTGTTCAAAAGAGAAAAAGTCACTTCCGGTATGACAGTTTATATACTCAGGAGACCAGCTGGCCAACTTTCTTAAGTGTTGCCCATATCCTTTTAAACTTTCTTCAAAGGGTATGGACTTATTTGTGCCGTTTAGAAGGCCTAGTTTTAAATTGTATTTTTTAAGAGCGCCCTTTAATTGCATTTGGGCTTTCTCGTCCCTCGGTAACCATATTTCAATACCATCATAACCTTCTTTATGTGTTTTTTCGCAAAAAACATCCCAAGAGGAGGTACGGCCCCAATCGGTTTGAAAAAATTGAATGGTTTTGTTCTCTTGACCGTGAATTTGAATCCCAAATAAGAACAGTGTAAAAAGAAGTATGCTATTTTTCATTTTTATAGAAGTTGGTTAGGCTAAAATCTCACGGATTACTTCTCCTTCCACATCGGTAAGGCGGAACGGTCTTCCTTGAAAATTAAAGGTAAATTGTTCATGGTCAAAACCAAGTAAGTGTAAAACTGTGGCATGTACATCATGAACGGAAACTCTACCATCTATACCGGAAAAGCCTATTGCATCTGTTTGGCCATGGGAAGCTCCTTTTTTAATGCCTCCGCCAGCCATCCACATGGTAAAGGCATCTCCATGATGGTCACGACCCTTGAAGCCCATGGTTTTCCCTTCCCTGTTCTCCTGCATGGGAGTCCTGCCAAATTCACCGCCCCAAACCACTAATGTATCTTCTAAAAGTCCTCTTTGTTTTAAATCCAGTAAGAGCGCTGTCATGGGCCTATCTATCTCCCTACATTTATTTCTAAGCCCTAAATCGACCGCCGTATCGGCATCTGTACCATGAGCATCCCATCCCCAGTCAAACAATTGTACAAAGCGAACACCGTCTTCGACTAATTTTCTTGCTAAAAGGCAGTTGTTGGCAAAAGATTCCTTACCCGGTTCCACCCCGTACATTTCTTTTATGTATTCCGGTTCATTATTTATGTTCATGATTTCGGGAACTGCGATCTGCATTCTATAGGCCATTTCATATTGATTGATTCTAGCTAAAATCTCTGGATCGGCATATCTGGCATATTCTTTCTTATTGATTTCATTGATGGCATGGATAGTGCTTTTTTTAAGGTCTCGTGAAATACCGTCGGGATCTTCAATATATAGTACCGGATCACCTTTAGATCGGCATTGTACTCCTTGATAGACAGAAGGTAAGAATCCACTTCCCCAAACACTTTTCCCTGCACTTGGTGCCTTACCGCCGGAAGTAAGTACTACAAATCCCGGTAGATTTTGATTTTCTGAACCTAAGCCATACGTTATCCATGACCCTATACTAGGTCTTCCCAATCTTGGACTGCCCGTATGCATGAACAGTTGTGCAGGACCATGGTTGAATTGATCGGTATGAACCGCTTTTAAAAATGCTACTTCATCAACCACTTTTTTAAAATGTGGTAGATTGTCCGATACCCAATTGCCAGATTCCCCTTCCTTTTTAAAGGTTGCCTGAGGGCCTAAAAGTTTGGGTGTACCTCGTATAAATGCAAACTTTTTTCCTTCCAAAAGGGATTGTGGGCATTCTTGATTATTGAGCTTGGCCAACTCCGGTTTGTAGTCGAACATTTCCAATTGGGAGGGTGCCCCCGCCATGTGTAGGAATATGACATTTTTCACCTTAGGAGAAAAAGGTGGAGGCAAAGTGGCCAAAGGATTCAGGTCTCGTTCCGAGAAACCGGATTTGAGATTGTTGCCGGTTTCTCTAGAGTTTAAAGGGTCGCATCCCATAAAGATAGATCCCAAAGCTAGACCGCCCATTCCCGTAGCACATTGTTTAATAAAATGCCTTCGGGTCTTGGTTTCCAAATCCCTTTGTACTTTTTCGGCTATGAGTCTATCTAAATAATTGTTCATGTAAAATTCTTTGTCTGAAACGATTATGCCTTTGTCAAAAATTCGTCCAGGTTCATTATGGCATTGGCTACCACGGTCAATGCCGCTAATTTGGCACTTGGGGTTTCCTCTAGTCCAATAAAATTTTGTTCAGGCTTTATTCCAGTGGTAAATTCGGCCAGTGCTTGATTATATAGGTTCTTTAAAACGTTTAATTTCCCCTCGTCAATCTCATATAATGTCGCTTTTTTAAATCCGTTTGAAATTCCTATATCTATATTTTCTACATCCATCGATTTGGCTAATTCGTAGGCCGCCTCTAAATAAACCGGGTCGTTAAGAGTGACCAAGGCCTGTAGTGGTGTGTTGGTGACCGTGCGACGAATGGTACAAACCTCCCTACTGCCTGCGTCAAAAGTAATGAATGATGGGTATGGGCTTGTGCGTTTTAAATAGGTATAAATTCCACGTCTATATTTATCCTCTCCTTTGCTTTCTTCCCACGATGCATCACTATACACCGTCTGCCATACCCCATCTGGTTGCGGTGGCATTACACTGGGGCCGTACATTTTTTTGCTCAGCAAACCAGAAACGGCCAATGCTTGGTCCCTAATCTCTTCTGCGGTTAAGCGTAATCTAGGTCCGCGCGCATAAAGCTCATTATTGGGGTCTTTTTGATATACTTCAGGTGTAATTATAGAACTTTGCCTATAGGTGCCGGACATAACAATCTCTTTTATCAATGCTTTCATACCCCAATCATGCTTATTCATAAAACGAAGGGAAAGCCAATCCAATAGCTCAGGATGACTTGGAGGGTCCGATTGGGTACCCATGTCTTCTAAAGAGGCTACAATTCCCCTTCCGAAAATTTGATGCCATACACGATTTACCATGGTACGGGCCGTCAATGGATTTTCTTTGCTTACTATCCATTTTGAAAGTCCTAAACGATTATTCGGCCATTCCTTCTTAAACGGATTGAGCGATTTTGGAGTGCCGGGTTGTACCGTATCCGTTTGCACTAACCAACTGCCGCGTTCAAATACTTGAGTTGCCCTGGCCATATCGCTATGGTTTTCAACCATAATGGGAAGTTCTGGTGTGTTGGCGTTCAATAATTCCAAAAATGACTTATTTACCTGAGTATACCCCGTTTCAGTATGTCCGGGAATATTCTTTAAAAACGCAAACCATGTAATATAACTTGTTGAAACCTGATTTGGAATTTCATCATTATTAGTTTCAAAATAAAGATCAATGGGTCCATCAATATTTTTGAAAGGTATTCTCCTAATAATATTGCCATCCGTCTTATTGATTTTGAACTGTGTCAATATTTCCCCTTCTTTATCCTTTTTTCTTATGGTCATGGAGGTTCCGCTTAAGGAGGCGCTAAAGTTCATGTACATGGCGGATGCACCTTGCGTATTTACGTTTTTAAAAATACAGGAACCATCGTCCCAAAGGGCCAAATACTTAGTATCCGCAAGTTCCCCATTTACAAAGTCCTGTGCATCATGTGCTAAATATTTAGGTTCCATGGATAGTAGGAAATCTTCATAGAAATCAGCTTCCTTTTGAGTACCGTATTTTTTTATCCAAGAGATAACATCGTTTTTTTTTCGATGCTGTTCTTCATTATAAAATCTGAGGTTGGGGCTTTCATCCGGGGTATCCTCATCGGTTGTATTATTAAAAAAGGCCATGGCCTTATAATATTCTTTATGTTTAAAGGGGTCATAAGGATGGCTGTGGCATTGTACACATTCCATGGTTGTGCTCTGCCAAACGGAAAAAGTAGTATTTACCCTATCCAATACGGAAGCCACCCTAAATTCCTCATCATCCGTTCCGCCTTCATCATTGTTCATGGTATTCCTGTGAAATGCGGTGGCAATAAGTTGATCTACCGATGGATCGGGTAACAAATCACCTGCCAATTGTTCTGTAGTAAAACGATTATAGGGCATGTCAATATTAAAAGCGTTAATGACCCAATCCCTATAGCGCCACATGGTTCTTTCGTTATCCTTTTCATAGCCTTTTGTATCGGCATACCTTGCTAGATCTAACCACCAACTGGCCCATTTTTCGCCAAATGTGGCCTGTGCCAACAGACTATCTACAGCGTTCTCGTAGGATATCTTTCCGTTGGTAAAATCTTCTGCCATTGTATTGGTAGGGGGTAATCCTGTAAGGTCGAAGGCTAATCTCCTGATAATTACATTTTTCTCAGCAGGACTATTCGGAAACAATGCTTCATTTTTTAAACGGGCCAAAATAAAATAGTCGATATCATTTTGCAGAAAGTCATTACCGATATCCGGTGTTACGCTAGCTTCTAGGGTAACTGAAGGAACATCAACTTCTTCGGGTAATGAATATGCCCAATGTTGACCCCATTTCGCTCCTTGATCGATCCACTTGGTCAGTAATTCTATTTCTTTCTCCGATAATTTTGGCTTTTCATAAGGCATTCTTAACTCTGGGTTTTCCTCATGAAGTCTTTTTATTAACTCGCTACTACCGGCATGTCCCGGGATAATGGCCGGTTTGCCCGATTCTGTATTGGCAAAGGCTTCTTCCTTAAATAATAGGCTAAAACCACCACTTTTTTTTATACCACCATGACAGGTAATGCATTTTTTGTTTAGGATAGGTTTTATTTGAGTGCTAAAATCTATTTGCTCAGAAGACGTATCACAAGAATAAATCAATGTAAAAACTACCAATAACACAAAACTTCCGGTATATGAAAAGAGGTCGGTCTTATTCATATCTGTTAGAAATTTCTCAATAGTTGGAAGAAGTTTCATTCTGTTGGCTTTTGCACTCAGAGTCTATTCAAAAAAATTTGTGTAAAGAATTCATCTTACGCTATCTGCAAATTCTCGTTGGGCAAGATTCACCTTTATTGTACGCACTTTATCCGTTCAGATAGCACACCCATTAAATAATTCTAAATATAGAGAATTATCTGTTATTTGATCAGCGAGGTATTTTTGAGTGTCGTGGAGCCGGAGACGGCCGAGCGTAAAGAGAATGTCCTGCGGACATTTTTAGCGCAGGAGCGAGCTGGCGCGTGGGCCTTCGAATCCCGGAGATGAAACGAAAAAAGCCACCGCAAGGTGGCTTTTATAGTGGAGCCGGAGACGGCCGAGCGTAAAGAAAATGTCCTGTGGACATTTTTAGCACAGGAGCGAGCTGGCGCGTGGGCTTTCGAATCCCGTAGGCGAAACGAAAAAAAGCCACCGCAAGGTGGCTTTTATAGTGGAGCCGGAGGGATTACCTAGCGGTTTTCCCTCCTAACCATTGTTGCAAATAAAAATACCCGTTGCTAGAGCAACGGGCATCTTAAAACTTTCCAAAATACTCAAGCAAGCTTGGTATTTTTCCAAGTTTTAATCTGCGTAGTATTTTTGAGTGTCGTGGAGCCGGAGGGATTCGAACCCTCGTCCAAACAAGCAATTGCAATATTTTCTACATGCTTAGTTTTTGATTGATTGTAGATGTATACCTGACCAAAAACAGCCTAATATACACTTAGCTTCTTTAGTTTTAAGACCGTGCCAAAGCCTCACGATCCCTATGTTGACATTTATGGTGCCCCGGAATGGATCGCCGTCAACAAGGGCTATCCAGGGACATCTCGCTTTCCCGCCTTGCGGGAACGAGGCCAATCCTACTATAATTCGGATTAAGCGGCAAGAGCGTAGTTATTATCGCCAATTAAAAGTGTGAAATATGAGATTTACGAGCTGTACCTCAGCGCTCGGCATGCTTACATTCCAATTGGTCTCGCTGTCAAAACCAGTCGGCCCCTTCAATGCTCGGAAAATTACTTCCAAAACACCTTTTTTTTCAATGAACTCCTTGGGCGTTGCCACTATCACAGATAGCCGCCGGGCTTTTCGCTATATCTTTTTTACCTTTGCCAAAACGTAAAAAAGGATGTCACTACAATCCCTAACGCAACTCCCATCCCCGCAAGAACAACCTTGGCAGGGCAGGTCGGCAAAGATACCCCAAAAAGTATTCCAAAAAAAGTTTTGTAAGGCCGTAACCAACTGTTACATTTGAAACTAGAATAACCATAAAAGTTACAAAACCATATATTTTATGAAATTTGGTATCATCAGAGAACGTAAAAATCCGCCTGATAGGCGCGTAGTACTGTCCCCTACAGCCTGTAAAAAAATCGTAGCATCGCATCCCAATGCCCAAATAACCGTAGAACCTTCGCCCATACGGGTCTTTAACGATGAAGAATACGCTAAGGCCGGTATTGCTGTGGCTTCCCAGATGGAGGCCTGTGATGTACTATTTGGTGTTAAGGAAGTGCCTATAGAAGCCCTGATACCCAATAAATCCTATTTTTTCTTTTCGCACACCATAAAAAAGCAACCCTATAACCGCAAATTATTACAGGCGGTGTTGGAGAAGAACATTACACTTTACGATCATGAGGTTATTACCGACCAAAAAAACAGGCGTTTGGTAGCTTTTGGTAGGTATGCCGGTATCGTAGGAGCCTACAACGGTTTTAGGACCTACGGTATAAAAACACGGGGCTATGATATCCCCAAGGCCGAGGAACTGCCAGATCAACAAGCATTGATTGCCACACTTAAGAAAATTCCACTACCCAACATAAAAATATTGCTCACCGGAAAGGGTAGGGTAGGTAATGGTTCCAAAGAAATGTTAGACGGCATGGGCCTTAAGGAAGTTAGCGTCCTAGATTATCTAAACAACGAATTTAATGTACCTGTCTATTGCCAGATCGATGTATCCGAATACAATCTAAGAAAAGACGGCGTAAAGGGCAATATGCAAGACTTTTTTGATAATCCGGGCGAGTACAAGTCCAACTTCTTTCGTTTTGCCAAGGTAACCGACTTCTATATAGCTGGGCATTTTTATGGGGATGGGGCGCCTTTTCTCTACACCCGCGAGGATGTGAAGCAACCCGATTTTAAGATTCGGGTGGTAGCCGACATCAGTTGCGATATAGATGGCCCTGTGGCGACTACACTACGCGCTTCTACCGTGGCCGATCCTATCTATGGGTACGACCCGCAGACCGAAACCGAGACCGATTTTATGGCACCCAATGCCGTAGCCGTAATGGCAGTGGACAATCTGCCATGCGAATTACCACGCGATGCCAGTGAAGGTTTTGGCCAATCGTTCGTAGACCACGTAATACCGGCCTTTTTCAACGGTGACGCCAATGGGGTATTGGAACGTGCAAGGATGACGCAAAACGGCCAACTCACAGCAAATTTCGCTTATTTACAAGACTATGTAGACGGTAAGGAATAAACTTTATTCTACCGTAACGTCCCAACTTAGGGTAGGTTGTGTCTTTGGAGCTGTATAGGCACGTAGCGCCTTTAGCCTTAGATCCACAGCTTTCATTCGTTCTAAGGTTTTTATCTGCAAAACAACGGTACCCTTCGCCGGCGCTTCAAAAATGGGAGCGCGACTATAAAAAGTGTAAGGCATAGCATTCTCAAACAGCAGGTCACTACTGCTCACATTCCTAAGTACCACTTCCAAAATATCGCTATCTGGTATATAGGAGGCTTTAGTTATTTGAATACAGCTTTGTAATAACGGATTAAGAAACTCTGGCCTTCCAACCAAAAGGTCGTTGTAGGCTGCCACGGTACGCCGTTGAAACAGAGCTTCGCGTATGCTGGCCTCGCTCTTTTCCTTGGCAAAGATTAGGGTTATGGGCCTGTGGTTGTCTTCTTGGGTATAGTCCCAGGTAATAAGATCGTGCACATCACTGGTTCCCATAATGGTCAGGTTATGCTCCAAGGCCAGGGCTAACGATTCCTCCGCATAATCCTTGCTGTTGATCACCTCAATACCGTGCAGTTCGTTGTTTTTTATGCGATCCTTTTGGAAGTCGCTCAAAATAGGATTGCCAGTTCGGCTCTGAGGATACCATGCCGGATGGTTCCAAAAAACAAAGGCCCCTTGCTTTTTCGCTTCGGCAAAGGCGGCCACCGAATCTTTTACTAACATTGGATTGGCGTCGGTAATAAAGATGGCATTGCTATGCCCTGCTGGGGGTTGTCGGGTGATTTCGGTACCATGCACTACCAACAAATTATGATCCTTGGCCTCGGCAAGCGCCAATTTAAATGATCGGTTACGATCCGGGTGTGGAATATCATCGATGTGGGGCTGGTATTCCAAGTGTTCCGTAAGTGAAATAACGTCCAGGCTATCGCGTAAAGCTTCCATTACCCGTATTCGTGGCCAAACATTGCCGTCCGAAAAAACGGTATGTTGGTGTAGATCTGCTTTTAGGGTAATATAGCCTTCGATATTGGGATAGGTTATGGCCCCGGGGCCTGTATGTGAGTGACTTTGGGCCGAAAGATTTACTATGGCCAACAAGCAAAGGAGAAGCGTGGTAATTCTTTTCATGTTCCGTGGTATTTTCTTCAAAATTAATGGATAAATCATAGTGTGCATTAAGTCTGGGAATTATCAATATTAAGAAAAGGTTAAATAAATTTCCCGATTATTAACTGTTACGGGCATAAGGGTGTCGTAAGCCCATGCCAAAGAACCGCTTGCCGATGACATGGTTAAATTTAAGGCAAAAAATAGTATATTGGTTAGCTATTTTAATAGAAAAAAGTGAAATTTAACTGGATAGGTGCCAAAGATTCCAAGAACAACATTAAAAAGTTCTGCATAGAATTGGAATATGAGCTAAGGCCAAAGATTACCCGTTTTCTAATGTCGCGTTTAGAAAATGAATGCCATGGTGATTTCTCTAGTTTTCACTTTGATATCAATATGGACACAAAACAAGTGACCATATCTGATAAGACCCCGAAAGAATATACCAAAAAAATACAGTCAGATTTTGATATGGAAATCAACAATCCTTGTTGTTAACTTTTGACCTTAATTACTTAATTAGAGGTTATTGGCATGAACCCTTCCGAAACTTACATACTAAATCAACCAGAACCTTATAGGGGTATATTACTTCACCTTCAATCAGTGATAGAGCAAACCGTACCGGAAGTAGATCTAAAATACAAGTACAAAATCCCTTTTTACTATATCAATGGAAAACCTTTTTGTTATTTAAACAAGGCCAAAGACTATGTAGATTTAGGTTTTTGGCACGCATCACATCTTACGGTACATTTGGAACATATGACCGCGGCCGGGAGAAAAGTAATGCGTTCCCTTAGATATAAAACCTTGGAAGAAATAGATCATCAAATACTTTCGGATATACTTAAAGACGCCTATTCGGTAAGAGAAAAGAAGTTTTATAAACAGTGAATAGTTGTTAACTGGCAATAATCGATCACCATCAGTTCATTGCCAATCACTAACTTTTCTTTAGGACAATAAACGATTTGTTCTGAATATTGACAATATGAGTAAAAAAATCCTTTAGTGAGGAGTAGATATCTGGGTTGTAATAGGGGTTCTTTAACGCAAGATCAAAGAAAATAACTATGTTCTGGTTGTTGGTAGCGCCACATTCAAACTTCAGGGTTGCCCTGTCTCCCTCCAAAGTGAACATCTGCTTTTTAGGAAGTTCCAAAACTTCATATCCCTCGGGCAATATTATATTCAAATTGTAGGTGTAATTTCTGGTGTACCCAAAATCTATGGGATAGTTCCTTTCTTCTAACGTAAAAGGGTTTTTGCTGAAGAATTTGATAATAAATGGGTCTAAATAAATCTTTTCATTGTCAACGATGTCTTCTACTTCATATTCAAACCGTTCAGTGGTCATACGATCGGTGCTTCTTTCTTCAAACAAAGTGTAGTTGGTAACGTAGCAATCTTTACCTACCTTTTCTTCCACCCTGCGCAAGTAGTCTTCCTCATTGGAATTTGTCATGGAGTTTCGTTTTGAAACAGCAAAATAGCCTTCGTTTGTTTCATCAAAAACCCCAATTACCTTCTCATTTTCCAAATCAAATTTTATTTGGGCCCTTACAGTACGTTTGTTTTTGCCTGCTGGTATAATGTTTTCCCAGTAGCTTTCATTTTTAAAATCCATTACCCTTCCGTAATGATTAAGGCATCTAAAGGGTAGCATACCAAAAGGGCTCACTTTATCCGAGGCATCCAATAAATAAGCTTGTCCATCAATGGTTACTTGGGCAATAACATAGTTAAAATCACTCATCACGGGGTGCACCTTTTTTGGAAGGCCATTTTGTCTTGTGGACAGTAGCATTAATTTGGCGTTTATTCCCGCAGAATTTAACAAATTGATCAACGATATGTTGATTTCCCCAATATTCCCCTTCCTTTCATCAAATGCTTTTTTTACCCGTATATTTCTGTAAATACCATATTTACCATTCCATGCAAAATGATTTTGGACAAATGCGTAGATGTTTTTGGCTCTAGTAATCGCGTCACCTTCAACAAGCAAACTTGCAGGAACGTTCTTTTCAAAAAACCCTTTTTTGGTCAATTGTCTACCGATATCCTTGTCCAATCTAAATTCCTTGTCTACATCCTTCCAGCTTTTTGTGAATTGGTCTTTTGTGCCGTCAAATCGGATTAATTCGGAGAGTTCGAAATCGATTTTCGAAATATAATTGGATGCAGAAAGCATATAATCCTCCTCCTCTTTAAAGGCAGGCACGTTTTTCATAGCGTATTTTAAAACCTCACAAGAAGCATCTTTGGAGGTTCCTGTAACGTGAAGACAATCCCTTTTTATACTAGCATCGTTAACGTCCAATTTTAAGAACCCGGTTAGACTGCGGTTATAGAGGAAATTACCTGGTATCTTGGCATTAAACTCGCTATAGACCTTTGGGATGTTGGCTTGAAAATACCATCCATTAAAGTTAAAGTAGAATGGTGAAACTAGGGTATAAGAGTATTCCAATACCGATCCAATTTTTACATTCGAAAATGTAAACTTTTTTTGAGACCACCTTTCGCTGGTGTCCTCTGAATAAATCTTGTCCGGTAACAAGTAATCCCTTAGATTTCCGTTATGCGTCACCGCTTTAATTTTTTCTACTTTTTCCGATAGTTTGCTACCCCGGTAATAGGGGATTTCAATATTAGCCTCCTGTATACCTGCTTCCTTTAAAATTTTAATTTTTATGTGGTACTTCTTTACTACCTGTAGCCTACCGGAAATTTCTTGGAAATAATTGTCTCCCCGCTCATACAGTACAACGGCCACAGCTGTGGTATCTTGGTCATAAATCTGGAAGTTCTCTTCTTCTGGTGTAAGTTTCCCAAAGTCGTCTTTCTGGGAATACATAATGGATGTGCAGCACAAAACAGTCAAAACTAGTAGGTAGTTCTTGTTCATATTTAAAAATTTGGGTAAACAATAATCAAATTAAAGTAGGTTTATTCTAAACTATTCACAGTTTTTCGTAGGGCAGTTAAATTGGCGAGCAACTTCTCCAAATGATCTAGATGAAGCATGTTGGCCCCGTCGCTTTTGGCATTTGCCGGGTCAAAATGAGTCTCCATAAAAATACCGTCTACACCGGCAGCAATTCCTGCACGGGCAACGGTTTCAATCATATCTGGCCTGCCACCTGTAACGCCGGCAGCTTGGTTGGGTTGTTGTAAGGAATGGGTAACATCTAATACCACCGGTGCATATTGTTTCATGGTAGGGACACCCCTAAAATCGACCACCATATCCTGATACCCGAACATTGTGCCCCTATCGGTGATCCATACTTGCTGGTTACCAGAATCGACTACCTTGGTAACCGCATGTTTCATGCTCTCCGGACTCATAAACTGGCCTTTTTTTAGGTTTACCACCTTGCCCGTTTTTGCGGCGGCAACGACCAAATCTGTCTGCCTTACCAAAAAAGCAGGTATTTGCAGTACGTCTACATAGGCGGCGGCCTTTTCCGCATCCGAAACCTCATGAATATCGGTGACCGTAGGTACCTTAAAGGTGTCCGATACTTTTTTCAATATTTTTAATGCCTTTTCATCACCAATTCCGGTAAACGAATCTACCCGGCTGCGGTTGGCCTTTTTAAAGCTTCCCTTAAAAACATAGGGTATTTTTAGCTTATCCGTAACCGTCACAATTCTTTCGGCAATACGCATGGCCATATCCTCGCCTTCTATGGCACAGGGTCCGGAAAGCAGAAAAAAATTGTTGCTGTCGGTATGTTTTATTTGTGGAATTAAATCAAGTTTCATGCACATCTAATTAACAGGGCAAAGATAACAGTTTTAGAATGCTTAGAACTGGCTCAAAATCAATAAGATAAAAATAATGTAAGTTTATGCTACGGTGCAAAAAATAGCAGTATCTTTGCACGCTCAAAACAGCACTATGTCAGCTACAAAGAATATTGCCATTATTGCCCACGTAGACCACGGTAAAACAACCTTGGTAGATAAAATTATGCACCATTGTTCGCTTTTCCGCGAAAACGAAAAAACGGGCGACTTAATTTTGGACAATAACGATTTGGAACGAGAACGTGGTATTACCATTGTTTCCAAAAACGTTTCCGTAGTGTACAAGGACACTAAGATCAATATAATAGACACTCCCGGTCACGCCGATTTTGGAGGGGAAGTAGAACGTGTCCTTAACATGGCTGATGGTGTATTGCTATTGGTGGATGCTTTTGAAGGACCCATGCCGCAAACCCGTTTTGTATTACAAAAGGCCATTGATCTGGGGCTAAAACCATGCGTGGTGATCAATAAGGTTGACAAGGAAAATTGTACACCCGAAGAAGTACACGAAAAGGTTTTTGATCTTATGTTCGAATTGGGTGCAGAAGAATGGCAGTTAGATTTTCCCACGGTTTACGGATCTGCCAAGAACAACTGGATGAACGAAGATTGGAAGCAAGAGACAGATTCTATTGAGCCCTTATTGGACATGGTGGTAGAACATATTCCAGAATTTAAACCAGAAGAGGGAAACACCCAAATGTTGATTACCTCCTTGGATTTTTCTTCCTTCACCGGAAGAATCGCAATTGGTAGATTACAACGTGGTAGCCTTAATGAAGGACAACAGATATCGCTGGTAAAGCGAGATGGAAGCATAGTGAAATCTAAAATAAAGGAACTTTTCACCTTTGAAGGTCTTGGAAGAAAGAAAGTAACGGAAGTAGTTACCGGAGATATATGTGCCATAGTAGGCTTGGAGGGTTTTGAAATAGGAGATACAATTGCCGATTTGGAAAACCCCGAAGGCCTTAAGACAATTGCCATTGATGAACCTACAATGAGCATGCTATTTACTATCAACGACAGTCCTTTCTTTGGGCAAGATGGTAAATTTGTTACTTCAAGGCACATTAAAGAGCGGTTGGAGCGCGAGTTGGAAAAGAACTTGGCACTTAGGGTAAATGAAACGGATAGCGCAGACAAATTCTTGGTATTTGGCCGTGGGGTATTGCACCTTTCGGTTTTAATAGAAACCATGAGGAGAGAGGGTTATGAGCTACAGATAGGACAACCCCAGGTGATTATTAAAACGGTGGACGGTGTAAAATGTGAGCCTATAGAACAGCTTACCATAGATTTACCCGAAGAAGTTTCCGGTAAGGCCGTGGAGATGGTCTCTATCCGTAAAGGAGAAATGACCAGTATGGAAGCCAAAGGAGATAGAATGGTATGTGAGTTCATAATTCCATCAAGGGGCATTATCGGCCTAAGGAACCAATTGCTTACTGCTACCGCCGGAGAAGCCATTATGGCACACCGGTTTTTGGAATATCAACCTATGAAAGGAGATATCCCACAACGCCAAAATGGTTCTTTGGTATCCATGGAGAAAGGTAAGGCCATTCCATATTCTATTGATAAATTACAGGATAGAGGTCGGTTTTTTGTAGATCCGGGAGAGGATATCTATGAAGGACAGGTCATTGGAGAGAATTCTCGTGGCGATGACATGACCATAAATATTACCAAAACAAAGAAGCTTTCCAATGTACGTTCGGCAGGGGCCGATGATAAAGCCAAAATTGTTCCCGCCATTAAATTCTCATTGGAGGAGGCGTTGGAATATATTCAGAAAGACGAATATGTTGAGGTTACTCCAAAATTCCTTCGTCTTAGAAAGGTTTTTTTAACAGAAGTAGAGCGTAAAAGAAATAAGATAGCGTAAACCGCTTATCTTTTGAATGCTAGGAAAGCCATGGATATTTCTATGGCTTTTCTGTATCCATTACTTCGCCATACTTTTTTACGCAAGCTGTAGCCGCTCCAATGATTCCAGCGTGGTTTTGCAAACCGGCAGGAATTACAAGTGTGTCCACATCTATATATTGGGCGTATTCTTCCCATTCTTTAGACATACCACCACCAATTATGATCAATTCAGGGGCAATAACAAGATTTACGTAGTTTAAGAACTTGTTAAAACGTTTTCCCCATTTTTCATAGCTAAGACCTTCTCGGTCTTTAGCGGACCCGGCGGCCCAGGATTCTATTTTTTCATATTTTTTATAAGGAATTTGACCAAGTTCAAAATTTGGAATCAATCTGCCGTCTAGAAAAGCGCCGCTACCTAGCCCAGTGCCAATGGTTATCATAACCACAAACCCGTCCTTGCCCCTGCCAACGCCATAGTTCATGGCGGCATAACCCGCAGCATCGGCATCATTGATTACAGTAAAGGGTAAGCCCGTGGCCGAGGTAAATAGCTCTTCGGCATTTACACCCCTCCATTTTTTATGTAGGTTGCCATTAGATTTACAGACCCCCTTTTTTATTACTGTAGGAAATCCGCAACCTACAGGCCCCGTATAATTAAAATGTGAAACAATTTGGGCCACAACTTGGGCCATTTCTTCTGGCTTTCGCGATTCGGGAGTGGGTATTCGAAAACGTTTTGTCAGCATTTCCCCAGTTTCTATGTTTACTAGGGCACCTTTAATACCGGAACCACCGATATCAATTCCAAGAACTTCCATTAAGACAAATTATGATTAGCAGCGCAAAGTAACAAAACTTTTTGGGAGGGGGAAAACGCTTTTTAAATCAAGGCTCCTTTTTCTTTCAGAAAACTAAAAATTATTTTGTCCACGGCAGCAATACGGTCTTGGTCATTGAACCCCAACCAAGCTATTTCCGCTATTTCGGAATCGGGTTTAAGCACACCTTTGTAAGTAGCGTAGTAGCAGGTCATCCTTACTATAATGCCCGGTTTGTGCCCATCTGCCGGTGCTTCAAAAATACCCATATATGCTAAGGAAGCCGTGTCCAGGTCTACTGTAAGTTCTTCCTTTATTTCCCGGATCAGGGTTTGGGCATCAGATTCTCCCAGTTCTCTTTTACCACCAGGAATGTAGAATTTTTCCTTGCCCTTGCTCCTAGTACTAAGGATTTTACCGTCTTCCAGGTATATCCAAGCCAGCTTGTCTATGATTTCTTCGGTAGGCTCTATGTAATAGTCAATGGAATCTAGAGTATGGTTGGGATCTATAAAATCCAATAGCTTATCTATTCCCCTGCCAAAACCGGTTAGGGTACCCAATACCTTATTTCTACCTAAGGCACTAGATATGGTCTCATCTCGGTTTCCAAATTTGTACCCATCTTTTTTAACCCATAGCACGTTCAAAAGGTGCTGCATCATTACATTGCCCAACTGGTCCACAGAAATGGCAATCTTTAGGGTATAGACGCCAAGGCCTTTGAAACCTTTGGTGAAAAGTGTATGTAACAATCCATAGATAAAACCTAGAGGGCCAGTGATTATCAATAAAATAAGTGAAATAAAGAACAGCAAAATCCCCAACAAGGGATTTACTTTTTTATCAGCACGATAAACGCGTTTTTTTAGGATCATGTGTTTCCCCAAGGGTGTTAAACGGCCTTTTGAATTACTTCAAAGACCTTGTTGCCATCACATTTTAGCGTTTTTGAGGGGTATTTCAAAATAAGGGCATAATCATGCGTTGCCATGAGGATGGTTCTTCCAGCCTTATTGATTTCTTGCAGCACTTTCATTACCTCCACGCTGGTTTGTGGATCCAAATTACCCGTGGGCTCATCAGCCAATATAAGTTCTGGGTCGTTCAATAGGGCACGGGCTATGGCAATACGCTGCTGTTCCCCACCAGAGAGTTCATGGGGAAATTTAAAACCTTTTGTTTTCATTCCTACCTTATCCAAAACATCTTCTACTTTTGCTGCCATTTTATCGGGATCCTTCCACCCTGTGGCTTTCAAAACAAAAAGTAGATTATTGTTAACGTTCCGGTCTGGTAGTAGTTTAAAATCCTGGAATACAATCCCCAATTTTCTTCTTAAAAAAGGGATATCCTTTTCTTCCAATGTCTTAAGGTTAAAGCCCACAATTCTTCCATTGCCTTCCTGCAAGGGTAAATCGGCATATAGGGTTTTCATAAAGCTACTCTTTCCGCTTCCGGTCTTCCCTATTAAATACACAAAATCTCCCTTTTTAACCTCAAGGGTAATATCGTTGAGTACCATATTCTCCTTTTGGAAAACTGCCACATCCTTTAGTTTTAAAATGCCTTCTGCCATAGCTTTTGTTGTTTTAGCGAGTCCGTTCTTTAAGCCGGTGGGTTAAATTCCTCAATTGTTGCTTCGCCTTACCAAGGAAAGCATCAATCCACTAAAGATTAAGAGGGCACCTACAATTTTGTTTTGTAAATATACCTTTTCATTATTTTCCAGATAACTCTTAAGTCGTTCTGCAAATCTCGAATAGATTAAGAGCGATAAGCCATCAATACTTAGAAAGGTTACGGCCAAGATTGCCACTTGTGGTACAAATGGTAGTGCGGGGTCTATAAACAGGGGAAACAAGGCGGCAAAAAAAACAATGGCCTTAGGATTTGCGGCCGACATAAGAAAGCCTTCGGAATACATACTAAAAAAAGTCCTTGTCCTTACGGTACTTTTCATTTTTTGATTTTTAGGTCGATGTATTATTTTTTGTACCCCCATATAGATTAAATACGCGACCCCAAGCCATTTTATAAGCTGAAACAATTCTCCCGAAGCAATCACTATAGAGGCTAGCCCTGCGGAGGCCAGAACAATCTGGCAAAGATTGGCCGATAGATCGCCCAAGATTGTGCCAACAGTTTTTTTAACCCCATAATTCATGCTATTGGCGGTAGCCAGTAGCACACTGGGGCCAGGGGTAAACGCCAAAATAAGGGCGGCACCTACAAACGATATCCATATTGTAAACTCCATAGACTATAAAGATAATGTGTTAAACCTAGCGGCTGTTGTGGTTATAAAAGTAATAAGTTATTGCATAAACTATTTCAGAAGTAAATAAAAAATTACTTTTTGCTTTGATAATATTATACTTGGGAACAATATTTGACGTTATTCAGGTATTATATCGGTAATTCGTAACTGCTAGAGAACATTATGCGAAAGAAAAAAACCGCTTTACTGCCCATTTTATTGGGAGTTTTTTACTTGGGATTGGCCCAAGAATCCAAGATTTACACCCACGATCAAAAAGACTATTTAGATGCTTTGGTGCTGTACAACAATATGCAGTACCAAGCTGCCCAGACCATTTTTGAAAAGGTTAAGTACTCTACCGATGATCTGGAAACCAAAGCAAACAGCGCCTATTATGTAGCTAATGCTGCTATACGGTTAAACCAATTGGGGGCAGATCGTCTTATGGAAGATTTTGTTGCCCAACACCCTACCTCTACAAAAAGAAATTCGGCATTTATAGACGTAGCGGATTACTATTTTGAGACAGGAAAGTATCCGTATGCTTTAAAATGGTATAAAAAAGTAGATCAAAGTGCTATGTCCAAAAAAGACAAGGAGCGCTTTAACTTTAACAATGGATATGCCCTTTTTTCTTCTAGGAAGACGAAAGATGCGGAACGCTACCTAAGCAAAGTGGCCAACTCTCCCACTTATGGTTCCCAGGCAAAATACTATTTGGGGTATATAGCCTATCAACAAGATGATTATGAAGGGGCCAATGAGCAATTTGATAAGATTGCGGATCAAGAGCTTTTAGATGAGAAGCTTTCCTATTTCCAGGCCGATATGAATTTCAAACTGGGCAATTTTGAGGAATCTATCGCATTGGCAAAAAAACAGTTGCCTAAATCAGATCGGAAGGAAATCTCAGAATTGAACAAGATCATAGGCGAAAGTTATTTTAACCTAGAACAATACGCAAATGCTGTTCCTTATTTGGAAAAGTATAGGGGCAAGCGTGGTAAATGGAACAATACCGATTATTACTTACTTGGGTATTGCTATTATAAACAAGGCGATTTTGCCAATGCCATTCAACAGTTCAATAAAATAATAGGGGGTACTAACAGCGTTTCTCAGAATGCCTACTATCACTTGGCAGAGTGTTATTTAAAACTCGATAAAAAACAAGAAGCGCTAAATGCCTTTCGGAATGCATCCCAAATGGATTTCTCCGCGGAGATAAAGAAAGATGCCTATTTAAACTATGCCCGATTAAGTTACGAAATTGGAAATGCATACGAGGCGGTTCCAAAAGTACTTTCCGACTATTTGGATAACTATCCCAATGATGAACATGCCAAGGAAATACAAGAACTGTTGGTAGATTCTTATATCACCTCCAAGAATTTTGCGGGAGCCATGACCTTGTTGGAAGAAAACAAGAACTATGCAAGTAAAGAAACATACCAAAAAGTGGCCTTTTTTAGAGGTGTTGAATTGTTCTTGGATACAGATTACGAAGAGGCATTAAGCAGTTTCGATAAATCGTTGAGTACAGGAGATAACCAGTCTTTTAAGGCAAAGGCCAATTATTGGAAGGCAGAATCGGAGTATTTGCTGGGGAAATATGATGCAGCCCTGAAAAGCTTTGTCCAGTTTCAGAAAAACCCGAGCGCCACCAACGCATCAGAATACGCAGAACTGGATTATAATTTGGCCTATACTTATTTTAAGCTAAAAGATTATACCAACGCTATTACCTATTTTACCAAAGCCTCCAATTCAGCTGCCATGGATACTGAAAAATTGAACGACAGCTATCTACGACTGGGCGATAGCCATTTTGTAAATAGCAAATATTGGCCAGCTATGGAAGCCTATAATAAGGCATTGGCATTGAACGGGGCAGAAAGCGATTATGCCTCCTTTCAAAAAGCATTGAGCTATGGTTTTGTGGGCAGGGGCAGTACTAAAATTGACGAGTTGAAAGCCTTTGTAACAAAATATCCAAGATCTACCTTAAAAGACGATGCCTTGTTTGAACTTGGTAACTCGTATATAAAGACCAACAACACCCAACAAGGGCTTAATGCCTATGACCAGCTAATACGAGAATACAGAGGAAGTTCTTTGGTTCCTAGGGCGCTTTTACGTCAAGGTCTAGTTCACTACAATACAAATGCCAATGAAGCCGCCTTGGGAAAATTTAAGGTTGTGGCCAGGGACTATCCCGGATCTCAGGAAGCCATGCAGGCAGTAGCTACCGCCAAGTTAATTTATGTAGATCTTGGCCGTGTAAACGAATATGCATCATGGGTAAAGGGACTCGACTTTGTTGAGGTTACCGATGCAGAACTGGACAATGCAAGTTTTGAGTCGGCAAATAAACAATTGCTTGAAGGCAAAAAAGAAGCTGCGTTGCGAAGCTTGGAAAGTTACATTAAAGAGTTTCCCAATGGAATACATTCGTTAAAAGCCAATTTTAACCTGGCACAGTTGTACTTTGAAAAAGACCAACAAGACAAGGCGCTTATTTACTACAGAAATGTAGCTGATAAAGGTACTAATGAATATTCCGAGCAAGCGTTGACCCGTGTATGTGAAATTTATATAGGCAAAAATGACTATGTGGCGGCAATCCCACATTTGGAAAGTTTGGAGCGTACTGCTGAAATAACACAAAATATCACCTTTGCACGCTCTAACCTAATGAAAGGATATTATGGTCAGCAACGTTATGATCTAACGATGTCCTATGCCGAAAAAGTGCTGGCATCCCCTAAACTGGACAATCGTATTAGGAGCGATGCCCATGTAATGATTGCGAGGTCGGCAATAAAAACAGCCAACGAAGACAGAGCACAAAATGCCTACACCGAGGTGAAAAAAATAGCAACTGGGGCCATAGCAGCGGAAGCATGGTATTATGATGCCTATTTTAAACACAAAGCGGGTAGTTATGAGTCTTCCAATATCTCGGTTCAGAAACTGGCAAAGGACTATGCAGTTTATAAAGAATGGGGAGGAAAAGGATTGATTATAATGGCCAAAAATTTCTATGCCCTACAAGATGCTTTTCAGGCTACCTATATTTTGGAAAGTGTTATCACTAATTTTGCGCAGTACCCAGAAATTACTGCCGAGGCCCAAGGGGAATTGTCCATAATAAAAGCAAAGGAGGCGCAGAGCAATTCATCAATAAATTCCGAGGGCAACTAAAATCATCAGCAGAACACATTATGCAAAAGCACATCACTATAACCCTTATAATACTAATTGGATACGTTAAGACAGGTATTTCCCAAGAAAGAGATCCTAACGATATCGGTACGCAGACAGTAACGGTTACAAGGCCTTATTCTCCAACGATTTCCGATGCGTTTAAAGTTAAATCCCTTCCTAATCTTAACGATTCTATTGTTCTGCAAAAAAAACCTATTGAATACAACATTTTCTCGGTCCCAGTGGCATCTACCTTTACCCCGGCAAAAGGAAAGGCTTCTAGGGTAGAAAGGACACCGCCACCAAAGTTGTTTAATTCATATGCCTCTGTAGGACTGGGGAATTATAACAATGCCCTTGTGGACTTCTACACCAGTAGAGATATTGATAGGGGTGAAGATCTTTTGGATGTTGGGTTTAACCACCATTCCTCTAGAGGCAATATAGATGGTACGGTGTTGGATAATGATTTTTATAATTCAAAAATAGATGTCGTTTATGCCAAAAAGGCAAGAGATCTGGATTGGGGTGCCGATATAGGGTTGCAACACCAATTGTATAACTGGTATGGCGTAGCGCCCGGAGCTTTTGATGAGGCCGTTATCAATACCATAGATGAACGTCAGAATTATTTCAATGCCCAAGCTGGCGCTCACCTAAACATGGAGGATTCTTTTTTTAAAAAAGGAAAGATTTTGATAAGAAGGTTTTGGGATGATGTTGAATCTGGTGAAAATAGAGTGATATTGGAGCCTACTTTTGAACTCCCTATTACCAGTGAAACACTAACCCTAGGTGCAAAATTGGACTACGTAAGCGGAAGTTTTAAGAACGCCGATCTAAACAATACAACTAATTTATTCCAGATAAACTATAGTCATGTCCAAATAGGTATTACACCCACTTTGCTTGTTTCGCAAGATGAACTTACAATTAATTTGGGTGCAACTTTTGTGTACGGCGTGGATACGGAGAACAGCGACAGTAATTTCTATATTTACCCGGCGGTAACGGCCTCCTATAGGCTTTTGGATGAAAATGTTATTGCTTACGGAGGTATCGAAGGACAGTTGCAGCAGAACTCGTATTACAATTTTGTAAACGACAACCCCTATGTTTCCCCTACACTGACCATAACACCTACCGACAGGCAATACGATGCATATATTGGCCTAAAAGGTAAAATACTTTCTAATCTCAGCTACAATATCAAGGGGTCGTATAGTGCGGAGAACAAAAGACCGCTTTTTCTGTTGAATCCGGAGAATTTGTTTAGGACCGATGAAAAAGGGTATTTCTATGGCAATTCATTTCAGATCTTTTATGACGATATAAAAACCTTGGGAATTTTTGGTGAGCTCAATGTAGATGTAAATCGAAATTTCTCACTGGGCGTCCGAGCGGAAGTTTACGACTATGATACCGAAACGGACAATCCTGCTTGGAATCTTCCCAATCTTACGGGATCGCTCTTTATGGACTATCAAATTGGAGAAAAGTGGTTCTTGGGTGCCAATTTATTCTTTGTGGGCGAACGAGAAGATCTTAGCTCCCAGGCTGTACAAAACGTGTTGCCATCAGAATTCCCTTCCGTAATGTTGACTTTGGACAGCTACTTCGATGCCAATGCGCATGTCGGATACCACATTAACGAGCAATTGTCCTTATTTGTTAAAGCTTCTAACATAGCCAATAACGATTACCAACGATGGGCCAATCTACCAGTACAAGGATTTCAGGCTTTGGCAGGGGCCACCTACAAATTTGATTTCTAGGAACCAATAAAACCCATATTTTTTGCTCAGATTCTCCTAGGTAAAGGTATTTTTAGAAAAGATGTTAGCACATATCTTTAAGTCCAATTGAACAAAAATTTGGACCGAATAGACAAATAAACGCTGGTAAATTGTCATAAATTTAGCGCCAAATACATTGATATGGTTAAAGACCATTGGCAGTTTGATCTGTATGGTAAAAAAATATTCGAAAAGGTGGTGGTATCCCCGCCATTTCGTTTTTTCTATAGTATGCCCGATGAGGCCTGTTTTTATTATATCTGCCAAGGAAAGAACAGAATATTTGCCCCTACTGGCAAGGTAGAAGTTGATGCGGAGGAAGGTTTGGTAATGCAATGTGGTAATTATCTGGGCGATATTCTGTCCTCACAACTTTCGGAACATTGTGAAGCCATAGCGATACACCTACCCATAGATGTACTGCGGATGATCTATGACACCGAGTTTCCAGATTTTTTATTGCATGTAAACAGGGTAAAACCTATGAATTACAGTAAGTACAAGTCCTCCGAACTGCTTAAAAACTATATAGACAGTTTGCAATTTTATTTTAGCAACCCAAGTTTGGTGAATGAGGAGCTTTTGAAACTTAAATTAAAGGAATTGGTACTGCTATTGGCAAGAACCAACAATGCGGAGGCTGTGCAACAATTATTGGCAAGTATGTTTACTAGCGTAGAAGTTGCTTTCAAAGAAGTGGTGGAGGCCAATTTGTACAACAACCTTACAACGGATGAGCTAGCTAAACTAACCAGCTTAAGCCTTTCTTCATTTAAACGCGAGTTTGCCAAACATTACAAAACCTCCCCGGCAAAATATATCCGTGGACGGAAACTTAGAAAAGCGAGAAAATTATTATTGGCGACCGATCTTCGTGTTTCAGAAGTGGCATTCGATTGCGGATTTACCGATTTGGCTCATTTTTCAAAATCCTTTCATAAATCATATCAATGTTCCCCTACGGAATATAGGTTGAACCTAACGAACAAACCTTTGGACTGATATACCAAAAGCCTTACTAGCATCATCTTCATCTTTGTGTTAAACAAGTAGTAGTAACATTTAAATCAAAAGAAGATGAAAAGTACAGTTCGAAAATCTGTTTTATTGCTTTTTGCCAGCACTATTGCCGTTTCTGCACAGACGCAAAAAAAAGTACAACAATTTACGCTTTCTAAAGTTTTGAACGTTTCAGCGGAAAAAGTATGGTCCGTTGTAGGGGAAGACTATGGAGCTATAGCCAATTCGCATCCAAAAATTCTCTCATCATCATATATCGATGGTTCTTTAAAAGCTGAAGAGGGAGCTACAAGGGTATGTAACTTTAACGAGAAAGGCACAAAATTCCTAAAAGAACAAATGGTTAACTACAACCCTTCAGAAATGACCTTTACCAATAAAGTTTTCCAAGCGGGCCGCTTTCCGGTAAATCCAGAGTATACTCGTGCCATCTATAAGGTAGAGGATTTAGGCAATGGTAAGAGCAAAATCTCCTTTGATATGGAATTCCGCACCAAACCGGCGTTTATGGGAGGTATGGCAAAAGGAAGTTTTAAGAAACTGATTAAAGACTATTTTATCGCCATAGAGCATCATGCCAAAACTGGCGAGAAAGTCACTAAGGAGAATTTTAAAGATATTAAGAAGAAGTATTCTTAGTAAAGGCTTGCAAATTTGAAAATAAGGATGGTGATATAGGTTTTGATTTCACTGGATCTAAACAACCCTGGCCCTTAATTGGGCCAGGGTTGTTTTGTTTAGAAACCCAGTATTGGTCAAAAGGGCGAAAAAACATCGAAAATTAACTGTTTTTGGAAAATAATCAATAATAGAAAGTCGTTGAAAGGGTACAAATTAACATTTACCCGAAAAAGTGGTTCCTTTAATCGAAACGGGGCGTTGTGTTGGGGAAACATGCGGTATAATGAGTAATTTAGAGTAGTTAAACCATGCAAACAACACTTTGTCGAAACGGATAAAACATATTTTGATCGTTTGTTTTGTGCTATTGGGTAGCGTCGCTATTGCCCAAAATTTGGTAGTGGATCCAAGTTTTGAAGCATTGAAAGGGTGCCCAAGAAATTTGAGCAATTTCAATTTTGATCTAAAATACTGGTCTACCCCTACAAGAGGTACCACGGATTACTTTCATACCTGTGGGGAGCGTATGGGGATACCTAATAATTTTAATGGGTTTCAAAGGGCCAAATCCGGAAACGGATACGCGGGCCTATATTTGTTTGCACCACAGGATTACCGAGAATACATACAGGCCCAGTTGCAAGATACTTTGGTTAAGGGAGAAAAATATACGATCTCTTTTTACGTTAGCCTAGCCGAAGGGTCAGACTACGCTTTGTACGAATTAGGGGTGCTTTTCACAGAAAAAAACCTCAGCCTGCCAACGGACAAGAATCTGTCCAGGGCCCAATTGGGAAAAATTAGGGATCAATCTTATTATTTGGTAGAGATTGAAAAGAAGGGATCCTTTTCAGATTCCAAAAAATGGACCAAGGTATCTACCGAGATAACCGCAAAAGGAGGGGAACGTTATATTACAATAGGCAACTTTAAGGATAACGCCCGATCTGGTAGGGTTAAACCTAAAAATATAGGGCCAAAACCCAAACGAAAGCAAAAAGGAGAAGTGGCCTATTATTATATTGATATGATGGAAGTTAGGTCTGTAAATGAAGTAGTGGCGCAAAATAATCCACAGCCTTATACGTTGGATAAAACCCACGTATTCCAAAATTTACTGTTTGGGTTTGATAATTTTCACTTATTGGATTCTTCCATGGCCGATGTGCAGCATGTATATGAATATTTAAGGGAAAATACCGTGTTGTCCATTACCATAAATGGGCATACGGATAGTATAGGTACCGTGCCATATAACCTTACTCTTTCTAACAATAGGGCCAGAGCGGTAGCAGATTGCCTATTAAAATTGGGTCTGCCAAAAGAACGGATCGTTTGGCAAGGGCATGGAGGTAAAAAACCTATTGCTACCAATACTACAAAAGAAGGCAGACAACAAAACAGGAGGGTAGAATTTGTGATTTCCGAAAAAAAACAAATTCAAAAACCTTAGCATACCTTACTTTAGCGGTAAAACAATTACTTGTAGCATTGGAAATGGGCAGAAAAAATGTTTTATCGGGTTCTCCTTATGAAAAAACCATTGGTTTCTCTAGAGCTGTTAAGGTGGGCAACCTAATAGCAGTTTCTGGGACCGCGCCAATTTTGGAAGATGGCTCTACAGCTTTCCCGGGAAATGTACGGAAACAGACCAAAAAATGTCTTTTGATCATGAAAAGTGCCATAGAGGAGGCCGGTGGTACACTTCAAAATGTGGTGCGCACTCGTATTTACCTAAAAGATGCAAAAGACTGGGAAAAGGCCGCAGAGGCTCATGGTAAATTTTTCTCCAAAATTAAACCAGCCTGCACTTTCGTTGAGGTAAAAGGTTTTATTTCGGAAGATTGGTTGGTTGAAACCGAAGCGGACTGTATAATTTGAAATTATCAGGAAGTTTGGCATACCTTATATACTTAATTGCTTTCCACCTTGTATTTCTGTATTTTTAGCTAAACAGAACGGTAATTTAAATTCCCTATGACCACTTTAGTTGTCAATAACTGGGTAGTTTGTTGGGGAATAGGTCAATAGTATGGATTCTTTCGGAACTGACTGCGTTTTTGTAAAAACTTGTAATACCTATGGAAGTAAAATTGGCCGTTTTAATAGATGGAGATAACATACCCTCCGCTTTTGTAAAGGAAATGATGGAAGAGATCGCAAAGTATGGCAATCCCACTATAAAAAGGATTTACGGGGATTGGACAAATCCTCAGCTAAATAAATGGAAAAATTTACTGTTGGAAAATGCGATTACTCCCATTCAACAATATGGCTATACCAAAGGGAAAAATGCAACGGATTCTGCCATGATAATTGATGCCATGGATATTTTATATTCCGGTAAGGTCAACGGTTTTTGTTTGGTATCCAGTGATAGCGATTTTACAAGATTGGCTACCAGATTAAGGGAAGCAGGGATGCAAGTATTTGGTATCGGGGAAAAGAAGACACCAAATCCCTTTATTGTGGCCTGCGACAAGTTTATCTATTTGGAAATACTTAAAAAACAATCGTCGACAGATACTGCGGAGACTGCCGAGAACAAGGAAGACGCCAAAGATACTTTTGATAAGATTACTCAAAAGGAAATCAAATTAATATCCACGACCATAAACGACGTTGCCGATGATGATGGCTGGGCTTTTCTTGGGGACGTAGGTAGTTTACTCCAGAAAAAACAACCCAATTTCGATTCTAGGAATTACGGTTTTCAAAAACTTACACCACTGATCGGGGCGATAGAAAAATTTGAGATTGAACGTAGGGAAGATGCAAAGGGGCGAAAAAAATTGATATACGTAAAAATTAAGGAATCGCGCCTATCGCGATCTCATAAATAATTACCATATTTATGCAATACAATTTTTTGGTTTAATAGTGCATTTTATGAAAATTCTCTTTTCCTCACTTGGTTTACTACTTTTATTTTTTACATCGTGCAAAGAACAAAAATCGACTGAAACGGCAAGCTTAACCGTTGCTGTTGACAGTCTTTTCAGAGAATATTACGAATTTAAAAAGGCAATCAATCCTATAGAGGCTACCAAAGCAGGGTATGCCAAATACAATGACACCATAGCCAATTACGTGTCGGATGAATACCAGAGGGAATTGATTGAAAAGTACACAAGTTTTTTGACCAGACTTAAATCTATTGAACTAGCCGAGGTATCTCCTTCGCAAGCCTTAAGCCTTAGGGTGATGCAATGGGACTGCCAAATAAAAAAGGAGGGTTTAACCAATGAATTGGTAACTATTGCTTCGCCTGTGTTCGATTTGCCTACCCTAGAACTGTTACCCTTGGGCCAAATACAATCATTACACCTATATGTGGCCCAATTGGCCGGAGGCACCAGTGTTCAGCCCTTTGGTACCCCTGAGGATTATGACAATTGGCTAAGCCGATTAGAAGATTATCTTACTTTTTTGGATACATGCATTGTTAAAATGAAGGAAGGTATGGCCAAAGGTGTGGTTTTGCCCAAAACGCTAACGAAAAAAATGATTCCACAGTTAGATGGTTTTGTAAATACACCCATTAAAAAACATCATTTTTATACCCCGATAACCTTGTTGCCAGAGTATTTTACCTTGCAAGATAAGGATCGGATAACCGCCGAATACGAACAAATTATTGGGGAGAAACTAATACCAAAATATACAGAACTAAAAGATTTTCTAGAAATTACCTATTTGCCGGCATCCAGAGCAGGTTCTGGAATAGGAACATTACCCAATGGCCCGGAGACTTATCAATATCTGGTAAAATTGCATACTACTACGAATATGACACCTGATGAGATTCATGAACTAGGGAAAAGTGAGGTGAAGCGAATATTGGGAGAAATGGAAAATGCCAAAAAAGAAATTGGTTTTAAAGGTGATATAAAAGCATTTTTTAATCATGTTAGGACCAGTAAGACACAAATGCCTTTTGAGACCCCTGAAGAGGTGTTGGCCGATTTTGAGTTGATCCATAAGAAAATGACCCCCGAATTGGGCAAGCTGTTCAGCACAAAACCCAAAGCAGGTTTCGAAATAAGACGAACCGAAGCTTTTAGGGAGGCTTCTGCAAGTGCAGAGTATGTGCCAGGATCCAAGGATGCCGCTAGGTCTGGCATATTTTATGTGCCCATTCCGGACGTTAAGACCTATAACAAGTATAGCAATGAGGCTCTTTTCTTGCATGAGGCCATTCCTGGTCATCATTATCAATTGTCCTTACAACAAGAAAATACGGATTTGCCAGAATTCTTACACCCCGAAAGCATGGGAGTATTTGTAGAAGGTTGGGCACTATATGCGGAATCTTTGGGGAAAGAACTGGGACTGTACCAAGATCCCTATCAATATTTTGGCATGTTGAGCATGGAAATGCACCGAGCAATACGTTTGGTAGTAGATACGGGGTTACACGCAAAAGGCTGGTCTCGGGAAGAAGCAATTCAATATTCCTTAGATCATGAAGCGGAATCAGAAGCTTCTATCACGGCAGAAATTGAACGCTATATGGCTACTCCCGGACAAGCGCTAAGTTATAAGATTGGACAACTAAAAATTAGGGAACTGCGGTCCAGGGCGGAAAAAGCACTTGGTGAAGCGTTTAAAATAATGGAGTTCCACGATCAGGTGTTAAACTCTGGTAGCCTTCCACTTGTTTTATTGGAGGAAAAAATAGAATATTGGATGGCAGGTAAACTAGATAAGATACAATGACGAGTTTTTCGTAAAGTCCAAAAAATAGAACTAAATCATAAGAATAATGAGAACAATAGTCATACTTGCGCTTTCTTTAATGCCCTTGGTAACATTTTGTCAACGTTTGGATCAGGACCGTTTAGACGTTTTATCGGAGAAGTACGCCAAGTCTTCCTTTCCTATGTTAAAAGAACTTTTAAGCATTCCTAACGATGCCTTGTACCCTAAGGATATAGAAAAAAATGTACGCTGGTGCGAGGAAGTATTTGCTTCTCGAGGCTTTTCGCTTACTAGGATTGAAACCGAAATAGCGCCTTTATTACTTGCGGAAAGAAAAGTGAAAAAAGCAAAAAAGACTGTGTTGATATATCTTCAGGTAGATGGTCAGCCAGTAGATACCACACGATGGTTTCAGGAAAACCCCTATAAGCCCGTACTTAAAAAGCAAGGCGCCTCCGGCGATTGGGAAGAGATTCCGTGGAGCAATATCGAGAACTATGAAGATGACTGGCGCGTCTTTGCTAGGTCTGCCTCCGATGCCAAAGGTCCGGTTGCCATGTTTTTAGCCGCCCTGGATGCGTTGGCAGCGGAAAAATTAGAGCCCAATTACAATATTAAGGTCATAATGGATTTTGAGGAAGAATTAGGGTCTCCAAGATTACCAGGTGCCGTTAAAGCACATTCAGAACTTTTAAAATGCGATATGCTGATCATTTTTGATGGTCCCAGGCATATTACCAATAAACCCACCTTAACTTTTGGTGCCAGGGGAATAGCCACAATAGCACTCACCACATATGGTCCGGTAGTACCACAACATAGTGGACATTTTGGGAACTACGCGCCCAATCCGGCTTTAGGACTCTCCAAACTATTGGCATCTATGAAAGACGATAATGGCCTGGTAACCTTGCCCGGGTTTTATGATGGAATTGCCATAGATACGGAAACTGAAAAAATCCTGCGGGTGGTTCCGGATGATGAGGACGAAATCCAAAATAGGTTACAATTGGGTAGCATAGATAAAGTCGGTAGCTATTACCAAGAAGCCATGCAATATCCATCACTTAACATTAGAGGGATGCAATCGGGCTGGATAAACGAAAAAGTAAGGACCATTGTACCCGCTTGGGCCAAAGCGGAAATTGATGTAAGATTGGTATTGGAGTCCGACCCAGAACGACTTATTGGTCTAATCAAAAAACATGTAGAAGACAAAGGATATTACCTAACCGAGTCACTCCCAACTAAAGAAGAACGAATGACCAATGAAAAGGTGGCCACATTTAACTATGAAGTTTCTTATGGTGCATTCAGAACGGATTTTTCATCCGAAGTAGGAACCTGGTTACGAAAAGCATTGAAGAATGCGTTTGGAGAAGCCCCAATAATGAAGCGCACTTCGGGAGGTTCTATTCCCATTTCACCCTTTGTAACCACGCTCGGTGTGCCCGCGGTTGGCGTACCTACCGTAAATCAGGATAACAATCAACACAGCCCCAATGAAAATTTACGTCTTGGGAATTATCGTGAAGGAATTAAGACCATGATGGCTATTTTGGCAGAGAAGCTGTGAGGATATACTTGGCTTTACGGTTTATACTTGCAGTAATAGGGTAAATGTCTATTTTTGGGATAAATCACGCGACTTATGAAAAAACTTTGGATATTACTATTGATAATTGGTCTCGGAGGCTGTGAACAGGCTAAAGAGCAGGTAGATCTTATTGTGCATAACGGCACTATTTATACAGTGGATGATGCATTTTCGAAGGTCGAAGCCTTTGCCGTCAACGAAGGTAAATTTGTTGCGGTTGGTACATCTGAGGAAATTGAAAAGGCCTATACAGCGGATACAACAATAGATGCTCAAGGTAGTACCATAACCCCAGGACTTATAGATGCGCACTGCCATTTTTACGGACTGGGCCTAAATCAGCAAGTGGTAGATTTGGTAGGTACCAAAAGCTACAAGGAGGTATTGGACCGGGTGGTTGCATTTCAAGAAAAAAATAAGAAAAACTATATCCTTGGGAGAGGTTGGGACCAAAACGATTGGGAAATAAAGGAGTTTCCCACCAAGAAAAAACTAGATTCGCTGTTCCCAGATACACCAGTGGCGTTAAGACGGATAGATGGGCATGCCTACCTCGTGAATCAAAAAGCTCTGGATTTAGCAGGTATAACAGCTCTAACAAAGGTTGAGGGAGGCGAAATTGTAAAAGTATCAGGAACTATTACCGGCGTTTTAATAGATAACCCTATGGGTCTTATAGATGCTACATTGCCAGAGCCCAGTTTGGAGACAAAAATACAAGCCTTAAAAGATGCCGAGAAAATCTGCCTTCAGAATGGGTTGACAACCGTTAATGATGCCGGTTTGGATCAAAGTACCATAGCTCTGATAGATAGTTTGCAACAATCTGGGGGGTTGGCTATTAGAATCTATGCCATGGTCAGTAATTTACCGGATAACTTGGATTACTTTTTAAACCATGGAATAGTTAAGACCGATAGGCTTAATGTTAGGTCTATAAAAGTTTATGGAGATGGAGCTCTGGGATCTAGAGGTGCCGCACTTAAAGCGCCTTATTCTGACCAACCTGGGCACTATGGTGCTATGGTGACCCCTGTAGAGGATATTGAAGCCTTAGCACAACGCATAGCCGATTCGGACTATCAGATGAATACACATGCCATAGGGGATTCTGCCAATACTGTTGTACTTAAAGCCTATACCAAGGTTTTAGCAGGAAAAGGGGATAGACGATGGAAGGTAGAACATGCCCAGGTGTTGGATTCGGTAGATTTTGATTATTTCAAAACGGGTATTCTTCCCTCTGTACAACCTACACATGCCACTAGTGATATGTACTGGGCTGGTGATAGGTTGGGCCCTCATAGAGTAAAAGGTGCCTATGCTTTTAAGAAATTATTGCGGATCGCAGGTAAGATTGCTTTAGGGACAGATTTTCCGGTGGAACAGGTTAGTCCATTCCTCACTTTTTATGCAGCAGTAGCAAGAAAAGACCTTAAAGATTATCCGGAAGGTGGTTTTCAAATGCAAGATGCACTCTCCAGGGAGGAAGCACTTCGGGGAATGACCATTTGGGCCGCATATTCCAACTTTGAAGAAGATGAGAAGGGAAGTATCGAAATTGGCAAACTTGCCGATTTCACTATGTTGAGTGGTAATATAATGGAAGCGCCCGTGGAGGAAATTCCGGGGTTAAAGGCACAGCAGGTGTTTATAGGAGGTGAATTGATGCAATGACCGGTTATCTGGGGACCACTCTTGGGGCCTTAAGACGTATACGGGGAATAATAAAAAAAAGCCGAAGCAATACTTCGGCTTTCTAAATTTATATAGTAAAGAGCACTCTATATGCTTATAGGTAGCGCTACTCTGGTAGTGCCCCAGCCCATAACCAAATGTGCTCCGCCATCAACCTCTTTAAAAGCTATGGAAAAGGCTTCCAAAGACTCCCCAGCAGTACTGGCTTCAGCACTTACACGTGCAACATCTGCGGACTGATCATAAGAATAAGCCCCCCATTGATTTAATTTATTGTTCAAGATTACGGTCCATTTACCTTCGCCCGGAATAGTGAACAAAGAATATGTACCAGCTTTTACAGCAGTTCCGCCAACAGTGGCATCTTTATAAAAAGTAATTTCTACGGCCTCGTTGGCACCAGTTCGCCAAACTTTTCCGGCGGGAGCCAATTCGGATAATGACCTACCCTTCAATTGGGGACGGCTATAAATTACCCTGACCGATTTATCCGATACCCGATAGCTACCGGGAAAAGAAGCAACGTCGGCCGGACTTTTGTCCAATCCGCTAAATTCCTGAGCGGTGGTTTCGGTAGTAAATACCAAGGCAATAACTAATGTGGCAAGTGTAAATAGTTTTTTCATGATTCTAAATTGTTTTGTGTGCGTCAAATCTAAATAGTATTCTATTTGGTGTCTTATAAAATGTCGTTAAAATTTAACGAGCTTACAAAATGAATTTTGAAACAACCATTTAGCCAGTTATTGATTATACTAATAATATAATAACATCTTTTATGTTTTAAATTGTTATTAAAAACAAAATATATGTTTATAATGTAAAAGTTAATATGCATCTTTGCTTTATAATTGAAACAATAATTGCTTATGTGTGGAATAGTATGCGCGTTTGATGTTAAGGAGAGCACGGAGAGTTTACGCCCCCAATTACTGGAAATGTCCAAAAAAGTTAGACATAGGGGCCCGGATTGGAGCGGTATATATTCCGATGATAAGGCTATTTTGGCCCATGAGCGTTTGGCCATTGTAGATCCGGTATCCGGAAAACAACCTTTGTTGAGCGAAGATGGAAAGCTTGTTTTGGCCGCTAACGGGGAAATATATAACCACAGGGAGTTGCGTAAACAATTTGAAGGGTCTTACAATTTTAAAACCGCTTCGGATTGTGAAGTGATACTTGCCTTATATCAAAGGAAAGGTCCCGATTTTTTGGATGAGATGAATGGCATCTTCGGTTTCGCCATTTATGATACCGAAAAGGATGAATATTTTGTGGCTAGGGATCATATGGGAATCATCCCCCTTTATATGGGATGGGATCAGAATGGCACATTCTATGTGGCTTCAGAATTAAAGGCATTGGAAGGTACTTGTGCCAAAATAGAATTGTTTCCTCCCGGTCATTACCTAAGCAGTACGGATGGTAAGCTTACCAAGTGGTATAAGCGAGATTGGATGGAGTATGATGCGGTTAAAGAAAACCAGACGAGTATAGACGAGTTAAGGGATGCTTTGGAAGCCGCCGTACATAGACAATTAATGTCCGATGTACCCTATGGTGTATTGCTTTCCGGTGGTTTGGATTCTTCCGTTACTTCGGCAATCGCTAAAAAATATTCCCAAAAACGGATAGAATCCGGAGATACCAAGGATGCTTGGTGGCCACAACTGCACTCCTTTTCTGTAGGACTTGAGGGTTCACCGGATCTGGCAGCTGCGCAAAAGGTAGCTGACCATATTGATACGGTACACCACGAGATCAAATTTACCATACGAGAAGGGTTAGATGCCATTAAGGATGTCATCTACAACCTGGAGACCTATGACATTACTACGGTAAGAGCTTCTACCCCTATGTACCTTATGGCTAGGGTTATTAAGTCTATGGGAATTAAAATGGTACTTTCTGGTGAAGGTGCGGATGAACTTTTTGGTGGATACTTGTACTTTCATAAAGCACCGAGCCCCAAAGACTTTCATGAAGAAACGGTCCGTAAACTAGATAAATTACATATGTATGATTGTCTTAGGGCCAATAAATCATTGGCGGCCTGGGGAATAGAAGGTCGAGTACCGTTCTTGGATAAAGAATTTATGGATGTAGCCATGCGTATTAACCCAAAAGATAAAATGATCAACGGAGAACGCATGGAGAAATGGGTAATTAGAAAAGCCTTTGAGGATTACCTGCCCGAAAGTGTGGCCTGGAGGCAAAAAGAGCAGTTTTCCGATGGAGTTGGCTACAGTTGGATAGATACCCTTAAAGAAGTAGTGGAAGCGGAAGTAACGGACGAGCAATTGGCCAATGCAAAGTTTAGGTTTCCATTGCAGACTCCTACCTCTAAAGAAGAATTTTATTATCGTTCCATCTTTGAAGAACATTTTCCTTCGGATGCAGCGGCCCTATGTGTGCCTCAAGAGCCTTCAGTAGCCTGTAGTACCAAGATTGCCTTGGAATGGGATGAGGCGTTCAAGAATATGAACGACCCATCCGGAAGGGCTGTGGCCAAAGTGCATGCAGACGCTTATGAAAAGTAAGTGTTTTTAGTTTATGAATGAGTAGTTCGTTCCGATAACTATCGGGATTATTCAGGTTTTTAATTATAATTAGTCCTTAAGAAGCGCTGTAACAGGCGCTTCTTTTGTGGGTGAAATTCAACCAAAAACAACATAGGAATCGGCCTCTCAAAATTACGCTTGCAAGCGTTCCCAAACACGGCTTGGTATGCGTTGCTAAAATTGAATTTCGCAAGAGAAACCACCTATATATTTTCCACAATTTTTGTTGATAACTTAAGCGGTTAAAATAGTCATTAAGGCCTTATTCTATAGGGTATTGCTTATATTTGCAAGATTGCTAAATTATAATTGAAACAACAGAATTTGTTCTATGAGCGAAGAAGCAAAAAAACCAAATTATTCGGCCGATAGTATTCAGGCCCTAGAGGGTATGGAGCATGTGCGCATGCGCCCCTCAATGTATATTGGTGATGTGGGTGTAAGAGGTTTGCACCATTTGGTCTATGAGGTAGTGGATAACTCTATCGATGAGGCCATGGGAGGTCATTGCGACACCATTAACGTTACAATAAACGAGGATAATTCCATTACCACCAAAGATAATGGGCGAGGTATCCCTGTAGATTTACATAAAAAGGAAGGCGTCTCCGCCTTGGAAGTAGTAATGACCAAAATAGGGGCCGGAGGAAAATTTGACAAGGATTCCTATAAGGTGTCCGGTGGTCTTCACGGGGTAGGGGTATCCGTGGTAAATGCCCTCTCCAACCATTTGAAGGCCACAGTATATAGAGATGGCAAAGTTTGGGAACAAGAATATGAAAGGGGTAAATCACTATACCCGGTAAAGAGCGTAGGACAGACCAAAGAGCGTGGAACCATGGTTACCTTCCATCCGGACGAGACCATTTTTAGTCAGACCATAGAATTCAGCTACGAGACCTTGTCCAATAGAATGCGCGAGCTTTCCTATCTAAACAAAGGCGTTACCATTACCATAATGGACAAGCGCCAGAAAGACAAAGACAGTGAAAGTGGTTTTGTAGAAGATTCCTTTTGCTCCGAGGAAGGACTTAAAGAGTTTATACAGTTCTTGGATGGAAACAGGGAACAACTAATAAGAAACATAATTTCAATGGAAGGGGAAAAGAACGGTATCCCCGTTGAGGTAGCCATGGTGTACAATACCTCCTACACCGAGAATCTGCATTCCTATGTGAACAATATTAATACCCATGAAGGAGGTACGCACCTCTCTGGCTTTAGAAGAGGGCTTACCTCTACACTAAAAAAATATGCCGACTCATCGGGTATGCTGGACAAACTAAAGTTTGAAGTACAAGGAGACGATTTTAGGGAGGGACTAACCGCAATTATCTCAGTAAAAGTTGCAGAGCCACAGTTTGAAGGACAGACCAAAACAAAACTGGGCAATAGAGAAGTTTCTTCGGCGGTGAGCCAAGCAGTTTCCGAAATGCTGACCAACTATCTGGAAGAGAATCCGGACGATGCCAAGGTTATTGTTCAGAAAGTGATTTTGGCAGCGCAAGCAAGACATGCAGCTACCAAAGCACGAGAAATGGTGCAACGTAAGACGGTAATGAGTATAGGGGGACTTCCAGGAAAACTATCGGATTGCTCAGAACAAGACCCCACACTTTGCGAGGTGTTCCTGGTAGAGGGAGATTCGGCAGGAGGTACCGCCAAGCAAGGAAGGGACAGAAATTTTCAGGCAATTCTTCCGTTACGGGGTAAGATCCTCAATGTGGAGAAAGCCATGCAGCATAAGGTCTTTGAAAATGAGGAGATAAAAAATATCTACACCGCCTTGGGTGTTACCATAGGTACAGAGGAAGATAGTAAGGCGCTAAACCTAGAAAAATTACGCTATCATAAGGTGGTTATTATGTGTGATGCCGATGTTGACGGTAGTCATATCGAAACACTAATCCTTACCTTCTTTTTTAGATATATGCGCGAGCTTATCGAAGGAGGTCATGTTTATATTGCCACTCCACCATTGTATTTGGTAAAAAAAGGAAGCAAAAAACGCTATGCCTGGAATGATAAAGAGCGCGATGAGATAGCGGAGAGTTTTAAAGGAGGTGTTGGTATTCAGCGTTATAAAGGTCTTGGTGAAATGAATGCCGAACAATTATGGGAAACCACCATGAATCCTGGGTTCAGGACGTTAAGACAGGTAACCATAGAAAACGCTACCGAATCGGATAGGATTTTTTCTATGCTCATGGGCGATGAAGTGCCTCCAAGAAGGGAATTTATAGAGAAGAATGCCGTTTATGCGAACATTGATGCATAAAAAGTAGTACATACACAACAAAAACTCGCACCGAAAGTGCGAGTTTTTTAGTTTTGGACAAAACCAAGAAATTATGAAACGTATATTTTTGTTCGTTGCAGTTTTGTCAGGAGTTTTGTCCAATGCGCAGTCCAATGTAAATGATCTATTGGCGGCCGGCATAGAGGATGCAGAACGTTTTACCAATGATTATCTGGCTCCTGTTTCAGAAGGGGCTATCTATAGTTTTTCGAATGGATGGTATAATTCTGCCGATGCAAAGCCCTTAGGTGGCTTTGAAATCTCAATTATCGGAAATATTTCCCCATTTAAAAATAAGGACGATAAAAAAGCCTTCGTCCTAAACACGGCCGATTACGAAAACCTTCAATTCGCGGATGGGAGTCCTTCTAGAACGGTTTCCTCGGCTTTAGGGGATTTGGAAGGGATTATGGTCTTTGTAGAGGCCGAAGTAGCTCCTGGCGTAAATGTTAGGGAAGACTTTGAGCTGCCGAGCGGACTTGCTTCCGAAAACATAAACTTTGTTCCCTCAGCGTTTTTGCAGGCAAGCGTAGGATTGATCAAAGGAACAGAGATCAAAGTAAGGTTTTTGCCAAAAATAAATACGGATAACGTGGATGTAGGTCTTTATGGGTTTGGTATTCAGCACGATTTTACAAAACACTTACCTGCCGATAAAGTGTTGCCCGTGGCAATATCAGCAGTAATTGGATATACACATTTGGATGGTACTTACGATTTTTCGGATACGGATATCATTGCTGGCCAAAATCAACGCATAGATACCGAAATAAATACATGGGTATTTCAGGCCGTAGTATCTACTAGATTACCTGTTATTAACTTTTATGGAGGTTTAGGGTATCTCACCGGAAAATCAAAAACAGATATTTTGGGGACTTATATAGTACAATCTGGCCCTTTTCAAGAAACATATACCGATCCCTTTTCCCTAAGCGAAGATGCCAGTGGTGTTACCGCCAACTTGGGAACAAAGTTAAAACTAGGATTTTTTAGAATAAATGTAGACTATACCATAGCCGAGTTCAATAGTTTATCACTGGGCCTTAACTTTGGTTTTAGGTAACAGATTTCTGCCAAAGAAATAAATCAAAAAGGCCGTAAAACATTCGTTTTACGGCCTTTTTTCAAGAGCGTGTTTAAAAGTTTTATTCTCTTACGGCCAAGGTATTGCCTTGGTTGTCCTTAAGAACAGTTCCATCTTCGGCCTTCTGTAAGGTAACTATATCATCCAATAAGTCGGTTCCCGGATAGGAAATGGTATAAACCCCATCCTCTTGGGTCCAGCTAAAATCGGTTTTCATTTCTAATTGCTTGTTGGTATAACTGTGAAATCGCCCTAAATAGGCATCGTTGAATATCCACTCCTTGCGGGCAGTTTGCTTTTCTGTAAGACTGTTGCTGCCAATAGTTTCATTGGTCCATATTCCAATAACCGGGTCATTGTTTTCAGGTATGCGAGAACAGTTACTAGCAAATATTATGGCCAAGATTGCCACAAATGAAATCATCTTCTTCATCATCGTAGGTTAATTCAGATTTGGGTATAAATGTTAACGCGTATAGTTTCAATTGTATTGCAGTTATTCGACGTATTGCATACAATTATTTTTTTCTTCGTTGAAATGTCGTTTTTTTTAACATTGTCTCTCAATAATTTAACGAAACAGTACAATTTTGAACTGCCATTTATTATGCAAACAACGGTCGTTTTTCTGTTAAAATTCAGTACTTTTGAACTCTTGAAATTAAATTTAAAAACGGACGTAATATGAAAGTTACCGTAGTAGGTGCAGGTGCTGTTGGCGCTAGTTGTGCAGAGTACATTGCAATTAAAAATTTTGCATCGGAAGTTGTAGTGTTGGATATTAAGGAAGGCTATGCCGAAGGCAAAGCGATGGACTTAATGCAGACAGCTTCTTTAAATGGTTTTGATACCAAAATTGTAGGAACAACGAATGATTATTCTAAAACGGCAGGGAGCGACATTGCCGTAATAACTTCTGGTATTCCTCGTAAACCGGGGATGACCAGGGAAGAATTGATAGGTATCAATGCCGGAATAGTGAAATCAGTGGCATCCAGTCTTTTGGAACATTCGCCCAATGTTATTCTCATTGTGGTGAGTAATCCTATGGATACTATGACCTATTTGGTGCATAAAACTACGAGTTTACCCAAAAACAAAATTATTGGGATGGGCGGAGCTTTGGATAGTGCCCGTTTTAAGTATCGTTTGGCCGAAGCCTTGGATGCCCCAATTTCTGATGTTGACGGGATGGTAATCGGCGGTCATAGCGATACCGGAATGGTGCCTCTAACGCAACATGCCACAAGAAATAGCATCAAGGTCTCCGAGTTTCTCTCTTCTGAGCGTTTGGAGCAAGTTGCGGCAGATACCAAAGTAGGCGGTGCCACATTAACCAAGTTATTGGGGACAAGTGCATGGTACGCTCCAGGTGCCGCAGTTTCTGGACTGGTGCAGGCCATTGCTTGCGATCAGAAAAAGATGTTTCCCTGTTCCACACTTTTGGAAGGTGAGTACGATCTAAACGATATTTGTATCGGAGTACCGGTAATATTAGGAAAAAATGGTATCGAAAAAATTGTCGATATTGAACTGAACGATGCCGAAAAAGCCAAAATGCAAGAAAGCGCCGAAGGGGTAAGAAAGACCAACGGCCTGCTGCAACTTTAAGTGAAAGTTAAGTATAGCATAAGGGGCAACCGCTTTAAGCGGTTGCCCCTTATTTTGTAATAACTCATAAATATATTGCCAATTCCTATGGGAAATAATATATTTGCACGCTGTTAAGAATACTACAAATAAATACATGTAATCAATGCAAAATAAAGGACTTATAAAGCTTTTTGCTTTCTTGTTTGGGATAGTAAGTATCTATCAATTATCCTATACTTTTATTACCAGTAAAGTTGAAAAGGAAGCTGAAGTCTTTGCAACTAATAGTGTTTCTGAGACTGAAGAGGATTATGTTGCCAAGAGAGAGGCGTTGGAAGCCCGTTATTTGGATTCCATTGGTAAAAATTCCATTTTAGGATATACGGATTACAATGAAGCCAAAAAGAAGGAACTGAACAAAGGTCTAGACCTTAAGGGAGGAATTAATGTTACGCTTCAAATATCCGTAAAAGATATTTTAAAAGGTTTGGCCAACAATACCAAAAACCCCATTTTCAATAAAGCATTGGCTGATGCGGATATTGCATCACAAAGTAGTGACAACACTTATCTGGAATTGTTTTTTGATGCCTTCGATCAAATAAAAGGCGATGCCAAACTTGCATCCCCCGATATCTTTGCAAACAAAGGGTTGAGCGATGTAGTTAATTTTCAGATGACCGATGATGAAGTAAAGCCTATTATTAGAACTAAAATAGACGAATCCATAGTTTCTGCCTTTGAGGTATTGCGAGAGCGTATCGATGGTTTTGGGGTTACACAACCCAATATACAACGCGAAGGCAATTCTGGTCGTATTTTGGTTGAACTTCCAGGCGCAAGGGATATAGCCAGAGCGCAAAATCTACTTTCCAGCACGGCTCAATTAGAATTCTGGGAAACGTACCCAAATAATGATCAAAGTCTTAATGCCTTTTTTGGTGCGGCGAACGAGAGATTAAAATCCTTGGTAGATGTTAGCCAGGAAGAACCTATAAAGGAAGAATCGGAAATAGATTCATTACTATCCGATGTTTCGCAAGATTCTTTGGATCTTGCTAGTCAGGTAAACCCCCTATTCGATTTAATACAGGGCCAAGCCGCTAGCTATGCAACCTATACTTTTGCCATAAAAGATACCGCTACGGTTGGGGCATATCTTAGAATGCCGGAAATAAGGCGTTTACTTCCCCCCGATGTTCAATTTGCAAAGTTCGTTTGGGAAAGACCACCAACGAAAGAAACCGAAGTAGTGGGCCTTTATGCCCTAAAATCAAATCGTGATGGTACTCCAAGGATAAGTGGCGATGTGGTTAGTGATGCCAGGTCCCAATTTGATCAATTCAACAGACCGGCTATTGGAATGGACATGAATGTAAGAGGGGCCAAGCTTTGGGAGAAATTGACCAATGAGGCAAATCTAAACAATACAGGAATAGCTATTGTTCTGGATAACAAAGTGTACACGGCACCAGGAGTTTCGCAACCTGGAGGTATATCTGGTGGTAGTTCCGAGATTACAGGAACTTTTACCGTAAATGAAACCAAAGATATCGCAAACGTATTACGAGCAGGTAAACTACCTGCTTCTGCAGAGATAATACAATCGGAAATTGTAGGACCATCACTAGGACAGGAAGCTATTGATAGTGGCTTTAAATCCTTTATGATAGCTATGGCCATCGTATTACTGTGGATGATATTCTACTATGGCAAAGCCGGAATCTTTGCCGATATCGCCCTACTATTAAACATACTGCTGATTTTTGGCGTGTTGGTAAGCTTAAATGCCGTACTAACTTTACCGGGAATCGCAGGTATAGTATTGACCATAGGTATGTCGGTGGATGCCAACGTACTTATTTTTGAAAGGATAAAAGAGGAATTGGCCAAAGGAAAAGGAAAAGGAGAGGCCATATCGGATGGTTTTGCCAATGCATTGTCTTCCATTTTGGATGCCAACGTTACCACCGGGCTTACCGCCCTAATCCTATTTTTGTTTGGATCCGGGCCTATTAAAGGTTTTGCAACAACTTTACTTATAGGTATCGTTACCTCTTTGTTTACCGCAATATTCATTACAAGATTGTTAGTAGACTGGTATATAAGCGGAAAAGGAAGAACCCTGGATTTTTCTACAGGTATTACCAAAAACCTGTTCAGAAATATGAACATTAATTTCTTGAGCAAACGAAAAATCGCCTATGTAGTGTCTACTATTTTGGTTGGTATAGGGTTATTCTCCCTAATTACTCAAGGCTTACAGCAAGGGGTAGACTTTGTTGGGGGACGTTCTTATCAGGTAAGGTTCGAAAAAATAGTGAACCCCTCCGAGATTGCCTCCGAGCTTAATACGGTCTTTGGTAGTGGTACCAATGTAAAAACGTATGGCGATGGTAATCAAATTAAAATTACTACACCTTATAAGGTAGACGTTGAAGGGATTGAAGTAGATAATGAGATTCAAAATAAGTTGTATACATCCTTACAAAAATATTTGCCGGACGGTATTGCCTATGAAGATTTTATCAGCGGTGGAGATGGCACCCCTATTGGTATATTGCAATCCGTAAAGGTAGGCCCTACCATTGCAGATGATATTAAGAACAATGCCTTTTTGGCTATAATCGGTTCTTTGGCGGTAGTGTTTTTATACATTTTATTGCGTTTCCGTAGATGGCAATTTTCTCTTGGTGCGGTAGCTGCGGTTTTTCATGATGTGTTGATTGTATTGGGAATCTTTTCATTGACCGGCAAGATAATGCCTTTCAATATGGAGATCGATCAGGCGTTTATTGCCGCCATCCTTACCGTAATTGGATATTCCTTGAACGATACTGTGGTAGTTTTTGATAGAATTCGGGAAATAGTCAATGAAAGAGGATGGAAATCTGGTAAGAACGTAAATTTGGCCTTAAACAGTACATTGAGTAGAACGCTAAATACATCGCTTACTACTTTGGTAGTGTTATTGGCCATATTTGTATTTGGTGGAGAATCTTTACGCGGATTTATGTTCGCCATGATTGTAGGTATTATTGTGGGTACCTATTCTTCTTTGTTCATTGCTACACCGGTAATGTTCGATACCCTTAAAAGAAAATTCAGGACTGGGGGAGAAGAGGCATAAAACAAAAACCTAAAATATACAAAGAGCCACTATGCTGACAAACAAAGATAGTGGCTCTTTTTAGTTGCGTACTTTCCCTACAGAGCCTTTATCCGTCATGTGCAGGTCGTAAATGAAATTGGGGGTCAACCCTTTTTCTTGTCGATGCGACACAAATATTATCGCAGTTTTGCTTTCTTGGGCTATTTTGTTGGTTAAAGCCACAAACAGGGCCGCGCTATGATCGTCTAACCCAGCGGTAGGTTCATCTAGAATAAGTAACAACGGATGCTTTATCATAGCTCTAGTAGTCATCACCAAACGCTGCTGCCCCATGGAAAGATCGTGGAAATACGTATTTCTTAGTTCCCACATGCCAATTAAAAGCAACCAATCTTTAGCTAACCTAAATTCGGCATCGGTAGGTTTTACGTAGAGGCCCACGGAATCATGAACTCCCGATATCAACATATTCTCTACAGTATGATGGCCAGAGAATTTATCCGTCATGGCGGGTGTGAAGTATCCAATTTTTTTCTTTATATCCCAAATACTCTCCCCACTTCCCTTCTTAACATCAAAAATATAGAGATCCTGTCCGTAGCCCTTACTATTTTCACCTGTAACCATAGACAGCAATGTTGTTTTACCACTTCCGTTTTTTCCTACCAATTGCCAAAATTGTCCAGGCTTTATTTCCCAATTTATGTTTTGTAAGATGGGTTTGTCCCCATAGCTCACGGAAACGTTCCTTAAATCTATCAATACATCCGAGTCGTAATCAAAAGGATGCAAGGGCAAGGGAATACTGCCTTCAAAAAAGACTGTTTCTTCTTCACTACCTTTCTCCACCGTGATTTGGTCCACAACAAGTTTTTTGCCTTCAAGGGTAATTAAATTGGTGACAAATGGTAGCAGATCTATTTTTCGACTAATTAGTTGAACAATAGTAGTGTTTTGCGAAATATCATTTAAAAGGTTCGCCAGGTTGCTTTGGGAAGCAACATCCAAATTGTCGAAAGGGTTGTCCAAAATCAGAAAATCTGGTTTCACCTGTAGTAGGTGACGCAGTAAGGCTTTTTTTTGCTCCCCACTCGACATGGATTTTAAACTTTGTGGGGTATTGGAGGTTATTATTTTTGTATCGTGGCGTTCTTCTTCGTCTATGAACCGATGTAATGCCAATTTTGAAAAAAGGGCTCCCTTTAACCCGCTGAGTTCCTCAAAATATGATGTTTCCGGACGCCCTTCCAACAGCGTATCAATGAAACCTGCCTTATCCGATCGGTTGTCAATAAAAATGCCCCAATGTTTTCTGTTGCCCATAAACCGCTAATTGCCTACTAAGTTATACTTTGCCCATTAAAGCCAAAAATGTGATTTTTACCTATTTTTAACCCTAAATATATGCACGGGATTGTCTTTATACCTAGTTGTCTTGTCCAAAAACATTCCATTGTTGCGGGCTACTTTTTGCGAAGCCATATTGTCTACCTGAATTATGGATATCAATGAATTGTTCGCAAATTTTAAATGTAACTCCTTGTCAAAGGCATATTGTTTACATTTTATGGCCGCTTCCGTAGCATAACCTTGGGACCAATATTGAGGTAATATGGAATATCCGATTTCCAATTCTTCCAAGCCATCTACCTGTTGTATTAGCAATCCGCAGAGTCCTATGAGCTTTCCACTGGTTTTGTTGACAAGCGCGTTCATTCCACCTAGATCGTTTTTATAGCGATAGAATATCTGTTCAAATTGTTGTTCACATGCTATAACGGGATCGGCGTGTATGCCTGTCCAGAATTCCGTACTTAGAGGTTCTTTATGAAATGGAAGCCAAGTATCAAAATCGGTTTGCGTTACTTTCCTAAATAACAACCTATCCGTTTCCTCGCCTTCAAGAAGATACCCCATAATTTGCTGTAATACACTAGTTTCTCGTGAATTCTACGCGGTCACCCACTTCAAGAGACCACTTTTCAGCTAGCCCCGCATTAATTTCCAAAACATATTGTACTGGCACTTTAGAAGAAAGACCAGTTTCGTCTAAAGGCTTGGCATTCTCTTGAAAACTGGCTATATGCAGGTTTTCGTCCAGAAAAATAAGATCAAGGGCTATTTCTGTATTTTTCATGTAAAACGAATGCATTTCCACATCTGGGAATATAAACAGCATGCCCTGGTTTTCTGCCATGGCATTTCGGTACATAAGCCCAGTTTGGGTCTCGTAGTCCGTTTCGGCAATTTCGATGTTCAATTTGGTAAGGACGGTATCTGTTTGTCCCCTGTAGACCATAAGTTCTCCTTCCTTGGTAAAGGTTATGGGCGCAGTGCTTATTACTTTTTTAGGTTCTTCTTTACAGGCGCCCAATATAAACAAAACTGCTAGCAATAAATATGCCCCGGATTTTATCTTTGTCATTGGGATGCTAATAGATTTTTATGAAGTTACAGTTTTTGAGGGTCTAAACATAAAGTACAGTCCAACCGCAATAAATGGTATGCTGAGCCATTGCCCTGTAGATAAAAGTCCCAGTGATTCCTCAAAGCCACCTTGGCTTTTCTTTACAAATTCTACAAAGAAACGGATCGTCCACAACAACACCAGAAAAAGTCCGAACAGAAAACCTAATTTCAGTTTTTTATCTGTTTTCCAATAGAGGTAGTAGAGGATGGCGAAGACAAAAATATAGCAAACACCTTCATATAACTGGGCAGGATGTCTGTAAGGAATAGCTTCGAGATACTCTGAAAACCTTGGGTCTTTTTCTATGAGGTCGTATGCGGCATTAACGGATTTTTCTTTGGTAATGGCTAAAGCTTTAGATGCGGGCATATCATCGGAATCTCGAAGAAAACGCGTAGCAAAAACAAAAGACTTATCAACTATTTTCCCATTGATTTCGGAGTTAAAAAAATTACCCAAACGTACACAGAACGCCCCTATAGAAACCGGGATAACCACTTTGTCCAGTATACCCAGTATTTTAAATTCGGGATATTTTTTTACATAAAGGTACATGGCTATAATTATACCAATAGCCGCACCATGACTCGCCAAGCCGGTGAAACCGGTAAACTCGTATCCGTTTATCAATCCAAACAAAGTACTACCCGCTCTTTCCCGTATAGGCAGCAGTATTTCCAAAAGATGGTTTTTGTAATAAGGCCAATCATAAAAGAATACATGTCCTAGGCGTGCACCCAACATAGTTGCTAGAAGGGTATGGATAAAAAGGGAATCTAACTGTTCTACAGACTTTTTTTCATTCAAAAAAATCTTTTTCGTTAGATACCACCCTAGGGCAAAGGCCACAATCCAAAGTAAATTATAATATTTTATTTGTAGGACGCCTAGATTAAAAAGTGTCTCATCTGGGTTCCAGGTAATGCCTAAAAAGTACATTCGCTTTTGTTTTTAAGTGGCTAAGATAAGTAAATACTGTATTAGTAATTGTTATTTTATAGTCAGTGTTCCAGATTTAACGGACATTAAGTATTAAGACATGCTTTTAGGCTTTTAAGGTACCGGATCATATCCTTTTCCACCCCAAGGATGGCAACTAAAAATACGTTTTAAGGCAAGCCACCCGCCTTTGAAAAGGCCATGTTTCTTTAAGGCTTCCAGGGTATATTGAGAACAGGTGGGTGAATAGCGGCATGTCGCCGGTGTAAGGGGCGAAATCAATAACTGATAGATTTTTACCAGAAAAATAAAAGGGGCTATCAGAATTTTTTTCATTTTACACCAAATGGATTCTATGGCAATCTGCTATTCAGTTTTATATTGGTTGCAACGTTGACCGTTACAAGACCCTACCCGCTTAAGAAACGCTAAAGGTGGTGCCATCCTTGCCATCTTTAAGTTGTATGCCCATACCCGCCAATTGATCTCTTATTTTATCGGAGGTGGCAAAATCTTTGTTGTTACGCGCTTGGTTACGAAGCTCTATTAACAGATCTACAACACCAGAAAGTTTGTCAGAGTCCATGTCAGAGTCAGAGGACTGCTCTAGTCCCAAAATATCGAAGACAAAGTTATACATGCTTTCCTGCAATAAAGCTTTGTCCTCAGATGTAATATTTTCTTCTCCTTCTTTAATAAGATTGATATGTTTAACGGCCTCGAACAGATGGGCTATAAGCATTGGGGTATTAAAATCATCGTTCATGGCGTCATAGCATTTTTGTATCCAAGCGGCAACATCAAAAGCCGAAGTATTAGATTCTTTACCTGTCTTTGCAGTAAGACCTTCCAATACTGTTACAGCTTCCATTAATTTGTTGTATCCTTTTTCGGAGGCCAAAAGGGCATCGTTGCTGATGTCCAAAATACTGGTATAATGTGCTTGCATCATAAAAAAGCGTACAGAGGAGGGAGAAAAAGGCTTGCTAAGCACGTCGTTTTCGCCCGAAAATATTTCTAAGGGTAAGATGTTATTACCCGTTGACTTCGCCATTTTTTTACCATTTAAGGTCAACATATTGGCATGGAGCCAATACTTAACCGGCGAATGCCCATTACTGGCTTCGGCTTGGGCAATTTCACATTCGTGGTGTGGAAATTTAAGATCCATACCACCACCGTGTATATCAAAAGTATCGCCCAAGTATTTGATGCTCATAGCAGTACATTCTAAATGCCAACCTGGGAACCCATCTCCCCAAATAGATGGCCAACGCATAATATGCTGGGGTTCTGCTTTTTTCCATAAAGCAAAATCTTGCGGGCTCTTTTTTTCTTCCTGAGCGGAAAGCTTTCTGGTATTGGCGATCATATCTTCCAATTTTCTGCCGCTTAGCTTTCCGTATTCGTGATCTTTATTAAACTTCTTTACGTCAAAATAAACCGATCCGTTGACCACATAGGCATATCCTTTGTCCAGGATATCTTTTATGATCTCCATTTGCTCAATAATATGACCGGTAGCCGTAGGTTCTATACTTGGTGGCAAAAAATTGAATTTTCTAAGGATATTGTGAAAATCAACAGTATACCTGTGTACCACCTCCATGGGTTCTAGCTGCTCTAACCTGGCTTTTTTTGCAATTTTGTCTTCCCCGTCCTCAGCATCGTTTTCCAAATGACCGGCATCTGTAATATTCCTTACATACCTTACTTTGTAACCCAAATGTTTAAGATATCTAAAGATCATGTCGAATGACATAAACGTACGGCAATTTCCCAAGTGTACATTGCTGTATACCGTAGGGCCGCACACATACATGCCTACGTAACCTTCGTTAATGGGTTCAAAAACTTCTTTTTTGCTAGATAGGGAATTGTATACTTTAAGTTGTTGGGTTTTGTATAATTGCATTTTGGTTAAAACAATTAAAAATTGGTATCAAGATTAATGTAGTCCAAAAACTCCCTGCGTACCGCTTCTTCCTTAAATTTTCCACCGTATTCGGCCGTAACCGTACTGCTTTCAATATCGCGAATACCCCTAGAATTTACACATAGATGTTTGGCATCTATAACGCAAGCAACATTGTCCGTGCCCAGTACTTGCTGTAATTCCTTTACAATTTGAATGTTTAGACGTTCTTGTACCTGTGGTCTTTTGGCGTAGTAATCCACAATGCGGTTCATTTTTGAAAGCCCCACTACAGTACCTTTAGAAATATAGGCTACATGGGCCTTACCAACAATAGGCAGTAAATGGTGTTCGCAGGTAGAATAGAGGGTAATGTTCTTTTCTACCAACATCTCCCCGTATTTATATTTGTTTTTAAATGTGGAGGATTTTGGCTTGCGCTTGGGGTGTAGTCCCCCGAAAATTTCTTTTACAAACATTTTGGCAACTCTATTGGGTGTGCCACTTAGACTATCATCCTCTAGGTCTAATCCCAGTGTTTGCATTATCTCCCTAACGTTGTTGCGTATTGCCGTTATTTTTTCTTCGTCCGTTAAAAGGAAAGCATCCTTTCTTAGGGGTGTATCACCAGATGTGGAAACATGGCCGTTTCCAATTTCATCAAAATGTTCTTCCGTTGTGCTGTCCAATTTCATAGTTCGATACTATTTAATTATCCATTGATGTGTTAACCAAAAAGATGGATCCCCAAAATAAGTGGGGAAGGCTTTCTGTAAACCAAGGTTGTTGATAAAAAACAGCTTATTCAACAACGCTAAGTGCTTGGCCCATTTTTCTTTTTAAACCATCTTAAATGGGGCTTAAGCAAGGAGCAAAGATATACATTATATAGCACTTAATACCATGTTTACGGTGTTACACAACATAAATTAGTGTTAACGCCGAGCAGTATCTAGTTTTATATCATCCAAACCCATGCCTACCAATGAGGAGATTAATGATTGCTATATGGGCTTCCGTTTTATGCGGGGGTTATATTGCGTCGGGACAAGTTTCGCCCGATTGTGATACGGCAATTCCTATCTGTAACAATACTCCTGTAAATGGCGGTACAACGGGGTTTGGCATCGATGATTTTAACAGTGCCCTACAAACAGGATGCTTGGAGCAAACGTCTACCAATGCCATAGAATCTAATTCTGCATGGTATCGTTTCCGTACCGGAGCTTCGGGGCAATTGGGTTTCAACATTGGATTTGATACTTCCGAAGATTGGGATTTTGTTCTCTATAGAGCGTCGGACTGTAATACCTTGGGAGAACCGATACGGTGTAATTTTTTTGATAATAGCGATGGTATGACCTATATGGGTGTGGGCGAAGATCCTACAGGAGCCACTGGCACCGTCCTGTATGAAGATTGGTTACAGGTTACGGCAGGGGAGGATTACTTTTTACTGATCAACAACTTTAGCAATAATAACACGGGTTTTTCCGTTCAGTTTTCCGGTAACATTTTTGTTACCAACCCACACGATGCCTTGGACTGCTCAATAATCAGTAACCTATTGGGCGCACCTGTTTCGGCATGTGAGAATGAAAATATTGTACTTAATGCAGCAACGACCAATGCAGTTCAGTACGATTGGTTTATGGATACTGGTATGGGTTTTTCCCCAATAGCAGGAGAACACAACCCTATATTACCCATAAATGTCTCTGCTTTATACAGGGTAGCTGTATTTACTTCTCTTGGCGATCTAATTCTCAGCGATGTACAGGTTGAATTTTCCCCGAACCCTAGTACATTTCCGCTTGTAGACGAATTGAGCTGTTCTGAAATTGGTTTTTACGATCTATCGCAGAAAGATGCGGAAGCCCTTGGAGGGCAAGCAAATAATGAATTTGTGGTGAGTTACCACAATTCCCAGGCAGATGCTGTACAGGGAATAAATAGTTTGCCAAAGTCCTATCCGGTACACGGCGGCACGGAAACCATTTATGTAAGGGTAGCCTCAATAGCAAATCCAAGATGTTTTGATGCATCTGAAAGTTTTGGGCTAACCATTGTGGAGACTCCGGTTTTAAGTTTCCCCGAAGAAGTGAATCTATGTGAGGGAGATTTAATGGCCGTAATTGGTGAAACAATGCCCAATCCCAGTTATTCCTATGCCTGGGATACCGGTGAAACTACTGCTAGCATTACCGTTTCCCAAGCAGGCTCTTATACACTTACCGCCACACATATAAGCCTAGGGCTTAGTTGCCAAATCACTAGAACGGTTTCTGTTGTTATATCACTGCGTCCACAAATATCCGATGTGGTTATTGAGGGTCTTCAAAATAACAATACGGTTACTATACTTACAGATATTGAGGGCGATTTTGAATATCAATTGGATAATGGGAATTTTCAACCGAGCAACGTTTTTGATGGGGTAACCCCTGGAATGCATACCGTTACCATAAACGATCTTAACGGATGTGGTACGGCAAGCGAAAATATTACCGTAATGGGTTTCTCCAAATTTTTCACCCCCAATGGCGATGGGGTTAATGATAGGTGGCAAATTACAGGAATTTCAGATTTGGAGGAGCCGGTTGTATTCATTTATGACAGGTATGGAAAACTCCTAAAGCAATTAGATCAAAATAACCTGGGTTGGGATGGTACATTTCAAGGAAGAAATCTACCTTCTTCAGATTATTGGTTTAAACTTACTTACATAGACAACCAAGGTCAAAAAATTACCGCTAAATACATCAATAATCATTTTTCACTTCGAAGATAATTTGGTGCCATTTTTTATCAAAACAATCACTTCATCGATTAACCGTATAAAAAATACGTTGAAATATACTAAATCAAAGTGATGCGAGTTATAATATTGATCGTATTTCTAACGTTAGCCCCATAGTCTATGAGAACACGTATCTGTCCCATGTTTTGTTTATTGCTTTTTACTTTTGCGGCAATAGCACAAAACTCTCCAGATTGTAGAACCGCAATCCCCGTATGTGCGGATGTACCTATTATTTCCGAAACCAATGGTAGTGGTGATGTTACGGATTTTGATCCGGACGTTATTAGACAGACTGGCTGTTTGGAAAAGGGAAGTGTGGCATCTGCGGATATAGAAAATAACACGGCTTGGTATGTTTTTAGAGCCGGCACCGATGGTCAGATCGGTTTCCATATTGAGGCTTTATCGATAACCGCCGAGTGGGATTTTGCCCTTTACGGGCCCTATGGTCCCACTTCTGCCTGTGCAGATATAAGTAGTGGGGCTTCAGAACCTATACGATGTAATTATGAGGTAAACACAACGGCGTTCACAGGAATAGGTGTAAACCCTGAAAATGGGCAAGAAGGTGCACCCTTTCTAGTTGGGAGTCAAAATACCTATGACGAATGGTTAGATGTCCTCGAAGGTGAAATCTATTACCTGCTTATCAATAACTTTAATACCAATTTCAATGGGGATCCGGAGCCATTTTCCCTTAGGTTTACCGGGACTTCGGTAAATGCAAATCAGGATACGGCTTTGGATTGTGTATTCCGAGATGAGTTTTTAGGATTGGACATTGTTGCTTGTGAGGGCGATCCCGATATTATTTTAAGTGCTTTACGTTCTCCGGCCGGAGCAGATATTGTAAGCGTTGCCTGGTCCGTGGATTTTGATGATGACGGTACTATAGATCAAACACTCACCGGTACCGGGCCATTTGGCGCCGAATTAGCGGTTGCGAGCCCAAATTCTGGGCGTTATTTTGTTTCCATAGAAGATATCTTTGGTGTTACCCTTACCGATGATGTTTTAATAACGTTTTTTGGAATACCTGTTTTAGATGAGGTGTCAATTTTAGAAAGGAATATAGATGACGATTCTGTGGATACCAACAACGTGGAAATAATAGTTGATGGTAATGGGAGTTATGAATATGCCATTAATGGGGGCGAATTTCAGGACGACCCAATTTTCCTTGATATCCCCCCGGGTATGAACACTGTTATTATAAACGATAAAAATGGCTGTGGTACTACAGAACCCATAGAGTTTTTGGTAGTTGGGTATCCTAAGTTTTTTACGCCGAACGGCGATGGGATTCACGATGCATGGAACGTATTGGGGATAGAGACTTTAACAGATCCGGCAGTTTTTATTTTTGACCGCTTTGGGAAGCTCCTAAAGCAGTTAGACGAGACCACCATTGGTTGGGACGGTACCTTTAACGGTAGGCCGTTGCCCTCATCCGATTATTGGTTTAGGATAGAGTTTTCCGAAGATCAAGAAGGAATAGTTGTGGCAACCACAAAACGAGCACACTTTACATTAAAACGCTAAAACAATAAGGGCCCGTTAACGGGCCCTTATTGTTGCTTTTTCTAAGATTTTCCTTAAAAATTAAGTGTATAGCCAAGTGTTACGTTGGTTATTGCACTGCTTATTAAAGCTGGTGTGGTTACCCCCGTATCGAACAATTGTTGGTTAAAATCTTGCTCGGTTCTACTAACGGCCAAATCCAATCGGCTTCCACCAAAGTTATATCCAATACCACCAGAATAACCGTTTAGGTCACCTATGGTAACACCATCTTCATATGGACTTTCTTCGAAACGGTATCCTGCCCTAAGGCTAACTTGGTCAATTCTATACTCGCCACCGACCCTGTAAGTGGATACGGCACCCAATTGACCTGCAATAAATGTGTTTTCCGAGGCAAAACTAGCATCGCTTGTAGGGCGCAATTCGGCTTGTGACATATCTTGATACCCATAGTCGAAGCTTAGAAGACCTTCTTTTCCAAAGATCAGCGCCAAACTCCCCGTTAACTTACCAGGTGTTTTTATGGTATATCTTTCAAATAAATTAACGATGTTGAAATCGATAAATCCAATATCATTGTCCGCCAGATCTGAATTTATGCGTTGCGAAGTGTCGTCGGTAAGTCGGTACCAAGTTGGAGATTGATAGCTTCCTCCAACCCGTATATTATCATTAAGTTTGGCTATGGCACCTACACTAAAGGAAAAACCAGAGCCTTCGGTATGCAAAAAGTTGTCAAAATCCACAAATTGAATTTCGGAACCAGCATCGAAACCGCTTTCGCGCAATCGTGTAATCTTGTCGTAAAATACCGTATGGAAGTTTAAAGAAGCCCCTAGATAGAGGGTTTCCTTGTATTGTGATGCCACATTTAGGGTAAATTTGCCATTGTAACCAGAAGTTCGCTGAAAAAATTCTTGGTTTACGGTGTTATAGGTGGCATTGGAGACATAATCGGTATTATTGTCGTCTGTGGCGTCCACAGGGTCTATAACACCCCCAAAATAGCCTAGAAATGCCTGTTGGTCCGCAAAACCTAAGTTGGCACCGATATCTAAATAAGCTTCTTCTATGAATTCGCCATCCTGTAGCAATAATGGCCCTAGTGGAACTCCCTGCGCAAAATTCAGGAAATAATTGTCTATGCCCTGATTGCTGTTTCCGGCTATAAAAGTCCTGTTGTCAAAATTCTGTACTAAATCGTAGTTAAAGGCCAATGCAATTTTTTGCCAATCGTCATTGTTATTGCTTTTAAATACAAAAACACCACCTACCTGATTAATTTTTACATCATTAAGGTCTTCCGTGCTGGTACGGTTAAAATATAAGGCATCGTTATTATTGTAATAATTGGTACCTGAAACGGTAAACAAACTATTATTAAAAACTGCAGATCCGGCCGGGTTTACGTTTAGTGCGGATAAGTCGCCTCCCAATGCTCCAAAAGCTCCGCTTAGTCCTTGAAAACGCGCCGTTCCTTGTGTGTTATCTATGCTGTATCGCAATACATCGTTTATGTTTTGGCTGCTCAATAATGCACATGACAATACCATTAGCAAAGTTAAATAGCTTTTCATTATCGTAAAATTTAGAATGATTTAATTGATTGTACCTATTTATTGTCTTCCGCCACCTCTTCTTCCACCGCCTGAGGATCTACCTCCAGAAGAGCGAGAGCCTCCTCCGGAGCTTCTTGCACTTCCGCTAGATCTTCCGGAACTTCCTCCTGATCGGTAACCCGAACTGCGGGAAGATGAAGATGATCTGGAGTACCCAGAACTTCTTCCGGATGAACGTGAAGATGGTGATCTGGAATATGAAGAACTCCTAGGTGCACTACTTCTGTAAGTGCCCCTGGCCGCACTGGTGCGATTGCCAGAACTTCTTCTATAGGTACTGCTTCTAGGCGAATTACTTCTATAGGTCTGATTGCTTCTAGAGCTGCTATTGTACCGTGGTACAGCACGTGTGGTTCTGCTGGTCCTATAAGATCTGTTACGGGCTGCAGCATCTACTCCCACAGTCCTTCGGGCCGTAGTCCCTGTTCTATACCTGCTAGAAGAGCGGGTACCGGTATTTCTTCCTACGTTAGACCTACCGCTGTATGTTCTGTATCTAGATGAGGTAGCACCTCTCCTAACGCTAGACCTACTCCTTAAAGAATTACCAACTACTCCATTGCGGTTGTAATAGCCACGTCTACTTCGGTTAAAGGCGTAACGACCTCTTCCGCCGTAATATCCATAATGCGATCTTCCATAATAAGGCCTACCGTAGAAACCACCGTAACCTAATCCATAACCAAAACCAAAGCCGGGTCCGTAAAAGCCACCCCAACCAAAACCACCCCAACCAAAACCACCCCAACCAAAGCCACCCCAGCCCCAGTTGTTCCAGCGGTTCCATCTATTCCAGCCAAAGCCGGGTCCGTAAAAGCCACCCCAGCCCCAGTTGTTCCAAAGCCATGGGTCGTTCCATCCCCAACCGAAGCCGGCACCACCCCAGTTATCGTATATATTAATACTTACGTTAGAAGGGCTTTCTCCCCATCCGGCGTAACCATTGTAATTGTTATTATTATCAAAATAGTTGGATTGTTCCGCAATTTGTAGGCTATCGTTTTCAGCGCCTCCATAATACTCATCTACATCCGTAAATACCTCACTGTCCAATATTTCTCCATATTCATCCGCTTTCTGCCCAAAATAGTTTCCATACCCGCTTTTGTCCTCTTTTTGCGCTGGTGGTCTCTGGTAGCGGGGTTGTTCTACCGAAACCTGACGCCTTTCCTCGGAATAAATTCCATCATTATCATAGTAAGATGCTTGCTGATATGACCCGCAGGAAACAAAAAGTGCTCCAACAAAAGTATACAGGGCAACAATTCCAATTTTAGGCCGGGGTAGAGAATGTATCATCTTGGTAAATTTAATTGTTGAACATTATAAAAATAGTTAGTTTTACCGAACTATTTTTTAGAAGATTAAGTCACAAGTTTTGTGCCAAACTGAGAATAATGGGTAAATATTTAACAAAAAGGGGAGAGGATTACTCCAAATGGTACAACGAACTTGTGGTTAAGGCTGATTTGGCTGAAAATTCGGGAGTTCGTGGATGTATGGTGATAAAGCCTTATGGTTATGCTATTTGGGAAAAAATGCAGGCCGGATTGGACAAGATGTTCAAGGAGACGGGTCATGAAAATGCCTACTTTCCGCTGTTTATCCCAAAATCTTACCTAAGTAAAGAAGCCAGTCATGTTGAAGGTTTTGCAAAGGAATGTGCCGTAGTTACCCATTATAGATTGAAAAATGCGGAGGATGGCAGTGGTATTATCGTAGACCCGGAAGCCAGGTTGGAAGAGGAGTTGATTGTAAGGCCAACATCCGAAACCATTATTTGGGATACATTCAGGAAATGGGTACAGTCCTACAGAGATTTACCTTTATTGATAAACCAATGGGCCAACGTAGTTCGTTGGGAAATGCGTACGCGTCTTTTTCTACGTACCGCGGAGTTTTTGTGGCAAGAAGGGCATACCGCCCATGCTACGGAAAAGGAAGCGATTGAGGAAGCAGAGCTGATGATGAACGTCTATGCCGATTTTGTTGAAAACCATATGGCGGTACCAGTAATTAAAGGGACCAAAACCGAAAGCGAACGTTTTGCCGGGGCCATAGAAACCTATTGCATTGAGGCATTAATGCAAGACGGAAAAGCGCTTCAGGCCGGAACATCGCATTTTTTGGGTCAAAACTTTGCCAAAGCCTTTGATGTAAAGTTTGCCTCCAAAGAAGGAAAACAAGAGCATGTTTGGGCAACCTCTTGGGGCGTGTCCACAAGGCTAATGGGCGCATTGGTAATGACCCATAGTGATGATAACGGTTTGGTATTACCGCCAAAGCTTGCACCCATACAGGTTGTAATTGTACCTATTTATAAGGGTCCAGAGCAATTGGATGCTATTTCCGAGCGTGTTGCTCCCTTGGTAAAAGAGCTACGGGCAAAAGGAATATCCGTAAAGTTCGACAATAGGGATACCCATAAACCCGGGTTTAAGTTTAACGAATATGAGCTTAAAGGAGTTCCGGTAAGATTGGCAATAGGCCAACGCGATATGGAAAATGGCACATACGAACTTGCCAGAAGAGATACTTTGGAAAAAGAGACCGTTAATGAAAAAGATGTTGTTGCTAGGATTCAATTTTTGATGGAAGATATGCAACAGGCCATTTATACAAAGGCATATGACTATAGGCAAAAACATATTACACCGGTAGAATCCTATGAAGAATTTAAGGATATCCTGGAAAATAAGGGTGGTTTTGTTAGTGCACATTGGGATGGTACCCCAGAAACGGAAGAAAAAATAAAGGACGAGACCAAGGCTACGATTCGCTGTATTCCTATTGATGCTCCGGAGGAGGTTGGAAGCTGTATGGTTACCGGAAAACCGTCAAGTCGTAGAGTGCTGTTTGCCAAGGCTTATTAAAAGAAATTAAAAAATAATATATAGGTGTTGCGATAGTAAAAAATAATTGTATTTTTGCATCCGCAATTGTGTAAATTAATGGTCCGTTCGTCTAGGGGTTAGGACGCCAGGTTTTCATCCTGGTAACAGGGGTTCGATTCCCCTACGGACTACAAGAAGGTTTAAAACTTAAAGATGACTTTTGGTTGTCTTGGGTACAACTTTTAAGTTCTAACTTATAATGGCCCGTTCGTCTAGGGGTTAGGACGCCAGGTTTTCATCCTGGTAACAGGGGTTCGATTCCCCTACGGGCTACAATATAAAGCTCGTTTGGGTTTAGTATAAAAAATAACAAAAGAATAAAATGGCAAATCATAAGTCGGCATTAAAGAGAATAAGAAGAAATGAAGCGGTAAGGTTGCGGAATAGGTACCAGCACAAAACCACTCGTAATGCTATCAAGAAATTGCGTTCGGAAGAGGACAAAAAGGCTGCGCAAACTTTATTGCCTTCAGTTATAAGCATGATAGATAAACTTGCAAAGCGCAATATTATCCATGCCAATAAGGCGGCAAACCTTAAAAGCAAGTTATCTAAACAAGTAGCTGCTCTTTAAGACTTTTAAAAGTCATTGTACAATAATTTAGCGCTCTTCTTTGGAAGAGCGTTTTTTGTTTCCCGAAGTAAGGATGTTAGCCTTTAAACGGTTCTGTTTTAATTACATCCACGGAAATGTCCTCAGTGGAGACTAAATAATTCTTACCGGCTATAAGGCTAAAAAAATGAACTGATGATTCTCGCACGATCTTTCCCGTGAGCATCTCCATATCTATTTCTCCTCCTTCTTGCTGCCATATAAAGCAGGAATGTTCCTGAATTTGTATAATCTTATGGGTAGTTTTGTACTCGGCAATATAGGTGGTCATATTGTTGCGGAATTGGTTGTTAGTATAGGGTATGGGCTCCTATAATGCACATTCCAAACAGCATTATGGAAATCAAATTTAATTATTTGTCGGGTTATTTTAACTCTACTTACGTTAAAATAACTACTTACCGATGGTATAAAAGTTTAGGGTAGTTACTTTGATAATCGCCTACGCATTCTTAGAAATCCAATGATGAAGCAAGTATACATAACTAAGATTAGACTTAAATGAATTTTTCTTAAATGGACATATTCACTCAATCCATGGATTGCGTTGTAATGTCTATTTATTTTAATGGGAAGATAGCCTATATAGAATATTGATAACCCCAAGCTAAGCCAGGCCAATAAATCTCTTTTTAAAGAATAGGTAGGCCCAGAGTTCTTCAACTGAAGTAAATACAAAACAATACAAGTCAAAAGAATCAGTGCGCCCACCACATAGGTATAGACCTGAGCCTCCAACATAAAATTTTGAAAGATTGGGTTAATAATGCTAACGATAATAAAAAGCAACCCGGCCCTCAATACAAGCGCCTTATGTCTTTCATTTTGGAGATGGTCCCAAAAAACGTAGTAAAAGTATAGGTAGAAAATGATGCTATAGATGTTATAAATAACAACATTGTAATAGGAATATCTGTCGTTCATGAAAAGGCTAAACTCTTCATTCCGTAAAATAAGAATCCCAAGAAGTTCATTAAAAAAGGTATACGCAAAAATAATGGGCAAATATTTTAGCGAGGTGGTATAATACTTTGGATATTTCACTAACGCAAGAAGTGCCGTTATGGCGTATAACGGCACAAAGGAGTTTTCTAAGAACTTATTCAAAAAATCCAAAGCAGTTAGCGTTTTGTGTTCAACTGAGATCCAATACTATTGATGGGGCGGTGGTGCAGAACCGCCTTCGTTAAGTATAGTACTTCTATTGCCATAAAAGTTTATTGATGGTCCCTTAGAAGTAGAGGTGGATAAGTTGGGAACAAAAGTAGCGTAAGATTTCTCACTGCCAACTTCTTGTGCGCCCATTCCTTCAATGGAATATTCGTCTAATTCATAGGTTAACAAAACCGCCTTACGCTTTCCGGGTTCCCCATCCGCAGTATAGAAACCAAAATCTTTGCCGTCCTCTTTAATGGTTGGCATTATAAAAATAGAATTTTGCCTTGGATGAACTATTTTTCTTCCGCCTTCAAAATTTGGTTTATCCGGATAGTTGGAAAAATAGAATCGTAAGGTAGAAATTTCTACATTGGCCAATTTGGCTTCTTGTTCTATGTAGGCCAAATATTGTTTTATGGTTTTGTAATCGTAGTATGTATATCTGGCAACATCAAAGGTATCTCTACTTTTCTTCTCGTATCTGTTTATAGAGTCTTCGTAGCGTTCTATGAGGGGAGCCCTACGTTTGGTATAGTTTTCAAACATCTTTTTGGCCTGATCTACTGAAATAATTTGATCTGGCGCTTTAACTTCTTGGTCTTCTTCATGTTGTCCTTCCCCATTTTCCTTTGCTCTTTGTTCTCCGCAGCCAACTAGGCCAATCAGTATTGCTAAAATGAACAGTGGTTTTAAAGATGACTTTTTTGCAAGGTTTTTCATAAGTGTAATTTTAATGATTGCTAATTTGTTCTTTTCGTCTTTATGGGGGTACTGTTTTCTGTCATAAAAATAACATATATTCCGTTCAATTTAGCAAGAAAAGAAATCTATTCGCTGTATGGGGGTTATTAAAACAAAAAATCCCAAGTGCCATGACACTTGGGATTTTAGATATACATGATGATTTGTTTACTGACTCATCGTCATTAAAAACTCCTCATTGTTTTTGGTCTGTTTAATGCGTTGTTCCATAAACTCCATAGCTTCCACCGGGTTCATATCGGCCAAATACTTACGCATAATCCACATACGTTGAATATTGTTTTCATCCAATAAGAGATCGTCCCTACGCGTACTGGAAGAGGTAAGGTCAATAGCTGGGAATATTCGTCTGTTCGAAATTTTTCGATCCAACTGCAATTCCATGTTACCGGTACCTTTAAATTCTTCAAAAATAACTTCGTCCATTTTTGAGCCTGTTTCCGTTAATGCCGTGGCAATAATGGATAAGGACCCTCCATTTTCTATGTTTCTTGCCGCTCCAAAGAATCGTTTGGGTTTGTGCAAGGCATTGGCATCTACACCACCGCTAAGCACTTTTCCAGACGCTGGTTGTACCGTATTATAGGCACGGGCCAATCTGGTTATAGAATCTAAAAGAATAACAACATCGTGTCCACACTCCACTAAACGCTTGGCTTTTTCCAATACAATATTGGCCACCCTAACGTGTTCCGTTGCTTCTTTGTCAAAAGTAGATGCAATTACTTCTCCACGAACATTTCTTTGCATGTCCGTAACTTCTTCCGGGCGTTCGTCTATTAGCAATACTATTTGGTATACCTCCGGGTGGTTGGCGGCTATTGCGTTGGCAATATCCTTTAATAGCATGGTCTTACCCGTTTTAGGTTGAGATACGATCATACCCCGCTGACCTTTGCCAATTGGGGAGAAAAGATCCATAATCCGAGTGGAAATAGTGCTTTGGCGTTCTGCCAAATTAAACTTCTCATCTGGGAAGAGCGGTGTTAAGTGCTCAAAAGCAACTCTATCCCTAACCACTTGAGGGTCTAGCCCATTAATTTTGTTAACTTTAATGAGTGGAAAATATTTTTCCCCTTCTTTTGGCGGGCGTACATTACCCAAAACAGTATCCCCCGTTTTTAGTCCAAACAGACGAATCTGGGATTGGGACACGTAAATATCATCTGGAGAGGAAAGATAATTGTAATCCGAAGAACGCAAAAATCCATAACCGTCTTGCATAATGTCCAGGACGCCTTCGCTCTCAATGATGCTATCAAATTCAAACTCGGGTTGTTTGTACTTATTTTTTAGGTCCTTGTCAAAGTTACTGTTGTTCTTGTCCTGACCGTTTTTGTGGTGGTGACCACTATTTTTGTTTCCCTGATTTTTATGTTGGGGAGTATTTTTTTGAAAGTCCTTTTTAGGATTATTGCCACTGTTTTTTTGTTGCTGCGGCCTTTTTTCTTCTTGCTTGGCTGGCTTTGCCGAATCCGTTTGCAATGAAGCTTTATTTTCTACGGCCTCGGGGTTATTTACGGTAGCCGTTTCCTTGGAAGTTCGTTCCCTTCTGGGTTTGGGTGTTGGCTTAGGCGTAGGTTTAGGTTTTTCTGGACTTTTCTCTACGTTGCCGGGAACTGCACTGGGATTAGATGCCTGTAGGTCTAGAATCTGATATACTAGATCAAGTTTTTTTAGGGTTTTGTACTTAGGAACCTTTAAGCCCTTAGCAATTTCTTGAAGCTCGGGAAGCTTCTTTGATTTTAAATCTGAAATCTCAAACATTGAGTGTTGAATAAATTATACTTGTCTTAAAACTTTATGAAGTCTACTGTCATTTGGGTATTACTCGGGAAAGATACTCCCTTGGGTAAGTGCTTAAACGAATAAGCGAAACAATATTACAAATTATTTTCAATATTTAGGCGATATTTTTTAAAAAGACGCTTATTTTTGCCTTTTAATACGATTAAAAGTAATGATTCAGAGAATCCAGACCGTTTATTTACTTTTTGTAGGCCTTTTGGCAGGCTTACTACCTATTTGGGCAGGTCTTTGGACAAATGGTAATGGTGAAGAGGTTTTTGCGGTTAATGAACTACCTGTCTCCATTATGTTCTACGGATCCGCTGTGTTGGCCCTTATGGCTATTTTCCTATTCAAGAATCGAAAAAATCAATTTGTTGTAAACAGGTTGAATATGATATTAAATCTTTTTTTACTGGGATTTTTCGTTTACCGATCGCTAAACTTATCCGGAGAAAACATCATTTCTGAGAAGGGTATTGGGATGCTGATTCCTGTATTTTCTATCGTTTTTTTAACCCTGTCCAACAGGGCAATAAAAAAGGATGAAGATCTTGTAAAATCTGTTGATCGTTTGCGTTAAACCTAACATCTTAGTAGTATTAGTGCGTAAACCCAGGGGTTGTTCCCTGGGTTTTTTATACACCAACTATAAAGCAGTCGCTTTTATTCCTAGTTCATTTCCAAAATGGAAGTTGTGGTAAAACCGTTATTAAAACTAAGGTCAGAAATAGTTTGTACCAGACTTGGCTCTTCTCCATAAGTACCGTCCTCCTTGGGCATAAAATAAGTACGCTTGGTAGCTACAGTCTGTCCTTCAATAGTTTCATAGAAATAATTCGCAATGATCAGAGGGTCATTGAGTCCTAGAAAAGGTAAAGAAAAATAGAAACGATCTATGAGTCTTGTAGTAGGATTAACATAAAGGATATACGTATCGTTTTGCTCTTTTCCGGTAATTTCTGGGTCATAGGTAACTTTTACTTTGTCGTAGACCTTGGAATTGTATTCTTCTTGGCCCAGATAACTTACAATAGTACCCTTATCTCCTAATTTATAAGGCATTACAAACCAAAAATAGTTTGCCCTTCTCAAAAAATCAGCTCCTCCAAGTATCTGTGGATCCTCAACTTTTGCATCGTTATGCATTACGGTGGTTTCCGTGCCGTTAAAGAACTGACTTACTTTACCAGGAGTTTTGGGCATTACGTTTATTTGATGCTGCTCATAATGGCCAAAAGAAACTTCCGATTTAAAAATGTAGCGTTCCGTAGAAACATCCGCATCGTTGTTGGCCGGGTACCGGTAGTCATATGTATAGGCAACATCTCCTTTTTTTAGAAGATCTTCCCATCCTCCATGGGCATATGCCACAGAAGCTAAAATAGAGGCGGGGTCTTCCGTATTGTAAACGGGTTCTTTAGCCATTTCTTCAACCGGGGCGATTACGGTTTCGTTTTTTTTTGTTTTTTCCCCACATGATCCTAGGAGCATTCCCAGACCCAAGATCAGTGCAATAGGTAATTTTTGTGTTTTCATTGTGGTTGTTTTTGTTCTTAGCTTAGACGGAATTATAAAATTATCTTACGTCCCTAATTTGAAAACACCACTCCCCACCAACCAAACCTATCGTTTGCCAAGTTCTATGATTTCTAAGTTTTTAATGTCTTTTTTATCAATATCGAACCGTAACATCGTCCGTACTTGGTGAAAACCATGCTTGCCGCAGGCACCGGGATTCATATGAAGCAATCCCAATTTTTTGTCCCACATCACTTTTAATATGTGGGAATGACCAGAAATAAACAACTTTGGGGGGTTCCTTTTTATATCTTCCCTTACGCTTACATCATATCTATTTGGATAACCCCCAATGTGCTTTATCCAAACATCTACCTCTTCGCACAGAAACCGATTGTTAAGAGGAAACTCTTTTTGGATTATATGGTCATCGATATTTCCATAGACCCCTTTGGTTGGTTTAAGTGCCAGCAGGGCATCTGTTACCTTTAAACTGCCTATGTCCCCGGCGTGCCAAACCTCGTCTGCCTGTTCCACATAGTTTAGTATGGCCTTGTCCATATGGCCATGGGTGTCGGATAATAATAGGATTTTTGTCATGAATTGTTCGGTTAAAAGAAATCCCAAAGTATCTGATCAAAGCTTTTTTGTGCATTGGTCGCGAGATAAATAATTGTTGGGAAAACTTAAAAAATGCTTAAATATAACAGCGTTGTACTTCTTTTTAATGTGATTGGGGTATCTTTAGGCGCTACAAAAATAGGGTATTCACTTGAGATATTTCGTTGCTTTTTCATATGTTGGCAAGGCCTACCACGGATGGCAAAAACAACCGAATGCCATTACCGTACAACACGTGTTGGAAGAAGTTTTTTCCAAACTTTTGAGACAACCGGTTTCTTTGGTGGGGGCAGGTAGAACCGACGCAGGTGTACATGCACGGCAGTTATTTGCCCATTTTGATTTAACGGAGGATGCTTTGGAAGCGGATACAATACATCGGTTAAATGCTTTTCTCCCAGACGATATTGCCGTACACAATATTCATAAGGTGGCAGACCATGCACATGCACGTTTTGATGCTTTGGAGCGCACTTATGAATACTGGGTAGTACAAAAGAAGGATCCTTTTTCTATGGAGGCGGCACATTATGTAAAGCAAGCATTGGATGTAGCTTTAATGAACAACGCAGCAGAACTGTTAATGGGATACGAGGATTTTGAGTGCTTTTCCAAATCCAACACCGATGTAAAGACTTTTATATGCAAAATAAAGCATGCAAAATGGAAGAAAGACCAGGATAAATTGGTTTTTACCATTACCGCAGATCGCTTTTTACGAAATATGGTACGAGCCATTGTTGGGACTTTGATCGAGGTGGGTTTAGGAAAGATGACCTTGGACGAATTGCATCAGGTAGTTCAAAGCAAGGATAGGAGTAGGGCAGGTGTGTCCGTTCCGGCAAAAGGCTTATATTTAACCAAGGTTTTATACCCCAAAGATTTTTTTAAGATACATGGATAAAGATACTGGCAAAGCATTTGATTTTAGGCTGTTCAATAGGGTTATGGCACATACCAAACCTTATAGGCCAACGTTTTACGGAGTGGCTTTTGCAGCTGTTCTGGCCTCTGCTTTTGCCGTGCTTACGCCAATTATTGTGGGTGATATTATTGATGAGGCGGTTAAACAGAAGAACGTAGAACAATTGTGGAACCTTACCTTGGCCTTGCTAGGTGTCCTTTTTGGACAGGTGGTTAGTCAGCTTTCCTTTAACTACTACGCCAACTGGTTGGGAGAATCTGTAATTAAGGACATACGGATCAATCTTTTTGAAAGGATGATGGGTTTTCGGATGAAATATTTCGATAATTCCTCTATAGGGGTGTTGGTTACCCGGGCCGTGGCAGATATGCAAAGAATAGGTGAAATATTCAGCCAAGGGTTTTTTGTGATTGTGGCAGACTTGTTAAAAATGATCGTGGCGGCGGCAGTAATGCTTTATCTCGATTGGAAACTGGCATTAATAGTGTTTGGGGTACTTCCTATAATATTATACGCTACCCGCGTGTTTCAACAGGCCATGAAAGTTGCTTTTATAGAAGTAAGGGCCCAGGTATCCAATTTAAATTCCTTCGTGCAGGAACGCATCACAGGAATGAAAATCGTGCAGCTTTTTACACGAGAGAAAATAGAGCGAGAAAATTTCAGACGGATCAATGAAAAGCATCAAAATGCATGGTTGAAGACGGTATGGTACAACTCTATCTTTTTCCCTATAGCGGAAATTGTTTCTTCAATTACCGTAGGGTTGATCGTATGGTACGGCGGACTTCAAAATGTAAGCAATATTGCGGCCGACGAATACGGCACTATTTTTACCTTTATTTTGTTGATAGATATGCTGTTTAGGCCTTTAAGGCAGATCGCAGATAAATTTAATACCCTTCAGATGGGCATGGTTGCCGCTAATAGAGTATTCAAAATATTGGATACTGGTGGGCAAATAGAGGATCACGGTACGGTACTAAAAGAACAAATCGAAGGAAAAATTGCATTTTCTGATGTTCGGTTCGGGTATTTGGAGGATGAAGAGGTACTCCATGGTATTTCATTCGATGTAAAAGTGGGGGAGACCATAGCTATTGTGGGAGCCACGGGAGCGGGGAAATCTACCATAATTAATTTGCTGAACCGCTTTTATGAAATTAATTCGGGCGCCATTTTTGTTGACGATATCAATATAAAGGACTATCAACTATCTTCACTTCGTTCCGGTATTGCCGTAGTGCTGCAAGATGTTTTCCTCTTTGCAGATACTATTGCCAACAATATATCTTTGAAAGATGAGTCCATTTCGTTGGAAACCATTGAAAAGGCAGCAAAAGAGATCGGGGTGCACGATTTTATTGCTAGCTTGCCCGGAGGATATTTATATAATGTTAAGGAGCGAGGTACTATGCTTTCCAGTGGCCAGCGTCAGCTAATCGCATTTTTAAGGGCGTATGTGAGCAATCCAAGTATTTTGGTGTTGGATGAGGCTACGTCTTCTGTAGATACCTACTCCGAACAGTTGATACAAAAAGCTACGGATAAAATTACCCAAGGCAGAACCTCCATTGTAATAGCCCACCGTTTGGCAACAGTAAAAAAGGCCGATAAAATTCTGGTGATGGAAGCGGGTAAAATTGTGGAAACCGGCACGCATAAAGAACTTCTGAAACTTGGAGGGTATTACAGCAATCTTTATGAAGCACAGTTTATGGCTGAGGAGGTTGCTTAATTACACTAGATCGTCCTGTATTACATTGGCCAGTTCCGTTAAATCTTGGTAGAGCACAAACTCCCCGTTTTTAATGTAAGATATCATTCCGGTTTCTTCGCTAACCACAAGTGCCAGTGCATCGGTTTTTTCCGTAATTCCTACGGCCGCTCTATGCCGTAACCCAAAACGCAAAGGAATGGTACGTTCACTAGAAACCGGTAAAATTACCCTTGTAGCCACAATATAATTATCTTCTATTATCACGGCGCCATCGTGCAGGGGGCTGTTCTTGTAAAAAATACTTTCAATGATGGGTTGGGTAACCTCAATATTCATTTTATCTCCGCTCGATTTTATAAAATCCAGGGAGTTGTTTCGTTCTATTACAATAATGGCCCCGGTTTTTGAGGTACTCATTTTTTCACAAGCACCCAAAATTGCTTCAATATTTACTACAGAAGCAACCGTTTCTTGTCTCAGAAATTTAAATTGGCGCACAAAACTTCGTTTAGAGGCAAAATTGGTTGAACCTACCATTAAAAGAAATTTACGTACCTCTTGTTGAAAAACGATGATCAAGGCTATTAGACCAATACTCATAAAGCCGCCTACCATACTGCTGATCATCTTCATATCCAGCAACTCTGTTAATTTCCAGAGCCCCCATACAATTACGATGCCAATGAAAATATTAATGGCAACTGTGCCACGTACAAGTTTGTAGATGTAGTAAAGGAGTGCGGCTACCAGAATAATGTCTATGATATCCGTAATTCTAAAATCAAGAAAATTTAAAAAATCCAAGCCAAGTGGTTTTTGTAAAATTAGGAAAAATAGGTTAACCAAAAATCAATTGGTCCCATGCTTAAGTTCCTGTATCAATTTAATACATTCCCCCGCTTCTTTAACGTCATGAACCCTTAAAATATTTGCTCCATGGTCCAAAGCATACATATTCAATGCTGTGGTCCCGTTTAAGGCACCTTGTGCATCTGTGTGCAGTACTTTGTAGATCATGGATTTTCTGCTGACCCCTACCAAAAGAGGAAGATTTAAAGTTTCGAAAATAGAAAGCTGCCTCAGCAGTACATAATTTTGTTTCAAGGATTTGGCAAATCCGAAACCAGGATCTACAATAATATCATTGATACCAAGTTTTCGGGCTGTTGCCACGCGCTCAGAAAAGTATACTAAAATCTCCCCCATAAGATCTTCGTACGTACTATGTTGCTGCATTGTTTGTGGGGTACCCTTCATATGCATCATAATATAAGGGACGCTGTGTTTGGCAATTATTGGTAACATTTCGGGATCTCTTTTTCCTGCAGAAATGTCGTTTATCATAGCGGCCCCTATGGCCAGACCTTCCTCAGCTACTCTACTTCTAAAAGTATCAACGGAAAGCAATATGTCTGGAAATTCTTTTTGCAGGAGGGTTATTACAGGAAGAATACGTTGCAATTCCTCTTTTTCGCTCACGTTTTCCGCTCCTGGTCGCGAACTATAACCCCCAAGGTCTATAAAGGTAGCGCCTTGCTTTAGCATTGTTTCGGTTTGGGTCAATATCGCATGGGCATCTTTATATTTACCTCCATCATAAAAGGAATCTGGCGTAATGTTTAAAATACCCATTATTTTTGGGATGTTCAGGTCAATTAGGTTTCCTTTGCAATTGATGGTCATAAGGTTCTTCCTTCGAAACAAATTGGAGATTAAAAGTTAGGAAAGCCCAAGTTTGGACCGCTAACTTTGAACAATTAAAAATTTTAAGCGAAATTTACGCAAATTACTAGGAATACATGCAGCAAACCTCGGAACAGTACAATGCCGTCGTAAAAATTTGTCGAGATCTATTTTTAAAGAAGATGAAGGATTACGGTAGTGCTTGGCGTATTTTAAGACTTCCCTCATTAACCGACCAGATATACATAAAAGCGCAGCGCATACGAAGCTTACAGCAAAATAAGGTGCGAAAGGTAGATGAGGACGAGAGGGCCGAGTTTATTGGTATCATTAACTACGCTATAATGGCTTTGATACAATTGGATAAGGGCATTGTGGATCAACCCGATCTTTTACCGGAAGAGGCCTTGGAGCTATATGACCATCGTATTGCGGAGACCAAATCACTTATGGAAGATAAAAACCATGATTACGGGGAGGCTTGGCGAGATATACGTGTTAGCTCATTGACCGATTTGATTATTCAAAAATTATTAAGAGTGAAGCAAATAGAGGACAATGATGGAAAAACGCTTGTTAGCGAGGGGATAGCGGCCAATTATCAGGATATGATCAATTATTCAATTTTCGCCATGATTCATTTGAACCATAAGTCATAATAGTATGAAAGTTTTAGTGAATATTGCCCGGATAATCGTTGGAGTACTTTTCATTATTAGTGGATTTATAAAGCTCAACGATCCTGTAGGGTTTTCTTTTAAATTAGAGGAATACTTTAGCCAAAGTGTTCTAGACCTACCTTTCTTATTACCCTATGCCTTGGGCATCTCTATTTTTGTAGTTATTTTGGAAGTACTTTTAGGTGTAATGTTACTGATAGGTTTTAGGGTTAGGGTTACGGTCTGGAGCCTGTTGCTTACGATTGTCTTTTTCACCTTTCTTACCTTCTATTCGGCATATTTTAATAAGGTAACCGACTGTGGTTGTTTTGGAGATGCGGTTAAACTTACACCGTGGGAGTCTTTTTCCAAGGACGTTGTGCTCTTAGTGCTGATATTGGTTCTTTTTATGGGCAAAAAGTATATCGTTTCCTTTCTAGACATAAATTTACAACGGATGGTCACCATTTTTACCTTGGTGGCCTGTGGCCTTTTTTGCTATCATGTGCTTAATCATTTACCATCAATCGATTTTAGACCCTACAAAATTGGCGTTAACATAGAGCAGGCAATGAAAGTGCCAGAGAATGCCCCTAAAGCCATATTTGAGTATGCTTGGAAATTTAAGGTGGGCAATGAGGAGCAGATTGTGGTTACCAATGGAGATTATCCCTCGGTAGAAGGAGAATTCATCGGTGTAGAAACCACTGAAATACAAAAGGGGTACGAACCTCCGGTACATGATTTTACTATTGAAAAAGATGGGGAAGACCTAGCGGCTTCCTTATTGCAGCAAGATAAGCTGGTAATGGTGATAGCTTACGATCTTAGAAAGAGTAACCTGGATGCCTTTAAAGAAATTAAAACGGTAACCGCCGATGCCCTCGCAAAAGGCTATAAAGTCATAGGAATGTCAGCTTCGGACAATAATACAGCGTCGTCCATTATAAAAAAATATGGTCTTGGGTTCGATTTTTATTTTACCGATGAGACCACTTTAAAAACCATAGTGCGTTCTAATCCGGCGATTTTGGTACTTAAAAAGGGAACAATAGAGCAAAAGGTGCATTATAACGATTTGGATGATTTGGAGTTTAATTAGGAAAGAACAGACATCTCAATTTAATGATAGGACACTAGACGCACTAATGCAAATACTAAACTAGAAACAAATAGCTACAAACGGAAAACTAAAACTGATGAGAAATAAAATTGTTGCTGGAAATTGGAAAATGAACAAAAACCTTTCCGAAACGGAATCCTTGCTTAGGGAACTTTCGGCAAAACTACCAGATACCGACGCCGAGGTAATGGTGGCACCAACCTTTGTTAACCTTTCCGGGGCAGTCCATTGCCTGGAATCGTCTATTATACAGGTTATTGCACAAAACATGCATTTTGCGGAAAGTGGGGCTTTTACGGGGGAGATATCTGCCGATATGCTATTGAATATTGAGGTGGATACCGTAATTATTGGACACTCAGAACGAAGAGCATTATTTGGCGAAACGGATGAGATTCTTGCGAAAAAGGTAAAGGCCGCACTTGCAAAAAATATGCGGGTAATGTTTTGTTTTGGAGAGGAATTAGGAGACCGTAAATCTGAAAATCAGTTCAATATCGTGGAAAGTCAATTAAAAAATGCACTTTTCAATTTGGATGCTGATTCATGGTCTAGACTTGTATTGGCCTACGAACCCGTTTGGGCCATTGGTACTGGCGAGACCGCTTCTCCGGAACAAGCCCAGGAAATGCACGCCTTTATCCGAAATACAATTTCGCAAACCTATTCGGCGGATATAGCAGAGCGTGTTTCCATTTTGTACGGCGGAAGTGTAAAACCTTCAAATGCCAAAGAAATATTCTCCAAGCCAGATGTAGACGGTGGTTTAATAGGAGGAGCGTCCTTGGTAGCGGATGATTTTGTTGGGATTATTAAATCGATTTAAAAAATAGGGACTCTAAATTTCCTTCGCCCTTTAGTACCTTATCCAATAATCAGTGGAATATAACAGTTACATAGCGTACAGTTTTAAAATAAGTCCACTGCAACCGGCAATGGATATTCTTATTGCTGAATTAAGTACGGAAGGTTTTGAGAGTTTTGTGGAAGAGGAGGACGGCCTTTTGGCTTACATTAAAAAGGAGGATTGGAGCAAGGAAACCTTAAATTCCATTCAAATTTTAAGGAACCACGATTTTAAAATACAACATACTTTTAGCGAGATAGCACAAGAAAATTGGAACGCGGTCTGGGAAAGTAGTTTTGATCCTATTGAAGTAGGGAAAGATTGCGTTGTACGGGCACCATTTCACAAAAAGCCCGAGGTAAGATTCGATATTGTCATTGAACCAAAAATGAGTTTTGGAACAGGGCATCACGAAACAACCCATATGATGATTCAACATATATTGGGCAATGAGATAGCGGGGAAATCGGTTTTGGATATGGGAAGTGGCACAGGAGTGCTTGCCATATTGGCGGCCATGAAAGGTGCCACCAACGTTGACGCCATAGATATTGATCATTGGTGTTACCTTAATGCCATAGAGAACGTTACCAGAAATGGACAGCAACATATAAATGTTCTAGAAGGGGATGTCGCCTTGCTTACCAACAGGAAATACGACATTATTTTGGCCAATATCAATAGAAATATACTGCTGAACGACATACCCATTTACGTTGGTTGTCTTAAAGCAAAGGGAAGCTTGTTTTTAAGTGGATTTTACTTGGAAGACATGCCTTTAATCAGTCAAAAATGCAAAGAGAATGGTCTTAAATTTGAAAAAAACTTGAAAATTAATAATTGGGTTGCTGTAAAATATGTATTTTAGTTAGTGTCAAAACCTAAATCTATGAGCTCCAAGGAAAAATTCTCGGAAGACCTTCTTGTAGAAGAGGAAACCGTTAAACAGAATGAGATTATACTGTTCAACGATGATGTGAATACGTTTGAGCACGTAATCGAAACTTTAATAGACGTTTGCGAACATAGCCCGGAACAAGCTGAACAATGCTCCCTTATTGTCCATTATAATGGGAAATGTACCGTTAAAACAGGAGAATACGATTACCTAAAACCTAGATGTAGCAGATTGCTACAAGCAGGTCTTAATGCGGAAATTGCGTAACCCCTTATTTACAAGCTTTAAGTCCACCCGTTAATATACTTTTGTTACCTTTAAAGGAAACTCCTGCCTAAACAGTGCAGTTGGAGAAACTTGCTCGTAATCAAGGCATTACTTTTTTCTTCAATGACTTTGAACAGGAATTATCCACTTGTGCTGGTTAAAATCAATATTGGGAACATGTAGGCCGGGAGCAAGATATTATTGAAGGAACCTTTAACGACCCACCAATTTTACTGGAAACGGTAGATATAGGCTCGCCAAAGTTCCCAGAGCGTTTGATAACTTTCATGTTTACAACATGGAAGGGAGCGCAAAGGAAACAATTTTCTTTGTTGATGGGGTTGTACTCTATGAGGTTTCCAATAATGATACCCCGTCTTTTTACCAAAGGTTTTCCTTATTCCAATATTGCATGGGAGATACTTTGAGAGGCGTTATTGATGCAGGGCTTTTGGAGTCTATGATGGAGGTTAACTACATTAGATTATATAAGTAAGTTTGATTTAGTTAATTTAGAAAAATTTTAGTTTACAGTAAAGAACATTGCGTAAGCAAATAACCAAACCAAGAAATTATGGAAGAACCAGCCAAAGTAGTTAAGATGAACAAGTCCTATACCATTCTAATAAGTCTCATTGTAGCACTTGGAGGGTTTTTGTTGGGCTTTGATAGTGCAGTGATCTCAGGAGCTGTTAAGGGAATAACCGTCTATTTTGAGATGACTGAATGGATGCTGGGCTTTTCTGTAGGATGCGTGGTGTTTGGCGCTATGGCAGGAAACCTTATGGCCGGACCCCTGGCCGATATTTTTGGAAGAAAAAAAATCTTAATTATAGTTGCCGCCCTTTTTACGGTTTCGGCCACTTGGTCGGCTTTTGCTACAGGATACACAGAGTTTATAATTGCCCGTATAATAGGAGGAATTGGCATAGGCGGTGCCATATTGATAGCACCAATTTATATTGCGGAAATAGCACCTCCCAAACTTAGGGGTAGTTTGGTGTCCTTTAATCAATTGAATATTGTGCTAGGGATATCCGTGGCTTATTTCTCCAACTATTTTTTGGTAAATATGGAAGGGGAAAGCTGGCGGTGGATGTTGGGTGTAGAAGCTATTCCTGCAGCCATATACTTTCTGGCCCTGTTTACGGTTCCAAGAAGCCCAAGGTGGTTGATCCTAAAATTGAACAAGGTAGAATTGGCCCGAAAAATTTTAATGAAAATAGGTGGTGAAGAATATGCGGAGGTAACGATTGCCGAAATTCAAAGAGGAACAACAAAAAAAGAAGAGAAAGGTACCCTCGCAGAGATTTTTAAAAGTAAATACACTACCATCATGATCATTGCGCTTGGTATCGCCTTTTTTCAGCAGATAACAGGTATCAACGCAGTTTTTTATTATGCTCCCACCATTTTTGAACAAGCGGGCGGAAGTACAGATTCTTCTTTTTTACAGGCTATTGTTGTAGGTCTTACTAATTTGGTTTTTACCTTGGTCGCCATTTGGTTAATAGACAAATTGGGAAGAAAACCCTTGTTGTTGATCGGTACCAGCTTTATGACCATAGCGTTATTGATGGCTACCTTTGCATTTAGCAATGCCACTTATAATTTTAGTTCGGAAAACTTGGATAAAGTAGGTGATGTGGAGGTTAAAACGGCCTTAATGGAGTTAAAGGACAAATCCTTTGAGAATCAAGGTGTATTGTTTGAAACGGTATCCGAAAAATTGGATGAGGCACAGTTTTTAAAGTTTAAACGCAACGAGATTACCAATTTCATCAATATCAATGCAACCTTGGTTTTAATAGCCATTTTGCTGTACGTTGCAGCATTTGCTATTTCCCTGGGACCTGTAATGTGGACATTGATTTCGGAAGTATTTCCAAATAAAATAAAAGGAATCGCTATTTCGGTAGTAGGTTTTTTCAATTCCTTGGTGAGTTTTTCAGTAACTCAGATTTTTCCGTGGGAATTGTCCAATCTAGGACCTACAACCACTTTTGCCATTTATGCATTGCTCTCGCTTTTCGCGGTCTTCTTTGTGCATAAGTTTGTAATCGAAACTAAGGGAAGGACCTTGGAGGAAGTTCAGGAATTATTAATCAGAAAATAATACGATTATGATCAGAATATTTTGGATATGCTGTTTTTGTTTCTTGCTATCTTGCAAAGAAAACACTCAAAAAAAGGACTTAAAAGGAGAGTTTGCCGAAGAAACAGGTCCTGCCAAGGTAGAGGTAAGACAGGAAGGCGATAAGTACCAATTGTATGTAGATAACGAACCATTCTATATCAAAGGGGCAGGATTGGAGTTTGGTGATATTAAAACCTTGGCCATGCACAATGCAAACTCTTTTAGAACATGGCGAACAGAAAATGGTGAAAGGTCGGCCAAAGAAGTATTGGACGAGGCACATGAAAATGGACTTATGGTATCCATGGGTATTGAAGTCGGCAGGGAACGACATGGTTTTGACTATGATGATCCGGTAGCTGTAGCCAATCAATTGGCAGAAATAAAGAAACAGGTAGTAGCTTTAAAAGATCATCCGGCCTTACTGATTTGGGGAATTGGCAATGAACTTAACTTGCACTATACCAATCCAAAAGTATGGGATGCCGTTAATGACATTTCCAAAATGATCCACAGCTTGGATCCCAATCATCCCACAACAACTAGCTTGGCAGGTATTGAACAACAAGAAATAACCTATATACAGGAACGATGTACGGATTTGGATATACTTGCTGTTCAGATGTACGGCGATTTACCCGATTTGCCACGGTTAATCGAAGAATTTGGATGGGAAGGTCCCTATATGGTAACAGAATGGGGAGCCACAGGCCATTGGGAGGTTCCTCAAACATCATGGGGAGCACCTATAGAAGACAATAGTACCGTTAAAGCCGCTAATTATTTAAAGCGATATAAAAAAGGCATTGAGGCAGACTCCTTACAATGCATAGGGTCCTATGTTTTTCTATGGGGCAACAAACAAGAAAGAACACCTACTTGGTATGGTATTTTCTTGGAAGACGGACAAGAAACCGAATCAGTAGATGTAATGCATTATGTATGGAATGGCGAATGGCCAAGTAATAGAACGCCTGCTATCAAAACCTTTGTCCTGGACGGTAAGGTACCACAAGATAATATTTACCTGGTAGCGGGAAAAGAATACAATGCCACTATAGAAATTATGGATTACGAGAACGACACCCTGACCTTTACATGGGAAATAATGGCAGAAAGCACCGATCTTAAACATGGTGGAGACGAGGAAAAAAGACCGGACGCCATAGCAGGTGCTATAGTTTCACAGCAAGATAATTCAGTTACGGTAAGAGCTCCCGATAATGGGGCCTATAGATTATTTGTGTATGTCAATGATGGCCAAAACCATTCCGCTACAGCCAATATCCCCTTTATGGTGAACTAAGAGAATAGGATTGCAATAAAGTACGGAAGTTGGTATAGCGAATATAACGCATTGTTCGTTATAGGCTTAGTGCCGCAAGGATACTATCAAGTTATCTGAACGCCATTTGGTTATCAATGAGGCAATCTGTTTTTTAACAGACCGTAGGCAAAGGTGCCCAAAACAGCTGCCGCAATTACAATAAGCATGCTATAAACTCCTGTGCCAAGTAAAATGTACATAGGTCCGGGGCATGCACCCGCAAGCGCCCATCCAAGCCCAAAAATTGTTCCTCCAAGAATGTAACGGATAAAGCCGGGCTCTTTAGGCGTAAGATGCACATGTCCACCGGTTATATTTTTTATACCGAATTTTTTCATTGCCCAAAGGAATCCGCCACCAATAAAAACAGCAGAACCAATAATACCGTACATATGGAACGATTGAAATTTGAACATTTCAAAAATACGGTACCAGGACACGGCCTCTGATTTAACCAGAATTATTCCGAAGAAGACACCAACAAGTAAAAATTTTAAAAACTTCATACCTAAAAAATAAGGGGTAATAAAAAATGGGTCATTAAAAGACCTCCGATAAAAAAACCGATAACGGCAATAAGGGATGGAAGTTGCAGATTACTCAATCCTGTGATGGCATGGCCAGAAGTGCATCCGCCGGCATATCGTGTGCCAAAACCTACCAAAAAACCGGCAATGATCAAAATGGCCAATCCTTTTAACGTTAGAACACCCTTCCAACCATAGATTTCTGCAGGTAATAGAGATTCTCCCACTTGTGAAAATCCAAGCTGTTCCAAATCCATAATGGTATTCGGATTTAACGCAATAGTGGAATTGTCCGATAAAAATTGGGTAGCAATAAAGCCTCCGATTATAGCACCAAGAACTACAATGAGGTTCCAGCGATAACTTTTCCAATCAAACCTAAAAAACTCGGTGTATTTACCCGCTCCGGCCATACTGCAAAGCGTTTTTAAGTTGGAGGACATTCCAAATGTCTTTCCAAAATACACCAGCACCAGTAGTACAGAAGCGATTAAAGGGCCCGAAACATACCATGGCCAAGGTTTCAATAGAAATTCCATCCAACATTTTTATCAAAAGTAATGAGCACTAGGTAAAGTCTGCGTAATGAAAGTTACAGAACATATAGTTAAATTTCCTTAAGACTTATAAAAGCAAAGCGGTCTAATTTACTATACGCCTTTCATAGACATAGCTAAGCACACCAGGTAAATTTTCGCCCACTGTATTCACCAGCTTGTCTCCTTCTATCTGCATGGTACTTAGTGCCGGATCACCAGAAAATGTAATGGAGGTCTCGTTAGAGAACCATGTGCCAGTAGCTGAAGTAGCATCGATACAATTTATTTCGAAAAGCCCTCCGGTAATTGTGGTAACGCTTAGCCCTACCTGATCAAATGTCCATTGGAGATCTCCATCGATCAATAATGTTCCAGACAGGCAATCTAATTCATCCACCACATTGGTAGATAAGGTTCCATCGGTGTTTAGATCCTGACCTTCGCTAATATTCACTTCTACCAGATCCCAGAGGCCAAGCACCTCAAAATTTGGCGGTTCAATAGGGTTATCGTCAGAACTTACGTTGCATGAGGAGATGGTCAATGCCATCAAAAGAAAAATAAAAGAGTTTACAGAAAATTTCATAACAAGCTAATTTTTATGGAATATTATCGATTTTTTAGTAGAAGTAAAAATATCTTATGTACTATTTAACGTTAATTTTTCAAATTCCTTATCCATAGGGTCCCATAGCGGCTGTAGAATTTGGTTCCTGAGGATTTTTATGGTAAATCTTTATAGTATGCAGCCCATTTGTGGTGCAAACCGATTGTTTGTAAAAAGATGATATTTAGCCAACAATTTCTTTAAACCCATTAAAGCTATGCTTTGGATACTTAGGGTATCTTTCAAAAGGAATTGTCCACTACCATGGAAGAACGGCTTCGCGCGGAAATCAAAGATACATTTTTGGGATATGGCTTAGACCGAATGGAGTTTTTTGGCCCTAAAGAGTTTATGAAAAGGTATCCTACCTTAGTTACGAACGAACAGGAACTTTTGGAATTGATCTATGAAATCATGGATTTTGATGCAGAACTTTTGGATTCTTTAAACGGTAACGGAAAACGTATTTTTTTATTAATTGCAACACCAAAAGCAAAGACATTCTTAAACTATGGGGGGTTTACCAAAATTCATCAGAAAGAAACGGAAGAATGGGAACGTCTTTTTCATCGGTTACGGGAACTACGGTTCACTAGAAAGCATAAAATGACTATCTCAAAAAATGGTCCTCCGGGATATGTCCTTAAAAACTGGCGGTATTATGTTTTTGTGGCAATGGCCATTTTTAGTTTTTGCTACTGTATTTTGGATGCTTTTTTGGATTATTGGCCTTAGATATGAGCACTCTGTTTTTTTAATGCCGTTACTTGTATTTCAATCTTCATTCTGGGATCGGACAAACCGGCAGAAATCATCGTTGCCGCAGGTCTTATCTCACCAAAATATTTCCTGAGAACGGGCCAGCACAATTCAAATTCCGCTGCATTTGGTAAGATGTACATAACCCTAACCGTATCATTGAGGGTAGAACCGGCTTTTTCCAGAGCTTGAATAATATTCAGAAGGCATTGTTCTGTCTGTGCCAAGATATCGTCAGATATCGTCATGGTGTTATAGTCAAAACCGGTAGTACCCGATACAAAAACCCAATTGCCATCTACCACGGCCCGGGAATAGCCAATTGTACTTTCAAATGTTGAACCCGAACTTATTAACTTTCTGTCCATATATTGTTTTTTAAATGGTTTATAGCCGCTTTTAAAATAGTTGTCGTAGTATTACTATAGTTTGTTTTTGATGGCTTTTCTAATCCCAGCAAGTTGGGAAATGAGAACTATGGGGACAATCACCGTTGGGAGCCAAACAAATGGAAAATAAGTTACGCCAATATTGGGTTGGTCCATTGCAATTTTTTGAAAGGGAGTTTCAGCACTTAGGACCGCTATGGTAAGTACATTCAGTAAAAGCCCTAAACAAAGAATATTCCAAGAGGCCAACAACCATCTTTTAGTTTTTTTTGTTTTGAAAGTAAGATAAAATATAACTGGTGTCGATAGCCCAGAAAATATATCCAGGTTGTAACCGTCAAAAGTCATTTCAATAGGAATCAAGCCTGCCATGTAAACGTAAAAAAGAACAATCTCTACAGGTATTCTTACGATATGAAGTATGGTCAACCATTTTATGTTTAGCCCATCAATAAACGTTTTACCATTTTTTGAAAAAAATAGCGCTACGATAAATAATATTCCAGGCGTTAACAAAAAAATAAACCTTGGTGGAAATGCTTCGGTGTTTTGATAAAAGCCCGATAGACTTAGCACAGCTTGCAAGACCATCCAAATAGCTAACAGTGTTACGATAATATTTCTTTTGTTGGCTGCAAGCCAAAAAAATACAATCGAAGCCACTGTAGCAACTAAAAATAAGATAAACACCCAGATTGAAATACTTTCCATATTATTTTACTTTCATCAATTCTGTTATTCCAAGTACTATTTTTTAAAAGAAACTCGCCCAAAAATGGCGGGTATTCCAATAACCAATAAGACAATTCACAGTACTAAAACCCGACTTACTTTTTAATAATTGGGGTCATGTTTTCGGGTACCGAATAGTCTCCTTAAAGATACACCATAATACAATTGAAATATGTTTAGAGTTAATAGAAATGACACCACAATCTGTGTTCACTTTGTGTTTAATGTTGCAAACAAGAAACTTGTAATTTCACTTTAAATCTAACCAACTATTGGTGCCCGATAATAATTTTGAGTCTAATAAAATTTTGGACTTGTCAAAACCCTTGGGGTAATGAAAAACATAATAAGCGTCAGAATGTATGTATTCTTCAATCAGTTGGGGCGATTCTTTTTTAATACAATACCAAAGCGGTAAAAAGACGTAATTGATGTTGTAATTTCTAAATGGTGCTTTTTTTAAGAGGTTCGCGTTCCATTCCGAATCTCCAAAATGAGCGATGGTGGTATCGTTCATTTTAAGGATAAATACGTAGTTTTTAATCTGAAAGTTCTTTTCGTACGGATGCCGAAACCAGTAAGAACTTATGGTAATATTGGCAAAGGTTGAAGTTACCACGTTTTGGTTTAGATCCGGGTCGTGTTGGATATACGGAAAGGTAGCTACCCCTGTTCGCAGCTGTGAAAGTACCTGATCCGAAGAAACTATGGTTGTTTCTGGATGATTAAGTATAAATTGAGTCACCAAATCCTGGGAGAAGTGATCCCGGTGTTCGTGCGAAATAAGCAGATAATCTACATTTTTGTATACTCCAATGCCATAGATTATGGAATCCTGAACTTTTTTTGACAGGGTCTGGTAAATACCAAAATCCTCTTCAAATAATGGATCAATAAGTACGTTATTGTCCTTATCCATTATTAGCAACCCTTCATTGGCCAAATATTTTATACGTAGCTCTTGGGCAGACAAATTGCTGTTTGATGTAAGAATAAATGAAATAAAAAAGACTAAGGCTATCCTCAAAGCTCAAAAGTTTGGTATACCAAATGTTTACATGAAGATAACATCTTTATTGATCAATCGGATAATAGGATGCGCATTTACCCTAAAGCACAACCAATCCTTGGCCATTTTATAACTTATTCTGACTATAGTGCTGCTGCAACGTAGTCTCACAAAATGAAGAAAGAAATTTCCTAATCTTCCCAATTGTCTATTATTGTAATGGAATCTATTCTTTTAAAATTCTGTAATTTAGTACTCATTGCGTTAAGAGTAACCTAAAACTATATGCACATTGGTATAAAATAATGATTAATTTAAAATACGGTAAACAATCATTATCCCTGATATGACCATTAAGCCCAGTAAAAAAAATGGTAGAATCATTATACAAAAAGTTCTATGGCAAACTATATCAATATGGTTGTCTTGTGTATGATGATACCATAAAAGTAGAAGATACTATTCAGAACTTTTTTGTTTGGACTCTAGAAAATCCGGAGAAATTAAGGGACATTAAGAATTTTGAAGCGTTTGCGTGCAAAGCGATAAGAAGAAATCTCATTCAGGGGATCATTAAAGACACTCGATCCAAAAAAAGTCATGATAACTACGTAGTGACTTTGGTTGATGAAAAATCGATTACCTCTGTTGAAAAAGAAATAATGCAAGTTGAGGAGAATTCGTGCTTAAAAACGAACCTAAAAAGCGCTATCGAAAAACTACCGGATAAACAAAAGGAAATCATCTACCTTAAATACTATGCCAATTTTTCCTATAAAGAAATTGAAGATATCATGAACGTGAGCAATCAGGTAGCCAGAAATTACGTTTCTAGGGCCCTCAAAAAGTTAAAAAGTTCTATTTTTTCGGAAAAAATGCGATCTTTTATAGTCTCTGCTTTTTTAGTTTAACACATCTTTTCAAAAAAAAATTACTTTTTAAGGTTACATTTTTATGTTTTGCGGCTTCTATAATAAAATCGCAACATTAAATGGGCCATAAAAATTTCAAAGACTACATATTCGAAGACTTTATAAAGGACGCTTATTTTAGAAAATGGGTGTACACTACCGATGAAAAAGCAAACCACTTTTGGGATACATTTGTTAGGGAAAATCCAAGCAAGGCTGTCGATATTGAGAAAGCAAAGCTTTTTTTGGAAGGTATTCATGAATATTATGATAGTAACAAGCTAAGTGAAGCCCAGATAGAAGAAAAGTACAGCGAGTTTATTTCCAAGCATTCTAGTGCAGGTTCTCCTAAAATAAGGGTTCTTAAAAGGAATAGGAAGAAAGTTTTCAATTATGCGGCGGCCGCTTCTATCGTTATTTTGATAGCTTTCAGTTTATTCTATACAAACTCCGGCACAAATTATTATACTACCGCTTACGGGGAATATAAGAAAATAGAACTTCCAGATGGCACCCAGGTTACCTTAGGTGCAAATTCCAAATTAAGACTCGCAAAGAAATGGGACAATACCGTTGACCGGAAAGTGTGGTTAGATGGTGAGGCCTATTTTAATGTAAAGCATATCGAAACAAACCAAGCCAAATTTATAGTTATCACAGACGATGTTAATGTAGAGGTTTTAGGAACGGCTTTTAATGTGGATAACAGAAAAGAAGATACCAAGGTTATTTTGGATAAGGGAAAGATTAAACTTGATATCAAAGGTAATTTGAACAAGCAACTACTAATGGCTCCTGGAGAAAAAATAACATATAAAGCCAAAAGTCGAAAGTTACCGGAAAAACAGAAAGCGAACAAAGATGAAACTTCTTGGAGAGATGGGGTTATGACCTATACGAACACGCCCTTGCACGTTGTACTGTCCAAAATGGAGGATGTATATGGAATTCAACTAAAACTTAAAGATAATGCCCTTAGGGACAAAGAAGTTACTGTAGGAATTTCAATTACGGACCAACAAGTGGCCGTAACGACCATAGAAAGAATAATCGGCACAGAGTTTATTAAATAAAAAAGGGATGATCTTCTGACCAAGACCACCCCTATCAATTGTAATATAATACTACTAATTAACAACCAAATTTATGAAAAAATCCATTGTCTTCAAAGGAAGCATTCTGCTGTTGGCTTTCATTATGAGCAGTAGCTATGCTGCGGCCAATCTATTCGAAACCAACAAAGATCCGTCCTATACCCTGTTAAAAACCAATAAAATAAAGCTTACGGATGCGCTACAGGCCATCAGTGAGAATTATCATGTATTCTTTAGCTACGAAACAAAACTTCTAGAAGACATAGAAGTAGAGGTGTCCTTAAGCGAGCTTTTTAGCAAAGAAAAGGAAATAGGGGCTGTTGTAAATACTGTATTAAGGGATACCAATTTAAAATTTGAGACCATTGGTGAAAAATATATAGTCATCTATAAAAACAACAGGAACGGAAAAAACAAACTGCAAAAACTGAAGGAAAAGATCAATGAGCTCAGAGATATTGAGAATGGAGATGATATACTACTCTACCCCAATTCAAAAAAGGCTCAAAAAGTTTTGGCCAAAGGAAGAGGTGTAAACGTAACCCAGGAAGTTACCATAACAGGGGTTGTAACAGATGAAGCTGGCGTGCCCCTTATTGGAGCCACTGTTATTGCCAAAGGAACATCGGTGGGTACAGTTACGGATTTTGACGGCTTATATTCCTTAAAGGTTCCTTCTACGACCTCTCATCTTGTGTTTTCTTATATAGGTTATGAGCAAAAAGAAGTGGCCCTTAACCAACAAACTACAATCAATGTACAACTTAAGGAAGACCTTAACAGATTGGATGAGGTTGTTGTTACGGCTTTGGGAATAGAAAGAGATAGAAAATCATTATCCTATGCCGTTTCGGAAGTAAAAGGAGATCAACTGGCAAATAAGGCCGAAGTAGACGTGCTGAAGGCATTGAGCGGAAAAGTAGCGGGGGTTAATATTTCGGGTTCTGGAGGAGCAGCTGGTTCCTCTACCAATATAATAATTAGGGGAAACAACTCGGCAACCGGTAACAATCAGCCCTTGTTCGTTGTAGACGGTATACCTTTTGATAATTCTACCACCAGTACTTCAGATCTAGCTGGAGCTTCATCTACTTATTCCAATAGAGCGTTGGATTTGGATCCGAACGACATCGCCACTATGACCGTGCTAAAAGGAGGTGCAGCTGCTGCCTTGTACGGTTCAAGAGCTTCAAATGGTGTAATCATAATCACTACCCATTCTGGAAGTCAATCCAAAAAAGGTCTCGAAATAGAGATATCAAATACGGCGGGAGCAGAAACTATTTCTCGTTTCCCCGATTACCAAAACAAATACGGTCAGGGAAATTTTGCCAATGGGGAATATGTGTTCAGCCCAACGGCAACAGAATCTTGGGGCCCTGCCTTCGATAGTCCCAATCTAGTTGGGAACGGCGGTTTGTTTTCAGAAGATGGGGTAATTAAATATACCAATCACATTGGCGATAATGTACCCTATAGGGCATATCCAAACAATGTAAAGGAATTCTATAAGACAGGTTTTCAACGAGAAACTTCTATACGTGCACAAGGAGGCGATGGTAAAAATGCTTTCGCTGTTACGGCCAGTAACGTGGACAATAAAGGATTTATTCCAAATACGGGACTTAAAAGAACTTCTGTAAAAGTTTCCGGGTCTACTAAATTGGAGAACGGTTTAAAAATAAGTGCATCCGTAACCTACGTAAATACCCATCAGGATGGTATTTTATCGGGTGGGCACAATACCTTATCCAGTATCAACAGGCAAACCTTGTTTATTCCAAGGAGTTACGATCTGTCTGGGTTCCCATATATTGATGAAGTAACAGGAGGGCAATTTCAATTTTCTTTCTGGGACAATCCAAGATGGTTGGCTCAAGAAGGCCCATACGATAGTGATGTAGACAGGGTTTACGGTTTTGTATCCACGGACTACAAGGTAAACGAATGGCTTAATATCTCTTACAAACTTGGAAACAACACGTATACGGATAGACGGACCCAAATAATACCAAGAGGTAGCTTTTTTACTTCAGGAAACATAATCAATAACAATATCACCTTTTCGGAATTATCTTCTAACCTAATTGCAACAGCTTCCAAGAATCTAAGCGAAGACTTAAATGTAAGGGTCGTTTTAGGTCATAATTACAATCAAAGGAAAACCGATTTATTAAATATCAGGGGAACCGGGATTATAAAAAGAGGTATTTCTAGAATTACCAATACCGAAGCGGTAGTAACGGATGAATCTATTTTTGAGCAAAGAAGGATTGTAGGGCTATTTGGCGATGTAGTTTTCTCGTACAAAGACTTTTTGTTTCTAAACCTAACAGGAAGAAATGATTGGTCTTCTACCTTGCCTAAAGGAAAAAGAAGTTTCTTTTATCCTTCGATATCTACAACGTTCAATTTCTCGGATGCTTTTAAGATCAAATCCGATTTCCTTTCCTTTGGAAAAGTGCGTTTGGCGTATACCAAAATTGGTAACGACGCCGATCCATATTTGTTATCTACCGTTAACACCATTAACGGAAGCGTAAATGAATCTGGATTGGAATTTCCTTTCAACGGTGTTTCGGGTACGGAAATAGGGGATAACCTGGGAAATCAGGATCTAAAACCAGAGTTTACAACAGAATATGAGGTAGGTCTAGAGCTTAACTTGTTTAATAATCTGATAGGACTAGACGTTGCTTACTATTCAAAACGGACCGAAGATCAGATATTCAGTATAAACATTCCATCGTCCACAGGATATAGTACCAAAACCCTCAATGCGGGTGAAATATCAAATAAAGGATTGGAAGTAGGATTGGATCTTAATCCAATTAGGAATCCTAATGGACTTAGCTGGAACATCTTTGGTACGTTTGCTAAAAATGTTAGTAAAGTTGAAAAACTGATCGATGGATTAGATCAGATCAACCCGGGAAACAGGGTTCCCGCATACGGTAATATCCTACGGGTAGGACAACCTTATGGGGTAATTGAAGGAGAGGTGCAAAATAGAGATAGCGATGGAAGCCTTTTAATCAATGCTTTAACGGGTCTTCCCACAAAGGCTGCGGAACAACAAATTGTTGGTGACCCCAATCCCGATTTCATAGTTGGTATTAACAATACACTGTCTTACAAAGGATTTCAATTAGGCTTCTTGTTCGATTGGAAGCAAGGGGGAGATATACTTTCTTTATCCAACGGGTATTTAAGAGGATTTGGATTAACAAAAGAAACGGCGGAAGATAGGGATAGGACCTATATCTTACCGGGATACTTAGCGGATCCAAACGATCCTACGCAACCTTTGTTGGACGGAAGTGGAAACAGAGTGTTGAACAATATTCAGATATCCCCACAAAACTATTGGAGTGGTGCCACCAACGGTACACAAAGGAACCAATATCGTTTTAGTGCGGAATCCCTGATTTTTGATGCAACGGTGTTTAGATTGAGAGAACTCAGTTTTGGATATACATTTCCAAAAGCAATGCTGAAAAATTTACCCTTTGGTAGTTTAAGTATGACTTTCTTAGGCAGAAACCTATGGTTTAAAGCACCTAACTATCCCCATTTAGATCCTGAGGTTTCTACGTACGGAGCTGGTAATGCCCAAGGTGTTGAGCAGTATGCCCCACCAACAGTAAAGAATATGGCATTGAACATCAAAGTATCATTCTAACAAGAAATTAAAATAACGTACATTATGAAATATAATATATATAAAAAAGGACTTGCAATACTAGGGATACTATGCTTGTTCCTCTCCTGCGACCTAGATATTAACGATAACCCCAATAGTCCTACTACGGCAACGGTGGTAGAGCTATTGCCTCACGGACAAGTATCGGTTATCCAGCCATTTTCAAGTCTAATAAATGCAATAACCTCCAGTGCCGTACAAACTAGCGTTAACACGCGTTACGATAACTATACGGTTAGTAGAACTACAATAGATGGTACCTGGAATAATGACCTCTATAGTGGTGGATTGAAAAACCTGGAAGAAATCATAGACCAGGGCACGGAAAATGAACAATGGCATTATGTGGGCATAGCCAAATTGATGAAGGCCTATACCTTTAGTTTAATGGTAGACCTTTGGAACGATATTCCGTATTCCGAAGCGTTTAACCCAGAGTTTGAATCACCTGCCTATGATTCTGGAAGCGCCATTTATGCCAATCTGGAAGCACTGGTTATAGAGGCCATTGGGGACTTGGGCAAAAACTCTGATCTTTCTCCTGCGGCAGATGATGTTATATATGGCGGCGATTTAAATAAATGGCGTCGTATGGGCAATACGCTTCTATTAAAAATGTACAATCAAACACGCTTGGTTGATAGTAGCGTAGGATCTAAAATGGAAGCCTTAATAGCTGCCAACAATCTTATTCAGTCCAGTACGGACGATTTTCAACTGGTTTTTGGAGGAACAGCTTCTCCGGAAAACAGAATGCAACTTTTTATAGATGACTATGTAAATAGACTGGACAACAGAATTTCTAATTACTTCAATGATCTGTTAACCGGTAACAATGATCCAAGAATACCTTATTATTTCTATAACCAGTTGGCCGGCACGTTTGTGGGCCGGGATGCCGGAAATCCCAATGGTTTGTCAACATTTGAGGATCAAGACACACGAACATTTCATGGTGTTTATCCTTGCGGAGGACAGTATGATAACGGTTTGGGTGGAGTTACTACCGGAGAGTTAGGATTAAAAGGGGCGGGGACCTATAGAATGATGACCAATGCCATGCGCTTGTTCATTGAAGCAGAAGCTGTAATGGCCTTAGGGATTACGGCTTCTGCAGACGTAGCCACCCTGTTTGAACAAGGCATACGGGAGTCTATGGAAAAAGTAAACGAACTTGGAGCAGGACCCGGTATTTCGGAGGATCAGATAAACACTTATGTGGCCCAAAGACTGTTGACTTTCAATGCGGCTTCCGATGCTGATAAGTTGAAGTTAATAATGCTCGAAAAATATGTACATCAATTTGGAAACGGCATGGAACAGTATAATGATTGGCGTAGAACCGGTATTCCAGATGATTTAACCTTGGTTGTGCAGACGAGCCCAACCCTAAATAGGTTGCCTTACCCATCTAGCATTACACCACCAACCTTACCCAATAATGATGAATTTGTTTTCTGGGACAACTAAACTAAAAACGTAAGACAATGAAAAATATCACAAAATATATTCTCGTATTAGTTATCGGCATAACCCTTTCTTGCAACGATGATGAAAACCAAATAGTCCCAGATTTCTTGGACGGTACCGAATATGGGGTACTGTTAGATGTTGAGGTTACAAGTGCCGTGGAAGTTTCTTTAGCGGATATAAGTACATATGAACTGGGTTTTAACATCAGCTTTAAAGGAGATAAAAGACCAATAAGTTCAATAGTTGTAAACAAATCATACGTTAGTAGCGTAAATGGGGAATCCTCATTAGTCGAAGAAGAAGTTATTGTTGATTTTCCGGCTTCAATGACTTTATCTTCAAATGAGTTAGTTAGCGGCATTCCAAGTCTCTTAATTGATGATTTGGAAGCCGGGGATTCCTTTAACATAAGCTTTGTTATCAATTATGTGGATGGTGGGGTCGTAGACCGGTTTGACAGCAGTATGCGCACCAATTTTGCCGTTGCAATTGTTGATTAACCCAAAAGACGTTTAATTTATGAGAGCTATTCTTGGTTTTCTATTGCTTGTAAATCTAATTGGCTGCTCTTCCAAAACTGAAAGTCGCTATGTGATTGAAACCGAAGTAGGGGATATCACTTTAGAGGTATACCAAGAAAAGGCCCCTATAACGGTGGGTAATTTTCTAAAATACGTTGAACAAGCAAAATTTGATGGTGCTTATTTCTATAGGGTAGTTCGGTTGGACAATCAACCTATAAATCCTGTAAAGATTGAGGTAATACAGGGCGATTTTACCGGTAGACAGTATTATTTCCCTGTAATTGCCCATGAAACAACCCTGGAGACCGGATTAACCCACAAGGATGGAACTGTTTCCATGGGTAGGTTCGATGTGGGAACTACGGCGGCTGAGTTCTTTATTTGTATCAACGATCAGCCAGAGCTTAACTACGGCGGAAAACGGAACCCCGATGGGCAGGGTTTTGCCGCTTTTGGTCAAGTCATTGACGGCATGGACGTTGTTCGCAAAATCCAAGCAGGGGAAACGGACAGCCAAATGCTGAAAGAGAAAATCAAAATCAAAGGAATTTACGCCTTAAAATAACAAAGAACTATGTTTAATTTTTTTAAAATATCTGCGCTTGCTTTAGGGTCCTTCCTTTTTTTAACCCTAAACAACCCTATGAAATGTGAAGGTGAGGCGGGGAAGGAAGTTGCCGTGCAAGACATTACATTAGAAAACACCTATATCATAGCAACGGAACTGGGAGATATTGTTTTCCAAGTATACCCTAAAAAAGCTCCCATTACGGTTAAGAATTTTTTGCAGTATGTTGAAAATGGCAATTTTGAAGGGGCCAGCTTTTACAGAGTGGTAAGAATGGATAATCAACCTGTGAATCCCGAAAAAATAGAAGTTATACAGGGTAATTTTATCTCTGGCGACTTAGCATTGCCTCCCATAGAACACGAAACAACAAATAATACCGGGGTTTTACACAAAAACGGAACAATCTCAATGGCCAGGTTAGAACCAGGAACCGCTTCCGCGGCCTTTTTTATATGCATAAACGATCAACCAGAACTTGATTTTGGTGGAGACCGGAATCCGGACATGCAAGGTTTTGCGGCATTCGGACAGGTGATAGAAGGTATGGAAATTGTAAAACAGATCCAATCCGGAGAGGCCGATGGGCAGTCGCTTATAAAGGAAATAAAAATAAATAGAATTTATAAGCGCGAATAAAAAAGGGACTTCGGACTTACCAGTTCAGGGTAATCATAAGACGCACTCCCAGTGGATTTGAACGGAATCTTAAATAAGACGGGAGAACATCAATAGGTCTATTTGCTTTAACAAGGAAGGAAGATATATTGAAGTACAGCATGAGCGCTAAACTAATTGCCTCACATTTTTTTAATTCCTAAAAATCCCTGCGTTTATACTTTTTTCTGTAGAACCCTCTGCAGCGTGTAGGTGTCTTTTGGTTAATTTAACGGAACTATTTTCCAGTAAGGGTATTTCTCCAGTTTTTGTTACGGATTGTTCCTTTATATTAGGTTTGGCGATAGGTACAATACGTTTTTCCTCTCTAGACCAATAACCTACATAACCGCTATTGTTACTGATTATGCTGTTTGTAAAAGGGGAAGAATACTCTAAATCTGCGGAGCGCCCTACCAAAAAGTTGTTGTTATTGGTGATAATATTATTGGTGAATGTAAAAGGTATATCAGCAGGGCCAAACCAGAATGCACTTTCATAGGCATTTGCTACTATGGAATTTTCAATGGTAAATCCACTTACATTATCAAAAAACAGCACTCCATTTCTGCATTCATAAAAGATACAATGCGATACGGTATTGTTAGGACCATGTGCCCAAACACCAGCTTGGATGGCCGCTGCCTCTTTATTGCCGATAAAATAACATTGCGACACTTCCAAATCTCCCAATTTGGAATCTTCCTTGGCAATGGGGTAGTAATAGGAAACCGCGGGGTTGGCATTACCCAAAAATGTTAATCCTTTCAAGGTGACATAGGACGAGGATACCAAAAAACCAACACTGTGCTCAAACATAGTATCGGAATTGTTATGGGATGTAGATTGTATTTTCGGCATTTTTTCCTGAGACCAATCGTGCGCATCGGGCATATATACAGCTTCTATAATGTATCTGGTGCTATCCGTCATTATCCTTACGGGGTTTATATCTGCACGCCCCTCTAACGTATATACCCCGGGGTTTAATTTTATGGTGATTTCACCATTTCCCGTAAAGGAATTTGCAATAGAAAGTGCTTTCTCAATTGACCTAAGAGGTTTCTCCAAATCACCGGTATATCCATCACTGCCATGTTGCGAATCAACATAAATTTCTTGCGCAAAAGCGTTGCCAAAAACCATTAAAATAAATGTGATGAAAAGAATTACTGTGTGCCTCATGATAAGTTTTTTTTGATAGTGTAGCAGATTTATAAGTCTATGATAATCAGGGATACGAAACTATGTGCAAAGACCGGTATACGTAAAACAATTTACGTTCACTTTGGTACATGTTGGTGCAAGATGCCCAAATAGTAATCAATTATTGATGTTTAAGACGGAATGTATGAGGCCAACTCATTGTTTTTTGAATGGAATCTTTTGTTGCAACCAGAGGTTAAAGCAGGGAAGTTTCACTGTGGATATCGTCGATATCCAATATCAACTACTTCAGAATGTTTCATCGGGTTTTTGATGCCTAATTTACATCTGTTTTGTTTTTTAGAGTGTTATCCGATATCCACCCATTGAAACAAGGTGTATAAAAAGTATAGGGTTAAGATAATAAGCGCAAGACGTAAAGACCACAGCGTGTAGAATCCGTTGTTCATAAGCCTGGACCAACTCTTTTTAAATAGCCCCCTTTTCTTTTCTTTAGACATGCACTATGGGTTTTAGTAAATATAAGCCTACCTTTTAAAAAGAGGCGCTTTTTTTGGATATAACCGGCATTTTATCGATGTTTTTGTATTAATTCATTCATTTATCTTAAAGTTAAGACTATAAGTAAATAAAAAGAGGTCTATATAGAAGATGTTGTAAGCCTCCTAATTTATTATAACCCTAGCAAGATTATCTTTGGTTTTTCGAACATAACTCCATAGTCTAAATAAAAAACTGCAAATCTGTGGTTTGGAAATAAGTTCTTATGCCGTTCAAATAAAAAAGCAGCTAGTTGCGATCTTTTCACTTTTAAGTGACCTGGACAGGATTCTAGCGGCTGCTAGGAATCCAAGTTGGTACGTTTAAAACTCCTTGCAAAATCTGTTTACCTGATTGTTGACGGTTTATTTGATTGCAAATGGTATCCTTTGACTTTTATCCCAAAGGTGGGAGTATCAAATTTTCAAATCAAGATATTGGGTAATTGAATCAAATACCCGGAAATCGTTGGTTTAACGGACTAAGAAAAATACACTACAACAGTTCGGTATATGCTTGGTGTAGCGTTAGAAGTGCTCCACTCTCAACTTGCCAATATGTTTGGTAATATTCAGCTGTTTTAAATTTAACACTTTGCCCACATTGTCTTATACCTTGTTGCAGCACGTTTTATTCTACCGGTTCCTTTATTTCTGGGTTCGAGATAAAACCAAAAAGCACAAAAATTCCAAACATCAAAATCAATCCCAAAACGGAGGCTATTATGTCATAATAGTCATAAACATTGTTACCACCAATGTTATGATATCCCAATTCTTGAGAAATGACGTAAAATGCTGTAAGTAATGCAGAAATTAGATAAATCAAAATATCCTTAAGGTCATTATTGAAGTGTCTTTTTAGTTGAAATAGTATTCCGGTTATTACGGTAATCCCTAAGATCACCTCGATTAGGTTAGGTATGGAAAAAACCAGAATGCTAAAGGCATTGGGTAAATCACTTTCTAAAACCCAAGGTCGTAGATAAAACTTGTTTAGGACGAATATCGCAAATGATACCCAAAATAGAATCCTAATATGTTTTTTAATTCGCATCTATTTTCTTTCAAATCTGCTAAAATGGCGGTCAGTCTCAAAACCACCTTCTTGGGTTTAAAAATAAGGATTTCCTAGTCGGAAACCCTGCAAAATTTAATTATAGCCATCGTTGCGCCCAATTTGCCCCATGGACTGGGTTGGTGACTTTGCCTTTTGCCGGTTATTAATAAATGGAAAAGGTATTTCGTGTATGGCATGATTTTGTATGAGATTAGTTGTGTGGTTTAAATACCTAATTTAGCAAATACAAACCGAATGTAACCCCGATAGCTATCGGGACGCCGAGATTTTAGTAAGTAGGCGAGTACTGGCAATGAAAATTATGCACGTCGGTGTAAAACGTTTTTCTAGTCAGACTAAAATCGGTAACCTATGCTTATTGCACGACGATTAATAACGTCGTGGTCTGTTTTATCGGCATTAAATAAATTTCCTCCCATACCAACCAAAACCTCAAAAATAATTCCGCTTTTGGTAACCCACTTGCATCCAAAACTTAAACCAAGTGATAAATCAAGCACATCAGGGCCTTCATTTAAAGTAATGTTTCCGTTCATATCAGTTAATTGTTTTCCATCGGTTGAGCCAAAGGTTGCAAATCCTTCAACAAAAAAACCTGAAGCATATTTTTTACCAAAGTACCTCCTATAAAAAGGTGAAATGAGAAAATTTGTATCCTCATCATTTTTTTTGCTGAAAGCATACAAACCGGTAATACCCATCGAAGATTTTCCATTTATGTTTCTTTCATAAGTTGCCTCGAAAAGGCCCAATGTTGTAAAATATAAATTAAGTTTTACGTCATTTTTCTTTTCGAATGGATTGGAAATAGTATCATTTTGAGATTGTGCTCTAACTGTAAAAAGAGACAACAAGAATGCAATTGTTAAGAGTGTTTTTTTCATAAAAAGCCTATTTAATTTTTTAATGGGCAAAAATTAAATTAATAGGTTTTAAAAAGGTTTCAGTACCTTAAAATTGAAGAAATCGGTACTTATTTTTGACTATTTCGATATTCATTTGGGGTCATCCCCGTAACTTTCTTAAATGATTTATGGAAAGTGGTTTTTGAAGTAAAACCCGATTCTAATCCTATAGCCAATAAACTGTAGTTTTTAAATTCAGAATCTAAAATCATTTCCTTAACAGCTTCTACTCGATAGTGATTTATGTAATTTGCGAAATTTCTTCCTGTAATTGTATTTACCAACTGAGAAACATAACCCGAGCTTATTCCTAATTTTTCGGCAACTTTTTCTCTGTTTAATGTACTGTCCCTATAAATTTGATGGTTTTTACAAAGTGATTCAAGTTTTATGTAATAAGGATTCTCTGCTGTAAGTGGATCTAAATTATTTGGAGAATTTACTTTTTTAAGATTAGTATCTAAGTATAGGTCATTATCGTTGACTGAAATCTTGCGATTTAATAATTTATTGATGCCTTCTTTATCTTTCGCCAATCTATATTTATATATGCCAAAATATGCCGTCCAATGGATTACGAATGTTCCAAATAAGGCAAGAAGTTTCATAAAAGATGAAATGTCATATTCGAAAAATAGACCAAGAATAATTGCCAAGACCCAAGAAAGTAATAATATGGAAACTAGCGCCCATAAAAGCGTAATCCATTTTTTTTCTTGGGTGTTGTTAGAAAATTTAATGAAGCTATATGTATAGATTAAGATGCCAATTATAAATGGTGGAACTATAAAGATTCCTATAAGTTTTAAAACATCTATTATTTTATCAATTGAATTTGGAATATCATAAACACCGGCAATAGTATCGAGGTCATTAAAAATATTGATGAAGGCATAGTATATAAAAGGGACAAATAACCATCGGATTTTTTTTGAATGTTGTATAGGATGATTTACTTGGTGCACAGTAAATAGAAAAATAAAAACCGGAAGAATAAAACCCCATTCAATATTATCAATAAAACGCAACAGGGGTATGGTATTATATATTTCTACTATTTCAAAAACAAGATTTAGTAAAAGAAGCGATAGTGTAAATATGGCGTAAGCCAAATATTTGTTTGCCTTGCTTTTAAATAAGGGCGATTTTAAAATTATTATTCCTAGTACTATTCCTTGAAAAATGGCAATATTGAGAAGTGTTATATAAATCAAATACTAATTGTTTAAAAATATTGCCTTTTATCTTAGATGAATCGGTTCAACTGATTAAGTGGAAATAAATATACTTCTTGTAGCATATATATCTTAAAATTTTGTCACAAATGTTTTACAAATAGTGTCCCAAATATGATCTTTTAAGTAGTAAGGTTAATTGGTCTTTTAACAAAACCATAGGAATCAGCGGCAAGGTCCGATCAGCCTAAAGACCGAGTAGACAGGATGGTATAAAGAACATAGAGCAATTTAGGCTCTATGTTTCTCATGCTTTGTCGGGGAAGCTTTATTCCTTCAATTGTTTAAGTTTATTTATTGCATTCTGATTTTCAGGATTTAATTCCAATGACTTCTTGTAGTTAGAAATAGCGTTTTTAATATCCTTATTGTAAAGATAGGCCAGGGCTAAACTATCATATAAATTTGCTGATTTCGGATAAATATGTAAAGCCAATAAAAAGACATTTATACCTTGCTCCATCTTGCCAGCATTAAATGATAACCTAAGGCCGAGGTTGTTTAACATCCCTTCTTCTAGCTTAAGTGTTGGATGCTTTGCTACCTTTTTTTCGTATAATGGGATTAAATCTAGATAACCCTGATTGATTGCCAAATCTTGAAAATCTTTATAGTCAAATTCTTTTGTAAGTGATTTTTTCATTTTTTTCAAAACCAAGTTTTCCGAAATATTATTTTTATCAGGGCTGTTTTCAATGAACTCCCTTGCTTTCTCCTCATTTTTCAAAGTGGCATTTAAAAATTGCAAGGTGTGTTGAGATAGTAGTTTGTATGACGCCATAATTTTATCATCACTTTTATCCTGTCTTTTATCTCTATATGCAAACAAAACACCAATAGAACCAAAATGGGAATGTGTTAGGTCGTGGAATTTGTAACTGTAGGCATTACTATATTTTAAAGAGTCGTACAATTGGAATTTATAGTTCAGCTCGGCAGGTATTTTATCACTAATAAGTACCTCTTCAGGAATATCTTTTTGAGCAAAATGAACGTAGGGTATATTAAACCTATCTAAATTAAAGTAAGGTGATTTTTCTAGTACGGAGTAATTGTATCTTTCAGTACCATCTAAACTTACAACCGCACTTATTGTCTTATTTTTCATGACCGTTATAGTGTTTGCCAACCCACCAAAACTAAAGCCCATAAGTGCTATTTTATCGAAGTCTATATATTCATATTTATGAATTTCTTTTAAAAGAAATTCTACATCTCTAGATTGTGTTTCCAAATCTTTTGTAGTTCCTCCTTCTAACCATCTTGTATCTGTTCCTCTAGAAGGACTTGATATCACCACGAAACCATTACTTGCCAAATATTCGAATAATGCAAAATTTTCAATTGATGAGGCTTGATAGCTTGGTGCATAAACTACGACCGGAAATTTTCCTTCTAAAAAAGCGGCATTCCTCAACGCATTTACTTTTTCAGACAAATGAGCTCTATTTTGCGGTGTATCCCCTAAGTCAGGAAACCAATCTAACAATAACTCGTTTGGCAAGTTTTTCGATTCTTCCTCTTCTTTTAAAATCTCCAAATAATCCAAAACCGTTAATTGATTGGAGTTGCTATTTTTAATAATAGTCGGATACCATATGCTAATTGGAATTGGCCTATTTACGAATTGATTATTAAATTCATTTTTAATTTGATAAATTCTTGTGCTATCAATCATCGTATAATGTCTAAAGCCCACATTATACTCTCCGTTTTTTAAGTTTATTTCGTTTAATGATGTCTGCGCTTTTACAAAACATACTTGAAAAAGAACTAAGGTTACTAAAATTATTGTTCTCATTGTTTTCATATTTACGCACCTGTTAATTTTTAGGATATTAATTTGGCTAAAGTCAACATCAAGTAGGCTTTCTTGATAAAGTGATATTCTTAATACTTCCCTATTCGAATAACCGTATACGTCAAATTTAAGAAATATATTTGCAGTTATTATTTTCCGATTACCCTTATAATTGTTGCTATTAAAACTTTTAGTAGGGGTTTAATATCCATGCCACGGTTCCATTGAACGGCCGTTTTAGGACTCTATTCCAAAAACCTAAACTTTACCCCAAAGTGTCCCAAATGTGGTCTTAGATCTAAAAAAGAACTTGGCAATAGTGCAATACCAAATTTAGAGTATAATAAACCATGGAGGAATGGATTGCAAAAATGGATATTGAGACAAGATTCATAATAAATTATTATAATGAAGTAAAGACTAAAAAACTAATATAGAAGAATGTAACGTTTTATATTTTGCTGAGTCATTAAAAGAAACATGTCCATATGAAAATACTCACTAAAGGAAAGTATTATGGCGAAAAAGATCTGGAGGTGTCATTTAATGGAATTCTGTTGTCCCAATATCATTATACTGGAAATAAAACAGATTGGCACTATCATGAAAATCCTTATTTCATGTATGTGTTAAATGGTAATATGAAGGATTGTAATAAAAAAGTAGAATCATTGTGTCCAGCCGGAAGCTTAATGTTCAATAATTGGCAAGAAGCTCATTATGGCTCAAAACATTCCGTTGAAGCAAGTGGTTTTCATCTGGAATTTGAGAGAAAATGGCTCAAAAAAAATGGAATACCGCTAAATTTATTGGAAGGTAGTCAGTTAATTCAAAACCCGAAATTGCACTTACTTTTCGCAAAACTATATTATGAATTTTTAATTTCAGATAAATACAGTGATATGTCTGTTGAAGTTTTATTGCTTCAAATCTGTGAAGCGTTGAGTAACTTAAAGGAAATTAACGCTCAAAAGAATCCAAACTGGGTAGATGGTTTAAAAGAATTACTACACTACGATACTTCTAATCTTAGTCTTGATTATTTGTCAAATGAGTTAAAAGTACATCCTGTACATATCTCAAGAGCCGCTTCAAAACACCTTTCAATGAGTCTTGGAGAATATATAAGACAGCATAAAGTTAAAAAAGCCATTCCGCTACTTCTAAACTCAAATAATTCATTAACCGAAATAGCTCACCAAACAGGTTTTTCAGACCAAAGTCATTTTAATCGTGTATTTAAATCGATTTTCAATGATAGTCCAAGCTCTTATCGAAAAATAATAAATAAAAATTTGTAATGCTAATTTCATTCTATTAAGCAATAATTGCTTTTTATAAGTTTGATGGTTGTAAAACCTTAAAAAATACCGATGAAATACAAACTCATTCTCGTAATTTCTTTTTTGTGCATTCTAGACAGTAACGCTCAACTTAATTTTTCTAAAACCAATAAAAGTAATATTCCTATATTGAGTAAGATGGACAGTGTTGTCTCTTCTGGAAAGTATGAACGTATTACAAGTATTTTAATAGCTAAAGACGGAAATGTATTATTTGAAAAATATTATCGTAAAAACAATGTTAATTCCCAGCATAATACTCGTTCTGTTACTAAAACCATGGCAACTTTATTAACCGGCATTGCTATAGATAAAGGACATATTGCATCTGAAAAGGATAAGATTTTCGACTATTTACAGCACAAACTTCCAGTTAAAAACCCCGATAAACGTAAAGAAGAAATTACAATCGAAGATCTCTTAACCATGAGTTCTACATTAGAATGTAATGATAGTAATAGATATTCTAGAGGTAATGAAGAGCGTATGTATATCATAGAAGATTGGGCTAAATTTTACTTAGATCTTCCTGTTTATTCTTATCCTTGGGGAACAAAACCTAAAGATAAGCCTTACGGTCGTGCGTTTAGTTATTGTACAGCTGGTGCCGCTTTAGTTGCTGAAGTTTTACAAAGTGCTATTAAAAGCAATTTGGTTGAATTTGCAAAAAAGAATCTTTTTGAACCTTTAGCAATTAAAGACTATACATTGCATTATACACCATTTAATCTATTAAATACTGCTGGAGGTAGTGAATATAGAAGTAGGGATTTTTTGAAATTGATTCAGTTATGTTTAAACAAAGGGCAATGGAATGGGAAACAAATTATTTCATCATCATGGATAGAAAAAGCATCAACAACAAAACTCGAAGCTTATGATGCTGAGTACGGTTATCTTTTTTGGATAAAAAACTTTGGTAAGGATAAAAAATACAAATCTTTCTTTATGTCTGGTAACGGAGGTAATAAAGTTTTAGCAAATTCAGAGTTGGGTTTGGCTGTTGTTATCACAACAACTAATTATGGTAATAGAAATGGACATAATTATACTGATGAAATTATGAATGATTTTATTATTCCAGCTATTGAGAAATTCAAAAAATGAGGAATATTGTGATTTATTTTAACGCTCTATAAAAATTCAAACTATGCTTAAAAATTTTAAATTTTTAGTGCTACTATTCTTCTCATTTTTTTCAAGTTATGCTATACAAAATAATAAAGGAAACAAAAGTGCTTCGAAAGCCTATCTAGAGCAAAAAAGGCCTTCAAAAACACCAGAGATTTTTGCTCCTAATCTGATTTCAAAAAAGGGTGAATATGAGTTTGGGTCAGTCTTTAACAGAGATGCCACTGAATTTTTCTATGGAGTTGCTATTAATGGGAAAGAAGAAATTCGATATTCTAAACTTGTTGGAAAAAAATGGAGCAAACCTGAAGTGATTTTAACACATAAACAGTATGGTTACAATGATCCATTTCTTTCGCCTGATGAAAATAGATTATACTTTATATCCAGAAGGGCTTTAGATGGTTTAGGAAAGTCGAAAGATTATGATATCTGGTATGTCGAAAGAAATAATAACCAATGGTCAGATCCAATCAATGCTGGGCCAAACATCAACTCAAGCGGAAATGAATATTATGTTTCATTTACCAACGATGGCACCATGTACTTTTCGTCAAACAAAAAAGGGTCTAACTTTGATATTTATTCTTCAAAGTTTCTAGATGGAGAATTTCAAAAAGCAATACAACTAAGTGATTCAATCAATACGTCAGCCTACGAAGCAGATGTATTTATTGCGCAAGACGAATCTTATATTATTTTTTGTGCGACAAGGAAAGATGGTCTCGGTAGAGGTGATCTCTACATCAGTTTCAAAAACACAGATGGAACCTGGTCAAAATCTGTCAATATGGGAGATCGTATAAACACCAAGAATCATGAATTATGTCCTTTTGTTTCCAAAGACGGAAAATATCTATTCTATACCAGTAATCAAGATATTTATTGGGTGAGTGCAGATATATTAGAAAACTATAGGAAAAAGAGTAATTGACTTTATTTTGTTTTTAAAACCACATTGAATCTTCCGATTCATTAAGCATCCCCTAAAAGAAATCCATTTTCATAGTTAAAACCAGGGCTCTGTTTCTTCCCATTCGATATTAAGGCTAATTTGAAGTTGAGATGCAATTCAAGATGTGTCATTGTCATGACAATCTTGCTTTTTTCCCGAAGGTCGCAAAAGAAAAAAGAAAATGAAAAGGGAGTTCATCCAATTTAGATGTAGTATCTATGAAAAGAAGATGTTGAAGCTCAAGGCCAGAAGGGCTGGATTATCCCTGTCCGAATATTGCCGTAGTTCCGCTTTTGGGTATAATATCATCGAACGATTGACCCCTGAACAGTTGGAACGTTATTCCTTGTTGGTTAAGTACAAGAACAACTTTAAAAGGATAAGCAACATGTTCAAAAAAAGGAACCTAAGGATTTCCAAAGAGGTGGAACAATTGGCTGAAGAAATTAGAAAACATCTTTACAACTTCAACAAATGATAGGAAAGGGAAGATCCATATCGCATACAAGAACCTCTATCTCCAATGGATGGAACCAAGAAAATAAGTTGAGGTAATTGTTCGAAAGGTTCGAAACCATTGATTTACAGACTTTTTGAATTTAATTGATGAATTTAAGTGACCCCGACAGGGGGTCGAGTGGCCATCAAAGGTCTGGTAGACCTTTGATAACGAGGAGCCAGGTGGTGCGTAGGCGTCCTGCCGTACATTTGGTTAGTTAGGGTTTACAGGATTACTCGTTCCACTCGTGATCCTTTGTTGTCAATGTAGCAAATACAAAACCTCGCAGTTAAAGCTGCTAGTTCTTTATTTCTTTTCAAAACCTTGAGCGAGCTCCGGTTTTTCTCAAAAAAAGAACCACGCCAAATGGCGTGGTTTTATAAGTGTCGTGACCTCGACAGGATTCAAACCTGTAACCTTCTGAGCCGTAATCAGATGCGCTATTCAGTTGCGCCACGAGGCCATAACTACCCCAATTAGGGGCAGCAAATATATTTCTTTTTAAACTTATCACAAAATATCAATGCTCAAATAACCGAACAAGGACAGAAAGTTATCCAAGGGCCTTGGTAGTAACAAAATAACGCCATCCTATCAATGCCAGTTGTAGTTTTGACGCCTTGGAAAGATCTAGACGCCTTTTGGTATACGATGGCAAAAACGCTTTGTTAACCCTGGCCAAAAACCTAAAAAAAGATCGTTGCATAGCGCAGTTTTAACAAAGATAGTAAAATGCAAATGAGGAAATAAATAGTTAAGGTATTACGAAATAGCTATAGGCCTATGGGTGCTACTTACAAAATTATCGTAATCAAAGATAAAATTAAGAACAATAACAGTTTTGCAAGGGTGATCATAGTTTTAGAATTAAAGGTTTAAAAAAGTGATTTTTACTAGATTGTTCTTTCAATATATAGTATTGCAAAGCCTACTTGCAAGTGTTTTACAATATTTTAATGTAATTGAATACAATATTGTAAGCTAAAAAACGAATACGATTATATATTTAAACTTGCTGTCTTGCATTAAGTTTTTGTTTGTAATATCTTTAGGTTAGTAGTATTACAGATTATAACAATTGTAGGGGCTTTTTGCCAAGTTTTTTACTTAGCAAGGCAAATTTGAGCGTAAAAAGGGTCTTTTTTTAAGTTTTGATCTTTTTTTTAGGTTTTATCTAAGTCCATTTACAAATTGATGCGGACAGATTTAAATCAAAAATCTTAGGCTATATTTGCTCAAAATTTGGTACATGCAAGATGCTCTTTTTGTTGTTTTAGGCTTACTTCTTCTAATATTGGGCGGCAATTGGCTTTTAAAAGCGGCGGTAGCCCTTTCATTACGACTCAATATTCCAAAAATTGTTATAGGTATGACGGTGGTTTCCTTTGCTACTTCGGCGCCCGAACTGATTGTCAGCATTAATGCCGCCCTAGACGGTTTTCCAGATTTGGCCTTGGGGAACGTGGTTGGGTCCAATATCGCAAATTTGGGACTTGTACTGGGTATTACCATTGTTTTGGGACATATGGATGTTAGAAAGAGTTTCTATACCACCGATTGGCCGGTTATGATGTTGGCTTCCCTTATGTTCTTTGGATTTATATATTTTGACCAAGAACTTCAACGGTACGAAGGAATGGCCATGGTAGTTTTTCTCTTCCTATTTCTGGTATACTTGTTACGTTTTCAGAAAACTGCGGTTGTAGATGAAATGCCCGAAGATGATGTGCCGCTACCACTTTATAAAACAGTATTGTATTTGGGTATTGGCGGGGCGGCCCTTTGGGGCGGTTCTGAATTATTGATTGAGGGTGCCGTAGGCCTTGCCACTTTCTACGGTGTTAGTGAACGTGTTATTGCCATTACAGTGGTGTCCGTAGGTACTAGTATCCCAGAGCTGGCCGCATCGGTCATTGCGGTAATGAAAAAAGAAAAGGCAATTTCCCTGGGGAATTTAATTGGCTCCAATATTTTTAACCTTCTTGCCGTTTTGGGTATAACTTCTATGATAACCCCGATCCGGGTTATGGATACCGGATTGTTGACCAATGATATATTTTGGATGCTGGGGATTTCTTTTATTATACTTCCATTGGTCTTTTTACCGCGTGGGCTTAGATTGGGATGGCGAGATGGCATTGCACTGCTTGCCGGCTACATAATCTTCGTTTACCTTACGGTTCAATAAAAAAACCGCCCTTATTAAATAAGAGCGGTTTGTAAGCAACATTCAATTAAATTTTAAACCTTAACAGATTTTACCGTCTGGATAATTCTACCTGCAATTTTGTACGGGTCTCCATTGGAAGCAGGTCTACGATCTTCCAACCATCCTTTCCAACCTTTTTCAACTGTAAGGATTGGAATACGAATAGAAGCTCCCCTGTCCGAAACACCATAACTGAAATCGTTAATAGAAGCGGTTTCGTGCAAGCCAGTTAAACGTTGATCGTTGAACTCTCCATAAACCGCAATATGCTCTTTGGTAACAGGTCTAAAAGCCTCACATATTTTTTCATAAGTTTCTTTAGAACCACAAGTTCTTAAAGTAGTATTGGAGAAATTGGCATGCATACCGGAACCGTTCCAATCTCCTTTCACTGGTTTCGGGTGCAATTCAATATAATATCCATATTTTTCTGTAAGTCGGTTAAGCAAGTATCTTGCTATCCAAATCTCGTCACCAGCTTTTTTGGCTCCTTTGGCAAAAAGTTGAAATTCCCACTGACCAGCGGCAACTTCTTGGTTAATACCTTCAAAGTTAAGTCCTGCCTCAATACATTGGTCCGCATGTTCTTCAACTAAGTCCCTGCCCCAAGTATTTTTACCCCCTACAGAGCAATAGTAAAGACCCTGTGGTCCTGGATACCCACCAATAGGGAAGCCTAATGGCAACTGTGTATCCACGTCCATAATAAAATATTCTTGTTCAAAACCGAACCAAAAGTCGTTATCCTCATCGTCGATCGCCGCACGGGAGTTAGACTCATGCGCCGAGCCGTCTGCATTTAGAACCTCGGTCATTACCAAATACCCGTTTACCCTATCCGGATCTGGATAGATGGCTACAGGTTTTAACAAACAGTCAGAAGAACCGCCTTCCGCTTGCTGTGTTGAACTTCCATCAAAAGACCATGTAGGACAGTCCTCCAATTTGCCGCTAAAATCCTCTTCGATTTTTGTTTTGCTCCTTAGGTTTGCAGTTGGTTTGTATCCGTCCAACCAAATGTATTCCAGTTTTGATTTGCTCATAATTCAGCTAGTTAAATTTTATGTTTTAAAGACCCACAAAAATATGTTTTTTCATGAATTTATCTAATTTTTAAAGGGTTAATAATCAAGAAAATCATATTATTTTTCAACACCCCTAGTTTTTTTGGGGTATTTTGTGAAAAATTTATTTTTTTGACTTTAAATTATTAAATCCATAATCCTTAATTTTGCCAAAATAAACCAATTTAAACATGTCCAAAACTAGATTTGATGCCATTGCGGAAAGCCATAGGAGAATTCGTATAGATATTGAAGAAAAAGGACGGCGTTCCGAACTGTTTGGGCGCAATGTCTTTAACGAGGAAAGAATGTTGCAATACCTAACCAAAGATGCATATAACAGTGTTAAAGCGGCTGTTTTTTCGGGTTCTAAAATAGATCGAAAAATTGCAGATCAGGTTGCCGAGGCCATGAAGACCTGGGCCATTTCCATGGGGGCCACGCATTATACCCATTGGTTTCAGCCCCTTACGGGGGCCACGGCCGAAAAGCACGATGCCTTTTTTGATCTTTTACCAGATGGTAAGGGTATGGAAAAGTTTGGAGGCGGGCAGTTGGTACAACAAGAACCCGATGCATCTAGTTTTCCTAGTGGTGGCATACGAAATACCTTCGAAGCTAGAGGATACACCGCTTGGGACCCTACCTCTCCTGCATTTATCTACGGAACCACTTTATGTATTCCAACCATTTTTGTGTCCTATACCGGCGAGGCTTTGGATAACAAAGCACCACTTTTAAGGGCCCTCCATGCTGTAGATGAAGCCGCTACCGCGGTTGCCAAATATTTTGATAAGAATGTAACTAAAGTAAACGCCACCTTAGGGTGGGAGCAAGAATATTTTTTGGTTGATAAGGCCTTGGCACATTCCCGTTTAGATATCGTTATGACCGGAAGAACCCTGGTAGGCCATTCGGCTGCGAAGGGACAACAATTGGATGATCACTATTTTGGGGTAATACCAAGTAGGGTTTTAAGTTTTATGAGCGACTTGGAAAAGGAATGTACCAAATTAGGAATACCGGTGAAGACCAGGCACAACGAAGTAGCTCCCAACCAATTTGAATTGGCACCAGTTTTTGAGGAGGCCAATTTAGCGGTAGACCACAATCTACTCCTTATGGACGTTATGGAAAAAGTGGCAGACAAACATAGTTTTAAGGTTCTTTTCCACGAAAAACCGTTTGCAGGCATCAATGGATCGGGCAAACATAATAACTGGTCCTTGGCCACCGATACGGGTACTAATCTGCTAAGTCCGGGATCTACCCCAATGAAAAACCTGCAGTTCCTCACCTTTTTTGTTAATACCATCAAGGCAGTAAATACATATGAAGAGCTGTTGAGATCCTCAATAGCATCGGCAAGTAATGATCATAGGCTAGGTGCAAACGAAGCGCCACCTGCCATTTTATCAATTTTTATAGGGACTCAATTGAGCAATGTTTTGGATGAATTGGAAGGGGTTTCCCATGGAAAATTATCGCCCGAAGAAAAAACGGAATTAAAACTGAACGTAGTAGGTAAGATACCGGAGATTTTATTGGACAATACCGATAGAAACCGTACTTCTCCTTTTGCCTTTACGGGCAATAAATTTGAAATGCGTGGGGTAGGTTCAAAAACCAACTGCGCCAAACCTATGACTATCTTAAATACTATTGTCGCCAAACAACTCATCGATTTTAAAAAAGAGGTAGATGTACTAATTGATAAAAAGAACCTTAAAAAGGACGAGGCCGTATTTAATGTGCTACGAGAGTATATAAAAACATCAAAAAGGATCCGGTTTGATGGCGATGGTTACAGCGATGATTGGGAGAAAGAAGCCAAGCGGAGGAAACTCAGCAACAATAAAAATACACCGCAAGCACTTAAAGTACTTACTTCCAAAGAGAGCCTGGCCTTGTTTAAATCTATGAAGGTAATGAGTGAGGTAGAAGTAAGGGCGCGACAGGAAGTTGAGCTAGAGGCTTACATTTTGCATACCCAAATAGAGGGTAGAATTTTTAACGAAATTGTGAACAACCACGTAATTCCGTCCGTTATAGCCTACCAAAACAATCTAATAAAAAACGTGATGGGCCTAAAGGATGTGTTTGGGGCCGCACATAAAAAATTATCGGATGGTCAGCATACCATTATCGAGCAGATAGCAGAGCACGTGGCAGATGTAAAAAAGAAGGCCGATGCCATGGCCGAGGCCAGAAAAAGAGCCAATGGCTTGCAGGGTGTTGAGAAAAAGGCCGCTGCCTATTGTGATAATGTAAAACCTTATTTTGACGAGATTAGATATCATTGCGATAAGTTAGAGCAATTGATAGACAACAGATTGTGGCCTCTAACAAAATATAGGGAGCTGTTATTCATTAAATAAGGCTTCCTTAAACCAATTCTAATTTAAAAGCTCACATTTGTGGGCTTTTTTTATGGATTCACCTATTTTTGCGTCAAACTACGATTAATGGGTACGTCAAATAGCGAAAGATATGCACAACGGGGGGTCTCGGCCTCAAAGGAAGATGTGCACAATGCCATAAAAAACATAGATAAGGGGTTGTTTCCCAAGGCTTTCTGTAAGATTGTTCCAGATTATTTAACCCAAGACGACGCATACTGCCTTGTGATGCATGCCGATGGAGCAGGAACCAAATCCTCCCTGGCCTATATGTATTGGAAAGAGACCGGAGACCTCAGTGTTTGGAAAGGGATAGCCCAAGATGCATTAATTATGAACATTGATGATTTGATCTGTGTAGGTGCTACTGATAATATAATGCTTTCCTCTACCATTGGACGTAATAAAAACCGCATCCCCGGAGCTGTTATTTCTGCTATTATCAATGGAACGGAAGAATTGATTGCCGATCTTAAGACCCATGGAATCACCATCCATTCTACCGGAGGAGAAACAGCCGATGTGGGAGATTTGGTACGTACCATAATTGTAGACTCCACGGTAACCGCCCGTGTTAAGCGAAGTAAGGTGATAGACAACGCCAACATACGGTCAGGAGACGTAATTGTAGGTTTGGAATCGTTTGGGAAGGCCACTTATGAGCATACTTACAATGGTGGTATGGGAAGCAACGGACTTACTTCTGCCCGCCACGATGTATTTGCCAAATACCTTGCGGAGAAGTATCCGGAAAGCTATGATACTGCCGTACCGACCGATCTGGTATATTCTGGTACTATAAAATTGACCGACCCCGTCTTGGGTTCCCCCTTGGATGCTGGTAAGCTGGTGCTATCACCCACAAGGACCTATGCCCCGATAATTAAAAAGATATTGGAAAACTACGACGCAAGCGATATTCATGGTATGATCCATTGTAGCGGGGGTGCGCAAACTAAAATATTACATTTTATAGACAATCTGCACATACTTAAAGACGATATGTTTCAGGTGCCACCATTGTTTAAATTAATACAAGAACAATCGGGTACGGATTGGCAAGAAATGTACAAGGTTTTTAACTGTGGCCATCGTATGGAATTGTACGTAAACGAGTCCGTGGCACAGCATTTGATATCTATTTCGGAAAGCTTTGGAGTTGCTGCAAAAATAGTGGGTAGGGTCACTCAAAATAAGGGTGCAAAACTCACTATAAATAGCGAATATGGAACCTTTGTTTATTAAGGCATACGAATACCCCTTTTCATACGTTGTTTTATAAGTAAAGACCCCTTTGTTATGGAAAGAAAAGAATTTTTAAAAAGCCTCGGTGCAGGCGCGGCCTTTGCCTTGGTTTTTCCTTGTGTAAATGGCTGTTCTAGCGACGGAAATGACGATGTTGCCCCAGAAGATATGAAACCCATACCTACCGGTGTGGATTTTACCATAGACCTTAGCACATCGGAAGGAGCTGGTTTACAGAACAACGGCGATTTTATTTTAAAGGATTTTGTGGTCGTGGTTAAGAATTTGGAAGGCAATTTTGTAGCTGCCAGTCAGGTTTGCAGCCATCAACAAACCGAAGAGGTAAGATTTTTGCAAGAAAGTGGTGGCATTTTCAGATGTTCCACGCACGGTGCCAGGTTTAGCCAAACCGGTAGCCCATTGAATAGTGTTACCAGTAATCCCTTAAAAATCTTTAGCACTGAATTGACCGGAGATGTTTTACGGGTTTTTGAGTAAACCCAACAAATTAATTGCCCCTAATCCTAGATTATGAAATATGTCCCCCACATAATCCTCATCTTGTTTTCCTTATGCTGTAATGCGCAGGAATGGCAGGCCACTTATGAGGAAGCACTTACTTGTGCCAAGGATCAGGACAAACCTATTGTACTCGTTTTTTCGGGATCGGATTGGTGTGCTCCCTGTATAAAACTAGAGAAGGACATATGGCAGTCCGATACGTTTAAAGCTTATTCCAAGGAAAATTATATACTTTATAGGGCCGATTTTCCAAGAAAAAAGGCAAACAAACTTCCCAAGGAAAAAGAGCTTGCCAATGGTCAATTGGCAGAAACGTTTAATCCAAAAGGGCATTTTCCGCTTGTTGTGGTCTTAGATCGGGAAGAGCGGGTTTTAGGCTACACAGGATATAAAAAAATTGCCCCTACCGCTTACATCTCACTTTTAAACTCTTTTGTAAAGTGAAGAAGTTTCTCCTCCCTATTCTTTTAATTTTTTTTGACCTAGCGGTACATGGTCAGGAAAATGATGTTACCGTCCATAGGGTTATGAGCCTCATGGGTAGCCGCTTCGAAATTACCGTAGTTGCCGCCAACGAGGAAATAGGATACATAAATATTGAGGAAGCGGCTGCGGAGATTAAACGCATAGAAAAAATGATCTCTTCGTGGGACGAGGCATCGGAGACCTCAAAAATCAATAGAAATGCCGGAATAAAACCTGTAGAGGTAAGTGTGGAACTCTTTAAACTTATAGAGCGGTCCAAACAGATTTCTGAAATCACAGACGGTGCTTTTGATGTTACCTATGCTTCCATGGATAAGGTTTGGAGATTTGATGGTACCATGGAATATCCGCCGACGGCCTCCGAAATAAAAAGGGCCATTGCTAAGGTAGGATATCAAAAAATAGTATTGAACAGGGATAAAAACACTGTTTTTTTAAGACAAAAAGGAATGAAGATTGGGTTTGGGGCAATTGGCAAGGGTTATGCCGCCGATAAGGCCAAGGAACTCTTGGTGTCCAAACAGGTACGAGCCGGCATAATAAATGCGTCTGGAGACCTTACAACGTGGGGCACAAAGTTAAGTGGGGAAAAATGGCTGATCGGTATTGCCAATCCGTTGAGTAAGGATAAAATTTTTTCTTGGTTGCCCATTGTGGAATCGTCTGTGGCAACTTCCGGAAACTACGAAAAATTCGTCACCTTTAAAGGAAAAAAATATTCGCATATTATCGACCCCAGAACGGGATATCCGTCCACAGGAATAAACAGTGTTTCCATTTTTACTAAGAGCGCGGAATTATGCGATGCCCTGGCAACAGCTGTTTTTATAATGGGTAAGGATGCAGGTATGGCGCTAATAAATCAACTTAGGGGTACAGAAGTGATTATAGTGGACGGCAATAACAAAATACATAAGAGCAATGGGATTCTTTTTAATAATAATCAGTAACTTTAATTGTATGAAGCGAATACTGCTGATATGTTTACTATCCATTTTTTGTACCTCATGCGTGGCCGTTAAGGAATATGAAAAGGTATACCTTAATGATGACGAAATGATTTTATCGGCACGAGGTGCGGAACGTTTTGAGACCAATTTTCAGATTTATAGGGAAGCGGCTTCGGGTGCCAATGGAGGCAAGACCGGTGGAGGCTGCGGTTGCAATTGATACATGATACATAAACTATTTATTTTTTGTCTATTGCTTGTGTCTTGCTCGGCATTTTCCCAGGCTAGCGGCTCTTATCAAAAAAGAGTGCTGGAAGCTGCAGAAGTAGACCTATTGTTCAGTTACTACGAACAGGAAGGTCAAAACGCTGCGGTTACCGGGGGGGAAGGTACGGAAGAGCTTACGGACGTCACTTCCAGCATTGTGGTGAACATCCCAATGAACGAAGACGATATTTTAACCGTAGATGTGGGCCTATCCGCGTATACATCGGCCTCATCTAGCAATGTAAACCCCCTGGATGGTAATGCCAACAATGCGGTAAGTCCTTTTATAGCTTCTTCGGGAGCGTCGCGCAAAGACCAACTTGCTTATTTTAAACCCACATATCAACACAGTTCGGAAGATAGAAATTCTATTTGGAACGCCAACGCGTATGTCTCCACTGAATACGATTACTTCTCTATAGGATTTGGTGGTGGGTATACCCGATTGTTCAATGAAAAGAATACTGAAATCAGCCTTAGTGGACAGGTATTTCTCGATAAATGGAATTCTCAATACCCCATAGAATTAAGAGGTGCTTTTTTTGACGATCGCATTGTAGGTACCGGAACCTATGCACCAAATTTTGTGGCATTCCAAGATGAAAAAAGGAATTCGTATTCACTGTCTTTTAGTTTCTCCCAAATTTTGGGAAAAAAGTTACAGGGGTCTTTGTTTATGGATATTGTTTCGCAAAACGGCTTACTAAGCACCCCTTTCCAACGTGTATATTTTGGAGATATCAATGATTTTTTTATTGACGATTTTCAGTTGGCAGACAACGTGGAACGATTGCCCGATAGTAGATTTAAACTGCCATTGGGCGGTAGGTTGAACTACTATCTAAATGATGTTATAGTTCTAAGGACATATTATAGGTTTTATTCGGATAATTGGGGAATAACTTCACACACGGCAAGCTTGGAGGTTCCTATAAAAATCACCGATAAATTTACGCTATATCCCAACTATAGGTATTACACCCAAACGGCGGCCGATTATTTCTATGCCAAGGAAGCGGCCCTTTCCACTTTTGAATTCTATACCTCGGATTACGATCTATCTGGTTATAACGCCAATCAATTTGGGTTGGGACTGCGATACAAGGACATTTTTACCAAGGCCAAGGTGTTTTCTTTCGGTCTAAAGACTATAGACCTTCGGTTTAATCAATACGATCGCAGTGATGGGTTAAACGCCTTTATTGTTACGGTAGGTACTACCTTTGTAGGGAACTAGCCTAGAACGCAACATTTGCTTAGTAAAGCTTCAAAAAAATCGTAAATTCGCAAACCAAGTAAAGCAGGTACATGTTAGAGAAACTGAATATTGTAAAGCAGCGTTTTGATGAGGTTTCGGATCTTATTATTCAGCCCGATATTATATCGGACCAGAAACGCTATGTGCAATTGAACAAGGAATATAAAGATCTTAAAAACTTAAGCGACAAACGAGATCAATATATTACACTTACCAACAATATTAGCGAGGCCGAGGAGATTATTGCAGACGGAAGTGATGCGGAGATGTTGGAAATGGCCAAGATGCAATTGGAAGAGGCTAAAAGTGCTTTACCCCCCTTAGAGGAGGAAATTAAGCTGTTGTTGATACCCAAGGATCCTGAAGATTCCAAAAATGTAGTTGTGGAGATTAGGGCAGGCACCGGAGGTGACGAAGCCAGTATATTTGCTGGGGACCTTTATCGTATGTATGCTAAATATTGTGAGTCCAAAGGCTGGAAAACCAATGTAATAGATCTTAGTGAGGGAACTAGCGGTGGCTATAAGGAAATACAATTTGAAGTTACCGGAGAGGACGTTTATGGAACTTTAAAATTTGAGGCAGGTGTTCATAGGGTACAACGCGTACCGCAGACCGAAACCCAGGGTAGGGTGCATACCAGTGCCGCCACGGTAATGGTACTCCCCGAAGCCGAGGATTTTGACGTGCAGATAGACCCCAAGGATGTACGCATAGATTTTTTCTGTTCATCTGGCCCCGGAGGGCAGTCGGTTAACACCACATATTCTGCGGTTCGACTTACCCATATCCCAACCGGATTGGTAGCACAATGCCAAGATCAAAAATCACAGCATAAAAACAAGGAAAAAGCGTTTAAGGTGCTTAGATCTAGACTTTATGATCTAGAGCTTGCCAAGAAACAAGAGGAAGATGCCGCCAAAAGAAACTCCCAGGTGAGTAGTGGAGACCGTTCGGCTAAGATTAGAACGTACAATTATCCCCAGGGTAGGGTTACCGATCACAGGATTGGTCTTACACTTTATGATCTTCAGAATATCATCAACGGGGATATCCAAAAAATTATCGACGAATTGATGTTGGTGGAAAATACCGAGAAGCTAAAAGAGGCTTCGGAAATCTTCTAATGTCGTAAAACGAACATAATTGAAATGACCACCGAATATCTGGTAGCACAAATTCGCCAAAAAAAATCCTTTCTATGTGTTGGGCTCGATACCGACCTACAAAAGATCCCAAAACATTTATTGGACGAGGAAGATCCCATTTTCGCCTTTAACAAAGCTATCATAGATGCCACCCATGATCTGTGTGTGGCCTATAAGCCAAATACTGCCTTTTACGAGGCTTATGGCGTAAAAGGGTGGCAGGCCTTGGAAAAGACCGTTAGATACTTAAACTCAAAGCATCCGGAGGTATTTACCATTGCCGATGCCAAAAGGGGAGATATCGGAAACACCTCTAGTAGGTATGCAAAAGCTTTTTTTGAGGACCTAGGTTTTGATGCCATTACAGTGGCACCTTATATGGGGAAAGATTCTGTAGAGCCTTTTCTTTCTTTCGAAAACAAGCATACCATTTTATTGGCGCTTACCTCCAATGAAGGGGCTTATGATCTGCAGACAAAAATGGTAGAGGGTAAACCACTTTATAAACAAGTCTTGGAGGTCTCAAAGACCTATGAACATGCCAAAAATTTAATGTATGTTGTAGGTGCCACGAAAGCCAGTTATTTAAGTGAAATACGGCAAATTATTCCCAATAGTTTTATTTTGGTGCCCGGTGTAGGGGCTCAGGGAGGCAGTTTAACGGAAGTATGCCAACATGGTATGACCCAAAATGTAGGGTTACTGGTAAATTCCTCTAGAGGAATTATCTATGCTTCGGATGAAAGGGATTTTGCCAAGGCGGCAAGGTTGCGAGCCAAGGAAATACAGGTGCAGATGGAGAAAGAATTAAGAAATTTGGTTCAATAATTACATTAAACCTTCTAAAATCTTCTGTATTTTTTTTGCTTTTTGCTCAAAAAACTCGCCAAGCTGCGTGTCCGTATATTTTAAGTTGGAAGCCTTGTCCATGAAGCTCTGATATTGATACTCCAATAAGGTAATTGCATGACTTCCACTTGTGATCGGGGTAACTGTTCCTACCCTACAATACTGCTTTTCCATAGTCTATATCTTTGTTCTTACAAATATACGACCAAAAACAGGGTTTGGATGTTGGGCACATGGTGTATTCACCTAAAAATCAGGTGATTTATCTATTTTTTAACAATTTGATGAGGAAATCCTCACATATGACCTTTTTTTTGGTAATTAACATAGGTTCTAAAGAGAGAGGAATTTTAAGGCTAAAACAGCTAAACTTTATACACTTATTGTAAATTGGTGTGGACTAATAATACATAGATTATGAAAAATAGATATTTTATGGCATTGGCGATTATATGGTGCAGTTATTCCTTGGTGGCTCAAGACACCCCTTGCGCTTGTTGTACCGATAACCACAGGGAGTTTGACTTCTGGGTAGGGACATGGGAAGTTACAGCTCCTGATGGTACTTTGGCGGGGAAAAATACAATCGAGATAATCCAGGACGGTTGTGTGCTAAAGGAAAATTGGACTAGCGCCACGGGGAAAAGTACGGGTGTCAGCACCAATTTCTTTAACTCACAAACAGAACAATGGGAGCAATTATGGTTAGATAATTCCGGGTCTTATTTAAAACTACAAGGTAGTCGGGCGGGAAATCAGATGATGCTCTCATCAGAAACGTTTACACATACGGATGGGAAGCAGTACACGAACAGAATTACTTGGACGGCCAATGAAGACGGAACCGTGCGCCAGATGTGGGAGGTATTGCAGGAAGGTGAGGTAGTAAGTGTAGCTTTCGACGGACTATATAAAAAAGTGGGATAGTCTTATACAAATAGAAACCGACCGGCCCCAAGGAGCCGGTCGGTTTTTTTGTTGATGAGTAGTATTTATATTATGATTAATTATACCCAGGATTCTGTTCTAGCATAGGGTTTCTATCCCTAGCGGATTGCGGAATGGGAAATACTAAACTATTATCGTTAAAAGGAAGCCCATCGATGTCTCTTTGGGTTCTCTTATAATCGTTTACAAGAAAACCTTCAAAGGCCAGTTCCAATTCTCTTTCGTTCAAAATAAGATCTAATGTAAGTGCCGCTAAAGGTGGGGCGAGCGATCTTCCACGTAAAGTATTGATTTCTACAAGCGGATCTAACCCTACCGCAGATCCCAGCCTAAAGTTGCATTCTGCACGTATCAAATGCATTTCTGCTACCCGTATAGGGGTTGCATTGGCAAATTGCCTAGCGTGTTTAGAGGTTAGTGTTAACCCTAGGCTTACCCCTTCGCCCGGGTACGTAAATGCCCTACGTTGATCCAAGGCAGAATCAAATTTATCCAAATAGTCCTGGGTGATGGCAATATCACCACCCCTTCCACCAAGTGCCTGAGTGGCATAATGGGTATTGGATTCGTTGGTTCCTTCTTGGTTGGTAACCACCCATGAGAATAAGGTTTCTACCGTATTGTCATCAGTCTCAAAGGCTTCAGCAAAGGTTGGCGTTAGACTGTGACCACTGTTTTGCAAAACATCATTGGCAGCGTCGCGTGCTGCACTAAAGTTACCTTGTTGAAGGTATACCCTTGCCAAAAGCGCTTTGGCGGAGTATCGATCTGCCCGTTCACCATTGGTGCCCGGTAATTTGGCAAAGGCATCGTTTAAATCCGAAAGCACTTGGCTATACACTTCTTCAACTGTATTTCTGCCTACCGCGCGAGTAGCATCTGGCGGTAAAAGCACAATAGGTACTCCAAGTTGCGAATTTGTTGCCCCTGCAGTATACTGTTGACCGTACAACCGTACCATATCAAAATAAACCAAACCTCTTAAAAATTTGGCTTCGCCCTCTACACGGTTACGTTCAGCAGCATCGTCGAATTTATCCAGATTATCGAGCACGGTGTTTACATGTCCAATGATGGCATAACTATCCCCATAGATATTTAGGGCACTCACATTATCATTTACCATGGCCTTGTTAAAAATATCCCTCAGCTCTTCGAAGGTTCCGTTCCAACTTACCTGATCGGTGTTTCCCAAAAGGTCATAAGCAATATTGATCTGCCCACTGTAAATTCCAAAATATAATGGATTGAGGTTGTCCGGGGTGGTATTTCTTCCAATATCATAGGCCGCCAATAATATGGCATTAACGTTTTCCGGTGTTGCCGTGGCCAGACCTATCCCGATACTCTGCTGCGGTTCTAGATCGAGTTCTTTTTCGCAGGATGTCCCAACAATCAAAAGAACTAAAATGGTTATTATTTTATAGTATTTCATAACTTATATTTTTGTTTTTTAGAAACTAAGATTTAACCCTACAGTATATACCCTGGCAGGCGGAGCCGAGTAAAAAGTACTACCTGCATTTACATTGGGATTGTTAAAATCATCAAAAGAAGACTCAGGATCGTAACCTCTATAGTCGGTAATGGTCAGTAAATTTAGGCCAGACAGATATATCCTAACCCTGCTAAGTCCCATACGTTCCAACACCTGCGGAGGCAAGGAATAGCCTATGGTTAAATTTCTCAACCTTATAAAATCGGCATTCTGTAAGAAGCGGGTACTGGCAGAATGACCATTGTCTATAAAGAGTCTTGCTTGTGGCACATCGGTGATGTCGCCAGGGTTCTGCCATCTGTTGTTATAGATAAAAACATCTTGGTTATCCAACCCGTTCCCAAAGCCACTTTCTTGATATTGGCCTGCTTCGTTGTAAAGATCTGCACCCCACTGTCCCTGAAATGTAAAAGAAAAATCGAGTCCTTTGTAATCAAGTGTACTAGAGAAACCTGCTATTACGTCTGGATTGGGGCTTCCAATTACGATACGCTGGGCAGCAGCATAATCGTTGGTTACCGTTTTATCCAAAGAACCGTCTGGCCTTACCGTGTTTAAGAAATATTCCGCATCACCTGTATTTGCATTAACACCAGCATATTCTACCAAATAAAAAGCGTTGATCTGCTCCCCTTCTCGAAGAATATTCTTGTCCGTGATCTGATCTTCTCCGTTGGGTAGATTGGTGATCTCATTGGTGTTGTAAGCGATGTTAAAATTGGTCTTCCATGTAAGGTTTTCGGTTTGTACATTAATAGTGTTCAAAGCAAATTCAAGACCACTGTTTTCCAAGTTACCTATATTTTGTAGTATGCTATGGGTAGGTATCAAAGATTCGAAAGGAACCCTTGCATTAAATAAAAGGTCTTTGGTTTTCTTTACATAATAGTCTATTTCTCCTGTAATTCGATTGTTTACGAATCCAAAATCGAGTCCAAAGTTGGTCTGGGTGGTCTCTTCCCATTTCAGATCGGGATTTTCTCCTTGGGTAAACTCTAAGCCAGACTGTCCGTTGTAGTTTGTGCCCCCATAAAGTCCAAGACTACTAAAGTTACCAACAGGTGTATTACCATTGGTTCCCCAACTTGCTCTTAATTTTAAGTTGGATAGGGTATTGGAGTTCTGAAGAAATTCTTCCTCGGTTATGATCCATCCGGCAGAAGCGGCAGGGAAGTACCCAAACCTGTTCTCGGATCCAAAGCGTGAAGAACCGTCTTGCCGTATACTCGCTTTTAAGATGTATTTGTTCTTATAATCGTAACTAAGCCTTGCAAAATAGGAAAGTTGCGCCCAATTGGTAGCAGTCCCCGTACCCGCGGAAATAGTTGCCGCACTGGAAACGGATTTAAAATCATCCGTGGGAAAACCATCACCGGTAACCGAAGTTGCCCTGTTTTTAAACCTTGTATAAGTGGCCCCTAGGACAAAATTAACATTGGATGCTTCTCCAAAGGTATTGTCGAAGGTTACATAATTGTTGGTAGAAATAATCTCCGTACCATCATCCGAAGCAAAAGTTTGCCCATTTGTAGATTGGAAAGGAGCCAATCTTCCAGTATTTCTATCTACAGTCTGATTTAGATAATCATACCCCAATTCTGATTTATACTTTAGAAATGGGAAAAGTTGAAATTCTGCAAAGACTTTTCCTAGAAGTCGGCGTCTTTTGGTTAATCTAAAGGAGTGCTTGTCTTGCAATAGGAAATTGGCGTACAAGGTGCTGGCATTTATATCTCCATCCAATAAAAAAGGGGGAGCTGTAGGTACCTGGGCTATGGCCTGCATTGGGGTGGTAAAGGCGTTGTCGCCGGCTATTCTGTCTATTACCGTGCTTGTATAACCCATGTTTAGCCCAACATCTAACCAGTTATTAACCTTATGGTCTATATTGGTACGAACACTTATCCTTTCCAGATTATTGCCTCTTACTATCCCTTGCGTGTCGTTGTAGGAGCCGGAAATAAAACTTTTTGTTTTTTCGTTACCACCCGATACGGAGAGGTTAATATCCCTTACATAACTGTTCTGAAAGGCTTGATCTTGCCAATCGGTATTTACATTCCTGTAATCCTGATCGCCCTGATAGCGTTGCAACCGTGTATCTACCCATTCATTGGCCGCAGCTTGGTCTGCAAAGCTACCGTCATTAAAAGCGGATTCTTGTAGCAGCTCTATATATTGCTCTGCGTTTAACCAATCGCGTCTGTTGGTTGGCTCTCCTATACCGGAAGATACATCTAAAGAAATGGTAGACTTTCCTTCTCTACCGCGTTTTGTGGTAATAAGAATTACCCCATTGGTACCTTTTGCCCCAAATATGGCCGCAGCCGAAGCATCCTTTAGAATATCTATAGACGCTATGTCATTTGGATTTAAAGCCAACAACGGGTTTAGGGGTGCCGTTATGGAAGAGATATTGTTATTGTTCATTTCAATACCATCTATAACGTATAAAGGTTCTTGCGAAGCCGATACCGAAGATAGACCACGAATAATTACTTTTACCCCACCTTCTACTTTTCCGTTGGTCTGGGTAATCTGTACTCCCGTAGCTTTTGCCACCAAAGCACTTTGTAAACTTGGTGTGGAAATACCCCCAATTTGTTCCGAATCAATTTTGGCAACATTGTCGGTTAACAACCTTTTGGATTGTGTTCCGAAACCTACTACTATAACTTCCTCCAATTGGGAAGCATCTTCCAACATTTGTACATCAATAACGTTTGATGCACCTACGGTAATCTCCGTGGTCTTTTGACCCAGATAAGAAAATACCAAAATTTGACCTGAACTGGCCACTATGGTATAATTACCGTCAAAATCTGATTGTGTTCCCTGGGTTGTACCCTTTAGGACAACATTTACACCCGGCAGTGGAATACTGTTCTGGTCGGTAATGTTTCCCGAAACTGTTTTGTCCTGTGCATATGCCAAAGAAATTCCCATAAGGAAAAGCATGAGCAACCAATTGTGTTTTTTTTGCATACTTTAAAGTTTTTCGAATTAATCTTAGGTTTTTATGTAAACCACAGCCCTGGGTTGTTTTGATAGCTAATTCAAATAATTACTCTAAAAAAGGAGACAGAAGTTTTTTCGGAGTAAGCCCCCAGAGCTGCTTTTACATTTAGTCAGTCAAGTTTCAAAGTAAAGCGCTCCTTCCAAATCTGGGGGTAAACCCTATAGACATTTACTTTTCCGAAGAAAGTTTACACTTTTTTTACCCTTTTATTGTTTTGTGAGCGGTACGGGTTGGACTTTATAGAATATATTGAAGGCGTAATAAATAAATGTGGTTGATTGTGTTATCCCAACATTGAGTAAAGCATGTTGTATAGAACAATGGGGTTGGTAAGTTTAAAACCGATCTGTTCGGGAAAGCTTTGTATGGGTTCGGCAGAAGAAGAACTAATGGCAGCCCCTTATTATTCTGATGACTAATTCAAATAATCGATTACCCTAAAAATGAGAAAAAAGTTTTACGAGTAAGTTTTCAGAGCTGCCGTGTTTTTGGTAGTTAGATCAAAATAACGAACGCCCAGAGTATAATTCGGAAAATCCGATAAATGTTTACCAGATTGCTTGATGAAAAGATAGGTGCCGATCAGCTAAAGGAACTTACCAAACTTCTATGATATTCTGTAGGAGTTAGGTTGGTATCTTTTTTAAATGCCTTATTAAAAGTTACTTTGTTGTTGTAACCCACCTCGTAGGCAATATCTATGATGTTTAAGTTTTCTAAATGACCATTGTCCAAAATTTGCTTGGCCTCCCTAATTCTGTAAGTATTTATCAATTCGTGAAAATTCATTTTAAAATGCTCATTGATAACCTGAGAAGCATTATGCCTTGTAGTATTCAACCGGTCCGATAATATCTCCAGACTGATGTCATTTTCTTTATATATTTTAAATTCGTCGAATAACCTTATCAAGTTTTCTTTTAACTCTGAAGAAAGACTTTCTGTTAACCCAGAGTTCTTATACTTAAAAAGAAGCGGAGTTTTATAAGAATAGACCCCACTAAAAACACTTGGTTGTACATTGGCAGAATAGCCTACGTACAGCACCATTAATGCCATACATATAATCTGCGAGTGATAGAAAAACCCAGACCAGATATTGGTACTTATCAATATACCATAAACGGCATAAGAGAGGATATAGGCAATATGGATTCCGTAAATGCTTTTCTGCCACAGTTTGTTTTCCCTACTGATATTGGTATTTTGCCTGCCCGCCACGTAGAGCTTGCCAATAAAGTATCCATATAGTATTAAGGAGGTTAACTTAAGGGTAACGATGATGGCCACATCTTTAGAATCCGTAGGATTTTGACCGTTGTTGAACCTTCCCATCATAAGGGTCAATTTTTCACTGGCGGACATGGCATATATAGGAAGTATGTACACTAAAAACAGGAGTGTAGGGATTAAATGCAAAAGATCCTTGACCTTAAATCGATATAATTGTGTGGTTCGTTTAAAGTAAAAATAGAGTAGGGGGCCGTAGAGAAAAGAAAACACGGTAGACATTAAATAGGAATGCGAAAATATATATTGATAGTTGGTAATATTTAAGCAGATATGAAAAATGAAAAATGAGTGTATAAAAATGAACGCACTGATCAGTTTTTTAGAAACCGGATCTACATTTCTATTGAAGTTAATTACTATGGTAAGGTAAAAGCCAATAAGGGCTACGTACAGATATAAGAAAGACCAAATTGTAATTTTTGGGGAATAGCTCTTCTCGGCTTCCCTAAATTCGGCACTGTTTTTAATGCTCTCGAAACCGTCATTTAGAAAAATATTGGGGTCGAAATCTTGCAGTAAATATTGTTCTATACAAGTAACGGATTTGGAAGGATGGTTAAGGGCAGCATGGCTTAAGGCCATTTTTTTAAATATGGGTGCTTTGGCCAGATCGTCTTCCAGCAATAGTAATTCATAAGTTTTAAGGGCTTCCGAATAGTTGCGGGAATGAAAGAATAAATCGGCCTTTTCTTTTAAACCTTGTGAAAATGCAACAGGCTCTTCGTATCGGAAAGTTTTCGCGTTAGTTGCCTCCTTTGCTTCAATTGTTACATTGAACAACAAGAACACCGCGGAAATTATTCCTAACTGCCTCATTTTACTGTTGGTTGAATTAGCAACATCAAGTTAGCCAATTAACAAAAGCGAAATGTTAAAGTTATCTTAAAAAGGGTAATCCCCGATAATAGTTTACCTTTGAGTAAGCGATATTTTTCGCTTATAACTCGCTGATATTCAGTAATTAATTTTGAAGGAGACTTTTTAATTTTGAATTTAAGATTGCGGTAATGCACAAAAAAAACCGGTGATGACACCGGTTTTACGACTAACTAACTCAAAAATTACTAACTCAAATAATTCGGTACAAAAATCTTATATAAATTTCGCTAAATGGTTAACTAAACATTAGCAATACGTAATATCCAATACTAATTAATCAACGATATCGTAATGGTTTTATTGTAAGTTAGACCGAAAATTTTAACAAATTCTCTGTGCGAGCGCGGAACGGCTCGGTTTAGGAGGAATAAAATTGTAATATGTTGGCTAGTAATGGATTATATGTCACTATAATATTGCCGAATAAGCGCGTCGGTCTCCTTCCTGTTCTTAAATACATCAAAAGTTTTCCCTTGCGTTCTTAAAGCACCCAAGGCATTGGCATATTGCGCAGCTTTTATGGGGTCTTTATAAAGCGAAAACCCATAGGCTAGCCCACCCGCAAAAGAATCGCCACAGCCGGTGGTGTCCACTACGTTTTGCATGAAAATGGATTTTACAAACTCTTTTTTAATTCCGCCATTTTCATAAAAGTATAGCACACAACCTCTAGAATCTAAGGTGACGTAGAAATAGGTTATCCCTTTTTTTAGGACATGGGCTGCCATATCATCCAGGTGATCAACTTTTCCTTCGTCATAACTTACCATTTCTTCTGAGACATATTCGTTCTTAAGCCAACAGGCCTGCGACTCTTCCAAATTCATTTTGAGTACATCGATATAAGGGAGCCATTCATCCATATCTACCCAAAACTTTCTGTAACGATCACCGGTTATGGCCATTGTAGTGGTAGGGCCATGGGCATCGAAAACCACCAAGCCTTTCATGTTTTCCTTTATATGGACGAGGGTACTCAGAGAAATTTCAAAGTCTGTTATTGGAACAAATACAAATGCATCCATATCCCCTAATTCTGCAATATCTTTGGGAAGTATTGGCCGCATACAGGCCGTTTGCTTTTCTATTCTGTTATTCTGATCTACAAAATTAAGCTCAATGACAGTGCCTTTATCATCTTCACTGGAGATGGCCTTGGTATCGATATTTGAAAAAGGGCTAAAAAGTTTTAAAATACCTTCTCGGTCTTTCTTGTGTACCGTAGTTACCGGGATTACTGTACCATCTTCCTCCAAAAGTTTGGCCAACGCAATCACAGGATGCGTTACACATCCATATTTTTTTATCGTCTCATCGAGGTGTGTAATAATGGTATCCCTAGGAATTGGTCCTAAAACAGCAATCTTAATCATAATCAATATTAATCTTGTAGTGCAAAAACTTTACGCAAAATGTCCGTGGTCCTTGATGAAATTTTTGTCCTTATTTCCTTTTCTTCTACTGCAATCATGGTATACACACCTTTTAGTGCTTCTTGAGTTACATAATCCGTTAAATCCGGATTTACGTCATTGGTAAGCGGCAAGGCATTGTATCTAGTAATGAGGTTGTTCCATATTTTATCCGCGCCTACTTTTTCAAAAGACTTTTTTATTACCGGGTTAAACTTGGTATAAAGTGGTGCCTGGGTAGAACCGGTTAAATACTGGGTGGCGGCATCGTCCGCACCCAACAAAATTTGTTTGGCATCGTTAAAACTAATCCCTTTTACGGCATCTACAAATATGGGGATAGCCTGGCCAACAGCATCTTCAGCGGCTCTGTTCAGTACTCTAAGGCCTTCGTCGGCAAGGTTACCCAGACCTATGTCCCGTAATGTTTTGTCAACTTTCTTAAGTTCATCCGGCAATAGAATTTTCACCAATTCATTTTTAAAGAACCCATCCTTTTTAGTGAGTTTGCTAACCTGTTTTTCTATACCTAGGTTTAGCGCTTCCTGAAGGGCTTGTGCTATTTCCGCATTTCCCATACCTGTAGTTCCGGGTGGGAGTTGATTTACAACTTGCTGAAGTTCGGCACAGGCCATAAATTGAAAAACTGAAAAAAGTAATAGTATCTTTTTTGTCATGACAATAAATAATTGTTTAGCCTAAAGTTAGCATTAAATGATTAAAAAATCAGGGTATTTGTTAATGTGCTGGTTTACAATAAACTAGGAGAAAATCACTGTCTTATTATTATACACCATGGTTTTACGCCGAATATGAAGCTTTACCGCTCTACTGAGCACAATTTTTTCTAAATCCCTTCCTTTGGCTATAAAATCTTGTATGGTATGCGAATGCGATACTATAGTAACATCTTGTTCTATTATAGGCCCCGCATCTAACTCTTCCGTTACATAATGACTGGTAGCTCCTATAATCTTCACACCTCTGGCAAAAGCCGCGTGGTACGGTCTTGCTCCGGCAAAAGCAGGCAGAAAGGAGTGATGTATGTTAATGATTTTGGAAGGATAACGATTTATGATCCTAGGTGTTACAATTTGCATATATCTAGCAAGTACTACAAAATCTACCTCATGTTGTTCCAAGAGTTCCAGTTGCCGAATTTCGGCTTCGGCCTTTGTGTCCTTGGTTACCGGGATATGATGAAATGGAATGCCAAATTGTTCGGCGATATATTCCAGGTCCTCATGATTACTTATGATAAAGGGAATTTCAACTTCCAGTTCACCGGAGTTAAACCTGCTAAGAAGATCGTAAAGACAATGATTGTATTTGGAAACAAAAAGGGCCATTTTAGGTTTTTTGTTGCTCCAATGTAGATGCCATTTCATTTCATAGGGCCTGGCGAGTTCGTTTTGAAACGTTTCCTTGAAATTTGGTATCAAGGGTATTTTCTTATCAAAATCACTTTCCAAACGCATAAAGAAGACCCCCGCCTCTTTGTCTACATGTTGATCTAAATACACAATGTTGCCACCGTTGGCATGAATAAAGCTGGTAACCGCGCTGATAATTCCAGATTTATCCGGACAATGTATTACTATAGTGGTTTTCAAAAGAAGCTCGTTAAGGCCATAAAGTTAGAGTATTAAGAATTATGGACTTAAACAGCGCTATATTTTTATAAAATTCTGATTAGAATGTAATAATCTTTGCATTTTCCGTAAATTGCATCGGTAAAAATGGCCTAATATTATAGATGGAACAAATAAAACGCTATATCCCTAAAAACAAAGTAAGAATTGTTACTGCTGCCTCCTTGTTCGATGGTCACGACGCCGCCATTAACATTATGCGTAGAATTATTCAGGCAACAGGGGTAGAGGTTGTTCATTTGGGACACGATAGAAGTGTTTTGGAGGTGGTAAATTGCGCCATACAGGAGGATGCTAATGCCATTGCGATAACCTCTTATCAGGGTGGACATAACGAGTATTTTAAGTATATGTACGACCTCTTGAAGGAGCAGAATGCCAGCCATATCAAGATTTTTGGCGGCGGCGGCGGAGTTATCCTTCCATCAGAGATTAAATCCTTGATGGATTACGGTATAACCCGAATATATTCTCCCGACGATGGCAGAACAATGGGATTGCAGGGCATGATCAACGATCTGGTTAAGAAAAGTGATTTTCCGGTTCCTCCACTCGATTTAAAAAAAGGAGTCGGTTTAGCGACCGTCCTGAAAAACAAAAATGTAAATACCATAGCCAGACTGATATCATTGGCAGAAAATAGGCACGAAGAATTTGAAGCCCACTTTTCCAACCTACCCGAAAACGGACAAGACATTCCGGTATTGGGTATAACAGGAACTGGCGGAGCTGGGAAATCGAGCCTTATAGACGAGCTGGTAAGGCGGTTTTTAACGGGCTTCCCGGATAAGACCATTGCCCTGGTATCCGTTGACCCCTCTAAACGGAAAACGGGTGGGGCCTTGTTAGGAGATCGTATACGGATGAATGCCATTAATGATGGGCGGGTATACATGAGATCCCTTGCTACAAGGCAGTCTAATTTGGCATTGTCCAAAAATGTTGGTGAAACGGTGGAAGTACTTAAAAAGGCCGGATTTGATTTGGTTATTTTGGAAACTTCGGGTATTGGGCAGTCAGATACAGAAATTATAGAACATAGCGACGTTTCCCTGTATGTTATGACCCCGGAATTTGGAGCCGCTACCCAATTGGAAAAGATTGATATGCTAGATTTTGCCGATTTGGTAGCCATAAACAAGTTCGATAAAAGGGGTGCCATGGATGCCCTTCGTGATGTAAGAAAGCAATATATGAGAAATCATGGTCTGTGGGATATAGACCAAGAAAAACTGCCAATATTTGGTACTATGGCCTCTCAATTCAATGACCATGGAATGAACCAGCTGTATATAGCGGTCATGGACAAAATATCTGCTAAGACCAAAAAATCGTTTGAAACAGGGCTCAAATTAAAGGAAGGCAAAGCCAAAAAGGTCTATATTATTCCACCGGCCAGAACAAGGTATTTGTCAGAGATTGCAGAAAACAACCGAGCATATGATACTAAGGTTGGTTTGCAGGTAGAAGTTGCGCAACGTCTATACGGTATATACAAGACCGTAGAAAGTGTAATCAATGAAACTCCAAAACTTACTACAACGGGTTTGGTTGAGGCCGAAATTAAGAAGAAAACATCGGAGAAGGCAAAAACATTCGTTTCCCTTTTGCTACAAGAATTTAACCGGGTAAAAATGGATTTGGATCCGTACAATTGGGAAACAATACTACAATGGGAGGCTAAGGTAAGGCGCTACAAAGGCCCAATATATAGTTTTAAAGTGAGGTCTAACGAGGTTAAGATAGAAACGCATACCGAATCTCTTTCGCATCAAAAAATTCCAAAAGTGGTACTCCCCAAGTATAAGGCGTGGGGCGATTTATTGCAATGGAACCTACAGGAAAATGTACCTGGAGAATTCCCATATACCGCTGGTTTGTATCCGTTTAAACGAACGGCTGAGGACCCCACACGGATGTTTGCTGGGGAAGGCGGACCGGAAAGAACCAACAGAAGATTTCATTACGTAAGCCTGGGAATGACGGCCAAAAGGCTTTCCACGGCTTTTGATTCGGTGACGCTGTACGGCAACGACCCAGGCCGAAGACCCGATATTTTTGGAAAAATAGGAAATGCAGGTGTATCCATATGTTGTTTGGACGACGCAAAAAAATTATACTCGGGCTTTGATCTTTGCGATCCGGTTACATCTGTTAGTATGACCATTAATGGTCCTGCTGCCATGCTTCTTGGCTTTTTTATGAACGCGGCCATAGATCAGAATTGCGAAAAATACATTAAAGAAAACAAATTGGAAAAAGAGGTAGCCTCCAAAATTGAGGCTATTTATAGCAAATCGGAGGTGCCTAGACCAGAATACCATGGGGAACTTCCTGAAGGAAACAATGGTCTTGGACTTATGCTGTTAGGGGTTACTGGTGATGAGGTGTTACCAAAAGAAGTATATGAAAACATAAAGACCACTACCCTCGGTCAGGTAAGAGGTACAGTACAAGCAGATATCTTAAAAGAAGATCAGGCTCAAAATACCTGTATTTTTTCTACCGAGTTTGCCCTTCGGCTTATGGGCGATGTGCAGCAATATTTTGTGCAAAGACAAATTCGAAATTTTTACTCCGTTTCCATTTCGGGATATCATATAGCAGAAGCTGGTGCAAACCCAATTACCCAATTGGCCTTTACCCTGGCCAATGGTTTTACCTACGTGGAGTATTATTTAAGTAGGGGAATGGATATCAACAAATTTGGCCCTAACCTTTCGTTTTTCTTTTCCAACGGAATAGATCCGGAATATGCAGTAATAGGTAGGGTGGCTCGTAGAATATGGGCCAAGGCAATGAAGGGTAAATATAATGCGGATCCAAGGGCACAAATGCTTAAATATCATATACAGACCTCGGGTCGTAGTTTGCATGCCCAGGAGATAGACTTTAATGATATTCGTACCACCTTGCAGGCGCTATATGCCATTTACGACAATTGCAACTCCTTACATACCAATGCCTTTGATGAGGCCATCACTACACCTACGGAAGCATCCGTTAGAAGGGCCATGGCCATACAACTAATAATTAACAAGGAACTTGGGCTTGCAAAGAATGAAAACCCGCTTCAAGGATCTTTCATTATAGAAGAGCTTACAGATTTGGTAGAGGAGGCCGTTTTATTGGAATTCGACCGTATTACGGAACGTGGAGGTGTACTCGGGGCCATGGAGACCATGTACCAACGTTCTAAAATACAGGAAGAAAGCCTGCATTATGAAACCCTAAAACACACAGGAGAATACCCTATTATTGGGGTAAATACCTTTCTTAGCTCTAAGGGTTCCCCTACCATACTGCCGGCTGAGGTAATACGAGCTACAGAGGCGGAAAAGGAGCTGCAAATAGCCAGTGTTGAGCATCTTCAAAGGCATAATGAACAAAGGGCCAAACAACAATTATTAGAACTTAAGCAGGTGGCTATCGGCAACGGAAACATATTTGACAAATTAATAGAGGTTACCAAGGTTTGTTCTTTAGGCCAAATTACGAAGACTTTATTTGAGGTAGGGGGTCAATACCGAAGAAACATGTAGTTTAAAGACCTAGTGAATCGTCTAAACCCCAAAGGTTATTGTCACCTCCTTTTCGTAAGGAACGTCTCCATGCTTTGAAGGACTTTCTAAAACCTTTTATTTCGGTTCTGAGCAAATTTAAATACTCCTTTTCTTTTACACCATCCTTTTCCAGACCGTTACAATAGGAAAGAATATTTCTGATCATGATGTTAATAAAAGTAGCACTTTTCATACGCACGGCATTGGACTCGGAATATTCTGCCTGGGCTATTTGCTGAGGTATCAAAATAGCATCGGTGACCAAAGAATCTGCGATGATATCCCTATGGCTGTTAGATTGATACAATTTCAACAAATCCTTGTTGTAAGATACATAGGTGGCTATCTCCCTGCTCATTTTACAGAGATCCAAAGCCTTCCTGTAAACAGGGACTGTTCTTAAATTTTTATTGGACATTTTTGGTATAGCAACTTTTGTACTATAAAATTACAATGTATTTCGTAACTTTATCTTTTGAATCAAAGGTGAATGGGTATAATTACTTTCGAAAAAAAAAATTATTTCACTTTAAATTTTTGAATGTGAAAATTGATGATTTAAACTGGGGAATATTGAAGCAACTGCAAGAAAATGCTAGGGAATCCTTTGCCAATATTGGGCGTAAGGTAGGGCTTACACCACCTGCTGTAGCGGAACGGATTAAGAAGATGGAAGACCTCGGAATTCTCGAAGGCTATAAAGCCATAGTATCGCACAGTCAAACTGGGTATCAACTAAAAGCCATTATAACACTAAGGGCTTTTATGGGAAAGCTAAGGCCTTTTTTAGAGATCGTGGGTACTTTTGATGAAGTAATCAACTGTCATAGGATCACAGGAAATGAAAATTTCATTATGCAGGTGGTGCTTAAGGATCAGTTTCATTTAGAACGTTTTATAGATAAACTAATACAATACGGGGAAGCACGCACCCATATTATTTTATCCGATGTTGTTTCCAATGCCCCTATTAAGAAGGGAAATGTATAAGTTGTTCGGGTTATTTGTATATGTTGTACTGGAGCTGATCGGAATACAAAAAATCTTGATTTATTGCCTATCTAACCTTCAGGGGAAATAGGATGAAATTTATATAAGAGAGATGTACTAAAAGTCAATTTGTTAAAATAGCGTAAAACCCAATCGTTTTATATAACTTTATTAGAGTAATTTTTGGCGAGATTTTTGATGAACCTACATTTATGAAGCAATTTTTAATAGTTTTGTTCCTGGGTATTTCCTTTAGTTTCAATACCAAAGCGCAACAACTTAGCATCAAAAAAGGAATTATTGTAGACTCTTTACAGGTAAACGATTCTATCCCCGAAAGTTTTGCACTTTATCTTCCGCAAAAATTTGATACCAACAGTCCATGGCCCGTTCTTTTTGTCTTTGATCTTAAGGGCAGGGGAAGGCAAGCTTTACGAATGTTTCAAGAAGTTGCCGAAAAACAGGGATATGTATTGGCTGCTCCTAACAATGTAAATGATAGTCTGTCTATTTCGGAAAACGTAATTAAGGCCAATAGGGTGTTTAATAGGGTTTTCTCCCTGTTTCCGATACATAAAAATAGAGTGTATACCGCAGGATTTTCAAATAGCGCCCGCTTTGCATCAATTATCCCCACTTTTATTAAAGGTATTAGTGGTGTGGTGGCCGTAGGAGGAGGTATCCCCAATACAGAAATCTTAAGCAACAAAAGCCCTTTTTATTTTATAGGCATTGTAGGTAATGAAGATTACAACTATACTGAAATGTTGTTGGAGGAAAAGATTATGAGCAAAATTCGATTTCCCAATAAACTGTTGGTTTTTGATGGAGGCCAACAATGGCCCAAACCAGCGCATTTAAACAAGGCGTTGGAATGGTTGAGATTGCACGCAATTGCAAAAGGAAGAGCGCCAAAAGATTCGATGTTCATTAAGAATAGCTTTGATCAAAACCTCAAGGAAGTTAACACCCTTGTCAATAGTGGAAAACTTTTGGCCGCTGAAGACCTACTGTCGGACGTACTAGACATTTATGGCGTTCATTTGGGAATAGATTCGCTAAAGGAAAAAAAACGTACCCTAAAAAAACAAAAACTTTACAAATCCCTAAAAAGAAGTGAGAACAATGCTCTTTTTAAGGAATCGCTCATTAAGGACGATTTTATTTATTATTTGGAAGAGGATATCCTTACTCATAATTTCAACAATTTGGGGTGGTGGAACTATCAAATGCAAGAATTAAAAAAGTACGAGAACGGCCCCAACCAAGCTCTGCAACGCATGGGAAAGCGACTTCAAAGCTACGTAAATGCTTTAGTAGAGGATAATATTGATCTCACTGTTTCGGAGACGGTTATCGATTATGAGGCCCTTAATTTCCTTTGGATGTTGAAGACCATTACAGCTCCGAAAGATTATAGCTATTATCTTAAGATAATTTCATTAAGTTCAGAAAATGAGGACTTCGGTACCGCATTGTTTTACTTGGAAGAACTATTAAAACAAGGCTATAAGAACAAGGAAGAGCTTTACGCTTTGGAGCACACCGCTTTGTTTAAGATTACACCGGAGTTCAATAAAACCGTAGCCAAATATTTAGAAGGTGCCAGATACGATATTAACGAAGAATAAGATGTGGCACTTCGTCCAAATTCCAATCAATGACCAATCCTTTGGCCAAGGACTCCGCAATTTCCTTTCCGTATAGATACTCGCATAGGTACAGGGCAGCTTCAAAACTTTTGGCTCCGCCCGCTGAGGTAATGTATTTTCCATCGTGCACAAAAAGAACGCTGTCTTTTACTTTTAGCTGTGGGAACATTTCCCTATACGTACCAATATCACTGGGGAATGTGGTAGAGGTAACTTCGTCTAACACTCCTGCTTTGGCCAAAACAAAAGCGCCATCGCAATGTGAGGTCATAAAAAGTGCGTTTTTATCTGCTGCCTTAACAAAATTCAGCATAGTAGTATCTTTTAAGTCGGTATCCAAATGGTGTTCTGCACTGGGTACCACCAAAATATCTATCTGGGGAATAGAATCCTTGGTATAGTCAAAATCCGGAAGAATGCGTACCCCTTCAAAAGTGGTTATGGGTTTTAGGGTATTAGCTACCGTAAAGGTGTTCATCGCTTTAATGTTCTTTCTATAAATGGTGTGTTGAAAAATGTCGAATGGAGCGGTAAATTCTGTATTGTAGGTGCCATCCATAATTAAAAAAGCCACGTTATACCTATTCGGCTCCAACGTAACAACACGTTCTTCATCTAAAGAAACTTCTTTTCCATTCTCTTTTTTCTGGGTACACCCCATGGCAATAATCACCCAAGATAAAATAAGTACTTTCTTTTTCATTTGCTAACAACTGTTTGTTTTCGTAGAAGTCTTTGTAGCAGTAAAAGTAACAAAATACCAAGCAAACAAATAATTCCAATACCATACCAAGTTAATTCGTAGCCCAAATTGGCTATGGCGCGCATACCCCAATTGTGTGCAAAAATGTGAGCAATAGAGAATGAAATGGTGTAAAGGGCCATATACTCTCCCTGGTTTCCTCGTTTTGCACGATCCATCGCAAAAGCATTTGAGAAGGGAAAGGCGATCATTTCTCCAACGGTCATTAGCAGCATTCCCATAACAAGTACCCCTATCCAGGAAAAAAGATTTAGGATAACAAAACTGAGCCCTACCAAGAACAGTCCTAGGATTACATTGCTAATTCTAGACCAGGGCCTGGTTTCCATAAAGGCAATCAGAGGCATCTCTAGGGCAAAAATCAGAAAACCATTCATCGCCAATAAAAGTCCAATTTCAAATTCGCTGAGCAAGTGAATTTCGGTATAGTATATGGGTATGGTGGAAAAATATTGAACAAATACAAAGGCAAACAATACCATAGCCCCTATAAACAGCCAATAGGGAAGGTCTGTATAGGCAGATTTTGGGGTTTCGTTCTTCACTTCGTCCGATACCCTTGCCTTTTTAGGGTTTAAGACCAAAAACAACAAAATACTGGCCAGAATACATGTACTTCCATCTACCCAAAAAAGGCCGTTATAGTCCAAGGTTGTAATGATGATACCACCAACTGCCGGTCCGGCAGAAAAACCAAGGTTAATGGCCAACCGAATCAAGGTTACAGATCGGGTTTTGTTCTCCGGTTTACTATAGGCACTTAGCGCAACGTAAGAGGCCGGTCTAAAGGCATCCGCAACAATCATTAGTACTAAAATCCCGATGCATATGGCTGTGTAATCCGTGAGAAATTGCAGGGCAATGAACATAACCCCGGTTAGGGAGAGGCTGATCAGCATAATACGATAGTAACCAAGTATATCCGTAAGTTTACCACCCACCCAAGAGCCTATTAACGATCCAAGGCCAAAGCAACTCATAATAATGCCCACATTCTCTAGGGTAAAGCCCAGATTCTGGGTAAGATAGAGCGATAAAAAGGGAATTACCATGGTACCGGCCCTATTTATTAGCGTAATCAGGGCCAACCACCAAACCTCTTTGGAGAGCCCTTTAAAAGAATCTAAATAGCCAAAATAGATTTTTCTCATAATGATAAAGCATAAAAAAAGCCCCGACGTTGGCGTCAGGGCTTTATATTTTAAAATCTCATCAATTTTAACAATAACAGCGCTGAACCCATTGCCTTGGGTATACATGAACCGTCTTCCAAATTGATGTAAATCTCATTTCCTGTTTTTGTTTACACAAAGCTAACCAAAAAAATACTATGTTGTATTTTTGAATTTTAAATTTGTGTTATGCGACTTTATTTTTTGATTTTAGTTTTGATAATCTTAGGTGCCGGGTGCACTGGTAAAAAGAAATATCATGATGTGGTTAAGTCCAGTACAGCTAGCATAGCAGGTAATGCGATGGATGAGATTTTAAAATTTCAGGAAGAACTGAACGCAGAATACAAAGACCCGGAAAGTTCCCCATTGCCCGACAGGTTTCGCAAGAATTTTGAATCCTTGGATTTTTTCAGTCCAGATACCAGTTATGCAGTGAGGGCCAAATTGCAATTGACCCCTGAAGCAGTTCCTTTTATGATGCCCACTACTACCGATAGGGAAGCCGAGGAAGTGGTATATGGCGTTGCACATTTTACCTTAAAAGGAAAGCCATATCAACTAGAAATATACCAGAGTCCTAGTTTAATTTTGCAAGAAGGTTATTCAGATTATTTGTTTTTACCTTTTTTGGACAAGACCAATGGCGAAGAGACCTATACCGGCGGTAGGTATATAGATCTTAGAATCCCTAAGGGCGATTCGCTTACCATAGATTTTAATAGGGCGTACAACCCCTATTGCGCTTATAACAAAAAATATTCGTGTCCCATAGTGCCAAAGGTAAATACCTTGGACACCAAAGTTTTGGCAGGGGTAAAGGCCTTTGCCAAAAAGTGAAAATGCCCCAACGTTTCCGTTAGGGCATTTCCCATTATAAATAGTCAAGTAAACCTATATTCTTAGAATTGATAGACCGCGGCCAATAAAAATGATGCCAAGCTATCATTGGCCTCCAAATCAGCGTTAATAAAAGCGTCGTCCGATGCACTATCCAAGCGCAGTTCTGGCTTTATGATAAGATCACCTATGGTTGCACTTCCGGTTAGGGTTATGGCAAAAACACTAGAATCTTCCACGCCTGTGCCAATGGCACCAAAATCTCCCATTTCTTCAAAATATTCGCCTCTTAGGCCAATGGCGAAGTTTTCCGATGTTTTGAGCTGTGGATAAAGTGCCGCTCCATAGAATCCTATATCATCCGTATCCTGATAGGTGGCGTTTATACCAAGGAAAAAGGTGTCGGTGATATCAAAACCTCCGGTATAATCAATTTGAAAAAGGGATTTGACATCGGTATCTGTTAGTACCCCATCTATCAATTGCTCATTTGTTCCCTGTTTTCCAAATATAAAGTTCAAATACTGTCCACTATACCCCAATTGCGCCCCGAAAGAAAGCTCTCCAAATGGGTTGATATCCGTAAAATCGGTTGGGTTAAGTATGGCAAGCATGGCAGACCAATCGTTACCCAAGTCAAAGTCGGCTTTTAAACCAGCATGTGAAAAGGGCCCGTAAGAAAACATGTATGATGTGCTGTAGTTAAAATTGGCGGCAGGTGAGATTACCTCATAGCCTAAAAAGGTATTGAAGTTACCAAAGGTAAGCGTAGTACTTTCACTAACGTTCCAGTATACGTACAATTGGTTAACAATGTTAGGCGAGCCAAAAGGGGAGCCAAAAACAGCATCTTCCCCACGAGGGCCAAATACCAAATCTGCCACAAATCCTACTTTTTCGCCTTCATAACCCGCTATCAAGTTTATCATACCCAGTGCAAACCCAGGATCGTTGGCAAAACTAGAACCAGGGGCGGTGGGTAAAAACGTACCCACTTGTAGGTCATTTTCAATAACAGGAACTTCTTTGTTAAGGCCATTAAAGTTAGCTCTATAGTAGGCATCTACCGTTCCACTGAATTCAAATTTGGGTTTTTCCTCGGCTGCCTCTTCTTGGGCAAAATTAGCCGTGGAGATTAAAACAAACGTTAGGAAAAATAAATTTTTTATGTATTTTGTGTTTATAATCGTTTTCATATTTCAATGATTTAAATATCCTTGTAAAAGGATTGTTAACTAGTTTAATTGAGTTGTATATTTTGAAAAAGGTTGTATTAACGGAGCGTTCTGCCAAACGCTCCGTTTCCTTTTTATTTACTAATGTTGGTTCATCCTAAAATCTGCATAAGCATCCATTCCGTGTTCATGAAGATCCAAACCTTCTAGTTCCTCTTCTTTGGAGACTCGGATACCAACGGTTTTCTTAATTACGGATAGGATGATGAATGACGATATGGTACACATTAAAGCAACGGCACCTACACCCGCTAATTGGTAAAGGAACTGATCGCCTCCGGCCTTAGCTCCAAAAATACCAACTGCCAAGGTTCCCCAGATACCGCATATTAGGTGAACTGCAATGGCACCTACGGGATCGTCCAATTTTATACGATCTATTAATGCTACCCCAAGCACAATGATGATTCCGGCAAGAAATCCGATAATTACCGCTTCGTTGGGAGACATAAGATCCGCGCCCGCGGTGATACCTACTAAACCGCCAAGGATACCATTGAGGAACATAGTAAGGTCAAAGTTTTTGTAAAGAATGGTAGAAAAAAGGAAGGCTCCTACACCGCCAGCTGCTGCTGCCAGACATGTGGTTACCAATACCAATGAAGTACCTTCGGGGTCTCCGGACAGTACAGATCCACCATTAAACCCAAACCAGCCCAACCATAATATTAAGACACCACCGGCGGCCAAGGGTATATTATGGCCTGGTATTGCTTTGGTTCTACCGTCTTCACCAAATTTACCGATTCTAGACCCTAACAGGTAAACGGCAATAAGCGCTCCCCAGCCACCTACGGAGTGTACCAAGGTAGATCCTGCAAAATCGTGGAACCCGGCGTCATCGCCTCCTAAGGTAGAAAGGAAACCACCTCCCCATTGCCACGACCCAACGATTGGGTATATCAGTCCTACATAAATAATGGTAAAGACCATGAAAGGTACCAGTTTTATCCTTTCAGCAACGGCACCCGAAACTATGGTTGCGGCTGTTGCTGCAAACATTCCTTGAAAAAGGAAATCTGTCCACCAAGTATACCCACCATCGGCGTATTCTGGTGTCATCCCATTTTCGGGAGCTGCAATTCCAAATCCGGCGAAACCAAAATAACCATTAAAGTCTCCCGGGTACATCATGTTAAATCCACCAATATAGTATAGCAAAAGCCCTACACATATGATGAAAACGTTTTTAAATAAGATATTGATCGTGTTTTTCTGTCTGGTTAGCCCAATCTCCAAGAAAGAGAATCCCATATGCATAAAAAATACAAGGGCGGTACATACCATCATCCAAACATTATTAGCTGTAAATAATCCTGCGTCCATTTTAATACTTGTTTGTTAGTTGAATAATTGTTTTAGTTGATTCCTGCGTGTCCGCTTTCTTTGGTCCGTATTCTATACGCTTCAATGACATCGGAGACGAAAACCTTTCCGTCGCCTACATTGCCCGTATTGGCCGAATCTAAAATGGCATTAACGGTTCTTTCCAAAAATTCATCGGATACCACTATAGATAGGTACCTTCTTTGAATGTCCGTGGTACTGTAAGAAATACCGCGGTAAACATGTCCTTGTTTTTCGTTACCAACCCCAGTTACATCCCAGTAACTGAAGAAGTTTACTTCGACATCATGTAAAGCCTTCTTTACATCGTCAAATTTTGATTTCCTAATAATTGCCTCGACTTTTTTCATAATTAATTTGTTGTTAATCGTGCCAAATATATGTTAATTTATAATAGACCCTAAATTATTAGGGGGTATATGCATAATTTTTATGTTTATAACAAATTACCCCTATAAATTTTAGGGGTATTCTATTTACAAATTAAAAAATTGAATATTTGGTTATTTTGTAGGACAACTTTAAAGGAATTGGTAGGAGAGCCTATGGACATAGGTGTAATAGATGTGTAAATCACATTATTTACCCTATAATCTTAAGAAAATACTAGATAATGGGAAGGGGAGAGATAACCCTAGGGTTATAGCAATTTGGCAAGCCAAAGCCCCAAAGCCACAGCAAGAAGACCTACTGCGATGCTAGCGATCGTATAAAATGAAAAATGCCAGAGCTCTCCTGCCTTCAATAAGGAGTGTTTTTCGAAAGCAAATGCGGAGAATGTAGTAAAACCTCCACAGAAACCAGTAGAAAGTAGTAAAGTCTGGTTTTGTGAAAGATAATCGTTCTTAAGAGATGCCCCAAGAACAAGTCCTATTATTAGGCATCCAATTATGTTTACCAAAAAAGTTCCTAAAAAAAAGTTTTGAAAATAGCTATTGTATGTTTTTCCTATGATGAATCTAAGGCTGCTGCCCAAACCTCCTCCCAAGAAGACAAGTAGTATTTGTTTCATACCCTAAAGGTAAAAAACTATACCGCCTTTTTGTATTTGGAAGTTATTAAATCTATGGGATAGATTTCAGCCGGTGTTTCGGAAATACCTTTTTCGGTAGGCCTATTCTTTTGATTTGCACCATTAACACTGAAGACCAGTAGGATGGCATTTATAGCAATAAGACCAAAAAGTATGCTTACAAAAGTTACCATTTAACGATATTATTTAGTACTACAACGCAAAATTACGCTATTTCTTATAGTATACGAGGAAAACGGAAATAATGTTGTCAACCCCCTAATTTTTGTGGTATATGCAAACAAAAAGTTAATTTTTGAGAAAATGTTTAAGGAAGAACAAGATTATTATAAAGGTTACAAACACAATTCCTACCCATTTAACACCTTTGTAATTTTTTGCATGCAATTTTTTGTCCTTTTTATAGGAAAACACCATAATGGCGATAAACATTACAACAAAAATGCCTGCAAATATTAATTGCCCGTTGCTGAACATATTGCTTATTTTTGTGCAAAGCTAACCCAAAATAGTATAAGGGTAAGGTGCCTTCCAAATAATTTTGATTGCCCGTTCTTTAATTTTGGATGTAAAAGTTAAACTTATAAATCGTAATAAATGAAAGATAAACTCAATGCCGTAGCACAATTCCACAACTCCTTTGGGTTGGGGGTTTCCGAAACCTTGAGAGCAAATTTGGGAACCGATAAGAACTTGTTGCGTTTTAATCTTATGGATGAGGAAAATAGGGAGTATTTGGAGGCAGCCAATAGTAACGACTTGGTAGAAGTGGCCGATGCCTTGGGCGATATGCTCTATATTTTATGCGGAACAATTCTGGAGCACGGCATGCAGTACAAGATCGAAGAGGTATTTGCGGAAATACAACAGAGCAATATGAGCAAGTTGGATGCGGATGGAAAACCAATCTATAGGGAAGATGGGAAGGTGCTAAAGGGCCCTAATTATTTTAAACCGGATATAAAAACGGTTTTGGATAGATAAAAAAAAGCACCATACTTATATGGTGCCTTTTATATGTAATCTATAATGGGATTAGATTTGATAGCGCCACCCAAATTTGTCTTCTGCCTTGTTGTATTGGATGTCCATGAGCTGGTCTTTAAACCGAACCGCATAGGAGTCTTGTAATTTAGGAAGTTCGTAGCGCTCTCCTTTGTAACCAAAGCCCAATATAGGGTTTATTACTGCTGCGGTGCCACTTCCGAACATTTCCATTAAAGTACCGTCTTTCACCCCTTCAAGAAGTTCTGAAACCTTAATAGGTCTTATTTCTACTTCTATACCTTGATCCTCGGCCAGGGCTATAACGCTTTTCCGGGTTACCCCGTCCAATATCCTGTCGCTGGTAGGGCAGGTTAATAGCTTGTCGCCTATCCTTACAAAAACGTTCATGGTACCAGCTTCTTCTATATATTCGTGAGTATTGGAATCTGTCCAGACCACTTGTTGAAAACCTTCCGATTTAGCCAAATTGGTAGGATAAAACTGCCCGGCATAATTACCTGCGGCCTTAGCCGAACCAAAGCCGCCATCAGCCGCTCTACTAAATTTTTCTGCTATTTTAACCCTTACCTCGCCACCATAATAAGATTGGGCAGGGGAAAGGATGATTATAAACTTATACTCTTCAGAGGGCGAGGCCATTACACTAGGCTGTGAGGCAATGACAAACGGTCTGATGTACAACGAGTTGCCATATCCCTTTTTAATCCAAGCTTCGTCTAACTGCAAAAGTGCCTTTAAACTCTCAAAGAAATATTCCTCCGGAAACTCTGGCATGGCCAATCTAGCGCAAGACGCATTGATCCTGTTAAAATTTTCATCGGGCCTAAACAACCAAACACCACCATTATCATCCTTATAAGCTTTCATTCCTTCAAAGACCGCCTGCCCGTAATGAAAGACTCGTGCGGAGGGTTCCATCATTAATGCCTGGTAGGGCATAATGGATGGGGTTTCCCAACTGCCATTTTTGTAATCGCAAACCATCATGTGATCCGTAAAAACAGATCCGAAGGTTAGGTTGTCGAAATCTACTTGGTCTATCTTGGAGACCTTTGCCTGCTCAATGTTAAGCTTGCTTATGGTTGTATCCATAGTATAAATTTTTTGCAAATATAAAATTAACCAATTATCATAAGTAGCTACTTCTTTTTATGGGTAAAAATCACCAGTTTTGCGATACAATCACAATTTTTACCATATTTGAAAAGTTTTAACATCTTACTTGCATATTTGGTAACAAGATTGGCTATAAGATCGGGCAAAAAGTGAAACGCAAAATAATTACTACTTCAGATGGTTCCAAGACCATCCATATTGAAGATTGGAACGAGCAATATCATTCTATTCATGGTGCCGTTCAAGAAGCATATCACGTTTTTATCAAATCGGGACTTACACTTTTTAAGGACAGATCCATCTCTATTTTGGAAATAGGTTTTGGAACCGGTCTTAATGCATTGGTGACTTGTGTTGAAGCGATTAATTTGGGGCTCAAAGTGGATTACATAGGGGTAGAGGCCTATCCGGTATCCCTGGAAGAAATAGAACAATTAAATTATATAGAACAACTAAAGGCCAATTCGTTCGAAGACGATTTTAGAAAAATGCATGCGATGGCTTGGGAAGAATCATTGCCTATAACCGATTGTTTTCAATTGCATAAGCAATGTAAAGACTTTATGGAGATACAAGACGTAGATAGGTTTGATTTGGTTTATTTTGACGCTTTTGGAGCTAGGGTGCAGCCCGAATTATGGACCCAGGACATTTTCTCCATAATGTACAAGGCCTTAAAAACCAATGGGATTTTGGTAACCTATGCTGCCAAGGGTAGTGTAAGGAGGGCCATGCAGGCGGTTAACTTTAGTGTGGAACGTTTACCCGGGCCTCCCGGAAAGCGAGAAATGCTGAGAGCTACCAAATTGTAATAAACCTTTAAGAAAAGTTAAATTATAACGTCTTATTGGAAGAGTCTTAACAAAGGCATAGACAATACTGTTAAACCTGAACTAAAGGGATGAAGCTTACATATTAAAACCAATACCTTTACCAAAAAAGCGATGAAAATTTTAATAACAGGTGCGACAGGATTGGTGGGGAAGGCGATCGTAGCCTTGTGCGGTGAGCGCCATATCGCCGTTAATTATCTAACCACCAACAGACAAAAAATTGTGAGTGCCCCCTATTATCAGGGATTTTATTGGAACCCGGAAAAAGGGGAAATAGATGAGCAAAGCCTTAAAGGGGTAACGGCTATTATTAATCTGGGCGGGGCCACTATTTCAAAGAGATGGACAAAAGCATATAAAGAAAGGATACTGAGCAGCCGTGTAGACGGTATAAAATTACTTCGAAACACCTTGCAGCGTATAGGTCCCAACCAAATAAGCTACTTTGTTTCAGCTTCGGCCATAGGCATTTACCCAGATTCGGAGACTAATTTTTATGATGAAGATGAGACAGCCATAGCTTCCGATTTTTTGGGTAGCGTAACCAAGGCATGGGAGGAGGAGGTTAATAAATTAAATACACCGAACCTAACCATTGCCAAAATCCGTATTGGCCTAGTACTTTCCAACAAGGGTGGGGCCTTACCAAAATTAGCGGTCCCTGTAAAAAGTTTCATGGGTGCTGCCTTTGGTTCCGGAAATCAGTGGCAGTCTTGGATCCATATCCAAGATCTGGCAAGAATGTTCTTATATGTATTGGAAAATAACTTAGGGGGTGTTTTCAACGGTGTAGGCCCTAATCCGGTTACAAATTCCAAGCTCCTCAAGGAGCTTGCCGGGACATTGCAAAGGCCTTTGTTACTTCCGAACATTCCAAAATTTGTAATGAAAATGGCTTTGGGGGAAATGTCCTATCTTTTGTTTGCTAGCCAAAGGGTAAGTAGCAAAAAAATACAGGAAGAAGGATTTGTGTTTAACTTTCAAAACATACGGATGTCCTTGGAAGACTTATATGCCAATAAAACAACAAAGGGCAATGCCCCAGATTCGGTACCCGACCAGCATATATAAAAGAGAAAATACATTATCCGAGTTTTACTAGAAGTGCCGTGCTAGCCGTATGGCACTTTTTTTTGGAAAGTTTTGTGACATTTTGACATTTTTAAAGAATTGGCAGTACTTTTGCCCCTTTAAATTCCGAGTATATAAAGTTATACTATATGAGTAAAAAAAATAAGGTTGAGGAGATGGATGAGGTAATCAACAACACGCCAGTAGAACAAGAGGAGAATACTTCAGAAGAGACCGTGGTGGAAGAATTATCCGTTGAGGAACAACTCCAAGAAGACCTAGGAAAGGAAAAGGATAAGTTTTTACGCCTTTTTGCCGAGTTTGAGAATTATAAAAAGCGTACTTCCAAGGAACGCATGGAACTTTTTAAAACTGCGGGCCAGGAAGTTATAGTATCGTTGCTGCCTATTTTGGATGATTTTGATAGGGCGATGAAAGAACTGTCCAAATCAGAGGACAAAGAAATGTTTACGGGAGTAGAGCTCATTCAGAATAAGTTTAAGGAAACGCTTAAGGTAAAGGGTTTACAAGAAATAACAATTAAGCAGGGCGATGCCTTTGATGCTGAAGTGCACGACGCTATTACACAAATACCGGCACCTAACAAGAAGCTAAAGGGCAAAATTATAGATGTGGTGGAAAAAGGCTTCAAATTGGGCGATAAAATAATCCGTCATCCCAAAGTGGTGGTAGGCAACTAAAAAAGAAATATGAAGGATGATTTTTACGAAATATTAGGGGTAAGCAAAAACGCCAGTGCTGCCGAGATAAAAAAGGCCTATCGAAAGAAAGCCATAGAATATCACCCAGATAAGAACCCGGGCGATACCAAAGCGGAGGAGATGTTCAAAAAAGCTGCAGAAGCCTATGAAGTTCTCAGTGATCCGGATAAGAAGGCACGTTACGATCAGTACGGCCACGCCGCATTCGAAGGTGGAGGCTTTGGTGGTGGAGGTATGAATATGGACGATATATTCAGCCAATTCGGGGATATCTTTGGTAGTGCATTTGGCGGCGGCGGATTTAGTGGATTTGGCGGCTTTGGAGGTGGAGGTCAACGAAGGGTTAAAGGAAGCAATCTAAGAATCCGTGTTAAACTCACCTTGGAAGAAGTGGCCAATGGTGTAGAGAAAAAAATAAAGGTCCGTAGAAAAGTTCAGGCAGAAGGAGTAACCTACGGAACTTGCCCAACTTGTAACGGAAGGGGTCAGGTTACCAAGGTTACCAATACTATTTTGGGTAGAATGCAGACCGCGGCAACATGCAGTACATGCGGGGGCAGTGGACAAACTTTGGATAAACGACCTAAAGATGCGGATGCCCAAGGGTTAAAGATAGCTGAGGAAACAGTTTCTATAAAAATACCCGCCGGTGTAGAAGATGGGATGCAGTTAAAGGTGCAGAACAAGGGAAATGACGCCCCGGGCAATGGAATACCAGGAGACCTTTTAGTAGCGATTGAAACCGAAGAGCACAGCACACTTAAAAGAGAAGGGGATAATCTTCACTACGATCTATACATTAGTATTTCGGAGGCCGTTTTGGGGACTTCCAGGGAAATTGATGCGGTTACAGGAAAAGTTAGGATAAAACTAGAAGCAGGCATACAGTCTGGAAAAATATTGCGCTTACGTGGCAAAGGAATCTCTAGTATAAACGGATATGGTAGTGGAGATCTTTTGGTGCATGTTAACGTATGGACGCCAAAAGAGCTGAATAAAGAGCAGCGCGAGTTCTTTGAACGCATGCAGGGGGATGAAAATTTTGAACCAAAACCAGAAAAATCCGATAAATCCTTCTTTGAAAAAGTTAAAGATATGTTCTCCTAAGGAAATATAATTTTCTTTTTAAATAAAAAACGTATATTTGAGTCAATATTGGGTAACCAATATTAATTTTCTTTTTCATAGCAATTTTTTTCCCATCCTTAATGTTTTAAGGGTGGGTTTTGTTTTTTAGGATGCATTTGGCTTAAAACGTTAACCTCTTTTAAAGCATTTATATATCTTTGGCAAAATTGCTTTCATGAACAATATTTTGGCTACCAAAGAGGTTACCAAGCAGTTTGGGGACCAAATGGCGCTTAACAAAGTTTCTCTCCAAATCCCAAAAAATAGTATTTATGGTCTTTTGGGCCCAAACGGTGCAGGAAAGACAACACTAATTAGAATAATCAACCAAATTTCTTACCCTGATACCGGTGAGGTTTTCTTTGATGGAGAACCCTTACGGCCAAATCATATTTCCTATATTGGTTATTTGCCCGAAGAAAGAGGATTGTATAAAAGCATGAAAGTTGGTGAACAAGCCCTTTATCTTGCGCAGCTGAAAGGACTGAGCAAGGCAGAGGCGAAAAAAAGGTTGAAGTTTTGGTTCGATAAGTTGGAAATAGGAAATTGGTGGAATAGAAAGGTGCAAGAACTTTCCAAGGGAATGGCACAGAAAATACAGTTTATCGTTACTGTGTTACATCAGCCCAAATTGCTGATTTTTGATGAACCGTTTAGCGGTTTTGATCCCATTAATGCCAACATTATAAAAGACGAGATATTAAAACTGAAGGAAAATGGCACTTCTATTATCTTTTCTACCCATAGGATGGAATCCGTGGAGGAGCTTTGTGAGTACATTGCCCTACTTCATAAGTCCGAGAAAATATTGGATGGCAGGCTGTCCGATATAAAGAATGCATACAAGAACAATATTTTTGAGGTTGGTTTGGAAGTTGACCAGGGCCATACGCTTTTGCAAGAGCTTTCGGAAAAGTTTCAGATTTCATCTTCCAGTTTGGATAGTGCCAATGGACATCTTGATTTAACAGTGCAATTGCCCGAAGGTAACTCTACAGATTTTCTGGCGCATTTATCGACCCGAGCCAACGTAAACCGTTTTGTAGAGACCATTCCGTCGGCCAATGACATTTTTATAAGAACAATTGAAAGTAAAAATAACGATGAGTAAACTGGGGCTGATCATAAAACGAGAGTACTTGGCCAAAGTTCGCAATAAATCTTTTGTGATCATGACATTTTTGAGCCCCATACTTATGGTAGGTATGGTGGTTCTCATTGCCTACCTTACCAAGGTCAATGACAGTGAAAAAAGAATAATTGCCGTGCTAAACGAAAGCGATTATTTTACAAACGATTTCCTTACAACGGATAACACGGGCTATGTAAATTTTAAGGAGATAGATTTAGAGACCGCTAAGGATTCTACCGCAAACCTAGGTTATTATGGTTTGGTACACATTCCGAATGCCACAGATCTGAAGACGGTGGCAAAACGCGCTTTTTTCTATACCAAGGAGGCGCCAAGTACTGCAGTCGTGGATGCCCTGGAATCCGTGTTCCAAGAAAGGCTGATGCAAAAGAAATTGGTAGATCTGGGTGTTTCTACAGAAGATTTCGCTTCCATGGAAGATCAGTATGAAATTAACACGGCCACCTTCGCCGGTCAGCAAAATGTAAAGGGCATCAATGAGATCAAGGCTTTTATAGGAGGAGGTTTCGGTTATTTGATTATGATGTTCATAATCATTTATGGAGGCTTTGTAATGCGCAGCGTTATCGAGGAAAAAACCAGTAGGATCATTGAAGTAATCATTTCTTCCGTAAAGCCTTTTCAACTTATGCTCGGAAAAATAATTGGTACTTCACTCGCCGGTATTACCCAATTCGCCATTTGGATCGTTTCCGCTTCATTGTTGTTGATGTTCGTCTTTTTTATTTTTAATATAGACCCACAAGGATTGGGTGCAGCAGGTTTACCAACTGCTGGTCCGGCAAATTTTGCATCGGTTCCAACCTCGGATGATATGGTAGAATTATATGCTGCCGAGCTTTTTAAAATTCCTTGGACTATGCTCATTATTTTTTTCATAATCTATTTTATACTTGGCTATCTTATATATAGTTCCATCTATGCGGCCATTGGCGCAGCAGTGGATAATGAAACCGATACCCAACAATTTATATTTCCAATAATTTTACCGCTAATGCTCGCTATTTACGTAGGATTCTTTTCGGTCTTTAGTAACCCACATGGCCCCATAGCTGTTGGTTTCTCGCTGTTTCCGTTAACTTCACCGATTGTGATGCTAATGCGTTTACCAGGAGGTATAGGCGAGGGAGGTGTTCCGCTATGGCAGCTAATAACGTCCATTGCACTATTAATGGGTACTTTTATGGGAATTGTTTGGCTGGCAGCCAAAATTTATAGGGTAGGGATCTTGATGTACGGTAAGAAACCAAGTTATAAGGAGTTGTATAAATGGCTGAAATATTAACATGGAAAAGTTAAAGGGAATTTTTACTGCAATAAAGGAGTTTTTGCTGCTTAAAATATATGATAGCAGTGACATTCATATTACCATTGGCACTTTACTGACCATAATTGTTTCGTTGGTGCTAATTACCTATCTATTGAAACTGGTACGTAAGTTGGTGACGGCCAAACTTCCCGAGGAGGATAAGAACAAGTTTGAGAGTATTTTCGGATTTCTAAAATACCTCTTTTATATACTGGTAGTCATTACCATACTACATTCCTCTGGGGTAAACCTAACCGTACTGCTTACGGCTTCTGCCGCCTTATTTGTTGGGTTGGGTTTTGCCTTGCAATATCTTTTCCAGGACATTATTTCAGGAATTCTGATAATTTTAGACCAATCTTTGCACGTTGGAGATATTATTGAGGTGGAACAAAAGGTAGGGCGTGTTTTTGAAATACGCCTGCGTACCACAAGGGCCCTTACCCGGGACGATAAGGTAATTGTTATCCCAAACCACAAATTTTTAACCGATAGTATTTACAATTATACCCAAAATCATAAGACCACCCGAGAAACTGTTAAGGTAGGTGTGGCCTATGGAAGCGATGTTATGCTGGTAACTAGGATATTGGAGGCTGTTGCTCAAGAGCAAAAAGGCGTTTTAAAGAACCCCAAACCCTTTGTTCTTTTTGATGATTTTGGAGATTCGGCACTACTCTTTTCCTTAAATTTTTATATTTCCGATAGTTTTATCGACCCAAAAATAAAAAGCCAAATTAGATACAAGATCGATGCCCAGTTTAGGGAAGCCGGCGTTACCATACCATTTCCGCAAAGAGATGTGCATTTGTTTCAGCAAACCAATAGTCCTATTGGCCCAGAGGGTAAAAATTGAAAAAGACCATATGATCAAACGTTTTGGGTATTGTATGTTTTTCTTAATGATTGCAGGCAATTGCCTATCCCAAAGCGGTGACATCCTTAGAGCGGAATATACCCTTATCCCAGAAAACGATTCTGGTATACGTACCTCTAGGTATCGTTTTTTGGCCAATGTTCCCATTAAACTTAACGATATAGCCTTTCTGATTGCCGGAGCCGAATACAGCTCCATCAGTTTTGATATTAGCGCGGATTTTCCTTTTGATAGTAGTGTCTTGGAAAAACTAAGAATAATAGATTTAAATGTTGGATATGTTGTAAAATTGCATGAAGATTGGCGTTTTATAGGCATAGTTACACCCAGACTTGCCTCAAATTTTGTTGAAGGATTACAGGGAGACGATTTTAGACTAAACTTTACGGCTACCGTACTGAGTGATAGAAAAGATGTAGAGAAACCATACCGACTGCTGGTTGGCTTAAGTTTCAATAGTGCCACCGGGTTACCGTTTCCGCTCCCCGTTGTTAGCTATCAAAGGAGGTTTCATCCCAATTGGTCCTTTGCCCTAGGGATTCCGCGCACACATATAAGACATCATATTAAAAACCATACGTTTCAATTGGGAGCGTTATTGGACGGTTACTTTGTAAACCTCCAAAATGACATTCTACTTCCCGATGATAACTTTGGGTCGGCCGTTTCCCTTTCTGCAGTTGTTGGCACCCTAGGTTATCAATTTAATTTCACGAAGAATATGTCCCTTTATGGTTTTATGGGATATTCACTTACACAAAAAGGTATTTTGAGGGACGATCAAAGGAATAATGTTTTTTTATTAAATAATGAAGGAAATATCTATTTTAGAACAGGATTTAAAATAGCAATTTTTTAAAGCTAAAGCGCATGTTGAAAATATTGGTGATAGAAGACGAATCCGCAATACGGAGGGTATTGGTAAAAATCCTTAGCGAAGAGAACGATTCCTACGCCGTTAGCGAGGCAGAGGATGGTCTTCGAGGATTGGAAATGATAAAGAAAGAAGATTTTGACCTTGTTTTGTGCGATATAAAAATGCCCAAAATGGACGGGGTAGAGGTATTGGAAGCTGCCAGAGGTTTAAAACCCGAAATTCCCTTTATCATGATTTCCGGTCATGGTGATCTGGATACTGCCGTTAATACCATGCGGTTAGGGGCATTTGATTATATTTCCAAACCTCCGGATTTAAACAGATTATTGACCACAGTTCGCAATGCCTTGGATAGAAAGGAGTTGGTGGTAGAGAACAAGATTTTAAAGAAAAAGGTGAGCAAGAACTATGAAATGGTTGGTGATAGCAAAGAAATATCCAACATTAAGGATATCATAGAAAAGGTTGCCCCAACAGATGCAAGGGTTCTAATAACTGGGGCTAACGGTACCGGAAAAGAACTGGTTGCACATTGGATACATGAAAAAAGTGAACGGAACAAAGCGCCTTTCATAGAAGTAAATTGCGCGGCAATTCCATCCGAACTAATAGAAAGCGAACTGTTTGGCCATGTAAAAGGAGCATTTACTTCTGCGGTAAAGGATAGGGCAGGAAAGTTTGAAGCAGCCAATAGAGGTACTATCTTTTTGGACGAAATTGGTGATATGAGCCTTTCCGCACAGGCGAAGGTCTTAAGGGCCTTACAAGAAAACAAGATATCTCGTGTGGGTACCGACAAGGACATCAAGGTAGATGTACGTGTAGTTGCGGCCACCAATAAGATTTTAAGTACGGAAATAGCCGAGGGCAGGTTCCGCGAAGATTTGTATCACCGCTTGGCCGTAATCCTCATCAAAGTACCTTCGTTAAATGATCGCAGGGACGATATACCTTTGCTTATAGACCATTTTTCCAAAAAAATAGCCACTGAACAAGGTACTGCCCCCAAAGTATTTGCTCCCAAAGCGGTTACACTGCTTAAGGGATATGATTGGACAGGCAACATTAGGGAGTTACGAAACGTTGTAGAACGTTTAATCATCCTTAGTGGAGAAAAGGTCACAGAAGAAGATGTAAAACTTTTTGCCAGCAAATAATGCCTTAATCTGTACAGCCGTTCAGTTTTTTTAATGCTTCGGCAGCAATGGCCTTTGTTCTTAGATTGTAGTATTTTTTTGCTTCGGTAAGGTTGTTTTTTAGCAGTTCTTGCTCACTATTGCCATGTATTTTAGAAGCAAAGCTTAAAGCTTCTTTACAAGGCACCGAGGCAACAACTTCATCCAAGGAATTCTGGAAATTTACCAAGGAATTATCTATTCGTTGATGCAGTGCCTCTAGATTAGGTCGTTTCATGGCCACTTTATCTGCTTTGGAGGCTACCGTATTCATAGCGAGCACATCACTGGCATAATTGCTCTTATGTAGTTCGTGCTCGTCAATGGCCTCTAAACTGCCCAGGGTGTTTTCCAAAGCTCTGTTCAATAAAATTTTACTGCTTTCCAGAGAAGTGGTGCGTGTGGCCTTCTTTAAATTATCCAGTCCTTCGTAGATATTTTTAACGGCATACTCGCAATCGCATGCTTCTAGCTGTTTTCTAGATTTTTCTATGGCATTAAGGGCCTTATAGGCAAAGAATTTAGATGTATTTAAATCATTGGCCTCCAAAGCTCTTATGGTCTGCGATTTTACATAGTCGATGTTAGAACCGGCATAATCACATGCGTTGTTAAACCCAAACAAGGTATGTGAGAAGAAAAGTAGTACGCAAAAAGAGGTGTTTATTATCTTCATGGCATAATGTGTTGATTAAGGACCGTTTGGGTTTTGGGAATAGTAAATATAGCAAGCGAAGTCTAGCGTCCCACATTTTTTCGATAAAATACCGCTAGAATAAGGGTTTATGAGATAAATTGACCGCTTCCAAGGATTAACGGTCAGTTTTTTTTAACAAAAATGCCATAAAACATCAAAATATTATATATTCAACATATGAACAAAATAGATAGTATAGATATAACTCCTTATAAAGTAACGGGTAAAATCAACCTTGCCAAACGCGATACCCTAGAAGATCTGGGCACTTCCGATAAGGACTTAAAAAAATCCTTGGAGAAGATCCGTGAAAATCTAGGAGAATTTCAAAATACCCTGTATGCACATGGCAAATATGCGGTTTTAATCTGTATACAAGGGATGGATACTTCTGGTAAGGATAGTCTTATCCGGGAAATCTTTAAAGATTTTAATGCCCGTGGTACTGTGGTACATAGCTTTAAGGTACCTACCGAACTGGAACTAAAGCACGATTATATTTGGAGGCACTATATTGCCCTACCGGCCAAGGGTAAATTTGGGGTTTTTAACCGCACTCACTATGAAAATGTATTGGTAACCCGGGTACATCCAGAGTATATTTTATCCGAGAATATTCCGGGCGTACATAGCGTAGATGATATTGATCAAAATTTTTGGAATAAGCGCTTTGAACAAATCAATGATTTTGAACGTCAAATCTCCGAAAATGGAACCATTATTTTTAAATTCTTTCTTCATCTATCCAAAGAAGAACAACGACAAAGACTTTTAAGAAGGCTTCATTTAAGGGAAAAACATTGGAAGTTTTCCCCTGCAGACCTTAAGGAACGGAAGTTGTGGAACAAATACTTACAGTGCTATGAGGAAGCCATCAATAATACATCACCGGCACATGCCCCCTGGTATATAATTCCGGCAGATAACAAAAAGGCCTCACGGGTAATAGTTACCTCCATATTGCTAGAAGAGTTAAAAAAATACAAAGATATTAAGGAACCCGAATTGGATGACAAAATAAAAGCTAATTTAGAGGATTATATAGATCAGCTTGAAAAAGAAAAAGAATGAACAAACTATTTTTACTACTGCTGTTGACAGTGGCCCAGGCCTTTCCTCAAACCCAAGATGAAACACAGATAAAAGCTATTTACGATGCTGCCCTTACACAAGGTAAGGCATATGACTGGCTAAATCATCTTTCCAATCAAATAGGAGGTAGACTTTCCGGCTCCGTACAAGCGGAGCAGGCTATAGATTATACCAAGGCCCAATTAGATTCCCTTGGATTGGATCGTGTTTGGTTACAGCCGGTTATGGTGCCAAAATGGGTACGCGGCAACCCAGAATTTGCGTATATAGAAAGTGCACCCGGTATTACCAACAATGTGCCTATCTGCGCTTTGGGAGGCTCCGTGGCAACACCCATAGGAGGCATTAAGGCCAATGTGGTTGAAGTAAGCAGTATTGAGGAACTTAAGTACTTGGGAAAGGATAAGTTAAGCGGAAAGATAGTCTTCTTCAACAGGCCTATGGATCCTAAATTTATAAGCACCTTCGATGCATATTCGGGATGTGTGGACCAACGGTATTCAGGTGCCATGGAAGCTGCCAAATATAATGCCGCAGCAATAATTGTAAGATCTATGAATCTGCGCTTGGATGATTTCCCCCATACGGGTTCCATGTCTTATGGCGACACGCCCGTGACACGGAGGATACCAGCAGCAGCCATTAGTACAAACGCTGCGGAACTACTGAGTACCACTTTAAAATTAAACCCTGAAATCAAATTCTATTTTAAACAAAATTGTCAACAGTTGCCCGATGTAGAATCTTTTAATGTCATCGGTGAAATAAAGGGTAGTACATATCCAAACGAGTATATGACTGTTGGCGGACATTTGGATTCTTGGGACCTTGGAGATGGCTCTCATGATGACGGTGCAGGTTGTGTACAAAGTATGGAAGTGTTACGATTATTAAAAATTACCGGTTATGTGCCCAAGCGTACCATAAGGGTCGTACTTTTTATGAACGAGGAGAATGGCTTACGTGGAGGCAATAAATATGCAGAAGAAGCACTCGCCAAAAATGAAAATCATGTTTTTGCCTTGGAAAGCGACTCTGGAGGCTTTTCGCCAAGAGGTTTTTCGTTAGACTGCTCAGATGCCAATTTTAAGCGGATACAGGAATGGAAGACCTTGTTTGAACCCTATTTGGTACATCTGTTCACCAAGGGTTATAGCGGTGCTGATATTGGGCCACTTAAAAACCCTGATATCGTATTGGCAGGCCTTGTACCGGATTCTCAGCGTTATTTTGATCATCACCATGCTGAGAACGATACGTTTGAACATGTAAATAAAAGAGAATTACAACTAGGTGCCGCTACCATGGCCGGTTTGGTTTACCTCATAGATAATTACGGTGTAGCTCCAACGAAGAAAATTAAGGGATAACATAAATTTTCCTGAGCTGGTTGCGACGGTTTAATTTCTGGAGTGTTGCTCGCCTCTGAATGCAATTTCGTTTGATAATACCCGTATTTTTCTTTCTAACTGTAACAAAATAGATAGCTACGCTTCTTTATTAAAAGCACAACTCTTTTAATATGGAGCAACTTCTTTTTGTTTTTGTACATATTGGGTTACCCATTCTAATAGGTATCTCTATATTTTGGGATAAACCTAGATCGAAAACCGGACTTTTTGCAGCAGCTTTTTTCTACATTGCCTATTTATGGTTTATATACTTATGGGGACAATGGCCAATAGCGATAAGCTATTATTTTAAATACATTGTTCTTGCAATTTTGTCTTCGGCAGTGGTTATAACAATTATGAACTACAAGTATGCGAGACGTACTTTTCCCAAAGGTGTGTTTAAAAACACAAAAAATACAATTCTTTTTCTGTTGGGTCTTTTTTTCTTGGTGCTTGTCGTGGATCTTTATAAAGGACGAAACTACAAGGGCGTGTCTGTGTCTTTAGAGTTTCCATTAAAGAATGGTAGTTACTACATTGCATCGGGCGGTTCAAATAAGGTCATCAACAATCATTATGGCACTTCCGTAACTTCTCAGCATTACGCGCTGGATATCAACAAGATCGGTGCGGCAGGGAAAATATTTCAGGGAATGGAATCCGATAAAAATGAAGGACATTATATTTTTGCGGAACCTTTGTATAGTCCATGTGCAGGTAAAGTGATAGCGCTTAAAACTTCTGTTGAGGATAACATGGGAAGCTCCATGGATGTTAGTGCAGAGAATGGACAAGGAAATTTCATCGCATTGAATTGTGACAATACCATAGTTACCATGGTTCATTTAAAGAAGAAAAGTATTGTGGTTACCTTGGGAGAACAGGTAAAAAAAGGGCAATTGTTGGGCAAAGTAGGGAACTCCGGATTTTCCCAAGAACCCCATCTTCACATACAGGCCGCCCAATACAACATCGATTCCATATTGGTGGGCGTCCCCATGGCATTTAATGAAAGGTTGTTATATAGAAACGAAATCTTTCGAAATTGATCGGAATTCCGCGGATTTTTAGAGCAATGGCAAAACAGGGAAGTTAATTGGATGCCATAACAAAACACAAACTGCTAAATCCTTGGTACTGACAAACAAACCTTTTACCTTTGCGCCTCATTAAAAAAGATACAGTATGCAAGAAGGAATATATGCAAAGTTCCATACGGCCAAAGGGGAGATTTTGGTTAAACTTACCCACGATAAGACGCCTGGAACGGTAGGCAATTTTGTTGCTTTGGCGGAAGGGAATTTGGAGAATGGAAGTAAATCACCAGGAAAACCTTATTATGATGGACTAAATTTTCATCGTGTAATCCCGGATTTTATGGTGCAGGGAGGGTGTCCCCAAGGCACAGGTACAGGAGATCCTGGCTATAAGTTCGATGATGAGTTTCACCCAGAACTAACACATAATGGCCCTGGAGTACTTTCTATGGCCAATGCAGGCCCAGGTACCAATGGAAGTCAATTTTTTATAACCCATATTGCCACGCCTTGGTTAGATAATAAACATACTGTTTTTGGTCATGTAGAAGCAGGTCAAGAGGTAGTGGATGCCATTGTACAGGGCGATGCCTTGGAAACTTTGGAAATTGTTCGTGTTGGTTCAGATGCTGAAGTTTGGGACGCGGTACAGGCTTTTAGAACTTTTGAAAGTTCTAGGGAAAAAAGAATGGCCAAAGAACGCGAGGAACAGGCAAAGGAATTGGATAAAGTAGCTGCTGGTTTTGAAGAAACGGAAAGTGGACTACGTTTTAAGGTTATTCAAAAAGGGGATGGTGCCAAGGCTGGTAAAGGACAGACCGTATCAGTACATTATGCGGGTTCTTTAATTAATGGACAGGAGTTCGATTCTTCTTATAAACGTAACCAACCTATTGATTTTCAGCTTGGGGTAGGGCAAGTAATCCCAGGTTGGGACGAGGGAATAGGCTTACTTCAGGTAGGGGATAAGGCGCGTTTTGTAATTCCTTCGCATTTGGGCTACGGAAGTGCTGGTGCCGGTGGTGTAATCCCTCCAAATGCTACCCTTATTTTTGATGTGGAATTGATGGATGTAAAGTAAATAGGCCAATTAAATAAACCTATACCTTATTAAAAATTAAAAATCGTCTGCAACTTCCCCCTCGCCCCCTGCTAAGGGAGAGTTGCAATTAGACGATTTTTAAATAATTAAGCGACCCCAATTTATGGGGTCGCTTAATATTATCTAGACCTATTGGTACTGGCCAGCAATAAAAATGCATTGAACGCCAATAGAATAAGTAGTATGCTTAAGAAAGTAGTCATAGTAAGTATATAGTCGTTTCCGTGGGGTAGAAACCGGTTCTTTTACTATGTAACAACTGAAAGATTAAAAACCCTACTTTTTTTAACGTTTGGCATTGGATCCGTTTACACTTACCAATAGTAACAAAACATTAAACACCAATAAAATTGCGAGAATACCTAAAAAAGTAATCATGGTCGTCGTTAATTATTTGGGGGAATTATTATGTTTAACCTTTAGATTATATCTGGGAAAAAGGTTGCGTCAAAATTAAACAAAAAGCTAATATCTTATATATTGACAGCTTTGATTTTATTTTTCACGAAGGTAAGACATTTCTTTCAATGCTTCTTTATGTGCAATTGTTTTTTTGAATTAAAAAAGCCCTGACAATAATGTCAAGGCTCTGTTCTATAAAAAAAATTAAAACGTATCTACCTAGTCAACAACTTTCACATTAACGGCGTTCAATCCTTTTTTTCCTTGTTGTAGTTCAAATTCTACAACGTCACCTTCACGTACTTCGTCAATTAAGCCAGAAATGTGTACAAAGTGATCTTCTTCTGAACCTTCTTCTGTGATAAAACCATAACCTTTGGAATCGTTGAAGAATTTTACTGTTCCTTTACTCATAATACTAAAATTAAAATAATTAAATTAAGCGTCAAAGATACTGTTAAAATATTGGAAACAAGGAGTTTTACGTTTTTTTTATTTTAAGCTCCTATTCTCTTGGTTTTATCTTTGGTGGGCCTTTTAACTTATTTAGGGCATCCAAATCTTATTTTTAACCTTTGCCGCTTGGTTTATTGGATAGCATCATCGATTATAAACTGCCGTTTAGTACAGATAAAACCTCCCAATTTCTTGAGAGGTTTTATTATTTAATTTTAAAGATTGCAGCCTTATGCCGTAGGGTCTGGGGTCATACGTAGATAAGGTTTTATCTCCTCCACACCTTTTGTAAAAATCTCTTTGGCTTCGTTGGTGGGGATGGCCGGACTCACCACTACATCTTGCCCATGTTCCCAATTGGCGGGTGTGGCTACCTTATGGTACGCAGTTAACTGCAAGGAATCCACAACGCGCAATAATTCGTAAAAATTACGACCTGTAGAGGCAGGGTAGGTGAGTATTAATTTCACGGTTTTGTCCGGTGCTACAATATATACAGAGCGTACCGTTAGGTTATTGTCGGCGTTAGGATGTATCATATCGTACAGGTTGGCAACTCTTTTGTCCTCATCGGCAATGATTGGAAAGTTTACCGTGGTATGCTGTGTTTCGTTGATATCCTTAATCCATTCTGCGTGGGAAGCGGCACCGTCCACACTTAAAGCGATCATTTTAACATTGCGCTTTGCAAACTCGTCCTTAAACTTTGCAGCGGTTCCAAGTTCCGTGGTACAAACGGGGGTGAAATCGGCCGGATGCGAGAAAAGGATACCCCATCCATCACCTAAATAATCATAAAAATTGAGTGCTCCCATGGAAGTTTCAGCAGTAAAATCAGGCGCTGCGTCGCCCAAGCGTATTGTAGCCATATCTTTTGTTTTTAATTGAAAAATTGTTGTGTTACAAAATTAATCCATTACCTAGGAATCGCACTTTTTTTAGGTTAAAACTCTATTAAAGTTTATCCGTGCTAACACTTATATGGTAATGACTAACTAGCCAAGTCTCTTTTGTGAACCTAAAGCTACCGGGGGAGTTTGTTAACCAGCAGAAGATACGATTTTTTTTATATTTCCTAAGAGTTATGTAACGCAAGCTGCTATTTTGGTGCATGCCCAAAACCACTTACTTTTATAAACTTTATAAGGACATTAAATCTAAACTTTATTATTTTTAGACCATGGAAGACAAAATTTTAGAACAACTACGTTACCCCATAGGGAAGTTTTCGGGGCCATCGGTAATTTCGGAGGACGATATTGTAAAGTGGACCGACGCCTTAGAGGCCTTGCCTGCTCGATTGGAGAAATTGGTGACAGGTCTTTCCCCTGCCCAGCTAGAAACTCCATTTAGACCTGGTGGTTGGACAGTAAGACAACTAGTCCATCATATCTCTGATAGTCATCATAATAGCTATATTAGGTTTAAATGGGCGCTAACGGAAGATACCCCGGTAATAAAGGCTTATGATGAAAAAGCTTGGTCTTCCTTGTTCGACGCCAATATCGCCCCCATAGGTATGTCTCTAGACCATCTTAAGGCTGTACATGCTAAATTGGTATACCTGCTTAGAGGATTGTCCCCGGAGCAGATGGAACGAGAATTTATACACCCAGAGAACAACGAACGTACCTCGTTAAAAGAAAATATCGGCAGATACGCTTGGCATGGAAACCATCACTTTGCCCACATCGAAAATTTGCTTAAGCGCGAAGGTTGGGTATAGCCGAAATTTGTTTTTGAGGTTTTGTCTGGTACAGCTCACAGTACTTTGGAGAGTACAAACATTTTTCTTTCCTCGTCCTTAACATTCAAAAAATGAAGCTCCTTAGCCCCTATTTTTTTAAATCCTATTTTTTGATAGACTTTTAGGGCAGGGCTAGTGGCCATTACATCTAGCCAAAGTGCTTTTTTACCTAATTCCCTGGCGTAATCAAAAACAAAGTCAAAAGCGATCTTACCAATCCCTTGTCCGGAATACGCTTTAAGCAGATATATTTTTTCTAGAAGCAAAGCTTCACCAGAAGAATAGCTGCCTGCGGCACTGTTTTTTATAATCTTAAGTATACCCACGGGCAGATTTGCCTTTTGAATAATAAAATGATCAATATTATCGTCCATATTTTCTTTATGGAGCACTTCCGTGGTAAAACTACTTTCAATATAAGGAGAAGGATCTTGTCTTTTCCAAAGATGTAGGTAATGCTCCCTATATGACCTAGAGCCCACATCAATATACGTGCAAAAGGTTTTTTTTGTTAAAGGTGCAATGGTAATCAAATGTTTCATATTTATTACCGTTTTTCACCACCTTCCGGGCCATAAAAAATGACCCAAGTGGCAAAGTCATCGGTGAAGTTTTCAAACCGATGTTCAACCCCGGCGGGCACAAAGAGAAAATCTCCAGGAGCAAAGGTACAGCGCACACCTCCATTTATAAACTCACCAGTACCAGATACCACAATATAAACCTCATCGCGTGTATGCGGTTGCTGCAGGTCTACCTTAGCGGGTTGGTACATTTCAACCAACAAGGTGCCATGTTCAAAAAGGGTCTTAAAGGGCGATGCAATCTTCGCTAGCCGTAAAAGAGCATCTTTTTTACTTACCTTCATGTTAAGAGTTTTAATTGGTTGGTATCGGTAGATTGTGTAATCTTAAAAAAGAAAGCTTATCCCAATAACCTCTCTGAAATGCTATTTTCCCTTTTGTTACATGGAAGAATCCGCATCCTCTTAATCCTGATGGATCTTTCCATTCCAGTATGGCCCATTCCTTATCTTCAAAGATGTGCTCAACAATGCATGTCATCTCTGCCTGTTCAAACTCTTTTTTAAACATTTCATGTATGGCCTCTTTGCCCTCAACAGGTGTTGTATTTACCTGATGGTTTATGGCATCTTCGTGATAAAGCTCGGCCAACCCTTGGAAGTCGGCTTTATTGAATAGTGAAACCCAGATCTTAATTAACTCTTTTGGTTGCATACCCTCTAAATATAACTAGTTTTTAAAGCTGCGCCCATTTAATATTACAACCAATACTTGGTTTCTGCACCTCATTTATGGGTTGTCCATCCAATAGGGCATTCATTGCATTGCGTAAGTCTTTCCCAGTAACTGGTATTCCATTACCCGGTCTGGAGTCATCTAGTTGGCCTCTATAAACCAAGCTTAAATTGGCGTCGAACAAATAAATATCCGGCGTGCAAGCGGCGTCATAAGCCTTGGCCGTTTCTTGGGTCTCATCATATAAATACGGAAAGGAATATCCCTCCCTTTCTGCAACTACCTTCATTAATTTGGGAGAGTCCTGGGGATAATTTTGAACGTCATTACTAGAAATAGCAATAAAGCCAATGCCTTTCTTCTGGTATTCCTTACCCAATTTTACAATTTCACTGTTTACGTGGATAACAAATGGGCAATGGTTGCAAATAAATAGGATCACGGTGCCTTTGTCTCCTCTTTTTGACTGTAGATTCATTATTTCACCAGAAATTGTATCCAAAAGACTAAAATCTGGAGCTAAAGTGCCCAAGGGCATCATATTACTTGGAGTCATTGCCATTTAAACGCGTTTTATCCCATAAAGTTAGAAAATGTAATGGTGATTAGAAAAATATAAACCTTAAGGGTTTATTAAAAGAAATGGAAAAAACGTTTTACTTCAGAACCTTTCAATGTCAATTTAAAAAGGGTTACATCATTTTGCCAAAAAAAATAGCATTCATCAGCAGTTTGTTGGTGCCGTACCAAAAAGCCCTAAAATTAGTGTTGTCGGTAAAAATTACAACCTTGCCCTTGCCCGATTTTTTTACCTGAAATGGCACGCTGTTTTTAATGAGTTCTAAATTCTCTTCGGATATATAACCGCTCAATAGTGGATTGTTGGTGTATTGAATAGGGTTTTCAAAACTATTTTTCGATGGTTTAATATAAGTGTTGGTATTTCTGAACAAAGCTAGGGTGTTGTCTTTATAACCGTAGTTGATAGGGTGAGAACGGTCTATTTTTGTTTGGAAGATTGCTCCTCCGGTAACCTGCGCCCCTTTAAAATCTTGTTTCTGACCGAAAGAAATGTTTTTGGCGACCAAAGTATCCTTTTTAAACTCTAGTTTCATTATTTCTTCCTTGTTAAACCATTCGGCTACAGTTCTATACCCAATTAAGGTGCCACCGTTTTTTATCCATTGCTTTAGTTTGTCCGTGTTTTTTTTGTTTAAGTCAGTGGTGCCAAAAGAACTGGGAAGTATTATATCGGAATACGACGCCAAATCTACCTCATTCAAATAGCTAACATCTATTTTCGTGATTTTCATATCGTATCTTGTATCGAAAAGGTGCCATATTTCACCGGCGTCATAAGAACGTATACCCTTTCCAACAAGTATAGCGACCTTTTGTTTTTCCACAGGATCAAAATCATTGCTACCCAGATCAATACCCGAGGTAAGCCCAGTCCCAACGGCGGTAATTTGTATTTTGCTGCCATGTGCTACCTGGTTAAGAAATCCATATAGTTTTTCAGGGTCTAATTTTTGGTTTTGAACAGGAATCATAATGGTGCCGTAATCGTACTTCTTTCCCTCCAGGGTAAAGGGCTCCTTGGCTACTTTGGCACGCAACCCCTTGTTAACAATCTTATTAAGGGCTTTTGGGGTATAATACTCATGCCACTCAAAAAGGTAGGCATAATTGCTCTGGCGGTCTACTTTTCCAGAAAGTTCCTTAAATTGAGTTACCTCCTCACCGGCATTGGAAAGGGAGCCTACTTCGGAGTAGTCCATATTAAAGGCTAAGGGAAAGGCCCATGCGGAAATATCATAGAACAAACTATCTGTAAATGTGGTTCTTTTTTCGAACATGGCCTTTATCAATCTATGATTCTTCTGATTGGTGGGCACCACATAGCTACCTCCTTTTACGTATTCTTTTCCTTGGATGATGACGTCATTGGCCAGTTCGTGAAACTTAATTTTATGACGATTCAAAATTTCGGCCAGATGCCACGTTTTGGCTGCGTCTTTCTTATCCCCAAAAACGATGGCCTTGGTTTTGCTTTTGGCGGCCTCGTTGCGCATTTGCGCAAAAAAGTTGTGTTGGTACTCCAATATTTTAGTGCGCATTTGCTTGGCGGCCTCCACAGTAGAGAGTGCCGTTGTAAACTGATTGCGAATGGTAAAGGGAAAAGTTAAGATACCGTTTTCACTCTCTTGGATATGTCCGCGAGAACTCCCCTGTTCGAACAATATGCCAATACCTCCATTAACGTCCGGAAAGGTAGAACCTTTGCCATAGTAATAGTCATCATAATTTTCTTCGGAATAGTACAAAGAGCCAATTTTGTCTAGAGCCGCTGCATGGTATGTAGCAATTTCCTTGGTAAGTTCCTGATTGAGCTTGGGAGTTAACGGATGTACCCGTGTAGGTTCTCCAGGCTGAAAAAAGAAGGAAGAGTTTGTACCCATCTCATGATGGTCCGTTAAGATGTTGGGAAGCCATTTATGAAACGAAGCAATACGTGCCCTACTTTCTGGCAATTGTACGGGTAACCAATCTCTATTCATATCAAACCAATAGTGGTTGGTGCGCCCTCCTGGCCATACTTCGTGATATTCCCTTTCATTTTTATCCGGATTCAAATGAATACTTCTATTGGTATTGGCCCAATAGGCAAAACGCTGTAGTCCATCTGGGTTAAAAGAAGGATCTATCAGAATTATCAGATTATCCAATAACTCTTCAATTTCTGGACCCTCTGCAGCTGCCAAGTAGTAAGCATAGGCCAATGCGGCATTTGCTCCACTGGGTTCGTTACCATGGATGGAAAACCCCTGATAAACCACTAATGGCATAGTGTCTACAGATAAAGAACTACCTGTATTTTCCGTAAGGGCTATATGGCTTTGTCTAAGTTCTTCCAAATTGGCATGATTCTTTGGAGCCGTAACGGTAAGTAGTAATATAGGTCTACCTTCAAAGGTAGCGCCTCTATTTTCTATGATTATCCTATTACTAACCTTGGCCAACGTATGCATATAGAACATCAGCTTATCATGGGTTACATGCCATTCACCAACTTCATGCCCTATTACATCAACTGGTTTCGGAATGTTTTCGTTATACGTAACACCTTCGGGAAGATAATAGCTCAAATCTAAAGTTTCTTGGCCATTGGCCAGATAGGACAAGATTGTAAATGCAAGGAATAGGATATTTCTCATTGTATTGAATTAGTCTAGGGATAAAAATAAAAAACGACCTTTAATTCTAAAGGCCGTTGTAACAATTTTATTTAAAAAAAATTCTAAATGTCGTCAAAATCAACATCGGTAAAACTTTCTGTAGATTTTATCTCACCATTTTCGCTTGGCTCTTCCTTTTTAAAATCTTTTTGGTGTCTTTCGGATATTACTTCCATACCTTTCTCATCGATGATGTAATCCATCATTTCTTCCATAATCTCTTTAAAGGAAACAAAATCCTCTTTGTATAGGTAAATCTTGTGTTTTTTGTAATGGAACGAACCATCATCATGGGTAAATTTTTTGCTTTCCGTAATGGTTAGATAATAATCACCGGCTTTGGTGCTTCTTACATCAAAAAAATAGGTTCTTCTCCCTGCTCGTAAAACTTTGGAGTAAATTTCTTCCTGGTCCCTCGAATCTTTTTCGCTCATGTTGTATAGTGTGTAGTTAGTTTGTTCCTAGTTAATTCCATCAAAAATGTAAAAAAAAAGCGTATCCGGCAACATTTTTCTAGTTTTCTTTCTCAGACAGCTGGTTGATATATAGCTCTTTGTAATAGCCATCAACATTAATTAAATCGTCATGAGAGCCTTCCTGAAGCAAAGTTCCATCCTTCAAAACCAGAATTCTATCGGCGTTTTTTGCCGAGGATACCCGATGGCTGACGATGAGCGTGGTTTTGTTATGCGAAGCGTTTTTAAGGTTGTTCAATATTTCCTCTTCAGTTTCCGTATCTACCGCAGATAGGCAATCATCGAACAAATATATTTGTGGTTCCTTTAGCAGTGCCCTTGCTATGGAAACCCTTTGCTTTTGACCTCCGCTAAGTGTAATGCCCCTTTCTCCCAAAACGGTATCATAGGATTTACTGAACTCTACAATATTGTTGTGTACAGCAGCCTGTTCTGCGGTTGCAAAAATTTCTTCATCGGTGGCATCGGCCTTGCCAAATTTAATATTGTTTTTAATGGTGTCCGAAAACAAGAAAGCATCTTGCGGAACGGCCCCGATACTTTTTCGAAGATCTAAAAGGTTGAGCTTTTTTATGGGAACGTCGTCAATCAGAATAGATCCCGAGTTTATATCATAAAGGCGTGCTATGAGGTCTAGGATTGTGGATTTGCCTGCCCCCGTTTTTCCCAGTATAGCTACCGTTTCCCCTTTCTCTATGGCAAAAGATATGTCGTTTAATGCCGTAATATTGGTGTCTTCGTAGGTAAAAGTTACATTATTGAAGACTATTTTTCCATGGATGGGGGTAGGTTCCTCTGTTTCGTTCTTAATTTCTGGCTGTTCCAACAAAAACTCATTGATCCTTTTTTGTGAAGCTTCGGCCCGTTGAACAATGGAGGTTAACCACCCTACAATAGCTACCGGCCATGTTAACATGTTAACGTATAGTATAAACTCGGCAATAATACCCACGGAGGCTATTTCCCCATCAATATATTGTTTTCCGCCTACATAGATTACAAAGATATTGCTTACCCCTATCAAGAGAATCATGAGTGGAAAGAACCAAGCGTTTACCTTGGCAAGATCCATACTTTTGTCCTTCCCTTCATTCGCCAGAGCTCGTAATTCGGTATTTATCTTTGGTTCTAGATTATAGGCCTTTATTACCGATACTCCCGAGAATGACTCTTGGGTAAAAGTGGATAGGGTAGATAAATATTCTTGCACCTTGGTGCTACGTTTATGGATAATTTTGCTAATCTGGTATATTAAAATAGAAAGTACCGGTAGGGGTAAAAGGGCATAAAAAGCTATGGTGGGTGCTTTTATGAACATTAACGGAATAAGACATGCAAAGAGGGTAAGGGTCTGTATACCGTACATAATGGCTGGGCCGGCATACATACGGACCTGATTTATATCTTCACTTATCCTATTCATTAAGTCTCCCGTCCTATTACGTTTATAAAAATTAAGGCTCAGAAATTGATAGTGGTCAAATACTTCATTCTTTAGGTCGTATTCTATGTAACGCGAGACGTTGATTATTGTTTGTCTCATCAAAAAAGTAAAGAACCCAGAGATTAACGCAGCGCCAACAATAATCAGAATAAACTCCAACAGCATTTCCTTGGCCATGGCCTCAGGGATTTTATCCGCCGCATAGTTTTCTACCACCTCAATCGATTTTTTCACATATGAGGGCATAACCAGCTGAAAAACGCGGGCTATGATGGTGATAATGACCCCAATAAGTAATTTAAACCAATATTTTTTGAAGTACTTGTTTAGATGTTTCAGTTCCCTCATTCGGTCGGATGCTTGTGCTTTTAAACTTTGCGGACAATTTCGCAAAGATATAGGTTTGGGTCCAAACCAAATGTTATAAAACTTATAAGATAAAACTGTCTTGCGGATGAAAGATTGAAAATAGATTACTATTTTTGCGCCTTTAAGTTTAATATAACTAAACTAAAGTTCTTTAAAAATGCTTACAAGAAGGCATATTCGGGTAAAGGTGATGCAATGTATTTATGCACTGACCCAATCGCATGATGACGCTTTGGAAAAACAGGAGAAATTTTTAAAAGTAAGCATCGAGAACATGTATACCCTGTATCTGTTAATGCTTAGCCTATTTAGAGAGTTACATCTAAAGGCCGAAAACCATATAAAGCTCTCTACCAATAAATATATGGCTACGGCTGCCGACAATTATCCCGATGCAGAAAAATTTGTAAATAACCGAGTTCTACTGCAGATATCATCCAATACATTACTTTCCAATCAACTGGCAAAAAGAAAACTTAAGAACTGGTATCTTAATGAAGAGTATGTTAAAATCCTCTACAAGGACATGTTAGATAGCCCTATTTATGACAGTTATATGACGAAACCGGGCAGTTCTTATGAAGAGGATAGAAACTTGGTAATAGACCTTTTTAGAGAAATAATTGCGCCTAACGAAAAATTATACGATTATTTTGAAGATGATAAATTAACATGGATAGACGATATTCCTATCGTTAACACCTATATCTTAAAACAACTTAGAAAAGTAACGGAAAAGGAAAGGGAATCATTTTTTGTCCCAAACCTGCTTAAAGATGAGGAGGACTTGGATTTTGCCAAAAAATTACTGGTAAAAACCCTGTTGAACAACGCCGAGTGGGAAAAAGAAATAGAGGGTAAGACTCCCAATTGGGATAAAGACCGCATTGCCGATATGGACGCCATACTTCTTAAAATGGCAATCTGCGAGTTATTAAACTTTTCCTCAATTCCCGAGAAGGTAACAATTAACGAGTATTTAGAGATTGCAAAAGAGTATTCTACCCCAAAAAGCAGCATTTTTATAAACGGAATTTTAGACAAACTGGTGAAGGAGTACAAAAGTGAAGGAAAACTTAAAAAAGTGGGGAGGGGATTATTATAAACAAATATTCCTTAATTTTACCTGCAATAATGATTTGACGGTTGTAACAAACCATTTCAAATGGCTATTAGATCAACGAAAAAATCGTTCTACTTAGCCACCAATATTGTAAAACAAATAAAACTTTAATGATGAAAAAAGTATTTTTAACCTTAAGTCTAGTTTCTTTAATGGCGTTTGTTTCTTGCAAGGAAAATGCTTCGAGCAAGGTAAATGCATCCAATGTTGAAGTGGCTGCCGAAAGGGACCAAGCCGCAAAAAGCCTTCCTGTAATGAGTTTTGAAAAATCTGAACACGATTTTGGAACCATTGATGCCGGCGATGCCCAAGAAACAATTTTTAAGTTTACCAATACAGGGGATGCCCCGTTGATTATTACAGATGCCAAAAGTAGCTGTGGATGTACTGTACCGGAGTATCCTAAGAACTCACCAGTAGCTCCGGGAGAATCAGGAGAATTAAAAGTAAGATTCAATGGTTCCGGTCAAAATCAGGTGACCAAGACCATTACTGTTACTGCAAACACGGAAAAAGGTTCCGAACTTTTGCGAATAAAAGCTTTTGTAACCCCAAAGAACGCGCAAGCAGCGGGACCCGTAAAATAATTTAAATGCAAGATTTAGGATCGTTCCTTCCATTACTTTTGATATTTGTAGTGGCGTATATGTTTATGATTCGCCCCCAGATGAAACGTCAAAAGGACGAGAAAAAATTCTCTCAGGAACTAAAAAAAGGTGACAGGATTGTAACCAAAAGCGGTATGTACGGAAAAGTGGTTGATCTCAACGACAAAGATTTTTCGTGCATTGTGGAAACCATGGCCGGTAAAATAAAGTTCGATAGATCGGCCATATCCATGGAGCTTAGTAAAAAGATCAATGCACCTGAGAAGAAGAAGTAGGTGATAAATAAATATCCCTCATAAAGCATCGACCCACGTCGATGCTTTTTTTATGGCTTGTTTTCTAGGGAATCAGTATATTTAAGTTCATCTTAACTATCGCCAAATGAAGACCACTAGAAGAAACTTTGTAAAACGCGGTACCACCTTGGTCATGGGTACAGGAGCCTCATTTTTGTTCCCAATGGAACTGCTTGCCACCTTTCGTAAGACGGTAAGCCCCAATGATCGTATCCAAGTTGGACTGGTAGGTTGCAAAGGAATGGGCTTTGCCAATCTAAGTTCCATGCTTAAAATCAGTGAGGTTGAGGTTGTTGCCCTATGTGATGTGGATAGAAATATACTGGAACAACGCACGGCAGACCTTGAAAAAGCAGGATTTAAAAAACCTAAATGGTATTCGGATTATAGAAAGTTGTTGGAGGATTCCGATGTTGATATAGTTATTATTGGCACTCCGGATCATTGGCATTGCTTACAATTAACCGATGCACTGCGGGCAGGCAAAGATGTATACTGCGAAAAACCGATAGCAAATTCAATTCAGGAATCCAATATTATGTTGAAGACGGTCACCAATAGTGATCGTGTTGTGCAAATTGGACAGTGGCAAAGAAGTCAGCCTCATTTTGTAGATGCCATAAACTATGTGCATTCTGGTAAATTGGGGCAAATACGTTTGGCTAAAGCTTGGGCCTACCAGGGTTGGATGTCGTCTATCCCCGTACTCCCCAACGGCCCGGTACCACAGGGAGTGGATTATGATATGTGGTTGGGCCCGGCACCTAAAAGACCTTTTAACCCCCATCGCTTTCATTTTAACTTTAGATGGTTTTGGGATTATGCGGGTGGACTAATGACGGACTGGGGTGTACATCTAATAGATTATGCATTATATGGAATGCAGGCTTCAACACCTAAATCAGTGATGGCCATAGGTGGTAAATTTGCCTACCCAGATGATGCCCAGGAAGCGCCGGACACTTTACAGACCGTTTACGAATTTGATGGTTTTTCAATACTTTGGGAGCATGCAACGGGTATAGACGGTGGTAACTACGGTAGGGATCACGGTATTGCTTTTATTGGAAATAATGGTACATTGGTATTAGATCGTAGTGGTTGGCAAGTAATTTCCGAGGTAGCGCATGATGGCTTTAGAAAAATCCCCGAAAATAAGTTGATCGAAGAACTGCCACTTCAAGAAAATGAAGGAAATGGACTGGATCTACACACCCAAAATTTTATAGATGTGGTAAAAAGTAGAGATACAAGCGCCCTAAAAGCACCGATAAAGGTGGGTTATGATGCGGCTTTTGTATGCCATATGGGGAATGTAGCTTATAAAACAGGAAATCGTATCTATTGGGATGCCACCGCTGGTAAATTTACAGATAGCAAAGCCAATGAGTTTATAAATACCAGCTATAAGAATGGTTGGAAACTCCCAAAAATCTAATTTCTATAGGCATCATGGAGTCCAATACCTTTCTCAATAAAGGGAAGTATCTTTTGGAGCCGGGAGGTTTTGGTCTTTTCTTGTTTTGCCATTGTAATATACTCACAATATTCACGCTGTTTGTAAGGCGATAATGTGCCAAAGGCTTTTTCCAGTCCCTGCTTTTGTTGTAATGCGTTCCGAAGCAAGGGAGGAATGTCCATGGCTTTTTTTCGCTGGGGTTTTAGCTCAATACCTTTTTTCTGGTTAGCAATGGCCTCTGCAATGTATACAGGGATGTTTTTATGGTCTATTTCATTCATGGCCCTAAACTTCCAATGACGCATAGCCTTGGTCTTACCTTTCTGGGCATTTTCCAAAACCTTTTCTGAATCTTTTAGAAAGACCCCATTATAGAACCAAAGTGCAAAATGGTGTTTAAAAGCCAAAATACCGAGAACGTTTTTACCTTCCAAGGTGTAAACAGGTACACCCCATTTGTATTCCTCTTTTAGGGCAGTTTTAAGGACCAATTCCCTTAACACGGAAATTTCTTCCTTAAAAGGTCGGTTTAAGGCAAAATAGGCTTCTATTTTATCGATATTATCCATACTATCAGGCTTTTGTAGCCGTAAGTTCGCAAATTTTTACGATAACGTCAACCGCTTTTTCCATACTTTCTACGGGAACATATTCATATTTACCGTGAAAATTATGTCCTCCTGCAAAAATATTAGGACAAGGTAATCCCATAAAGCTTAGCTGCGAGCCGTCCGTGCCTCCCCGGATGGGCTTAATAATCGGTGGTATGCCCAAGGCCAACATGGCTTCTTTGGCAATTTCTACAATATGCAGTACCGGCGATATCTTTTCTTTCATGTTATAATATTGGTCGTTGATATTTGTAACCACTGTACCATCACCATAGATAGAGTTAAGGTGGTTTGTTATATCAACCAACAATTGCTTACGTTTTTCAAATTTTTGCTTGTTATGGTCCCTTACAATCAGTGAAATGACGGCATTTTCAATTTCACCCTCTATATGATGCACATGATAGAAACCTTCTCTGTCTTCCGTTTCCTGTGGTGTTTCGCCTTTTGGAAGTTGAGTTAAAAAATCATTGGCAATCCCAATGGCGTTGATCATTTTTCCCTTGGCATAGCCCGGATGTACACTTTTTCCTTTTATCGTTATTTTGGCGCCGGCGGCATTAAAATTTTCATATTCCAGCTCCCCAATTTGACTTCCGTCCATGGTATAGGCCCAATCCGCGCCAAATTTTTGAACATCAAATTTGTGTGCTCCCTTCCCAATTTCTTCATCTGGTGTAAATGCAATCCTGATTTTCCCGTGTTTAACTTCCGGGTGTTGCACCAAATACTCCATGGCTGTTATTATTTCTGTAATACCCGCCTTATCATCGGCACCCAACAAGGTAGTGCCATCCGTGGTTATAAGGGTCTGGCCTTTATAAAGTAATAGATCCTCAAAATAATCTGGCGAGAGTACAATATTATGCTCCGTATTTAATACGATATCCTTGCCATCGTAATTGTGTATTAGTTGAGGTTTAACATTGGCACCTGTAAAATCTGGGGTAGTATCGAAATGAGCGATAAACCCAATTACCGGTACTTGCTTTTCCATATTACTGGGCAAGGTGGCCATAATGTAGGCATGTTCGTCAATGGAAACCTCTGCCATACCAATGGCGTTTAATTCGTCTACAAGTTTATGGGCCAAGTGCCATTGCTTTGCGGTACTGGGAGTTGTGTCGGAATCTGGATCGCTCTGCGTATCAATGGAAACATAGCTGATAAACCGATCAATAATTTGTTGCATGCATAGATTGTTTCGTCAAAAATACAACTTAATCCAAAAGCTCCTGTAACCGATAATTTTGGACTATATATTTGGTATTCAGCAGCTTCAAAATAGCCTAGTTAAGAATATTCCCTATATTTGGTTGTAAGCAATCGTACAAAAACCTTATTATTCAGCCTATTAAAGTCATATGGCATCTTTTTGTTGGAGGCGATTTAAATGCCTTCTCCGCTCTTTTTAAGGAGTACTACCCCTTGTTTCACAATTATGGTTTTAAGATTTGCGGAAATCGTACGTTTACCGAGGATTGTCTTCAGGATTTTTTTATTTACTTGTACGAAAACCGCGAGAATCTGGGGGAGGTAAACAGCGTTAGGGCATATCTTTTCATATCATTTCGAAGGGCCATGTTTAAGGCCATAAAAAAGGAAAGAGTATTCACCGATTTTGATGAATATGTAGATTCCTTGTCTAGATTTGAATTTTCCGTAGAGGAAATTGCCATTGAACAAGAGTTTATGGCAATACAGACCAAGATGGTGGCCAAAATTTTGAACAATCTTTCCAAGCGCGAGAGAGAAGTGATTTATTTAAAATATTACAGTGGCCTTCGTACCAAGGAAATCAGTGAAGTAATGGATATTTCCTATCAAAGTGTGCTCAACACCCTTCAAAAGGCCTTTGTAAAACTCCGAAAAACGGTAGAATCAGAGGCAATCCGCAATATATTACGGGGATAAATCATTTTTTTCAAAAAAAGAGGGTATATAATATTCCTTTCCTACTCTTTAAATACGAACAGCAGTTTAAATTTTTATTTAGAATAACGAATGAAAGATAATTCAAAACCTTTTTTGGATAAGCTTTTGAACGATTCCTCCTTTAGGAATTGGGCCAATAACGGCAATAGGAACGATGTTGCTTTTTGGAATGCTTGGATTAAAAATAATCCCGATAAAATAGCCGTTGTTAACAACGCCAAGGACATTTTGCTAGGGATTACTTTTAAGAAAAATGACTTAGGCGATGACTTTGTTCATCAAAAACTGGAGGATGTTTTAGATAAAATCCAAGAAAAGGACCAAAAAAGGGCAAGTGCTTCCGTACTAAACTTAAAATCAGGTATATCAAGACTTCATAAGGTAGCTGCTATAGCCGCGATCGGACTCGTTTTCATAGTAGTTGGTGTCTTGGTAACGAGCAATTCACAGCAGGTACTCCACAAAACCGGTTACGGAGAGGTTATGAACCTTAAACTACCAGACGGCACATCGGTTGTCTTAAATGGCAATTCGGAAATTAGCTATACTAAAAAGAACACCAGGGATGTATCCCTGAAAGGGGAAGCTTATTTTAAGGTAAAACCAAAATATGCCTCCAAAGCCAAGTTTTGGGTAAATACGAAAGACTTAAGAGTAGAAGTGTATGGCACGCAATTCCACGTAAACACAAGGGATGAAAAGACCGATGTGGCACTAGATGAGGGATCTATCAATCTCCTTCTGAACAATGGGGTGTACAAGGAAATGGTACCAGGGGAATTTGTCTCCTACTCGGACGAAACCAAGGTAATATTCCATGAAAAAGTCAGTCAGGAACAATCCTATTCCTTATGGCGAGAGGGTACTTACATCTTTAATAATATAAAACTAAAAGAAGTAATGAAGCATTTGGAATATGCCTATGGCATACCGGCCGAATTTACGGACCAAACCATTGCAGATCGTGTGCTTTCTGGTGGTATTCCCAATGAGAACTTACAAATTTGCCTGTTTGCCATTGAAAAATCCACAGGAACAAAAATTGTTAGAAAAGACAATAAACTAATAATACTCAACAATCAATAAGTTTAACTAAAACTCAAAGAACATGAATGGAAAACGACTCTTTAAACTACTGCTATTCCTACTTCTCTTTTCGGGAGTCACGGAATTAAAAGCTACAACTACAGCGGATGATTTTGTTGCTTACAAGACCATTGCGCTTACCGACTTCTTAACGGATTTAAGCGAAAAACACGAAGTGTTTTTTACGTATAACCCCGGATTGCTTTCAGGAACGGAACTGAATCCTGAGGAATATCGCTATCCTATTCTGGACAAAATCATCAACAAGCTGGAAAAAAAGACCAGTTTCGATTTTGAATATTTGGGGAACAAATATTATGTGGTTTATCATAAAAAAGTAGACAGACCAGAATTGTTGAAGGTAGGTACCGTTAGCAGGCTTGGTTTTGCAATTCCATATAAAATTGAAATGGTACAGCAGGCGATTTCCGGACAAGTAACCGATCAAGACGGAGCGCCCTTACCGGGAGCTTCCATTGTGGTAAAAGGAACAACCAATGGTACCACAACCGATTTTGATGGCAATTATACCATCGATGCCTCCATAGGAGATACTTTGGTGGTTTCCTATATCGGTTTTGAAGCCAAAGAAGTTACTGTTACAGGTAGCACGGCCAACGTATCCTTGGTGTCTGGACTAGAACTTTCAGAAGTAATTATAGTAGGATCTCGTAACCCCAACAGAACGGCTACGGAAAGTACGGTGCCTGTTGATGTAATCGATGTTAAGGAATTACAGAGCGTTGCACCTCAGGTAAACTTAAATCAGATTTTAAATTACGTGGCCCCTTCATTTACTTCCAATACCCAAACGATATCAGATGGTACAGACCATATTGATCCGGCTTCTTTAAGAGGTTTGGGACCAGATCAAGTATTGGTGCTCATAAATGGTAAAAGACGGCATACTTCTTCTTTGGTAAACGTTAATGGAACCTTTGGTAGGGGAAGCGTAGGAACGGATTTGAATGCTATTCCGGCTGCGGCTATTCAACGAATAGAGGTATTACGGGATGGTGCCGCCGCCCAATATGGTTCTGATGCAATTGCAGGTGTAATCAATATAGTTTTGAATACCACGGTAAACGAACTTAATGCCACAGTGACCACAGGAGCCAATTTCTCCAAGAATGCCAACGGGCAAACAGGTGGGTCAGATGGAGAGACTACCAATATTGCAGCAAGCTATGGTCTTTCTTTAGGTGATAATGGAGGATTCCTTACTTTTTCAGGTGATTTTGATGTACGGGACGATTATAGCCGTATGTTCGAATGGGACGGTGAAGTATTTAATCTTTATAACACAGTTGAACGTTTTGCAGGGGCTGATGGTGCCGATCTGTCTGATTTGTTGGATGATGATGTAGCCGATGTAATCCAATATGCCAATGCAGCAGGTATCAATTTAAATGGTGCCACTACCAAAGAAGAACTTAGAACTGTATTGTCCGCTGACAATACAGACGCAGAATTGGCTGCTAGAGGCCAACAACGAAGCGACTATAATATGAGAGTAGGGCAATCCGCTTTGCGCGGTGGTCGTCTGTTTGCCAATTTATCCCTACCCTTGGATGATAACGGTACCGAATTGTATTCTTTTGCCGGGATCAGTTCCAGAACAGGTAATTCTGCCGGTTTCTACAGACTTCCAAATCAGAGTAGAACTTTTACTCCTGCATATTTTAACGGATTTTTGCCAGAAATAAATTCCAATATCAAGGACGAGTCCATCTCTATAGGTATTAAAGGAATGATCGGTGATTGGAGCGTGGACTTTAGCAACACCTATGGTCAAAACTCGTTTTTATATACCATTGGAAATACCTTTAATGCTTCCTTGCAAAGTTCTTCTCCAACTACATTCGATGCCGGTGGGTTTTCATTTCTACAAAACACGGCCAATTTGGACGTAACCCAGTTTTTTGATGATGTAATGTCTGGCCTTAACATTGCTTTTGGTGCTGAATATAGGGTAGAAAACTACGAAATCGTTGCAGGCGAAGAAGCTTCATATGCACAATACACCGATGATGGAGAAGTAATTACCTTGGCATCTCAGCAGCCTTCGGAGGATTTTTTTGGAAGCCCAAGACCGGGAGGTTCACAAGTATTTCCAGGCTTTAGTCCAAGCAATGAACTGTCTAGGGGACGTAGCAGTGTTGCTGGGTATTTTGATGTTGAAGCCGACTTTTCTGAGCAATTTTTGGCCAGTTTTGCCACTCGTTTCGAAAACTACAGCGATTTTGGCTCTACCATAAACTTCAAACTGGCTTCGCGTTATAAGGTATCGGATAACCTAAACATAAGGGGTGCGGTAAATACCGGTTTTAGGGCGCCATCCTTACATCAAATAAACTTTAACTCTACCTCTACCATTTTCGATCAAAATGGAGATCCACAAGAGGTGGGTACTTTTGCCAATGATAGCAGACCTGCCCAACTTCTCGGGATTCCCCAACTAAAAGAAGAAACATCCCAGAGTGTTAGTCTTGGTTTTACCGCTAAGATCCCAAGTGCCAACCTTACCGTTACCTTGGATGGTTACTTTGTAAAAATTGATGATAGAGTTGTTTACACTGGGCAATTTAGCGCTCCAGAAGGAACCGAGGGAGATGAGTTAAGGTTTTTACTTTCGCAAGCGAATGCAACAGCAGCTTCCTTTTTTGCCAATGCGATCGATACGGAATCCAAAGGTTTGGATATTGTGGTTACACATAAGGCCAATTTAGGTGATAGCTGGCGTTTAAAATCCGATCTGGCCGGTACTTTTTCAAAAACCAAAAAAGTTGGAGCAACAAATGCTTCTCAAGTCTTATTAGATGCTGGCCTAGAAGAAACTTATTTCCCAGAAGATAGTAGGGTATATTTGGAAGAGGCCGTGCCAAGAACCAAAATAAACCTATCTAACAGTCTAACTTCAGAAAAGTTGATTTTCTTTTTACGCAATGTATACTTTGGCGAAGTTACCGAAGCTACAACTAATATAGACCGGCAACAAGTGTTTGGCACTAAATTGGTAACGGACTTATCTATTGGTTATAAGGCAACGGATGCCCTTACCTTTACTATAGGAGCCAACAACTTGTTCGATATATTTCCGGATCGAGCAATCGAAGATTTTGATCCGAATACAACTGGAGCCCAAACCAACCGTAGTTCTGGTCGTTTTGACTGGTCTAGAAGGGCACAACAGTTTGGTATTGGCGGAAGGTTTTTGTTCGCTCGTTTAAATTTTAAATTGAAATAATCCGTTTAAGTTAGTTTATTGAAAAGACCGCCTTTGTGGGCGGTCTTTTTTTGTTTTTGATCTTAAACCGGGGTCTTTTGCATACTTTTTCGGTAAAAATGCTGTTTATATATTTATTGTTTTAATAAGTTGAATACGTAAGAATTGGACAATGAGGGTAAAAGCGTTTTATTCGATACTAATATTTGGCCTTCTATGTTGTTTTGGAAGGGCGCAAGATTGTACTTTGAACATTGGGGGCAAAGATGCGGGTACTATAGTTGAAATATTTCAACTTAATGAGGAACAGCAAAGTCAGATGCAGACATGGCAGGTAGCTTTGGAGACAGAGACAGCTTCGATCGAAGCCGAAATAAAGGAACTAATGGACAAACACCCACAAGAAACCAATGAAGAGTTGGCAGATTTGGCAAAAAAGTACAACGTACTCAAGCACAAAATGGTGAATACTTCCAAAATGTACGACAAGAAGCTCCTTGGTCTTTTTAATGAACGACAGTACCAGCGCTACGTAGACCTTTGCAAGGCAGCAATTAGAGATCCTTTGGTAGGGGTTAGGAATGATTAATCATTTTACTCAATAAAAAAAGGTGATTAGGGGATATGTACTCCAAAGGAGTTTGTATTTTTGCCCAAAGCAGTTATACCTTCATGTACAAGTTTCTAGTTCGCCCCATTTTTTTTCTTTTAGACCCAGAAAAGGTGCATCACCTTTCCTTCTCATTAATTAGATTTTTTTCGAAGATTGGTTTTTCGGGACTTTTCAGAACCCTCTATCAAATCAATGATAAACGGTTGGAACGTGAGGTTTTTGGACTTACTTTTAAGAACCCTGTAGGCTTGGCCGCTGGTTTTGACAAGGATGCCAAACTATATAACGAACTTTCCAATTTTGGTTTTGGATTCATAGAAATAGGGACACTTACCCCAAAACCGCAAAAAGGCAATCCCAAGACCAGATTGTTTAGGCTTAAGGCAGATGAAGGTATAATTAACAGAATGGGTTTTAATAATCTAGGAGTTTTTGATGCCGTAGAGCAGCTAAAAAAAGACCATAAAGTACTCATTGGCGGAAACATCGGAAAGAACAAGGCCACACCTAACAATATGGCTGTCAAGGATTATCTTATTTGCTTCGATGCCCTGTTTGATCATGTAGATTACTTTGTAGTGAATGTTAGCTCGCCCAATACCCCCGGACTAAGGGAGTTGCAAGATAAGGAACCGTTAACCGCGCTGTTGCAGGAAATAAAGAAGGAAAATTATAAGTATGCCCTAAAGAGTAAGACCAAAGAAAAACCAATATTATTAAAGATAGCGCCAGACCTTTCGGACAATCAGTTATTGGACATCATTAAAATTGTGAATAAAACAAAAATAGATGGTGTTATTGCCACAAATACTACTATAGCTAGGGACAAGAACCTAAAATCCGATTATATGCTAATAGAGGAACCTGGCGGGTTAAGTGGTAAACCGCTGGCTAATAGGAGTACGGCCGTTATTCGATTTTTATCGGAAAAAAGTAACAAAGCATTTCCCATTATAGGGGTAGGGGGCATTCATTCCGCAGAAGATGCGCTGGAAAAGTTGGAAGCCGGGGCAGATTTGGTACAACTATGGACCGGATTTGTGTATGAAGGACCTTCGTTGATAAAAAAAATAAATAAGGCAATCCTCCAAAAAATGGAATCCAAGGGTTAGTGAGTCCAGTAATCAACAACCAATACATCCTCCAGATGCGGGGTTAACAATGCCCCGAATGCCTTATGGTCTGCGTGAGGCAGATAAACGGTTCTATCTTGTTCGCTATTGAATGTAAGCAAAAAGCAATGCGTGAAACCTTTTTCCAAACCTTCTGGGCTATTGTTAAGGCCCCATTCTAATGATGCTATTTCCGGAATTTTTGCAGGTAACGATCGGAAAGCCGTTTCTATTTCAGATATTTTGTTTGCCGGAGTGCCCTCTTTAAATTTAAAGAGCACCACATGCCTAAGAACACTGTCCTTATTTTTTTCTAGATCTGTTTCGGAAATTTTAGTATTGGATAAGTCTGGCATGGGACAAAAGTATAGTGCCAGACTTGCAGTAACCAATGTTATTAGAAGAACCTTCATGTTTTTTTGGGTTAAGATATAAAAAGAATGGCTACACTTGTAGAATTTGTAATTTGTACTTTTAAAAAAACTTGTGGATTACGAAATTATTTATGCATTTATGTTGGCTTCAACGGCCCTGGCCATAGCACCTGGCCCAGATAATATTTACGTATTGGTACAAAGTGTTGCAAGTGGTAAAAAATATGGTATAGCCACGGTGGCGGGGCTGGTATCGGGCTGTTTGGTGCATACTACATTACTTGCTTTTGGATTATCCGCAATCATAAAGGAAAGTGACGGCCTATTTCTTTTAATAAAATTATTAGGGGCTGCTTACCTTGTTTATTTGGCATATTCGGTCTATAGAGCAGAATCTTCTATTATACTTACCAATACGGAGGTTTCTCAAAAAAATCTATGGCAAATGTTCAAAAAGGGCTTCATAATGAATGTTCTAAACCCTAAAGTCACCATTTTCTTTTTGGCTTTTTTTCCAAGCTTTCTTTTTAGCGATACCCTAAATACGGCTCTTCAGTTCTATGTCCTCGGAGCGCTTTTTATGCTAATTGCGTTCACTGTCTTTAGCCTCATAGCTATTTTGGCGAGTAGTATAACCTCATATATAAGGAGAAACAGCAAAATAGGTGTTGTTATGAAATGGTTACAGATTTCAGTTTTCTTGGGCATCGCTGTATTTATTCTTTTATCGGATAAATAATGCTAATTTTGAATGGATGTAATGAGTACCATGGCGGAAAAAGTAAAGTTGATAGAATGCCCTAGGGATGCCATGCAAGGTATAAAGATGTTTATTCCTACAGAGCACAAAGTAAGGTATATTCAGTCCTTGTTGGGGTGTGGGTTTGATACTATCGATTTTGGGAGTTTTGTCTCCCCAAAGGCCATTCCGCAGATGGTAGATACTGCGGAAGTCTTGTCCCAGCTCGATTTATCAGCTACTTCCAGTAAACTTTTGGCAATTGTAGCTAACGTACGCGGGGCAAAAGAAGCAAGTACGCATATGGCTATAGACTATTTGGGATATCCCTTCTCTATTTCCGAGAATTTTCAAATGAGGAACACCCATAAGACCATAAATCAATCCATAACTACATTACAGGAAATTTTGGAAATAGCAAAAAACTCGGGCAAAGAGGTGGTTACTTATATTTCCATGGGATTTGGCAACCCCTATGGCGACCCGTGGAATGTTGCTATAGTAGGGGAGTGGACAGAAAAATTAGCGGCAATGGGCGTTAAGATATTGTCTTTGTCCGATACGGTAGGAAGCTCAACCCCAGAAGTTATAGACTATCTTTTTGCCAACCTAATTCCCAAATATCCCGAAATTGAATTTGGCGCACACCTACATACTGTGCCCAATAGATGGCACGAAAAAGTTGATGCTGCCTATATGGCCGGTTGTCGTAGATTCGACGGCGCGGTTCAAGGATTTGGCGGTTGTCCTATGGCCAAGGACGAACTTACAGGGAATATGCCCACCGAAAAAATGCTCTCTTATTTCACTTCATCCAAAGTAGATAGCAACGTAAACGCAATGGCTTTTGAGGCATCTTATAACAAGGCTTCGGAACTTTTTTCTACTTATCACTGATCTTTTTTTGGATGTTACGACTCTACAGATTGCCTAATTGTTAAATATTTAAATTTATTTAGATTTAATTTAAATAAAATTTTTTTGTTTGGTTTGATGCAGTATATTTGCCCTCTACAAGAACACTATTTAAAACCAGTCTAAATAAATTTAATATACCAGAGATGAGAAATACCGCATTGGGCCTTGCCCTATTTTTAACTTCAATGTTAAGTGCACAAACAGTAACAGATTCCATAACCTTAGACCCTCAAAAGCAATTGAACGCGGCGCAGCGAATACTTTCGGGTAACTATGCTTCTGCAGTTACCGTAGGGGCGTACGGGGAAATGCTTTACAATCAGCCCGAAGGTGATAACGGGGAATTGGATATACAGCGCTTGGTGCTGTTGTTCGGTTATCGATTTGATGAAAGAACGCAGTTTGTTACGGAATTGGAAGTAGAGCACGTAGAGGAAATATTTGTGGAACAGGCATTTGTAAATTATAATGTGGCGGACAATGTAAACCTTAGAGGTGGACTTATGTTGGTACCCATGGGAATCGTTAATGAATTTCACGAACCTACCACCTTTAATGGAACGGAACGTCCCACACTAGATAATGTAATTGTACCTACTACTTGGAGAGAACTTGGAATTGGTGTATCCGGAAGGTTCAACAATCTTTCCTTGGGATATCAGGCCTACTTATTTAACGGCTTTAAGTCTACCGAAGCCGATGGTGAAGGGGGTATCTCTGGCATCTTAAGAGGTTCTAACGGGCTTAGAAGTGGGCGTCAAAAGGGAATACGATCCACGATCGATAGTCCAAATTTTTCCACCAAGTTTGATTATTACGGAATTCCAGGACTACGATTGGGGCTCTCGGGTTATTTTGGTAAAACGCAGGCAGCCGATGACGTAGAGGAATTGGATGGTGCCAATATTGGTATTACCATGATTGGTCTGGACGCCCGATATGCATATCAAAAGTTTACAGCACGAGCTCAGTTTATAAATGCTTCCCTTTCCGATACCGAAGAGTACAACGCCCTAACGGGCAGAGACCTAGGTAGCCAGTTGCAAGGTTGGTATTTGGAAGGCGCATATAACCTGCTACCCAGGGGCAACAAGCAAAAATTGTTTGCTTTTGCACGTTACGAGACGTACGATACGCACGCCGATACCGAAGGAACTCTGGCACAAAACCCTGCTTATGACAGGTCGGATATCACTACTGGTCTTACCTACCATATAGCCCCAGGGGTTGTGGTAAAAGGAGATTATCAGTTTAGGGAAAATAACGACGATGCAAGTGATGTAAAAGACAGGTTGAATTTTGGAATAGGTGTTTGGTTCTAACAATAAAACCTTGGCTCTAAGGGGGCGTTTCCGTAAAATTATCATTAAATCGGCAAGTTTGTTATTAATATTAAGTCTAAATTAATACATTTGCAACATGTTGCATGGTAAACGCATAGTCGGTTGTTTTTTGATTTTGGCTTCGCTCCTGGTTGGGTTCGGATTACCTAAAAACATTCAGAAAAAAGTTGAAAAAGAAGTAAACAAAGTATTTGAGGTTTCTACTTTTTCAATGACTCCTGTTGAGGTCCCGGCGTCCTTGAATGCCAAACTTCCTGCCAAGATATCAGAGGACAACTTCTTTAAACTTCTTAATCAGGATAACTTGTTGGGTTATGTATTCGTGGATCAGGCACCCAGTAAAACTGCAAAATTTGATTATTTGGTGGTTTTTGACCAGCAACTTAAAGTTGTACATTCCAAAGTGCTGATATATAGGGAAGAATATGGCGGTGAAATAGGGAGTAAAAGATGGTTGAAACAATTTTTGGGAAAGACAGGGAAAGACCGTGTCAATTATGAAACCAATATAGATGCCATATCTGGCGCTACAATTTCCGTACGTTCTATGACCATGTCCATGGACAAACTACTGCAGACCATAGGGATATTACAAGAAAACGAGGTGTTGTAATGAACTACAACGGCCTATTGTCTACATTCCCGAAGGAGATCAAACTTTTTATTGGCGTTTTTGTTCTGGTTCTTTCCATTGGTTTCTATACCGGACTTTTGTTCGTAAACGAAACAAGCACCACGGCACCCAGCGGTATCGAGGAAAATTATTTGGGCAACGAAGAGGACGAAGATGCCAAGGTGATGAAATTTAAAAAAAGCAAACGCGAAATACTTACAATTGTACATACCCATATTTTATCTATGTCCCTTATTTTTTTCTTACTGGGCGGAATCGTTTGGCTTACCAACTTACCCAAAAAGTTTAAATTGTTCTTAACCATTGAGCCATTTGCCTCGGTGGTTCTTACTTTTGGAGGTATTTACCTGCTGTGGTTGGGGGTGCTCTGGATGAAATACGTAATCATTTTTTCGGGCATCTTAATGACCCTTACCTTTCTAGTTTCTTCCCTATTGGTTTTGTATCAATTAATACAGAAAGGACCATCGCAAAAGTAAAAAACGCAAGTGTGCATCCATTGCCTTAAAATGTAGTATATTTGCACGCAATTAATCTCTAATTGCCATGCAAGCTCATCTAAATAAAATTGTTGGTGAAGGTCTTACTTATGACGACGTTCTTCTGGTGCCAGCATATTCCGAAGTACTTCCTAGAGAAGTGAACATCCAGACAAAATTCACAAAAAATATTACCATAAACGTGCCTATTGTATCCGCAGCCATGGATACGGTTACCGAGTCCCGAATGGCCATAGCAATGGCCCAAGAAGGTGGTATCGGGGTCTTGCACAAGAATATGTCCATAGAGCGGCAAGCGCTTAAGGTACGTAAGGTTAAAAGGGCAGAAAGCGGTATGATCATGGATCCGGTTACCTTGCCTTTGGAATCCTTGGTGCGAGATGCCAAAGCAAATATGCAAGAATATAGTATTGGCGGTATTCCTATAGTAGATGGTGATGGTAAATTATTAGGGATAGTAACCAATAGGGATCTTCGTTTTGAGAAAAACGATGATAGGCCCATTGCTGAGGTAATGACCTCTAAAAATTTGGTTACGGTTGGGGAAGGGACTTCACTGACTGAGGCAGAAGATATTTTACAAGAGAATAAGATTGAAAAATTGCCTGTGGTTAACAAGAACAACAAATTGGTTGGGCTAATCACTTTTCGTGATATTACGAAACTCACCCAAAAGCCCAGCGCCAACAAAGATAAATATGGGCGACTTAGAGTAGCCGCGGCACTTGGTGTTACGCCAGATGCCTTGGATAGGGCAGAAGCACTTGTAAATGCGGGGGTTGATGCCGTTGTAATAGACACCGCCCATGGACATACAAAAGGAGTGGTTGCCGTCTTAAAAGAAGTGAAAAAGAAATTTCCCCAATTAGACGTAATCGTAGGCAATATAGCCACTGGTGAAGCTGCTAAATATTTGGTGGCTGCTGGTGCAGATGCCGTAAAAGTGGGCATAGGCCCGGGCTCAATATGTACCACGCGGGTTGTGGCCGGTGTGGGTTTCCCACAATTTTCTGCAGTTTTAGAAGTAGCTGCTGCCATAAAAGGCAGTGGAGTCCCTGTGATTGCCGATGGTGGCATTAGGTATACAGGCGACATTCCTAAAGCAATTGCCGCAGGAGCAGATACTGTAATGCTTGGTTCACTCTTGGCAGGTACAAAAGAGTCTCCAGGAGAAACCATAATCTATGAAGGCAGGAAGTTTAAGTCGTACCGCGGTATGGGTTCTGTGGAAGCCATGAAAGAAGGTAGCAAGGATCGCTATTTTCAAGATGTGGAAGACGATATAAAAAAGTTGGTACCAGAAGGCATTGTTGGCAGGGTTCCTTACAAAGGCGACTTGTTTGAGAGTGTACACCAATTCGTTGGGGGTATCCGTGCCGGAATGGGATATTGTGGATCCAAAGATATAGCCACCTTAAAGGAAACCGGACGTTTTGTGAAAATTACGGCAAGTGGTATTAATGAAAGTCATCCGCACGATGTTACCATTACCAAAGAATCTCCCAATTATAGCCGTTAGATTTAGTTTTGGTGTTGGAGTAAACCACAAATAACAGATTACTTTCCGTTAGCATCGTAGGTTTTCCAATCCTTTTCCTTGTAGATATTGTCTCCAAAGTATCTGGCAATCTTGAGAAAAGGAACCGGTTTTTGGTATCCCGGAACAGGAGAGAGCATTTGCTGGGCTTCATCTAAGAATATTACCGTAGGATAACTCATTCTTCCTTGCATCAAGGCAGCGGCAAATTCGTGATAACCCCTTCTACCCGATGCCACAAAATTATAAGTCTTTCCTTTGTAGACTATAGGTTCTTTTCCTTCACCATCCATCTTCACCATATAAAAGTTATTGCGCATATAGTCTGCAACCTCGGCATTTTGAAAGGTGTCCTTATCCATTTTTTTACACCATCCACACCAATCCGTGTATACATCAATGAAAATTTTCTTGGGAGAGGCGTCAGATTCTGATCGGGACACAGCCTCATTCCAACTAAGCCATTCTACCTCTTGTGCGGTTGTATTGATAGCTAAGAAGGCAAAAAAGGGTAATAACAGCGATTTTGGGGAAAGAAACTTCATGATCTTTTTCTTGTATTAGTACAATTTCTATACCAAAACTAACGAAAATTTCCGTGCTTTATTTTACGGTAAGCTGCTCCTTCTTTGGAGCGAACAGATCCTGAAGGTCTACCTGGTTTTTTATAAGGTCGTCAAAAGTCTCTCTTTCCCGTATCAAGATCGCTTTGCCCTGATGCCATAACACCTCTGCAGGTCTAAATCTAGAATTGTAGTTACTGGCCATGGTAAAGCAATAGGCACCAGCATTCTTAAAACAAAGAATATCGCCCTCGGAAACTTCGTTTATTCTACGATTGGTGCCAAAAGTATCGGTCTCACAGATGTATCCTACAACAGAATAATACCTTTCCCTGCCCTTGGGATTGGATATGTTTGTGATCTGGTGTGTTGCATTATACAACATAGGCCTTATCAGATGGTTAAAACCAGAATCTACACTTGCAAATACTGTAGAGGTGGTTTGTTTTACCACGTTTACCTTGGCAAGAAAATAACCCGCTTCACTTACCAAAAACTTACCGGGCTCAAAAGCAAGGGTAAGTTCCTTACCGTATTCTTTGCAAAATTCGTTGAAACGGGTACTGAGTTTTTTTCCAAGCTCCTCAACATTGGTTTCTATATCGCCCTCCTTATAAGGTACTTTAAATCCACTACCGAAATCGATAAAATCTAAATTTTTGAAATTTTTAGCCGTTTCAAAAAGAATTTCGGAGGCATATAAAAATACGTCAATATCCAAAATATCGCTACCCGTATGCATATGGATACCGTTGATTTTCATTTGTGTAAGCTCAACAATTCGCAATAAATGGGGAATTTGATGGATGCTAATACCAAATTTGGAATCGATATGCCCAACGGAAATGTTAGAATTCCCACCGGCCATTACATGTGGGTTTATCCGGATACACACCGGAATATCCGGATGTTTACTGCCAAATTGTTCCAAAATGGAAAGATTGTCTATATTGATCCTAACACCAAGGGAAGCAGCAGATTCAATCTCTTCCAAGGAGACGCCATTAGGTGTAAATATTATGGTTTCTGGTTTAAAACCGGCAAGTAAACCCAATTTTACCTCTTGGACGGATACTGTGTCTAGACCGCTGCCCAAACTGTTCATTAGGCGCAATATATTTATATTGGACAATGCCTTGGCGGCATAATTAAGTTTTAGTTTTCGTACGCCCTTAAAAGCATTGGTAAGTCTTTTAAACTGGGCTGTAATTTTTTCCGAATCGTATACATAAACGGGATTGCCGTAGGTTTTGGCCACCTTAAGTAAGTCGGTATTGTTCATTCGAGAAGTTTTTTGGCAAATCTATACTTCTTAATACTTTCATGCAAGAATTTTCAGGCATTGATTAAAAATACAACAAATAGTTATAAATGTAACAATAGCGATGTAATTTCTGTTTGTGAGCTTTCATCGGCTATTGTACATTTGAAAAAAACTGCTATGAAACTTTCTTTTTTTCCTTTACCATCCGTTTTTTTTCCTGGTGAACGCGTGCCATTACATGTATTCGAAGAGCGTTATAAGCAGCTTATAGCAGATTGCAGGGAGTACGCTTATACCTTTGGCATGCCGGTTTACATTGACAATGTGCTGGCATACGGTACTGAAATGCAGTTAGAGGAAATTATGAACACTTACGATAATGGGGAAATGGACATTATTTGCAGTGCTAAACGGGTATTTAAAATGGTTACTTTCGAAAACCAATTGGCAAACAAACTGTATGCTGGAGGAGTGGTGGAATTTTTGGAAAATGTGGACGACGGCACTGCGGAACAAAAGCAGTCGGTATTAGGACTAATAGGGCAGCTGTATGCCTTAATGGGGGTCCCCCTTGCTGCATTGGATAAGGATAGGTTCACTAGTTTTAGTCTTGCTCACAAAGTAGGACTTACCCTTGGCCAAGAGCACCATCTATTACAGATTAGTCATGAAAGTGGGCGTTTAGCATTTTTAGAACAACATTTAAGGACTACCATACCTGTTTTAAGGGCCGTTAACAGAACCAAGGAAACTATAGAGTTAAATGGTCATTTTAGAAATTTCGATCCTTTGGATTTTGAGGATTTTAAAATCTAATCTCGGGTTAACCTCTAAAAACAAACATTAAATTTCTTAATATACCTTTCATTAGGGTAAATCCCTTTGGTTTGCTATTTTTGTTTTCAAATACAAAGTCACTTCTTATATGAATCTTCACGAATATCAAGGAAAGGAAATTTTAGCAAGTTTTGGGGTACGTATCCAACGTGGAATAGTAGCTCATAATGCCAAGGAAGCGGTAGACGCTGCAAAACAACTCACCCAGGAAACGGGTACCGGTTGGCACGTAATAAAAGCTCAGGTACATGCAGGTGGCCGTGGAAAAGGCGGTGGTGTTAAATTGGCCAAAAATCTCAAAGAAGTGGAAAGTTTGGCCGGAAGCATCATAGGAATGAACTTAATCACCCCGCAGACCTCGGCCGAAGGAAAAAAAGTGCATAAAGTGTTGATTGCAGAAGATGTGTATTACCCCGGTGATAGTGAAACCAACGAATTTTATATGTCAGTGCTGCTAAATAGGGGAACAGGTAGAAATATGATTATGTATTCTACCGAAGGGGGTATGGATATAGAGGCGGTAGCCGAAAAAACGCCACATTTGATATTTACAGAAGAAATAGACCCGGCTACAGGTCTTTTACCCTTTCAAGCTCGGAGAATAGCTTTTAACCTCGGACTGTCGGGTATGGCTTTTAAGGAAATGACAAAATTTGTAGCTGCGTTGTACAGGGCATATGAGCAGAGCGATGCCAGTCTGTTTGAGATCAATCCTGTGCTTAAGACTTCGGATGATAAAATTATGGCCGTGGATGCAAAGGTCTCTATAGACGATAACGCCTTGTTTCGAAGGAAGCAGTATGCGGAAATGAGAGATTTAAGAGAAGAAAACCCTATTGAAGTAGAAGCTAGGGCAGTAGGCCTTAATTATGTGGATTTGGATGGTAATGTAGGGTGTATGGTAAACGGTGCCGGTTTGGCAATGGCTACCATGGATCTTATTAAGATGGCTGGTGGCGAACCCGCAAACTTTTTGGATGTAGGGGGTACCGCCGATGCCAAACGTGTAGAGGAAGCATTTAGAATTATATTAAAAGACCCAGAGGTTAAAGCCATACTTATCAATATATTTGGAGGTATTGTCCGTTGTGATCGTGTGGCCCAAGGTGTTGTAGATGCCTATAAGAATATGGGAGATGCCATTAAGGTGCCCATTATTGTACGGTTACAAGGTACCAATGCAGAACTGGCGAAAGAAATTATAGATAATTCCGGACTGGCCGTGCATTCTGCGGTACAGTTCCAAGAAGCGGCAGATAAAGTCAAGGCCGTTCTTAATTAATTATTGAAAATTTAAAACTTCAACAAAAAGGGCAATGGTAATACATTGCCCTTTTTTTATGCCCAAATTGGTTTAGATAAACCTATTTCACAAATTTTAAGATTTTCTGAAGCATAACCCCGTATATTTACAAAAACGAACGGCGTTTAAGACTACTTTTTTTTGTTTTTATACTTTACATAGCTGATATCCGAAACGGGTTTCTTTTTTCCGTAAGGCTTGGTTTTTGGCTTTGAACTTTTTGCCATATCGGGTTTTGTCTTGTCTTTGTACAGTACCTCCTTCGGATTTTTTGGATGCTCTTTTGTACCTCGGAGATGGATTACCAGACCATTTAAGAAATTACGAAGAACTTGGTCTCCGCATGCCACATAATTGGGGTGGTCTTCCCGTCTAAAAAATGCACTCAATTCGCCCTTAGAGATCTTAAAATCAGCTAATTTCAGGATTTCCACTATTTCGTCATCCCTAAGCATAAGGGCAACCCTAAGCTTTTTAAATATATCGTTGTTGGTCATCGCCATGTTTTTGGCAAAATAGCACAAAAATCCCATTAAGGATCAATTTCCCGGGCATTTTGTTTTTCATATACGAAATCTCGCTTTTTAGAGTTATCTTAGTTGGCCATGCCTAGTATTAATAGGCAAATTGTACTTTGTATGAGCAGTCGAGAAGAAAAATTGAGCATCCTATCCGAAATGATCGCCTTTGCCAAGGTCGATGATAGTTTTAAGGAGGCCGAATTTAACTTTCTTCTGGGTGTAGCTACCCAATTAGGCATAGATAGGGAAACTTTTGAGTCTTTATTGGAGCAGGAAGCCGAGATTTTAATGCCCAAATCCCAAGCGGACCGAATCCTTCAGTTTCATAGGCTGGTTCTTTTAATGAACGTAGACCAAGTACAAAGCGAACAAGAAGTAAGCAAACTCCACAATATTGGTTTAGGCATGGGATTACCGCCTTCGGCCATAGAGCAAGTACTATCGGTTATGCACAAATATCCTAATAAAGTGATACCGCCAGATGTGCTAATAAACATCTTCAAAGCATATTACAACTAAAATCTTCTTTTGAAAATGCCATTATGGCATTAACGACACCTAAAAACAAGACAAAAAGGCAGTAAATTGTACTTGGTATATCATTTGACTATACAGTTACGAAATTGATGAGTAATAAAAAAATTATAATCATGAGTATAGTTAAAAGACACAATTTAATGTTTCCTGCTTTGATGAATGAAGTTTTTAAACCAGATTGGTTTGGAGGAATGGAGACGTTTCGAGGTAATTTCCCAGCCGTAAATATTAGGGAAAATGAAACGGATTTTGAGTTGGAACTTGTAGTTCCCGGAAGAAAAAAAGAAGACTTTAATATTGAGATCGATAAGAAAGTACTTGAAATCTCGACTGAATTAAAGGAAGAGGACGCACAGATAGAAGATAAGTACACCCGAAGGGAATTTAGGCTTTCGTCATTTAAAAGGGCTTTTACCCTTCCGGAATCGGTAAATGAAGATGGTATACAAGCTTCTTATGAAGGTGGGGTTTTACGACTTTCACTTCCCAAAAAGGAAGAAGCGTTGCCAAAACCCAAAAGATTGATAGATATTGCTTAACGGCATTTATGATATTATGTAGGTCCTGTCAGGATTTTTCATAATGGTTGGTTTAGTTGGTTAGTTAGGAAAAGCGTTCGGTATAAACCGGGCGCTTTTTTTATTCCTGAACTTGTAACATCTTAATTTCATCGCGTAGTTTGGCCGCTTGCATAAAATCCAAGTCCTTTGCCGCTTTTTCCATGGCTTTACGTTTTTCCCTGATCATTTTTTCACGCTGCTCGGGAGTCAGGTACTTTGCATCGGGTTCAGCTGCACGCATGGTCTCCTTTTCAAAATGGTAGGTCGAAACCGAGTTCTTGGACAATACACTGTCAAGGCTTTTGTTGAGTGCCTTAGGGATAACATTGTTAGCTACGTTATAGGCAATTTGTTTTTCCCTTCGGTAATTGGTCTCGTCGATGGTCATTTGCATGCTCTTCGTTATTTTATCCGCATACATAATGGCCCTACCATTAAGGTTTCTTGCGGCCCTACCCACGGTTTGTGTTAAAGACCTGTTATTCCGTAAAAAGCCTTCTTTATCCGCGTCTAAAATGGCTACCAACGAAACCTCGGGTAAATCTAATCCCTCCCGGAGTAGATTTACGCCTATAAGGACATCGAAAATACCTTTTCTAAGATCTTGCATTATTTCTACCCTTTCCAAGGTATCTACATCGCTATGGATGTATCGGCAGCGGACATCTATTCTGGCTAGGTATTTAGCCAATTCCTCTGCCATTCTTTTGGTAAGTGTAGTAACCAGTACACGCTCGTCCTTTTCTACCCGTTTTTGTATTTCCTCTACCAAGTCGTCTATTTGGTTTAGACTTGGCCTGACCTCAATTTCGGGATCCAATAATCCCGTGGGCCTAATTACCTGTTCCACATAAACTCCCTGACTATGCTCCAGCTCATAATCGGCCGGGGTAGCGCTTACATAGATTACCTGATTTTGCATGGCCTCAAATTCCTCAAACTTTAAGGGCCTATTGTCCATAGCGGCAGGCAATCTAAAACCAAATTCGACCAGATTCTCCTTTCTAGATCGGTCACCACCATACATAGCATGTACTTGCGGAATGGTCACATGGCTTTCATCGATTACCATTAAATAATCGTCCGGAAAATAATCGAGAAGGCAAAAGGGTCGGGTTCCAGGATCCCGCCCATCCAAATAGCGGGAATAGTTTTCAATACCCGAACAATATCCAAGTTCTCGTATCATTTCTAAATCAAAACTAGTGCGTTCTTCTAGACGTTTGGCTTCTAGTGGCTTACCAATTTCTTTAAAATAAGCCACCTGACTGACCATATCTTCCTGAATGAGGTGAATGGCGTTTTGGAGAATATCCGGAGAGGTAACGAACATATTGGCCGGATAAATATTTAGATTCTCATAGACCTCCAATACCGTATTCTTAAAAGGGTCGAAGGCCTCTATTTCCTCAATTTCATCACCAAAGAAATGAATTCTAAAAGCATGATCCGCATAGCTTGGAAAAACATCCACAACATCACCCTTTACCCTGAAATTACCGTTTCTAAAATCATCTGTAGTCCTAGAATACAAACTTTGAACCAATTGATGTAAAAATTTGGTTCTTGCAATGACCTGATCCTTGTGTATGTTTATCACATTCTTTTGAAATTCAACAGGATTGCCAATCCCGTAAAGACAAGAGACCGAAGCCACAACCAATACGTCTCTTCTCCCGGAGAGGAGGGAAGATGTGGCACTTAACCGTAGCTTTTCTATATCCTCGTTAATGGAAAGGTCCTTTTCTATGTAAGTCCCGGTGGTCGGCAGATAGGCTTCCGGTTGGTAATAGTCGTAATAGGATACAAAATACTCTATGGCGTTGTTCGGAAAAAATTGCTTAAACTCCGAGTATAATTGAGCTGCCAAGGTTTTATTGTGCGCTAGGACCAGTGTTGGCCTTTGTATTTCTTCTATGAGATTGGCCACAGTAAATGTCTTGCCAGACCCGGTGACCCCCAATAGCGTCTGATACCTTTCGTTAGATGAAATACCGTCTGCCAATTGACTAATGGCCTGTGGTTGGTCACCTGTTGGTTTGAATTCCGAAAAAACCTTAAATTTCATGAGTTAAAATTACAAAAACAGTGATGATTATTTCTTGGTGAAGCCTATGTTTTACGTTAAATCAACGTTTTAATGCAAAATGGCCTGTGAACTTTTGATTTTCAGACGATATGGCCCTGAACCAATAGTCCGAAGCGGGCAGTGGCCTGCCATTAAGAGTACCGTTCCAACCAGGGGAATCCGGGTCTATTTGTGTTATCAACTGTCCAAACCGATTAAAGATAAAAATTGCCTCGAGATCAAGGGGCGTTGTGTTTGGTAAGGGCACAAACTGCCAGAAATCGTTAATTCCATCCCCATTGGGCGTAAAAAAATTCGGGAACCCTTCGGATACAAGATCTTGTTCCACCAGCTCCGAAACCACACAATTGATGTCGTTTTTATCCCGGACGTACACCGTGCTATTACCTCTAGGCACATTGTTGAAAACATTGCTGTCTTGGAAGGGGCCGTTTGCATTGTTCACTGCATACTCGTACGTCCCTGTTCCCGTAGCATTTATAACCAATTGAAGATTATCTCCTTGACCTTGTACATCGATGGAATTGATTGTAGGTCCCTCAAAAATATCCACCGTAAAATCTTGAGCGGTAATACAGGGGAAGTTACTGCCCCCGGGATCGGCAAAATTGAAAACTTCCAAACGATAAAAACCCGCTTCGGTAATAGCGGCATCCCTTGTATCCGATAATTCTTCTATAACGGTGCCAGATTGGGTCTGTCTTATCCATCTAAACCCCTCTGCAACCGCATCTGTGGAAACAGTTACGGGAGTTGCATTTTCGCAAATAGATAAGTTACCGGTAAAATTAAGTTCTGGAAATAAGTCTACTAAAGCACCTGTTACCGGATCAAAGAAAGGACCACATCCTTCAATGGTAGAAAATGACTGTTGCGCACACCCAAGTGCTTCACCGGCATCATTAAAAGGCACTATGGTGACAAAAATTGTTCTGTTGGCCTCAAATTCTATAACAAAAGTGGAGTTTCTGGTAAAAGTACCTCTATTTAAAATGTTATTGTCAAAGGGATTGGTGCCAATGGACACACGATATCCTATGGCCCCAGGAACATCTACCCATTCTAACAAAGGTGTCAGCGGAACGTTTGTCTGTCCATTTATGGGGAAGGTCAATGACGTACATCCTGGTAGCACTGTAATGCTTCCTGTGGTAAAGATTTCCTCAATACAGCCCACTGCATTACCAATACCATTTACCGGAGTAATTTCAACGTATATATCGGTATTGGGGGGTAGATCCGCAGGTGGATTAAAAAAAAGTACATTGCCCACATCCAAATTGGAAACAATATCCCCAGATCCGGGTGAAGTACCCAAAGTCAAAAGATAACTTGTGGCCCTAGGGGCATACCCCCAACTTATATTGGTACCCACATTTACGTCAACATCTGTATTCCGTGGGTTTCCAATAGTTGTACACTGAGGTACATTAGAAACGGTCTCCGTAAAAAATGAGGTACTCGAGCAGACTATATTGGGTCTATTAAAAAAGAATAGGGTTATGGTTACAAAAACTTCTGTGTTGGACGGTAGCCCCAAGGGAGGCGTCAAAAAAGTGGCACTACCCACAAACTGTTCAAAAATATCGTTTGCCCCCGGACTGGTACCGAGTGCCACATCATACCCAGGGACACCAACTACTTCTTGCCAAGAAATTACGGTTTCTACCGGTACATTGGTAGCCCCACTGGCAGGACTGATTAAGCTAGGACAACTTTGGGAATACCCCATCGAACCCACCACAAGAAGTAACAGATAGCCTATTTTCTTTTTCATCTCAGTTTCAACGCAAGTCTTTCAAGATACTAAATGTCCTTCGTATTTTTACTAAAAAGCCGTTAAATTGACGGTTTCACGGGCATATACCCATAAATAAAGAGGCGACGAAGTTTGGCGCACCCTATCTTTTTAATGAGAAATGCCCTCTAAATTCCCTACCATCTTCTAGCACTACTTTAAACCAATAATCGGCCGAAGGTAAGGCCCTATTGTCTACCATTCCGTTCCATCCCGGGCTTTGAGGATTTAAATTTGTAAGAAGTTTTCCGTAACGATCAAATATGGATATGGAACTGTCGGACTGAAATGATGCATCGGCACCAATAATTTGCCAGGAATCGTTTATACCATCACCATTGGGTGTAAAAAATTTGGGATAACCAATGACGGATATTAACTCTTCGGTAATTCCACATCCATTTTTATCCCGAACAAAAACTGTTATAAAACCTGGTAGCACATCATCAAAAAAGTTATCATCTTGGTATGTTTCTCCGTCTATGGAAAACTCGTAAATACCGTCCCCTGCAACTTCGATTTGTATCGTATTGTTATCCGATATATCCTCGATCAAGATTTCGTTTATTACCGCCCTGTTAGATGGGTTTACCACGAAGCTCTTTCTATTTGTGCATCTCAGGGTCTCCCCGTTTAAATCATAGATATAACCAATTTCCAATTCATAATCGCCCAACATTGAAATTGAGGTATTTTGTGTGGCAGCTATTTCTACCTCTGAACCGCCGTCCAATTTTAACCATCTGTAGCTATCAAAGCCTGCCGGAGCAACAAGTTCCAAAGGCGGGCCATCCGTGCACCAAAGCCAGGAATCTTTAAAATCAAAGATCGGTACCGGGTTTACGGTAAGGGTTACTTGTTCTATTCCCTGACATTGATTTAGGCGCTCCAATCGTGCATATACTATGGTAGATTCTGAGTTGTAATTATCTGGCAGTGAATTTTGCTCTAGTGCCGCATCTAGGGCACTTGCGTAAAAAACGGCTTCGAAAGCGGGATAGTGCCGTTGTCTAAAAAAATCCAAGTCAAAAGTTCCGCTCAGTACATTGTCCGAAAGATCCTCATCACATATATCATAGGTTTTGGGCGGTGTTGCAATAACATCGGTGGGCGCTACTTGCAGCTCTAATATTCCGAAATTTTCACATCCTAAATTATCGGTAACCTTATAATAAATGGTCTGATTAAAAGGTTGCGTGTTGGTATATCCCACGGGATTGGTTATTGGAATATCATTGTCCCTATCCAAAATGGTTTCATAAAACTTAAAATCATAATCATTAAAGAAAACCTGTTCCAGATTTAACTGTGTTATACCATCACTTGGGTCGTTTACATCCACATCGCACTGCAACAATGTTAAGGTATTTGCCTCCGGAATGGGGTTTACCGAGACAAAAGACTCACCAATAATAGGGCATTCCGTAGGATCTGCGGGAATAATTTCTACTCGATATCGGCCAGAATCTATATCCTGCGCTGAATTTACCTGAAAAATGTTCCCCGGATTGCTCAAGGGAATATCGTCTTTTTCCCAATGATAGGTTGCTCCGGGAACAATATCGGCCTCTAGGGTAAACGGATCTCCGTTGCAAACTTCCAAAGTAGCTTCGGTAGTACCATCACTATTTCTAATGAGGCTTATTTTATTGAAAAAAGACTGTACGAAAGGGGGTAGGCCCTGAGTGGCGAGATTGCTTCCCAAGAACACGGCATTGTGCTGATAGTCAGCCGCCAACCCTGGTTCATCCGGGTTGTTTATTACCCCTAAGTAGGGGGTTCCAAGAAGGTAACTTTGTGCCAAAGTACGGTATATTTTTCCGTTTTGCCCTAGTTGAAGCGATCCCCGATAGATAGATCGGGTTTCCAATACTATCTGTGAGCCAGAGATATCCGGTGCGTTTAAATCATATTGTATAAGTGATGAGGAATGCCCAGTTTCGCTTATGGGGATATTGTTATTGAAGGAGTGGACATATAGAAATTGCTGACTGGGAGAAAATTCTATACCATAGGAGTTTTTGTTGTTTGCATCTATGGTAAGCCGTTCCTGATTGGACACTATTCCAGTTACCGGATCAAAATCGTAAATGAAAAGCCCTGAAAAAGCATTTGCACTTACCATTTTAGTACCGTCCGAAGAAAGTTTTAAATTTCCGCGGGGATCCTGTATTTTAAGGTCCGGAAAGGTAGATTTTACAGAGGTACCAATAACTCCGGTTGTGTTTACTTCAAAGGCATGATAGGTGTCAAAAAAATCGGTGACGGGCGCTCCATCGGGGGTCGAAAGCGTAATTACCCATACAGATTCTTCAAAACAATTTTTGATTACCGCCGTTATTTTTTCGGAGCAATCATCTAACAGTCTTACATTTTTTTGAATTACGGAGCCATTTCCTGCATTCAAAGAAATATCTACGATTGAATAGTTGAGTCCCCTGTCAGGATCATTTTCAAAAGAAGACGTATCCACGGTAAAAATGTAGTAAATATTAGGATCTTGGGGTCTGGGCACTATAATGGCCGATTGGGTACTCGAAGGGTCGCCGTAAAGCCCCGTTCCATTTTGCATTACATTATGGTTGCGATCATAAACGGTAATGCCATCAGTATAAAAAAGCAAGTCACCAAAAGCATCGGAAATCGTTGCGCAGCCTTCAAAAGTATTAAGTCTGCCATCTGCTACGGCATTTACACTACCATCGTTGTTAAAACGTATGCCTCCGCCGTTGCCAAAGTACCAATTGGCAGTTTCCCCTTGCCCACACAGAAGGTACGGAAAGGCGATCCCTAGAAATAAGGATAGTATTTTGTTGGTCATCAGTCAGATAGGTTCTACCTGACAATATACTATAAATCTCGCTTCTTTAATAAAGCGTAGGCTGAATAGATGAATATTGCCGTCCATATGAGCACGATAAGCACTTCGTACCAGTGTACGGCATAGTCAAATTTTAAGTCTTCACCCAATTGTTGTCCAAGGTTTTGTACAGCCGACAGTCTAGTAAATGGTTCGTCTACCAAACGTTGCATGGATTGCAAGGGAAAAAAGCTCTTTATGACTTTGGCGTTTTCCCAACTGGTGACTTTCCAACCCAAAAAACCAAAAAGTAACTGTTCTACGATAGCCCATAAAATAAGAAACCCAATCGCGAAAGCGGATCTTTTTACGAGGATACCTAGAAAGAGGCAAAAAGAAAAGAAACCGACCAGTTTTAAGAAAAAGGCTAGGATAAACTCTAAATCCGAAAAGATAATGCCCAATTCGTTGTAATCGGAATAGGCAAGGCCCAAAGAGAGGGAAACAACAAATATAAACAGTGTGGAGATTGCTGAAAATGCAAGTACAGTCAGGAATTTGGAGTATACAAACTCCCATTTACTAAGACCGTCGATTAAATTTTGTTTTATAGTTTTATTGCTGTATTCGTTTGCCATCATAGATACAATGACAACTGCGAGAAACAATTTGAAAAAAGCAGCTATATAGGCATTGAAGTGCCATATATAGGGAAAATTAAAGATGCCCAGTTCCGCAAGATGAAATTTTATGGGGCCTATATCAAATTTTATGGCCGCAACCAATGAAATTAGTGTTAGCAATATGAAATATGAAATGATCAACACCTTACTGGCACGGTTGTTCCAAAGTTTAATGAACTCTATATGTAGTAGTCTTAACATGTGTTTTGGGCTTTAGTTTTTAACGGCCGTATTATTGGTTAGGGTAAGGAACTGTTCTTCCAGGCTTTCTTTTCGTTTTACCAAATGGGAGAGAATCACCCCTTTATCGAACAGCATTTTGTTTAAATCTATGGCGTTCAATTCTTCCTTTAGGAATGCAGTTATAAGCCCGTTGGCAACGGTTACCTTGCCAAAACTGGCATTACCTTCCAAAAAGGCTAGTAATTTCTCGGTATGCGCAGTTCTTAATTCGAAGAAACCATGGCTGGCCAACATCCCATCTACCCTGCCAGAGTACAATTTTTCGCCCTTCCGAAGAATTACAACATGGGTACACACTTTCTCTACCTCGTCCAACAAATGCGAAGCTAACAAAATGGTGGTTCCCATTGAAGCCACCTTTTTTATGATTTCCCGTATCTGATGAATACCTTGGGGATCTAACCCATTTGTGGGTTCGTCCAAAATAAGGATCTGTGGATCGTTCAAAAGGGCGGAGGCAATGGCAAGGCGCTGTTTCATACCCAATGAATAGGTCCTAAATTTACTGTTTCTTCGATCCCAAAGACCTACCAATTCTAATTTCTCTTGTATTTTTGTAGGAGGTACCTCCTTAATTTTGCAGACCAATTTTAAATTCTGCACGGCGGTCATATAAGGATAGAAATTGGGTCTTTCAATAATGGCCCCTACTTTTTTTAATGCTTCGTGGGTAGAAGTGCTACCGTTAAACCAACTAAAACTACCATGGGTTTTGTTCACTACATTGAGCACAATGCCCAAGGTGGTGGACTTTCCACTGCCATTGGGACCAAGAATACCATAAACATTACCTTTTTCAATGGTGAACGATAGGTCTTTAACAGCGGTGAGGTACCCAAATCTCTTTGTTAGTTTGTCTACGGTAAGTATGGTTTCCAAAATGGGATCGGTTTTTAAATTGTTTATAGTAACTTGACGATGAAATCCTAAATTTGTTACAAATTACAGGTTAATTAAAAAATATACGATGTCCGAGCGATTAATGTCAAAGAAAAAGCCTGCTTATCCAATAAGCCCAAGACTAGATGCCTATTTGCATCATTATAGTCGTAAAATAGAGATTCCCATATTTTATGATGATCTGTTGCGCTTTGCCGGATCTGTGGTGGTTTATGATTCCAAAGATGAAGATACCTTATGGGTAAGGGTTTATTATAGTGATTTTGACAGACAGGAAATAGATTTGAGCCTTAAAAAAGTGTATTCCATCCTTCATTCCGATGGTAGTAATCGTATCATCCAGTACTTAAATGTTGATGCCGTTGACTATTGCACTTTTGGAAATTCCAAACCGTTTAGGATCAAGGTGAGGAACATCCTCAATGACAATTTCACTTATTTTTATGTTAAGAAGACCGATGCCTCCCGTGTTTATGGCCTGGAGCTAGAACATATGTTGTCTCCTTACAACCTTAATTTTTTGGTGTATAAAGATACTTTAATTGAAGAGCATATTGCAGGAATACCGGGCGATGTATTTATTAAGGAAATGCTGCCTAAGTGCACGGAATCTGAAAAAGCACAGCTGGCCAAGGAATTTGTAAAATTCAATGAACGTTGCATGATACGTTTATTAGGAGATATGCGTTCGTACAATTATGTAATAGTTCCTACCCACGATTTTGACCATGTAGTTTACAAAATACGGGCCATAGATTTTGATCAACAGTGTTTTGAGGGCAAGCTAAAGGTGTACAGACCGCAGTTTTTTAAAGAGAATTATTTAATGGTGGAACTCGTACGTGGCAAGTTGCAAAAATATTCGGTAGATCAGTATAAGGTAGAGGAACGGTCTATAGTGGCCAAACGAATCATAAGTTCCGAAAATAGGATTGAAGAATTGGTAGATATATGTAGAGAAGACAATATTTCCATTGAAAACAATATTCAAATGTTAAAAGGGGAAATCTATGACCTTACCATGGACGCAAAGTTTAAAAAATGCAAAACTATGGGAGAAGTATTGACCCTAGCCCTAGATTTTGTAAAAAGAAATTACGAAGATGTAAGTATGAAACAGATTATTGAACAAAAATTTGACAATCAATAACAAAAATAGGAGCATGCTACCTTCCCCAAATGGATCAACTCTTTTGTTCTTTGTTGAAATAAACCAGATAATAATACATCTGTCTTTCCTCGTCCCAGCCTTTCTCCACAAATTTCTCAGCAGATTCTGGATTTATAAAATCTAATTTTATCTGTATGTTGGTATCTAGATTGATTACGTTTTTAATCTTCTTTCTCGCATCGGAAACCGCCTTATTGGCGATATCAAAATTGGAAACGTCCTCTATACTGTATTTGGGCCCCTTTTCTACCTTATAGTGCTTAAACTCTGGAATTAGCTCTGGGTTTTCTATGACCTCGTTTAAAAAGTTAGACTCTTCAAAAGCATCATTTTTGGCAAAATGGTTTACCGCCCGGTTCATAAAAAGTACCTCTTGCTGTTTGTCCTCTGCAGGTAATACTACATCTTTTGCAAAGTTCTGGCAGAATTTTAAATAATTTTTTGTGTAAAAATTCTCGTCTGTCAAAGCATCCAAACCAAGGAAGTTTTCTAACCAGTATTTGGCATCATAACGATTGCTGTCCACGGACAATATTTTGTAACCTTCTTCCTTTTGTACATTGAAAACAATACAACCTTTGTCCAATTTATTTATATTGATGCCTTGTTGTACCAAGATATCCAAATTGTTTCCTTTTTCCTGGAATTGTAGAAAATCTTGTTTTAATTCGCTTTTGAATATCCCTACCGCATCAACCTTTACATTATCTAAAAGCACATTTGTAAAATAACCTACGTATACTTCCCCGCTTTTTATATGTGGATGGTTGGATTGCTCGTAGAGATATGTTGCCAGTTTTTTGGAATTCTCATGGGCACTGGACGGATCATCAAAAATGGCTGTAACTACTTTGTTTACTTCGTTAAACGCTATATCTACCTCATTGGTAAAACGAAAATAGTTCTCTTCTTTCTCTCGGAATGGCCTAAAAAAATATTCCTTTAAGAGCCCTGTAGTCTCATCGTTGAGGGCAAACGGTTCCGAGGATAGGAAAATGGGTTCGTTTTTGTTCTTGTTCCCCACATTATGCAGGGAGATACTCTCTATCTGGGCTGGATATAGGTTTATCATTATCGGTTTTAGCTTTTAAAATTATGGGGTAAGATGTGTTTGTTGTCTTTTGCGCAAGATATGAAAATCCCGAACGTAAATCCTAGTTCCAGTTTTCGTCAAAATCCAAATCGTCATAGTTGTCCAGGGTATTGTCAAAATCAAAGGAAGGATCGGCCTCAAACTTTTTTTCTGGCGGTGCATCGGGCAATTCCCCAAAACTGAAAAGAACGTTGGGATATGATCTGCCATCCTCTTTTTTAACAATATCCGCTAACTCCACAAAGAATGTCCACATACTCAGAAAATCGTACACATATATAAGTTTGGGGGTATCTTTTGACAGTACATCCTGTAAAAATGTTTGGTGCATCAATCTTGCCTCGGAACCATTTTCGCTCATATCGAACAAAGCAATTTCTTCGTCCTGATTCCATCGCTCATCACAGGTATAAAAAGAAGCCATTTCGTTTCCCATAAAGCCGAATGCCTGACTAATTGCATTATGAAAATCCTCCAAATTGGCAATCGCATCCATCTCGATATCCCTAAAAATATCGTCCTCGGCATCCAAGATTACCCTGATTTTGAAAATCATCAATAGTTTATTGTTTGATAGGACAAAGTTACAAAGTTTTGCGACTAGTTCTAGATTTTAATGCTTCCAAAAGCAAATAAAACTGCAAGGCAAATAACACAGAAGCAAGCACTAGGTGCAGTGGCTGGCTGCCAAACGGAAAATCCAAATAGTACATGGCCATACCCGTAATTACCTCTGCAAAAATAAGGATCATAACCCATTTTATTTTGCTGCTGGCAAGTCCTAATTTCCACAATTTAAGGGCCAGATATCCATTTATAAGCACCACAAGGATAGAAAATGACCTATGTATGTAAAATGAAAAGGCAGGGTTTTGAAGTAGGGCACTATGGTTTTCACCTAAAATATCTATTTGATCATCCACAAATTGCCTTACTTGTGTTCCTAGGACAACCTGCACTAGGGTAATACCCATTGTTACCAATAAAAGTAGGGTTATGGGTTTATCGCAATCCGCTTTTGAGGGTTTGGGATCCGTGAGATGGATAAGATATAGGAGTAGGGCCACTATTGCCAACGCCATAACCATATGGATGGTTATTTTTGTAGGCTCTAATACGGAGTATACCACGGTAGCCCCCAACCATGCCTGAAACCCCATGGCAAAGACTACAAGCCAAGAAAGCAAGGGAATACTTTTGTCTTTTTTCCAATGTTTTATGGAGATTATGGCAAGTAAAAGGGTAGCTAGGCCTGCCAAAGCCCCAAAAAGGCGATTAATAAATTCTGTCCATGTGTGGGAAGCATTAAAAACGGCATAATCATGCCGGGTATAGGAATCCCAGTTTTCTGCTTTATAAATGGGCGAAGAGTTAAAATCGGAGTTGGCAACCCATAATTCTTCATTCCTTATAATTACTTGCCCTTGCTTATACGATTTTCCGGGGCGCCATTGTAGTTCAGAAACATCGGTGGGGGGTATGAAATAACCAAAACATTTTGGCCAATCGGGGCATCCCATTCCACTTCCGGTCATTCTAACGACCGCGCCAGCAATGATAACCAGATAGACCAATACTAAGGAAATCTTTGCAACTTTTCTAAACTGTATTTGCATCATGTGGTATAAAACGATTACAAAATTACCACTCTTTTACAGAATAAAACAGCAATGTGCTATGCATTGTTTTTAGCCTGCAGACCAAGTTCTTTTCCCTTGGATAGCATAAAGGCTTGGGCAGCTTTATACTCGTTAGGAATAACTCCTTCCAAAATGGCTTCTTTAATGGCATCTTTAATAAGGCCTATCTCTTTAGACGGTTTCAAATCAAAGGTTTTCATAATTTCTTCTCCGCTTACTGGCGGTTGAAAGTTTCGGACATGATCTCTTTCTTCTACTTCAATTATTTTTTCCCGGACCACTTTAAAATTATTCTTGTATTTTCTCTGTTTTTTAGGATTTTTAGTGGTTATATCCGCTTCGCATAAGGTCATTAGATCATCTACATGTTCACCAGCATCGAATATCAGCCTTCGAACGGCAGAATCGGTAACAAAATCCTCGGAGAGCACAATAGGTCTAGAACTCATCAATACCATTTTTTGTACAAACTTCATTTTATCGTTCAGCGGCATCCGCATTCTTTTGAACAGTTTGTACACCATTTTAGACCCTACAAACTCGTGGGCATGGAAAGTCCATCCAATTTTTTTGTCAAACCTTTTGGTAGGGGCTTTTCCTATGTCGTGCAACAAGGCTGCCCATCTCAGCCAAAGGTTATCCGTATTTTTGGCTATGTTGTCCACAACCTCCAAAGTATGCCAAAAATTGTCTTTGTGGCGCTGCCCTTCAACTTCCTCAATACCTTGTAAAGCCAACAGTTCTGGTAGAAGATGTTTTAGTAGACCCGTTTGGTGCAAGAGTTGAAACCCTATGGACGGTTGTGCACTTGCCAAAATTTTATGTAGCTCATCTACGATACGTTCCTTGGAAACAATGGTAATACGATCTTTGTTTTTACCGATGGCTTCTAAGGATGTGGAATATATAACAAAATTTAACTGGGTAGCAAACCGTATGGCGCGCATCATTCTTAAGGGATCATCAGAAAAGGTAATTTCTGGGGATAGGGGTGTGCGAATCAGTTTTTTTTGTAGATCTTTTACCCCATCAAAAGGATCTAATAAGTCTCCAAAATCATGTTCGTTTAAAGAGAGGGCCAAGGCGTTGATGGTGAAATCCCTTCTTTTTTGGTCATCTTCCAAGGTGCCATCTTCCACAGCTGGTTTACGACTATTATCCCGATAGCTTTCTTTTCTGGCACCCACAAACTCTAGCTCCATCCCCTGATGCTTTATCATTGCCGTACCAAAGTTCTTGAAAATCGTAACTTCTGGTTTGCCTGGGAGCATGCTGGCTACCTTTTTGGCCAGGGCAATTCCACTTCCAATTGCTACAATGTCAATATCTTTGGCATCCCCACGTGCCAACATAAGGTCTCTTACAAAACCTCCAATGACATAACTATCTAGGGAGAGGTTTTTTGCTGCCGATGAGATTATGGAGAATATTGGATCTTGTAGCGCTTCTTGGTAGTTCTTTTGCATCATCTTATTCGCGGATCACTTTTACACTTCCATCGTTACCAAGTTTGATAATGGATGATGGAGCACTTTTTTTAGAATCTCGATTCAAATTTACTATATAGTCCACACCTTTTAAAATCTCCGGATCTATTTCTTTAAAGGAACGTGGCGATGGCCTTCCCGAAAGGTTGGCCGACGTGGATACAATGGGTTTTTTAAATTTGCCAATTAAGTACTGACAAAATTTGTCTTTGGCCACTCTTATGGCTAGTGTGTTGTCCTCGGCTATTAAATTTTTGGCAACTCCTTTGGGGTTGTCATAAACAATGGTTGTGGGTTTGCTGCTTAGGTCCATGATATCATATGCCAGTTCTGGTACTTCCTCAATATACTGTTCCAACATAAAATCATTGTTCACCAAACAGATCATGGTTTTGGTATTGACCCTTTCTTTCAACTGGTAAATCTTGGACACGGCAGTTTCATTGGTGGCATCGCAACCAATACCCCATATAGTGTCCGTAGGGTAGAGGATAAGTCCGCCTTGGGAAAGAACTTCAGTAGTTTTTTGAATCTCGACTTTCATCTTAAATTGGGTGTTTATAATCCATAGGAAATGAGATAAGACAAACTGTTAAAAGTGTATCTCAAAATACTGGGATACCGCATCCCATTGCGTGCGGTTTTTGTCCTTATCCACATTATTCTTTTTTAAGGACTGTTTTTGCGATCCCATGATAGGAATAGGTTTTTTAGGGGCATTTTTGGCCGTAATAGATGGGGTTCCCCTAAGGAAAGACATGGCCTTAAACCATAAGTCGTCCGCTTTTGGGGTAAGGTCCAAAAAAAGTGTTACATCTGTTGTTTTGTGGTACAACCTATCTGGTGGGTATAACACTCCACCCGCACCAATTGGCAACACGGCATTTTGGTTGAAAGAGGTATCCTCTTTATATACCCACTGCTTATAGGGTAAAAGCTTTCCATTGCTGTCATAACTGATATAGCGTGTTTGATTTGCAATGATACACCCTGGCATGTTGGTATGCTCATCGTAAAGGCGAGACAACCAAGTAGGCCTATAAATAAGATCGTCATCACAAGTCACTATAACCGCTTCGGGGAACAACGCTAGCGAATGTATTAGTTTACGGTGCGAACAATTGAGCGCTGAAAACTTTATCTCAAAAATGTCGCCTTCCAATTTCCTCAATGACAAAGGAATGTCATTTTTTAAGTCTTGGTTTAACCAAAGGATTATTTTGGAAGGCATTACGGTTTGATCTAGAATACTCCTAATAACAATGGGAACAATTTTTAGCCTAGAGGGTATGGACGTTAATGAGACAATAACAGGAACTTCCTTTTTGTTCATTGATTTTAACCTACTTGCGGATAGGGATAGTAATCTAAGTGTCTGAAAAATGGATACGGGTATTTCTTTAATTTTCATGCCAAGGCAATTACTAACGTATTTTTGCTATATTTCCATCAGCCATTACAGCAATATTGATGTAAAATCAAAGATATACAATAAGAGTTTCATATTTTTGCTCGGACAATTTAAATAGTATGGAAAAACCCAAAATATCCATTATAGTAAGTACCTACAATTCCGAGGATTGGTTAAGAAAAGTATTATGGGGATTTAATTGCCAGACTTTCAAGGATTTTGAGCTGGTGATAGCGGATGATGGTTCAGGACCCAAAACAAAAGAGCTTTTGGATCTTATGCAAGAAGAGGTGTTTTACAAGATTGTTCATGTTTGGCAAGAAGATGACGGATTTCAGAAATCGAGAATATTGAACAAGGCTATAACCCATTGTAGTGCTGATTATATTATTATGACGGATGGCGATTGTATTCCGCGAGAAGATTTTGTGGAGGTTCACTATATCAACAAAGAAATCGGCTATTTTATTTCTGGAGGGTATTATATGTTACCAATGAACATCTCCAAATTGATTACCAAGGAAGATATAGACGCTCAAAATTGTTTTAATATCAACTGGTTAAAGGATAAGGGTATCCCCAAAACTTTTAAGAATAACAAACTAACGGCGAGAGGTTTTATATCTACATTTTTTAACACATTTACCACTACCAACGCCAGTTGGAACGGACATAATTCTTCGGGTTGGAAAAAAGATATTCTCAATGTAAACGGTTTTGACGAACGCATGCAATATGGTGGGCAAGATCGCGAATTGGGAGAGCGTTTATTTAATTTTGGGATTAAATCCAAGCAATTGAGGTACAGTGCAGTATGTGTACATTTGGATCATAAACGGGGATATAGAACACCCGAGTCCATTTCAAAAAATCTAAAAATAAGAAAGTCGGTAAAACGAGAGCAAATTGTTTGGACCCACTACGGCATTAGCAAGTAATAGACCAATTCGTTTTTCTTCTCCAATTGTTTTAATTCCCTATATCTTTCAAAATCGCCAAGAGCATTAAGATAGCATATGGTAACACCTTTCTTGCCATCTAAAATACCGAAGCGAAGGATATAATGGTTAAAGAATTTCCAAGCCGGTTTCAGGATAAAGTAAAAATAGTTAAATCGTTTCTCTCTATAAAAGTCTTCTTTGGCCTTTAGTCTGCCGTACCGAAGCATTTTACCTTTGTAGTCCTCATAGTTTTTATAACAATAGTGAATCAGTTTTTCTTTCAAAATTCCACACTCGCCATCAACTATCAGTGTTTCATGAACGATTTTCTTATCGGTAAAGTGGGCTTTGCTTTTTCTGAATAACCTATAGTTTTTATCGGTTTGCCATCCACTAAATCGCAGCGGTACGCCAGCAAACATAAACTTTCTATAGAACCAATAGGCTGCGGAAGAGTTGCTGTCCGCCGTGGTCTCCAATATTTCGTTTTTTAAACTTTCCGGAACTACTTCATCCGCATCTGTGAAAAGCACCCAATCATTGGTAGCCTGTTGCAATGCGAAGGACTTTTGTAAGGTGAAGTTCTCAAAGGGATGTTGAATTACTTGTACCTTGGGATGGTCTAAAAGATACTCGTAAGTACCATCTGTACTGTAAGAATCGACCACAATAATCTCATCGGCAAATTCTATGGATTGAATACACTTTTCAATGTATCCCATTTCATTGAAAGTAATTACCAAAGCCGATATTTTTTTATCTGGGTAGTTCATTATATGATTTTATAAGTAGGTGTATAAAATATCTTCCACAAAAGTATAACAAAAAAAATGGGAAAAAATTATAATTCTGATTAAAATTCTTACATTTTTGAAGAATTATTGCTTTATAAAATGTTTGTTTCCCTAGTTGAGAATTGTTTAAGGGAGACCGTTTTTATTTATGTTTTTTTTAACAAATGGATAAATTCCATAATTAATTACACCCTTCCATGGTCTTAAGGTTGGGAGCAATGACTGACAATATGTTCTTATAAAGGAAAAAAGCAGATTTTATACAGCTACATTATACTCTCTAAGAGCGTCATTTAAGGATGTTTTCTTATTGGTACTCTCTTTGCGCACACCAATGATCAAAGCACAGGGAACCTGATAATTACCGGCAGGAAACTCTTTTGTATAACTCCCAGGAATTACCACCGATCTTGCAGGAACCAAACCTTTTCGCTCTATGGGCGTATCCCCGGTAACGTCAATAATTTTGGTTGAGGCCGTAAGCACCACATTGGCACCCAATACGGCTTCTTTTTCGACACGGACACCTTCAACAACAATACATCTAGAGCCAATAAAGGCATTGTCCTCTATAATTACAGGTGCGGCTTGGAGGGGTTCCAATACACCACCAATACCTACACCACCGCTAAGGTGAACGTTTTTTCCTATTTGCGCACAACTTCCTACGGTAGCCCAAGTATCTACCATAGTACCTTCATCCACATAGGCTCCTATATTTACATAACTCGGCATCAAAATGGTGCCTGGTGAGATGTAGGCGCCATGGCGGGCCACAGCATGGGGAACTACCCTAATGCCTTTTTCCTTATATCCCTTTTTTAACGGTATTTTATCGTGATATTCAAAGATGCCAGCTTCCAAAGTTTCCATTTTTTGTATAGGGAAATAAAGAACAACACCCTTTTTAACCCACTCATTGATGAGCCATCCATTGGCTGTTGGTTCGGCACAGCGAAGCTGTCCTTCATCAATAAGGTCGATTACTTTTCGGATAGCCTGCTGCGTTGCGCTTTCTTTTAGCAGTTCCCTATTGTCCCAAGCTTTTTCTATAAGTTCACGTAATTCTGTCATTATACCTTTAAATTTTTCGCAAAGATAAGCGGATAGCCCTAATAAACGTTTCAATTTTACACTTATAACAATTTATACTATATTTTTGCCAAAAATTTAAAGTTGGGAAGAATAGTGGCCTTAGATTATGGAAAAGTTAGGACGGGAATTGCCGTAACGGATGAGTTGCAGTTGATTGCCTCCGGACTTACCACAATTCAAACCAAGGATTTATTGAGTTTTTTAAAATCTTATGTCGCCACAGAGCAGGTAATTCAGTTTGTAGTTGGGGAGCCTAAACAAATGAATTATACACCATCCGAATCCGAGGTTTTGATAAAACCTTTTTTGGAAAAACTATCCATGGCATTTCCTGAAATACCCATAGCAAGACAAGACGAAAGGTTTACTTCCAAAATGGCGTTTCAGAGTATGTTGGACAGTGGTCTAAAGAAAAAACAAAGAAAAAACAAGGCGCTGGTAGATGAAATAAGTGCCACCCTTATATTACAAGCGTATTTAAATAGAAAGTAGAAGAATGATATTACCAATTGTTGCATACGGGGATCCCGTTTTAAGAAAGGTAGGAAAGGAACTGGACAAAGATTATCCTAACCTTAAAGAGTTATTGGCAAATATGTGGGAAACCATGTATAATGCCAACGGTGTTGGACTAGCGGCCCCACAAATTGGACTTCCAATACGACTTTTTTTGGTAGATACCACACCTTTTGCGGATGATGAGGATCTTTCTCCCGAGGAACAGAAAGCGTTGAGCGGTTTTAAAAAGACGTTTATCAATGCCCAAATGGTAGAAGAGACTGGTAAAGAATGGCCTTTTAATGAAGGCTGCCTAAGCATTCCCGACATAAGGGAAGACGTGCAACGAAAAGACACCATTACCATAAGCTATTTGGATGAGAATTTTAAACCCCTTACGGAGACCTACAATGGCCTTCTGGCAAGGGTTATTCAGCACGAATACGATCATATTGAAGGTATTCTGTTCACCGATAAGCTCTCTTCGTTAAAAAAACGTTTGTTAAAGGGAAGGTTAACCAATATATCAAAAGGTAAGATTAACGTAGATTATCGTATGCGCTTCCCCGATATGAAAAAAGGACGTTAAACTAGTGTGTCAATTAAAGTAAAAATGCAATATTTGCCAAGAAATTTATAGCAGTATATGAGTTTGGATAAAATTTTATCGATTGGGGGCAGACCTGGACTTTTTCATCTAAAAACACAAACCCGTTCCGGTTTTGTGGCCGAATCTTTATTGGACGGAAAAAAAATTACGGTGGGTTTTAGAAATAATGTAAGCATACTTTCCGAAATAGCTATTTATACTTTGGACAAAGAAATTCCGTTACGGGAGGTTTTTGAAAAGATCAGTACCAAGGAAAGTGGCGGAAAAACTTCTGTCGGACATAAAGAGGAGAAAATAAAACTAGAGGAATATTTCTTCGAAGTACTTCCAGATTATGATGAGGATCGGGTTTATGCCAGTGACATTAAAAAAATAATCCAATGGTATAATTTACTTCACGACCATGGAATAAAGGATTTTTCTGCCGAGGACGAAACGGTTTCTACCGAAGAGGAATAAAAGAGGTAAACCTTTGGATAAGGGTTGGCCCTAATCTTTATGTATAACTTCGTAGGTGTATTTACTTTTTTTCCAATCTATTAAGTCAGATGGATAGTATTTCACGTCCATTCTGTCTAAAAAGGGAGCTTGGTTTGCCAATCTAACCCTATAATTTTCCCAATCCCTATTTTCTTCAATAGTCCAGCTTAGCTCAGAATAACCTATTACCCTAGGGAAAGCCAAATATTCCAATTCGTCTATATTGGATATGGTTTCTGACCAAAGTGGCGCTTCTATGCCCAAAATATTTTCTAAGGGTACCCCTTTGGCGTATCTTTCCGGTGTCCACACATAGGCTGTATCTACAGGGATGTACGCTGCCCAATTAAGGCCGTATTTAGAGAGTGTATCGTATTTCATATCCAGATAGGCCTTCTTTGCCGGGGACAAAATTACCTGCATTCCTTTAGATACCGCTTCCTTTGCATTTGTTTCACTATGCCAAAACTGGGCTATGGAAGAGGAATCTACATCGGCGATGACAATTTCGTCCCAACCGATCATTCGTTTTCCATATTTACGTACTATTTTTTCCACTCTGTTAACAAAGTACTTATAATCTTCTTTTTTGGTAACATGGCTTTCATCACCTCCAATATGAAAGTAAGGGCCAGGCGTAATTGCCGATATTTCTCGGATCACATCATCCAAGAAAGTGTAGATAGTATCCTTACGGGTTGCAAAAGTGCTAAAACCAACCCGGGTGCCTTCATAAAGTTTAGGAGTTTTACCATTGCCATTAAGGAAGGGGTAAGAGACCGAAGCTGCGTTGGTGTGTCCTGGCATATCCACTTCAGGAATGATGGTCATGTAATTAGCCGCTGCATAATTTACGATATCCGTATAGTCTGCCTGTGTGTAGAAACCGCCTGCTTCACCACCTACTTCCGTACTTCCGCCAACCTCTGTAAGTTTTGGCCAGGACTTAATCTCTATACGCCATCCTTGATCGTCCGTAAGATGAAGGTGTAACACATTTATCTTATAATAGGCGAGCAAATCTATAAATTTTTTAACGTCTTCAACACTAAAGAAATGCCGGGCCACATCTAGCATAGCACCTCGATACCCAAAATTGGGTTGATCCATGATTTTGCCTGTGGGTACGGGCCACATACTGTGTTCTACCAGAGTGTCATTACTGGTATTGGGTATAAGCTGTCTTATGGTTTGTACCCCTCTAAAAGCACCCTCGGCGGTCCTGGAATTAAGAATTATGGAATCTTGGGTTATATAGAGTTGATATGCTTCATCACCCCCTAGGGATAAGCTGTCTACCTGATTGATATAGATAATCCGATCCACGGTTCCTGCATCTGTTTCGTTTACTGCTAAATTAAGCTTGGTATGAGTTTTTATTTCCCGGGAAAGAAATTCTCCCAGCTCGGCAAAACTATTTTCGGCCGGAGAAGTGTAAATGGCAGTAAATTGGTCTAATCCAAAAGCACTATGGGTAGGAATTATTTTTACGGGCCTGGGAATCATGTTTTCAGCAGATAAGTCTGTTTCAGGAAAATTTATGGGTTCCTTGGGTTCTGAACATGCAACTAGACCAATAAAGACTGTTAACACTAAAAATAGTTTTGTAAAGAATGATTTTCCCATTTGGTTGTTTATTTAATGAAGTTATTGATAACAGTATACCAGAGGTCATAGCCCTTGGAATTCATATGCAATGCATCCCCGATAAAAATATCTTGCTTAGGTTTCCGTCTGCTGATCATTATATCCCATACATTGGCGTATTTCATCCAACTATGCTGTTTGCATAGTTTTTCCATTTTTCGGTTTAGTCTCTTGTATTTTCCTTTAAGATTCCAGCGCGAAATGCTGGGTTTGGCTCCTATAAGCACAATTTGGGCATTGCTATTTTCCTTTCTTATCCGCGTTACAATTTCCTGGAGTGTGCTTAAAATCTGTTTTGGTTTTTTTTTGGAAAAAATATCATTATCGCCTTCGTATATAAAGACCTTTTTTGGATTAAAATCTAGGATAAGTTCTTTGGAGAAATGTAAGAGGTCAGAAGCATGGGAGCCTCCGAAGCCCGAGTTTACAATTTGATGCCCCGGAAAAATATCGGCTAAATTTTCCCAAAGCCGAATGCTAGAGCTGCCAGTGAAGACAACGGTTTCTCTGGTGGCATCCCATATGGAATCATACCGCTGTTGAATACTCAATACCTCGCTCTCAAATCTTAATGGATCTTGGGCATGTAAAAACGCGCAGCAGGTTAAAAGCACCAAAAGGAGGTATTTCACGTGGCTTAAATTTATGGTTTCGAATATACCTTTATTTTGTAAGTGGTTCAATTTTTTTCTCCCAACGGCGTAGCATCTTCTACTGAATACATAAAATAGCTCATGACAGCCAATAACTGTACCATGGGATGTTGATATAATGATGCCCGATGTATTCCCTGATTGTGAAAGCCCGAGTTAAATATCGGACTATTCGGTTTGTGGTACGGTAATACCTTCAGCTATGGACCACTCATAAAAGCGGGCAATCCAGTTGTCCGATGGTAATCCTTGCGGTTTCATCCCAAAACCGTGCCCCCCCTTGGCATACATATGCAATCCTACCACCTTACCGTCTTTTTGCCAAGATGAATATAAGGCTGTACTTCCTACAGCTAGCCCCAAAGGGTCGTCTGTAGCGCAAATGACTAACATTGGTGGCGCGTCTTCCGGAGCTTTTTGGATAGGAATAACTGTAGTCCACGGGTATACGGGGACTAAAAAATTAGGTTTATTTTGTGGAGTGTAGTTGTAGGAAACTCCCATGGTCACTGCTCCCCCGGCAGAGAAACCCATGAATCCAATTTTATTGGAATCAACTCCAAAATCTTCAGCATGACTTCGTACATACGAAATGGCTGATAACCCGTCGGAAATTGCAAGAGGTAAAATAGGTTTTACCTTTACCCCAATTTCGGCAGGATTATTTGCACCTGCTTCCGTAATTTCCTTTACCGCATCGCCTTTGGTAGGTACCAGTCGATACTTCAGCACAAAAGCCGTAATACCATTGTCATTAAGCCATTTGGCTACATCGGTACCTTCTTTTTTTATACTATGCGCATATAAGCCTCCACCCGGCGCTATGATGACCGATGTGCCATTTGCTATGGCAGGGTCTGCCCTAAAGACCTCCATCCTAGGTATAGAAACATTACTTACTATTTCGGTATCCCAAATCTTGGAATAATAGTCTTTTTCCTCTCCCTCCCAGACAATGTCCGTAGGTTTTTCATAAGGAATTTCAATTATTTCCTGTGCATGGCAGAAGGCTGCCAATCCAAAGAATAGAATGAGCGTATTAACTTTTTTCATTTTAACTTTTTTTATTAAAATTTATTGATGGTTCCAATTTGTTGGGTCTTCGCTATTATTGGGAGAAAGGCCCAAAATATCGCCCTTGGTATTTACACCAAGACCTACCACTGTTCTATTTACATAGTTGAAATAACTGCTTACCTGATTGATCTCTAGCACTTCTCCATCGGTAAAGCCTTTATTTATTAGGTTTTCTACATCTGTTTTAGATAGCTCTGTTGGGTTTAGGGTAAGTTTTCGGGCGTATGCCAGCCCCTGGTCATATCTATCATTAAAGAAACCATTAAGCGTATCTTTTTCAATGGCATCCATATAAGCATCCACTTTAACATCGTCCTGCAAAAGCCTACGCAAACCGGCCAAATGGTGCTCCACACAATAATTACATTTGTTTAAACGGCTAACATAGACTCCTATGGCTTCTAAATACCATTTTGGAAGGGCGTTGTTGCCATTGTGGAGTACACTTTTATAGAGGGTCATATGCCCAACAAGGGTATGTGGGCGCAAACTGTGTATGCTTAGCACGTTGTCCACAACATTATTTGGGCCTTTTACGCGGTCGTAAACGCGTTTTAAGGTCCGATCTGCCTGTTCGTATCTGATTACTTTTATCCAGCTCATATGCGGTTTTAAAGATATAACTTTTTGGGTTTGTCCAAAACCTTTGTCTTTGTACTTTTACCAAAAGATTTGATATGAATACCAGACAGGCCCAGCTAGATGCATTAGACCGTTTACTTACTATTATGGACGAATTAAGGGCCCAATGTCCTTGGGACAAAAAGCAGACCATGCAAACGCTGCGACACCTCACCATAGAGGAAACCTATGAATTGGGCGATGCTATTTTAGAAAATGATCTGGACGAAGTAAAAAAAGAGCTGGGTGATCTGCTGTTGCATATTATTTTTTATGCAAAAATTGGGTCGGAAACCAAGAATTTTGATATTGCCGATGTGGCCAATGGCATCTGTGAGAAGCTCATAAACCGTCATCCACATATTTATGGTGATGTAAAGGTTGAGAACGAGATGGAGGTGCAGCAAAATTGGGAGAAAATAAAACTTAAAGAGGGAAAAAAAAGTGTTCTGGAAGGGGTGCCAACAAGTTTGCCCGCGCTTGTTAAGGCCAACCGTATACAAGATAAGGTAGCCGGGGTAGGTTTTGATTGGGAAGAGCCCCAACAAGTATTCCAAAAAGTTAGTGAAGAACTCTCAGAACTGCAGCATGAGGTAGAACTTGGCAATAAAGATAGGATGGAATCGGAATTTGGGGATGTTCTTTTTTCGATGATCAACTACGCTCGATTTTTGGAAATCAATCCGGAGAACGCTTTGGAGCGGACCAATAAAAAGTTCATTAAACGCTTTCAATACCTAGAGGGAAAGGCCAAAGAGGCAGGTAAATCCTTGAAAGACATGACACTTGCAGAAATGGACATATTTTGGGAAGAAGCCAAGCAGTTGTAGCCGCTAATCCATAGAATACCCAGCCAATCCCTACATAGTATGTATTCACACAAAATTGATCAAAAGCCAAAAAAATATAATACCGTTGGGCTTCAAGATAAACCTAAGCTGTATCTTTGAGGGTTCAAAAACTACCTTTCTTGCTACAACGGTATACCAAAGAATTTCGATATAATCTTAAGCTGTCTTTCCCAGTAATTTTGGGCATGTTGGGGCATACTTTCGTGGCATTTGCGGATAACATCATGGTGGGTCAACTGGGAACCGCGGAATTGGCCGCCGTATCCTTGGGCAATAGTTTTGTTTTCATTGCAATGTCTTTAGGGATTGGTTTTTCCACGGCAATTACGCCTTTGGTAGCCGAAGCGGACGGAGCCAGCAACAAAAAGGATGCTAAAAGTGCTCTAAAGCACGGTCTTGTACTATGCACATTGTTGGGACTATCTTTATTTGTACTTATCCTCTTGTGCGAACCGGTAATGTATTTTATGAAACAACCGCCAGAGGTAGTAGCCTTGGCCATTCCCTATCTAGAATTGGTGGCCTTTTCATTGGTTCCATTGATTATGTTTCAGGCCTTCAAACAGTTTTCAGAAGGTTTGTCACAGACCAAATACCCCATGTACGCAACAATCATTGCCAATGTGGTGAATATTATACTGAATTACCTGTTGATATTCGGTACGTTTGGCTTTCCCAAGTTGGGAATCATAGGTGCTGCTATAGGTACCTTGGCTTCCCGGATAATTATGGTAATCTTTATTTGGACATTGCTCAAAAAGAAAAAGAAATTCCATGATTATGTTACTGGTTTCAATTTTAGATCCATAGAGAAAAAGGTAATACAAAAGATAGTTTCCCTTGGATTTCCTTCGGCTTTGCAAATGTTTTTCGAAGTTGCCATATTTACGGCAGCAATATGGTTAAGTGGGGTTTTGGGAAAAAACGTCCAGGCCGCAAACCAAATAGCTTTGAACCTTAGTAGTATGACGTTCATGGTAGGTATGGGACTTAGCGTTGCGGCTATGGTTCGTGTAGGTAACCAAAAGGGGTTACGTAATTTTGGGGAGCTACGAAGAATTGCACAATCTATCTTTTTTCTTACCCTTTTGCTTGAAATTGTTTTTGCAGGTCTCTTTTTATTGGGAATGAACTGGTTACCCACAATTTATCTAGATGTTGATGATATTGTGAACAAGGCCGATAATACCGAAGTTATTTATTTGGCCGCCAAACTGATACTTGTGGCTGCTTTTTTCCAAATTTCGGACGGTATTCAGGTAGTGGTCCTTGGCGCGTTACGTGGGTTGCAAGATGTAAAGATACCTACCTTTATCACTTTTATTGCCTATTGGCTTATCGGATTTCCAATCAGCTATTATTTAGGCCTTTATACAGAACTTAAAAGTGTGGGAATATGGATAGGGCTCTTACTGGGCCTTACGGCTTCGGCCATTATGTTGTATATTCGATTTAATTATTTGACCAAGCGTTTGATCGTAAAAATCTAAATGAACTTATGGAATTCCCTAAATTTTTATTGGGTGATAACACGGATTTCCCCACTGCCATCTTTGTTGTCCATACAGAATACCCCAGGTTTATCATAAACCTGGAAAATGATGAGGTAGAGTGGTTGGAAGATTTTACCCAAGAAGACGAAAAGGAATTGGAATCGGAATCTGAAAACCTGATCAATATGGCTACTCAGTTTTACGATAGGGAAGTATCCCGATACGAAGAATAACCGCTATGTGGGAAACGTTGCTACAGTACGATAAAGAATTGTTCCTTTTTCTAAACAGTTTGGGGAACAGTACTTGGGACGGCTTTTGGATGTTTGTTACCGGTAAATGGAGTTCCATTCCGCTATACTTGGGTTTACTTATCTTGTCCTATAAATTTCTAGGCCCCAAGAAATGTATTGTACTTCTTATTGCTCTTGCCTTACTGATTACCAGTACGGATCAGTTGGCTAACTTTTTCAAGTACGGCGTTCAACGTTTAAGACCTTGTCATGATGCTGAGGTAAGTAGCTTAATGCGATTGGTAAAAAGTAGTTGCGGAGGTAGATACGGCTTCTTTTCGGCACACGCGGCCAATTCATTTGCCGCTGCTTTTTTCTTCACTTACCTGTTGCGGCATAAATACCAGTATATAGGAATTTTCCTCATTATATGGGCCATTTTCGTTTCCTATAGTAGGATATATATTGGGGTGCATTATCCCTTGGACATTGTTACCGGAATGTTGATTGGACTGATTTTAAGCTGGTTATTTGCAAAGTTGTATATATTTGCACTGCAGAAATTTCGCATATGATATCTAATACTAGGTATTGGTTTTTATTGTTTCTGGTTATTCTGGTCTATGTTGCCGGGATGTTTGTAACGCTCTTCGAAAATGATTCCGCCCAGTTTGCCGTAATGGCCATGCGGATGTTTCAAGAAAACGATTTCATCAATTTATTCAAAGGTCCCGAGGAGTATTTGGATAAACCCCATATGCATTATTGGCTTGCAGCCTTGTCCTTTAAGATATTTGGCTTGCACGATTGGGCCTACCGTATCCCTGGTATTTTAGCATCTTTGTTAGGGGCATATAGCTGTTTTGGACTTGGAAGACTGCTCTATAACGTGGACGTAGGTAAAATGGCATCGCTCATTTTTATGACCGCTCAAACTATCGTACTGGGAAACATAGATGTGAGAACGGACGCGGTACTTACCGGTTTTACAATCTTTGGTATTTGGCAGTTGGCGGCCTATGTTAACAAGAAATCCTTACATAACATTCTTTTGGGAGCTTTTGCCGCCGGCATGGCGTTCTCCACGAAAGGACAAATAGCTTTGGTGGTCATTGGGCTGCCCCTATTATGCCATTTGGGGTATACAAGAAAATGGCGTGCCTTATTCAGTTGGAAAGTGCTACTGGCACTTTTGGTTTTTGCAATAACCATTTCCCCAATGTTATACGCCTATTACCTACAATTTGATCTACATCCGGAAAAGATTATCCGAGGTAGGGCAGATCGCAGCGGAATACTTTTTATTTTTTGGGAGCAGAGTTTTGAAAGGTTAAGTGGTCAGGGAGTTGGCAAGAACAGTAGTGACTATTTCTTTTTCTTCCATACATTTCTTTGGGTTTTTCTCCCATGGACGATTATTGGGCTAATCGCCTATTGGAGTAGGTTAAGAACTTTTATTAAACTGCGATTTGCCTATAATCACAAATATGAATTTTTAACCTTGGGCGGAATTACACTGATATTTATACTAATTAGCTTTGCACAGTTTAAGCTACCCCACTATTTAAACATAGTTATTCCTTTGTTTGCCGTGCTTACGGCCTCTTGTTTGTACAGCCTCTATCAATTTTCTAAAAGTAAGGTAATAAAAGTTGTTTTGGGGGTGCAGTACTTTATTTTAAGCCTTGTTTTTATTTTTTCCGTACTGATATGCTTCTTCGTATTTAAGTTTAAACAGCCCATAGCTTATGTAGTGTTGATCTCGGTCTTTGCAGTTATCATCTACTTTTGTTTAAAAAGAGAGGCACATTATTTACGGATCATTACCCTATCCGTTTATAGTTCCCTCTTGCTGAATGGAGTACTCAATTTACATTTTTACCCTAACTTACTGCAGTATCAAGCTGGTTCGGCAATGTCAAAAGTGGTGGAAAAAAATAAAATATCTAAGGATAATATTCTGAAAATTTCCAACGGACATACATGGGCATTGGATTTCTACAATAAAAAACCGCTAAGGATATCCTCCGTTGAGAGTATAAAAGGGAAAAAAGATTTTTGGCTCTATGTTACCGATGCTGAGCTTAAACTACTACGCAATTTTGGTTTTGACTGGGACAAACAATATTCTGTTGACCAGTTTCGGATTACCCGACTTCAGGCCAAGTTTTTAGACCCTGCCAAGCGCAAGAAGGTGCTCAATAAAATGCACCTAATCCACATATATTGAGTTTAATCGGCAATTAAACTTGGCTTTTTAAAGTGATAAAAAATACCAAGTAGCGATATAAAAGCCGTTATCAGAAAAAACACCATACTAATACCTACGGATGTGCTTTCGTCCAATCCCAACCACAAAGCACCATAAAAGAAAGTGATTTCCCTACTACCTATACCGCCCAATGTAAGGGGCAAAACGGATACTATCGATGAAATAAGAAAAATTAGTAGATACGCCAAAGTACTGCCTTCCACTCCCAAGGCCTTTAGTATAAAAAGTACGCAAATCAGCTGAGCAAGTTGTACCAAGGCCGAATAACCTATAGATTTCCAAAATATGGCCAGTGTATAGGTAAAAAATCTTTTGATCAAAAACCAGAACACAATTGTGCCAAGTACCATTCCCATCCAAAATAGGAATTGGTAGGGTTTTAGCTTTTCGTTATCTAGCACTAGGGCAATTATACAGGCGTAGATAAACAGTAGCAGTAACCCGCTTAAACGATCTAAAACCAAGACCGACACTACTTTTTTGGTTGGTGCTGCAAACTTTTTTTTAATTACGTAGCCTTTATAAGCATCACCTCCAATACCACCCGGCAAGAACAGGTTGTAGAACATACCCAATAAATACAACTTCAAATTGCTTAGTTGGTTAAGTTTTACTTCCAATCGATGGAAATAAAGATTTAAGCGCAATGCCGCTATACTTTTGGAAACAACGAATAATACAAGTGCCGGCAGCAGGTAAAGCAGACGCGTTCTTTTTAGTGTATTTACTACATCCCCAAGATTTATTTTGGTAAAAATAAAGTAGAGAAGTACAACACTAAATGCAATCTTCAGGGCGGTTATGAGCTTTTTACGCTGTGCCACCGACGGTTATTTTTTTAATTCGGTAGGGTCTTTTTTGTTGCGATTCGTAGTAGGTTCGGATTAAGAGTTCCATAACAATACCAATGGTAAATAACTGTATCCCCGCCAAAATGAACATCATCCCAAAAATGAGGAGCGGACGGGTACCGATATCCTCACCCATGGAGAATTTGACGATCAGCAGGTATATGTTGATAAAAATTCCCAAAATGATAAGCAATACACCCAAAATCCCAAAAAGGTGTATTGGGCGTTGAAAATATTTACGGATAAAAAGTAGCAACATCATATCTGCCACTACCTTAAAAACCCTTTCCAAACCGTATTTGGACACTCCTGCATGCCTTGCATGATGCTTAACGGGTACTTGTTTAATCTGCGCCCCCTCCAAATGAGCCAACAGGGTAATAAAGCGATGCATTTCTCCATATAGGTTAAGGTCTTTGGCGATATCTTTGGTAAATACCTTTAACGCGCAACCATTATCCTTAATATCAAGTTTTGTAACACGGCGTACTAGAAAATTTGCGATTTTTGAAGGTATTTTTTTTAGCAGCGAGTCTTTCCTTTTCTGACGGATACCCGTAACAACATCATAATCCTCAGTAATGGCGTAGGTCAGCATTTGGGGTATATCACTAGGATCGTTTTGCAAATCCCCATCCATTGTAATAATGTAATCGCCCTGTGCATAATCCAAACCTGCCGCTAAAGCCAAGCTCTGGCCGTAGTTTTTTTTAAGGGCTATAAGATGTACCTTATCATCCTTTAATCCTTGGACAACCTTGCGAGTTCTATCTTTAGAAAAATCATCTACATATACAATCTGATAATTGTAACCCTGTAAACTTTCGTGTATTTTTTGGGTGAGCAGGGTAACGTTGTCTTCTTCGTTGTAAAGGGGAACAACAACGGATAACAGCGAATTGGTTACAATATTCATTTAGTGTATAATTTTGCGTCAAATTTAGGCTTTTTATTAATATCTGCCGTTAGTTACCTATACACTCGTTTTTTAATTGGGGATTGAATTCTAGCGCAAAGAATTAGCTTTTAGTCTTGGCAATGTTGTCCCGATATTTACCCAGTAATGCTTCCGCTGCTTTAAAAGGTGATATTTTGCGCTGTTCAACTTGTTTAAGTAATAGATCGAGCTGTCGTTTTACTTCTTTGTTGTTGTAAAAATTTTGTGTTAGCTGATCCTCGATGGTCTGTAACACCCAATATTTGTTTTGCTTTTGTCTTTGGGCGTCTAAATACCCGTTATCAATATTTATGGTTATATACTTATTGATAAGTTCCCAAACTTCATGTATACCGGTTTCTTCCAGAGCAGAGCAAGATAGTACCTTTGGGGTCCAATTGTTTACTTTTGGCGGATACAGGTGTAACGCCCTTGTAAATTCTGCTTTTGCCAAATTGGCCCGTTTTTTATTATCACCGTCTGCCTTGTTGATTACAATGGCATCGGCCATTTCCATGATTCCCCTTTTTATACCCTGCAGCTCGTCACCGGCGCCGGCTAATTTTAGGAGTAAAAAAAAGTCTACCATACTATGTACAACAACTTCGCTTTGGCCCACACCAACGGTTTCTATGAGAATTACATTATAACCCGCTGCTTCGCAAAGCATTACCGTTTCCCGACTTTTACGAGCTACCCCACCTAAGGACTTACCCGATGGCGAAGGACGAATAAAGGCGTTGGGGTCTTTTACCAATTCTTGCATTCGGGTTTTATCGCCTAGAATACTGCCTTTACTTAAAGCACTTGTAGGGTCTATGGTAAGCACTGCTACTTTTTTCCCTAGTCTGGTGAGGGTTTTTCCAAAAGTCTCAATGAAGGTACTTTTGCCAACGCCAGGAACCCCCGTAATACCGATACGAATACTATCGGTTTTAACGGACAGGCATTTTTCAATAACAAAGTCTGCTTGTATGCTGTGTTTGGGATTTGTACTTTCAATTAAGGTAATTGCCCTTGCCAAAGCGGTTTTATCCCCCTGCAATACTCCTTTTGCCAGCGCATCGGCAGAGGGATTTTTTTTTCTAAAAGATATAATTTTAGAAACCCGTTCCGGATTCGTATTTGGATTATCGTTCAAGATCAATTGTTCAAGGGAACGCTAACCTTGGTGTTATCCCAGGCAAGGACAAGGCTAAGCTGCTCTATATCTTCAAAGTCAATTTTAAAACTTTCCTGTACCTGCGATAGTTGCTCTACAGGCACTTCTACCTGTAATACATCAGAATCTGGCTTTCTGGTTGTTTCCCTTCCACCACTGCTAAGTGTTACGGCCCAGTCTGGTACTTCCTTGTTGAAAATTATGATCCAACTGTTTTTATTTGGCTTGGTCCATAGCGAATAGGTTCCTGCAGGCAGACTTTTATCAATTATTTTAATGGCTGTGGCTGAAGTAAAGGTGGTGGGTTCATTGGCGCCGGTTCTCCAGACTACATCGTAGGGAACCAATTCTCCAAAAATTACCCTTCCCTTTTTATATGGACTACTATATTTTACGGACAGGTCCATACCGTTTTTGGTATAAGTTGCGGTTTTTTCCGGGCTATGCTTTTTAGTTTGCTCTTTCATGTATGGCCCTATTACAAAAAAGAACAATAGTGCCAATACACCAACTATAATCAGAAGCCACTTTAGGAATTTCATAGGATTTAATTTTAGGATTAGATAGTTCTAATTTACAAAACCAAATTTAAAAATAGATTTATTACAATAGCTTTCTCCTGGGCGTAGCACACTGGAAGGAAACGAAGGATGGTTGGGTGCGTCCGGGTAATTTTGCGTTTCAAAACAAATTGCCGGGAAAGCGAGGGGCGTATACACTACAACTGCGGGTTGGTTGGTACTCACCGTCATGGAAATCCCAGAACTTTTGGAGCTTACCTTAACAACCTCCTTATCTTTGTCGTTGATTACGTATGGCGTATCTAAGCGGGTATCCCCGATCTTTTTCTCCGATAAAAAATCGTAAATAGAGTCTTTTACGCAAACAATATTTCCGGTAGGCACCAAATTTTTGTTGGTTTCCAACCTGTTAGAACAGTTTAATTGTAGGCTATAGGCATCAATGGTATCTGTATTGTCTAACTTAAAATAGGAATGGTTGGTTAAATTTAAAACGGTAGTCTTGTCGGTGGTGGCCGCATGCAAAATAACCAGGGCGTTATCTTCCAAGGTATAGGTAACGGTAACTTTTAAGTTCCCAGGATACCCTTCTTCCATATCGTTACTGAGGTAGCTTAATCTAACAAAAGGCTTTTCCCCATGATTTTCTTCTTCTACCACCCAATATTTTTTTCCAAACCCTTCTTTACCTCCATGAAGATGGCACCCTTTTTCAGAGCTGAGCGGATAGTTTATACCGTCTAGGCTAAATCCACTATCCGAAATCCTCCCCGCATACCTACCCACACAGGCACCCAAAAAAAAAGTGTCTTGTAGATATTTCGTAGGATCGTCGAAACCTTCAACAACATTTATGGCAGTACCAGTTTGGTCTTTTACTGTTAACTTCTGAATGATTGCCCCATAATCTAGAACCGTTAGGGAAATGAAATTGTTTTTAATTGTAATTTGGTTCAAACCTATAATTTTATAATTAGGATAAAAATAATCGTTTTTTTGCCACATCCTAATTTTTAAATCGTCCTTAAGAATAACAAACCACTGTAACGCGACTAGAGACTGAACATGTTTCAAATAGATTTGGTAGAGCAATGCAAAGCAAACGACCGTAAGGCCCAATTGGCGCTTTACAAACAGTACTGTGATGGCATGTTTTGTGTTGCTATGCGATTTCTTAAAAATAGGGACGATGCAGAAGACGTTCTGCAAGAATCCTTTATTAAGGCCTTTAAAAAAATTGATCAATTTAAAGGGGAGGTAACTTTTGGGGCGTGGTTAAAAAGAATCGTCATTAATAAATGTATCGATTTCTTGAAGTCGCAGCGCGAACGGTTAGTAAGCTTGGATGAAAATTATATGCATGTTTCAGAGGATGAGGACTGGAGCGTTGAAGACGATGTTAATGTGGAAATGGTAAAGCAGGCCATAGATAAACTGCCAGAGAACTATAGGTATGTGGTGCAGTTGTTTTTAGTGGAAGGATATGATCATGGAGAAATATCCCAGATTCTCAATATTTCGGAAACTGCCTGTAGAACCAGATTGTTAAGGGGCAAGGGTTCCGTAAAAAAGATTTTAAAAAAAAATAGATATGTCGCAGGATCTTAGAAAAATGTTCGAAAAAGAGCGGAAAGAGCAAAAATATGTGTTGAAAGACGGACATAAGGGGCGTTTTTTAGAACGTCTGGAAAAGGAAATTCCAAAACAGGGAAAATCGGTCTTTTTTAGGATTAGATTGGCCGCTTCGGTCTTGGTTTTGATTGGAGTAGGGGTATACAGCTATATGCAATATAAAACCAATGATAACACGCCAAAGATCCAGGTGGTAGAGAAAAATACCCAATTACAGGAGGATAATACCATTTCCTTAGGTGATTTATCACCTAATCTAAAAAAAGTAGAAAACTATTATGTGGCCAATATAAACCTAGAACTGTCCCAGTTAGAAGTTTCACAGGATAACAAGGCATTGGTAAATAGTTTTATGGACCGCCTGGCAGAACTTAATGCGGAGTATCAGAAATTGAATGCCGAGCTCAACGAAATAGGCCCCAATGACCAAACCATAACGGCATTGGTTAAAAATCTTCAGTTGCGATTACAGTTGTTACAGCGATTAAAAGAAAAATTAAACGAATTAAAATCATCAAAAAATGAACAGATTATATAATACTTATTGTGGATTTCTTGTCATCTTTTTATGCCTATTGGTGGGTAATGGCTACGGGCAAAAACAGATAAAGAAATACCATGAAAACTTCGATGTTGCGGAGAATACGATCCTTAACATCAATACAAGCCATGCCGATATACAGTTTGAAACTTGGGATAGGGACCGAGTAGAAATTGAAGCGGTCGTAGAATTGGAAGGTGCTACAAAAGAAGAGGCAGATGCTTACTTTAAAAACGATGTTGTAAGGATAGTTGGTAATAGCAAAGAGATATCGGTAAGCACCACCAATTCCTTCTCGTGGGGTTTTAATCATGTAGGAGAAAGTTTCAACGATTTTCACATCGAGATTCCCGATATCCCAAATTTGGAACCGCTATTCTTAGATCTTGAAATTCCCGAACTACCCGAAATTCCGGAAATACCGCCCATGCCACCCATGCCGACATATAATTTTGACTATGATCGGTATAAAGAAGACGGAGACAAGTATTTGGACGAATGGAAGGAAGAATTTGAAGAAAATTTCAATGAGGAATACCGCCAAAGAATCGAAGAATGGAGTGAGCGTGTTGAAGCTAGGGCAGAGGAACGTAAAGAACGAATGAAGGAGCACAAAGAACGGATGGAGGAACGTATTGAAGAACGTGAAGAACGAAATCGCGAACGTAAGGAATTGAGGAAGGAAAGAGAACAAATGATGAAAGAACAACGACAGGTGGTCCGTGAGCAGCGTAACGTACATAGAAATGTCATTATTTCCCATGAAGGTGATGAACCCAACATATTTTATTGGTCTTCAGATGGTGAAAACAAAAATTACAAGGTAAAGAAGACCATTAAGATTAAAATGCCCAAATCCGTGAAACTAAAAATGAACGTTCGTCATGGAGAGGTTAAATTGGCCCAAAACACTAAAAATATAGATGCAACCTTGTCTCACGCAAGGTTGCTCGCTTATACCATAGACGGCGATAGAACAAGTATTATGGCCTCTTATTCTCCGGTAAGCGTACAAAATTGGAACTACGGCAAACTAAGAACGGATTATTCGGATAATGTGGTTTTAAAGCAGGTAAAAAACCTTAGACTTAATGCTATTTCCTCAATGGTCAATATTGAACACCTCACGGACAAGGTGCATATAAATAACAATTTGGGCAGCCTTAATATTAACTCAATTTCCAATAATTTTACGGACCTAAATATCTTGGTGAGCAATGGGGAGCTAAATTGTAATTTACCTACGTCGGATTTTGCCATTATTATAAATAGCAATAACTCGCAAATAGATTATCCGTCTACCTTAACCATGAACGTTAGTAAAAAGCATGCCGGAGTGGTACACACGGGATATCACAATCAAAAGAACCAAAAAAGAGAAATCCTTATAGATGCCGAGTATAGTGAAGTGGTGCTGGAGCGTTAGTTAATCTTGTAATAATAAGGTCCCAAAGGTATCAGCACTTATCCAACCCAGATTCTTATTTTCGCCAGGTACAAATACCGATCCTATAAAATTCTCACGTTCCCTGCTTCCATCATTGTCACAATAAGCCAAGGCAAAACCTATTTTTTTACCTCTCGACAAAACTTTTGCACTATTTTCCTTTCCGTCTTTATAGTCGTCGTCGTATAAGCTAACGGCAACCTCCCAGGTGCTGAGCTTTTCTACTGTAGTCCTATGGGATTTAATATGATGGTTGTAAAGGCGAGGAGCTTTGTCGGGGCCAAGATCTACTACATTGCCGTCCAGGGCTATATGATAGGCAAAGGCGTTGTGGGAGTACTGATGATTGCCTCCAGAATTGTCTTCATCTATAAAAACTTCCAAACAATCATCGTCCCACCAAAATTTCAGGGGGTCCTGATTTTGATCGTACAGTATATCGTCTGTAATTTCAACCAAAATATAAAGGGCATTTGTGTCCCAACACAGTTTATACCTACCATTAAAATCCTCATGGGAAAAGGCATTGCCGAGCCAGTTTTGGTCCAAGGCATGCCACTTGGCGGTATTCCAACAATTATCGGTCGCTTTTCCGTCCAGAACCGGACTTTCCAAGGCCTTCTTTACATCAATGATCTGGTGGTCTTTCTTTTTGGGGTTGCTACAAGCAAAAAAGAAAAATACTAGGGGCAAATATATATTTTTCATACCCCTAAATTACTAAAATTAGGGTATGAACTACAATTTAATGTGCCTCTTCCTTCAAATAATCAGGGAAGTTTTTCTTAAACCGATTCAGCCTAGGAACGGATACATTTCGGATATACCCATTGTTGGGATTGTTGCGTTCATAGTCCTGATGATAATCCTCTGCTTTGTAAAATTTGCTAAATGCCACCACCTCCGTAACAATTGGCCGGTCATAAACATTTTTATCATTTAGTGCTCTTTTGTAGTTCTCTATGATCTTCTTTTCCTCATCGTTCTTATAAAAGGCAATAGAGCGGTATTGCGGCCCGCGGTCTGGCCCTTGCCTATTTAAACTTGTAGGGTCGTGAGAGCCAAAAAACACCTGCACCAATTCGGTAAAGGAGATTACCTTAGGGTCGTAATAAACCTCCACTGCTTCGGCATGTGTGGTGAGTCCACGAGCCACCTTCTCATAAGTGGGATTTTCCTCAGAACCACCCGCATATCCCGATACTACTTCTTTAACCCCTTTTACACTTTCAAAAATTGCCTCTACGCACCAAAAACAGCCACTCGCAAAATATGCGGTCTCATAGGCCTTTAAATCCTCTGCGGACAGGGCAATATGTTCAACAGTTATTTTGTCTTCAGCAATTGCCGTATTTACTTTTTTACTTTTTGATTGACAGTTGGTAGATACCAACACAACTAGTCCCAACAAGGCAATCTTTAAAATTTTCATATTGTTGATTTTTTCTTTTAGTGCAATCAAGATACAAATACTTACATCATAGAGGTTAAAAAGTGTTAATAAAGAGAATAAAGCATTTGCACTGTTTTTAAACCCTATAATTCTGAATTATCTTTACATAATGGACTTTTTATTAAAGTTTTTCAGGGAAGTCTCTGAGGGTCCTATACCTATTTTGGACGATTTTATTGCTATCCAGAAGTATGTACCCTTAGACCTTTCTACCGAGAACCCCGAATTAATGCTTTTTGACATTACCGATTTTAACGCCTGTCAGGCCTATATAGATACGGTATTGGATAAGCATGATGGATTGGTGGCCTATGGCGGGTATTTGGAACAACGAAACCTATATAACAACAAGGACGGCTTTTCCGGAATGCTCGATGGGCAGCGAAATATTCATCTAGGCATGGATTTCTGGGCAGAGGCCAGTACAGCGGTAATGGTCCCAATTTCGGGCAGGGTACACAGCTTTAAAAATAACAACGTAACTGGGGATTATGGACCTACCATTATCTTGGAGCATAACGTGGAGGGAATACAGTTCTACTCGCTTTACGGTCACTTATCCTTAGAATCTCTCGAAAATATTTTTGTTGGCAAGGAATTTTACCAGGGCGATACTTTGGCGACTTTGGGTTCACCAGAAATCAATGTAAACTATGCTCCACACCTACATTTTCAAATCATAAGGAATATTGGGGACTATCAGGGAGACTATCCTGGGGTATGCACAAAAAATGACGCGGACTATTATTCCAAAAACTGTCCAAATCCAAATCTGCTCTTAAAAATATAGCATCAATTTTTCAGATTAAATACCTATTGTTCCGTTAAGCGGTATTTAGGGTTTAAATCGTTCGTCGAACTATTTTAGCACTTAATCCATGATTTTGTCAGATACCGAAAAATAAGGGTATTTGGGCGGTTTGTTAGTGGGGTCAACGCCCATAGGGCGTTAAATTTATATAACAAAACCCCAAGTCATGAAAGCTATTTTAACTATAATTTTTGTTCTTTTTATCGGAGTGGCCGCTCAAGCCCAAGATGCTAAAACGGATGTTAAGGTTGAAACTGTTGAAATGACTATCGAAGTTTCTACTACCAACGAAAACAGTGTTGCCCGTCTTTACAAATTTAAAAATGCTAGGGTAAAGAAAGCTTTGTCTTTCGCTACTAAGAGAAACAGAGCTAAATTGGCTTAATAACCTTCTCAACCGTATTGCACCTTCAATAGATAAACCAGCTTCTTGTTTGTTACTAGCTTGGAATGTATACGCCATATTAAACCGAAACTCTTAGATATCTATTTATACGATTACTTTCTCCATTAGGTCAAAATCATTAAGATGAACTGCCGTCGATATCCCTATTTGCATAGATGATTGCCAGATATACCGGTAACCTTTTATAAAAAAATCACTTATGAAAGAGCTGAAAACCGGTATTTCGGGACCAAAAAAACTGAAAAACGCCTTTTTTACAACCTCGATAACTACCCGTACCATGGATTAAATGCACATACCATCGGTTAAGTGAATTTAGGATGTGTTCCGTTCATCGAGCGTTTTTTGCACTTTAACCCAGTTTTGTCCGATTACCGAGAAATAGGGGTTTTTGAGCGAATTACAACCCCCCGAAATGCACTTGCGCGAGTTATAATAATAAGAAAAACGCAAGTCATGAAAACCATAATCACTTTAATCTTTGTTCTTTTTATCGGAGTAGCAGCTCAGGCTCAGGATGCCCAAACAGATGTTAAGGTTGAAACTGTTGAAATGACTATCGAAGTTTCCACTACCAACGAAAACAGTGTTGCCCGTCTTTACAAGTTTAAAAATGCCAGGGTAAAGAAAGCTTTGTCTTTCACAACTAAAAGAAACAAATCTAAATTGGCTTAATACAGGGTTACCATCCACAGGTTACGAACGCACCTATATATTTAAATACTATCAACCAGCGCCTTCTATCGGCTGTTGTATTGCCCAAAAGATCATTTCCCAATAATGTCTTCCAACACTGCCCACACGTTATCGGCAACAATTTTATGCCCTTCCATGGTAGGGTGTATACCATCGCCTTGGTTTAAATCTGAAATACCGGCCACATTTTCAAGTAAAAAAGGTATTAGCGGAATGTTGTTCTTTTCGGCTAATTCAGGAAAAATAGATTTAAACTCTTGAGTATAGTCCTTACCCATATTTGGTGGAATCTGCATTCCGGCCAATATAATTTGGGTATCGGGGTTTTTAGAACGCACGGCATCTATTATGGCCTGTAAGTTAGTACGGGTTTCGGTAAGAGGTATACCTCGCAATCCATCGTTTGCACCAAGCTCCAATACAAAAATATCAGCTTTTTGATTTAGTACCCAACCCAATCTATTTCTGCCACTGGCTGTAGTTTCGCCACTAAGACCAGAATTAACTGCTATAAACGGCATTTGTAGCGAGTCTAGCCTACGTTGAATGACTGCAGGGAAAGCCTCTTCCGGATCTAACCCGTAACCTGCGGTAAGACTATCCCCGAAGAACAATATTACTTTGGTGCCGTTTGCAGATTCCGTATCGCCTGCGGAGTTTTCTTTTTCGGTCGCAGTAGGGGTGTTTTTGTTGGTTGAAGTCTCTCCACATGAAATAAGTAGCAAGAAGGCCAAAAAATAACGAAACTTTAAGAAGTTGTGCATAGTACTTGGGTGTAAAAGTCCAAATCATTTCCTTATTTTGCTTCTTTTGCGAGATCCAAAATCAAAACGATTCTTATGTCAAAGATATTAAACGTTCACAACCTGGGGAAGAGCTTTACCAGCGGTTCTAAAAAACTTACCGTGTTGGATGATATTTCCTTTCAAATAGAGCAAGGGGATACCTTTGCAATAGTTGGACCTTCTGGCAGTGGAAAGACTACCTTGTTGGGATTATGTGCCGGCTTGGATGTTCCGGATTCTGGCACTGTTGAACTTTGTGGAAGTTCTTTATCGCAATTGAACGAAGATGAACGTGCGCTGCTTCGGAATAGGGAAGTGGGATTTATTTTTCAAAATTTTCAACTATTGCCCACACTTACCGCTTTGGAAAATGTTAGTGTGCCTTTAGAGTTGCAAGGTGTTAAAAGTGCCGGTAAGGCCGCAATGGAATTATTGGACAAGGTAGGGCTGGCAGATCGTTTCCACCACTATCCTTCCCAACTATCCGGTGGGGAGCAGCAACGTGTGGCTCTTGCAAGGGCATTTTCCAATAGACCTTCCATTTTGTTTGCAGATGAACCTACAGGTAATCTGGATGAGGAAACGGGGGAAAAGGTGGTTAAACTACTTTTTGAATTAAATAAAGAAGCAGGTACCACTTTGGTCATTGTTTCCCACGATTTGGATTTGGCGAACCGTACGCAGCATATTCTAAGGCTAAAAGGCGGAAAAATAATTGCGAATGAAAGTACTGTTTTATCGTGAACAAAGATATACGCACTAAATCCGAGGCCTCATGGAAATGGCTATTTAAGATGGCCTGGAGAGATGGTAGGGCAAGTGGCCAAAGGTTGGCACTATTTATGGCTTCTATTGTACTTGGTATAGCTGCTGTGGTTTCCATTCAATCTTTTAGTGATACTTTGGAACAAAACATAGCGGTGCAATCCAAAGCTTTAATGGGGTCCGATTTTATTATAGACAGCAGGCAATTTCCCAATGAGCGTGTACTTGGAATAATAGATTCCTTGGGTGGTGCGGACGCTATGGAGGTCAATTTTTCCTCTATGGCCGCTTTTCCCAAAAGCAATGCCACTAAACTAGTGCAGATTAGAGGTATAGATGGGGGATATCCCTTCTATGGGGAGTTAGAGACCGAGCCTGCTACCGCTGCTTCCGAGTATCAACAAGCTGGTGGCGCCTTGGTAGATGCTACCGTAATGCTTCAATATGGACTTAAGGCAGGGGATTTGGTTAAAATTGGTAATATAACGCTACCCATTTCCGGGGCTTTAAAATCTATTCCCGGAAGTTCGGCCATTTCTACTTCGGTAGCACCACCAGTGCTTATTCCTTATCGGTTGGTAGAAGCTACGGAACTTTTGCAACTTGGTAGCCGTAAAGAGTACCAATATTTTTTTGTGGCCCCGGAAGGAATGGACCTCGATCTGTTGGATGAGACTTTAGACCCTATTCTGGATGCGGAGGATGCGGATTTGGACACCCATACCGTAGGAAGCCGTCAAATGGGCCGTCGTTATGGCAATGTTAGCAAATTTTTAAACTTGGTGGCTTTTATAGCCTTGCTTCTTGGTTGTGTGGGCATTGCAAGTTCTGTTCATATCTATATAAAAGAAAAATTAGCTTCGGTAGCGGTATTAAAATGTATGGGAGCCACCCGCAAACAGACATTTTTAATATTTCTCATTCAGATTGCAGGTATGGGCCTTATAGGTGGCGTTATAGGTACTGTGGCGGGTATAGCCTTGCAACAGTCGTTTCCTCTAATATTACAAGATTTTCTGCCCTTTGAGGTGGCCATATCCCTAACTGCCAAACCTATAGTTATAGGATTACTGCTCGGAGTTTTAATGTCCGTGCTCTTTGCTTTGCTACCTCTGGTAACTACTTGGTATGTTTCGCCATTAGAGGTGCTTAGAATACAAGAAGGGAAAGCACAGAGATCTCGCAAGGCCGAGTTCTTTATTTTGGTGGGCATCTTACTTTTTGTATTCCTATTTTCTTTCTGGCTGTTGGAAGACTGGCAATCTGCCTTGGGTTTTGTGGCGGTAATAATAGTTACTTTTTCCATTTTGGCCGCCGTTGCCACCTTATTCATGAGAGCTGTTAAAAAGTATTTTCCTAGCTCTTGGGGTTTTACAGCGCGGCAGAGTCTGTTAAATTTATTTAGGCCCAATAACCAAACCTTGGTACTAATATTGGCCATTGGAATAGGAACATTTTTGATAAGCACGCTGTATTTTACCAGAGATATGTTACTGGCAAAAGCGTCCTTGGAAGATAGTGTCAGCAGCCCCAATATTATCCTGTTGGACGTGCAAACGGAACAAAAAGATGACGTAGCGAATAGTATTACCCCCAAAGGCCTCCCGATAATCAATAATATTCCGATAATTACCATGCGGATGCATACCATTAAAGGAAGGCCTATCAACGATATACGTGCAGATACTACCTCTATGGTTAATGAATGGGTGTTAAACCATGAATTTAGGGTTACCTATCGCGATTCTCTAATTGCTTCAGAAACACTTACCTCTGGGGAATGGAATAATGAAACCTTTACCGATGGGCTTATTAACATTTCCGTGGCCGAAAATGTTGCCGAAGGTGCACAAGTTTCTGTGGGGGATAAAATCACCTTCAATGTACAAGGTGTATTGATGGAGACCGTGGTTGGGAGTATTAGATCTGTAGATTGGGGTAGAATGCAATTAAATTTCAGTATAATTTTCCCAAAAGGAGTTTTGGAGAATGCCCCACAGTTTCATGTAATGACCACCAATGCGCCCGATGAAGCATCCTCAGCGCAATTACAACGCGAGTTGGTAAGGAAATTTCCCAATGTATCTATTTTAGACCTTAGACAAGTGCTGACCTTAATAGAAGGTATCCTTGATAAGATCGCCTGGGTCATCAATTTTATGGCGTTCTTTAGTATCCTTACCGGTATTATTGTGTTAATCGGATCTGTACGTACCAGTAAGTATCAACGTATCAGGGAAAGCGTACTGCTGCGTACCCTTGGCGCCAAGAGCAAACAAGTGTTGCGCATTACCGCTTTGGAATATCTTTATCTGGGCGTAATAGGTAGCGGAATAGGGGTTTTGATGTCCCTTATAAGTAGTCAATTGCTGGCCTCCTGGGTCTTTGAAGCCAGTTTTAAGCCCTCCTGGGTTCCGTTTTTGGTGCTAATTCCCGGCATCACCATATTGGTTTTACTCATTGGTCTGGGAAATAGTAGAAGTGTTGTTAAAAGCCCTCCATTGGCCGTTTTACGAAAAGAAGGGGTATAATTGGATGTATTTTACCCGATTAGTCGTTTTTAGAGCTTAAGGCACTAATGGCAAAGGCAGCTGCGGCCGCCGTAAACACGGAATAATCCAAAGGTGCCTTAATACCAACGGTAAAAACCATGGATAACCCAAATAATAGCAATAATATGCCGCTAGCCTTGGCCGCCAAATCCAATTTATAACCAACAAGCAATAAAATAGCGAGAACAACTTCGGCAGCGGTGGCAATCCCTGCTAGTATTGGAACCACGGATTCTGGTGCCCATGGACTTAAGATGCCCGTATAGCTCACAAAACTCTCCCAATTGCCCCAAGCCGATATCTCTTTGGGCCAAACTCCAAAACGATCTAACACCGCGGATAAAAACGCGATGGAAATGGAGAATCTTAGAAAATAACCTATCCATTTAGTTTTCATAATAAGAGTTTTAAATTAAGACGAAACTACATAATTTCCGGCTACAAACCCAAAGGCTTTCATTAACCTGTTCCAAGTATTTATCTGCGTAATGGTTAGGCTTAACAAGGCAAGTTCTGTCTTATTAAAATGACTTTCCACACTGTTGAAGGTTGTTTCGGAAAGCGGATGATGGTCTATTCTTGTAAGTGCCTCCGCATAATGCAGTGCCGCTTTTTCCTTGTCGTTAAAATGATCGGTTTCCTCCCAAGCGCTGATTAGGGAAATTCTAAGGTCTGTCTCCCCATGGTGTTTAAGCTCTTTGTAGTGCATATCCAGGCAATAGGCGCATCCATTCAGTTGAGACACACGGAGTCTTATGAGCTCCATTAAATTGGTATCTAATTCAGATTTTTTTAAATAATCCTCTATTTCCCTAAGTGGCGTAAAGAGGCCTTCGGGCAATTCTGCATAATTTATCCGTTCCATAATTGTTTATTGTTCTAATTAACACGTCAAAATTAGGGATCGTAATACTGAAAATGATTAAGATATCTTAAGAAATGAAAGTTTAGACTCTGTAAAACAAATCTACTCCATAGGTCTGGGTATACCGTAGGGCAAATTAGTGTAGTTTTCTTAGTGTGCTTAGGTATTCTGGGGTAATACCCAAATACGAGGCTAGCATATATTGTGGAATACGTTGTGCAAATTGGGGATTGCTCGTTATGAATGTTTCATACATTTGCTCACTATTAAGGCTAAACATATACTCCAATCTTCTTTGGCAGGCAACATAAGTTCTTTCCATGATTACCCGAAACAACCTTTCCAAAGCTGGGATTTTGGCGTACAACTGTATCAATGCGGTTTCCTTAAGCTCTAAGAGCTCTGTTTTTTCTATGGCCTGTATGTTTAAATGCGAGGGTGTTTGGCTCAGTAAGCTATCGTAATCTGTGATCCACCAATGTTCTACACCAAAATGTACGATCTGTTCGCTCCCTTTCTGGTCAATATAGTACAAACGAATACAACCTTGGGAAATGAAGTAACGGCTTTTACAAGTTTCTCCCTGTTGAAGTACATATTCCTTTTTCTTTAGTGTTGCTGGTGTTAGATAAGACTGAAAAAGGGCATCTTCTTCTTCGGTAAGGTCTATATATCTTCTAATGTAGGCCGAGAGATGCGAATTCATAAGTTATGGAAATTATGGGCCAAAGATACAATGATCTAATACATATGTAGTCGATACTTGGGGTTAGGGCCTCTTCCTTTTTTAAGCAGATTAACAAAATAGGGCAGAAAAGGGTCGTAAAAAGTACCCTTTTTTATCGTATGTGGGGGTAAAAATCTTTTTCTGAATAATGGGAACGAACGAAAATACCGATAAAAAACACATACCATCGGTTAACTGAATTTAGGATGTGTTCCGTTCATCGAGCGTTTTTTGCACTTTAACCCAGTTTTGTCCGATTACCGAGAAATAGGGGTTTTTGAGCGAATTACAACCCCCCGAAATGCACTTGCGCGAGTTATAATAATAAGAAAAACGCAAGTCATGAAAACCATAATCACTTTAATCTTTGTTCTTTTTATCGGAGTAGCAGCTCAGGCTCAGGATGCCCAAACAGATGTTAAGGTTGAAACTGTTGAAATGACTATCGAAGTTTCCACTACCAACGAAAACAGTGTTGCCCGTCTTTACAAGTTTAAGAATGCCAGGGTAAAGAAAGCTTTGTCTTTCACAACTAAAAGAAACAAATCTAAATTGGCTTAATCATGATCCTACTTATTCTTTTATTCCCGGTTGTAATATTTTGTAGTTTAAGCGTTGTTTCTCTGAAGCGACCATCCGTTTTACGTCCTGTAAGAGTTCTTGTGCGTCGTAAATAATACCGTCTTTGACGGTATACTTAACGCCGCCAACACGAACAACTTCGTTATCTTCTGTAAGTTTAACCGCCCCGGTGCCGTAAAGCACCTTAAGATTTTTTAGGGGGTTTTCGGCTACCACTACAAAATCTGCAAGTTTACCTATTGCCACAGAACCTATTTGCTTGTCCATGCCAAGGGCTTCGGCCCCGTTTAAGGTAGCAGATCTAATAACTTCCAAAGGATGAAAACCAGCCTCGCGTAAAAGCTCTAATTCTCGGATATAGGCAAAGCCGTACAGTTGGAATATAAAACCGGAATCTGAACCGGCAGTTACCCTTCCTCCTCTGTTTTTGTATTCATTGATAAAGGTCATCCATAACTTAAAGTTCTCCTTCCAGGCAACTTCTTGTTCCGTGCCCCAATCGTGCCAATAAGAACCGTGCGATATTTTACTGGGTTGATAAAAATCCCATAATGATGGCAAGGTATACTCCTCGTGCCATTCGGCTCTTCGTGCCCTTTGTAAATCCCTACTGGCTTCATAGATATTGAAAGTAGGATCTAAGGTAAAATCCAAATCCAATAATTCTCCCATCACGTTGTTCCAGTGTTCGGAGTAGGGTTTGGCGGCCTGTGCCCATAATTTTCCTGCGTTTTCAAAACGATGTTGTTCATTTTGATAGTTGTAGTCCAACGGATAGTCTTGTACCGTTCTATCCGCAAATAGAGCTTCGGGAAGTCCATACCAGTGTTCCATGGAGGTTAATCCGGCCCTTGCCGAATGTAGTACGTTCCACCGGGCAACGCTTAATTGTGCATGGTGACATGCTGATCCAAGGCCCAATTTTTTGTTTTCATCCAAGGCAGCAGCCATAATTTCGGGGGCGGCCCCAAAAAATTTAATACCATCTGCACCTTTTTTGGCATTTGCCCTAACCCATTCTCGGGCCTGATCTGGCGTAGAGATAGGAATATCGTTTAAAGGATTAAAACTCTTACTGGTCTGTCCAAAACCGGTATAGGCCAAAATCCGTGGTGCCACAATTTCGTTTTTGGCACTCTTCCTTTTTAGGTCCATCGTAAAATCAACACCCCTACCACTGGGTTCGCGTACCGTAGTAACACCGTGCCCCATCCATAGTTTAAACACATAATCTGGTTCGGCACCTTGTGCAACACCGCCAATATGACCGTGCATATCTATGAAACCGGGTAAAAGGTACATTCCGTTACAATCCAATTCCTTTCCACCAGCCTTTAGTTGTGGGCGTTTGGCGGGGTCTATTGCCACTCCGGGATAGCCAACAACCTCAATTTTTTTAATGATATTGTTTTCCACCACAATATCGATAGGTCCTTGCGGTGGAGCACCATTGCCATTGATAAGGGTAACTCCACGGATAATCAGTTGGGAAAATGGGCCGTCTCCATCACCGCTTTGGGCAATTGTTACTGAACTCCATAACAGGGCTACGGCTAAAAAAAGGATTGGTTTTGTTTTCATTGGTAGTATATAAATTATTGGATTTTTTTTACGTTTTATCGCGCTGTTTCCGATCATTCGGGTACCTCGATTTTATTCCCCAAAAACAAAGCATTGAGGAAGAGACGGTTAGTACCATACCAAGAACCCCTAAAATTGGGGTTGTCCGCAAAAAGGACGGCTCTTCCCTTGCCTACCTTGCTAATTAGTAAGGAAGCCGATTTTTTAAGAAATTCATCGGTGTTCTTCTTGGTGATAAAGCCATCTATATGTGCATTGTTGGCATATTTGGCTACCGTGGCATATTCGTTTTTACTTGGAGCCAGCCAAACGGTATTATTCTTATATACCGGGATGGTACCATCCCTATATCCAAACCCCAACGGATGCGTTCTGTCCAAATCAACCCTTAAAATAACACCTCCAACACCTTCTTTACCTATGTTTTCCTCTGCGTCTACATAGGGTCTACGAACAACGGTCTTGGTAGAGTCTTTTTCCGATTTTACGAGTTTTTCCTTTACTAGCTTTTTTTCCACGGCCCATTCTGTTGCTGTTCCAATGGTTATTAGCGTATTGCCCTTACTTACCCAATCTTTTATTTTGTTATGTTGTTTTTGGGAAAAATTATAATTCCCGGAGATCATAACTAGGGTATTGTACTTATTCAGCGAAACATTGTCAAAGTTTCGCAAGGGTATTTTGGTTATAGGCATATGCATGCGCTTATCCAGTAAATGCCATACTTCCCCGGCTTCATAGGAGCGCGTGCCATGCCCAATAAGCATAGCCGCCTTGGGCTTTGATAAAGGCTCTACGAGCCTGCTTCCCAAATCGATACCTTTAACGCTGTAGCCAGACGCCACGCCATACATAGGTACCTTGTACTTGTTTTGTGCCTTTTGCAAAAGTTGAAATACTTCCTGGGAGTTTTTCTTCTGTAAGCTAATAGGGAGCACAAGGGTACCATAGTTAAATTCTTTGTTGCCTGCTTTTGTAAGGATCGTAAACGGCTTAAAAGCTGAAGAAACCACCAAACCATTGGATTGCAGATAATAAAGCACTGCAGGGGCATTATAATCGTCCCAATCGATAATATAAGCGTAATCGGATTTTTCTACCGGTGTTACCGATACCAATTCTGTGGTTTCCGTTACTTTTTGTCCCAACCTTATTCTGGATTGAGCCCGGTATTTCATATTATAAAAATTGGCTACGGACCAGGCGGAAGCGTCATAATAAACGCTGTCCCTATATCTTTTATAGGTCTCGAACATGGTCTGCACCATACGGTACTGGGGTTGGGAAGTAGGAACTACGAACGAATTCCCGGATTTGTATACATCTATTTTATGTAATAATAGTTTATCTACAAAGGCCTTTACCCTGTTTTGATCGTATCTATCGCTAAAAGTGTAACCTTTTGTTCTGCTTATGGCAGAATTCATTAAAGCACTTTTAAAGAAATTCTGCTGATACTTTCTAAGATAGGCCTTATTTTCAACAGCAGCCCTCACCGTGGTAATGCTGGAGGTATATTGATTGCGAATGGTGAATGGAAATGTTATTTCCCCAAAAGCAGTGGTTTGCTTGTGCCCTCTAGAGCTTGCCTGCTCAAAAAGCAGTCCCAGTCCACCTTGGAGGTCGGGATAGGAAGATCCGTAACCTGGATAGGTGCCATCGAACACTTCTTTGGTGAAATAGAAAGATCCTATGCTGTCTAGCGCCTTTGCATAGTAATCCCCAAAAAGGTTGTTTAGGTCTTCATAATTCTCTTTGGGCATAATTGGCCTAAGGGAACCATTGGTCTTCATAGGCTCAAAAAAATAGGTGCTATTACTTCCCATTTCATGAAAATCGGTGACCACATTGGGGTACCACTGATGGTACCAAGTCAGTTTTCCGCGACTTTCGGGATTAATACCCAGTAGCCAATCGCGGTTTAGATCAAACCAATAATGATTGGTTCTACCTCTAGGCCAATATTCGTTATGTTCAGCATCCTGGGGATCGGCTACCATAGGGTTTCCCTGGTAGGTATTTGCCCATTGCGTATGCCGATCCCTACCATCTGGATTAATTGTGGGATCTAGGAAGATAACCGCATTGTTGAGGTATTTTAGAATTTCGGGATTGTTAGACGCTGTAAAGGTATACGCTGTAAGCAAGGCAGCCTCCGAGCTAGAAGGTTCGTTTCCGTGTACGTTATATGCCAAATTAATGAAAATGGGCACCTCTCCATAATTGGAAACCGATGCATTGGGATCTGTAAAGGCCAAATGTTGCTCTTTAATGCTTTCTAAATTATTAAGGTTATCTGGCGATGTTATGGTAAGCATAACCAGTTTTCGACCTTCATGCGTTTTTCCATACTGATGAATGGACGCCCTATCCGAAACTTCGGCAAGCTTTTCCAAATAGGCCACGATAAGATCGTGCCGCGTATGATGTTCCCCGATACCGTAACCCAAAAATTGTTGGGGAGATGGTACTTCTTTGTTAAAGGGATGGAATTTCTTAAAAAAATAATCCTGACCGTGAAGTGTGGAACCACAGCACAGCGCTAACAGCAGTAATTTCTTGAGCATCGATAAGTGTTTATAATTAGTCGATTTAAATATATGAATAATATACCTAAACCCTTCGTACTGAATTAAATACTTTTTGGAAGAATCGATTGTAAATGCCCGTCTATCCTTAGGGGTTGAAATTCTTTAGGCCACGGACTGAAATTGTTGACCCACATCCTGAAATTTAACGATATAATTGGTTCCTTTTTTAGAGCCGTCACGGGTAATGGAACCTTTTAGTTGCCTCGCTAAATTATGGATCAGTTTAAGCCCTAGGGATTTTGTATTCTTAAAGTTGATGGCCTCCGGGAAACCAACGCCGTTGTCGCCTATGCTTAAGACATATTCTTGTGTATCTTCTTTTTTGAGCGCAATATGGATCTCCCCTGCCGCATCATCTTTTATACCATATTTTAAAGCATTGGTTATGGCTTCATTTATTAAAAGACCCAAGGGAATTGCGGTATCTATTCCCAATTTAATATCCGGAATGTCAATATTAAGATTGATGTTGTTTTTTACTCCCTTAACCGATCGTACCAGATATTCCGTTAGCTCCTGTACATAGGACTTGTATTCAATTTTGGTAAGGTCATCTCGCATATAGAGCATTTCGTGCACCATGGCCATGGAAATAACCCTATTTTGACTGCTCTTTATAAGGTTTTTTACTTTTTCATCCTTAATACTTCTAGATTGAAGGCTTAGTAGGCTCGACACGGTTTGGAGGTTGTTCTTAACCCTATGATGCACTTCCCTGAGCAAAGTTTCTTTCTCTTTGATCCGCTGTTCTATCTCATTTTTGGATCGATAGAGATTGTGATGTGCCCGCAATAGGTTTTTTCCAAAGACACCGCCCAACAGATATACCGAGAACATAATGCTTAAAAAACTGAACAGATCTTGCGATTCGGCAGGTACAAGATTGGTGGTAAAATTGAAGTTGGTTAGGCTTTGTGAATATATCAGTACAATCAATAGCAGACATAGGTTTAAATACAACTTACCATATATGCGCGTAGTTGAGTACCCTGCAAAAACAACTATTGCCAATACAAAAATGAAAGGGCTATTTATACCACCGCTATACATCGTTACCAAGGTAGTGCCCACAATGGCCATTATGGACGAAATATTATAGGTAAGCGTTAAATTCTTATGATAGTGAAAGAGAAAGGTATTGGCGAGGTTTAAAATACCAAAGCCCAACAAAAGGTAAGGAATTATATGTTGCATCTCTAAAAGATAAAAACATACAGTGGCAAATATCAGTGTAAAGACGGAAGTGAAGTAATTGACTTTCAGAATTAGCCTTGTCTTATTTTTTAATCGTTCCTGGTTCTGGTCTTGGGTGGTTTTTTTCATCGTACGGACTTTTAATATTTTACCTTGGGACGATAATTCTTCCTTAGAATTGTCTTTTGACGGGAAACTATAGTAAATCTGTGATGTAAAGCTAAATATGTTTTACCATATAATCAAAAACGGTAACCAAAAAGGTTACCGTTTTATTAATTACTATTGGGGTAGGGTGTACCTAATCTTCTATTAGTACCCACTCCCCTTTGTCTATGAGGCCTTCTGCCTGTTTATATTTAAGTGTCTTACTTTCGCCCGACATCACATTTTTAATGGTGACCCGGTCGTTTCTTCCAATTTTTGGCCTTTCGCGAACAATGGTTTCGGTAATTTGCGGTCTACCGCCCTGACTTTGCCCGGCCGCCCTGTTTTGTGCAGAAAGCTCATCGCTGTTCGGAATTTCTTCCTTGCTGGTACGCAATTTTTCCTTAGGTCTGCGCACACTCCTCGCTTCTTGTATGTCCTCGGTATTGGAAGAGGGCAATTCCCCTTTGAACAAGAAAGAGACCACTTCTTTGTTTACTTTTTCTATCATGGCCTTAAAAAGCTCAAAAGCTTCAAACTTGTAAATCAAGAGCGGATCTTTTTGCTCGTGGACCGCTAGCTGCACGGATTGCTTCAACTCGTCCATTTTGCGTAAATGGGTCTTCCACGAATCATCTATAATGGCTAGGGTAATATTCTTTTCAAAATCTGTAACTAATTGTTTTCCATTACTTTCGTACGCATTTTTTAGATTAGTGACCACATTCAAAGATTTAATCCCGTCCGTGAATGGAACTACGATACGTTCAAAATTATTGGCACTATCCTCATATACCTTTTTAATTACCGGAAAGGCGGTAGCGGCGCTGCGCTCCATTTTGTCCTTATAAAATTTGTAAGCGGCCTCGTAAATTTTGGTCGCAATTTCCTGTACGTCCCGTTTTGCAAATTCGTCTTCGGAAACCGGAGAGGTAACGGAAAAATATTTGATCAGTTCAAATTCAAAATTCTTATAGTCGCTAGCTGCTTTGTTGGTGTCGGCAATAACTTCGCAGGTATCGTAGATCATGTTGGCAATATCTACCTTTAAACGCTCTCCTTGCAGGGCATGGCGCCTTCTTTTGTATACCACCTCCCTTTGGGCGTTCATTACATCATCATACTCCAACAAACGTTTTCGTACACCAAAATTGTTCTCCTCAACTTTTTTCTGCGCTCTTTCAATAGACTTGGTCATCATGGAGTGTTGTATAACTTCACCCTCTTCCAGTCCCATCCTGTCCATCATTTTGGCAACCCTATCCGAGCCGAACAAGCGCATAAGGTTATCTTCCAAGGAAACATAAAACTGTGAGCTTCCCGGATCTCCCTGACGCCCAGAACGACCCCTTAACTGGCGGTCTACCCTTCTAGAATCGTGTCTTTCTGTACCTACAATGGCCAACCCGCCTGCTTTTTTAACCTCATCGGACAGTTTAATATCCGTACCTCGCCCAGCCATGTTCGTTGCAATGGTAACCACCCCTGCGTTTCCAGCTTCGGCAACTATATCGGCTTCTTTCTTATGTAATTTGGCATTCAAAACGTTGTGCGGAACCTTACGGATGGTTAAGGTTCTAGAAAGTAGTTCCGAAATTTCCACGGAAGTGGTTCCTATAAGAACCGGTCTCCCTGCCTGTGAAAGCTTGGTAACCTCATCAATGACCGCATTGTATTTTTCTCGTTTGGTCTTATAGATTAAATCGTTCCTATCATCACGTGCTATAGGCCTGTTAGTAGGGATTTCCATGACATCCAACTTATAGATTTCCCAAAACTCCCCGGCTTCGGTAATGGCAGTACCCGTCATACCCGCCAATTTTTTGTACATCCTAAAATAATTCTGAAGCGTAACCGTGGCAAAGGTCTGGGTCATGGCCTCGATCTTTACATTCTCCTTGGCTTCTATGGCTTGGTGCAATCCGTCAGAATAGCGGCGACCGTCCATAATACGACCTGTTTGCTCATCCACGATCATCACTTTATTATCCATTACCACATACTCCACATCCTTTTCGAACAGTGTATAGGCCTTAAGGAGTTGGCTCATGGTATGTATACGCTCACTTTTTACCCCAAAATCCTTAAAGAGCGCTTCTTTTAGCTCGGCCTCTTTTTCTATTTCTAAATTCTGATCTTCAATTTTGGCAATTTCCCCGCCTATATCGGGCATTACAAAAAAATCGTTGTCCTGATCTCCAGAAATATAGTCTACCCCTTTATCGGTAAGCTCTATCTGATTATTTTTTTCGTCGATAACAAATAACAGTTCCGCGTCTACCTTGGGCATTTCACGGTTATTGTCTTGCATATAGAAGTTTTCGGTTTTCTGAAGCAGTTGTTTTACGCCTTCTTCACTCAAAAACTTAATTAACGCCTTGTTTTTAGGTAAGCCCCTATGTACTCTAAGTAAAAGGAAACCACCTTCCTTGGTATCTCCTTCGGTGATAAGTTTTTTGGCTTCGGCAAGTACTCCGATGAGGTATTGTCTTTGTTTTTGTACAATATCCCCTACTTTAGGTTTTAGTTCGTTAAACTCGTGGCGATCTCCCTCTGGTACCGGACCTGAAATAATCAATGGCGTACGTGCATCATCTACCAATACGGAATCTACTTCATCCACAATGGCATAATGATGGGGTCTTTGCACTAGGTCATCTGGTGTATGGGCCATATTGTCCCGGAGGTAATCAAAACCAAATTCGTTGTTGGTGCCGTAGGTAATATCCGCATTGTAGGCGGCCCTTCTACCGTCCGAGTTTGGCTGATGCTTATCTATACAGTCTACTGAAAGTCCGTGAAATTCAAATATTGGAGCCATCCAAGCACTATCCCTTTTGGCAAGATAGTCGTTGACGGTAACCAGATGCACCCCGTTCTCGGTAAGGGCATTTAGATAAACCGGTAATGTGGCCACCAAGGTTTTTCCTTCGCCGGTATGCATTTCTGCAATTTTTCCCTGATGCAGTGCAATACCACCAATAAGCTGTACATCGTAATGTACCATATCCCAGGTAACCTCCTTTCCGGCGGCGTCCCAAGAGTTTTTCCAAATGGCATTATCCCCGTCCAAGGTAACATAGTCCTTAGTTCCCGATAACGAGCGGTCATACTCGGAAGCGGTAACAGTAAGTGTTTCATTGTCCACAAAACGTTTTGCTGTCTCTTTTACCACAGCGAAAGCCTCCGGTAATATTTTATTGAGTGTATCTTCCGAAATTTTATACGCTTCTTCCTTAAGCTTGTCTATTTCAGCATAGATGTCCTCATTTCTATCAATATCCGAAGAGTTTGTAACTTCTTTGTGCAAAGATGCAATTTGGTCATCTATAGTTTTGGAGGCATCCTTTATAATAGATTTAAAACCAAGCGTCTTATTGCGAAGCTCATCATGGCTAAGTGCGCCAAAGGCTTCCTCAAAAGATCTTATCTGATTTACTATCGGTTGCAGTTCCTTAACATCTTTCTTGGCCTTATCACCAACAAAAGTTTTAATTACCGAATTTAGGAAACTCATAATATGTGTTCTATTTTAATGTAGTATCTGCAAAACAATATGTTAATGCGGTACTGTATTATCATGTAGCTGCAATTTTTGGATCAAATTGCGATATTTGTCTTAAAGCAAAAGGTGTTCCAACTTACATATTTTATGAAAACCCTCTGGACGACTGCCAAAATTACATAAAAAAAAAGCCTCAAATGAGACTTTTCTGTTGTAATTCCGTTAATATTGTTTTTGTCAATATTCGTCTTCGTTCCATAGATAATCCTCTTCTGTAGGATAGTCTGGCCAAATTTCCTCAATAGATTCATATATTTCCCCGCCTTCTTCCTCCATTGATTGCAGATTTTCAACAACCTCCAAGGGGGCACCGGTTCTAATGGCATAATCTATAAGTTCGTCTTTGGTGGCTGGCCAAGGGGCATCACTAAGGTATGACGCAAGTTCTAATGTCCAATACATGGCTTCGGTTTGATTTTAAAATTTTTGCAAAAGTAAATTTTCTACTGAAAAAGTCAAGTGATTTTATACTTATTTCGACTATTTTATCAACAAAATTTTTACTTTAATAATTTGATAACGAAGAAATAATGAATTTATTAGTCCTTTTTTTCGGGAATCCATTTTATTTCATTCGCTTTAAGGTCGTTGGACAACTTTCGTGCCAATACAAACAGGTAGTCGGAAAGTCTGTTAATATATGACAGCACATTTTCATTAAAAGGCTCATTTTCGTAGAGTAGGGTGGCCAAACGTTCGGCCCTTCGGCATACGGTACGGGCAATATGACAGTATGACACGGTGGTATGTCCGCCAGGTAATACAAAATGGGTCATGGGAGGCAATTTAGTGTTCATCCTATCCATTTCATTCTCTAATAGTTCTATATCCGCTATATCGATTTTTGGAATATTGAGCCGCTCTTTGCCACTTTTCAGTACCGCTTTATCCGGATCAGTGGCCAAAATTGCGCCAACAGTGAACAGTTTGTTCTGTATATGTGTCAGTATTTCCTTGGAGCGTGGGTCTATTTCTTGGTCGCGCACCAAGCCTAACCAAGAGTTCAGTTCATCTATAGTTCCATAACTATCTATCCTCATATGGTGCTTGGGCACCCGGGTACCACCAAAGAGGGCTGTAGTGCCCTTATCTCCGGTCTTGGTGTAAATTTTCATTCGTTGTCTTGTCTTTTTTTATCGCTTCCCGTATAACCGTCCATAAATTTTCTAGATTTCCTCCGTTTAGCATTTTTTCTGTTCTTAATGAGTGTAACAAAAAACACCAAACCAAATACGGCGAGCAATATATAAATGGTATAATTCATGACTTTTTCCGTTGTTCTTAAAATTAAGGATTAAATCCGAATCCTAAAATGTTCTTTAACCTGTTGGGTCCTAAAAAAAACTACCCCGCAATAGAACAGGTCCATGGTAACTGTAACCGAATTATCTTCCTTCAAGGATTTCCATGCATCCGAACTTGCTTTGTTTTGGTGTATATTGTCTACGAGCAATAAAGTATTGTTGTTTCTAAACTCCGGGTTCAACAGGTATTTGGCCGCATACTGTGGGTCATTATTATTAAAATAAATGATGTCATAAGGTCGATTATCAAAATTCAGCAAATGAAACTCCTTTAAAACCTGTTGTTTTAGGACATTATCTTCTTTTTGGACAAAGACCCGTTTACTGCCAAAATAATGGATACTTTTTAACAAAACCGACATGGTTTTAGAGGGTAGCGTATATTGTTTTTGGTATAGGCACTCGGTAATGTAGGCATATACGAAGGGCGAATGCACACCGTGTTGGTTCTTGGCAAAGACAATAAACTTTATGAAAGCTATGATACGATGCACCTTATATGGATCAGTTTTCTAAAAAAGCTGCGAGTTGAAACCAGCGTTCTGTTTTAGTATCTATTTTGGCCATAATTGCCTGTAAGTCCCTCGATAGTTCATCTATCTGCTCCCCGGAAAGCGAGTCGTCCGTAAATTTGTTTTGTACCTCCTCCTTTTTGCATTCCAACTTTTGAATATCCTTTTCCAACTGCTTATACTCTTTTTGCTGTTGAAAAGACATTTTAGTGCCTTTGTCCTCAGATTTCCAACTTTTTTTTACGCTTTTGTTTTCTAAATTTTCCTCCTTGGCTTCCCTTTTGGATTGTATTGCACTGTCTTCATAAAACCTATAGTCGGAGTAATTGCCAGGGAAATCTTCGATGATTCCATCACCTTTAAAAACAAAAAGATGATCTACGATCTTGTCCATAAAGTAGCGATCATGGGAAACTACCAATAAACATCCCGGAAAATCCAAAAGAAAGTTTTCCAATACATTAAGGGTAACAATGTCTAGATCATTGGTGGGTTCATCCAGAATTAAAAAATTTGGATTTTGAATGAGTACGGTGCAGAGATAAAGCCTTTTACGTTCCCCACCACTTAGTTTCTCCACAAAATCGTACTGCTTTTTTCGGTCAAATAAGAAACGTTCCAACAATTGCTGCGCAGAGATCTGCCTTCCCTTTTTTAAAGGAATAAAATCGCCGAACTCTCGGATTACATCAATAACCTTTTGTCCTTCCTTAATCTGGATGCCTTTTTGGGTGTAGTATCCAAATTTAATAGTATCTCCTACCACTACTTTGCCGGTGTCCGGGATGTCTTGCCCCGTAACAATGTTTAAAAAGGTAGATTTTCCGGTACCGTTTTTACCAATAATACCGATACGCTCTCCCTTTACAAAGTTGTAGTCAAATTTGTTCAATATTGTGATTTCCGGGTAGGACTTGGAAATTTTATGTAGCTCAAGTATTTTACTCCCTAGGCGTTCCATGTTAATTTCTAGTTGTACCTCATGGTCTTTGCGCCTTTGGTTTGCTTTTTCCTTTATTATATGGAAGTCGTCTATTCTAGATTTGGATTTTGTAGTTCTTGCTTTTGGCTGTTTACGCATCCATCCCAGTTCTTTTTTGAACAAGATCTTGGATTTGTGCTGTTCTGTGGCTTCCCTCTCCAAACGCGCTTCTTTTTTTTCTAGATAATACGAGTAATTACCTTTGTAGGGATATAGCTTACCATGGTCCAATTCGATAATTTCATTGCAAACGCGTTCTAAAAAATACCGATCGTGGGTAACCATAAAAAGCGTAATGTTCTCTTTGGCAAAGTAGTGTTCCAACCATTCGATCATTTCCAGATCCAAATGGTTCGTTGGTTCGTCCAAGATTAGGAGATCTGGTTTGTTGATCAGTGCATTGGCCAGGGCCAGCCGTTTTTTCTGTCCCCCCGAAAGTGATTTAACTTTAACATCCAGGCGATCTAGTTTCAGCTTAAAAAGTATCTGTTTGTACTGCGTTTCAAAATCCCATGCTTCAAAACGTTCCATAGCCTCAAAGGCCTTTTGGTATGCGTCTTCATCACCAGGGTTTTTTAGCGCTTGTTCGTAGTTTAGAATCACCTGTAAAACCTCATTGTCTGAAGCAAAAATGGTCTGTTCAATGGTTAGTTCGGCGTCCAAGACGGGTTCTTGGGACAAGAAAGAGATACGTATCCCTTTTCTTTGGTTTATTTGTCCGGTATCTGGTGTGTCAAACCCGGAGATTATGTTAAGAATTGCCGTTTTTCCACTTCCGTTTTTAGCAATAAGGGCTATTTTTTGGTCTTTGTTGATGCCAAAGGATAGGTCTTTAAAAAGTACCAATTCGCCATACGACTTTGATATGTGCTCTACGGTAAGTAAGTTCATACGGATTTTATTGGATGTTATTTGGGCACTTTGAATTTTAGAAAAAGAAATGCATACCTCAATGATAACATAATCAGTATGGGTATGAGTATGGGCGAAAATATCTGAACCTTTACCAACCAAAGTATTATCAACAAGAACAATAAACCTAAAGCAGCTAGCAAATACTTTGGTATCCACGGAGGAAGGGGTTTATCCCTAAACAGATAAAACACCATTATCAGATTTAACGGAAAGGCCCATAGTATATTAAAATTACCCGCCGTTGCCGTATGATCTGTTAAAAACCATAGGAAAAAGATGAGTAAGCCTATAAGTCCGGTACTAAAAAACAAAAAGAAATCCAACCACCTACTTCTGGTCTCATTTTTAAAATCGATATAGGTGATGACAATTACAAAAAGCATCAATAATAACAACCAGAACAATGGCCCTGTTAAAAAGTAGGGGTCATTTTTTAGCGGTTTCTTATCCAAGATGGTTCTTTCTCGCTGTACCAAAGGTTTTTGGTCCAGGGAAGTGTAATTTAACTGTCGCAATACGTAATTGGGAAGAAACATGTGTTCTTTGGCGGTTGCTTCCTTATCTATTACTGAACCTAAAGCCAAATCTATCCCAAAGCTAGACCAAGAATTGGTGATCAAATGCTGATGGATAAGTTCCCTAAAGGTATAACGTTCCTTCAAATGATCGGTATTTAAGGTTAGTTGGCCCTTAAAAACCTCGTCCAGCACATCTTGCATTTTAGTGGAACAGTTATCATAGAAAAAATCGTATTTGTATGCTCTGTTTTCGGGTAGGTAGTTATTTTCCAAAAAACTAAGCAATTGGTTTTTTTGCAACGCGTTAAGGTCCAAGAGCTGTTCCTTTACCCATCTGTTTTCCATTTCATAGGTGAACAGAAAACGATCCATTCTTTGTCTACTTAACTTATATAGTAGTTTGCCACGGGCGAATTTTAGATAGAAATTGGGAGTATTAAAATCGAAGGTACCATAATTATAGACCACATCGATACCCTGAGCCGAATCTTGTACCCTAAAGGCACTGTGCCCAAAGGTGCTGTACAAATCCTTGCCAGGGCCGCAGGTAATTACACTTATTTGTGCTTTTGAAGACAGTAAGGGGGCTTGTTGTGAAAAGCCGCTGAGGACAATCCCCAGAGCAAACAAGAATATAACTTTTTTAATCAGTCTCATCAAAGCCTTCAACTATTTTCGTTAAAACTAGATAGCAAATATCTGAATAAAATATCGTTCCAAATCCATTCCTGAAAAATTGTGCTATTTTTACGAAAAACCAACATCCATGAAAAAGCAAATACCCAATATTATTACCATGCTAAACCTTTTTTGCGGATGCGTGGCAGTGGTATTTGCCGCAATGAATCAACTAGAATTTGCCGCTCTTTTTGTTGTCATAGGCATTTTTTTTGATTTTTTTGATGGTTTGGCCGCCCGTTTACTAAATGTACAAAGTCCGTTGGGTGTGCAATTGGATTCTTTGGCAGATATGATTACCAGTGGTTTGGTACCCGGTATAGTTATGTTTCAGTTATTGGCCATGTCGGTGGGTAGCGAGCCCATTATGGCTGGTTCCGAGAGTTCTAACAACATGTTTTCACTAGATATGCGGGTAACCCCAATAGCCTTTTTGGGGTTTTTAATTACTATGGCATCTGCCTACAGATTGGCGAAGTTTAATATTGATGAAAATCAGGTGTCATCATTTATTGGTTTGCCAACACCGGCCAACGCCCTATCGGTCATCTCGCTACCTTTGATAGTATTGTATCACGGAAACGATTTTTTAAACGAGATAATCCTTAATCAATGGTTTTTGATTGGCTTTACATTATTAAGTAGTTATTTATTAAATGCTAGGATTGCCTTATTTGCACTGAAATTTAAGGGTTGGACGTTTAAGGACAATGCCGTGCGATACGTGTTCATTATTGTAAGCTTGGTGCTTTTAATGACCATGAAATTTTTGGCAATCCCGGCGATAATCGCTTTTTATATTTTGAGTTCCTTGGTAAATACTTGGAATACCAACAGTTAATAGAGCCCTTAGGTTCCACAATATGTACGTATGATTACAAAACTTGGTGAAAAATTTACGGATGTTTTTAAAAAAAATATGCCCGATGCCTTTGTTTTTGCACTTATACTGACTTTGTTTACCTCTGTGGCCGCTTTTTTCTGGGTAGGGGCGGAGCCCTTAAAAATTATCAGTTCTTGGTATGAGGGCTTTTGGATGCTTCTAGAATTTGGCATGCAGATGGTATTACTGGTCGTCACCGGTTATAGCATTGCCTTATCTCCTTTGGTAGAAAAGGGTATTGACAAATTAACCTTATACATTAAAACACCGAGGCAGGTTTATTATTTTGTGGTTTTAATTGGGTTTCTGTTATCCATGATAAGTTGGGGTTGGGTAATTATAGCAGCTGTTTTTGCTAGGGAATTGGCCTTAAGAATAAGAGGTATAAATTATCCTTATTTAATTGCTTGTGTATATTTTTCCAGTATTGGATGGGTTACGGGATTGTCTAGCTCCATACCCTTGCTGCTCAACACAGAAAAAAACTATATGATTACCGGAGGTATATTATCCGATACCATCTCTACCTCCTATACCTTGGGGTCTCTTTTAAATTTTGGAATGATTATCCTATTTCTTGTGTTTGGTCCCGTACTGATGCTTTTACTGGAACCAAAAAAGAGCGAAGGAAACCAATTAACGGATTTTTTGGCATTGGACATGGCTCCAAAACCGAAATCCATACCAGAGGAGGCGGCCAGCTTTAAATTGCCCTTTAAGGCACCATCAGATCAGTTGAACAATAGCGTTTTATTGCAATACTGCATCGCTTTAATGGGAGCAGTCTATATTTTTTACCACTTTGCCACCAAGGGCCCGGATCTAAATTTGAACATCATGATTTTCACATTTGTGATCGTGGGGTTGTTTTTGCACAAAACACCGATGCGCTATGGCATTTCTATGAAACGGGCAAGTGGGAACATTGCAGATATTCTTTTCCAGTATCCCTTCTACGCCGGTATCATGGGTATTATGACCTTCACGGGACTTGGTAGGGAGTTGGGACAACTTATAGCATCGGTGGCAACTGCGGATACTTATCCATTTTTTGCATATTTGCTAGGCGGTGTGGTTAACTTTGCAATCCCCTCTGGTGGTGGCGAATACGCAGTTATTGGGCCTAGTGTTATAGAGGCGGTAAACAATATTGGCGCTGGTCTGTCTACTGAGGAACTCACTGTAATGAACGCTAGGGCTTCCATGGCCATAGCCTATGGCGAGGGCCTCACCAATCTTCTACAGCCCTTTTTTCTGTTATTGTTACTGCCGGTAATGGCCAAGGGTATTAAAATTCAGGCACGCGATATTATGGGATATTTGGTAATTCCGTTTCTACTGTTCTTTGTATTGCAAATAACAATGGTGCTCTGGGTACCGTTATAGAGGATTGGTAAAAATAATTGCCTAAAAATCCAGTTTCTTTTTTCGAAGTTCAAAATTTTGGCCCAGGTATACTTTACGGACCATTTCATCTGCTGCCAAGTCTTCTGGTATACCAGACTTTAAAATACCACCTTCAAACATTAGGTAAGAGCGTTCGGTAATGGCCAAAGTCTCCTGAACATTGTGGTCTGTGATGAGGATGCCGATATTTTTATCTTTCAACTGTGCCACAATGCGCTGTATATCCTCTACGGCAACTGGGTCTACACCGGCGAAGGGTTCGTCCAAAAGAATAAATTTAGGGTCGGTGGCCAAAGCCCTGGCAATTTCTGTACGTCTGCGTTCCCCTCCAGAAAGCAAATCTCCCCTGTTTTTGCGAATATGGCCCAAACCAAACTCCTCCAAGAGCGATTCCATTTTCATTTCTTGCTCCTTAGTACTTAGCTTTGTTAGCTGTAATACGCTAAGAATATTTTTTTCTACACTAAGTTTTCTAAAAATGGATGCTTCCTGTGCCAAATAACCAATACCGTTCTGCGCCCTTTTGTACATCGGAAATTTAGTAATTTCCATGTCGTCCAAATAAATTTTGCCCCCATTTGGTTTAATTAGCCCAACAATCATGTAAAAAGAGGTGGTCTTCCCCGCTCCGTTAGGACCCAATAGCCCTACTATTTCGCCTTGGTTCACTTCCAGGGAAATCCCTTTCACAACTTTTCGTCCCCTATAGGACTTCATAATTTTTTCGGCTCTAAGCTTCATGTTGTACGGTTATTTTTCAAAACTAAACGATATTGCCTGTATTATGGGAGGAATTGTAGTTTTTTTAACCTTCTTTGTTCTCCAAAGCTTCCCAGTATTCATAGGCCCTACGTAAATGTGGAATAACAATGGTGCCACCTACCAAAGTGGCAATGCCCAAAGCCTCCATAACTTCTTCCTTGCTTAGGCCTTCCTTAAACGAGTTTTCCAAATGGTATTTTATACAATCGTCGCAGCGCAGTACGGCAGAAGCCACCAAGCCCAACAATTCCTTAGTCCTTGTATCCAACGCCCCGGGCATATAGGCATTGGTATCCAAATTAAATATCCTCTTAATGATCTTGTTATTGTCCGATAACAATTTATCATTCATTTTAGAACGATAGGCATTAAATTCCTCAACTGGATCTGACATTTTTACTGGCTTTTTTAGCTTCTCGTTTAAGAACAACTTTAGAAATGTAAATACTTATTTGGTACAAAATTAATATAGGTACTGCCACAACGATTTGACTGGCTACATCTGGTGGGGTAATAACTGCAGAAAGGATCAGTACAATGACCAATGCTATTTTTCGATATTTTCTAAGAATCTCCGGGGTCACCAATCCAACTTTGGTAAGAAAGAAGATAATAATAGGAAGTTCAAAAATAAGCCCACAAGCAATTACGGAAGCCCTAACGGTAGAAATATAGGAACTAAGGTCTATATCGTTAAAAACTTCTTTACTTACTGTGTAACTTCCTAAAAAGTTAATGGAAAGGGGAGCAACCACATAATATCCGAACAACACACCTAGAAAAAACAGAAAGGACGCCACAAAAATAAATCCACGAGAATTTTTGCGTTCCTTCTCATAGAGTCCAGGGCTTATAAACTTCCACATTTCGTAAAGCACATAGGGAAAACCTACAATAAAACCTGCCCAGATAGAAGTCCAGATATGGGCAGAAAACTGTCCGGCCATTACACGGCTCTGTACTCTGAATATGGGTTCGGTACCACAAAACGCCTCGCTAAAACCGAGCATTTTAGACAACTTGCAAAAAACACCGTAGGTAGGGAAATCTGGTTTTTTTGGGCCAAAAATTACCGTATCGAATATAAAATCTTTCATTAAGAAGGCTACACTACCAATAATTACAACAGCCAGTGTTGACCTTATTAGGTGCCATCGCAATTCTTCCAGGTGGTCCAAAAAGGACATTTCATTAGCTTCACTGCTCTTTGCCATTATAATATCCCTTCGTTGATTAGGTTATGCAAATGCACAACACCTTTATAAGTAGTACCCTTTACCGCCAAAAGCTGGGAAATACCTTTTTCTTGCATTATTTCCAAGGCTTTAACGGCCAGCATGTCCTCATCTATTGTTTTTGGATCTGCTGTCATCATATCTTTAGCCGTAAGCCCGCTTATATTATCATATTTATTCAGCATTCTTCTAATATCCCCATCAGTTACAACACCTACAATTATGTCTTTATCCACAACAGCGGTTACCCCTAGCATCTTTTCGGATATTTCTACAATTACCTTTTTTACGTCCGTATCTGGGGTTACCTGTGGTTTTAAATTGTTTGCAACAATATCAGAAACACGTAAATACAGTCTTTTGCCTAAAGAACCTCCTGGATGGTACTTGGCAAAATCGGCGCTGCTAAATTTTTTAAGTTCCAACAGACAAATCGCCAGAGCGTCTCCCATAACCAATTGTGCCGTGGTACTTGTGGTAGGTGCCAAGTTGTTGGGGCAAGCTTCTTTACCTACGTAGGTGTTAAGAACAAAATCCGATTGGTTTCCAAGAAACGAATCTATGTTGCCCGTCATACCTATTAGCTTGTTTTTTCCACGTTTAATAAGCGGCACCAACATTTTTATTTCCGCTGTATTTCCACTTTTGGATATACAAATTACCACATCATCTTTTTGTATGGTTCCAAGGTCTCCATGAATGGCATCAGCGGCATGCATAAAAATGGAGGGGGTACCTGTAGAATTTAAGGTGGCCACTATTTTAGAGGCTATAATGGCACTTTTGCCAATCCCGGAAACAACAACCCTTCCCTTGGATGCTATAATGCAGTTTACGGCATGGGCAAACTCTTCATTTAAAAGAGAAATCAAATTATGAATGGCATCTCCTTCCGTGTCAATGGTTTTCTTTGCTATGTCTAGAATAGCTTTGGTATTGCTCAAGGTAATATTGAAATTAAGTGATTGATTTCCTAAAAGAATGTATTATATTTAAGATTACAAAATTACACAAACTTATTTTATAGGGTATTTTTAAAACGCAATAAAATATTTGATCGCATTTCCTGCAAAAAGATCAAAAATTCATATCTTAAAGAAATTAAGTTCTAGCTATTGATTGGTTATATGGCTTTAAATAGTAAAATAATGGTATGGGATTAAGTGAAATTGATGTACATGCCGCATTAAAGAAATTTTTTGGGTTTAACAAGTTCAAAGGCCTTCAAGAGGGTGTTATCCAAAGTATCGCAAATGGTAAGAACACCTTTGTAATTATGCCTACCGGGGGCGGTAAATCCCTTTGTTATCAACTTCCTGCCTTAATGCAAGAGGGCACGGCAATAGTTGTGTCCCCATTAATCGCCTTGATGAAAAATCAGGTAGATGCCATTCGAGGTGTCTCCTCCGAAAATGGTATTGCACATGTACTTAATTCTTCCCTTACAAAAACAGAAGTAAAACAAGTAAAGAGCGATATCGTTGAAGGCGTTACAAAACTGTTGTATGTAGCTCCGGAATCATTGACCAAGGAAGAAAATGTAAATTTTCTAAAATCTGTAAAACTTTCCTTTGTCGCCGTAGATGAGGCCCATTGCATTTCGGAATGGGGGCACGACTTTAGACCGGAGTATAGAAACCTAAGAACTATCATAGATCGTTTAGGTGGCCAAATACCCATAATTGGTCTTACCGCCACCGCTACCCCCAAGGTACAAGAAGATATTATAAAGAATCTTGGAATAACCAATGCCAATGTTTTTAAGGCATCTTTTAATAGGCCCAATCTTTTTTATGAGGTACGCCCAAAGACACAGAACGTAGATGCGGATATTATTCGTTTTGTAAAGCAAAATTCAGGAAAATCAGGGATTATATATTGTTTAAGCCGAAAACGGGTTGAAGAACTAGCCCAGGTTTTACAGGTAAACGGCGTTAGCGCAGTTCCCTATCATGCAGGTTTTGATGCTAAAACAAGATCAAAATATCAAGATATGTTCCTTATGGAAGATGTGGATGTGGTAGTGGCCACCATAGCATTTGGTATGGGGATAGACAAACCCGATGTTCGCTTTGTGATCCATCATGATATTCCCAAGAGTATTGAAAGTTATTATCAGGAAACCGGTAGGGCAGGAAGGGATGACGGCGAAGGCCACTGCTTGGCCTTCTATTCCTACAAGGATGTGGAAAAGTTAGAAAAATTCATGGCGGGCAAGCCCATAGCCGAACAAGAGATAGGTAATGCCCTATTGCAAGAAATAGTTGCCTATGCCGAAACATCCATGTCGCGTAGAAAATTTATGTTACATTACTTTGGGGAGGCCTTTGATGAGAAAACGGGAAAAGGCGCTGATATGGACGACAACGCCAGAAATCCAAAACCAAGACACGAAGCCAAGGAAAATGTAATAAAACTTATTAAAGTTGTAAACGGTACCAGCGAAAAATTTAAGTCCAAGGAAATTGTATTGACCCTTATAGGACAGGTAAACGCATTGATTTCTTCGCATAAGACCAATGAGAAAGAATTTTTTGGTATAGGATCAGATAAGGAGAAGGGGTATTGGATGGCCTTAGTAAGGCAGGTGTTAGTGGCAGGCCTGCTCAAAAAAGAAATAGAGCAATACGGAATTCTACGGGTAACACCTAAAGGAAAAGAGTTTTTAGAAAAACCAACTTCCTTCATGATGACCCAGGATCATGTGTATAATAAAGAAACCGATGATGCCATCGTAAGTGCTTCTAAAAGCAGTGGGGGAGCGGCCGATGAAAAATTATTACGATTTTTAAAAGACCTTAGGAAATCTGAGGCATCAAAATTAGAGGTACCCCCCTTTGTTGTTTTTCAGGATCCTTCGTTACAAGATATGGCCCTAAAATACCCCATATCTATGGAAGAACTGCTAAATATCCATGGAGTAGGGGAAGGGAAGGCAAAGAAATATGGTAAACCATTTGTTAGAATGATTGCCAATTATGTTGAGGAGAACGATATATTAAGACCAGATGATCTTGTTGTAAAAAGTACAGGAGCCAACTCGGCACTTAAGTTATACATCATTCAAAATGTGGATAGAAAACTACCCTTGGATGATATAGCCGCGGCAAAGGGACTACAAATTTCGGAGCTGGTAAAGGAGATGGAACAAATTGTATTTAGCGGTACCAAACTTAATTTGGGATATTGGGTGGATGAAATGTTGGACGAAGACCAGCAAGAAGAGATACACGAATATTTTTTAGAGTCCGAGACCGATAATATTGAGGATGCCCTTACAGAATTCGATGGGGAGTACGAGGACGAAGAGTTAAGGCTCTATAGATTAAAATTTATGAGCGAGGTGGCCAATTAAAAACTAACCCAACCCGTATAAAACAAAAACCCGGAATTTTCCGGGTTTTTTTTGAATCTAATCGTACGTTATTGGGCCTTACTCAAAACCACCAGAGGAAATCATAGCAATGATTACTCCAAAATAAAGAATAAGAAACACGAGCATAATTAACGAGAGCCCCAATCCAATATAGGAAAGTATCCTTCCTGTTTTCACATTCTCGTAACCCGTATATGCGCTAGGGTCCTCTTGGTACAATTTTTCAGCTTTTTTGGCACTAGATAGTCCAATAATGCTGAATATGGCCGCAAACGGCCCGCAGCATATCAAGGATCCAACAAGGGATATAATGCCCATGGTCAATGCATTGCTGGCTCCTGGTAATGGTTGTTGATTCATAATAGATTATTGTTTGTAATGTTAAATGGTTATTCTTCTATTCCAAATTGCTCCATCATCTCCTGTACCTGCTCCATATAGGCATCCATGCCGCCCATATTCTGTATGGAATATATGGTCCACAATAAACTTATGACCCCTAACACCAAGCCAATAATAGCTACCACTTTGGCTGTTTTAAGTTGCGAGAAATTGGAATAGTTTTCAGGATTGGCCCGATATAGTTTTTCATCTTTTTTAGTCAGAAAAAAAGCGATTCCCGAAAAAAGAATACCGCCAAGACCGGCACTAAAACAGCAACATAGGAAAGAAACAATTCCCAAAACTATGGCTATCGTTACATTAGGTAATTTTTGTTGTTCCATAAAGCAAAGTTTAATTAAATAAGTTTTAAAATAAAGTTGGTCATTATAAATAGAATGCTCGATATCATTAACGTAATGATAATCTTATTGGCATACTTAATCTTGAACAGTTGATCTACCGCCAAAAAACCAAAAAGTAACATGATCGGATAAATGGCGGGGTACATTTTAAATGCGGCTAGGAAATCTCCCTGAAACAAAAAGGCCACGGATCTTTGAAGTCCGCATCCTGGGCAATCCATACCCAATATTCTTTTGCTAATACAAGGGAGCATATAGTCTTGGGCGACCAAAAAAAAGGTGGCTAGTTGCATTTTATAAAAAACAGCTTCGTTTGGTGAAAATTACCATTATTTTTGCTGAATGAAAACAAAACGTATCATTTATTTTATTTTGATTGTTGTTGGTGCGCTTATCATGGGGTTTGGAGATAGTTTTGTAACAAAGGAATATGCCCTTTCCTTGGGCATAGTTTTCTTAATGCTCGGTATCTATAAGTCTACCCAGGTCTGGAACGAAAGTAGAACAAACGAAGAGGATATTGATTCATAAGTTTAACATAGGAGATAAGGTAGCAGGTTTGGACGATACCATTTCTGGCACGGTGATAGCAGTAAATGATTACGAGATCATCATAGAATCCGATGAGGGTTTCCCTTTAAAATATGCGCCTTCAGAATTGATAAACATTTCGGGGGTCCAAAAGATATCGGTTTCCAACTATGAAGTTGCGCAGATCAAGGCAGAAAAGGAAGCAGGAAAAAAGCGTAAGGCCCAAGCGGTAAAACCAAAAGAACGCAATCTTCCAAAAATGGAAGTGGACCTTCACATTAACCAGTTGGTTAAGTCCAGTAAGGGTATGGGCAACTACGAGATTTTGGAAATACAGCTCCAAACGGCCAAAAGGCAACTAGAATTTGCCATCGCCAAGCGTATCCAAAAAGTAGTCTTTATCCATGGGGTAGGCGAGGGTGTGCTTAAGGAAGAACTTGGTTACCTCTTTGGTAGATACGATTCGTTAAAATATTACGATGCCGATTATCAAAAGTACGGTTTAGGGGCTACCGAAGTATATATTTATCAAAATGCCTAGTTCACCACTTCGGTCGTGGTAATTGTACCAAATTCACTTATTGTAAGGTCGGTTATACGCTCACCTGTAGTGTTTACAAAGGAAATACCGCTTAGGCGAATGGTATGCTCAAACATGGTGGTATCCGTAGCGTTTTGCACGGTGGTTATAATCACCTCTCCATCCTCGGCTTCAATTTCTTCCACAACAGCGGGGAGTGTGGGTGGAATATCGTCGCAGAAATAATTTGTGGTAACATTTTCCGAAAAAATTCTATAAGTAACCTTGGATTGCCCTGGTACAGCGCTGGTAATATCCGTTTCCGTAGCAGCGTTGGCCAGTATACCGCTTTGCAGTTCCAGTATAAGGGCCTCGTCGTTATTAATCTTGAAGAAAATTGTACTTCCAATTGTAGCGGTACTTTCACAGAAATCTATGGAACTACTATCAAAATCTATGGTTTCTATTTGAAGATCTCCGTCGTTACATGAAAATAAGAAGATCAACGCAGATAAAAACAGTGTTTTTTTCATGTCTCAAATTTAAACGAAATAAAAGTGATTATCCTAGAGGTTTGTTCGGATTTTAGGAGAAATTAACTTTATTTGGATTAATTTTGGTGAATTTTCTAAAACGATGTAGTTACAATGCAAAAGGTATATCTAGATAACGCAGCAACCACCCAGGTAAGGACAGAAGTTATTACAAAGATGCAAGAGGCACTTGCCAATTTTTATGGCAATCCATCCTCTACGCATAGTTTTGGAAGATCGGCTAAGACAGCTGTGGAAAGTGCCAGAAAGACGATAGCAAAATATTTAAATGCACATCCTTCGGAAATTATATTTACCTCCGGGGGTACCGAGGCGGATAATATGATTTTGAGAGGGGCCGTAAGGGATTTAGGCGTTAAAACGCTGATTACCTCTAAAATAGAGCATCATGCGGTTTTGCATACTGCTGAGGAACTAGAAAAGGAATATGGAATAGCACTACATTACGTAGCCCTTGACGATTTTGGCAATCCGGACCTTACCGATCTTGAAAATTTACTGCGGCAAGATAGCTCCAAGAAATTGGTAAGTCTAATGCATGTAAATAATGAGATCGGTAACAAAATAGATTTAGACGCGGTTTGCCAGCTCTGTATTGATCATGATGCCCTTTTTCATTCAGATACCGTGCAGTCCATTGGGCATTATGCTTGGGATGTTAGGCAAACACCGGCAGATTTTCTTACGGCAGCGGCCCACAAATTCCATGGGCCCAAAGGAATAGGATTTGCCTACATTAAGAAGAACACAGGATTAAAGGCGCTTATTTTTGGTGGTGCCCAAGAACGCGGATTTAGGGCAGGAACCGAATCTTTTCACAACATTGTTGGCTTGGAGGAATCGTTCATCGCGGCCTATGATAATCTGGAGGAAGAAAAAGATTATGTTACCGGGTTGAAAAGACATTTTATTGAGAACATAAAAAAGGAAATACCTTCTGTAACGTTTAACGGCCATTCCGGAGACTTGGAAAAAAGTACGTATTCGTTAGTAAATGTATGCTTGCCTTTCGATGAGCAAAAAGCGCTAATGTTACTTTTCCATCTAGATATTAAGGGAATTGCCTGTTCTAAGGGCAGCGCGTGTCAATCTGGGAGCAATAAGGGTTCTCATGTGTTGACCGAAATTTTGTCCGAAGAGCATCTTAAGAGACCGTCATTGCGGTTCTCTTTTTCTAAATACAATACCATACAGGAGTTGGATTATACCATTGCAGTTCTTAAGGAATTTGCCGAAAGCTAATTTTTCCTTTTATTCCTTTTGCGTTCCTTGTCATAGGGGAATTTCCGAGTAGCCCTTTTCATCATCCCATCAATAAGGGCCATGGTGTTTTTACCCGATTTTTTATTGATTTCCTTCTCGTATTTCCAAAGTAATTTGCCTGTGTCGCCATCACTTATTTTGATGCCAATACGACCATAGCTGGCATCGCCTAAAATATAATCGATAAAACTGAAATCTGTTTGCACCCCCTTGGAAAGCAACACGTTGAGGTCTATATTGCCGCTGATAATACCATCGACCTTTAAAATCTTGCAAAGATCCTTTATAGTATAGATGTCTATGTTCTGATAAGTGATTTTCTGCTGGGCCAAGATGGCATTGGTGTTTGCAACGTTCTGAAATTCCACAGAGAACTTCTTACGGTTTTTTCTTCTAGAGAAATAGGTTTCCAAGGCATTCTGTACCGCTTTGCCCTCTTTTTCCTCCAGGGTTTTTAGCTCGTTCTTGGATATATCTTCCTCCAAATCCAAGTTGGTAAGGAACGGAATAATGGCCAGGGTTTTATGGTTCTTGCTAAGCGCATCAAACTTACTGCTTTCGTATATGTTTTTCTGAGCAAAGAGGCTAAATGAAGCTAAAGTAAATAATAGTGCTATGTGTTTTTTCATTTTCGATTTTCTAAAATCTAAGGCTGAGTTTTAAATTTAACCTTCGTGCCGTTAAAAAATTTGGAACCGCAAACTGCTGCTTACTGTCCACATCACGCACCCAAGTGTTCGTAATGGAATTTTGATTGTTGAACAGGTTAAATATTTCAATTCCCGCATTTAACTCCTTTAATTTATACAACCAATGGTTTTCAGGAAAGGTTTTCTCCCTGTCGACAAAAATATAGGAAATTCCTAAATCTACCCTTCTATAGTCTCTTAATCTATTCTGAAAAATATACGGATCGGCGTAGTTTGGTGATCCTCCTGGCACCCCAGTATTGTATACCAGATTTAAATACATCTTAAGATCCGGAATGGTTGGCACGTAATCCTGAAATAGGATACCTACCTTCAACCGTTGGTCAGAGGGTCTGGAGATATACCCCCTATCATTGATATTCTCCTTTGTTTGAAGATATCCAAGGCTAATCCAAGATTCAGTTCCCGGAACAAACGCTCCATGCATTCTAAGTTCCGCGCCGTAGGCATAGGCCCGTGCATTATTGTTGGCAACATATCTAATACGTACATCTTCAAGGGTATATGGGTTTACTTGGTTCAATTTCTTATAATAGGCTTCACTTGTTAGCTTAAAAGGTCTGTCCCACAGAATAAAACTGTATTCATTTCCTAAAACCAGATGAATAGACTTTTGTGCCTTTACTTTGGGTCTAATTGTACCATTTTCATCCCTTAGCTCCCTATAAAAAGGTGGCTGTTGGTATAGACCTCCCGAAACCCTAAAAAGCATGTCCTTTTGCCAATTGGGTTTAATGGCAAACTGTAGTCTTGGACTAAAGATGGTATGGTTCTTTTTTTCAATATTTACACCACTTACGGTCCAATGGTGTGCCCGGAACCCAATGTTGTAATAAATGTTATGTTTTTTCCATTGGGTACTTTCGCTGTATTGCGCATATCCGGAGAATCGGTTGGTCTTAACAAAATTCTGGGCCGTTACACCATCAAAGGGCACAATGGGTGCGTTAAAGGGTTCCTGGGGTTGGTTATTTACAAATGGAGGTAGTGGCGGACGTATAGAAAAACCCGCAGAATCTATAAACTCCGATTCTCGTATCTGGTCCCTAATATCTTCATGGGTATATTTAAATCCCCATTCTATTTCCTTTCTATCTTGGATAAATTTTCCGCCGTGAGACAAACTTAAAATTAAGGCGTCCAAATCGTTCCTCGCCCTGTTAAATTGAGATCCCAGCCCCCTTGTTGAGGTTACTTCACCTAAATTATCACTGGCTAGGTCCGTATTTACAGGTCCTAGTTCGTATTGGGCAATAATATCGGAGTACTCTTCCTCTGTAGTATGATAGAGCGATGAAATAAATTTCAACGCTAACTTGTCATTTACAAAATAATCTGCCTTAAAGGCACCCAAGGAAGTTTTATATATGTTTTTCTCTTGTCCTTGATAAAATACCAGCAGCGCCATAGGATTGGTCAATGTGCCAAAATTTGTTTGCCGGGTCAAAGGTTCGTTCTGGTAATCGTTTATGGACAGATTCCCTAAAAACCCAAGTTGAAACTTTTTGGAGAAGTTATAGGTAAGATAGGTCTGCACATCCGCAAAAATGGGATTGAAGTTTGTTTGTGTCTGTAGGCTGTTCACCAAAAGGCTGTTATCCCTAAATCGGACGCCGGTAATAGACGTAAAGTTTTTGTGCTTGGAGGCGGTTTCCAATGTTGCACTGGCACCGAGCAAGCTGGCGTTTACCTGAAGCCCAAATGCAGTGGGCCTTTTGTAGGTAATATCCAATACGGAAGATAACTTGTCGCCATACTTGGATTGAAAACCTCCAGCAGAAAAAATCACGTTCTGAACCATATCGCTATTTACAAAACTTAAGCCTTCTTGTTGGGCCGAGCGTACCAAAAAAGGTCTATACACCTCTATTTCGTTTACATAAACAAGATTTTCATCATAATTTCCACCACGCACGTTGTATTGAGTGCTTAATTCATTGCTAGATGAGACTCCCGGGAGTAATTTTAATATGTTCTCTACACCCGCATTGGCCCCCGGTATACGGCGTATTATTTCTGGTGCAATATTGGTGATCCCCGCCACACTTTTTCTTCCTTCGGAGGTAACAACTACCTCGTCTACCTGCACAATATCGGTCTTCATAACAGGGTTAAATTCAAAGGTCTCATTGGTAGAAAGTATCAAATCCTGTAACACAACGTTTTTATTCCCAAGGTGGGAAAAGGTTATGGTTTTTTTTTCGTCTGCCAGTATAGCAAGGACATAAAACCCGTCTTTATCCGAAAAAGTGCCACCTTCGGGAGTACTTATGTTTACGTTGGAAAGAGGAAGGCTATCCGTGTCCATAACCACCCCTGTAATGATGGCAGATTGGCCCCAACCTATTGCCATGCCACTTAGGGAGATAAGAAAAAAAAGAAGTTGGGGATGCTTCAATGGTTTATTTTCTATAAAAAGTACTGGTAAAGGTGTTGGAATTACCTACATTATCAACAACCACTACTTTAAGTTCACATTGTTTCTTGTCCAGTATATTATCGTCAAAATTATACGTAAGTGTTTTGGTCTTTGGTTCGTACTCCATAAGAATCCAATCCCCGTTTAGCGTGGCCGAGTAAGAATCCACTCCACTAAGATCGTCCCATATTTGCAGACTTAAGTAACTGTAATTGTTAAGCCACTGTTTATCCTTAAAATTCTTAGCCCTTATTTTGGGCGCCAAGGAATCTACGGCCAAGGTGTAGGTACCCAAATAACGGGTTCTGGTGGTAAAGGTATTCCCCCTTTTAAAAGTGGAAACATAATTTGGCTTTAGGTTTTTATCCAAACGGGCAATGAATAGTTGTTTTCGTTCTGTCTCCGAATATTTGGATGTATCAAAAGTAATGGTAAAATTACGATGTGCGGGTACCTGGTTGTTATGTACAGTAACGGTATCGTTCCCTTTTTTTAAGTCGATATAAAAATCTTCATAAAACGTATTGGCAGGAAAATAAACCTTGGCGACCCCTAGGTCGTAGTTGTTTGGCTTTTTGGCTATAACATAGTTATCGGTTTTATTTTCCTCTTTTCTTACTTTTAACGGCTGTCTCTGGCCTTCAACAGGTATTTCTACTTTAGTTAGATTGCCTTCCAAGTCGGTAAGTAAAATTTCCACCTTATAGGTCAACCCTTCCTTGACCACAATTTTACCGTCGTTATGAAGGGTGTTGTAAATTCCCAACCGATTACCCAACGCTTTAAAACATAGCTGGATACGGCGGTTGTATTTACCAAAATAGGCATAATCTATTAGCCTGTTTATATATCGGGTTTCGGTAAAGGAAAAAGCCTCAAAATCATAATCGCTGTATAATTTTCCGTTCACAAATTGCTGCACCCTATGAATCCCATTTTTGTTGGCAGCAAGGTCTTGCCGGTCAAATGCGTTGAATCCAAACCCAATGGTACCCAATGCATAGACCTTATCGGCCAATAGTGTTCCATCTTCTTGCCTGCTAAAATTTATCCGTGATCTCTGCATGCTTTGGTTCAGTTGGGCATCTTTGGACAACGGATATCCGTGTAGTGTTAGCAAAGTGGGGTTAGTGGCATCTCGCACTTCCAAACCATATAACAAGGGGTTTGTGGGTTTCTCCGAAACGCTGTTTCGTATTTCAAAATGCAGGTGCGGGCCAGAAGAACCCCCTGTATTGCCCGTATAAGCCAAAAGTTCCCCTTGTTGCAGTTTAAGTTCCCCGTACTCCGGAAACACCTCTACCTCGTAAGACTTTTTTTTGTATTGCAATTTTTTTATGTAGGTCTCTATTTTTGGTGAAAATTTTTGAAGATGCCCGTATACGGAGGTATACCCATTAGGATGAGCCAAATAAATTACCTTGCCGTAACCCCATAAGGACACCTTAATTCTTGTTACCGTTGCATCACCAATGGCATATACAGGCAATCCTTGCCGCTGCTGGGTCTTTATATCTATTCCGGAATGAAAATGGTTGGATCTGAGCTCGCCAAACGTACCGGCCAAAATTAATGGAATATCCAATGGAGGTATAAAAGCATCTTTGGGGTAATTTTCCTGACCGATTATTTGGATCGAAAAAAATAACAGTAGGCCTAAAACAGTGATTCTCATAATATGCATAAGTTAGTACGAAAGTAACCATTACCGTTGAATTCTAGAAAACCCCAAGGCTTAAAAAGACCGATTTTCCGAATTGGCTCAATTAAAAGGAATTAAAGTATAGCTTCAAGAATAAATAGGAAAAGTATTGCGAAGTCGGTAGATGTATGTTAACTTTGTGTAAAATGCATTGACATTTGCAAATGAGCGAATTGGTTGAAATTGTTGATTCTTTAGAGAACAAAATTAGCAAGTTATTGCACAAGTTAGAGTTGTTGAACAAAACTAACTTGAGATTGGAAGAAGAACTTGGTTCTTTAAGAAATGACAAAGATGCCATACAAAACTCCTTGAACGAATGGGAGGAAAAATACGAAGCGCTCAAAATGGCAAATTCAATGGTAGGCAGTAGTACAAATAAAACAGAAGCTAAGCTTAAAATAAATACTTTGATAAGGGAGTTGGATCATTGCATAGCCCAACTCGCGGAGTAACGTTCAATAAAGGTATGGCAGAAAAGCTCAAAATAAAGCTTTCTATAGCGGACAGAGTATATCCTTTAACTATTGATCCAAGTCAGGAGGAAGGATTGCGCAAAGCCGCCAAAAACATAGAACAGCTTGCAAAAAAGTTTGAGCAGAATTATGCCGTTAGGGACAAACAAGACGTATTGGCCATGTGCGCCCTTCAGTTTGCTTCCAAAATTGAACAGAAAGGCATCGACACTGTTGAAAATACCACAGAGGTCACAGAGCGTTTAAAGGCTTTGGATCAACTGGTAAGTTCTAAGATTAGCGCAAAATAAGTTCTTTTAAATAGATAAAGTTACTGCCCACATTGGTAATTAATTTTTGACAAACTCAACACTAATTTGTTTAAAGAGGGTGAGTTTAGGTTGTAAAAGCAAGCCTTACTTGTATAAGGATCCTTGATCAATCTGGTAGCCCTAAACCTGTTTATTGGAGTTTGTACAGAACCTCCACCAATGTGGGCTTTTTTTATTAAAAATTTTGAAAATATGGAAACTACATATATTATAATTGCAGGGGTCGCAGGTTTAATAATCGGACTGATCATTGCAAAGTTTTTAGAGAAAGGAAAGGCATCAAAAACCATGGTTAATGCCAAAAAAGAAGCCAGTTCCATTATAAGGGATGCCAAAACTGAAGGCGAGAATATTAAAAAGGATAAAATTTTTCAGGCGAAGGAAAAATTCTTGGAATTAAAGGCAGAGCATGAAAAGGTTATTATTAACAAGGATAAGAAGATAGGGGAGGCAGAGAAAAGGACCAGGGACAAAGAAGCACAAATAAGTAATGAACTTGCCAAGACCAAAAAGCTAAACGATCAACTAGAAAATAAGCAAAAAGCGATAGATCATAAGAATGAGTTCTTGGAAAAGAAACAATCCGAACTAGAAAAGCTTCACAAAAACCAGGTACAACAGCTGGAGGTAATTTCCGGACTGTCCGCAGAAGATGCCAAGGCGCAATTGTTGGAATCTTTAAAAGAGACGGCAAAGAGTGATGCCATGGCCTATATGCAGACCACTTTGGAAGAGGCCAAACTTACTGCACAGCAAGAAGCCAGAAAGATTGTAATAAATACCATTCAGCGCATAGGCACAGAGGAGGCGGTAGAAAATTGCGTTTCAGTCTTTAATCTAGAATCCGATGATGTAAAAGGTCGGATTATAGGAAGGGAAGGAAGAAATATTAGGGCGCTGGAGGCTGCAACGGGCGTAGAGATCATTGTAGATGATACCCCAGAGGCCATTATACTTTCTTGTTTTGATTCCGTTAGAAGGGAGGTTGCCCGCCTATCCCTGCACAAGTTGGTCACCGATGGTCGTATACACCCTGCAAGGATAGAGGAAATTGTACGTAAGACCGAAAAACAAATAGAAGAAGAAATAGTTGAAATTGGCAAGCGTACCGTTATAGATCTAGGTATACATGGCTTGCATCCAGAACTCTTAAAAGCCGTAGGTAGAATGAAGTATCGCTCTTCATACGGTCAGAACTTGTTACAGCATTCAAGGGAAGTTGCAAAACTCTGTGGGGTAATGGCGGCCGAACTGGGTATAAATCCTAAATTGGCCAAACGTGCCGGGTTGCTGCACGATATTGGAAAAGTACCCAACACCGAAGTAGAGGTAGAGACACCTCATGCTATCCTTGGAATGCAATGGGCAGAAAAATATGGCGAAAAAGCAGACGTTTGTAATGCTATAGGTGCTCACCACGATGAAGTTGAGATGAAAACCTTAATTTCTCCCATAGTTCAGGTATGTGATGCCATTAGCGGGGCAAGGCCCGGGGCAAGACGTCAAGTGTTGGATTCCTATATTCAACGTTTAAAAGATTTGGAAGATATAGCCTTTGGTTTTGGTGGGGTACAAAAAGCCTACGCAATACAAGCTGGTAGAGAACTTAGGGTTATTGTTGAAAGTGAGAAAGTCAGTGATGACAAAGCAGCAGAATTGTCTTTTGAAATTTCTCAAAAAATTCAGACGGATATGACCTATCCAGGGCAAGTAAAGGTTACGGTAATACGCGAGACCCGTGCCGTAAACGTTGCCAAATAATAACTTAAGCCCCTTAGTAACGTCTTCTTCGAGAATTTTTCCCTTTACCACCACCACCCCTATAGCGATTGTTACGGGGTTTGGATTTGTTATTAGTTGCCTGTGCCCTGTTTTGTTGATTTGCAACTTGCTTGTTGTCCTCATCATTATCCACAAATTGATGCTCTGGCATTAAAGGAACTTTTTGACCTATAAGTTTTTCGATATCCTTTAAATAAGGTCTTTCTTCTTTATCGCAGAAAGAGATGGCAATACCACTTGCTTTTGCCCGCCCCGTGCGTCCAATCCTATGAACATAGGTTTCTGGTACATTAGGAAGGTCGTAGTTTACTACCAATGCCAGATCTTCTACATCGATACCGCGAGCGGCTATATCGGTAGCTATAAGCACCTTGGTGTTTCCATTTTTAAAGTTCCCTAAGGCCTTTTGACGTATATTTTGTGATTTGTTACCATGTATGGCTTCCGATTTTATATCTGCTCGGCCTAAAAGTTTTACAATTTTATTGGCGCCATGCTTGGTACGGGAAAATACCAACACGGAACGGTTGGGTTCTTTTTGAATGAGATGTATTAACAACTTGGTCTTGTTTGGCTTGCTAACAAAGTAAACACCTTGTTCTACACGCTCTGCGGTAGCCTGTTCTGGCTTAACCGTAACTTTTTCGAAGTTCCCTAGGATTTTGCGTGATAGTTCTACAATGGCCTTTGGCATTGTCGCCGAAAAGAACAGGGATTGCCTGTTTCTTGGCAATTCGGCAATGATTTTACGGATGTCATGAATAAAACCCATATCCAACATCTGATCTGCTTCGTCCAATACCGCATATTCAATATCCCTTAAGGAGATAAACCCCTGTTTCATCAAATCTAGAAGTCTACCGGGAGTAGCTACTAAAATATCTACCCCCCTGGCCAAGGCCTGTGTTTGCTTTCCTTGCTTAACCCCACCAAATACAACCGTATTTCTTAAGCCGGTAAATTTTCCATAGGTGGTAAAACTATCGGCGATCTGTATGGCCAATTCCCTAGTAGGGGTTACCACTAAGGCCCTTATTTTTCGTTTCCCTTGATGCTTTTGACGGTCCATATACAGGTGTTGAAGTATAGGAATGGCAAAAGCCGCGGTTTTACCGGTCCCGGTCTGGGCGCAGCCTAAGAGATCTTTTCGCTTTAACAAAATGGGTATTGATTGTTCTTGTATAGGGGTTGGATGGGAGTAGCCTTCTATACTAAGCGATTTAAGGATAGGGGCAATAATTCCTAAGTCTTTGAAAGTCATGTAGTTCCTTTAAACAGCGGCAAAGGTAGGTGAATAGTTCGGATATATTGGATTTTAATCTTCCCAGCTAAGTTTAAAAGACCCGAAACCTATATCTTGTTCAATGTTCAACTTGTCTTAATCTGTGGATAGTTTAACCGTCTTTCCGCTTTGGGCACTTTTAACGGCAGCGTCCAAAATTTCCATCACTACCATATTATTCTCTAGACTGGTAAGGTTATAGGGTTCTAAGGTTACCTTGTTTCTTACTACGGCGGCCAGCAATGTAAAGGGATCGTTGCGGGGAGCTTCCCTTTCCGGAAGATCATAGGATGATTCCTTAAAGCCGTCATAACCTTCTGCGATACGTACACGTAATTGGGTGCGATTATCCGCATATATGGCTCCGGTAAGACCATAGATTTCCATGTCTTTCCTACCAATTGGCCAGTTCCAAGAGGCTTGTATGGTAGCCTTGGCATCGTCATAAGACAAGATTATTGTAGCATCGTCATCTACCTTAGGATTATTTTCTGCTTGTAGTTGATGGGTAACGGCCGTAACAGTGTTTGGTCTTTCGCCTTCTTTTAACCAGGTCATTAGGTTTACCCCATAGCAACCGAAATCCATTATGGCCCCGCCCCCATTATCTTTAGGGTCTGTTAACCAATCTAAAAACTCGCGGTTTATCCCTATTTTCTTAGGACCTCTATGCCCGTCGTGGACGACTACCTTCCTTAAATCACCAACGGTTCCTTTTTTCAGTAATTCATAGGCCTTATGATTACTGGGATACCAGGTGGTTTCGTAGTTGGTAAGTAGGTGAATATTGTGCTTTTTGGCAAGAGCTTCCATTTTCTTTGCATGCTCCAAGCTTACGGCCAGGGGTTTTTCTACCATAACGTGTATACCCTTTGGCGCACAGGTGGCAACTATTTCTAGATGTTCGTAAATGGTACCAAAAGCCGTCACTGCTTCGGGCTGTGTGGCCGTTATCATCTCTTCCATGGTATTATAAACAACACTCATGGGATATCCGTATTGTTGGGAGTAACGTTGTGCAAGCTCCCGATTTGGCTCTACAATACCAACAATTTTAATATCCCCTAAATCTTCCCTTCCAAGAATCCAATGCACATGGGTATGGGTAAGTCCAACCACCCCGACTTTCAGGGGTTCATCTTGGGCAGAAATATTGGGTAGGGCCATAAAAATTAGGCTAAATGCAATTAGTACTTTAGAAATCATGCTATTTAATTTAGGTCGATGGGGTTTTTCGGCGGTAAGTTTTATTGTTTTCCACTCTTCATTTTGTCAAAGTCCGAAGCTTCCTCAACTTTAGGAAACGCATTGTTCTCCATATCAACATCGGCAAATTCAAAATTGGGATCCAATTTTACTGAAACCACCACCTTTTCCTTTACAAAGGTTTGCTGGGTTTGATGTTCGTTATGTCGCCAAATTTCTGCCGGCAATCGATCTATTTCGGTGGTCCCATCTGCATATTCCCATTGGATGGTCACGGGCATTATAAGTCCACCTAAATTTTTAATGGTGAGTTCATAGATGTTCTTATCGGCTAGTTGTCTGCGAACCTCGGTTTCATCAATTCTAGAAAGAAATCCACCATAATTCTGATCAGGAGTGGCAATCATGGTAATATCTCCCGGGCCGTTAGAGAAGTCGGCCGCTTTGCTGCCTGTATTCTCCCCTTGTATCTTAAGCTTTACTTTTTTATTTTGATCTTCAATATTTATTTCCTTTTCCAAGACTTTAAACCATTTCACATGGGTCAGTTCCATATCAACTTGGTCGGTAGTAAAGAACCACCCCCTATAAAACCAGTCCAGATCCGTTGCCGTAGCATCTTCCAGGGTCCTAAAAAAATCGGCCGGATTGGGGTGTTTAAATTTCCAACGGTTTGCGTATTCCTTAAATGCCTCATCAAAAAGAGCAGGTCCCAGCACGGAATTCCTTAAAATCTGTAAGCCCACGGTAGGTTTTTGGTAGAAATTGGCGCCCATTTGTGTTAACAGCTCACTGTCCGAAGATACCATTATGGGCCTCATAATACTTTTATCCCCACTCATATAGGGTACAATGTCCTTTGGCGTAATACTATGGTGTTCCGGATATTTTTCTGCCATGGTTTTCTGGTCCAAAAATGTATTAAGACCTTCATCCATCCACATCCATTGCCTTTCATCGGAACTTACGATCATAGGGAACCAATTGTGCCCCACCTCATGTATAATTACCCTGATCATGCCGGCTTTGGCCTGCTTACTCATTTCACCATTTTTGGGACGGCCACCGTTAAAACTAATCATGGGAAACTCCATCCCAATATTGGAAGTATTTACGGAGATTGCAACCGGATATGGGTACTCAAAAGTAGATTCTGAATAAACCTGTAAAGCGGCAATAACCGCTTTTGTTGATTCCTCTGTCCAAACGGGTAAACCTTCTTTTGGGTAAAAAGACATGGCCATGGTATTATGATCGGAAAACTTTACCGCTTGGGCATCCCAGATGAATTTTCGGGAGGAGGCAAAGGCAAAATCTCGCACGTTTTTTGCTTTAAACTTCCAAGTTTTACTTTTGGAACTTTTAGAATTTTCCTTGGCTGTGGCCTCTTCTGGGGTAATAATCATTACGGGGGCATCAAAAGAGGTACTCGCTATTTCCAACCGTTGTCGTTGTTTGGAGGTAAGCACTTTTTCCGCATTTTGCAATTCTCCCGTAGATGCTACAACATGGTCCGCAGGCACCTTTATTTCTACATCGTAGTCTCCAAATTCCAACGCAAATTCTCCCAGTCTCTGAAATTGTTTGTTTTGCCAACCCTCCGTATCGTTATAAACAGCCATTCTAGGAAACCAATGGGCAATAAGGTAAACAGCATTGCCATCTTCGGGAAAATATTCATAGCCTTCACGGGAAAGCAAAAACTTATCCCGATTGGTGATATGGTAAGACCACCCAATGGAAAAGCTAAGGGATGCACCCGATTTAAGGGGTTCTGCCAACCTAACTTTCATCATCGTATTGTTTACCAGGGTTTGCAAATCTTTTCCTTGTGTATCTTTTACAAATTTTATGGTATATCCGGCAGGAAAATCAATCGCTCTGGTCAGATACTGCATTCTCAGGGCGCTTATAGAGTCTTTTACACCCCCGAATACCGTACCGAAGTCCTCATTCTCCTTTCGGTTTACATTTTGTTCCAATTGCACCCATAAGTAGGTAAGATCGTCCGGTGAGTTGTTATGATAAGTTATGGTTTCTTCTCCGCTTAGGATGTTGTTTGTTTCGTCCAATGAAGCTTTTATGACATAATCGGCACGTTGTTGCCAGTATGCTTTACCGGGTGCTCCACTAGCGGCCCTATATGGGCTGGGAGGAGTTAGCATTTTATCCACGGGTTCAAATTTTCCCTGCCATGGTTGATCTTGGCCGTGTAAACTGAATAAAAACAATAGGGTGAAAAGGAATGAGAAAGACAATCGCATGATGTTCTGTTTAATCGAAATTAGTTAGACTTACAAGATAACAAACTCTTGCCTAAAAATGACTAACTTCTTTAGATTATGAAACAAGGTGAAGTGCTGAAAATGAACATTTTCATCGGGTAAAATCAACCAAAATCCAGACTTTTAGGGTTTGAAAAGAACTTGCATGTTATAAGGACTATTCCTCTTCCGCAGATTTTTCTTCCCCGTTTTCCTCCATTTCCGCTTCCTTGTAGAGGTTGTTTTCCATAATGTTAAGCTTCTTCAGTTTGGATTTCCAGGTTTCCAAAGCTTCTTTATGTTCATTTATATTCTTTATCACATCCTGTACCACGGGACTATCCTCGGAAGCGTTGGAAAAAAATTGCAGGTTGTTTTCCAACTGCCTAATTTCATTTTTACTTTCGTCTATTTTGCGTCTTATATAAGTACGCTCGTTAGAAATTGCCCGTTCATTATCGGCCTTGGCCAACTGCTGTATTTTATTGCCGTATTTAAGGAGTTCGGATTCTTGGCGGCTTACATCCAATTTTTTGAATATGGCATCCAAAATTTTGTTGAACCGGGCATTGATGTTCTTTTTATTAAAAGGTACTCGGCCATAGGACTTCCATTCTTCAATAAACGCCTTAATAGCGGTTAAATCCTTAGAACGGTTTCCAGATAGTTGAAAGGCCTTTAACTTATCCAGACAAGCATTTTTCTTTTCAAAATTTTCCCATTCTTCCTTATGCGCCTCATTTTTTAGGGCATGTAACCGGTCAAAATAGTGGTTACAGGCGCTTTTAAAATCGTTCCAGATCTTATCCGAATATTTTCTTGGAACATGGCCAATTTTTTTCCACTCGTTTTGTACGCGCTTCATTTCCGCAGTGGTCTCTTCCCAATCTTCGCTATCTTTTAGGGTAAGGGCAATCTGTAGCAACGCCCTTTTTTTATCCAAATTTTCTTGTTGGTCTTTTTTAAGACCCTTGTAATAAGCATTTTTGTTGCGATTAAATGTTCTTACGGCCTCTTTAAAGGCGGCCCAAGTCTTCTCATTGGATTTTTGAGGTACTTTGCCAGATTTAAAAAAGGACTCGCGCAAGGCTTCTATTTCCCTTATCTGCTGCTGTATCCCCTTGTGGTTATTGGCTACTTTCGCAGCTATTTCTTCAATATCGGCAATGATTTTATTTTTAACGACCAAGTTTTGTTCAAATACGGCATCCAGGTCCTTATAGTAATCCTGTCTGCGCTGATGCATTGCCTTGGTAGCACTACTGAAACGTTCCCAAATTTCTTCTCGGTGCTCCTTGCCTACAGGACCAATATCTTCTTTCCAAATTTTATGTAGAGTTTGCAGCTCCCTAAAAGCTTTCCCCAGGTCTTCTTCCTTGGTCAATGCTTCTGCCCGCTCAACTATTTTGAGTTTTTCCTCTAGATTGTGCTTAAAGTCTAAATCTCTTAGCTCCCTGTTTAAGTGGAGAAAGTCATAAAAAATTTCAATATGATGGTGATAGGTACGCCAAACGTCATTGTAATTGTTCCTAGGAATTGGCCCGGCATTACGCCATTGCTCCTGGATATCCTTGAAATTTTTATAGGTGGTGTTAATATCTTCTTCAACATTTACAAGACCTTTTAGGTGTTCTATGATCTCTTGACGTTTGGCCAAGTTGGTCTTTAAATTCTGTTCTAACGTTTTATAATGCTGATTCCGCTTTTCCCTGTAGTCCGAGTAGACTTCATTGAACTGTCTTTTGGTAACGGAATTGTATTTAAAGTCGATTTCATTACCACCATTATTTACAAACTCTTCCTTTTTATGCTCCAAGAACTCCTGAAACTTTAAGTCAAATTCGTATTTAATGCCATCCACATGCTTTTTTATCGCCTGGATCTTTTCATTCCTCACCAATTTTTGCAACTCTCCCACCAAGTTTTCCATAGACATGGCGTGGTAGTCCAATAGGGGTATGTGGTGTCTTCTGTGGTTGTGCTCGTCTTCTGCGTCCTCGGCATTGGACTCCTCAATTTCCTCAATAACGTCTTCCTTTTCCTCTTTGGAGGATTCAGACTTACTGGCGTCCTTAGAATTAACGGTATTATTTTCCTGGTGTGTGTTTTCTGTAGTGGTCTCCTCAACATTTTCAGCGGTTTCCTTGTCCACCTCCGGATTTTCGTCTATTGGTTCGGTATTGGCTACCTCTTTGTCCGAAGCTGTTTGCGCTGGTTCTTGTTGCTGCTCGCCATCGGTTTCCTTTTTTAAATTTTCCAATACGTCCTCCTGCACCACGGAACTTTCATCAACGGTGTCTTTGGGTTTAATTTCAGTGCTTTTCTCTGAATCTGATAATGTTTCAGTAGTTTCTGAATTTTCTTCTCCCCCTACATTTTCCTGTAGTTTCTGATCTTTCTCTTCCAACATTTATAGCATGTTTACCGATTGCCAATCGCATATTCATTGTAATATACTAACAACCGTCATAACTGCAAAGGTAATTAATCTTCTTTTTAGGAATCTTTAACGATCACCAAGGTGTATATACTAAATGACGCGGTTTTTAGGTGTGGACAGCTGCTAAACACCCCAAATTTCCCAAGCTTTCTCTGCCTGTAGTTCTAACATGCGCAGCCCATTGCTAATAACAGCTCCCTTTGCCTTACCCTCTTTTAAGAATGCAGTCTGGTCTGGGTTGTAAATAAGATCGAATAGTAGATGGTCCGACCCCAAAAATTGGTAGTGAACAGGTGGTTTCCTGCTTATACCGGGGTGGGTTCCCAAAGGGGTGCAGTTTACTAAAATAGTATGGTCTTCCATAACTTCCCTGGTAAGTTCGCCGTAGGTAATACGGTTTTGGCCCTGTGTTCTGGAAACGAATTTATAATCTACTTTCAAAGTCCCAAATACATAAGCAACGGCCTTTGAGGCTCCTCCAGTTCCCAAAATCAGTGCTTTGCGGTGGTGTTTTTTTAACAAGGGTTCAATAGATTTTTCAAACCCATAAGCATCCGTATTATAACCTACCAGGCCCTTTTTTGTGAATTTTATGGTGTTTACGGCCCCTATTTGCTCGGCTTTGTAGTGCAATTCTGTTAAATAAGGAATTACGGCTTCTTTATAAGGTATTGTTACATTAAGACCTTCCAGATCTTTTGTGTTTTCTATCAAGCCCATAAATTGAGCAATGCTGGGCAAATCAAAATTTTCGTAACTGTGGTTATTTAGACCAAGATCCGAGAATTTTTTTGTAAAATAACCCTTGGAAAAGGAATAGGAAATATCCTTGCCTAAAAGACCAAATCTATGCTGCCCGTTTTCTGTTTTTCCCATACCAATCCAGTCCTAATAAAACGCATATGCCCATGATTATAAAAAAAATGGCCCACCAAGATTCCGGATTTCCAAAATCAGGGAAGTAACGTTCGTAATTTACAATAATCTCATTGTTGTTGGAATCCAATAGTACATTGCCTTCCAAATCTTTTTTGAAAATAGTTCTTTTCCATGGCCATACTACACCTAAAGAGCCGGTAATAAAGCCAATGATTACCGCTGTAGTCATATTCTTGTAGTGTTTAAGCACGTAGCTGAGAATATGTGAAAGGGAGACAAGGCCCACTGCAGAACCGGTGGTAAATACTGCCAAGATAGTTAAAGTATCCATACGCGCTTCGTTTTGGGTAAAACTGAAATCGCCAGCAAATACTTCGGATAAGGTATCGTATAACGCGTTTACAGAATCTACCAAAAGCAAAACGTAATTACCCAATAAAATAAGAATGAAAGACCCTGAAAGACCAGGTAATGTCATTCCCGAGACACTTATCATTCCGCAGAAAAAAATGAAAATTAAATTATCATTTTCCGTGGCCGGACTCAAAAAGCTGATAGCGATACCCACAATAAGTCCAATAAAGCCTATAGGTATTGTCTTTTTGTTCCAATGCCCAAAATCCTTGGAAATGTAATATATAGATCCTAAGATCATCCCAAAAAAGGATGACCAAACCAGGAGTTCATTTCTTTCCAAAAAGAAATCGAGCAATTTGGAAATACTGAAATAACTAACCAGCATACCAAATATGAGCAGTGTTAAAAACTGACCGTTGGCATAGCGATAAAAACTTTTGAACCTACCATTTACAAGCAGTTTAAAGGCCTTTAGGTTTATTTTTTGTAGCGAGTATATAAATTCTTCATAAAACCCCGCCACAAATGCAACAATACCCCCGGAAACTCCTGGGACCTTGTTTGCAGCTCCCATTAATAAACCTTTGATCACCAAAAAAAGTTTATCCAAAAATGTTCTTGGTTTGTGCATATACTGTCGGCGTTATTTTTTATCAGCCAATTTTTCCAGTATAAAAATAAGTGAAAAACCAATAATAGAGAGCCCTAGGGCATACAATACTTGCGGATCCCCATCAAAGGCAAAGGGTGATATGCTCTCTTCCTTTATGGGTATTGTTTTGTCACCAAATACCCTTGTTTCCAACACCTTTTTCCATGGCCATATTTTATTCAAGGAGCCCAAAATAAATCCTGTGAGCATCGCCAAGGTTAGGTTTTTATAATGATTGAACATCCATTTTAATAGCTTGGCAAAACTTAATAGCCCAAAAATTGCACCGATGGCTACTGTAGCCACCACCTGTAAGTCTCTTTGGTGCACAGCATCCAATATGGTCTTGTAAGAACCTAGCAATACTAAAATAAATGCCCCGGAAATACCCGGCAATATCATTGCGCATACCGCTAAAGCCCCCGAAAGGAATAGAAAAGGTAAGCTTGCCGTATTTTCCGTGGGAGGTAATATGGTAATATAATAGGCAATAAGTGCGCCAAGGGTAAAAGCGACTAATGAAGCCAAATTCCATTTTTCAATGGCGTTTCCCACGAGCAGAATGCTTGCCAAAACCAGCCCAAAAAAGAAAGACCACAACAAAATAGGCTCATTTTCGAGTAGCCAACTAACCAATGTGGCTAGAGAAAATAGGCTGATGAAAATACCTAGAAATAGTGCAAGTAAAAAATTTCCGTTCAGCTGAGACCAAAAAACCTTAAACCCGTCTCTCCGTAAGGTTTTAAGAAGGGAAAGATTAATGTTGTTGATAGAGGTGATGAGTTCTTCATAGATACCGGAAATAAATGCAATGGTTCCTCCGGAAACACCAGGAACCACATCCGCGGCCCCCATAGCCATTCCTTTAAGAGTAATTAAAAAATATTGTAAGAAGCTTCGGTTTTCCATATAAAAATAAAATGTAAAAGTAGTTTTTTTATTAGTAAAAAAGCTGGAAAGCGTATTTCACTATAAGTTTGCTTTTTGAGGATGATTTTGAATGAGTTAAGTCGTAAATAAAAGATGCATAATCAGCAGGTATTGCCGCCCCGTTTAAACCAGGTTTTTAACCTAGGATGCATTCTTTACGACGGTAACAATATTCTTTACCCATTCCGTTTCATAAAATTGGGGGAAACTTTGCTCAAACTCGGAAAGTTTTTCAAAATCCAAAGAGAGCGCATTGATTAGGCTTTCTTCGCCTTTAATTTTATTGTTCATCATTAGGTAAGCCCCGGCCATTTTATATTGGATCTCTGCCTTTTCCGGATAGAATTCCAACCCTTGCTTCAAAATTTGCAGGGCAGAATCCATGTCCTTATTTTTTACTACTACATCTGCCCACTCTAGCCAGGTATCCAACTCATAATTTCCAAGGTCCACAGCCTGTTTATAGGCAAAATCTGCTTCGTCGTAGTTATGAAGTGCTGTATGTATTTTACCGCACTTTTTCCAATACAAAGGGTTCTCCCCATCAATGTTTATGGCCTTATTAATGTAATACTGCGCCTTTTTGTAGTTTTCCCTTTTTATATAGAAATCTGTAATGGCGAGCCAGCCTTTATCCAAGAGCGGGTCTTCATGCACCGTATGGTAAAAATAGTATTTGGCAAGGTCATGGTTCTTCAGCTTTTCATGGCACCTGCCAATTCGTAAGTAAGCATGTGAAGTTGGGTCTTCCATGCTAATCGTAGTTTCATAGTTTTCTATGGCCTCGTTATACTTGCCCAATCTTTCCAAGACTTTTCCTTTTTCGAAATAGGCTCCTATGAACGAATCATCGGCAATAATTGCAAAATCGAAAGCGGCAAGGGCTTCGGAGTACATTTCTTTAGTAGTGTATTGCTTGCCCAATTGGTGCCACGCTACTTCGCAATAGGGATTTCTTTCGAGAAAATCGTTTAGATAATGGATTGCCCCATCAAAATCCTCCAAAAATTCAAAACAATAAATAACGTTGTATAAGGATGCGTAATCCTGTTCATCAAAAGAAACACATTTCATGAAACTCTCTTTTGCCATTTCAAAGTTGTCCATGAACAGGTATTCCATACCCAGAAGCGAGTAAATATCGGGGCTTTGAGAGAGGTCTAAAGCTTGTGTTAGTAGCGTAACGGCTGCTGTATGATTATCTTTTTTAGAATAGATATTGGCGCGTTGTATAAAGATTTCTTCGTTGGTGGTGTCCAAAATCTGCAATTGGTCCAACAGTTTTTCCGCGGAATCCAACTTATCCTCAAAAACAAGAACCTCCACATCCAAAAGCTTTAAGGCAATGGAATCTGGATGCTGTTGCAGACCAATTTTAATCGCTTTTTTCGCCAAGGATACCTTTCCATTGTTGAGGTAATAGTGAATAATGTCCTCAAAATCCTCTGCATCGAAAAAATAGACATCGTCCGTTTTTAGCATGGATTCAAACTTTTCTATCGGCTGGTTTGGTCTTTCACTTGGATTTAACGCCATAGGAACGCTTTGGTTAAACTATGGAACTAAAAATAGTGTTTTATGCTATTTTTTGGTTCCGACTTGGGCTATATTATTAACAAATTAGTTAACAAATTATTGCGCGTAACTGTCTAAAACCTGAAGTATTATGCGGCATCCTTCTTCAATTTCCCCTTTAGAAATGGGCAATGGGGGAGTAACCCTAATGGCCTTTGGCTCAAACAATAACCAAAATAAAATCAGCCCCCTGTTTGCACAATTGAGAATAAGATAGTCTGCAACAGACGAATTTTCCATTATCAGTGCAAGCATTAATCCTTTTCCCCTTACTTCCTTAATGTAACGGTGTTTTAACAGTTTCCTGAACAACTTTTCCTTTTCCAAGGTGTCTGGCATGAGGGTACTTTGGGTAATTTCCTTAAGTGTTGCCAAGGCGGCCGATGCAATTAGCGCATTACCTCCAAAAGTGGTTATGTGGCCCAATTTGGGTTGTTCTTGTAGTTTATCCATCATCTTTTTGGATGCTGTAAACGCTCCGATAGGCAAGCCGGAAGCCATGCCCTTGCCCATGACCAGTATATCCGGAACACATTGGTAATATTCAAATGCGAACAGTTTTCCCGTACGCCCAAAACCGGGCTGTATCTCATCGAGAATGAGTAGAGCTCCCACCTCATTGCAGCGTTTTTTAACAAGCTCTAGATAACCGTTTGCGGGCAAGATAAATCCTGCGCCACCCTGTATGGTCTCTAAAACAACCGCAGCGGTTTTTTTGGTAATCCTTTCAAGTTCTTCGGTTATATTGAAAGTAATAAAGTCTACATCTGGCATCAATGGCCGAAATGCGCGTTTACGATCCTCAAAACCCATTATACTTAGGCTGCCCATGGTACTGCCATGATATGCCTTATGGGCCGCAATTATTTGAGATCTTCCCGTAGCCCGCTTTGCCAGTTTTATAGCTCCTTCCATGGCCTCGGTTCCTGAATTTACCAGATAAGTGGTCTCCAAGGGGGCGGGGAGGAGGTTGGATAAGTGTTTGGCATAGTCCACGGCCGGTTTTTGAATGTATTCGCCATAAACCATTACATGCATGTATTTTGCTGCCTGTTCTTGTACTGCTGCCACCACTTTTGGATGGCAATGGCCTAAACTGCAGGCCGATACTCCCGCAACGAAGTCTAAATGGGCATTTCCCTTTGTGTCATAGATATAACTTCCTGTGGCGTGGCTTACTTCCATGGCCAAAGGGTGGGGGGTTGTCTGTGCTTGGTATTTAAAAAAGTCTTCTTTCATCCGATTACTCGACTTTTTTTACCTTAGGCCTTTTTTTGGGTTTCTGGGCCTCATCGTTGGTGCCTGGGATTTTATTTACCGGGTCACCTTCATTGTTACTACGTTCCTCCTCCTCGGCATCAATATCTATAGGATTGTCTATACCTCTAATAACCACTAGTTTGATATTGTTATCGTCCTCATCAAAAATATCGTCCTTAGTATAAATACGTTCGTCCCCACGCCAAATGAAACCTTTTAGCTTGCGTCCGTTTTCGGGAAGCTCTTTTTCCGGAAAAATATCGCCATCGGGGTTGGTAAAAAACGTTATGTCTTCTATATCGTTATTGGCCATGATCAGCCGTATTTCACTACAGATTGTCTTGTCTATTCCAATTAGTTCATTGTCATCATTGTACATATAGTAGATGACTTCCGTATTTTTTATTAAATCGATTATTTTTAACTCATTTTCTACAAACTGTCCAAAGAGATCTTTACCCTTGGCTTGATTGTATCCAGTTTTCCCAATGGTGTCCAATGATATTATAAAAGCGTTGTTCAATACCTTCAGGGAGTCTAATTTTTCGGTTTTTAAATCGGATGTCAGATGTATACTGTCGCCGGTCATTTGGTTTTCCCCATTCCAAATAATGGGTTCTGTGATCAATTGTGTTATCCCGGTTTTTTCATCAAAATGGATAGAATCGCACTTTCCACTAAGGTCTGTCTTATAGAATTTGGCATTGCGGAAAGCTCTTAGTATGCGCGCTTCCGGCTTTCCGGTAACCATTAGCGTATCCCCATGCATATAAAGCGAATCTTGCTGTACCAAACTAATGGAAACAGCACGTTTTGTGGCAAACAATGAATCTTTGGCCTTAAATACTTCGGCATAATGGGCCCGGATAATTCCCTGATTTACGGTATCTGTAACTTTTATATTGTTGGTGGCCGAAGCAAACTCGGTCATTTTATCAAAATAAACACTATCGCCTTCAATAATTCTGTTGTTATAGTCGATTCGAGTATTCTTAATGCCGTATCCACTTTCTATTTTTGTGTCGTAAAACCCTCTTTCGCAATAGATTTTATAGGTTTTACCTGTAATGGTAGATGGTCCGTACATGTAGGCATTCTTAGAAGTGGTATAATAATCCAACTGCTCCGATTGCATGGTATATTCTGGGTTGCGGATAAACACACTGTCCAAAAACTGATATTTTTTTGGTATCATATAATACCTGCCAATTTCACTTGTTAAGGTATTGGCGGAGTCTACCACGGTTCCTGAGTCGTTATAATAAGATTCTTGTTTTTCGCGATCAAAATACAAGGTGTCCGTACGTAACGTCATATCCGTATTTTTTAAAACCACACTTTCCCATGCCTTTGCCAGTTTAACGTTACCGTCGTAATCTATCTTCCCACTGGTCATTTGTATGGAATCTCCTTGTTGCAATCTAATATTGCCCAAGGCCTTTAGCTTGTTTTCTTTTTGGTAGAAAATTGCTATATCGCACCATAGATCGGCGCCTTGATGTTCAAATTGTACCTGTCTGTCGTCTTTGCTAAAAATAGAAGCCCCTGGGTACTGTGCTTCGTCTTTGGTAAAGTTGGCACCATAAACAATGTTGATCTGCTTTGTTTCTTGTGGTTGTTCTTGGGCACTGCCCGAGAATACCAGAAGTAGGATTGTTAGTAAGGTACTAAACTTGTACAACATTGAGAATTTTGTCCAAAAATAGGATTTTTTGGATGATGCGGATAAAGATTAATATAGTTTTAATACCTAGGTTACGGACGTTGCAAAAGATTCTAGGTCCAACTGACTTATCTGTGAATGGTTTGCACCCTGTCCGGTCCTACGGAGACTATTTTAATAGGTACTTGTAATTCTTGCTCCAAGAAGTCTATATAAGCGTTTAAGGCATCGGGCAATTCTTCCGATTTACTTAACTTGGTAAGATCCTTGTCCCATCCTTTCATTTTGGTATATACAGGGGTTACATTTCCTTCTTCTATATTATAGGGTAAATGCTTTATCTCCTTTCCTTTATACTGATAGGCGGTACATACTTTTAAGGTTTTAAACCCGCTGAGGACATCACCTTTCATCATCATCAACTCGGTTACCCCATTGATTTGAACGGCATATTTTAAGGCTACCAAATCTAACCATCCACAACGTCTAGGCCTACCCGTAGTGGCACCAAACTCGTTTCCTACACGACCCATGGTTTCCCCATCGGCATCAAAAAGCTCTGTTGGGAAAGGTCCGCTTCCTACTCTGGTTGTATAGGCCTTAAAAATACCGAAGACCCCACCTATTTTGTTAGGGGCAACACCTAATCCCGTACAGGCGCCGGCGGCTGTGGTATTGGAAGAGGTGACATAGGGGTATGTTCCAAAATCAATATCGAGCAAAGATCCCTGAGCACCTTCGGCCAGTATTTTTTTACCTTCTTTTTGGGCATTGAAAAGGTACTCTTCGCTATCTATGAAAGTTAATTGTTTTAGTTCCTCTATGGCTGCGTAAAACTCGGCTTCCAATTCGTCTAGATCGTACTGGATATCTACGTTATAGAAACCTATCATGGCTTCGTGCTTATCTGCTAATGCCCTATACTTGGTTTTCCAATCGGTAAATTCAAGATCACCCACACGCATACCGTTTCTTCCGGTCTTGTCCATATAGGTTGGCCCAATCCCCTTAAGGGTAGAACCTATTTTTGCCTTTCCTTTTGCTGTTTCGGAAGCGGCGTCCAATAACCTATGTGTAGGCAATATAAGGTGTGCTTTTCGCGAAATGAGCAACTTGGACTTTATATCGATATTGAACTTTTTAAGGTTGTCCAGTTCCTTTTTAAAAATTACCGGGTCTATAACCACCCCATTACCCACAATATTAAGGGCATTTTTATGAAAGATTCCAGAAGGAATGGTATGGAGAACATGTTTTATACCATCAAACTCTAAGGTATGGCCCGCATTTGGACCTCCTTGAAAACGTGCTATTATGTCATAGTTTTTTGTAAGTACGTCAACGATTTTTCCTTTTCCCTCGTCTCCCCACTGTAATCCTAGTAGTAAATCTACTGCCATGTAAGTAATTTGGTTAGTTTTTTGTATCCTCTACTTCGTTTTTGGTGCCGTAGAAATACAATGAATGGTTGCTAATTTTAATATCGAAAACTTCTTCGATCGTTTTTTTGATCGACTGGATTCTTGGGTCACAAAATTCCATTACCTCACCAGTATCGGTCAGGATTACATGATCGTGCTGTCGGTCAAAATACGATTTTTCATACTGCGCTTGGTTTTTGCCAAACTGATGCTTGCGAACCAACTTACAATCCAATAAAAGCTCTATAGTATTGTATAGGGTGGCACGACTTACCCTGTAGTTCTTGTTTTTCATCATAATATAGAGCGACTCTATATCAAAATGGTCATCGTGTTCGTATATTTCCTGTAAAATGGCGTAACGTTCGGGTGTTTTTCTGTGCCCGTTTTCCTCTAAAAAGGTGGTGAAGACATTTTTTACAATTTCCTGATCCTTGTTATTGCCCATGATGACGTTAACTGCATTAAGCTACAAAGGTACAGTTAAAATTTAAATTCTGGTCACTTTATCGATGCCGTTGATGCGCTTTAGATTGTCCATCAATTTTTTAAGTATTGATTTGTTTTTAACCACCACCGTAATTGTTCCTGTGAAGGTACCCCCGTCCGTTCCAAAATTAATATTACGCATATTAACGTGCATATTATCAGATATAATCTCTGTAATTTCATTGATAAGGCCCAGATTGTCTATTCCGGTAAGTTTAATCTCCGAGGTAAATTCTTCTTGGGAAGAATCGATCCATTTGGCACTAATGATCCTGTAGGCGTAATTGGATTGCAGGGATATGGCATTTGGACAATTCTTCTTATGCACTTTTATCCCCTCGTTTACGCTAACGAACCCAAAAACCTCATCTCCCGGGATGGGGTTGCAACATTGGGAGAGTTTGTAGTTTAACTTTTCCTCCTCCTTACCAAAGACTAGCATATCGAACTTGGAAGTGATCTCGTCCTTGTTAATATCTTCGGGTATCGGTTTTCTTCGAATTTTATTCTTGAAAAAACTAATGAATGCGTTGTTATAGGAAGAGGCGAAATCTTTTATCATTTGATTGTCCAAGGCCCCTATGCCTACTCTATAGAACAGATCTAAACTGGTCTTTAACTTAAAGAAAATCACCATTTTATTAATGGTGTCCTCATTAAGGTTTATTTTTTGCGATTTCAGTTTTCGTCGCAACACTTCTTTGCCTTCCATTGCTACGGCCTTCCTCTCCTCTCTCAATGAGGACTTAATTTTGGCACGTGCACGTGCTGTTGAGGCATAATCTAACCAACTCTGATTAGGTCTGGCACTTTCGGAGGTAATAATTTCTACTTGATCGCCGCTATTAAGTACCGAATTGAGGGGCACAAGTTTTCCATTGACCTTTGCGCCCCGGGTACGCATACCCACTTCTGTATGAATGTTAAACGCAAAATCCAAAGGGGTAGCGCCCTTTGGCAACGATTTTAATTCGCCCTTGGGGGTAAAGACAAAGATTTCTTTGGAATAGAGGTTCAATTTAAACTCCTCAACAAAATCTACGGCATTGGCATTTGAATTTTCCAAAGCTTCCTGAAGACGGTTCAGCCATTCTTCTATACCCTGTTCTTTTTGGTCCCCGTGTTTGTATTTAAAATGGGCTGCATATCCTTTTTCGGCAATTTCGTGCATACGCTCACTGCGTATCTGTACTTCTACCCATTTACCCTCCGGCCCCATAACCGTAATGTGCAGGGCTTCATAACCAGTAGATTTAGGAGAGGAGATCCAATCCCTAAGACGAATGGGATTTGGCGTAAAATGATCGGTAACTATGGAATAAATCTTCCAAGCGAGGAACTTTTCATTTTGCCGATCCGACTTGTATATTATCCTAATGGCAAATTTGTCATAAATCTCATCGAAAGCTACGTTTTGCGCCGTCATTTTACGGCGTATGGAATGGATGGATTTAGTACGTCCTTTTATAGTGTAGTTTAATCCTTCCTTGTCCAAGGAATCGTGTATCACTTTGGTGAAATCACTTATGTAATTCTGTTGCTCCTCCTTGGTTTCCTCTATTTTGCTTTGTATATCGCTATAGACTTCAGGCTCGGTATATTTAAGGCTTAGGTCTTCCAATTCGGTCTTTATGTTGTAAAGCCCTATCCTATGTGCCAACGGCGCGTAGATGTAGAGTGTTTCAGATGCTATCTTCACCTGTTTGTGCTCTGGCATGGCGTCCATGGTAAGCATATTGTGGTATCTGTCCGCTATTTTTATGATAATGACCCTAACATCATCGTGCAAGGTGAGCAACATTTTTCTGAAGTTCTCCGCTTGCTGGGAGATGTTCATATCCTTTTTGAGGTGAGCTATCTTGGTAAGACCGTCCACGATCCTGGCAACGGTTTCACCAAACATCCTTTCTATGTCATCTAACGTATAGGGCGTATCTTCAACCACATCGTGGAGTAGGGCAGAGGCTATTGAAACGGCGTCCATACCTATTTCCGAGGCTACTATTTTGGCCACGGCTATGGGATGAAAAATGTACGCTTCCCCAGATTTCCTCCGCTGATTTTTATGGGCATCCACGGCAACGTCGAACGCAGAGCGTATCAGTTTTTTATCGCTATTTGTAAGCGCCTGATAGCTTATACGAAGCAATTCCTTGTATTGCTTGGTAATCTCCTTATTCTCTTTTTCTATCGCAGCTTCCGTCATATTAATTTAAAATTAGCACAATCTTATGTAGTAACCAACAAAAACTATGCCTTTAGGTTCTTTATCCGGGAGATTAACGGAGGATGTGAATAGTGCATAAAAACGTATGCAGGATGTGGGGTAAGATTGCTTAAACTGTTCTTCGACATTTTCTTTAAAGAGGTAATGAGAAGTGCCGCTCCGAAGGTATTTTTGGCGTAATTGTCCGCCTCATATTCGAAGGTTCTGGAGAGGTAGTTCATTACCAGACCGGTAATACCGGAAATTGGACTGTACAAAATACCGAAACCTATTAGTGCCGCATGAAAACTGGGCTGTTGTACCCCAATTGCCAAGGACAATTCCGGGTTGTTGATGAACAGGGATAGTACAAACAGGGTAAATCCTGTAAGCAGTATGGACATGGACAAATTATAAATGATGTGTTTTCTTTTATAATGACCTACTTCATGTGCCAATACCGCTACTATTTCCTCCTCGTCAAGATCATGGATCAAAGTATCATATAAAGTTATCCGCTTTTCCTTACCAAAGCCCGAAAAATAAGCATTGGCCTTTGTAGACCTTTTAGATCCGTCTATTACAAAAATGTTTTTAAGCTCAAAACCTACCTTTCTGGAATAGCTCTCTATTTTTTGTTTTAGACTTCCTTCCTCCAAAGGTGTCTGCTTATTAAAAAGAGGTACAATTAATCGGCTATAGCTTAAATTCATGAGAATGGAGAATACAGCTACCAAGAGCCATGCATATAACCAAAAGTAGGTACCTGCCCATTGAAAAAACCAAATAACCACTGCTAGGATGCTTCCTCCGAGCACGGCGGTCATTATCCAACCTTTAATTTTATCGAGCAAAAAAAGTTTTTTTGTACTCTTGTTAAAGCCAAATCTTTCCTCAATAACAAAAGTTTGATAGTAGGCGAAAGGTGTGCTAAGGATATCGCTGCCTATCATTATGATACCGAAGAAAACAAGCGCTATAAGAATTGGATTGCCCGTTAAGTTTCTGGCAATACCATCTACCCATGCAAATCCATTGAATTGTAAAAAGGCCAACACCAACAATAGCGAAAATGAGGATGTAAGTATGCCAAAACGGTAGTTGGTTTTCTTATATGCCTGTGATTTGTTATAGGCCTCATCATCAAATACATCGTGGAGCTCAGCAGGTACCGAATCTTGGAATCTACTGGCGTTTAGATAATCTAAAAGGGTTTCGATCAAAAATTGAAGAATCAATATCCCGATTATGATATAATACAAGGTGTTACTTTCCATTTTCTATTTTTTTGGTCAAGAGGTTAGATTTGGGATTGGTTGTGCTATTATCAATAAAATTAACTTTTAAGACTTGTAAAGGTAGGTCGATTTAAATTAAAACATTAATGGTGGACAACTACTTTTTTTAGAATGCTCTTTGGCGTTTTGCCTCAAATATAAGTATTGCCGCCGATACCGAAACGTTCATGGAATCTATTTCACCCTCCATGGGTATCAGAATATTATCAGAAGCATTTTTTAGCCATTCTTCGCTTAACCCGGTAGCTTCCGTGCCAACAACAATAGCGTTTGCGCCCCTAAAATCAATGGAAGTATATATTTTGGAGGACGACAGCGCTGCGCAATAGATTGCTATTTCGTTTTCTTTTAGAAAATGTATTATTTCCTCGCTTGTACCTGTAGCTATGTTTACCGTAAAAATACAACCTATGCTAGATCGTACTATGTTTGGGTTGTACAGATCGCCTTTGGGGTTTGCAATAAGGACGCCATCCAAGTTAGCTGCATCCGCCGTACGTAGTAATGCACCAATATTTCCCGGTTTCTCGGGTGCTTCCGCCACTAGTATCAGGGGGTGTTTTCCGTTTAGGGGAAACTCCATCAAGTTGTGCGACTTACTTTTAGCAAGGGCAAGCATACCTTCCGTGGTTTCCCTATGGGCCAACTTTTGATAAACTTCCTTACTTACCTCAATAACGTTGGGAGGTGTTTCTAAATCTTGGATCAGTGTTCTTACTTTTTCTATTGGCATTAGCGGCCCGTGGAAAAAAATAGTTTCTATATGGTATTTTCCTTTTATCGCAAGATTAAACTCTCGTACACCTTCTAAAACAAATAGGCCCGATTTTTTTCGGTCCCTGGACTTTTCTTTAAGCGAAAATATCTTCTTAACCAAAGGGTTTTGTAGGCTACTTATCTGTTTTATTTCGTTCATTTGTACAAAAATAGGCTAATCCCGTAAACAATCTAATCGTTGCCCGACAAATAGGGCGACTTAAAAAACAATATATTATGAGATTTTTATCTATACTCGGTCTGTCGCTGTTACTGCTATCTTGCAAAGAGACTCCAAAAAAGGTGGATACCGACATGAACCAATCAACCAAAGAGGTTGAAGCTGTAAAAAACGATTATCCGGAAGCCTTGCAACAGGTTTTTGATGCCCACGGAGGTCTTGCTTCCTGGAAAGCTAAAAGGAGTCTGGTTTATGAAATGCCAGACCCAGAAAATACCGAGATACATACTACAGATTTATATTCTCGCAAGGATAGGATAGATAGCCCTGGTTTTTCTTTGGGTTTCGACGGTGAGGATGTATGGTTGCTAGACCCGGATGATAACTACAAGGGAGACCCTGTTTTCTACCACAACCTAATGTTCTATTTCTACGCCATGCCCTTTCTTTTGGCCGATGACGGTATTGTTTATAGTGCTACCCCAGCACTAGATTTTGAAGGGATGCAATATCCGGGCATACGCATTAGCTACAATGCCGGTGTAGGCACTTCATATAAGGACGAGTACTTTATCCACTATCACCCAGAAACCAATCAAATGGCCTGGCTGGGATATACGGTAACGTATAGAAGCGGTGAAAAGTCCGATAATGTAAAATGGATACGCTATAACGATTGGATGGAGGTAGGCGATGTAATATTGCCAAAATCCATTACTTGGCATGCTTACGAGGGCCGCAATATAAAGGAAGCCAAAAGTACCGTACAATTCGAAAACGTAAGCTTGGATGAAACCCCCAAACCTGCGGCATTTTTTGCAAAACCCGATGCCTCCAAAGTTGTTGTGGGAAAAGTGCAGTAAATAAATACCTGGAGAAAAGGAATAATTTTAAATGATATCAGAGCGCCTAGGGTAAGCACCTTGGGCGCTTTGGCAATTGATGGCTGATCTATAACGGGTGTTGTTTGTGATAATTTACCAAAAGTGCAACCACTTTGCTATAGCTCTTTATGCCGTCTGCTTGGTCATTGACTTTTAGAAAAACGTTGAAGACCGATTTAAAAACGGGCTCCAGGGGATTTTCGTGTTCCTTCCAAAAATTGGCTAGTTCCTGATAATTTTGCTTAACCCCAGGATGAAGTCCTGTATATAATAGATCAAATGTAGTTTCGTCCTTTCTTTTAATATCACTCAAACAATAGCCCAAAGCGTACGCATAGGCTGAATACTGAAAGTAAATATCGTCACTGCCAACTGTAGCCAGATAGCCAATAAAATTGGTTTCATTCTCTGCGGAATACCCCAACTGATGACCTACTTCGTGAGCAGAGACCACGGGATACCTGAAGTTGGGGATCTTATAGTTTACCTGTGCTTCATTGGTAAAAGGGTTTAGGTATCCACCATAGCCCATATAGGTCAGCGGAGTACTTAGCAACGATTTCTTTAAGCTAGGGGCCTTATACTCCAAAAAAGGCAATTCTTTACCCAATTTCTGATAACTTAAAACGGTTTTCTCAAAGATTTCCGCTTTGGAATATGGTATTTGAACCATTTTTGACGTATCCGATGTAATATAAAACTGTACATCGTTGGTTTTTTTTATGAGTTTTTCTGCTAGTGCTATAAGTTCTTGTTGCGAGTGTGATTCATTTAATCCCAAGTTGTTGGCGATAGGTTGTCGGTAGTAATTAAATCCCCATAACATATGAAACGTAAAGTATATAACGGACAAAACCATGATGGTATTCCTAAAAAAAAGTTTAGGCTTTTGTCTAATGTTGTGGCGCTTCAAAAATAAATACCGGAACAACAAAAATAACAGTATTACATACATTACATCGCCGATAGAAAAAGGAATCCAACCCAAAATATTCCTATAAAAGCCCGATATTACGGGGTACAATCCGTTGCTATAGTAGGCCTCCACCAGTTCAGGGTAGCTTCCTGCCCACTTAACAAGGATAATTTGGGGTATTATCGACCAGGCGATACCATTTTTTAATCGATTGTTCATGAAAACCAAAATTAAACAATTAATATAACGCCCATCTTTCAAACTTTACATTTCTACATTGCATCGATTATAATAACCGGCTGTTTATACGTGCGACCAGTAATTTCTGTTTTATACTTTTTTTACCGATCCAAAGTGTATTTTTGATAATCTTATACGACAGAAAATGAATACGGAAATACGCAACTTATTACCTATCGCCCTTTGGAACAAATTTGCAGATCTTAACGCCGTTCCCCGGGCTTCTAAAAAAGAGGAACAGGTACGGCAGTTTATAATCAATTTTGGAAAATCCCTTGGTTTGGAAACGTTTTCGGATACCGTGGGAAACGTAATTATTAGGAAATTGGCAACAGCGGGGATGGAAGATAGAAAGATGATAACGCTACAGTCTCATTTGGACATGGTACATCAAAAAAACGCGAATACTGATTTCGATTTTGATACCCAGGGAATTGAAATGTTTGTGGAAGAAAATTGGGTAAAGGCAAATGGAACTACCCTGGGGGCAGATAACGGAATTGGTGTTGCTACGATAATGGCGTTGTTGGAAAGTAATACTATCCCACATCCTGCTTTGGAGGCCTTGTTTACCATAGATGAAGAAACAGGTATGACCGGCGCCATGGGTTTGGAGGCCAATGTACTTAAAGGGGATATACTCTTAAATCTGGATACGGAGGAAGATGACGAGATAGACATTGGCTGTGCTGGTGGGGTAGATGTAACCGCCGAAAGATCCTATAACCCCAAACCCGTACCAAGGGGCATACTTGCTTATGAAGTTTTGGTTAAAGGCTTACGTGGGGGCCATAGTGGCATGGATATTCATAAAGGTTTGGGCAATGCAAATAAAATTATGAACCGGATGCTCTATCATGGAACCGAAAATCATAATGTATATATATCTGAAATAGATGGAGGGGGTCTTCGCAACGCCATTCCTAGAGAAAGTTTTGCAAAAATTGTGGTGGACAAGGCCCATAAACAAGATTTTGAAAAGAACTTTGATGAATTGGCAACTACGATTAAAAGTGAGTTATTGGTGCAAGAACCGCAGTTATCTATTACCCTCTCCACGTGCAAGGTGCCGGAAAGTGTTATGGGCTTGGGCGTACAGGAAAAGTTTTTAAAAGCCGTTTACGCCGCACATAATGGGGTTTATGCCATGAGTCCGTCCATGTCGGATTTGGTAGAAACGTCCAATAATATAGCAAGAATATCGGCAAGAAACGGAAGTTTAAAAATAGGTTGCCTCACCCGGTCTTCGGTAAATTCGGCAAAAATAGATTTGGCGCACGCACTTAAATCGGTCTTTGAACTCGCAGGGTTCGAGGTAAGTTTCTCTGGCGACTACCCCGGTTGGAAACCCAATCCGGATTCTTTGATACTTGAAGTTCTAAAGGAACAATATGAGATTTTGTTTAAGGAAAAACCCAAAGTAGTGGCTTGCCATGCAGGACTGGAGTGCGGTATATTGGGACAAAACTATCCGGATATGGATATGATCAGTTTTGGACCCACTATCCACGGCGCACATTCCCCAGACGAAACAGTAAGTGTTGCTTCTGTACAAAAGTATTGGCGTTTCGTATTGGAAATCCTTAAGAACACACCAAAAAAATAAGCCGACCAAAGGCCGGCTTTTATACTTTTAGGGTTAAAGACCCTTACTGGGATACTCCTACAATCTCTAAATCGAAGATTAAATCGGAATTGGGAGGTATAGGACCCGCTCCTTGCGACCCGTAACCCAAATGTGGTGGTATAAAAAGACGAATTTTATCACCCACTTTCATGCTTAACAATCCTTCCCTAAAGCCTGCTACTAATCTAGATTCTGGACTGTAATCCATAGGTGTAGGAGAAAAATCACCACGGTGCATGGCATTTATTTGAGTGAATTTATCAAATTTTTCTGCCACTTCTTTTTCGCTGGTGTCAAACAAAGTTCCATCGGGTAACCAGCCTGCATAATTTACCAAAACCTTTTGTCCTGTTGTAGGTTGTGTCCCTTCTCCCTTTTGGATACTGTAAATTTTAAGTCCAGAAGGCAAGGTTTCCGCAACTGCCTGTTGTTTGGCCAATTCGGCAAGGAAATCTTCTTTTACTTTTTTCATGGCCGCTACTCGGGCTTCCTCTTCCGCAAAATAGTCGGTCATTACCTGAACGGCGTCAAATTTTTTGGCCTCCTTACCATTTCTTATGATTTCTACCTTGTTCATCACCACATCGGTTGTTGGTCTGTCTTTTTTACCCGGATCCTGTGAAGTGGCTACATTGGCAATAGAATCTACCACATCCATACCGGACATTACCTCTCCAAAAACAGTATGTCTTCCGTCTAAAAATGGCGTTTCCTTGTGCGTAATAAAGAACTGGCTTCCGTTGGTAGTGGGCCCTGCATTTGCCATGGATAGAATTCCTGCTTTGTGGTGCGATAGGGAATCATGTATTTCGTCTTTAAACTTATAACCGGGATTACCGCTTCCAGTGCCCGTTGGATCGCCTCCCTGAATCATAAAATCTTTGATTACCCTATGGAAAATAATTCCTTCGTAATACTTTTTGTTTTTGAACTCTTCACTTACAAAGGGATTTTTACCTTCGGCGAGCGAAACAAAATTGGCCACGGTAAGTGGTGTTTTTTGATACTCCAATTTAAGGACAATATCACCACGTGTAGTTTGTATGTCTGCAAAAATACCATCTCCCAAATCTGCTCTTTGACCAGATTTGCATCCGGCAAGGGCCAAGGCGATGGTTAGAATCAGTAGGTGTGCTTTTTTCATGTTTGTAAAATTTATTGCTATTTGTGTTAAATACTATCTCGTTGTTTTTCTATTTTTAAAATGGATAATGTACTCTTTATGGGTACGTTTGGCCCAACCTTGTTTTTATCGCCAAGATAACCATATGCTCTGGACGAAGGAAACAAAAATGTAGCGGTTTCTCCTTCTTTTAGAAGTTTTACACCGCTCCGGAATCCCGGAAAAAACTCTTGTTTATCTACCTTGTAATTGGTAATCCCCAAGGTTTCTTTACTGTAAATGGTATCGTTGCCAAAACTAACAATGTTGTAGGTAAGCGTCACCAGATCATCGGGCCTCGGCATATAGTCTTCATCGTTCCTTTTGTTTTCATAGTAGTACCAAGAACCATCGGCAGTGGCAATATAGTTATGTATTGTATCCAAGGCTATGATATCTTTAATCATTTTTTCTTCCCTTTCAAGCAGTTTTTTATTTCGTTCTGCGGATTCTTTTATAAAACTCCCAGATTTTACTTTCACGGGCCTACGCGGTTCTGGCCCCCCACAGCAGGCTAAACTAAATAATGCCACAAAAAAAAGAAGCAGTCTCATAGGTTTTATTTTATAGACGTAATCTTTAAAAGCGATTCAAAATATTTCACAGTTTCCGACATAGACTTTTCACTTTTACCACCAGCCGCATTGGTATGGCCCCCTCCCTCAAAATAATCCCGGGCAAATTCATTTACAGAAAAATCCCCTTCGGACCGGAACGAGATCTTTATAATTCCTTCGTCTCGGTTTTCAATAAAAATCACCGCAAAATAAATACCTTCCAAGGTAAGTCCGTAATTTACAAAACCTTCGGTGTCTCCTTTTTTGAAATTATTGGTGTCCAATTCATCTTGGGTAAGGGTAATATAAGCGGTACGGTATTCTTGTAAAATGACCATATTTTTAAGCGCGCAACCCAATAAGTGAAGTCTACTAGGCGTATTGGTGTCATAGACCCTATTGTGGATTTCTGTATTGTTTGCCCCATTGTCTATTAGATTTGCCACAACATTGTGTGTTCTACTCGTGGTGGATGCAAATTTAAAAGACCCCGTATCTGTCATAATACCGGTATAAAGGCAATTGGCTATTTCAGGTGTTATTTTATCGGTATCTCCCAAGAACTCTATAAAATTATAAACCATTTCGCAAGTAGAGCTAAGCATTACATCGGAATACATAATTTTAGCATAGTCGCTTGGTGCTTGGTGATGGTCTATCATTATAAAAGTGGCCGTTGCTTCTTCCAAAATGGTTTGCATCTGGCCTACCCTACCCAAATGATTAAAGTCTAACGTAAATATGATAGAGGCACTGTTGATAAGGTCTTTTGCCAGGCTGTTATCCTTTTCAAAATTCACAATTTGATCATTATTGGGCATCCACTTCAGAAATTTGGGATAATCATTGGGCGAAATTACCCATACTTCTTGTCCCTTTTGACGTAAATAATGCCATAGCCCCAATGTGGATCCAATAGCATCACCATCCGGATTTTTATGTGGGATTATTACAATTTTCTGTGGTGTGGAAAGTAGCCTTTCAACGGCCTTGATATCCTCTAAATTCATGCGCCCAAATATACAATTTTATACTAAAGTCTTTTAAGGATGCAAGGGTATTTTAACCTTTGGGGAAGTTATTGGGGCCATTGTGTTATACTTAATGCCGTATGTCAAATCCTACACGCTACGGATGATGTTGGCCTTTTAAAGATTTATACCATTGCATTTATGGCTTGCGGGTTAATATATAAAGCGTATTTTTGCGCAAAATTTTTAAAGCATGAGTACAAACAGAACATTTACTATGATAAAACCAGATGCAGTCGAAAATGGGCATATTGGCGCCATTTTGGAAAAGATCACATCTGCAGGGTTTAAGATAGTAGCAATGAAATATACACAACTTAGTAGAAGGGATGCCAAAGAGTTTTATGCCATACATAGAGAGCGCCCATTTTTTGGGGAACTTGTTGATTTTATGACAAGGGGTCCAATTGTTTCCGCAATTTTACAGAAAGAAAATGCCGTTGAGGACTTTAGGGCACTTATAGGTGCTACAAACCCAGAAGAAGCAGCTGAAGGTACAATACGTAAATTGTTTGCCACATCAATAGGAGAGAACGCCGTTCATGGGTCTGACAGTGATGAGAATGCGGCCATTGAGGGTGCGTTTCATTTTTCTGGACGGGAAATTTACTAGGATTTTAAAATACAGATGTGAAAAGCTACCTTTTTATGGTGGCTTTTTTTTGTTATCGCAACACCAATTTTTTTACTAGATCTTTACCCAATTCTTCATTGAGCATGGCAATGATTTTAGATTTTCCATGACTTAGTTCTTCCCGAAGTACGGAGGAAGAAAGCGATACAAATAGGGTGTCGCTTCGCAGTTCTACGGCCGTAGTATAGTTATTGACCCCATTTCCCATCAACGTTGCCCAAGCATCTCGTACATTAACCCTATCCATACCCTTTTGCAACTTATTTTCGGAGATGAATTGATCTAAGGCCTCATTTAATCGTATACCTGTATTTTTTCGTTTGGCCATTATTCTTTTGCATTTATAGGCACATAGCGAGTATAGCTGTACGTAATATTGTCTTCGTTTATGACCGAGAACCGATCTTCGGACAGGCTTGTGATCCGTTCCGTCCATGCACTAAGTTCGTTTTTATAATACAAAGCAAAGGTTTCATCTTCCCGCAGTATTCGGAAGGGCTCAGCATCATCCGTAGTAATATAGGTGCCATCGAATTTTGGCTGTACTTTTTTCCTAAACCCTACCAAACCATCAATTTTGATATAATCCAAATTGGTGTTTACCTTATATTCCTTTGTATTGCCATCAGGAAATTCTACCTCTTTAATTTCCCAATATCCGTTTAAGTACAATAAACTATCCTGGGATACCTTAGGAGTGCATCCAACATAGAGACATAGTATTAAAAAGGTTGACCAAAAACGCATCTTACAATTTAAAAATTTTATAGGACTGATGAATGGTCTTCACCACTTTTTCAGTTCTTTCCGCATGGGTGTCACTTATAAAAATTTGCCCAAAACTCTCATCATCCACCAAATGTACGATTTGTGCCACCCTATGCTCGTCTAGTTTGTCAAAGATATCATCAAGTAGTAAGATAGGGGTAGTCTTAGCTTCTTTTTTTATGAAATTGAACTGTGCTAGTTTAAGGGCTATCAAAAACGATTTTTGTTGCCCCTGGCTACCAAATTTTTTAATGGGGTGCCCACTGATCTCAAAACTAAGATCATCTTTGTGGATACCTACACTGGTATATTGTAAGGCTTTGTCCTTTTCCAAACTGTTTGTTAACAATTCGCTCAAAGGGGTCTGCAAAAGCTTGCTGTCATAGGTAAGTGAAACTTCCTCCGCTGCCGCGGATATGGCCGTATATTGTTCCTTAAAAATTGGGATAAACGTCTTAAGGAAAGCCTCTCTTTTCTTAAAAACCAAAGAGCCATATTGATCTAGTTGTTCGTTGTACACGGATAAGGTAGTGGCATTGAAGGTATGGTTCACCGCAAAATACTTAAGCAGGGAATTGCGTTGCATCAGTACCTTGTTATAATTGATCAAAGCCTGTAGATACTGTTTATCTGATTGTGAGATTACGCTATCCACAAATTTACGGCGTGCATCGCTACCTTCGGTAATGAGATCCCTATCTGCCGGGGATATGATCACCAGAGGAAGAAAGCCAATATGATCGGAAAAGCGTTCGTAGGTTTTACCATTTCTCTTGATTACTTTTTTAATCCCTCGTTTTAGGCTACAGACAATTTTTTCTTGCCTCCCATCCTTTTCAAATTCACCATCGATCACAAAAAAATCTTCTCCGTGTTTTATATTTTGCGACCCTACCGGATTAAAATAACTCTTCCCAAAAGATAGATGGTAAATGGCATCCAAAATGTTTGTTTTCCCTATACCATTACTCCCTACAAAGCAGTTTATCTTGGGATCGAACGTAAGTTTTAAGGAGTCAAAATTTTTATAATTAATAAGGGATAAATTCTTTAGAAACATGGAGCTTGTTCAAAAATTGTTTTTAGAAGAGCTAGCAAAGCTGCAAAATATCGAAAAATAACGAATAAATAACCCTTAGGTTTTGGATAAAAACTTTATTTTTGCGCGATCAATTAAATTAACGATGGCTACATATAAAAAACGAGGCTATAAACCTAAGAACAAAGCGGAAGGGATAGAATTGGACGAGCAGAACAGCACAACTGCTGAGGTTTTTAGCACTTTGGACCAAAGCGCATCCAAAACCGAAGAGTGGGTTTCTAGGAATCAGAACTACATTCTCGGTGTCATTGGGGTAATTGCTGTGGGAGTACTTGGTTATTTGGCCTATAATCAATTTGTACAGAAACCTAAGGAAACCAATGCGGCCAATGAAATGTACTATCCACAACAATATTTTGATCAGGCGTTGAGCAGTACAACAGCCAAAGACTCTCTTTACACCTTGGCCCTGAACGGGGCAGAAGGAAAATACGGTTTTCTGGATATCATAGATGAGTACAGTGGTACCAAAGCAGCCAATTTGGCCAACTATGCATCAGGGATGGCCTATTTAAATATGCAGAAATATCAGGAAGCCATAAATTATCTGGAGAATTTTTCTTCGGATGATGCCATTCTTGGAGCTCTTGCCAAAGGAAGTATAGGCGATGCATTTATGCAGCTAGATCAGCCAAGTGAGGCATTGGTATATTATGAAAAAGCAGTTGCACATAGTGATAACGATTATACGGCACCTAAATTTCTATATAAAGCAGGTACGGCTGCGTTAGAATTAAATCAGAAAGACAAGGCATTATCTTCTTTTGAGCGTATCAAAGAGGAGTTTTCCGATTCTGATGAGGCCAGGACCATCGATGTCTTTATAGGGATGGCGAAAAGCGGCAACTAATGGCTACGGCAAACAAAAACCTTTCTGTCTACAACAAAGCGGATATCCCCAATGCCAAAGACCTTAGATTTGGTATTGTTGTTGCGGAATGGAACGACCAAATAACCGAAGGACTTTATACAGGGGCTCTGGAGGCACTCTTAGATTGCGGGGCCAAAGAAGAACATATTTTAAGGTGGGACGTTCCCGGCAGTTTTGAGCTTACCTTTGGATGTAAGAAAATGATTTCTACCCAAAAGGTAGACGCTGTTATTGCTATAGGTAGTGTTATTCGGGGAGAAACCCAACATTTTGATTTTGTATGCAGCGCCGCGGCACAAGGAGTGAAGGATTTAAACGTGCAAACAGATGTTCCGGTCATTTTTTGCGTACTTACCGATAATAACTTGCAGCAGGCCATAGATCGCAGTGGAGGTAAGCATGGCAACAAGGGTACGGAAGCAGCCATAGCCGCCATAAAAATGGCCACTTTAGGGGGTTAATCCGTGCTAAAAAAAAGAGGTATACTACCAAATACCATATCGTCACATAAATTTCTGGGTAAAGTAAAAGCATCTGTCACCTTAGGTTTTGTTAACAATTTTTAGCATCTGCATTCAACTAAATTGTCCCATTTTCAGTACTTTTGAGTAATGTAGATATGATTATGAGACTTCCTACGCTGTTTAAGCAAAATAGAAATAAATCTTACAATTATTCTCCTCGTTATTATGATGAGCGCAAAGAGCGTATAGAAAATTTGAGAAAGGCCAAAGCCGCCAAATCGGATTCTGAATATTTTAAAGGGTATCGCAAGAAGAGTTTTCGTGAGGACTGGAAGACGATTAAGAGTATGGACAGAAACAAAAACAGCCGCCTCCGATTTTTAATTATACTAATTTTCCTTTTATTCTTTGCGTATGCCGCAATTAAATATGGCAAACTAGACTTCTTAATTTAATGGCAGATATAATTAAACTTTTGCCAGATCATGTTGCCAATCAAATTGCAGCCGGGGAAGTGGTTCAACGTCCGGCTTCTGTAGTTAAGGAATTGTTGGAAAATGCCATAGATGCCCATGCCACTTCCATAAAATTAATTGTAAAGGATGGGGGAAAGGCCCTAATACAGGTGGTGGACAACGGGGTAGGTATGAGTGCCACCGATGCCCGATTGAGTTTTGAAAGGCACGCTACCTCAAAAATACAAAGCGCCCAAGATCTTTTTAATCTGAACACCAAAGGTTTTAGAGGGGAAGCACTGGCGTCCATTGCGGCCATTGCCCATGTGGATATGCAGACCAGAACGGAAGGTACCGAGGTGGGCACGGCCATTAAGATAGAAGGAAGCAAGGTTGTTTCACAAGAGGTTTCGGTAACTCCTAAAGGAACTTCGTTATCTGTAAAAAATCTTTTTTTCAATATTCCTGCACGACGAAATTTCCTGAAATCAAATCAGGTGGAGCTCCGTCATATTACCGATGAGTTTCATCGGGTAGCCTTGGCCCACCCTTTGGTAGAGTTTCATTTTTACAATAACGGAAATGAATTGTTCAGTCTTCAAAGCACCAATTTAAGGCAGCGCATCGTTAATATTTTAGGACAGCGGACCAATCAAAAACTGGTACCTGTTACGGAAGAAACCCAAATGGTAAAAGTATCGGGTTTTATTTGTAAACCAGAATTTGCCAAAAAGAGCAGGGGAGAGCAGTTTTTCTTTGTAAACAATAGATTTATAAGAAGTCCATATCTTCACCATGCCATTGTTGCCGCTTTTGAGGGCCTTATCAGAAAGGAAACACATCCAGGTTATTTTCTGTACTTAGAAGTAGATCCTGCGGCAATAGACATCAATATTCATCCTACCAAAACCGAGATCAAATTTGATGATGAGCATTCGCTATACGCCATACTGAGGTCTGCCGTAAAACACAGCTTAGGCCAGTTTAACGTAGTTCCGGCCTTGGATTTTGACCATGACCCAAATCTTGAGACACCCTATGACTACAAGGATAAGGGCGTAGAGCAACCTAGGGTAATGGTAGATGCAGCGTTTAATCCTTTTGTGGATACCCCTAAAAAAAGTGGTGTGGTGCAGGGATATCAAAAACAAAGTGCCAAGGGATGGGAGAACATGTACGTGGGTTTAGAATCTAAAGTTGGGAAGGAAGATGATTTTAGCAGCGTAAGTTTTGAATCTGATACTATAACCGGATCTATTTTTGAGGGGCAAAAGGAAAATTGGGAAACCACGGGCACCACATTTCAGCTAAGACGAAAATATATTGTTACAACCATTAAATCGGGTATGGTTATTATAGATCAGAGTAGGGCGCATCAACGAGTACTCTATGAAAAATTCCTAAAGAATATCACCGTTAAAGAAGCTGTTAGCCAGCAGCTGCTTTTTCCTTTGTCATTAAATTATTCCAAAGGCGATATAGGTGTAATACGCGATATTAAAGACAGTTTAACCACTGTAGGGTTTGTGTTCGATAAAATTGAAGATGAAGAAATACAGATCACCGGTGTGCCTTTGTTGGTGCCAGAGAGCGAGGTTGGCATGGTAATAGATCAGTTGATCTCTGACCACCAGCAAGAAATAACCGGAGATAGTTTTTCGCAGACCGATGTCTTGGCGAAGACCTTGAGCAAGACCTTGAGCGTTAAGACCGGTGAGCAATTGGATAACGATTCGCAATTGGCTTTGGTAAATGATTTGTTTGCATGTAAGGAATCTAGGGTAAGTCCGTTTAATAAACCGATATATGTTACCCTTTCCGAAAACGATATTGATAAAAAATTTATTTAGATGGGTAGAATAACGGATGCAGTTAAGCATTTGGTCATAGTTAATGTGCTATTTTTTGTAGCCACCTCCTTGTATGGTGATCAGATGTACCAGTGGTTTTCACTCTGGTTTCCTGAAAATGAGAATTTTGAGCTTTGGCAGGTTATTTCGCATATGTTTATGCACGGTGGGTTTATGCATATTCTTTTTAATATGTATGCTTTGTGGGCCTTTGGATCTCCTTTGGAGCAGATGTGGGGCAAGAATAAGTTCTTTTTCTTTTATTTCTCGGCCGGCCTGGGAGCGGCCCTGATACATACCGGTGTAAACTATTATTATTTTAACGAGGGAATAGACGCACTGGTAAATTCTGGCATTGCAAGAAATCAGATAATGGATCTTGTATCCAATGGAAAATATAACCCTGGATGGTACAACCTGGCCTCCCAGAGTACTATCGATAATTTTTTGAGTGCATATAACGCTCCAGCTGTTGGGGCTTCGGGCGCTATTTACGGTATTTTGGTTGCCTTTGGAATGTCTTACCCCAATAGTGAACTTTTCCTCATATTTTTACCTATTCCAATAAAGGCCAAGTACTTTATACCCGTACTTATAGCACTGGATTTATTCTCTGGCGTAACCGGCTATTCTATTTTTGGAAGTGGCATAGCGCATTTTGCCCATATCGGTGGCGCACTGTTCGGATTTTTGATGATGTGGTACTGGAAGAAAAATCAGTTTAACAAAAACCGATGGGATTAGCATGAGTACCGGATTAAAATATCAATTTGCACGCCTCAGTATAGCAGAAAAACTCATTGCCATAAACGTTCTGGTGTTTATAACGGATGGTCTTTTTCTTGCCTTGGGCGGTACCGCGTTGGTACAGTGGTTTGAACTACCCAAAGACTTTTTGGGTTTTATAGGGCAACCCTGGTCCTTGGTAAGTTACTCTTTTTTCCACGGAGGATTTGGACATGTTTTTTGGAATATGTTAATGCTCTACTTTTCGGGAAGAATATTCCTAAACCTCTTTGGACCACGTAAGTTTATCAACGTTTACTTTCTAGGGGTAATCTTGGGTGGACTCATTTTTTTGCTCAGCTATAACATTTTTCCCACCTTGTTGAACACCAATGCCGCCCTTATAGGTGCTTCCGCAGGGGTTACGGCAGTGTTGATCTTCGTTTGTGCCTATATACCCAATCAGGAAGTAAGAATAATTTTTTTTAACGTAAAGCTTTGGTACATAGGCGTCTTCTTTGTGTTGATAGACCTTATCCAAATACAATATGGGGGTAATATAGGGGGCAGGCTTGCGCATTTGGGCGGGGCCTTCTTAGGTTACGTCTATGCCAGACAATTGCTGAACGGTAAGGATATTGGGGAAGGTTTTTCCAAATTTTTGGATGGCTTGGCAAATTTGTTCAAAAGAAAGGAGAAGAAAGCCCCCCTGAAAACCGTATATCGCAAAGGTAAGGTGCGTACCAAATCTTCTGTTGACTATGATAAGGCAAGCCGTCAACGAAAGATAGATACAATCTTGGATAAAATCAGTAAATCTGGATATGAAAGCCTTTCAAAAGCTGAAAAAGACTTTTTGTTTAAAGCTGGTAAAGAAGACTGATTTGTGAAGCAATTATCGCCGTTAAACAAGTTTTTGTTTGTGCTCAACTTATTGGTAGCGCTATGCCTATTAATTTCTTGCGCTGTACCTTATATCCCTGTGGATTTTTTCCCGTTCATTTCACTTTTTAGTCTAGCCGTACCCTTGTTGGTAGTTATCAACCTTGTTTTTCTAACCTACTGGATTTTTAAGAGAAAGAAACAGTTGATTATTTCAGCGTTGCCCTTGTTATTGGCTTATCTGCTGCTCGGATCTTTCTATAAAATGGGCGCCTCGCACACAGCGATGGACGATGAAGATTTAAGTATTATGAGCTACAATGTACGTGGGTTTAATAAATACGATTGGATTGACGATGATACCATAGGAAAGCAAATCACCGATTTGATAGCAGTAGAGGACCCCGATATTCTGTGCATACAAGAGCACAGCCGGATTAAGTACAAAGAGTTGGAACAATATCCTTATCGATGCGAAACCCCTTATTCTACCAGATGGACCATTCAGGCAATTTTTTCAAAATTTCCCATCATTGCCAACGGCTCATTAAACCTTCCCAACACTGTAAACAACATCATTTATGCAGATATTCTGTATAAAAAGGACACCGTTCGGGTGTATAACATTCATTTTCAGTCGTTCAGTATTGTACCTTCAAAAGAAACCATAACCAATCAGTCTTCCAAAAAACTTTTGGGCAGGATGGGCAATACCGTTTTAAAGCAGCAAGAACAGGCCAACTTATTTAAGGAACATATAGGAAAATCACCCCATAAAAGTATAGTATGCGGAGATTTTAACAATACCGAATTTTCCAATATATACCGTATTGCAAAGGGCGATTTGATAGATACCTATGATGAAAAAGGCACAGGTTACGGACGTACGTTCAATTTTAAATACTTTCCGTTTCGTATAGATTTTATTTTAGTAGATCCCTCCCTAGAGGTGAGATCCCATAACATCCTAAACAAGAAGTTGTCCGATCACTTTCCCATAATGGCCTCGGTTCGTCTACCAGCCGATTAACTGGCAATCCACAAAATCTGCGAAAATATGGATTAGCAGGGCAATACCAATGATACGTGTTTTTCGGAAGGCAAGTAACAATAAGTATAAAGCAATAGCCCAATAAGTATGTAATGGGTGAAAATTAATACTACACCGGTCGGGGTCAAAAATTGGGCTGGCCAGAAGATGGTCTATATCTATTACAATTCCCAGTAGCAATATCAAAATAGCTTTTGTTCTGTATTCTTTGTAAAATGCTAGTCCAATAGCTATAGGGACCAGAATGTGAATGCCATAATGGATAATAAATCGATACATGGAAAATAGTTAAATGTACATGCTTGCTACTATAAATCTCTTTTTTGGGCAATGTACTTTTATTTATTGAACAAAGTGTCAATATTTTGTTGTTGTAGATAGTTTAAGGCATTGCTGCCTTCATTAAAAAGAAGATCTAACACGCTGGTATTTTTTATAAAGCCATGCCTATCCCCAAAAACTTGGGTATAGTGCCCCTGTTCTAACACCGGTTCCTTTTTAGCTTCCGCCAAAAAACGAAGGTCTACCATGGATAGCGGTTCTAAATCGTATTTTTCAGTTTTTTCTGAAGGCATATCAATACCAAGACAACTGCAAATGGTGGCTATGGTCAGCAGGTTAAAATCTAACAAAAATTTGAATTTTTGCTCGTAGAGCGGTATAATATCATCTTCATAAAACTCAAAAAAGGGTGAGGTTCTATAGGCCGTTTCCAAAGTACGCCAATGCTGCCTTTGCCATTGATATTGGTTGTCTACTTTAACATCCTTATAGTTTTGTCTCCCTTGGGAGCCGCCTATATGCCTAATGGGGATGGTAAGCATATGTTTACCAATATCCGTACATATGTAGCATCTATTCCTATAGGTTTGTTTTTGATAGTTGTCTTGCACCTCCCAACAAACATTGTTTTTAACCAAGGCGGTAAAAGTAATGATGTTTGGAAAATAGCATGGATGTAGGAGAACGTTCACTAGTGTCTATTACGATATCGATTTGTATTTATTTACTTTTAAAACTATTTTTTACCCCGTTTTCTTTTTCGGAAGAAGTCAAAAACGAACCATCCGGCCAATAACATCAGAAAGTACTTAAAATAGGATTGTGGTTCACCATCCCCATTGACCGTTGTAAATATACGATCCCATCTTGGTTTCCAATTGGCGACCCCATCGTTAAAATTATCGAAGCTCATCCAAATAAAAACAGGAGTTCCCACGATATGGTTTTCAGGAACGTACCCCCATGCTCTACTGTCTTCGGAATGGTCCCTGTTATCTCCCATCATCCAATAATAATCCTGTTTAAACGTGTACGTATTTACAACCTTGCCATTAAGGCTAATTTGGTTACCATTTACGCTTATGGCGTTACCTTCATAATCTTTGATTATCTTTTTGTAGATGGGTAGCACGTTAAGGTTTAAAGGAACCGTCTTGCCCGCTTCTGGGATATAGATAGGTCCAAAATTGTCATTGTTCCAAGGGTGATCCGGATGTTGGGGAAAAATATTGAATCCCTGCTGCCCCTTTGGTTCTATAACTTTTATTACAGAATCTACGGCAGAATTTCTTTTAAGTTTGGCAACCATGGCATCCGTTAATGTAACTAAACGTTGTCTTCCTGTTTCCTCTTTTAACGAAAGGCCATATTTTTGAATTACTTTGGCCGGGATGCCATTGTTTTTAGTGTATAATTCTATTTGTCCTTTGTCATTTTGATTGGCTCCTAGTAGATATCCCGAGATGCCGCTATATTGACTTTGGCTCAGCGGTCCGGAAATGTACTTTCGATTAAAATCCGTGATGCCCAGTTCCACAAGCATGCGAGAAGAAACACCTTTTTGGGCATACACTTGATAGTCGTACTGAGGTTTTGCCCTATCGGAGAGCTGCAATTGTTTTCCATTAACAAAGACATACCCATCTACTACCGCTAGGGAATCTCCTGGGGTTCCCACACAACGTTTTACATAGTTCGATTTTTTATCGAATGGTTTTTTAACACCTTCTTCCCGCTTAAAAAAGCGTCTTACCGTATCCGCAGGCCAGCTGAAAACTACAATATCATTTTTTTTGACCTTCTTAAAACCAGGTAGCCTAAAATAGGGTAGTTGGGGTTTATTAAGGTAAGACCTTATTCCAAGACCCGGAATAGTATCGTGTACCATGGGAGCCGCTATGGTTGTCATTGGCACCCTTGCACCATAATGAAATTTACTTACAAAGAGAAAATCGCCAATTCTAAGGGTCCGTTCTAAAGAACCTGTAGGGATAACATATGGTTGAATAAAATAGGTATGTACCAAGGTGGCCGCCACAATGGCAAAGACTATGGAACTTACCCATTCTCCCAAACCGGTCTTTGGGTGCAGGCTCCTATTTTCAACATAAGTAACGTCTTGTGTGTAGTTTACGTAGTAAATGTAAAAACCAAGGGTGAGGATTACCAACCAAGTATCTAAAAGCGTATTTTTTCCAAAACTTCTTAAGGTCTCTATCCAAACCACCGGAAACATCAGCAAATTAATGATTGGGATAAAGAGCAGCAGTACCCACCATTTTGGCCGTCTTATTATTTGCATCAATACGATGGCATTGTATACGGGGACCGCCGCTTCCCAGGCTTTTCTACCGGCCTTTACGTATAGTTTCCAAGTTCCCAGAAAATGAATGATCTGTACTATCAGAATAAAAAGAATCCACTGCGTACCGTCCATAATATTTGTATTTGTTGGTCCGTCTTGGTTTTGGAAGCTATATACCTAGCTCCCGTCCCAATGGCCTATGTTTACTGTTGTTTTTTGCTCTGTACTTTCCATAAGTACGTTAATATCAAAAATGTTACATTCCTTAACCAAGGTTTAACACATCTTTCATTGAAAATACGCCCGTTTTATCAATGATCCATTCTGCCGCTATTATGGCTCCCAAAGCAAAACCTTCACGATTATGGGCTGCATGGGTTATTTGTATTTGATCTACTTCACTTGCGTATGTAACGGTATGTGTGCCCGGAACTTCTCCAATGCGCTTGGAAGTGATAGGAATTGTATTTTCTGAAGCATTTTCCAAACGCCAAGCTGTGTAATTGGTATGCTGTATAATATCTTCGGCCAAACTTATAGCAGTGCCACTGGGGGCGTCTAACTTATGGGTATGATGGATTTCTTCCATGGAAACATCATACTGTTTCAGATTTTTCATCATTTTGGCCAAATGTGAATTCAACTCAAAAAAAACGTTTACACCCAAACTGAAGTTGGAAGCATAGATAAACGCGCCCTTTTTCTTTTCGCATAACGCCACGGCCTTATCATAATCCGAAAGCCACCCCGTTGTTCCCGATATAATGGGGATGTTACGTTCTAAACAGCTTTTAATATTATCGAATGCTGCTGTGGGGGTGCTAAAATCTATCGCCACATCGATATTGGAGTAATCTACATCAACGGTGTCCACATCAATTTTTGCAACAATCTTGTGACCTCTTTTCTCTGCTGTAAGTTCTAGCATTTTACCCATTTTCCCGTACCCGAACAAGGCTATATTCATAACTTAAAATTTAATCGTCAGTGCCATCCCATAATTTGGATTGGAAGTGATTGGGTTATATTCTAAATAGGGTTTTATATCTAGACTTAGGTCGTCATCGATATTGTATTGTTTTAGATGCGAATCTACATTGGCATCGATAATATTCAAGGCATACAATCCTATGGTTATCAATAATGCCAAATCACGATCGCGCTGAAAGCGTTCTTGAGCATCCTGAAGGGCTTCGTCCGAAAAATCAGGTGTTGTCGGCGTTTCCCCATCATCCGGGGTAAAATCATAAAACTCATCATCGGTAAACCCAGCTTTTCTTCTCTTAAAAGCATCCCTAAAACGGTTGTATTCATTGTTATTAAAGATATAGGCATATACTCCTGTACCTATAGCTCCGTATACAATTGGAACCTTCCACCATCGTTTATTATAGATTTGTCCCAACCCGGGTAGTACGGCAGAATAGAACGCCGCTTTGCTGGGTGCAAGGGGGTTTATTTTTTTCTTTACTATGGAGTCTACAACAATGCCTTTGCCTTTTAGGTCGGTTTCCAAGCTATCGATCTCTGTACCTTCTTGAGCATAGCTTATGCAGGAACAAAGCAAAAAAGCCCATAAAAAACATAAGTTTTTACTCACCGGTCATCAATTTTTTAAGACGCTGGAACTCTTCTTTTGAGTGAAAAGGGATGGTTATTTTGCCTTTACCGTTAGAGGAAGCTTTTATATCTACTTTGGCAGACAGGAAATTTTTAAAATCATAGATACCCGCTTTTACAAAATCGGGTGTTTCAACCTTCTTATTCGAAGTAGTTTCGTTACCATCATAATGTTTTTCATGATAGTCCTTAACAGCCCTTTCTGTGTCCCTAACGGATAAGTTGTCTTTAACGATGCGCTCGTAAAGTGCAATTTGGTCATCTTTCTTTTCTATGTTCACCAAGGCCCTTCCATGTCCCATGCTTACAAAACCATCTCTGATACCTGTTTGTATTATGGGATCTAACCGTAATAAGCGCATATAATTGGTAATGGTAGATCTTTTTTTGCCTACCCTATCGCTAAGCTTCTCCTGTGTCAACTGAATTTCATCGATAAGTCTTTGGTAAGACAATGCAATTTCAATGGGATCTAAGTCTTGGCGTTGAATATTTTCCACCAAGGCCATCTCCAACGATTCCTGGTCGTTTGCAATTCTGATATAAGATGGTATGGTCTCCAGACCAATAAGTTTTGAAGCCCTGAACCTTCTTTCGCCTGAAACCAGTTGATACTTGTTAAAATCTAGTTTCCTAACGGTTATGGGCTGTATAACACCTAACTCCTTTATTGAAGTTGCCAATTCTTTAAGGGCCTCTTCATTAAAGTTAGATCTGGGCTGAAATGGATTTACCTCAATGGCTTCCACATCTAGCTCAACAATGTTACCGACAACCTTATCGGCATTTTTGTCCGAAACCGATTTTATATCATTGTCAGGATCCTTCAAAAGGGCGGAAAGGCCCCTGCCCAAAGCTTGTTTTTTCGTTGCCTTTGCCATTATACCTTCTCCTTATTTTTCTTAACTATCTCGTTGGCCAAATTTAGATAATTGGCAGCGCCCTTACTGCTTGCATCGTATTTGATAATGCTCTCTCCATAACTTGGCGCTTCACTAAGCCTTACATTTCTTTGAATAATGGTATGGAAGACCATATCCTCAAAGTGTTTCTTTACTTCTTCCACTACCTGATTGGAAAGACGTAATCTAGAGTCGAACATCGTCAATAACAATCCTTCGATATCCAGATCGGCATTGTGGATTTTTTGAACACTTTTTATGGTATTAAGTAGTTTTCCAAGACCTTCCAACGCAAAATATTCACATTGAATGGGTATAATAACGGAATCCGCGGCCGTTAATGCGTTTAAGGTCAATAACCCCAAAGAAGGGGCGCAATCTATTAGTACATAATCATAAATTTCCCTAAGGTGACCAATGGCCTTTTTCATCATATACTCGCGATCATCCTTGTCCACAAGTTCTATTTCAATGGCTACAAGATCTATGTGCGAGGGAATGAGGTCTACATTGGGCGATGAGGTCGCCATTATGGTTTGCTCGGCAGATTTTGTGTGCTCCAATAATTGATAAGTACCCATCTCAACGGCATCTACATCTATTCCTAAACCAGATGTGGCATTTGCTTGGGGATCCGCATCTATCAATAGCACCTTCTTTTCCAGTACTCCTAGCGAGGCTGCTAGGTTTACCGTGGTCGTGGTTTTACCCACACCGCCTTTCTGATTTGCGATAGCAATAATTTTGCCCATTATCATAGTAAGTTAGGGGTTAAAAATACGATTATTTAGCATGCTAAAAAATGTATTTTGTTAACACAAAGTGAATAACTATAGTGTATTGCGTTAAAGTCAGTTAAAGTTATGCCCTTTAGGCAATTAAGATGTCTTGTTTAAACGGAATCTTGCATAATTTCTTGGCTTCCGGGAGCTTCTTGGGCTCATAACGATTCTTTTGGTAAGGGCTAGCTTCCTTAGCGTTTCTTGCTACTCTTTGCCGGTAGTGAATTTACATAGGTATGTGCAATATCCATATAACTAGAAATTGCTTCCAGATTTTCGCAGAGTTCTTTGGGTACCAAAACATACTCTCTCATTACGGCCCCATAAGACATAAACGGACCACTATCATAGTCGTTTAAGAATTGCTGTCGCACATCTTTTGGAAGTCTTATACCCAATTCCCCAGCTTTGTTCAATTGTGAAAACATATGACCGTTTGCCGAAGTATATGGCATGGTCTTGCCTTTTCTTTCAAACCCGGGGTTTAAGGCTATGATCTTATCGTAGTTTGCCAAACTTTCATTCCAAGTCATATTGCTTATGCATCGGGTTCATCTAATAATATTTCCAATATTTGAATGGCGGCTTCGCTAATTTTTGTGCCCGGTCCAAAAACGGCCACTGCACCCGCATCAAACAAAAATTGATAATCTTGCTTTGGGACAACACCACCTATAATGACCATGATATCTTCCCTGCCGTAACTTTTTAGTTCCTCTATCACTTTGGGAACCAACGTTTTATGTCCGCCAGCTAATGATGATACGCCTAAAATATGCACATCATTTTCCACGGCTTGTTTAGCAACTTCTTCCGGAGTTTGGAAAAGAGGACCTATATCCACATCAAAACCAAGATCTGCGTAGCCCGTGGCTACTACTTTAGCGCCTCTATCATGGCCGTCTTGCCCCATTTTGGCGATCATTATCCGTGGTCTCCGACCTTCCTTTTCTGCAAATTGATCTGCAATATCCCTTGCCGTTTTAAAACTCTCATCGTCTTTTATTTCTTTGGAATACACGCCTACAAATGATTTAATTACGGCTTTGTGCCTACCGAAAGCAGTTTCTAAGGCGGTGCTTATCTCACCCAGCGTTGCCCTTGCTTTGGCGGCTTCTACCGCTAAAGCTAACAAATTTTGTGCTTCCCCGCCAGCGGTAGATACCAATTTTGCTTTGGCAGCTTCCCTTAACCTTTGCAAGGTCTTTTCTACGGTATCTGCATCCCGCAGTTTTTTAACGGATGCCAAACGGGCCAATTGCTGGTTTCTAACCATATCATTATCCACTTCCAAAATATGTAACGGATCTTCTTTGTCAAGTTGGTATTTATTGACACCCACAATAACATCCTGGCCACTATCTATTCGCGCTTGTTTTTTGGCCGCTGCCTCCTCTATTCTCATTTTTGGAATTCCGGCTTCAATAGCTTTGGTCATACCACCCAAATCCTCAACTTCCTGAATTAGTTTCCAAGCTTTTTTTGCAATTTCATCGGTTAAATATTCTACATAATAGCTACCTCCCCAAGGATCTACGGTTTTGGTTATTTTGGTCTCTTCTTGTAAGAAAATTTGTGTGTTACGCGCTATTCTGGCCGAAAAATCGGTGGGAAGGGCTATGGCCTCATCCAAGGCATTGGTGTGTAGGCTCTGTGTTCCTCCAAAGGCTGCTGCTGCCGCCTCTATGGTTGTTCTTGCCACATTGTTAAAGGGGTCTTGCTCCGTAAGGCTCCATCCACTGGTTTGGCAATGTGTTCTAAGTATCAATGATTTTTCGTTCTTAGGGTTAAATGGCGCTACAAGTTTGGCCCATAACATCCTACCTGCACGTAGTTTGGCAATTTCTACAAAATGATTCATCCCAATTGCCCAGAAAAAGGAAAGTCGTGGCGCAAAACTGTCTATATCCAAACCGGCTTTTAAACCAGTTCTAATGTACTCTAAACCATCGGCCAGGGTGTAAGCCAATTCTATATCGGCAGTTGCTCCGGCCTCTTGCATATGATACCCAGAAATACTAATGCTGTTAAACTTGGGCATGTATTTACTGGCGTATTCAAAAATATCGGTAACGATCTGCATGGATGGCGCCGGGGGATAAATATAGGTGTTGCGCACCATGAACTCCTTTAGGATATCGTTCTGTATTGTACCCGATAACTGGTCTAGGGAAACCCCTTGTTCTTCTGCTGCGGCTATGTAGAAAGCCATAATGGGCAATACGGCCCCGTTCATTGTCATGGATACGGACATTTTGTCCAGGGGGATACCGTTGAACAAAATTTTCATATCCTCTATAGAATCTATGGCTACACCAGCTTTACCAACGTCTCCCACAACCCGCTCATGATCACTATCGTAACCTCTATGGGTAGGTAGGTCAAAGGCTATGGAAAGTCCTTTTTGGCCTGCTGCCAAATTTCTTCTGTAAAAGGCATTACTCTCTTCTGCGGTTGAAAACCCTGCATATTGTCTAATGGTCCATGGTCTTCTAACATACATTGTAGTATACGGACCTCTTAGGTAAGGAGGTATGCCCGCTCCAAAATGTAAATGGGAAAGTGTTTCAATATCTTTTTCAGAATAAACAGGTTTAATCGGGATGCCTTCGGCAATTTGGAAAGAGGATTTCTGGTCTTCCAATACACTTATTGTTCCTTCCCTGCCGTTTTTGGGCCGGGGTTCCAAGGTAATATGTTGCAGATTTTTTCTACTCATCTTTTAGCCGTTTTTGCTCTAGGTCTTCCGCCAATCGTCTTTCCAAAATAGGCTCTAAAAGTGTTTTGCGGCTGTTCCTTTTCATAAAGGGATAGAGCTCTAGATCTGTTTTCATGGTGTCCGAGGCCAATATATAGCTGTTTGCACCTACTAAAACCTGCTTTTTTTCATTAAAAAGTTGCTGTTCTTTATCTGCACTTTCCTTTATTTTCTTCTGTATGGTATGTTCCTTTAGCTGTTTTAAAAAACCACCATTTTTTTCGATGTCCTTAAACAACTGCAGCGCCTTTTGTGACAATTGAGTGGTTAAAGAGGTAATGTAATACGATCCATCAGCCGGATTGGCAACCTTGTCAAAATAACTTTCGTGCTGCAATATCAGTAATTGATTTTTCGCTATTCGCTCGCCAAACTCATTTTCTTTATGATAAATGGCATCATAGGGCAAATTGCAAACGGTATTGGCGCCACCGATTATGGCCGACATACATTCCATGGTGGTCCTTAGCATATTAACGTTGTAATCGTAAAGCGTTTTGTTTCTCCTGCTAGGTTTGGCAATAATATGGCACTCCTCGTTAACTCCGTACTCCGCGGCCAAGGTACGCCATAGTAGGCGTAAAGCCCTTAGTTTTGCAATTTCAAGGAAATAGTTGCCGCCCACCGAAATGGTGAAGGTAATCTGCTGTGAGGCATCTAATTTATAACGGTTTAGGTACTCGTTGGCATGGGCCAACCCATACGCCAATTCTTGCACACTATTTGCCCCAGCATTTTGATATAGCGAAATATCTACACCAAGCACATTGAGGTAATCTTTATGCGCGGTTTTTTGTAGTATTTTATCAATGACTTCATGGTCCTTGTTTAGATTGAAAAACCAGTTCCCCGTTCTAGCAAGGTTTCCAACAATATCCAGATTAAAAAAAGTAGGAGCGGTACGCACATTTTTAACAGCTATATACTGCTCTAAATATTCGAGATCTAAAAATTGAAATTGAAAATGAATCGGGATATCCCTTAGGCTATCACCTGCTTGCAGATTTTTAATATCGATGTCTTTGGAAGGAACAATGAAAATTAAGCTTTGGGCGCCATCTGCCACAGTTTTGATTGCTTTGGCATTGGCCAGTGCCGCATTACCCGCATAAATAGCTTGGGCAATATGCCATGGAGAGGGTGGTGATACACCCGCCGATGCATCATTTTTTAGGTCTTCATGGTTGTAAAAAGGCTTTACCTTAATGCCTTCCGCAGTTTCCCAAACCAAAGAATCGTTATAATCTTCACCTTTTAGGTCAAATTGGATTTTCTGTTTCCAAGCCTTGGCCGAAACTTCATCGAATTCATCAAACAAGCTATTCTTACTCATTTTTTTCATTCTTAAGGCTATCCTCGTATTCAATCAAATAAATCTCCTCGTTTTTTTTCTTTAGGTAATACTGTTCCCGAGCAAATTTTTCCAACTCTTTTTTATCGGACAGTTTTTCAATTACCTTTTTGTCTTTGGCAATTTCTTCTCGTAAAAATTCGCGTTGTTTTTCCAGGTTTTTAATCTCCTTTTTTAATTCCCAATGGATAAAGACCGAATTTGTATCAAAAAAAACCATCCAGATCACAAAAACGGAAAGAACCAAAACATAGATATTGGTCATTAGCGAAAACCATTTTTTGTTTCTTAAATCTTTCAGTCCCATAGTTGCCTACGCAAGTTTTTCGTTGATTATTGTACGTACAATGTCTACCGCCACAGTGTTGTAGTTATTGTTTGGGATTATGATATCGGCATATTCCTTAGTAGGTTCAATAAACTGATCGTGCATGGGCTTAAGGGTAGTTTGGTATCGGGTTAAAACTTCTTCCAAGTCCCTACCACGTTCATTGATATCTCTTTTTAATCTGCGTATAAGTCGCTCGTCCGAGTCCGCATGCACAAATATTTTTATATCGAACATATCGCGGATTTTTGGGTTGGTCATTATTAGAATCCCTTCCACGATCATTACCTTGGTAGGGTGGGTCCTCAGTGTATTTTTTGTCCGATTGTGTTTTGGAAAGGAGTATACGGGTTGGTCCACAGCCTTCCCTTTTTTTAATAGGGTAAGATGATCTGCCAGTAGGTCAAAATCTATGGCCCTTGGGTGGTCATAATTAATTTTAGTACGTTCCTCATAGGTGAGGTGAGAAAGATCGTTATAGTAAGAATCTTGAGATATAACACCTACCTCCTCGTTCGGAAGTTCGTTAATGATCTGATTTACAACCGTGGTTTTTCCACAACCGGTGCCACCCGCTATCCCGATAATAAGCATGCTTATTTGTTTTGACCCAAAAATACATATTTGAGACGACACTAACTATAACATTCAAAGTCTTGTAAGTTGCATAGATACAAGAATCTAGTGCATTAAAACATGATATATTTCATAACCCGAGGCATTTTTGAGGGCTAACTTTGGAACATAAAACTTCTTTGTACGGTCCAATTATTTTTTAAGGGTTAGCGGTATTTATTGCAATAAAATTTAGGACAGGTATCGTAGAAACCACATTAAGCCCTATTTTTATGTTAGCAACAAATTACAACCGTTTTGTATATGGAAAATTCTTTTAAGGCAATTGTAAACAACGACATGGAATTGGACGTTTCTATGGATGATGTTTCAAAAACAGATGTTTTTAACACCGCTCCAAACAAATATCATATTCTTAAGGACAATAAGCCCTATAATGTGGAAATTATTCATTCCGATTTCAATTCCAAGCGTTATACCGTTAATGTTAATGGTAATCTATATACCGTAAACTTACAAGATGAACTAGATCAGTTGATAAAAGAAATGGGATTTGAAATAGGTACTTCTAAAGATGTAGGTTCCATAGAGGCTCCAATGCCCGGGTTGATATTGGATGTAGCCGTTGACAAGAAACAACAGGTGAAAGAAGGCGATACGTTGCTTATTTTGGAGGCTATGAAAATGGAAAATATTATTACTTCCCCAAGGGATGGAATAATAAAAAGTATAGCTGTGAGCAAGGGCGAAGCAGTAGTTAAAAAACAATTGTTGATAGCTTTTGAATAATAATAGGGATGAAAAAGATATTAATTGCCAATAGGGGAGAAATAGCGGTACGGGTTATGAAAACCGCTCAGAAGATGGGTATTAAAACCGTTGCCATTTATTCCACGGTAGATAGGAATGCACCCCATGTGAGATTTGCGGACGAAGCCGTTCTAATCGGCGAAGCGCCATCTTCCGAATCGTACCTCTTGGGGGATAAAATAATAGAGGTGGCCAAAGAACTGGGGGCAGATGGTATTCATCCTGGTTACGGTTTTTTAAGTGAAAATGCCGATTTCGCGGAAGCTGTAGAAAATAACGGACTCATTTTTATAGGTCCAAAATCTGCGGCAATACGCACTATGGGAAGTAAACTCGCCGCCAAAGAAGCTGTGAAACAATATAAGATCCCGATGGTTCCGGGCATTGACGAAGCCATTTCCGATGTAAAAAAAGCAAAGGCCATTGCCAAGGAAATTGGGTTCCCGATTTTAATAAAAGCCTCCGCTGGGGGTGGCGGAAAGGGTATGCGTATCGTGGAAGAAGAAAAAAATTTAGAATCTCAAATGAATAGGGCCATTAGCGAAGCTACATCGGCATTTGGTGACGGTTCTGTGTTTATAGAAAAGTATGTAAGTTCTCCCCGGCATATAGAGATTCAGATCATGGCAGATACTCATGGCAATATTTTGTACTTCTTTGAACGCGAGTGTAGCATTCAAAGGCGGCACCAAAAAGTTGTGGAAGAGGCACCTTCGGTAATACTAACACCGCAATTACGTGCAAAAATGGGTGAGGCGGCGGTAGATGTGGCGAGGGCTTGCGACTATGTGGGTGCAGGTACCGTAGAATTTCTAATGGATGCATCGCACAACTTCTATTTCCTGGAAATGAATACCAGATTGCAGGTAGAGCACCCGGTGACCGAACTTATTACAGGGGTAGATTTGGTAGCACTACAAATAAAGGTTGCAAGGGGCGAAAAACTTTCCATTACCCAAGAAGAGCTAAAAATAATGGGGCATGCCGTTGAGCTAAGGGTGTATGCAGAGGATCCTTTAAACGAGTTTTTGCCCAGTGTAGGTATGTTGGAGACTTATAAATTGCCAAAAGGCGAAGGCGTACGCGTAGATAATGGTTTTGAGGAAGGAATGGATGTACCCATCTACTACGATCCCATGTTGTCCAAGCTTATCGCTTATGGAGCAAATAGGGAAGAGGCCATACAACGAATGCTTAAGGCCATAGACGATTACAAGATTGAAGGAGTAATGACAACTCTCGGTTTTGGGAAGTTCGTTTTTGATCATGAAGCCTTTCGTTCTGGTAATTTTGATACGCATTTCATAAAAAACTATTATTCGCCCCAAGCCTTGCTCAAAGAAGCCAGGGAAGAGGCAAAAATTGCAGCGATCATTGCACTTAAACAATATAATAAGGACCAAAATAAGGTCCGCATACCAACTACTTGACTATGGATCCAAAATTGCAAAAGCTTAACGATAGAGTAGCCCAGGCAAAGCTTGGTGGTGGCCGGCAGCGTATAGAAAAACAACATCAGAAAAAGAAATTGACCGCACGCGAACGGGTAAATTATTTACTAGATGAAGGCTCCTTTGAGGAAATGGGGATTTTGGTAACCCATCGTACAACCGACTTTGGAATGGAGAAAGAAGTCTATTTCGGAGATGGTGTTATTACAGGGTATGGTACCATAGACGGGCGTTTGGTATATATCTATGCCCAAGATTTTACCGTTTTTGGTGGGGCGTTATCGGAGACACATGCCGAAAAGATCTGTAAAGTAATGGACTTGGCCATGAAAGTTGGGGCACCGATTATTGGATTGAACGATTCTGGGGGTGCACGCATCCAAGAAGGTGTTAGGTCTTTGGGTGGTTATGCCGATATCTTTTATAGAAATGTAAGGGCATCTGGGGTAATTCCACAAATATCGGCCATCATGGGTCCCTGTGCGGGGGGTGCCGTTTATTCGCCAGCCATGACGGATTTTACGTTGATGGTAGAAGGTACCAGCTATATGTTTGTTACAGGTCCAAATGTTGTTAAGACCGTAACCAATGAAGAAGTTACTTCTGAAGAGCTCGGAGGTGCCAGTACCCATGCTTCCAAATCCGGGGTGGCCCACAAAACATCTTCCAACGATATAAGCTGTTTGGAGGATGTAAAAAAACTACTTGGATATTTACCTCAGAGCAATAAAGAGTCTGTAAAAAAATATCCTTATGAATTGGAAGATGAGGTTAGGACCGTACTTTCGGAGATTATTCCGGATAATGCCAATAAGCCTTATGATATGCACGAGGTAATCCATGGAATTATAGATACCGATTCGTTTTACGAAATCCATAAGGATTATGCAGAGAATATTATAGTGGGTTTTGCCAGACTTGGAGGACGAAGTATCGGGATTATTGCAAATCAACCTATGTTCTTGGCAGGTGTTCTTTGTGTGAATAGCTCGGCAAAAGGAGCTAGGTTTACCCGCTTTTGCGATAGTTTTAATATTCCCTTGCTTGTACTTGTAGATGTTCCGGGTTTTTTGCCAGGAACAGATCAGGAGTGGAACGCAATCATTACCAATGGTGCTAAACTGTTATATGCGTTTAGCGAGGCAACAGTACCCAGGGTTACGGTAATAACCAGAAAAGCCTATGGAGGAGCATACGATGTGATGAACTCCAAGCACATAGGGGCAGATTTTAACTACGCATGGCCTACAGCGGAAATAGCCGTTATGGGGGCAAAAGGTGCAAGTGAAATTATCTTTAGGAAAGAAATACTGGCATCTGAAGATCCTGATGGTAAATTGGCGGAAAAGGAAGCGGAATATGCCGAGAAATTTGCAAATCCCTACAGGGCTGCTCGAAGAGGTTTTATAGATGAGGTGATATTACCTCAAAATACAAGAAGAAAGCTTATAAAAACGTTTAGCATGTTGGAAAATAAAAAGATAGAACTTCCTAAAAAGAAGCACGGAAATATTCCTTTATAAGTTTCCGAAATGCTGTTTTTACTATTTTCTACATACTGTATTCTTGGGTATGATTTACGCTTGGGGCACAAATAACGTTCTCCTCGTCCAATTGGGTCACTGCCTTGCATTCGGTCAAAATTTGGAATAGATCGAGCTTGCCGAACGCTAAAGCACGTTTCTTTTTTTCGCTCCAATCTTTAATTTTGTTCTCGAAATAGATGGCCTGTTCAATGGTTTCAAAACTTTGATGAAAAAGCAGTTTTATGGGTCTTCTTTCATATGTAAAAGACCTACTATCAATACCCTGTTGATGGGCAATATAACTAGCTGATAAATTGTCCGTTATACCTGTGTGCGTAAGGTTGTCCGAACAGTGAAGGATGTAAACATAGTAGTACTTCATAATTGATGGTGTTTTAGTTTTAATGGTACTTCACATTATTTAAACGATCTAAATACTTAAGAGGGTAAATAGATTACCCCACTGCAAGAATCGCGTTTAGCCCCAGTGACGGAGCAGAGCACATTTGGCTCCCCTTCTATTCGTAATACACCCATAAGACCAAATACCAAAGCTTCCTTAAACTCAATTAAAGTGTTGGAAGTAACCGCCACTTCGGTTTCTGAACCTAACTTAGCTTGTAAAGTCTGAATCATAAAATCGTTCAAAGCTCCCCCTCCGGCCACAAACAAGCTATTGTTGTTTTTAGGGGCGTTGGCCTTAATTTCCTTGGCTACCTGTTCACAAATATGATGTATACCGGTGCACAAGAGGTTAGGTATGCTATCATGAGTTTCTTCTACAATGGGGACCACCTCTTCCACAAACCACTCGTATCCAATAGATTTTGGAAACGGCAGGCTATAGTAGGGTAGGTCATTAAGCCTTTGTAGCATGGTTTGATTTATTTGCCCGGTGCTGGCTAATTTGCCCCCAGCATCATAGGCAAGATCTATTTTTTGGGTGATGTGGTTTAAAATCATGTTGGCCAGACCAATATCGTACGCTATGCGTTTACCCTGATGCTCAAAAGAAATGTTGCTGATACCGCCTAAATTGAGGCAAAAATCGAAGTTTTCGAAGAATAGACGATCACCAATAGGTACCAGAGGGGCACCTTCGCCGCCTAGGGCAATATCGTTACTCCTAAAGTCGCAGACCACTTTAAGACCACATTCGTTGGCCAGATGTTGTCCAGAACCTATCTGATAGGTTAACCCTTTTTTTGGCTGATGATGTGTAGTATGGCCATGACTTGCTATAAAATCGACCTCCAGATTATTTTCGTTGATGAATTCTTTTGATTTTTGTCCTAACCAGGTTCCATAAGAATTATTAAATAGCAATAGGTCGTCCGCAGCCAAATCGATGGAGTTTTTGAGTTTGTTCCTCATGGCCGCATCATAGGAAATACTCTTTGTATTGAGGATTTCGAACTCCCATTTATGGTCTGTTTTCCATATATGACAATAGGCAAGATCCAGTCCATCCAATGATGTTCCGGACATTAATCCTATAACTTTGTGCTTTTTCATATGTTAGGCTATGGTAAAAATTAATGAAATTGGTTTTCCTTGGCCGTTGATAACTTCTCTTGCAGCAATGATTTTCACATCACACTTTTCAAAAGCGTCTACCCAATCGGCGAAGGTCCGGGCATACCAGGCATGTCCTTCTATAAAGTTACCGGGAAGACCTTTCCAGGAATCTGTTACCCATTGACTCCCGTATGCCAAACCTTGATGAAAAAGAAAGAAAGGATGTAAGGTCTGGATTATGATAGTCCCATTTTCATTGAGTGTTTTTTTGGTTTGTACTAGAAGATCGATGAGGCCATCCTTAAGATAAAGACAAAAATTGAAGACGGCACAGTCATAGGGCCCTTCAGGAATTTCTTGCCCATTTATTATCTCTTCATAGGTTAGCTGATAAAAAGATTCTTGACCTTTTTTCCTGGCACTCTCAATCAAAGGGGCAATGGCATCGATACCAACGGCAGTTTTACCCATTTCTGTAATACTACGGGTAAGCCACCCTTCTCCACAGCCAATATCCAATATTTTGTTGGCATTGCTTTTAGACACCGTTTCTACTATGGCAGCATTGGTAAACTTTCGCGACTGAATTTGATTTTCTTCGATGACACGCACCCATTCCTCCGCATTTTTTTCCCAAGATTCGATTATTTCGCTTTTCATTTTACGTATGAATTAAGTGATATGGGCAGTTGCCCGTTAGCTGTAAATTTACCTGTGAAATGCTGTGCGGCATTTTGTTGAAAGACTTCAAAATTTTGATATGCCACCACAACGGATTTTGCTTTTTCAATGCTAATTCTATCAAGAAAATAGGCATTGCCAAATAAATAAACCACCACATTTTTTGTAGCCATCAGGTGGTTTATAAAAGCAACTTCCCGATCTGTAAAACCAAAATTGCCCGTAGGCTTTACTTCTGGGGGAAAAATTGCCAAAACAATATTTTTACAATCCTCAATTTGGCTTTCGATTTTGTCGCTGTACACACTCTGGTTACCGCCCAAAGCGTTGGTGAGCGTTTCCAAAAAGCAGTTTTTTTCCACTTTTCCTACGGTCACCCCGTCAAATGTGCTTGCCCTAAAATTGGCAATGTCTTGTTCGCTTCCTTTTACCAATGTTAAGCTTTGCCGTGCCAATCGGAGGTTAAGGTCTAGGGGGTTTAAGGAATCTTTGTAGGTCTGGGGGGCATTATCCAACGCCTTTTTCTTTAATCTCCAAACTCTTTCAAAACTTGTTTCGATTTGGTCTTCCGAGGCATTTTTTGAGATTGTTTGAATGCCCTCTTTGATATGTTCCGTAAAACAGAGAACATCGTTACCAGCGTTAAAAGCTACCCATTCCAATTCTCCTTTTACCGGATACATCTTAGACACACTATGCATGTTCAGTGCATCAGAAATTACTACACCTTTAAAGCCAAAATCTGTTCGTAAAATCCCTTTGATGATGGTATCGGAGAGGGTAGCAGGGATTGCCTCACCATTGGTCAATGAAGGTACGGCCAAGTGACCTACCATTACCGAATCTACCCCGCTCTTCACTAGTTGTTCAAAAGGATAGAGTTCATTTTCCATTAAATCTTTTTGAGACTTATCAATTACGGGTAAGCCTAAGTGCGAATCCGTTGCTGTATCCCCATGTCCTGGGAAATGCTTTACGCTTGTTAGTATACCTTCACTTTGTGTTCCTTTTACAAAAGCGGTAGCTTTTTGGGCAACTTCAATCTTGTCCTCACCAAAGGACCGGTATCCAATAACCGGATTATTGGGATTATTATTAATATCCGCTACAGGGGATAAATTCCAATGTATTCCTGAATTTTTACAGTCATGGGCAATGTTTTTACCTACCTCATACAACAATTCGGCCCCATTTTTTATAGCGCCCAACGTCATGGCATATGGGTATTGGGGTGTATTCTCTATGCGCATGGCAAGTCCCCATTCGGCATCGATGCTGATTAGTAATGGGTACTTGGCAATTTTTTGATAGCGATCTATCAATCGTTTAAGCGTATCTAGGCTATTTTCGTTATAGATTACTTCTTTTTTTCCTTCAAAATTGGTGGCGGCACTAGCTCTGCTATGGAAAAAGCATAGACCGCCTACACCTTCAGAGCGGATCAGATCTTCCAATTTTTTTATTTCCTCTTCGGTGTCATTTATGAAAGCCGCGGGCATAAAAAACTGCCCGATCTTTTCTTCTCGGGTAAGCTTTAGCTTTGCTTCGCTATATGTTGGTATATTATTCATTAACACTGACCACTTTTTTTCCGTAATTCGGAGGATATTTAATGTATTTTAAAAGAATTATAGAGGGTAAGGCAGCTATAACTACCCAAATAAAGAATCCGTCATAGCCCAGCCATTCTTGAACATAGCCACTTATTAATCCCGGTAGCATCATGCCCAAGGCCATAAAACCTGTGGCAATGGCGTAATGTGATGTTTTTGATACACCTTCGGCTATATAAATAAGAAAGACCATAAAGCCGGCAATGGCAAATCCATAACCAAATTGTTCCAATACTACGGTAGTGACCACTGCTACAAGACTGGTGGTTTTGGTTATGGCAAGGAACGCGTAGAAAACATTGGGTACATTTAGGGAGAGCACCATGAGTAGCATCCATTTTTTTAATCCATCCCTAGAAATCAATACACCCCCAAGGATTCCACCAACGGTTAGCATAATAACGCCTATAGTGCCATAGATGGTACCTACTTCGGCGGTAGAATAACCCAATCCACCAACTTCTGGAGAGTCTAATAAAAAAGGTGAGGCCATTTTAACCAATTGTGATTCCCCCAACCTAAAGAAGAGGACAAAAGCTAAGGAGAGACCCATACCCGATTTTCTAAAGAACGATGAAAAAACCTCTAAAAAGCCAGTTGGTTTGTCTTGTTCTATGGCCGCAGAGGATTCAAATTTTGGGGTTGTGAAAAAGTTAGCGATGGTTAATACCAACATCATTGCCGCGGCACAAACCATGGTAATGGACCAAGCTTTGGTATTATCGCCATAATGGTTTTCCAAAAAACCTGCGAGGATCACTAAAAGCCCCTGTCCCGTTACGGTTGAAAGCTTATAGAAGGTACTACGAACTCCTACGAAGAAGGACTGCTTTTCTTGCGTAAGGCCTATCATATAATAGCCATCGGCTGCAATATCGTTAGTGGCCGAAGCGAAGGCCGCCATCCAAAAGCAGGCCAAGGAGGTCACAAAAAATATGTTTGTTGGAAGGGAAAGCCCAACTCCTAAAAATGCGATCGCTATCAGCAACTGCATACTTAGAAACCAATTTCTTTTCGTACTCTTTAGATCTAAAAGTGGGCTCCATAATGGTTTTATTACCCAGGGCAGATACAACCAACTGGTATAAAGCCCAATATCCGCGTTGCTGACACCTAGCTTTTTGTACATAATTACCGATACCGTTACAACCATTACATAGGGCAGGCCCTGCGTGAAGTAAAGAATTGGAATCCAAGCCCAAGCCCATTTATTTTTTTGTATCATAATTGGTTGTTTGGTTTAAATTTAGTTCTATGGGTGTGCTTTCGTTTCCATAGCGGTCTAGAAATGTTAAGGCAAGATGTCTTTTGCCTTTCAAATCTTTTTTTGCGATTTGAAAAGAGTCCTCTCCGGAGTGGTATAACTTTCTAAGCAATTGTTTGGTAGTACCTGTGTTTAGTTTGGTGTCTTTTCTTGAGGCATAGATCAGTATGTTTCTAATACTGTTGGTTCCCGAAAAATCCATTGCTATTTTCAATGAATCCCTGTTTTGCCATACCTGTTTTAATTTAGGGATGTTAAGTGACCTATTTTCCATTAATGGAGATGCCGGGGGTAGCGCAACATTTTTGTAGAAATTTCTTTTTAAGTTCCTTACCACTGCCTCGCGTTCTTTCATTAGCGATTTAGCACTAAAAAAAACGTTACCACTTACTGCCGCCGTGTTTCTAGAAAGTTTCAATTGTTGTGGCAGCTCTTTTTTCTTTTCCCATGCGGGATCACTATTGTTATAAATCTTGTAAGCACCGTTTCCAATATATAAATTGGTATTTTCCGAATTTTCTGCCCACCAGGAAACAATTTTTCTGTGCGATGCAACATTCAAGTCCATACTCCAGTATACTTGCGGCACCAAATAATCTATCCAACCCTTTTCCATCCAGAGCAGGGGATCTGCATAAAGATCTTCATAGGTGGTCTGGCCTGCTTGGGTATCTGAGCCTTTTGGATCTGTTGCTTTATTTTTCCATACACCGAACGGACTAATGCCAAATTGTACCCATGGCTTCTTTTTTTTGATGTTTTTATGGATACCCTGTACCAAAGAATCCACATTGCTTCTTCGCCAATCTTCCAATGTTTGTTGGGGTAGGGCATAGCTTACATAAGCTAGTGAATCGTTAAAGACTTCGTCTTTTATTTTATAGGGATAAAAATAATCATCAAAATGTACGGCATCAATATCATAATTTAGGACCACTTCGTCCATAACCTTTAGTAGATGGCTACGAACTTCTGGTATGCCCGGATTATAATAGTGTTTTTCACCATATTTTATCATCCATTCGGGATGCTTATAATAATCGTGAGATTCACTTAAAATTTTGGTATTGGAATCCAATGTTGCCCGATATGGATTTAGCCACGCGTGGAATTCAAATCCCTGTTTATGGGCCTCTTTTATCATCCACGGCAATATATCTTCATTTCCATTTGGAGGTATACCCTCGGTGCCGGTAAGAAAACGGGACCATGGGGCCAATTGGGAAGTGTAGAGCGCGTCTCCTGCTGTTCTTATCTGAACGATTACCGCGTTAAAATTTAAGTCTTTATAAAAGTTAAGTATGGTTAAATAATCGGATTTTTGTTTACTTACGGCATCGGTACCCTTCTTAGGCCAGTCTATGTTGGCCACTGTGGCTATCCAAACACCTCTAAACTCTCTTTTTGGCTGTGGAATATTTGAAGTGAAGACGCCACAAGAGGTAAGGCAAATTATTAGGATAACACAGTATCTTTTGATCATGCTTGGGTTGAAATGGAAAAACCCGATTATGATAAATCGGATTTTTCCATGTTTTTGAGATTAGTTGAACTTGTATCTAACAAAGCCTTCCATGGCTTCATATTCGGCCATGCCGAGGGCGTTGTATTTTTGGGCGGTTTCCATATTCCGTTGTTCGGCTCGCTGCCAAAATTCGCGTTGGTCATTTCCAGGGAACATAGCAGCGTCTTTTTGTGATTGGTGTTTAAATATGGCATTTTTCTTTCGCGTCATATCTTTTGGACCAATTGGGACTGCCATTTCCATGTCGGCGATGTCCCATTCTTGCCAGGCACCTCTATAAAGCCATAAATAGCAATCTTCTATCCAATCTGCCTTTTCCTTTACAAGTAGGGCCAACGCTTCATAAACCACTTGCAAACAAACTCTATGCGTGCCGTGCGGATCCGAAAGATCTCCCGCTGCAAAGATTTGATGAGGTCTTACCTTGTTTAAAAGGTCGTATGTAAGTTGGATATCGGCCTCGGAATGCGGTTTTTTCTTTACGGTTCCCGTTTCGTAAAACGGAAGGTTCTGAAAGTGTGCATTTTCTTCGTCCACTCCACAATATCGGCAGGCTGCAAGCGCTTCGCCCTTTCTAATAAGGCCTTTGAACTTTTGGATTTCGGGGCTATCTACCTGCCCTGGTTTTTTGTTGTTCAAGAACTGTCTTACCTCTTTAAATTGCCTTTGCAGTTCTTCATCGTCATGTTGTACATCCGTAGCAAAATCTAAAAACCGGACAACCTCGTCATCGAAAACAGCTATATTACCTGATGTTTGATACGCAACATGTACTTCGTGCCCCTGATCTACCAACCGCAGTAGGGTGCCTCCCATAGAAATTACGTCGTCATCTGGGTGAGGACTAAATATCAACGATGTTTTTGGGTAGGGATCCTTTCTTTCGGGTCGGCTAGAGTCGTCCGCATTGGGTTTACCTCCGGGCCATCCTGTTATTGTACGCTGCAATTGGTTAAACACTTTTAAGTTTATGTGTTCCGCAGAGCCAATTTCGGCCACCAGGCTTCCCATGCCATATTCATTGTAATCCTCATTGGTCAGTTTTAAGATGGCCTTGCTTAGTTTTTCGGAGAGCCATATAGTTGCCTTTTTAATTAGTTTATCGGTCCAATTACATTCGCTCACCAACCATGGAGTACTTAGACGTGTAAGTGCGGAGGCCGCGGCACTGTCAATGATAAAATCACAATTGTTGTGCTGCTGCAAGAAGGTAGCAGGGACCGATTCTCTTATAGGTCCTTCTACGGACTGGTTTATAACTCCTGCTTTACCCTCTCCCCAGGCCATTAGGATAATCCTTTTGGCGGCCATGATGGTGCCTACCCCCATGGTAATAGCTTTTGCGGGGACGTTTTCCAAACCAAAGAAGTCGCTGGCGGCATCTAAACGGGTAACCCTATCTAAACGAACTAGCCTAGTTTTACTATTAATTGCGGAACCTGGTTCATTAAAACCGATGTGCCCGGTTCTTCCTATTCCCAAAACCTGAATGTCTATACCACCTGCAGCTTCAATTTTACGCTCGTAGGCTTGGCAAAAATCCCGAAGGTCTTCTTTGTCCAATGTACCATCAGGAATATTTACATTGTTTTTTTTGATGTCAATATGATCAAAGAGGTGTTCATTCATAAATCGGACATAACTATGAATGGAATCGGGCTCCATGGGATAGTATTCATCCAAATTAAAAGTGATTACATTTTTAAAGCTAAGCCCTTCCTCTTTATGGAATTTTACCAGAAAGTCATAAACTTTTGTGGGTGTGGAACCTGTGGCCAGGCCTATCACTGCATTTCGCCCGCTTTTTTGGCGTTGCCTAATTAGTTCGGCAATTTCATTTGCTACAAAGAAGGAAGCATCTTCGGAACTTTCGTGGATTATGGTGTTTATTTTTTCAAATTTTCTAGACTCCTCGTCTGTTGGAAAATTAGGGAGTTTTTGTTTTGTTATCGCCGTTGCCATAAAATAGTGTTTAATATTTTGATCAAAGATAATTAAAAAAACCAAATCTTGCTGTTTTTTGCATTATTTTTTGCAGTTTTGTGCATTTTAACAATATAACCTTTTAAAAAACGGTAAAAAATGGCAACAGAATAAATTTACTATCTTTACAACATCTCCAGAGCGATTGTATACTACCATGTTAAAAGAGGAACGGCAACAGACCATATTAAATGAAGTGGAACTGCATAATAGGGTTTTACTTACCGATATTGCGGAAATTCTTGATGTCTCTATCGATACCATACGAAGGGATGTTAAGGAGTTGGATAGCAAGAACAAACTTAGAAAAGTGCATGGGGGCGCGGTTTCCCTTGGTTTTGCGAATCCCACGGTTAGAAATAACAATGTCTACGCATTATCGGAGAAAACTACGATCGCAGAAAAGGCAATAACACTTTTAAAAGACGGGGGTGTAATATTCATAGATGGGGGCACTACTTGCTTGGAATTGGCAAGATTAATACCGGAACATCTGAATTTAACCTGTTTTACCCTAAGCATACCCGTGGCATTGGAGCTGCTCTCCAAACCGCAAGTAGACGTAATTTTGATCGGAGGCCATATATCCAAGGATTCTTTAATTTCTATTGGCGCCAATACCATACACAATCTATCCGAAATACGTGTAGACTATGGTTTTATAGGTACCGGTTATGTAGATTCCCTATACGGTCTTACCGAATTTGATTGGGATATTGTGCAAGTTAAGAAGGCGGTAATCAAAGCTTCTAAAAAAACAATACTTTTATCGATATCCGAAAAATTGAATTCGCAACACCGATACAAAACTTGCGATATCAATGAAATAAATACCCTTATAACGGAGTTAGACCCTAGGAACAATCTATTAAACCTTTTTAGAAATCACGATATTCACATTTTATAAATATGCCGGAGACCAAAAAAATTACCGAAACCCAATCAAATTATAATGATTTGGAGCAAATGGACACCATATCCATCCTAAAGAACATGAATAGAGAGGATAAAAAGGTAGCAGACGCCGTTGCCTTGGTAATTCCTCAGATTACCAAACTAGTGGATGCATTGGAGGACCGTTTTAATAAAGGGGGGCGACTTTTTTACATTGGTGCGGGTACTAGTGGTAGATTGGGCATATTGGATGCTTCGGAGATTCCGCCTACATACGGCATGCCCCATGATAGGGTAATTGGACTTATTGCTGGGGGCGACTCTGCAATTCGCAAGGCCGTGGAGTTTGCAGAAGATGATATTGAACAGGCTTGGAAGGATCTTAGTGCATTTAAAATGAATAAAAATGATACCGTTGTGGGCATAGCCGCTTCGGGTACTACACCTTATGTTATTGGCGGTGTAAGGGATGCCAAGGCGCATGGTCTGCTAACGGCTTGCATTACCAATAACCCACACTCTCCCTTATCAAAAGAGGCGGACATTTCCATGGAAGTAAATGTAGGTCCGGAATTTGTTACGGGTAGTACCCGAATGAAAAGTGGTACTTCGCAGAAGATGGTGTTGAATATGATCTCTACCGCCCTAATGATTAAAATAGGCCGGGTAAAGGGCAACAAAATGGTAAACATGCAACTTAGCAATAACAAGTTGGTGGATCGTGGAGCCCGATATTTGATAGAAGAATTGAATGTCGGTTATGAAGAGGCCGAAGAGCTGTTAAAACTTTACGGCTCCGTAAAGAAAGCCATGGACGCGAAAGGGAAGTAAATTACTTTTTTGTAAGAAGTATCACCTCTTCCGGAGTCACTATTTTATCGTTTTTATTTCCCCAAGAATTTGAAATATAGTTCATTACATCGGCTACTTCATCGTCCGTTAGTCCCATAGGCATCATGGTGTTGTCATAGGCCACGCCGTTGACCGTTATTGGTCCCCGTTGTCCGTTTTTTATACCTATTATACTCTTCTCTCTATTGTTACGGAGGTAGTCGGAATTGGCCAAAGGAGGAAAAACACCTTCTACCCCTTCTCCTTTTGCCAAATGGCACGTAATACAGAAATCGGCATAGATTTCACTTCCCCGCTCCATACTTTCTGCCAGTTGTTTGTCTTGAAAAAGAAACAGGGAAACCCCCGCCATAAGAGATAGGTAAAGGAATACGAATAACTTCATTTTAGCACAGTTTTATTAAATAATGCGGAATCTTAAGATTTAGGAACCAGTTTGTAAATGCCTTTTCCTTCAACGGCAACATAAACAAGTCCGTCCGGGCCCTGGCGTACGTTACGGACCCTACCAATGTCGTCCATTAATTTTTCCCTTCGTACCACTTTGTTGTCTTCCAAGACCTGGCGTTCCAAATATTCGAATACCAATGACCCCACAAGTAAACTTCCTTGCCAGCCTTCATAATTTTCCGTGGTTACGAAAGTCATGCCACTAGGTGCAATGGAAGGTACCCAATAATGCATGGGCTGTTCCATACCATCTTTTTCTGTGATATCGGTAATGGGAGTACCACTGTAGTTGATACCATAGGTAATTACTGGCCAACCGTAATTTTTCCCTTTTTCGAGGATGTTTATTTCATCACCCCCTCTAGGACCATGTTCATGATCCCATAACTTTCCGGTTTCCGGATTTTTTACAAGGCCTTGTGGGTTTCTATGTCCATAGGTAAAAATAGCGGTTTTTGCCCCTGTTTCGTCCACAAAGGGATTATCAGTGGGGATACGGCCATCATCGTGCAGTCTGTATATTTTACCACCATCTAGCGTAATATCCTGGGGGTTTACATCGCGGTTTCCACGGTCTCCAACAGAAAAATACAAATATCCTTCATTATCAAACTCTATTCTAGAACCATAATGCTGTCCCTTTGTGGTATTTGGAGTTGCTTTATATAGTAATTCTTTGTCCGTTAGCGCGTTATCTTTCAATTTTGCCCTAATAATGGCTGTATTTCCACCCTTTTCACCACCTTCTTGCGATGAGTAGGAAAGATAAAGCCATCCATTGTCTTGGTATTGCGGATGTACTTCAATATCTAACAATCCTCCTTGTCCTCTAACGTAAACCTCAGGGACATTGGCAATATTTGTCTTTTTTCCCTCTTTAAAATGAATTAATTCACCACTTTTTTCCGTAATGAGTAAGCTACCGTCGGGTAGGAACGCCATGCCCCATGGAATCTGTAGCTGATCGACGAACAGTTCAGCGATAAAAACATCCTTTGATGGTCTATGTACATCATTATCAGCACTCTGTGCGCAAGCAGAATTGAGTATTACAACGAAAAAATAAAGAAACAACATACTTTTTTTCATAACTTGACGTTAAAATATTAATATAATAGTAGCCTAAAGGCCTAAAGATAAAGAGAAAATATAAGTTTAAACAATTACACTAAAGGATATTATTGACCCCAAATCGAGAATGTTCTTGCTATAATTCGACTTAACCTATGCTCCCAAAAAAAACAAGGCATCTTTTGTATGCCGTGCTGTTGATAGCAATATCGATAGTATCTACCTCGGCAATAGCAAATACCGAAGTTTACGAGCTCATCTCTGAAGTAACAGCTGCTATTGGGGATACTACCTCTAAAGCGGATGGTCTTACCAATACTGAACATACGCTTAAATCTTCGAGTGTTTCAAATGTAAAAAAGACTGATAGATCAGGGGCTTTTAGTGCGCCCATGTTCATGACTATCATTCAAGGTGCGGATGAAGAAGTGATCTGCCCTAATGATGGAAGTACCGTAGCAAAGTTTTTTCTTTGCGGTACAAGCGATGTACGTACAATTTCCCTCAGTCAAAGTGGGGGGTCTTACCAATGGCAGCAATTAGACGGGTCTTGTGCCTCTTCGGTACTGGATGATTGTGCCAATACCGACACCTCGTGTTACAATACAGTGGGTACGGGAGCTACCTACAACCTAAGCTCCGCAGGAGAATTTAGGGTACGTGTAGGTTCTGGCCAATTTTTTTACTTTAAATCGTCCCTAAACCCATTAAACCCACAGCTGATTCATGAGGATATAGAATGTGGTAACCCGGGAAGGGTAGAAATTACCAATGTTCCTGCCGGATACGAATACAGCCTAAACAACTCTGCAGGTCCTTACCAAGACGATCCATACTTTGATATTTCCACCCCCGGAAGCTATATGGTATGGGTACGGTTAAAAAACGTATCGGCCAGTGCATGTTTGTTTCCTTCCAATTCGGTGAATGTATTGGATTTAAATATGTCCGTGTCTGTAGTAGCAAACGATATTCTTTGTAGTGGAGAGTTGGGAAGTATAGATGTAACGGTTTCGGGAGTACCGGGATTCTATACCTATCGACTTATAAAATCTGGAGTAACTGTAGATACATTTGGTCCTGATGCAGCCTCAAACTATTCCTTTCTTAACGTAAGCCCCGGTACCTATAGCATTCGTGTTGAAACAAACAATTGTTCAGAATTGGTAACATTGGACAATCTTGGCGTACCTATCAATATTGGTAACGGTATAAGCCCGCTAGCGGTTTCGGCTACAGCTTCCGATAGTTTTGGATGTGGAGCAACGTCAGTGGATGTAACAATAGACACCTCTGGCGGAACAGGTCCTTACCGATATAGTTTAAATGGTGGAGCTACCTTTAGCACTACCTATGATCCAACAACAACCTTTACGGTAAGCACTTCGGGAACTTATCCAATTTTGGTGGAGGATGCCAACGGTTGTACTAAAGATGCTTCTGTAGATGTTTTGGATATACCACCACCTGTGTTTAACATCATACCCGAAGATGCCAATTGCGGTGGAGCCAATGACGGTAGAATTACCGTTGACGTAACTAGTGGAAATGGTTATAATTTAGAGTTTAGTATTGATAACGGTACTAGTTTTCAGACCAGTAATATTTTCAATGACTTGGCACCTACAACCTATGATGTTGTAGTGCGTTATCAGCAAGGAGCTTTTGTTTGTAGTACAGCACCAATAAACGTTGCCATAGGTACCCCTTCCTTAATTACAGCTACTGCTATTGAGGATAGTGCACCTTCCTGTGCCAATGAAACAGGGGGTCAAATTACAATCTCCGGAACTTCTGGAGGAGTTGGTCCGTATGAGTTTAATATAGGTGCCGGATTTGGGGCTACCAACGTATTTACCAATCTAGGTGTAGGTACTTATATCCCCCAAATTAGGGATGCCAACGATTGTGTGGAAAGTTTGCCACCAATAGTTTTTAATGCTTTGGACAAACCAACCGATTTGGATTTTACCGTATCGAGCATCGATTGTGTCACAAGTACGGCTTCAGTAACCTTGGCTGTAACTGATGGTACCGCTCCTTACACTTACGAAATTATAGCTCCTGCGGGAAGTGCAATCAATAACGCTGGAAACCCTGTATTTACTGGATTAGGTCTAGGTACTTACACTTTTAGGGTTACCGATAATGTTGGTTGCTCCTATGATGAAAACTTTGCAATTACGGATATCAGTTCTATTGGCGCTACAGCACAGCAGACCCAGGTGGTACGTTGTGTGGGCGAAAGTAACGGCGAAGGACGTTTCTTGGTCGATGGATTTGATACGACCTACAGTTATCAAATCGATGCCGGACCTGTTTTTACAGGGGAAACCAATGGGATAATACCGCTTACCAATTTAGCGGCTGGTAGTTATACTATATCAGTTACCGATGAGGGAACTAATTGTACCGATACCGCCACCTTGGTAATACAAGAACCAAGTGTAGCCTTTGCCATTGATAATTTGGCGGTAACACCAATGAGCTGTCAGAACGGAAATATTGGTAGCGTAACCATTAATACCGTTGGTGGTTGGGGAGGTAATAGATATTCACTAACACAACCCGATGGTTCCCCACGAGGGCCGAAGAACGGAAATACCTTTTCCGGTCTTTCCTTAGATGGTTTATACCAAGTAAGTGTTACCGATACCAATGGATGTACCATAACGGATAGTTTTACCCTTACTGTGTTGGAATCGCCGGTATTGGCCTTGGATGCAGCTACAGATTATTGTTATGATAATGTTGATGCGGCCACCATAGTGGTGAATGCAACTTTGGGTGCGCTACCCTATCAGTATCGGGTAAATGGAGGTCCTTTGGGGGCTAGTAATAGCTTTGGTGGACTTACACCAGGAACATACAACGTGGAAGTAGTGGATGCAAACGACTGTAGGGACAATGTTTCGGTAACCATTGCACCGGAAATAACCGCAACAGCCATGATAACAAGAGAGCTTAACTGTGGTGTTCTACCCGCTCAGATACGTGTAGATATTAGCAACGGCTATCCTTCCGGGGGTAACTATGATATATACGAAGTAAGTATAAATGGAGCGCCCTATACTACGGATTCTAATAATATAACCGGTAATTCGTTCGTTTACGACATACCAAATGATGGCTCAATATTGACTCCTACTACTTTTCAATTTGAAGTATATGATAGTAGGGGATGTGTTGCTCAGACTAATGAAGTAACCATTTCCCCTCCAGAGACCATAGCGGGAACGGCTTTGGGAACAGATACCGTATGTGGTGATCTTAATAGTGGTACCGTAACGGTTACCGCTGACACCACGCAAGGTGTACCACCTTATGAGTACAGTAACGATGGAGGTGCCACCTTTGGAACCCAAAATGTATTCTCTGGTTATGCGCCTGGTACCTACACGGACTTTATGGTTAGGGACAGTAGGCAATGTATCAGTCCTCTTCTTTCAGCAACAATTGCTGCAAGCGTACCCGTAGATGCAACCATCGCGGTTACAGATGCTGTCTGTTCTGCGGGAGCTGTACTAGGTACTATTGATGTTACCAACGTTACTAACGGAACCCCTGATTTTACCTATACACTGTTGGATATTAGCGGTGCCGTTATAGGTACGGTTGGTCCTACAGCCGCTACTACGGCTAGTTTTCCAAATGTTCCTACAGGTGTTTACACGGTAGTTACAACAGATGCAGCAGGATGTGAGGACAGGGATACGGTAACTGTAGATCAAAACACCATAGATTTAGTTCCTGTAGCTACCACAACGCCGCCGGATTGTACTACCGCATTTACATACATTGTTGATATCATAGGTGGTACACCTCCTTATCAAATAGGACTGGTCGGTGGTCCTTTGGGCCCGCCTAACGTGGATGTGAATACACACGATTTTACCGGTCAGATTGCTTTTGGTATTACTTATTTCGTAGAAGTGGTAGATGCTTTGGGTTGTAGGTATATAGAAAGGATAGATCCTATAGGAGGGCCAGATCCGGTTGCCATAGTGGCAACAGGAACTACCGCATCCTGTAGTCCTGCGGGTACGGGGGAAATAACATTTACGGTAAGCGGAATATCATCCAACCCTGGTGATTTTACCGTTACCTTAATAGATACCGATACGGGGGCAATAATAGGAGCTCCTATGGTATTCACCAATGAGCCTATACCTTATAATGGAAGCTTTACTGGTCTACCAGCCGGTAATTACCAAATATTGGTGCAAGACAACAATACAAGTTGTAGCGGTAGTGATTTGGTAACCATTATTGAAGATATCCCTACATTGGTAGTAGATAATAACCAACTTGCCAATTGTTTTGTTGGTGCATTGGTTACCGTTAGAGGAAATGGCGGTACAGGACCTTATGGATTTGCCTATGTGCCTTCTGGCGACCCGGCACCCACCGTTTTTACCACGGAGACAACCTATGAAATAGCAGGTCCTTACCCAGCAACGTACGACTTTTACGTTGAGGATGCCAATGGATGTATCAACAGTACCCCAGTTACGGTAGATACTGATCCGGGTGTTCCCCCTCCCACGGTAGACGTTATTAACCAATGTACGGCAGTGGCCAATTATACTATTAATGTTACCGGACCTTTAAGTACAGGAAGCGGACTACCAAATGAAACCTTCGAATATGATATAGGTGGTGGTTTTCAAAGTAGCCCTAATTTTACCGTACCTAATCCGGGAGATTATACCATTGTGGTTAGAAATGGCTATGGATGTCCAAATACTGTGGTGGCTCGCGTTTTCGATTTCTTTGCGATTACTGCCAGTGCAACCTCGGAACCAACATGTAATGCCGGTGATGGCACCATTACTATTAATACAACCGGAGGTAGCGGTAATTTCCAATTTGATTTGGATGACGGTACCAACCCCATTGTAACACAGGTAAACAATCCGATATTCACCAATTTATTTCCTGGTAACTATTCTATTTTGGTTACCGATCTGGATTCCAATACGGCACCTTTGTGTACCGATGTTGCTACTGTGGATGTTACTATAGTAGACAGCCCAGTAATTACGGCCACTCCAAAAAACGATATTACCTGTAACGGAGCAAATGACGGAAATATCTCTGTGGAGCTACAACCTGGCTCAGACACCGATACCCCTTTAACGTATACACTCTATATAGGAGCTAGCACCACACCATTCAGAGGACCGCAAGCTACCGCCATATTCGATAACTTAGGTCCTGGAACTTATCAGGTGGGCGTAGAGTCTAACAGAGGTTGTACTGATCGTTCGGGAGATGTCACCATTATTGAACCTTCCGTATTGCAGATAGCTACCGCAAACACTGTATTCACCTGTGATCCAAGTAACAACAGGTTTAATACGGCTACAATTACCGTCTTTACCGATACAAATGGAGATGGTACCGGGGCAAACACAGGTACCGCACCCTATACATATAGTATGAACGATGGTACCCCAGCTTTTGACGGTACTAATTTTCAGGTAAGCAATACCTTTGAAATAATTGACAATGGGGCTACCCAGAATATTATCATTACTGCTAGGGATCAAAATGGTTGTGAGATAACCGATACGGTTGTTCTTAACCCACCAAACGATCTTACCTTCAGTTTTAACGTTAACTCTATTACTTGTGCTGCAGATGGTATAAGTGTAAACCCAGGTACTATCGATATAATCATTAACGAAGGAGCGGGTAATTACGACGTGGAAATATTACCGTTAGGAACAGAGCCCGCCAGAAATTCTGGAGGTACGGATCGTGTTACCTGGGATATAAGCACTCCAGGAGATTATATATTCGCCGTAACCGATATTGGCAATGGCGGATGTACCTACCTTACCCCAGTGGTAAACATGCCAGAGTACAACAATATAGAAGCTCTTATCGCCGAAGTAAGCCCGGTAACTTGTTTTAATGGAAATGATGGTGAAATTAGCATAACGATCAATAACTACACCGGACGTTACAACTACGAGGTATTCTCTAGGGATAATACCGGGGTGGAAACCACTACAGGAGTATCGGGTAGTTTTGACACCACGGCACCTATAAACACACCAGAAATTATAGGGGGCTTGCCAGCAGGTAATTTAGTGGTACGTGTAGAAGCAATAAGTACACCTTTTTGTGATGTAGTAAGTAATGTTACTACCGTAAGGCAGCCAGACAGGCCCATAACAGTACCTTTACAACAAACCGCTGAGGTTACTTGCGCCATACCTGGGTTAGGGGAAATTACGGCTACCGGTGATGGGGGCTGGGGAAGCTATGAATATCAGTTGATAGCACCAGACGGTACAACCATCCTCCAAGATTTTCCAAGTACAAATAACAACTTTACCGGGTTGGATGCCGGTCTTTATACGGTTAACATTAGGGATGCTCTCGGATGTCCTACCAGCAATACCATTAATCTAGCCTTGCCAACGGCGATCTTTGCCGATATACGCGTGGTTAATCCATTGCAATGTAATAATGACAATGACGGTTCTATAGAGGTTTTCAATGTTTCTGGCGGACAAGGACCTGGAAACTACCTATATCAATTAAATAGAATAACGGAAGGTACAACAAGTGGCTTGCAGACCACTCCAGTATTCACCAATTTATCTGCAGGGGATTATACCATAACTGTATTTGACGGTTGGAATTGTAGTTATCCTACCGCAGTAATCACGATTGAGGATCCTGAAGTTGTAGTAGCCGAGTTAATTGAGGTCTCACCTCCTGGATGTGGAGATGTAGGTGTTATGGAACTCACCATTACTAACCCCGAGGTAGGAGTAAGTTACTTCTATAGAAGAGAAGGTACCGCAGATCCCTTCGTGGCTTTTGACGCAACGGATCCTTTGGCTACGTCGGTACTGATTACTGAGGATATTACCATAGATCCCGGACCTTTCCAGTATGATGTACAGAACTCCAATGGATGTCCATCTGAGAAATCCAACCAAATATCACTAGATCCTGCGGCGCCTTTGGTAATAGCTTTGGATCTTACGAATGCCACGATCAGTTGTGCTGGTGATGCAACAGGGATTATAAGATCGGAAGCTTTTGGTGGAATTGGAAGTTATATTTATGTATTGGTAAATAATGATCTAGGTGGGGTTCCTACGGCACCCACAACGGCAGATATAGTGCGAAGCCCTCAAGCTTCAGGTATTTTTAGGAATTTAGGTCCTGGTACCTATTGGGTGTATGCTCAAAGTGGTGGATGTTCCGCTATATCTACCCCCATTACTATTTCAGACCCACCACCTTTGGTACTGGATTATCTAGAGGCAGTACCCGTAAGCTGTAATGGCGATGTGGACGGGCAGATCATTATAGAGGCCAGTGGTGGTACCGGGGTTATCCGATTTTCCATTTCCGATACCCTAAGTGAGGTTTTTGAGGGTGACGATCCAGCAAACCCCAACAGAAAGACATTTACCGATTTGACCCCAAGAAGTTATGAAATTATTATTCAGGACGATTTGGGTTGTACTATAACCCAAACGGTAACCATAACCGAACCCGCAGAGTTGGTGGCCGGTGTTGCCGATTCCACACCCGAAATATGTCTGGGAGAACAAAACGGAACGGTTACCCTTCAGGTGATGGGAGGAACAGCTCCTTATTTTACAAGTGTTAACTCTTCCGATGATGCAGATTTTGCCCAGGATAGCACCTTTTTCTTTGACAACCTAATAGGAGGTGATACCTATGTGATATTTGTGCGAGATTCCAGAGGTTGTGAAACCAACGTAATTGTACCTGTGGGTATAGGAGTGGAACTTATTCCCGAACCTATTGTTACTTATGGTTGCGATGGTATTTTCCCAAATAGCACGGTTCTTATAGAAATGCAAGATCCTACCCAAATACCACAATTGTTGTTTGCGTTAGACCCTGTGGATCCGACGGATGCAATATCTGCCTTGGCTACAACCGAACGTACGTGGGGCGATTTAACCCCTGGTGACCATACGGCGTACGTGTATCACGAGAATGGCTGTGTTGCTTCCACCGTGTTTACAGTAGATGCTTATGAACCCTTAACATTAACGGCAGAGAAAACAGGTCCTAATGAGATAACAGCTATGGCTCAAGGAGGCTTCGGAGGATATGAATATTTCTTCCAGGGAGAATCAACCGGTGATGTAAATGTGTTTACACTCAATCAAGATGCCAGTATAACCATTATGGTAATAGACCAAAATGGTTGTGTCGCCTCTATAACCATGCCCTTTAATTTTACGGGAATGCTAGAAATACCAAATTTCTTTACCCCCGATGGTGATAACAACAATGATGTTTGGTATCCGGAGAACAGAGATTTCTTTCCAAATATTGAAGTAAAGATCTACGATAGATACGGTAGGGTTGTGGCCGAGCTAAACCAGGTATCTGCTTGGGATGGTACTTATGATGGAAGGGAAGTTCCAACAGGAGATTATTGGTATGTAGTAAACGCCAATGATGAATCCAAACAGCAATACGTTGGCCATTTTACACTTTATCGTTAACCAATCTACATGACTAAAATACTTTAAAAATATAAGGGCGCTGAGGTTTTCAGCGCCCTTTTCATTTATATAGGATATGATGCTTTTTTTAGAAGTATTGTACTATATTTGCAATCCTAAAATCGAATGATGCCTATAGCGCCCCATTCGGTTTTATATATTGATAGCCATACTATCGGGGTGTAGCGTAGCCCGGTTATCGCGCCGCGTTTGGGACGCGGAGGTCGCAGGTTCGAATCCTGCCACCCCGACCAAGAAAATCCGATTATGAAAATGGTCGGATTTTTTGTTTTTTCTATTTTTGTTCGAAAGCAAAACCCCAAAGATTTTGCGACATATTAAATATACAGAGAGACCTTGGCGTATTTACCACAAGTCCGTATTAATTATAGCCATCTTAAGTTTGTTTCTGATTATTTTACTTGTATAAATCAGAAAGAACAAAAGAGAGGAATATGTTGGGATGCGTTTTTTATCTAAACAAATTAAGATATTCATCAAACCAATATTGTTTTCCCCTTTTTGCTCCTGTAATTTCTTTTAGAATCCCGAGTTTCTCAAGTTCATTCACCAGTTTATATGCCGAGGGGAGAGAAAGTTCAGTTAAGTCAGCTACTTTTTGAACATTTATTAAAGGTCTTAAATAAAGTTGACTAACAACCGCTCGTGCGTTACTGGTTCGAGCACCTAATCCTTGAATTTTGAAATCAACTTCCTTTTGAAGTTTCATAATATTATCGAATGTTTCAATACTTTCTTTCGCGGTTTCAATGATTCCTACAAGGAAAAATTTGAACCATTGTTTAATATCATTCGATGTTCTAACCTTCATTAAGTTGTCATAATATAATTGTCTATTTCTTTCAAGAAAATCTGATAAGTAAAGAATTGGTTTTTTCAATATTTCTTTCTCAACTAAGTAAAGAGTTATTAAAAGTCGACCAACCCTACCATTACCATCTAAAAATGGGTGAATCGTTTCAAATTGATAATGTATAAGAGCTACTTTTAGTAAATGAGGTAACAAAATTTCCTCATTATGAGAGAATTTTTCGAGGTCTCCCATTAAACGAGGAACGTCTTTATGAGGAGGTGGAATGAATGTGGCATCAGAAATTGAAGCACCTCCAATCCAATTCTGACTTGTTCTAAACTGACCCGGTATTTTGTGTTTTCCGCGTACTCCTTTAAGCAGAACTTTATGAGCCATTTTGATTAGTCTTGATGATAAAGGTAATTCGTCCAGAGATTTAATAGTTGAATTTAAGGCATCTATGTAATTTTGAACTTCTTCCCAGTCATCTCGTTGCTCTTCTGCGATTTCTTCTTTGTCTTGTAATGCCTCTTCTATATTCGTTTTGGTCCCTTCAATTTTACTTGATTTTGTAGCCTCTTTTAAAACATGCATTGAAATAAATAAATCAATGTTCGGGGTATGTTCAGAGTACATATCAAGTCGTCCAAGCTGTCTGTCAGCTTGACTTAAAAGCTCAATGACTTCCATGTCATCAAGTATCCAGTCTCGATTTATCTCTAGAGGAATGAAACTTTTGAAGGTTCCTTGATTGACGTAGTTACCTGCTTTAAAGTTTTTCACTGTATTTTAATTTATTTTGAATCTAATTTAAGAAAAAAATAGAAAACTTAAATAAGAAGAAGAGTTATTTAATTATAAAGATACAATTCTTTAATAAAGAGGATTGGTTTTTAAATACAACACAACGGTCACGGCTATGATTTCTTTGAGGAATTTCACGCATTGAATGTTCTGCCTAAAACCAACCTTAGCTTAAAAGTAAGGATTTCCGTTTAGGAAATTCTACCACAATGAATTATAGCCCGTGTTAGTCATAGTTTTTTAAAGCAAAGTCCACTAAAAGACTGTTGTAATCAAAAATATTATCATTAAATAAGCAAGTCCACGCGTTTTTTTAACTCCAAAATTTTCATGATTTTAAACTAATTTCATATGAACTCAGACATTTAGAACCTAGGGCTTTATTATCCTAAAACACTACCCAATTTAAACATGGGCAAGTACATGGCAATTAATATGATGCCCACGATTGCACCTACTACAACGATGATCATCGGTTCTAGCAACGTAGAAAGTAATTTTGACTTTTGCTGAACTTCAATATTGTATTGTTCGTTCAATCTTTCAAAAACAAACTCGGTTTGATTTGTTTCCTCCGCAACCTTGACCAAAGAAACCATGCGGTTGTCAAAAATCTTGTTTTGACTTAGGCTTTTGCTAAGGCTTTGACCTTTTAGAATTCCTTTTTCAACATCTGCCAATGCTTCTTTCAATGGAAAAAAATCAATCATTTGCCTTACCAATTCGATGCTATTCAAAACAGGTACCTTAGATGCCGTTAGAAGTGTCACTGCTTGGGTAAACTGGGCCATGTACACGGCCTTTATAAAATTACCGATGTACGGAATCTTAAGTTGTAGATACCCTTTTTTCTTCTTGAAGAGCTCATTGTCACCATATATTTTGCGAAGTACAATTAGGCCAATTATGAACAGTATTACATAATAACCATAATTTTTGATGAAGTCCGAGGCAGCAATAATGAATTCGGTTATGCCTGGCAATTCCACATTGTTCTGCTTAAAAATATCTTGAAACATTGGTACCACCAGACGCAACATGAAGACAACAACCAGGATGGCCGTTATTAATATGATAATTGGGTAGGTCAATGCATTCAACAGATTTCTTCTTTGCTCATTTTTACGGCCAAAAAACTTGCCTAACTCCTTGGCAATTTTGGCGGTAGTACCCGTTTCTTCACCTATTTTTAAGGAATGGTACTCATACTCGCTAAATTCTTTGTTGGCACGTATCACCTCTGAAAACGCTTTTCCGGATACTAAGGCGTTTACCATTTCGGAATAAAAAAACTGTTGCTTTTCCTTCTTTTGATTATCGCGTAAAAGACTCAATGCATCTTTCAAATTTATTCCCGCGTGCAACAAAACACTTATTTCGGTATAAAAATTCTCCTTTTTCTTGTTGGAGAAGGAGGAGGAGAATAGGGTTATTTCTTTTTTGAGAATATCCGTAGCACCCCCTTTATCTATAGAGGTTATGCTCTTTTTCGAAACGGTATTTTCTAATTTAAATCCCATTAATACATATATTCTGAAGCAGGGTTTTCATTATAAATAAACACCGCCTTACTACTGTTTTTTTGTCCTGCCGTTAGTTTTATTGCATCTATAGGGCCATTTGATACTTCTTTTCCGTCAAAATAAAATAATGGGCTAACTAGCTTCAAACTAAATGTATCCTGCTTACAAATAACCCATTCTTCTTCAAAGTGATAGTTGGTGTTTTCAATTTCATTTGATAAGCTAAGCACCTGGGTATTACTATTAAAGCTAATGTTGGGATAGGTTTGGAAGTCTATCCATAACGACTGTCGTAGAAGATTCAATTCCGTATTGCCCTCGTAGTTTTCAGACATACTTTCCATCTGCTTTTGTACCAAATTCAATACGGAGAAAGCAAGACCCACCACAACAATCGTAATCATAAGTACCACAATCATCTCGCTTAGCGTAAAAGATTTTATTTTATGGTTAATTCTTTTCATCTAGTACCATAGCGGTTTTTAATTCCTTTTTGGTTTTGGTATGAATAGCTTCTATTCTTGGTAATTCTCCATTCGGCATATTTTCGAGTTCAAAACTGATTTCCCAGTCATTAAAGGTTTCGAAATAGGGTAAGGCAATAAAACCATTCTGATATTGATATTCCAATTCATTGATTCGAGCCGATACGTTTTGGATATTATTCTTTATAGAAGATGCGAAAACGGAATTCAAGATCATGCTGGCCATTAAGAACAGTATAATGATCAAAACCGTGGCAACCATGGTTTCCATTAGGGTAGAGGCCCTTATTTTTCTCAGTACAACCATTTTACAACTGCTTTAAAAGTTTTGTTTCCCCTTAAGGGCAAGCCTACGTACTGTTGTGGTAACTTACCAATATCAATGGTACCATTGAACAAATGGTTCTGATAAATACTTCCGTTTTCCAAGGCCATAAAACCCGAAGTACTTACGCTTCCGATGACATTACCTTTTAGTTCTAAATTTTTATGGCAATAAATTTCACCCCATACATCCGTATTGTTATCAACTTTAATTTGAGGGGAGAAAGTACGTTCCTCTTCCTTAGGCCCCAAGTACATTAGAAAACCTTTAACCAGCGAATTTGGTCCTAGAATGATATTTGATTTTCGAATGTTTTTTGATGTTTCAGCGGCAGGCGAAGTACTGCTCACGACCAGTGCCGATGGGTATGCCAAATGACAATTTTGGCCTATTTCTATATGCTTGCTGGCAATGGCCTGAAAAGTACCCGAAACCCTATCTTTAATAATAATTTCCGGTGCAATTAATACAACGTCTTTCAAACTACTGGAAGCATCTACCACAATACGCCGGCTTGCATGAACAATGATATTACCCTTCAGGGATACAGCGAATAACATCACATTATCACCCTGAATTACTTTAGTGGGATGTTTAAACGAGTTATGGACTATCGTATTTCGGGATAATTTTAAGGTTTCCATATGTTGCTGTGGAACCCAGTTTTTGGACATTTTTTGAACCCGATCCTGAAATTCAGAATCCAATTCGGGCAATCTTGCGTTGCTTTCGAGCTGCCGGCCAGATACCAGTGAAGCACCATAAAATGAATTCCCAGAAATATTCCCAGGTCTTATGCCTTGTTTTGGCAGAAAAACATTCCCTCTTATTTTAGCCTTACCTACAATAATCATGGGGCGTTCATTGTCTTGAAGGTATAGCGCTGGCAACTCGGTTGTGCTTTTGGAACCCACCAAAACAGACTTTGTAAAATGATTTTTTTTAGCGGTTGCCACTACAGTATACTTTTCTAAAACACCCCAATATTCTCGAATCGCACGTACTCGGATTTGGTTTTCGAAAGGGATTTCTATTTCCGTAGAGTCATTGAATGACATCTGGGTTTTCAGGGCAGTTGCAAGGCCAAAATCTGCCGCTTTTACGGTATTTACGAAGCGCACGGTTTTTTTGCCAAAAAATGAATGGGAGTGGGCCAAGGTTACAAAAGTGAGCAAGAGTAGGGCTATTACGACCCCGATAAAGAGAACGAATTGTAAGGATCCGGCCGTTATTTTTTGACACCATTTCACTCTGTTAGGGGTATGGTTCTCGTTTTACCATTAATGCGAATGCTAATCGAATTGGCGTTACCACTCACCAATTTTACCTTGTTGATTTCATCCTTCGGACCCATCAAGTGTTGTTGCCCGTCAATGGTCACAAAAAATATGTTTCGTTTGCCGTCTTTGTCCGTCACCAGTCCGGTGAATTGAACCTTGATTTCTGGCATTGGTGGTTTTTTGCTTTTTAAAGTACGCTTCACTTTCTTAACCTGTTTTTTAGGAAAGGTTCCTAAAAAAGGGTCCCGGTAATCGGCAAGAATTGAAAAAGTGTCTTTTTCTTTCACGGTTAGGGTTCTTACCATCGGTTTTTCGTAACTACCCCCATCCTCGCTATTGCTAGAGTTTCCTGAAAACACTTTATATCCAATGAGCCCCCAAATGAGTAGTACAAGTGTTAACAAAAGATATGTTTTGGTATTCTTATTCATGAAATACAATCTATGGTAACAATATTTTGGTTGCCTAACGCCATTGATCAGGCCCTTAGATGAAACGCTGATATTATGTTAATTAATGATTAGTCTAAATACTTCGGAGTCTGCACTTTTATTGCCAGCAGCATCAAATGCCTGAACTAGCCAGAAGTATGTATTGGTGGTCAAATCAGCCTCATAAGATTTGTTTGCCCCCAAACCTTTTGCTTCCAGATTCTGTAAATCAACGTCGGTATAGATATAAATGCTATCTATTTCTGTACTTCCAGAAACATCTTCGCGAGTCCAACTAAAGGAAACATTGGTCTCGTCTTGCGTTGCTCCATCTGAAGGTGCAATGAGTACAGGGGTATTGGGGGGCGTTAGATCAATATTCTCATCACCATTTACGGTAAAGGAGTTTGTATTGAAAGCTGTTTCTATTCCCCCGTTTTGCCCCTTCACCCGCCATTCGTAGTTGCCGTTCAGTAAAGTCTTTTGAATCTTCGTAAGGATAATCCCCAATGAATCTTCTTGTATAAGACTGTCCAATATTATCTGGGCCGCGTTTGTAAAATTAGGTTGTGCCACCTCTACCTTATAAGAACGTGCATCTTCCAATGCATTCCAGTTAAAATTTACTTCATTACCGTTGATAACCGTTCCATCCAAAGGAGCAAGTACGGTAATTTGTTCTTTGTCTATTTCGGGGACCTCCAAGATGTCGTCGCAGGCAGAGAGGCCCAATACCATTAAGAACAATCCTATTGTTTTTTTTAATTGCATCCTAAAACTTTAAATACGATTTATCCGACTCAACCTTATCGGCTTTTTTAAAAGTACCTTTGGGACAGTTTGTCCCTTCGGGTAATAAAGCCTTTATTTTTTTACGATGGTAGCGGTCTTCACCCCAACAGAAAGTTGCCGTTTCATAATCGAAAACCTGAATTTCAGAAAAAGGTAGCCGCTCTTCTTGTTTCCCTGTGGTGAAAAGAAAGTGCTTGCCCCATCGGCTATCCTCACATAAAGTAACTTGGGTTGCAGACAACAGTTTTGCTATCAAAGCATCGGGTAGGGTAATGTTCCAAGAAGTCACCAATTTGTGCATACTATTGGTTGCCAGGTAGTTGCGTACGTTATTATTTTCAGAGGAATTCAAAAGGTCCACTAACTCCATTTTATCGGCGATTTCCAAGCGCAAATACTTGGGTTTGTATGGCAATGAATCTACAAAGGCAATACTATTGATCTTACCGGCATTGGCCATGTACTTTGCATAAATGCCATAGCTCCTGATATTAAATGGCAGTTCTTGTACGGTAATGGTTAGTGGGTCTGCCCATTTTGGGGTACCTACTTGAGAAGTATTCTTGTGCCATAAAACGTCTTTTTGACTTATTACAGACCCAATTTCTGGAAAACTCAGTGCATTGCGCTGTTTTTGGTCTTTATATGATGCGCAACCGAGGAACAATATTGCTATCAATACCGACAAAAATGGGGACAGGCTTCTTTTCATATTGGGTTTTCTACACGAACACAAAAAGCGATAAAGTACCTTTTTGGTTCTTTGGTATCGCCCTTATGTATTAATGTCCGGTGTGTAGAAAATGTTACCGTAAGCTAACCTGAAAAAGAGCTGGTGTGCGAAGTTTATTAAACTAATGCCCAATAGCTTTTACCTACGCCGTACGGCACGAGCAAAATGCTTATGCTTGTGGGGGAGGCACTAGAAATGTACTTTTTGATGTAATCCTTACTTTTCTATACAATGCCAAAGCTCGTAATACTTACGCATAAAAAAACCGCTCATTTCGAGCGGTTTCTAATTGAAAACTTTGTTTATTAATTTTTTGGCTTTCGCTCCATTGTTGAGATAGCATTATCAAAAGACTCTTTACGTCCTTTTGTGGCATTTACATAGCCTACAACGATGCCAGTTTCTTTTTTCTCACGCCAATACTTTTCATCTTGACTTGAGCCACTTATATCAATTGTATCATTAACAGCTATTTTCACTAAAATATCATTACCATATTTTTTGATTTTCTCCTTGTTAACTGCACCTCCTGATTCATCATCGTCCGTAAAATAAAATATTGAACCGTCTGGATATGCAAAATGATATTCTTTATAAACTTCTCCTTGTTTTTTTTGTAAATCATACCCATCTGGTAAGTCCAAAAAATAATTGGTCTTTTTAGCTTCCAACTTAACGCCTTTTGTTGTACCGCAAGATGTTAGAAGCATTAGAACGGTATATATTGCTATATAATTTTTCATCTTATAATCTTATAAAATTAAGCCAAGTAATTGAAGGTGGTGCTACCTGTATTGGCTTATTGTTATTGTCTAAAATCCTATAGTTTGTGCCTCCTGTTCTATAAAACTCCCTGGATGGATAACCTAACTGACTTCTGATTTGATTTTCAAAAAATGATGCACGACCCTCCATACGCTTTAATCCTGTGCTTGTAGGTCGGTTATCGGTTAAACCAAAATTGGCATCATATCCGTGGAATAATTCGTGTGCCAGATTAGAAGTAGGTCTTGTTCCTTGCCCACCACCTAATTCAAGTACACTACCACCCGAAGGGTTCCAATAAACGGTACCACCTGAACCACCAGCTTTTGGTGTGCCTTGTCCAGAATCTAAAATAGCAATGTTATAAGACGCACTTCTATCATCTGCTTTAAATTCATTTATTCCAGCGCCTCTCGGGTTCTTACTTGCATTGGTAATTACAAAGTTATTATCAGATGATTGTAGAGTTGATATTACATCAGTTCCCGTATTGGTTTCAGCATTAGCGATATCATTCAATGCTCCAACAGCTTTCCCAACAAAACTACCAGATGATTTCCCATTAGCAATTCTGTTTGTCAATCCTTTTCTAACTTCTTTCCCTTTTTTATTATAGAGCTTCCCATTTTCGTAACGCAATTTCCTAAATCCTGTATTTACCCAAATACTATCTCCTTTGACCTCTGTAAAGACCATAGGACTGTTCTTGGTAAAGTTATAAGGCGATTGGTCATAGTACTTTTCAGCAAACCTATCGATTTTGTTGAAGCGTGCAATAGCTGGGTCGTAGTCCCTCCATTGGAACGCATAGGTATTTTTACCGAGCTCTTTTTCCTCTTCCTGCCCTTGGAACGTCTGGTAGTTATTTTCCTGACCGTTTATGACATTATTGTATCCCTTGTGCTGTAACCCAAAAGGATAATAATTGTTCTCTTCCTGTATCTCTAAATCAACAGAAGCAGTACCAACATTCTTATAAGATAGTCTGATATTTCCGAGATGGTCTTTGTACTGATAGATATAGTCATACCCTAAACCTAGATTGTTTGGGTCTTTAGGTTCTACATACCCTTCCGGCGTACTGAAGAAAGCCAAACTGCCGTTCTCATAGATATAATTCCCAGTATAGTCAGTGTTCTTAGTAATCCCATTTTCGGTTTTCACCTTACTGAGTTTCCTTCCATAGGCATCGTAGATATAATCTATGATGCCATCATTAGCACCACTTACCGTAATCTTTGTTGGTTTGTTCAGGTGGTTATAATCAATATCCGTTATCCCCTTATTCAGGTCGGATATCATGTTGCCGTTATCGTCGTACTCTATGTAAAAAACCAAGTTGCGGCACCGTTTTTTGACCTAATAGGCCGCTAAAATTGTTAA